>NZ_JBFBLD010000001.1:0-1411339 GCF_040702445.1 Microbacterium sp. NPDC080005 | reverse complement strand
CGTACGGCGTGACGGTGAGCGTCGCCCCTATGAGAAGCGCGACGGTGAGCGCCCCTCGTACCCGAAGCGTGACGGGGAGCGTCGTCCGTATGAGAAGCGTGATGGTGAGCGCTCCGCGTACCCGAAGCGTGATGGTGAGCGTCGCCCCTACGAGAAGCGTGACGGTGAGCGTCGCCCCTATGAGAAGCGCGACGGTGAGCGCCCCTCGTACCCGAAGCGTGACGGGGAGCGTCGTCCGTATGAGAAGCGTGGCGGTGAGCGCTCCGCGTACCCGAAGCGAGATGGCGAGCGTCGCCCGTACGAGAAGCGTGACGGGGAGCGTTCGTCGTATCCCAAGCGTGACGGTGAGCGTCGTCCGTACGAGAAGCGTGACGGGGAGCGTTCGTCCTACCCGAGACGTGATGGGGAGCGTCGCCCCTACGAGAAGCGTGACGGTGAGCGTCGCCCCTACGAGAAGCGCGACGGTGAGCGCCGCAACTCCCGACCGCCTCAGGGTTCCGATCGACGAAGCGTTCCGGCTGGACCCGTCGTGCCGGACGAGATCAGCGCCCGGGATCTGAACGGCGCTGCCCGCAACGAGTTGAAGACACTCAGCAAAGACAATGCCGAACAGGTCGCCCGGCACCTCGCGATGGCCGCGCGGCTGATCGACGAAGACCCGGCGCTCGCGCACGAACACGCACTCGCGGCATCCCGCAGCGCAGGCCGCATCGCCGTCGTCCGCGAGACTGTCGCGATCACGGCTTACGCCGTGGGTGACTTCGCTCTCGCGCTGCGAGAGCTGCGGACGTTCCGTCGAATCTCGGGGCGCGACGATCAAATCGCACTCATGGTCGACAGCGAGCGCGGCGTGGGACGACCCGATCGCGCGCTCGAAGTCGGTCGTGCCGTCGATCGCTCCAGCCTGCCGACCGATGTCCGCGTCGAACTCGCCATCGCCATGTCGGGTGCGCGTCTCGACCTGGGCGAGACCGAGCGGGCGCTGCAGGAACTCGACATCCCGGAACTCGACCCCGACACGGCGTACCCGTGGAGCCCGGGGCTGTTCGCGGCCAGGTCAGCCGTGCTCGAAGAGCTCGGTCGGACCGACGAGGCGGCGCAGTGGCAGCACCGTGCAGACGTGGCCGCCGCAGCGCTCGGCGAGATCGATGCCGATGCTGAGACCATCGAGGTCGATGAGATCGACGAGATCGAGATCGACGATCCCGCGGACGACGGGACTGCCGACAGCACCGACGACGAGGAATCCGTGCCGGAGGACGGCGCGGGGGAGCGCGCCTGATGGGACTGTTCTCCCGATCCCGGCCCACTCCGCTCGAGGGCGTGGACCTGATCCTCGCCGACCTGGACGGAGTGGTCTATGCAGGGAACGGCGCCATCCCCCATGCGGTCGACAGCCTGACTCGTGCGGCAGAGGAGCGGGCGCTCGGGTACATCACGAACAACGCATCGCGACGCGACAGCGTTGTCGCCGCGCACCTCACCGAGCTGGGACTGCCGACGCAGCCGCAGGAGGTCGTCACGAGCCCTCAAGCGGCGGTCCGCTTGTTGCGCGACACGATCCCCGGGGGAGCCACGGTGCTCGTCGTCGGCGGGGATGGACTCGTCTTCGAACTCGAGAAGGCCGGCTACGTCGTCACCCGCAGCGCGGACGACCAGCCTGCAGCCGTCGTGCAGGGCTTCGCCCCGGAGGTCGGCTGGGCTCAGCTCGCCGAAGCCGCCTACGCGCTGGCCCTCCCCGAAAACGAGGGCGGCATCCCCTGGATCGCGACGAACACGGACTGGACCATCCCGCAGGCGCGCGGCATCGCACCCGGGAACGGCACGCTCGTGTCGGCTGTCCACACTGCCGTCGGTCGCCTCGCGACCGTCGCCGGCAAACCTGAGCGCCCGATCTTCGATGAGGCGGTCGCGCGGTTCGGGGCGCAGCATCCGCTCTTCATCGGCGATCGGCTCGACACCGACATCGCCGGCGCGCAGGCCGCGGGGATCGACTCCGTCCTCGTGCTCACCGGTATCGACCGGCCCAAGCACGTGCTCGCTGCACCGACCGTCTCACGGCCGACGTACATCCTCGGCGACCTGCGAGAACTGCACGAGCCCTACCCCGAGACGATCGTCAAGGGCGACGTGACGACCGTCGGCGGGGCATCGGTCCGCATCGACGGCCCCGACGTCCGCATCCTCTCCGCAGGGGATCGCCCCATCGACCTCGTCCGTGCGGGTGCGGCCGCCATCTGGAGCACGGGTCGCGCGATCTACGGGTTCCGCGTGCCGGAGCAGCTCTACGCGGACCCGTTCCACCGACGCTGAGCGCGCCCGCCCGCGGCGTCCCTCGCGACGCGTAGGGTGGGATCCATGTCGATGGATGCCGCCGAGGGTGAGGCCCGCCGCGAAGACCTGCTCTCGACGCTCGAGGTGATCGAGGACCAGCCGCTCGCCGAGCGCGCCGCCGCCTACGCGCTGCTGCACGACGAGCTGGCCAAGCGCCTCGAGTCGGGCCCGCGCGACGCCAACGCATGACGACACGTCTCGACGCGGCCGTCGCGGCGCGCGGACTCGCACGCTCGCGCACGCACGCGGCCCAGCTCATCGACGCCGGACTCGTGAGCGTCGACGGCCGCCCCGTGGTGAAGGCGTCCGCGAAGATCGGTGACGATCAGGTCATCGAGGTCGCGGCATCCGATCACTACGTCAGCCGGGCAGCGCACAAGCTCATCGCGGCGCTCGACGCCTTCGGGGTCGATCCGCAGGGGCGCGTCGCGCTTGACATGGGAGCGTCGACCGGCGGCTTCACGCAGGTTCTGATCGAGCGGGGAGCGGCGCGCGTGCTCGCCGTCGACGTCGGTCACGGGCAGCTCGCCGCTCAGATCGCAGAGCTCCCGCAGGTCGTCTCCGTCGAAGGCTTCAACGTCCGTCACATGACGGCGGCGTCACTGGCCGACGCCTCCCGTGTCGCCGACACCCCGTCGGTGATCACCGGCGACCTCTCCTTCATCTCGCTCACGCACGTCCTTCCCGCGGCGGCCGCGGTCTGCGCTCGGGACGCCGACCTGGTGCTGCTGGTGAAGCCGCAGTTCGAGGTCGGGCGCACCGGGGTCCGCGAAGGTCTCGTGACGGATGCCGGGCGCCGAGCCGACGCCGTCGCGACCGTCCTCTGGGCGGCGTGGGACGCGGGGCTCGGCACGCACGGCGTCATCGCGTCACCGATCGCGGGAACACACGGCAACCGGGAGTTCCTCATCCACCTGCGTCCCGGGACGAGCGACGACGTGAATCCGACACAATGGTTGGACACCGTGAACCGACTGGCGGGAGCCGCATGACCGACGCGACGCGCAACATCCTCGTGGTGGCGCACGCGCTGCGCGAGAACACCGTAGAAGGGGCGCGGCGCGTCGTCGCGGCGGTTCATGCAGCTGGTCTGCAGCCCGTCGTGCCCGGAGACGATCCGGAGCTGGCAGCGGTGCTGGGCGACCTCGACACCGCGATCCTCGGCGAGGACGGCGTCGACGTGGCGGACATCGAGGTCGCCATCGTCCTCGGCGGCGACGGCACGATCCTGCGCGCGGCCGAGCTGGTGCGAGCGGCATCCGTCCCGATCCTCGGGGTGAACATGGGCCATGTGGGCTTCCTCGCCGAGATCGAGGCCGACGACATCGACGAGGCCATCGGCCGCGCCCTCGCGCGGGACTACGAGATCCACGAGCGGATGACGCTGTCGGTCGAGGTCCGAGACGCCCACGACGAGGTCGTGTACCGGACGTGGGCCCTCAACGAGGCGACCGTCGAGAAGGCGTCCCGTGAGCGGATGCTCGAGGTGATGATCGAGATCGACGGTCGTCCACTGTCGTCGTTCGGCTGCGACGGTGTCGTCGTCGCGACGCCCACCGGGTCGACCGCCTACAACTTCTCCGCCGGCGGACCGGTCGTATGGCCGTCGGTGCAGGCGCTGTGCCTCGTGCCGTTGTCGGCCCATGCCCTGTTCGCCCGTCCCGTCGTCCTGGGACCCGAGACGTCGGTCTCGATCGACGTTCTGGAGCGCAACCAGGGGCGCGCGGTGCTGTGGAGCGACGGTCGCCGATCGCACGACCTCCCGCCGGGCGCCCGCGTCGTCGTGCGGCGGTCGACCCGGCCGGTCCGCCTCGCACGGCTGCATCCGTCCGTCTTCACCGACCGGCTCGTCCGCAAGTTCCAGCTGCCCGTCGCGGGGTGGCGGGGCGCGACGGAGGCCACACCGTGATCGAGCAGATCCGCCTTCGCGACCTCGGGGTCATCGCGGGGGCGACCCTGCCGATCGGTCCGGGCTTCACCGCCATCACGGGCGAGACCGGCGCGGGAAAGACCATGGTCGTGACCGGCCTCGGCCTGCTCCTCGGTCAGCGCGCCGACTCCGGTGCGGTGCGAGCGGGCGCCGAGCAGGCCGCCGTCGACGGTGTGTGGATCGTCCCGGAGAACGGCCCCGTCGTCGAACGGGTGCGCGATGCCGGGGGCGACGTCGAACCCCTCGGTGACGGGCGCGCGGAGCTCTACCTCGGTCGCACCCTGTCGAGCGAGGGACGGAGCCGGGCGACCGTCGGCGGCCGCACCGCTCCGGCGGGAGTGCTGGCGGACCTCGCGGATCAGCTCGTCGTCGTCCACGGCCAGTCCGATCAGCTGCGGCTCACCTCCGCCGCTGCGCAGCGGGAGGCGCTCGACCGGTTCGGCGGCGTTCCCGTCGCCGAGGCGCTGGAGCGTTACCGCGCAGTGTGGGACGCGTGGCGCACCGCAGCAGCCGAGCTCGAGACGCTGACGACCGAACAGGACGCCCGCGCCCGCGAGGCAGCGGAGCTGCGCGCGGCCATCGCGGACATCGAGGCGGTCGACCCGCAGCCGGGGGAGGACGCGGACCTCGCGCAGCGTGCCGACCGACTCGCCAACGCGGAGGAGCTGCGCCTGGCCGCGGCGACCGCGCACGCCGCGCTGTCGAACGAGGACGACCTACCCGACGTGCAGGCGCTGCTCGCCGAGGCGCGTCGCGCGCTCGAACGCGCTGCCGGCTCGGATGAGGCGCTGCGCCGACACGCCGCAGTGATTAAGGAGCTCGGGTACCGCGTCGCCGACGTCGCCGGCGAACTGAGCGGCTACCTCGCCGACCTGGACGAGGGCGGGCCTCACGAGCTCGCGGCCGTCGAAGAGCGTCGGGCCGCCGTCAATGGCCTCATCCGCGCGCACGGGTCCCTCGACGCTGCCCTCGAGCTGCTGGCCTCCGGCTCCGCACGACTCGTCGAACTCGACGACGACGGGGACCGCATCGAGCGACTCACGGCCGAGCGCGACCGGTTGCGCGATGAGGTCGAGGCGCGGGCGGCGGAGCTGACCGACGCGCGGCGCGCGGCGGCATCCCGCCTCGGGGAATCGGTCACCGCCGAACTGCGTCATCTCGCGCTTCCCGACGCGACGGTGACGGTGGCCGTGGAGGCGGGGCCGGAGGCGTCCCACGGTCGCGATGTCGTCACGATCCAGCTCGCACCCCACCCGGGTGCGTCGCCCCGTCCTGTCGCCCGAGGCGCGTCGGGGGGTGAGCTCAGCCGCGTCATGCTGGCGATCGAGGTCGTGATCGCCGCGACCGATCCCGTTCCGACCTTCGTCTTCGACGAGGTGGATGCCGGTATCGGCGGGGCCGCGGCGATCGAGGTCGGCCGGCGGCTCGCGAAGCTCGCGGAGACCAGCCAGGTGATCGCGGTCACCCACCTCGCCCAGGTCGCGGCGTTCGCGGGCAACCACCTGTCCGTCGTCAAGGCCAGCGACGGATCGGTGACCGCGTCGAGCGTGCGGCACCTCGAGGGCGAGGAGCGTGCTGCCGAGATGGCGCGGCTGCTGTCGGGCATGTCCGACTCGGACGCGGCCCTGGATCACGCTCGCGAACTGCTGGCGCTCGGGCGCGCCCGCTGAACGACACCCGGGCGGTCACCGGGCTGGGCGGTCGGCGGGGCTGATAGAGTGAAAGCCCGTGACGGACTCTTCGGGCGCGGGACGCAAAAACAACGACATCACCAAGCACATCTTCGTGACGGGTGGTGTCGTTTCGTCTCTCGGCAAGGGTCTGACCGCCGCCAGCCTCGGCAATCTGCTTACCGCGCGCGGCCTGCGCGTCGTGATGCAGAAGCTCGACCCGTACCTGAACGTCGACCCGGGGACGATGAACCCGTTCCAGCACGGCGAGGTCTTCGTCACCGACGACGGCGCCGAGACCGACCTCGACATCGGCCACTACGAGCGCTTCCTCGACATCGAGCTCAGCCAGGCCGCGAACGTGACCACGGGTCAGATCTACTCCGAGGTCATCGCGAAGGAGCGTCGCGGCGAGTACCTCGGCGACACCGTCCAGGTCATCCCGCACATCTCCGACGAGATCAAGCGCAGGATGCGGCTGCAGGCCACCGAGGAGCCCCGTCCCGACGTCATCATCACCGAGGTGGGCGGCACGGTCGGCGACATCGAGTCGCAGCCGTTCATCGAGTCTGCTCGGCAGATCCGCCACGAACTCGGCCGCGACAACGTCTTCTTCGTGCACGTGTCGCTCGTGCCGTTCATGGGCGCCTCGGGCGAGCAGAAGACCAAGCCCACGCAGCACTCGGTCGCGATGCTGCGCTCCATCGGCATCCAGCCCGACGCTCTCGTCCTGCGCAGCGACCGGCCCGTCACCGAGTCCAACAAGCGCAAGATCGCGCTCATGTGCGACGTCGACGAGGACGCGGTCATCAACACCGTCGACCTGCCGAGCATCTACGACATCCCCTCCACGCTCAGCGATCAGGGCCTCGACGCCTACATCGTCCGCCGCCTGGGGCTGGACGCGAAGGCCGGCGACATCGATTGGACCCGCTGGAACAAGGTCCTCAACGCCGTGCACAACCCGAAGCACGAGGTCACGGTGGGTCTCGTCGGCAAGTACATCGACCTCCCCGACGCCTACCTCTCGGTCACGGAAGCCCTCAAGGCCGGCGGCTTCGCGCAGGAGACGAAGGTCCAGATCATCTGGATCCCCTCGGACCTGTGCGAGACGCCGGAGGGTGCCGCGAAGGCGCTGTCGGCCGTCGACGGCATCGTGATCCCCGGCGGCTTCGGCATCCGCGGTATCGAGGGCAAGCTCGGCGCGCTCAAGTTCGCCCGCGAGCAGGGGCTGCCGACGCTCGGCATCTGCCTCGGCCTGCAGTGCATGGTGATCGAGTACGCGCGCCACGTCGCGGGCATCGAGGACGCGTCCTCGAGCGAGTTCGACCCCGAGACCCCGCACCCGGTCATCGCCACGATGGCCGAGCAGGTCGACATCCTCGACAGGGGCGACATGGGCGGGACGATGCGTCTCGGTCTGTACGAGGCGGCGCTGGCCGAAGGCTCGCTCGCCGCCGAGCTGTACGGCTCCGACCGTGCGACCGAGCGTCACCGCCACCGCTACGAGGTCAACAACTCCTACCGCCAGCAGATCGCCGACGCGGGTCTCGTGTTCTCGGGCCTGAACCCCGACCTCGACCTCGTCGAATACGTGGAGCTGCCGCGCGACGTCCACCCGTACTACATCGCCACGCAGGCGCACCCCGAGCTGCGGTCGCGTCCGACCGAGGCGAACCCGCTCTTCCGGGGCCTCATCGCCGCCGCGCTCGATCGCCACCGCGCGAGCGAACTGTTCGACGTCGAGAACGAGGACTGAGCGATGACGGATGCCGCTCCGCTGCAGGACGAGGCCGTCGCCGTCGACGTCACACGCAGTGACACGGTCTACGAGGGCCGGGTCTGGAATCTGCGCCGGGACGAGTTCACTTATGGGGACGGGTCGATCGTGCGGGAGTACGTCGACCACACCGGTGCGGTGGCGGTCCTCGCGCTCGACGACGACGGGCGGGTGCTCGTCATCCGGCAGTACCGGCATCCGGTCGGCTTCCGTGACTGGGAGATCCCGGCCGGTCTGCTCGACGTCCCCGGGGAGGACCCGCTCGCGGCGGCCCAGCGCGAGCTCGCTGAGGAGGCGGACCTGACCGCCGAGCGCTGGCACGTCCTGTCGGACTTCTTCACGAGCCCCGGGGGGAGCGATGAGGCGATCCGGATCTACCTCGCGCGAGGCCTCGCCGACGCGCCCGAGGTGTTCGCCCGCACGGACGAGGAGGCCGACATCGAGGTGCGCTGGGTGCCCCTCGACGACGTCGTGGACGCCGTCCTCGCCCGCTCGCTGCAGAACCCGTCGCTCGTGGTCGCCGCCCTCGCCGCCGCCGCGGGCCGCGCCCGCGACTGGTCGACGCTCGGTGAGCCGGATGCGCCGTGGCCGGGGCGATCGCGCCCCGTGGGCGCGGACCGACCGCAGGCCTGAGAACCCGTGAGGCTCGCGCGCGCCGTCGACGCGTTCCTCCGGCACATCACGATCGAGCGCGGTCTGTCCGCGCACACGGTGTCCGCGTACCGACGCGACCTCGCCGGCTACCTCGACTGGCTCGCGCAGCACGGCGCCGAGGACACCGAGGTCGTGACGACCGAGCTCGTCACGAGGTTCGCGGCGGAGCGGGCGGCATCCGATCCGCCTCCCGCGTCGACCTCGCTCGCCCGGCTGCAGTCCGCGGTACGCAGTTTCCACCGTTTCCTCGCGCGGGAGGGCATCGCGACCGACGACCCGACGGTCCGGCTCCGTCCACCGAAGGCGCCTCTGCGTCTGCCGAAGGCGCTGCCCGTGGACGACGTCATCCGGCTGCTGGATGCCGCCGGCCCCGCACCCGCCGATGCGGCGCCGGGCGAGCTGATCGGATTGCGCGACCGTGCCCTGCTCGAGCTGCTCTACGCCACCGGCGCCCGCGTCTCGGAGATCGTGGACCTCGATGTCGACGACCTCATGCACGGCGAGGTGCTGCGGGTGCGGGGCAAGGGGTCGAAGGAACGGATCGTTCCCGTCGGGTCGTACGCCCGTGCGTCGGTCGACGCGTACCTGACGCGCGCTCGACCCGAACTCTCGCGGCGTGGCCGCGCGACGCCCCGCGCCTTCCTCGGCGCCCGCGGAGCACCGCTGTCGCGGCAGAGCGCCTGGCTCGTCATCCAGCAGGCCGCACAGCGTGCGGGGATCACGGCCCACGTCTCGCCGCACACGCTGCGGCACTCCTTCGCAACTCACCTGCTGCAGGGTGGCGCCGACGTCCGCGTCGTGCAGGAGATGCTCGGCCACGCCTCCGTCGCGACGACGCAGATCTACACGCACGTCACCGTCGACGCGCTGCGCGACGTCTACCTCACGTCGCATCCGCGGGCGAGATGACCAGGGCACTGCGGGGGAGTCGCTCCCTCGCCCGGGGCCCGGCGGTGACTAGACTCGGGTGAGCACGGCGAAGGCAGGAGATCAGTGGCGAGCAAGCGGAGCACGGCGGAGGCCACCGGCGCATCGGCGGCGGGTTCGGCGACCGACACCCCGATGGGGCCGACGGGACGTCCGTACCACGGCTTCCCGACCCCGCCGAAGCTCGACGGTCACGGCCCGGCGCGCATCATCTCGCTCTGCAACCAGAAGGGCGGCGTCGGCAAGACGACGACGACGATCAACCTGGCTGCGGGTCTCGCCTCGTACGGCCGTCGCGTGCTCGCGGTCGACTTCGACCCGCAGGGCGCGCTGTCCGCGGGTCTCGGAGTGCAGACGCACGAGACAGCCACGATCTACGACCTGCTCCTCGACCCGAAGCGCGACCCGAACGAGGTCATCGTCTCGACGTCGGTCGAAGGCCTCGACATCCTGCCCGCCAACATCGACCTGTCGGCGGCCGAAGTCCACCTCGTGAACGAGGTCGCTCGCGAGACGATCCTCGCGCGCGTCCTGCGCAAGGTCGCGGGCGACTACGACGTCATCCTCATCGACTGCCAGCCGTCCTTGGGGCTCCTCACCGTCAACGCGCTGACCGCGAGCCACGGCGTGCTCATCCCGCTCGAGTGCGAGTTCTTCGCCCTGCGTGGCGTGGCCCTTCTCATCGAGACGATCGACAAGGTCCGCGATCGCCTGAACCCCGCGATCCAGCTCGACGGCGTGCTCGCGACGATGTACGACCCGCGCACCCTGCACTCGCGCGAAGTCCTCGAGCGGGTCGTCGACGCCTTCGGCGACGATGTGCTCGAGACGGTCATCGGGCGCACGGTGAAGTTCCCGGACGCCTCGGTGGCCGGGATTCCCATCACGAAGTTCGCCCCCGAACACTCCGCCGCCCAGGCGTACCTGCGCCTCGCGCGGGAGCTGGTCGCCCGTGGCGCCGTCGCCTGAGGACGTCGCCGACGCCGACGCCGCGCCCTCCGGGGCAGAACCGACCGAGGCTGCGGGCGACCGGTTCCGTGTCTCGCTCGGCAACTTCGACGGTCCCTTCGACCTGCTGCTGACCCTCATCTCGAAGCACGAGCTCGACATCACCGAGGTCTCGCTCAGCAAGGTCACCGACGAGTTCATCTCCTATTTGAAAGGGCTCGACGACGACGCCGATCTCGACCAGGCGTCCGAGTTCCTCGTCGTCGCCGCGACGCTGCTCGACATGAAGGTCGCGGGGCTGCTCCCGCAGGGCGAGTTGGTGGATGCCGAGTCGGTCGCCCTCCTCGAGGCGCGCGACCTGTTGTTCGCACGACTGCTGCAGTACCGCGCGTTCAAAGAGGTGTCTGCCTGGTTCGCCCGCTGCCTGGACCGCGAGGGCAAGCGGCACACCCGGGCGGTGCGGCTCGACGAGAAGCATCGGCGCGCGGTGCCCGAGCTGGTCTGGACACTGTCGCCGGAGGACTTCGCCGCGATCGCGATGCTCGCCTTCGCGCCGAAGGAGATCCCGCACGTCGGACTCGACCACCTGCATGCGCCGCTCGTCTCGATCCGGGAGCAGGCGGCCGTCGTCGTGACCCTGCTGCGCGACGCCGGACAGCTGAACTTCCGCGAACTGGTTGCCGGCGTGACCCAGACGGGGGTCGTCGTGGCGCGGTTCATCGCGGTGTTGGAGCTGTATCGGCACGCAGCGCTCTCGTTCGAGCAGCTCGAGCCGCTCGGGGAGCTGACCCTGCGATGGACCGCCGAACGGTGGTCCGAAGAGAACCTCGCCACTCTGGGAGCCGACTATGACCGATGACGCCACCGAGATCGAGGCCCCGCCCCGCTCGCAGGAGCCCGCCGACGTCGCGCGGCGACTCGAGGCCATTCTCATGATCATCGACGAGCCGCAGAGCCTCGTCTCGCTGGCTGCGGCCGTCGGGGCGCCCGTGCCCGCCGTCCGCCAGGCGGTCGAGGAGCTCGTCGCGGACTACGACGGCGAACGGAGCGGACCGCGCCGCGGCTTCGAGCTGCGCGAGGTCGGCGGCGGCTGGCGCTTCTACGTGCGCGAGGAGCACGACGACCTCGTCGCCGAGTTCGTCAACGGCCAGGCGCCCTCCCGGCTGTCGCAGGCCGCCCTCGAGACGCTCGCCGTGATCGCCTACAAGCAGCCGGTTTCGCGCAGCCAGGTCGCCTCGATCCGCGCCGTGAACGTCGACTCCGTCGTCCGGACGCTCCTCGCCCGTGGCCTCATCACCGAGGCCTTCACCGACCCCGAGACCGGGGCCATCAACTACCGCACCACCGACGCGCTGCTCGGTCACCTGGGGATCAACTCCCTCGACGAGCTGCCCCCCATCTCCCCGCTGCTGGATGACGGCTCCGCGGGCTTCGAAGGAGAGACCATCCGATGAACGATCAGTCCGACGAGAACCGGGTCCGGCTGCAGAAGGTCCTCGCCAACGCCGGTGTCGCCTCGCGCCGCGTCTGCGAGCAGTACATCGTCGAGGGTCGCGTCCGGGTGAACGGGGTCGTCGTGACCGAGCTGGGCTCCCGCATCGACCCCGAGCACGACAGGGTCGACGTCGACGGCACCGCGATCCAGCTCGACACGAGCAAGCGCTACGTCATCCTCAACAAGCCCACCGGAGTCGTCTCGTCGATGAAGGACGACCAGGGCCGTCCCGACCTCCGCCGCTTCACGAAGGACTGGCCCGAGCGCCTCTACAACGTCGGCCGACTGGATGCCGAGACGAGCGGCCTTCTGGTCCTCACGAACGACGGCGAGCTCGCGCACGTCCTCGCGCACCCGTCCTTCGGCGTCACCAAGGTCTACATCGCGAAGGTGTCGGGTCGTGTTCTCCCGCAGACGATCGCGCAGCTGACCAAGGGGCTCGATCTCGAGGACGGCCCGATCGCCGCCGACAAGGCTCGCCTCCTCGACGCCAACGGCGACACGAGCCTCGTCGAGCTGACACTGCACTCGGGACGCAACCGCATCGTCCGACGCATGATGGCCGCCGTCGGACACCCGGTCCAGGAGCTCGTGCGGCGGCAGTTCGGCCCCCTGCACCTGGGCACGCTCCCAGCGGGGCGGACGCGCGAGTTGACTACAGTGGAGCGTGGTGCGCTGCTGACTCTCGCGCGCCAGGCGGAGACCCCGCCCGGGGATCCCACTCAGGAGCAGTTGTGACCGACGCCATCGACGCGCGCCCTCGCGCGGTCCGCACGAGCGGTCTCGTCCGCATCGTCGGCGCGGGGCTGCTCGGTTCGAGCATCGGTCACGCTCTGACCGCGCTCGGTGTCGACGTCGTCCTCGCCGATGCGTCGCCCGCTCAGCTGCGGCTGGCCGTCGATTACGGCGCGGGTCGCCTGCCGCGTGAGGACGACCGACCGAATCTCGTCGTCGTGGCGGTGCCGCCGGATGTGACGGCCGACGTCATCGAGCGCGAGCTCACCGCCTTCCCCGACGCGGTCGTCACCGACGTCGCGAGCGTCAAGCTCGAGCCACTGCTCGTGCTGCGCGAGCGTGGGGTGGACCTGTCGCGCTACATCGGAAGCCATCCCATGGCCGGACGCGAACGGGGCGGGGCGATCTCCGCCCGCGCCGACATCTTCTTCGGACGGCCGTGGGTCATCTGCCGGGACGAGGAGACGTCCGCCCGCGACCTCGCCGTCGTAGAAGGACTCGCGCTCGACCTCGGTGCCAGCCTGATCGAGATGAGTCCGGAAGAGCATGATCGCTCGGTAGCTCTCGTCTCGCACGTGCCGCAGCTCGTGGCATCCCTCCTTGCCGGACGCTTCGTCGGTGCCGAGGACGCCTCGCTCCGCCTCGCGGGACAGGGCGTGCGAGACACGACCCGCATCGCCGCATCCGCCCCTGAGCTCTGGGTGCAGATCCTCGGTGCCAACGCCGACCCGGTCGTCGAGGTGCTCGATGCGCTCGCGGCGGACCTGACGAGCGTCGCCCGCGCGCTCCGCGATCCCGATGCGCCGGGCGCGCGCCGCACCGTGGCCGACACGATCCGTCGGGGCAACGAGGGGGTCGAGAGGCTGCCGGGCAAGCACGGTCAGAACCGCCGTTTCGAGACGGTCGTCGTCATGGTGGACGACACCCCCGGCCAGCTGGGGCGCCTGTTCGGCGACCTCGGCGAGCTCGACGTCAACGTCGAGGACTTCCGTCTCGAGCACTCGCCCGGAGCCCAGTTCGGTCTCGGCGAGATCAGTGTCGTCCCGTCCGCGGTGACCGTCGCCACCGACGGCCTCGCCGCGCGCGGGTGGAAGATTGCGAGCCTCAATGACTGACCCCATCACCGTCGCCATCGACGGCCCTGCCGGCAGCGGCAAGTCGAGTGTGTCCAAGGAGGCGGCGCGCCGCCTCGGCTACGGCTACCTCGACACCGGCGCCGCCTACCGGGCGCTGGCCTGGCATGTCCTCGAGCATGGCGCGGACACCTCCGACGCGGCCGCCGTCGTGGACGCCGCGGGCGACTTCGACTACGCCATCTCGCTCGACCCCGACGACTACTGGGTGCGGGTGGGCGCGACCTCGGTCACGGAAGCGATCCGTGAGCCGCGGGTCAGCTCCGCCGTGAGCGGCGTCGCGCGGGTGCCCGTCATCCGCGAGCAGGTCAACGTCCTGTTCCGGCGCCTCGTGTCGGAGTCGGGCCGCCCCGGCGTCATCGTCGAAGGCCGCGACATCACGACCGTCGTCGCCCCCGACGCACCCGTGCGCATCCTGCTGACCGCCGCACCCGAGGTGCGTGCCGCTCGGCGCAGCGCCGAACTGACCACGGAGGATGCCGCGGCGGTCGCCGCCGCGCTGCACAAGCGCGACGCATCCGACTCCCAGGTCGTCGACTTCCTCACCGCCGCCCCCGGCGTGACGGTCGTCGACTCGACCGACCTGGACTTCGCACAGACCGTCGACGCCGTCCTGGGCGTCGTGCGGTCGGGAACGGAAGGCTCGCGATGAGCGCCGAAGACGACTACGAATACGAAGGCGGCCCCGATCAGCTCGAGGAGAAGCTCGCCAACCTCGACGAGGAACTCGCCGAGCAGCGCGCCGCGGCCCTCCGTGCCTCGCTCGCCGACTACGAGCTCGACGAGGACGACGACGATCTGCTGGCCGGCTTCACCGCCGGAGGCGAGGTCGTCGAGATGCTGCCGGCGCTGCCCGTCGTGGCGATCGTCGGACGGCCGAACGTCGGCAAGTCCGCGCTCGTCAACCGCATCCTCGGTCGTCGCGAAGCCGTCGTGGAGGACACCCCCGGCGTCACGCGTGACCGAGTGAGCTACAAGGCCGAGTGGATGGATCGCCGGTTCACGCTCGTCGACACCGGTGGCTGGGAGCACGACGCGAAGGGGATCGACCGCTCCGTCGCCGCACAGGCCGAGATCGCGATCGAGCTGTGCGACGTCGTCATGTTCGTCGTCGACGCGATGGTCGGCGCGACCGCGACCGACGAGCAGGTGGTTCGGATGCTGCGCAAGACCGACAAGCCGGTCTTCCTCGTGGCCAACAAGATCGACGATGCGCGCCAGGAGCCGGAGGCCGCCGCCCTCTGGAACCTCGGCCTCGGCGAGCCGCACCCTGTGTCCGCCATCCACGGCCGCGGCGTCGCAGATCTCTTGGACGAGGTCATGAAGGTGCTGCCCGAGGTCTCGGCCGTCGCGAAGAACGAGCTCGGCGGGCCCCGCCGCGTCGCGATCCTGGGACGACCGAACGTGGGCAAGTCGTCGCTGCTGAACAAGGCCGCGGGGGAGGAGCGCGTCGTCGTCAACGACCTCGCGGGCACCACTCGCGACCCCGTGGACGAGGTCGTGGAGCTCGGCGGCAAGCTGTGGCGTCTGGTCGACACCGCCGGCATCCGTCGTCGTGTGCACCTGCAGCAGGGCGCCGACTTCTACGCATCGCTGCGCACCAGTGCGGCTCTCGAGAAGGCCGAGGTCGCCGTCGTCGTCCTCGATGTCACCGAGTCGATCAGCGTGCAGGACCTCAACATCATCGACCTGGTGCTCGAGTCCGGTCGTGCCCTCGTCCTCGCGTTCAACAAGTGGGATCGCTTGAACGACGACGACATGGACAACGCCGACCGTCGTCGGTACCTCGAGCGCGAGATCGAGCAGGACCTCGCGCACGTCACGTGGGCGCCGCGCGTCAACCTCTCGGCCCGCACCGGACGTCACCTCGACAAGCTCGTCCCGGCGCTCGAGACGGCGCTCGAGTCGTGGGATCAGCGCATCCCCACGGGCAAGTTCAACGCGTTCCTCGCCGAGCTCATCGCCGAGCACCCGCACCCGCTCCGCGGCGGCAAGCAGCCCCGCATCCTGTTCGGGACGCAGGCCTCGACGCGGCCGCCGACATTCGTGCTGTTCACGACCGGGTTCCTCGACCCGGGCTACCGCCGGTTCATCCAGCGGCGCCTGCGCGAGATCTTCGGGTTCGAGGGCACGCCCATCGTCACGAACATGCGGGTGCGCGAGCGCCGGCAGCGCTGAGCCTCGGTCGCCTGCGCGTCGTCCGGTGACGGATGCCGCGCCCTGCCACGCGCTGCGTGAGAGGCTGGTCGGGTGATCATCCGCCCGCCCGACCCCGGTGAGCCGCGTCGTCCGCTCGGACCGCGCGACCCCGGTGACGCGTGGATACTCGCCGACAGCGGCGAGAAGTATTGGGGACGGTTCGGGGCTGCGGGACTGCTCGCGCACGACCCGGCCCGCGGCATCCTGCTGCAGCACCGGGTCTCGTGGAGTCACTTCGGCGGGACGTGGGGAATTCCCGGGGGAGCTCGCCACGAGGGCGAGAGTGCGACGGATGCCGCGATCCGCGAGTCGCAGGAGGAGGCCGGTGTGCCCGGCGACGCCCTGCGGCCGCTGTTCACGAGCGTGTTGGACCGAGACGTGTGGACCTACACGACGCTCGTCGCGACAGTGGAGCGTCCGTTCGAACCGGTCATCGCCGACCCCGAGAGCTACGCGCTGGAGTGGGTGGCGGTCGACCGCGTCGACGGCATGCCGCTGCATCCCGGTTTCGCGGGCTCGTGGCCCACGCTGCGCGAGGCCCTGTCGACGCGGGTGACGGTCGTCGTCGACGCGGCGAACGTCGTGGGCTCGACGCCGGACGGGTGGTGGAAGGACCGCGCAGGCGCCACCGAGCGGTTGCTCTCGGGCTTGTCCGACTTCTCGCGCGGCGGCGTGCCCGCCGAGGCGCTGGGACTCGGCGGGCACCGCTGGTTCCCCCGCGTGGTCGCGGTCCTCGAGGGAGCTGCCCGCGCCGCTTCCGATGCGGGCGAGCTCGAGGTGGTGCGCGCCGCGGGCGAAGGCGACGACCAGATCGTGGCGTCCGCCGTCGAGTCGGTGCACCGGGGAGATCGCACCCTCGTGGTGACGAGCGATCGAGGCCTCATCGAGCGCGTCCATGAGGCGGGAGCGACCACGCAGCCGGTGTCGTGGCTCCGCGGGCTGCTCACCTCGTGAGACGACTCGCCGGACTCTGTGCCGCTGTCCTGGCCGTGACCGTCGGGCTCGCGGTGCACCTGTCGGCGCTGGACGGAGCGGCGTCCGACATCGCCGCAGATGCGCTCTATGTGATCGCCGTCTGGGGTGGGCTCGTCCTCCTCTTCCCGGGATGGCGGTCGTGGATGACCGCCGCGGTCGTCCTCGCCTGGAGTGTCGCGGTGGAGCTGTTCCAGCTGACCGGCTTGCCGCTGCGATGGGCGGGGGAGTGGCCTCCGATCGTGCTCGTGTTCGGCACGGTCTTCGACCCGAGGGACCTGGTCGTCTACGCCGTCACCGCGGCCGCCGTGGGAGGGGTGGATGCCGGCACGCGCCGCGCGATCGACCGCCGAGCGGTGTCAGCGGCCGCGTAGCTTCTCGATGTCGCGCCGCTCGCGCTTGGTCGGTCGGCCCGCGCCGCGGTCGCGCACCGCGATCTGCGCGACGGGTTCCCGTTCGGGCGTCCGGTCCTCCGCCGCGACGGCGGCCAGCGGCGCGCCGACACGCTTGGTGATCGTCTGACGGACGACGAGGATGCGGTCGAATCCGGCGATCCGCACGCGCAACTCGTCGCCGGGTCGCACCTGCTGCGCGGCCTTCGCCTTCTCGCCGTTGACGCGGACGTGCCCGGCTCGACATGCCGTGGTCGCCGCGGAGCGGGTCTTGTAGACGCGGACGGCCCAGAGCCAGGAGTCGACGCGCACGGCATCCGCCATGTCACCCTCCTCCCGTACGGTGAACCCATCGTAGGCAGGTCAGGATGCCGCGAGCCGCCGCTCCACCCGGTCGAACATGGCCTGGTCGAAGGCGACGATGCGCGCTTCGGCGACCTGCGACGGCGTGTCCTGCAGCGTCGTGACGGCGGCGTCCACCGCATCGTCGAGCGGCCATCCGTAGATCCCGGCGCTCACGAGCGGAAACGCGACGGAGGTCGCGCCGAGCTCGTCGGCGACCTCGAGGGCTCTGCGGTAGCAGGAGGTCAGCAGGGCGCGGTCGCGTTCGCCGGCGGTGTGGTTCGGTCCGACGACGTGGATCACCCAGCGGGCGGGCAGGTCGCCGGCGGTCGTCCAGCCGGCATCCCCCGTGGCCAGGCCGTGAGGGAACCGCTCGATGCAGTCGGCGAGGATCTGCGGGCCGCCCGCGCGGTGGATGGCGCCGTCGACGCCCCCGCCACCGCGCATCGCCCGGTTGGCCGCGTTGACGACGGCGTCGACCTGCTGCTGAGTGATGTCGCCCCTGACGACGGTGACGCGGTTCATCTCGGTCATCCGGGCAGAGTAGTCCCGCGCCCGGACACGCGGAACCCCGTGGCGGTTCGCGGGAGGCGCCGGGACCGGCTAGGATAGGGGAGTTGTCCGCAAGGGCGACGAACCGGGATGTGGCGCAGCTTGGTAGCGCACTTGACTGGGGGTCAAGGGGTCGCAGGTTCAAATCCTGTCATCCCGACCGGTACCACGAAGGGCCCGCCATCTGGCGGGCCCTTCGTCGTCGGTGCGCGAGCGTGCGGCGTCCACCTCACTCGTACCGCAGCGACTCCACCGGATCGGCCCGCGCGGCACGGGCGGCGGGGAGTGTTCCCGCGAGGAACGCGATCGCCATGACCAGTACGATCACCGTGGCGATCGACACCGGATCGAAGGCGATGAGCGTCAGGCCGGGGAGGTCGGCGAGCAGTCCTCCGGCGAGCGCCGTGCTGATGGCGCTGCCGGCCGCCATCGCGATGATCGCTCCGATCGCACTGCCGAGGAGGCCCAGGAAGGCCGCCTCGAGGCTGAAGAGCGAGAACACGCGGCCCGAGCCCATGCCCATCGCCTTCATCAGGCCGATCTCCCGGGTGCGCTCCTGCACCGACATGTACAGGGTGTTCACGATGCCGAACGCCGCTGCGAGCAGGGCGATGACGGCGAACGCGTTGAGCACGAGCACGATGCCGTCGATGATCGTCTTCACCGTTCCGAGCTGGTCGGCGATCGTCGTGCCGGTATAGCCCTCGTCCGCCAGGCGATCCTTGAGCGCCGTGATCTCGGCATCCGTCGCCTCGGGGTTGAACCAGACCGTCGCCGACGCGTAGCGGTCGGCCTGCTCGGCAGTGAGCCCCGTGCTCTGCGCCGCGAACAGCGCGTCCTCGAACGCGGTGTTCACGAGCAGACCGCTGCCTGTCGGGCTCGCGATCGCCTCCTCGGCGACGCCTGTGACCGTCGCGTCGATCGTGTGCGGCGTGCGCTCGGCGTCCGTCACCGACACGGTGACCGTCTCGCCGATGGCGGCCTCGGCGTCGGCGAAACCGAGCGGCTCCACGTAGGTCACGGGGATCGTCACCTCGTACTCGGTCGCGTCCGGGTCCGGTTCCGCGCCGCTGGCGAGCACGACGGTCTGGCCGGGGATCAGGCTGCCGACAGATGCCTCGTACTTCGTCCCGTCGCCGACCACGATGTAGTCGGGCGAGATCGTCCGCACCGGATCGACGCGCAGCACGCCGTCGACATCTCCGATCGTGTCGATGTCGTCGGGCGTGAGGGCGGAGACGGTCGTCCCGGGGATGCCGCCGGACACCGTGTTCGGGTCGTACTCCTGCGGGCCGTCCGAGGCCTGGCCGGGGAGGCCTTCTTCCGACTCGGCGTTCTTCGTCACCGTCATGGCGTCGGATGCGCCGACGCCCGACACGGTGTCGTCGAGGTAGGCGTTGATCCCTGTCCCGAGGCCGCTCGTCAGCGTCAGGGTGAACGCGCCGACGAAGATCGCCAGGATGGTGAGGATCGTCCGGGTCTTGGAACGGAACGTGTTGGCGACCACAGAGGTGACGATGTCCGTGGTCCTCATGCCGCCGCCTCCTGCGCCGAGTCCTCGACGATGAGCCCATCGCGGATGACGATCCGGCGGTCGCAGCGGGCCGCGAGATCCTCGTCGTGGGTCACCACGATGAGCGTGATGCCGTGCTCGCGGTTGAGGGTGAAGAGGATGTCCTCGACCACAGCTCCGGTCTGCGTGTCGAGGTTGCCGGTGGGCTCATCGGCGAGGATCAGGCGCGGGTCGTTGACGAGGGCCCTGGCGATGACGACCCGCTGCTTCTGGCCACCGGAGAGGTTCGCAGCCTTGTTGTGGGCCTTGTCGGCGAGATCGAGCTGCTCGAGCGCCGCCATGGCGCGACGCCGGCGCTCGCCGCGTCGGACGCCGGCGATCTTCAGGGGCAGCATGACGTTGTCGAGGACGGTCGTGGTGCCGGTCAGGAAGAACTGCTGGAAGACGAAGCCGAAGGTCGGGTTCCGCGTCTTGTTCAGGCGGGATCCGCGGAGATGGGCGGTGTCGTCCCCGGCGAGGAGGATCGTGCCCGAATCCGCGGCGTCCAGCAGCGCCAGCAGGTGCATGAGAGTCGACTTGCCCGAGCCGCTCTTTCCGACGATCGCCACCGAATCGCCCTCATGGATACGGAAGGACACGCCCTTCAGCGCATCGAATGTGTTCGGCCCGCGGCCGTAGGACTTGCGGACGTCCCGGGCCTCGAGGATGGGGGTGTTCATGCGGAATCTCCGTTCGTGTGCGGTCTTCTCCACCCTCTGCGGCCCCGGCGGCGGACGCATCCCGCCGTCGGGTCGATCGCGTACCGCATCCGCGGTACCCGCCGCTAACGCGCCGAACGGATGCCGCGCGCGCCGAGCGCGGGCACACTTGTCACGTGACCCTTCTGGATCTCCCCGGCGCCCCTGCGGATCCGCGCCCTCGCGTGCCGCGGTGGGTGCGGGAGACTCTCATCGCGGTCGTCATCGCAGGGCTCGCGTTCGCGCAGCCGCCGATTCCCGAGTTCCAGTCGTCCGGACCCGCCGCGACGGCGCTGATGATCGCGCCGATCGTCGTCCTGCCGTGGCGGCACCGGCGTCCCATCCCGGTCCTGGTCGCCGTCCTCGTCCTGTTCGGCGCGGTCTCCGTCGCGGGGACGCTGTCGATCGGCGTCGCGGTCGCGGTCGGCGTCGCGATGTTCCAGGTGGCCTATCGCTATCAGCGCTCGAAGGTGTTCCTCATCGGTGCGTGCGTCGCGGTGCTGATCATGGTCCTCGCATTGCCGGCGGCCGTGGCGGGCGTGATCGACCCCCGGATATTCCAGTTCGGGCTCATCGTCGCCTTCGCGACGGCGGCCGGCAGCGGCGCTCGCGCACGACACGCGTACATCACTGCGATCACCGATCGAGCAGAGCGAGCGGAGCGCACCCGCGAAGCCGAGGCGCGGCGCCGGGTGAGCGAGGAGCGCCTCCGCATAGCCCGCGACCTCCACGACACCGTGGCGCACCAGATCGCGGTCATCAGCCTGCACGCGGGCGTAGCGTCGTCCGCGATCGACGCGCATCCCGAGAAGGCGAAGGAGTCCCTGGTCACCATCCGCGAGGCGTCGCGGACAGTGCTCAGCGAGATCGGCGACCTGCTGTCGATGCTGCGATCCGAGGACGCTGATGACGCGACACCGGCGCCCCCGGCAGGGCTCGATCGGCTCGACGAGCTCGCGGCGCAGTTCGCGGCATCCGGTCTCGATGTCACCACCCGGATCGACGGAGACCCCGCCCGGGTGACCGGCGCGGTCGACCTCGTCGCCTATCGCCTCGCGCAGGAAGGGCTCACCAACGCGCACAAGCACGGTTCGGGAGACCGCGCGCACGTTCTCGTCGAGGTCGGGGAGGACGCCCTCGTCGTCACCGTCACCAACCCGAGGCACGAGTCATCGGCGCAGGACGGGATCGGCGGATCCGGACTCGGACTGGTCGGGTTGCGGGAACGGGTCGCCGCCGTCCGCGGATCGGTGTCGGCGGGGCCGGTACCGGGCGGCTGGCGGCTCAGCGCCCGATTGCCGCTCGTGAAGGAGGACGCATGACGACCGTGCTCGTCGTCGACGACCAGCCCCTCGTCCGTCAAGCGGTCACGGACATCCTGGCGGCAGCGGACGACATCGAGGTGATCGGCTCCGCCGCCGACGGGCAGGAAGCGCTCCTCGCCGCGACCCGGGATCGTCCCGACGTCGTCGTCATGGACATCCGGATGCCGGTGCTCGACGGGATCGCGGCGACCGCGGCGATCTGCGCCGTTGCCGAGCTGTCGGCCACCCGAGTGCTCATCCTCACGACCTTCGAAGAGGACGAGTACCTCGTCGCCGCGCTTCGCGCCGGGGCCAGCGGTTTCGTCGGGAAGGGCGCGGAGCCGCAGGAGATCGTCCGCGCCGTCCGCGCCGTCCATGCCGGCGACGCGCTCCTGTCGCCGGTCGCGACGAGGGCGTTGATCGGCCGGTTCGTCGCGACCCCGCAGCTGAAGCTGACGCCCTCGGTGAGCCTCGAGCAGCTCACCGAACGCGAGCGCGAGGTGCTGTTGATGGTGGCTCGCGGCCGGTCGAACCAGGAGATCGCCGACGACCTCTTCATCTCGCCGCACACGGCCAAGACTCATGTGAATCGCATCATGGCCAAGGTTCACGCGCACGACCGGGCGCAGCTCGTCATCCTCGCCTACGAATCGGGACTCCTCACCGCGGGATCGTGAGTCGTCTCGCCTCGCGTCCCGCCTCAGCCCACCGGCCGGACCTGCGACATGAGTGCCAGCGGACGGCCCTCCGGGTCCGCGAAGAACACCATCCACTCCTCGAGCCCGTCTTCGTGCCGGTGGATCAGGTGCGGCTCGTCCGTGAAGGCGACCCCGCGCGTCGTCAGCGCACGATGTGTGTCGCGGATGTCGTCGACGCGGAAGTAGAGGACCGATTCGCCCGACGGTCCCGCCCCCTCATCCGTCGCCGTCAGGAAGAGACGGATGCCGCCGGCGTCGAAGAACGCCAGATCACCGTAGGTGTAGAGGTGCGGCAGGCCGAGGACGTCGCGGTACCATCTGACCGCCGTCTCGATGTCAGTCACCCGACGCGAGATCTGGCCGAGTGGGCCGACCGCTCCGGGGGTGGGAGAGCTCTCCGTCATGGCCACATCCTCGCGGTGTCGCCGGCGCGGATGCAATGCCCTCTCTCACGCCACCCTGCGGGGACGACGACCTCTAGGCTCTTCCGGTGGGCATCGGTGAGTGGGTCGCGCCGCGGCGGCTGGGGCGGGACTTCCGCTGGCTGCTCGCGTCGTCGTGGACGAGCAACGTCGGCGACGGCATCGCGCTCGCTGCAGCACCCCTTCTGATCGCGTCGATGACGGACTCTCCCATCCTGGTCGCCGCCGGGGCGGTCCTGCAGTTCCTCCCGTGGCTGCTCTTCGGGTTGCATGCGGGCGCGATCGCCGACCGGCTCGACCGGCGGCTGCTGATCATGATCGCCAACGGCGCGCGGGCCCTCGTCCTCGTGGCGCTGTGCGGCTTCCTCCTGACGGGTGTCGCGAGCATCTGGCTCGTATTGACCGTCGCATTCCTCTACGGGTGCGCGGAGGTGTTCGTCGACACCACCAGCAGCACCCTCCTGCCGATGATGGTCCGCAAGTCGGACCTCGGCGTCGGGAACGCCCGCCTGCAGGCGGGCTTCCTGGTGGCGAACCAGTTCGGCGGCCCACCGCTCGGTGCGTTCCTCTTCGCGGTCGGGTCCTTCTGGCCGTTCGCCGTCCAGGCGCTGTGCGTCGCGCTCGCCGTCGTCCTCATCTCGCGGATCACCGCGACACCGGTGCCGAAGACGGCGGCCGATTCTCCGCGGACACCCGTCCACACCGACATCGCCGTCGGCATCCGCTGGCTGTGGCGCAACCCGCCCGTGCGGACCCTCGTCCTCATCATCCTCACCTTCAACGTCACCTGGGCGGCGCCGTGGGGCGTCCTCGTCCTCTACGCCACGGATCACCTCGGCATGGGTCCCGTCGGGTACGGTGCGCTCACGACGGCGTCCGCCGTGGGCGGACTGCTCGCCACGTTCTCGTTCGGGTGGCTCGAGAGACGGTTCTCCTTCGCGACCCTCATGCGCGTCTGCCTCAGCGCCGAGGTGGCGATGCATCTCGCCTTCGCGCTGACGACGTCGGGTGCGGTCGCCTTCGTCATCATGATCGCCTTCGGCGCTTATGCCTTCGTGTGGGGCACGATCTCCACCACCGTCCGACAGCGTCTCGTCCCGCACGAACTCCAGGGTCGGATCGCATCGGTGAACATGGTGGGCGTCTTCGGCGGGCTCGTGATCGGCCAAGCGCTCGGCGGCGTCATCGCCCAGATCGGCGGACTCACCGCCCCATGGTGGTTCGCCTTCGTGGGGGCCGCGGTCACCCTGGTGCTCGTGTGGCGACCGATCAGTCACATCGCGGCAGCGCGGATCGACGACGAGACGGATGCCGCGGGCTGAGCGATCGCGTGGCCCGTGGCATCCGGGCGATCAGAGGTCGGCGACGCGGATGAGGACCTTCCCGACGGTCGCCGCCTCGACGGCGTCGTGGGCGGCCGCGGTCTGCTCGAGCGGGAACCATGTCAACGGCAGGCCGTGCTCCTCGCCCACCGGCAGCGCATGGTCCTCGAGTGCGCGCGTGATGTCGGCGACCGCAGCGTCCAGAGCGGGCTCCCCGACGGTGTAGAGGAGGACGCCCTGCACCCGGATGTTCTTCGCGAACGTCGGGCGGATGGGCATGCTGAAGGTGTCGCCGTTGTCATCGGCGTAGAACGCGATGACGGCGTGGCCGGCCGCGACCTCTGCGTCGAGGGCGGCGTTGGTGGCCAGCGACACCTCGACGATCTGATCCACGCCGTCGGGGGCGACCTCCCGCACCTTGGCCGCGACGTCGCCCTGCGTGTAGTCGATGGTGTGGTGCGCGCCGGCGGCGCGGGCGAGCTCCGCCTTGGCGTCCGAGCTCACGGTCGTGATCACCGTGGCGCCGGCCCATCGGGCGAGTTGGATCGCGGCGTGGCCGACGGCGCCGGCACCACCCGCGACGAGCACGGTGCGCCCGACGAGAGCGCCCGGCGCCAGACGCGCAGGCCCGTCCTCGTGCACGGTGAGCGCGCGGTGGGCCGTGACGGCGGGCACGCCGAGACTGGCCGCGGTCGCGAAGTCGATGCCGTCGGGCAGGCGGATCGCCCGCGATGCCGGCACCACCGTGTACTCCTGAGCGGTCCCCGTCGGGCGCTGGTGCTGCGCGAGATGCACCCACACCCTGTCGCCGACGGCCAGGTCGTCGACCCCGTCGCCGAGGGCGTCGACGATGCCGGCTCCGTCCTGGTTCGGGACCGTCTCGACGAAGGATCCGCGCGTCGTGCCGCCGGACCGGGACTTCCAGTCGGTCGGGTTCACGCCCGAGACGGCGATGCGCACACGCACCTCGTCGGGGCCGGGGGTCGCGACCTCACGGTCGACGAGGGACAGGACGTCGGATGCGCCCGGGGAGCTGTAGACGATCGCCTTCATACCGATCCCAACCGCCTCCTCCGGCTGAGCATTCCGGACCGGGGGATTGCCAGGCGGGGTGTGACAAAGTCGGGGGAGCGGTATGAGCTTCGTGCCGCGTGCAGGAAAGGGGGCCTCGTGCCCACCTGGCTCGAACACCTCTGTCATACGCTCATCGGCCGGACGCGATCGCACGACGATCTTCCCGACCTCCGAGTGCTCCCCACATCCCGCGAGGATGTCGCTCGCACCTTTTATGTCGTCGACGACCCGGAACGCCGGTCCCGCGACGACCGGCTCTACGTCCTCCGCGTCGGACGCGGAGACGGCAGCCGCGCCCACGACGTCGCCGTCCATTCCCATGGCCGCGTCATCGGCTTCCTCTCGAAGGGCTCGGCAGCGATGCTCGCCGAACCGCTCGCCCGCCTCGGCGGCGCGGCAATCGTCAACGGTGCGGGGCCTCGCCCGGGCACGACCAGGCTGCGGGTCGATCTGCCGACGGCCGAGGCGATGCGATCCCTCGCGTCGCGCAGCGGACGCTCCGCCCGCTGATCGCCGCCACCGGGCTGCCTCTGAGAGGCTTTCGGTGTGATCGAGACGCTTGTCGGCCTGGTGGTCGCTCTCCTCGTGGTCGCGCTGACCACTGTCGTCGGCCGCTGGGCGGGCATCGCCGCGCCGATCCTGATGGTCGGCGTCGGTGTCGGCGGCAGCTTCCTCCCGATGTTCGACGACTTCGTCCTCGACCCGGAGTGGATCCTTCTCGGCATCCTCCCGCCGCTGCTCTACTCCGCAGCGGTCTCGATGCCGGCGATGCACTTCCGGCGCGAGTTCGGCGCGATCGCCGGACTCTCGGTCTTCCTCGTCATCGGCACCGCGCTCGTGCTCGGCCTGTTCTTCATGCTCGTGATCCCGGATCTGGGGTTCGCCTGGGGCGTCGCGCTCGGCGCGATCGTGAGCCCGACAGACGCCGTCGCGACGGCGATCATCAAACGCACGCCCGTGTCCAAGCGGGTGATCGCGATCCTGGAGGGCGAGAGTCTGCTCAACGACGCCACCGCGCTCGTGCTGCTGCGCACCGCCGTCGCCGCCGCGGCGGCATCCTTCTCCTTCTGGGGCGCGGTGGGGACCTTCGCCTACTCGGTCATCGTCGCCGTCCTCATCGGCGCGGCACTCGGGTGGCTGAACCTGACGGTCCGTCGGCGGGCCACCGATCCGACGGTCAACACCGTGCTCTCGTTCACGGTGCCGTTCCTCGCGGCGATCCCTGCGGAGCTGCTCGGCGCCTCGGGTCTCGTCGCCGCCGTCGTCGCGGGCATCATCACGGGGGTCGGCGGTCCTCGCGTGTTCTCGGCGCGCAATCGGCTCTCGGACGCGCAGAACTGGCGGACGGTCGAGCTGATCCTCGAGGGGTTCGTCTTCCTGTTCATGGGGCTGCAGCTGACCTCGATCCTCTCGGACGTCGAGAGGGCGCATGAGGGCATCGCCCCCGCCCTGTTGATCGCCGCCGGAGCCTGGCTCCTGACGGTGGTCGCGCGCGCGGCGTACGTCGCGCCGCTGCTCGCACTGCTCTCGATGAGCGCCCGCCGCATGCGCCGTCTGCAGCCGCGGCTCGAGACGATCGCGCAACGCCTCGAGAGCGAGGAGGGCGAGGCGCAGCTCGTCGACGCGTTCGCCCGCCGTGGGCGTCGGGTCTCGCGGGGCACCGTCCGCAGATTCGGACCGCGCGTGACCCGGGGCCTCGCCGACATCCGCTACTTCCAGGAGGCGCCGCTCGGCTGGCGGGAGGGCGCGCTCGTGGTCTGGGCGGGCATGCGCGGAGCGATCACCCTGGCTGCGGCGCAGACGCTGCCCGAGGACACCCCGCTGCGGTCCGTCCTCATCCTCATCGCCTTCGCCGTCGCCGTCGTCTCCCTCGTCGGACAGGGCGCGTCGGTCGCACCGCTCGTGGCTGCGCTCACGCCGGCCGCGTCCGCGGACGAGACGCGCGAGCGCGAAGGGGAGGAGCGTCGGCACATCCTCGAGCTTCTGCGTGAGAGCGCGGCCTCCGTCCCCGCGCCCGAGCGTCCCGCGGATGCCGATCGGGCGCGCATCTTCGAGATCGAGAGCGCGCATCGCCTCGCGGTCATCGACGCGCAGCGACGCGCTCTCCTCGATGCGCGCGACACGGGGACCTTCGACGCCGACGTGCTCGCGCACGAACTCGCCGTGGTCGACGCCGCGCAGATCGCGATCGAACTGCGCACCGGTCGCATCTGACGCCGTCAGCGCCCGAGGGTCCGCGCGATGTCCTCCACGTCCCCTTCGTCGTTGAACACGTGCAGTGCGACGCGGGCATTGCCTGCCCTGCTCGACGCGACGATCCCCGCGGCGCGCAGTCGGGCGATATCGTCGCCGCCTTCGTCGCGCCAGGTGACGATGGGTGTCGCCCGCGACGGAGCGGGCAGATCGAGACGGCGTCGGAGGGCTTCGGCGAGCTCGGTCACCTCGTCGTGCAGTGCCCGCGGATCGGCGTCCGCGAACAGAGCGAGCGCGGGCTCCGCGCCGACGAACGCCTGCCAGGCCGGCGAGACGTCGAACCGTCGGGCGGATGCCGCCAGCGTCGCGTCCGTGCCGTAGCACGATGCCCACGGATCTGCGCCCGCGTACCACCCCGCCTGACGCGGACCGATCGAGCCGGCGAAGTCCTCGCGGATCGCGAGGAACGCGACCCCGCGAGGCGCGCACAGCCATTTGTAGGCGTGGCACACCAGCGCATCGAAGGCGCCGGCGGACACCGGCATCCATCCGATCGCCTGCGTCGCGTCGCAGAGGGTGCGCGCATTCCGGCGGCGGGCCGCAGCGACGATCGCGTCCGCATCCGCGACCGCACCCGTCGCGGACTGCACGATCGAGAACGCCACGAGCGTCGTCTCGTCGTCCACCGCGTCGGCGAGCGCATCGAGGGGTGCGGTGCGCACCGTGATGCCGCGACCGGCGTGGACGAAGGGGAGGACGAGGGAGGAGAACTCGCCGTCCGGGC
The DNA here is from genome assembly GCF_040702445.1 of Microbacterium sp. NPDC080005. Taxonomy (NCBI): domain Bacteria; kingdom Bacillati; phylum Actinomycetota; class Actinomycetes; order Micrococcales; family Microbacteriaceae; genus Microbacterium; species Microbacterium sp. NPDC080005. Next base: position 1,383,229 of record NZ_JBFBLD010000001.1, on the reverse strand, counting down.
ACAGCACGACCGCGCCGTCGGGGAGCGACGCCGCGATGAGGCTCACCATCGCCGAGGTCTGCGCGCCGAGGGCGACGGCGGCGGGGTCGACCCCGACCAGTTGCGCGAACGAGGAGCGGCAGCGCTCGGCGCTCGTCGCGTAGCGGATCGGATCCGGCCATGCCTCGAGATCCGCCCGAACGGCGTCCCGCGTCGCGAAGGGCGGGATGCCGGCGGTGCAGGCCGCGACGTATCCACGGGAGTCGGGGAACGCCGAGCGGACGGTCGCGGGGGAGAGGGCCATGACTCCATGGTCCTGGCGGATGATCGAGTGCACCACGGCAGGTATTGCATCGAATGCATGACATCGCGTTATATATCGACATGCCACAGCCCGTTCCGGACCTCTCCGTCGCCGAGTTGCGCATCGTCAAGGCCGTCGGTGACACGGGATCCGTGACCGCCGCAGCGACCGCACTCGGCTACAGTCAACCCGCCGTCAGCCAGCAGATCCGCCGGCTCGAGAGCCGGCTGGGGATGGCGGTCGTCGAGCGGGTGGGGCGACGGATGCGGCTCACCGAGGCGGGCCGCATCCTCGCCCGTCATGCCACGTCGATCACGACGGCGCTCGGCGCGGTGGCCGGCGAGCTCGCCGACCTCGGCGGAGGAAGGATCGGCACCGTCCGCCTGGTCGGCTTCCCCTCCGCCTCGCCGACCGTCCTGCCGCGCCTCATGCGTCGCCTCGCCGACACCGATCCGGGCCTCTCGCTCACGTACGTCGAGGCGGAGCCGCCCGAGGCGGTCTCGGCCGTCCGCGCCGACCGTGCCGACATCGCCCTCACCTTCAGCCACCCCGGCGACGGCACCGACGCGCACGGCGACAGCATCCGCGGGCTGGAGGCCCGACGCATCGGTGCGGAGGACCTGCTCCTCGTGCTGCCGGACGGACACGCGCGCAGCGCCGAGGACGTCGTCGACCTCAGTGCTCTCGCCGACGACGAGTGGATCGCCGGCTGCCCGCGGTGCCGCAGTCACCTGCTGGATTCGTGCTCGCGAGCGGGATTCGTCCCCCGCATCCGCTTCGAGACCGACAACGTCGCCGCCGTCGAACAGCTCGTCGCGCAGGGAGTGGGGGTCGCGACGCTGCCGCGTCTCGCGGTCGCCTCCTTCCCCCTCGTGGCGGGGGTGATCACCCGTCCGCTGTCGTCGGGGGACCGGCGCGAGCTCCACGCCGTGTCCGCGCGAGGGGCCGCCCGGGTGCCCGCCGTCGCCACCGTCCTCCGGCACCTCGCGGACACCGTCAGAGAGATGACGGATGCGGACCCCGCGGCCGCGCGGGCGAAGTAGTGTGAGCCCCATGCACCAGCGCCCCCTCGCCGCCACCGGCCGTTCCGTCTCCAGCATCGGCCTCGGGACCTGGCAGCTCGGCGCCGACTGGGGGGACGTCTCCGAATCCCAGGCGCTCGATGTCCTCGCCGCCTCCGTCGAGGCGGGCGTGACGCTCTTCGACACCGCCGATGTCTACGGCGACGGTCGGAGCGAGAGCCTCATCGGCCGCTTCCTGGCGGCGCACCCGGGACACGGTGTGACCGTCGCCACGAAGATGGGTCGGCGTGTTCCGCAGGAGCCCGAGAACTACACGCCGGACCACTTCCGCGCGTGGACGGACCGCTCGCGGGAGAACCTCGGAGTCGACACGCTCGACCTGGTGCAGCTGCACTGTCCGCCGTCCGCTGTCATCGACGCAGATGAGACGTACGACGCGCTCGACGCCCTCGTCGACAGCGGCGCGATAGCGGCGTACGGCGTCTCCGTCGAGACCTGCGCACAGGCGCTCTCGGCGATCGCGCGGCCCGGGGTGAGCAACGTGCAGATCATCTTCAACCCCTTCCGTCTGAAGCCCCTCGACGAGGTCCTCCCGGCCGCGGAGGCGGCCGGTGTCGCGATCTTCGCCCGCGTGCCCCTCGCGTCGGGACTGCTCAGCGGGCGGTACACGGCCTCCACGTCCTTCGCCGCGAACGACCACCGCACGTTCAACCGTCACGGCGAGGCGTTCGATCGAGGGGAGACCTTCTCGGGTGTCGACTTCGAGACCGGGCTCGTCGCGGCGGAGGAGCTGAGCGCGGCTCTGCCCGACGGCGTGTCGCTGCCCGCGGCATCCCTCGCCTGGATCGCGTCCCGCCCCGGTGTCACCTCCGTCATCCCCGGTGCCCGCACGACGGCGCAGGCTCGAAGCAACGCCGAGGCCGGATCGACCGACCCCGCCGTGCTCGAGACGTTCGCAGCCGCCGTCGTCGACGTGTACGACCGTCGGCTGCGGGAGGACATCCACCCCCAGTGGTGACCGGGGTGGGGATGCCGCGCGCCGCCGTGCGGGCGACATCGCTACCGTGAGGGCATGATCGTCGAGACCGCCGGGGTGCTCTTCCGCTGGGAGGCGCGGAGGGACGACTGGTACTTCGTGCCACTCTCCTCGGAGGCGAGCGAGGACATCCGCGACGTGCCGAGACCCGGTCGAGGTTTCGGATCGGTCCCCGTGCAGGTGACGGTCGGCTCGTCCTCGTGGCGGACGTCGATCTTCCCCGACGCGGCCCGGGGCGTGTACGTGCTGCCCCTCAAACGGTCGGTGCGGGAGCGCGAGGGGATCTCCGAGGGGGACACCGTGAAGGCGCGGCTCGACGTGCTGGAGGGCTGAGTCCGTGCTGGCGCCCTTCGCCGGGGTGACGGGCCCGGTCGCGATCACGGCCGTCGCGCTCGCCTTCGCGTGGCTCGCCGTCGCCTCGACGACGCTCGCCGTCATCGACGCTCGCACGCACCGTCTGCCGAACGCCTGGGTCCTTCCCGGTTATCCGGTCCTCGGCGGACTGCTTCTCGTCGCGTGCCTGGCCGGCGCACCCTGGACATCGCTCGTGCGCGCGGCGATCGGAGGGGTCGTGCTCTTCGTGTTCTATGCCGTCCTCCGCGCAGCCGGTGGCGGGATGGGCGGGGGAGACGTCAAGCTCGCCGGCGTCCTCGGAATGGCGCTCGGATGGACGGGGTGGCCCGCGCTCGCCGTGGGGGCGCTCGCGGGTTTCGTCTTCGGCGGCCTCTACGGCACCATCCTCCTCGCGACGCGACGTGCTCATCGTCGTACCGCGGTCGCGTTCGGACCGTGGATGCTGCTGGGCGCGTGGACCGGCATCGTCTTCGGCGCGGAGACGGCAACCGGGCTCGGGGTCTGACGCAGTCGATGCCAGATCCGCGGGCCCGGCGCAAGGGGACCCTGGTCGAGGTCACCTCGTCGCTAGCGTGAGGGAATGGCCGACAGCACGAAGACCCCGCTCGTCCCGCGCCTGATCGCCCGTGCGCTGTCGTGGCGGATCGTCCGGGCCTACCTCCGGTACAGCGAGCATCGGGGGCCGCTCCTCGCCGACAGCGTGACCTACCGCACGCTGTTCAGCGTGTTCGCGGGCGTCCTGCTCGGCTTCTCGGTCGCCGCCCTCTGGCTCGCCGGCAATCCGCAGGCGTGGCAGGGCCTCATCGACGCGGTGGACGGGGTCATCCCCGGACTCGTGGGCGAGGGCGGCGTCATCGACACCAAGGATCTCGGTCAGCCGATCGCGTTCTCGCTGACCGGCGTGTTCTCCCTCATCGGCCTCGTGATGGCGGCGATCGGTGCCATCGGGTCGCTGCGCACCTCGCTGCGGATCATCGCCGACAAGGTCCACGACGACACGCTCTTCTTCATCGTCCTCGCCCGCAACCTCCTCCTCGCCATCATCATCGGCGCGGGGCTGGCCGCCGCGGCGGTCGCGACGATCGTCGGCACCGCCGGCGTCGGCCTGGTCGCCGATGTCGTGGGCGTGTCCGCAGACAGCCCCGTGACCGTCGCCGTGAGCGCCGCGGTCGGCATCCTCGTGACGTTCCTGCTCGACACGGCCATGGTCGCGCTCCTGTTCCGCGCGCTCTCCGGCATCCGTCCTCCCGCGCGGGCGCTGTGGACCGGAGCGCTGATCGGCGGTTTCGGCTTGACCGTCCTGCAGCAGCTCTCGAGCCTGTTCGTCGGCGGCGCGGGCTCCAACCCGCTGCTCGCGACCTTCGCCGCCCTCATCGCCCTGCTGCTGTGGATCAACCTCTCGTGCCAGGTGATCCTCATCGCGTCCGCCTACATCGTCGCGGCGACGCTCGAGAGCGAGGACCGCGTGCGCCGCGTGCACGGGGCGACGACGCTCGTCGAGCGCCGCGTGCAGACCGCCGAAGACCAGATGCAGGCGGCCGCTGACGAGCTGCAGGCGGCCCGGGACGCCCTCGCCGCCGAACGGGCGAAGGACTGACACGCCGCTCCTTCGTCACCGCCTCGTCACCGCTGTGTGAACTCTGCCGCATCGACTCGATGCGGCACGGCCATGGTGTGTACCGTCGTACCGTGAAGAACCCGCGACTTCAGCCGAGCCACCCGATCGCCCTCGCGCCGGTGCAGTCACCGGAGCCGACCGTCGACGGCTTCGTGACGCAGTACCTCCGCAACCTCAACAACGGACGCGGCGTGGCGCTGTCGACCTCGACGGCCAACGACCGGTACTTCGCCCTCGCCGCGACCGTCCGTGACTACCTGATGGCCCGCTGGCTGGAGGACGTCCGTCGGCAACGCTCGACCCAGGCCAAGGGTGTCGCCTACCTCTCCGCGGAGTACCTCCTCGGCCGGCAGCTCGACAACAACCTCCTCGCCACCGGGCTCAACGACATCGCGGCAGAGGCCCTCGTCGCGTGCGGCCTCGACCTGGAGGACGTCCGCGCGCTCGAGGTCGAGCCCGGTCTCGGCAACGGCGGTCTCGGCCGGCTCGCGGCCTGCTTCATCGATTCGCTCGCGACGCTCGGCGTGCCGAGCATCGGGTACGGCATCCGCTACGAGTACGGCATCTTCCGGCAGACCTTCGTCGACGGTCAGCAGGTCGAGCAGGCCGACTCGTGGCTCGCCCTCGGCTCGCCGTGGGAGTTCCCGCACCCCGAGGCGGCGCAGACCATCTCGTTCGGCGGCCACACCGAGACGTACGACGACGAGGGCGTCGCGCGCACGCGATGGGTGCCGGCCTGGAACGTCCTGGCGGTCCCGTACAACTACATGGTCCCGGGGTACCACAACGGGCGCGTCAACACGCTGCGTCTGTGGAGCGCGCAGGCGACGCAGGGCTTCGACCTCCGCGTCTTCAATGCGGGCGATTACCAGGAGGCCGTGCGCGCCCAGACCTACGCCGAGAACATCTCGAAGGTGCTCTACCCCGAGGACTCCACGCCGCAGGGCAAGGAGCTGCGGCTGCAGCAGCAGTACTTCTTCGTCGCGGCATCCATCAGCGACTTCGTGAACCTCATCCTGCCGAAGGACTTCGACCTCGAGAAGCTCCCCGAGCGGGTCATCTTCCAGCTCAACGACACCCATCCCGTCATCGGCGTCCCCGAGCTGATGCGGGTGCTCGTCGACGAGCGCAAGCTCGAATGGGATGTCGCCTGGCAGATCACGCAGCAGTGCTTCGCCTATACCTGCCACACGCTGTTGCCCGAAGCGCTCGAGGTCTGGCCGGCCGACCTGCTGGGCCGCCTGCTGCCTCGGCACCTCGAGATCATCTACCGCATCAACGACGAGTTCCTCGAAGAGGTTCGCGAGCGCTTCGGCGACGACGACGACCGGATCCGGCGGATGTCCATCATCTCGCCCGACGGCTCCGTGCGGATGGCCTTCCTGGCCACGGTCGCCGGGTCCAAGGTCAACGGCGTCGCAGAGCTGCACTCGCAGCTGCTGCGCGAGAAGGTGCTGCCCGACTTCGACGAGTTCTACTCGGGCAAGTTCACGAACGTCACGAACGGGGTCACCCCGCGCCGCTTCATCCGACTCGCGAACCCCGGCCTCTCGCGTCTCATCACCGACACGATCGGTCCCGGCTGGCTCACCGACCTCGACCGCCTCCGCGAACTCGAGGACTACGCCGACGACGCGGGTTTCCGTTCCGCCTTCCGCGCCGTGAAGGCGTCCAACAAGCGGGTGCTCGCAAAGACCCTGGCCGAGCGTGACGGGTTCACCGTGGCCGACGATCACTTGCTCGACGTCATGGTCAAGCGGCTCCACGAGTACAAGCGCCAGACGCTCAAGCTCCTCCACATCATCACCGAGTACGACGCGATCGCCTCGGGTCGGGTCACCCCCGACCAGGTGACGCCGCGCACCTTCGTGTTCGGGGCGAAGGCGGCCCCCGGCTACGCGATGGCCAAGCGCATCATCCACCTCATCAACGCCGTGGGCTCGGTCGTCAACTCCGACCCGCGTGTGGAGGGCCGTCTCGCCGTCCTCTTCCCGCCGAACTACAACGTGACGCTCGCGGAGCGGGTCGTCCCGGCGGCCGACCTCTCGGAGCAGATCTCCCTCGCGGGCAAGGAGGCGTCCGGCACGGGGAACATGAAGTTCGCCCTCAACGGCGCACTCACGATCGGGACGGACGACGGCGCGAACGTCGAGATCCGCGAGCTCGTCGGTGACGAGAACTTCTTCCTGTTCGGCATGTCCGAGCCCGAGGTCGCCGACCTGCAGGCGCGCGGTTACCACCCGATCGACTTCGTCCGCGCGGACGAGAACCTGTCGCGGGCGCTCGACCTCATCTCGTCGGGGGCGTTCTCGGGGGGAGACGCATCGGTGTTCGAACCGGTCGTGTCCAACCTGATCCACCATGACCCGTTCATGGCCCTCGCGGACTACACCGACTACGTCGCGGCGCAGAAGCGGGTCGACGCCCTCTACGCGGACCAGGATGCCTGGACGCGGGCCGCGATCCTCAACGTCGCGCGATGCGGGTTCTTCTCGTCCGACCGGTCCATGCGCGATTACATCGACCGCATCTGGCACACGCCGCCGCTCGTCTGACGGGCGCGGATATCACCGCGCCGGCGGGCTGACAAGGCGCGACGGAGCCGGTGGGGTGCCGGGTTAGAGTCGGTGTCGGAGGTACATCATGGCAATCGCACGACTTCACGGCGGCCCGCTCGACGGCCAGGTCATCCCGCTCGAGGAGGACACGGATCGACTGATCCTGCCCTACAGCGAGACGCAGATCACCTATGAGCGCGCGGGCGCCGATGAGAGCACGGGGGAGGGCGACGGACCCACGTCCGCCGACTTCCGCTTCGTCGCCTCGCAGGACGACATCGACCCGTCCGCCGACGAGCGCGACGACCGTTCGACTCTTGACGACTGAGCCGGAGCACTCGCTCGAGATCGAGCGCACCTACGACGTCGACGCCGGGACGCCACTGCCCGATTGGGCCAGGCTTCCCGGCGTCGCCGCCGTCGGCAGCCCGGAGCCGCGCGACCTCGACGCGCACTACCTCGACACCGCGGACGGTGCGCTCGGACGCGCTCGGGTCGCGCTGCGTCGCCGCAGCGGCGGGCCCGACGAGGGCTGGCACATCAAGCGCGTGACGGCCGAGGGCAAGGCGGAGTCCCGCTGGCCGCTCGACGACAGCGGCCCTGAGCAGATCGTGGTGCCCGAGGCGATCGAGGCGGCCCTGGCCCCTCTCGCCGCGCCGCCGTTCGCGCCGCTCGCGCGGATCCGCAACGCGCGCACGGCCTACGCACTCCTCGACGCGGCGGGCGATCTGCTCGCCGAGTTCGTCGACGACCGGGTCACCGCCACCGACGTCCGTCGGGGCGTCGAGACGTCGTGGCGCGAGTGGGAGCTCGAGCTCGGCCCCGCAGCGCCGACGGATGCCGCGGCCCGCGACGCGCTGTTCGCCGCGGCCGACGAGCTCGTCCGGGGCGTCGGGGGAGAGGTCTCCGGATCGGGCTCGAAGCTCGAGCGGGCCCTCGGGCTGTGATCTCCGGCGCCCGTTAACGCACTGACGCCGCCCCCGGCTTCGATTGGGGCGGCGTCAGTCGTTTCGCCAGGTTACTGAAGACCCATGCGTTCCGACAGGTCTTGCGCAGGCGTCACAGGTTGATCATGTGTCCCGCGAGGCCGTGGAACGCCTCCTGCAGGCCCTCGGACAGCGTGGGGTGCGTGTGGACGTTGCGAGCCGCCTCGAGGGCGGTGAGGTCCCACTTCTGCGCGAGGGTCAGCTCGGGCAGGAGCTCCGACACGTCGGGGCCGATGAGGTGGCCACCGAGCAGCTCGAGGTGCTCGGCATCGGCGATCAGCTTCACGAAGCCGACGGGCTCTCCGAGGCCGTTGGCCTTGCCGTTGGCGGAGAACGGGAACTTCGCGACCTTGACGTCGTAGCCGGCGTCGCGGGCCTGCTGCTCGGTGAGGCCGAATGAGGCGACCTGCGGCGAGCAGAACGTTGCGCGCGGCATGTTGCGGTAGTCACCGAGCGTCTGGGTCTCGGCCTTGCCGATCGTCTCGGCCGCCACGACACCCTGTGCCTCCGCAACGTGCGCGAGCTGCAGCTTCGCGGTGACGTCGCCGATCGCGTAGACACCGTCGACGTTCGTGCGCATGTAGTCGTCGATCTCGATGGCGCCGCGGTCGGTGAGCTTGACGCCGGTGTTCTCGAGTCCGAAGCCCTCGACGCGCGGTGCGAAGCCGATCGACATGAGGACCTTGTCCGCCTCGATCTGGCCCTTCGCACCGTCGGCGTTCGCCGAGTACGACACGGTGACCTTGTCGCCGGAGTCGACGACCGACTCGACCTTGGTCGAGGTGAGGATGTCGATGCCGTACTTCTTGTACTGACGCTGGATCTCCTTCGAGACCTCGACGTCCTCGTTCGGGAGGGCGCGGTCGAGGAACTCGATGATGGTGACCTTGACGCCGTAGTTGCTCAGCACGAACGCGAACTCCATGCCGATGGCGCCGGCGCCGACGATGACGATCGAGTTCGGGAGCTCACGGGTGAGGATCTGCTCCTCGTAGGTGACGACGTTCTCGCTCAGGGTGACGCCCGGCAGAAGGCGGACCGTGGAACCCGTCGAGATGATGACGTTGTCAGCCGTGACGGTCTCCTTCGAGCCGTCCTCCTTCGTGACCTCGATGGACTTCGCGTCGATGAAGGATCCGCGACCCTGGTACTCGGTCACCTTGTTCTTCTTCATGAGGAAGTGGATGCCTTTGACGTGGGTCTCCGCGACCTTCCGGCTGCGGTCCCACGCGGTGCCGAAGTCGAAGGAGACGTCACCGCTGATGCCGAAGAGGTCGGCCTTATGGGTGAAGGTGTGCGCGAGGTCCGCGTTCTTCAGGAGCGCCTTGGAGGGGATGCAGCCGACGTTGAGGCAGACACCGCCCCAGTACTTCTCTTCGATGATGGCGGTGGACAGTCCGAGCTGTGCCGAGCGGACGGCCGCGACATAGCCGCCGGGGCCGGCACCGAGGATGACGACGTCGTAGTGAGGCATGCCTCCAGCCTAGTCCGCCGCCGGTGGCGTCACTCCTTCGTCTCGCCCTGCCGACCGCGCACGATCGCGACGGCGATCACCACGCCGACGGCGAGGAAGATGATGCCGCCGCCGACGGCGTACGGCACCGCGTTGAAGCCCTCGGAGGATCCTTCCGACTGCTCGGACGCCGACTCCCCGCACTCCTCGACCGCCGCCGTCTTGCCGTCCTCACCCACGGAGAAGGTGAACTGGTCGGAGATGGGGTGACCGTCGCTTGAGACGACCCGCCACTGGACGAGCACCGCACCCTCGACCGGCCCGCTGATGGCCTGGGTGACGGTGTTGTCGGTCACCTCGGGGTCGCCCTCCGCGATCGATCGGCACGCTTCGTCGTAGACGGCGAGCACCGCGGCGCCCGCTTCGGTCGAAGGTGGAGCGCTGAAGGTCAGGGTGATCTCGTCGGGGGTGGTGCCGAGGATCTCGTCGGCGGCGGGGTCCGAACCGAGCAGCTCGTCGTGGGCCGCGGCGGGCGAGGCGGGGGCGAGGAACACAAGCGCGGTGAGGACCGTGGCCGCGATCGCGGCACTCCGACGCCGCGCGCGGGGGCGACTGGTGAGGGTCATGAGGGCGACGTTAGTGTGCGGAAGTCGCCGCCCTCCGGCCCTGTCGTGCGAAGGAGTCGGCCGCTACCATGTCGCCTCGCGGCGGACCCGGCCACCGTGAGCGGGACCGATCGGTTACTGTGGGAGAAGGAGGACATCGTGGAGCAGAATCAGCGACCGGGCGGCGACATCCATCGGGGTGCCGAGACGTCGGCGCACCCGCGTCTCGTGGATTCGACGCAGACGTTCGGGCACGACTCGGACCTGTCCTTCGTCCCCTTCGGCGCAGAGCTGACGGCGGCCGAGGTCGAGGCGATCAACGCTCTTCCTGCCCGCGCCGCGCTCCTGATCGTTCGGTCCGGCCCGACCGCGGGCGCACGATACCTTTTGGACACCGACGTGACGACCGTGGGCCGTCATCCCGAGGCCGACATCTTCTTCGATGACGTCACCGTGTCGCGCCGTCATGCCGAGATCACCCGCACAGGAGCGACGTTCGAGCTCATCGACCAGCGCTCGCTCAACGGGACGTATGTCAACGGCGAGCGTGTCGACCGTGCGACGCTCACCGACGGCGCCGAGGTGCGTGTCGGCAAATTCCGTCTGAACTTCTTCATCGCTCCGGCAGAGCGGGCGATCGGCGCGTGAGCTCGGCCGCCGCCACCCGGGGACGAGCGGCGTCCTCGGGGTCTTTGAGCATCGGTCAGGTCCTCGCCCGGTTGAGCCCGGAGTTCCCCGCCCTCACGGCGAGCAAGCTCCGCTTCCTCGAGGTACAGGGCATCGTCACGCCCGTTCGCACGGAGTCCGGCTATCGGAAGTTCTCCGCGGCGGATGTGGAGCGACTGCGGACGGCCTTGAGCATGCAGCGCGACTTCGGCATCCCGTTGGCGCGGATCCGTGAGTATCTCGAGGAGCACGGCGACGAGATCGCGCCGGTACCCCCGGCGTCCATCGTGCAGACGTCGCGGCGCTACCGCCGCGACGAGCTGCTCAGCACTGCGGGTGCCTCGGCCACGCTGCTGAACGAGGCGGTCTCGGCCGGCCTCATCACTCCCGCCGACTCGTTCGACGAACGGGCTCTGGGCGTGCTGCGCTCCCTCGTCGCGCTCGACGCGCACGGGATCCAGCCTCGCCACATCCGCAGCATCCGGCAGAGCGCGGAGCGCGAGGTGTCGCTCATCGAGAGCGCGATCGCCCCGCTGCTGCGTCGGGCGGACGCCGGGTCGCGTGCAAAAGCGAATGAGATCGCGCCGGAACTGGCTCGCCGCCTCGAGGAGATCCGCCAGGTCTTCGTCGCGGCGGCTCTCGACCGTCTCACGCCGTGACGACCCGCGACACGCCGGGCCCGACCAGTCGGATGTCGTTGCCGGAGGCCATTCCCTCCTCTAGCGTGGAACTACCCATTACCCGCAGGAGGCCCCGATGACCGCGCACGATGCGCTGGGCGAGCAGAAGTTCTCGACCGAACTCCTGTTCACCGACGGCCTCCCCGAGATGGATGACGAAGTCGGCTACCGCGGAGCCCAGGCGGCGCGTGCTGCCGGCATCACGTACCGGCAGCTCGACTACTGGGCGCGGACCGAGCTGGTCGAACCGACCGTCCGGGGCGCGAGCGGCTCCGGATCGCAGCGACTGTACGGATTCCGCGACATCCTCGTCCTGAAGCTCGTGAAACGGCTGCTCGACACCGGCATCTCGCTGCAGCAGATCCGGATCGCCGTCGATCAGCTGCGCGCGGCCGGCATCCGCGATCTCGCGGGAACGACGCTCATGAGCGACGGGGCGTCCGTCTATCTCTGCACGTCGAACGACGAGGTCATCGACCTCGTCAGCCGCGGTCAGGGTGTCTTCGGCATCGCCGTCGGCAAGGTCCTGCGCGAGGTCGAGACCACGCTGGTCGACTTCGATGCTCAGCAGCCCGAACAGGTCGACGAGCTCGCCGCTCGGCGCGCTGCACGCTCCGCCTGAGTTCCACTCCAGCCGCGCGGATCGCGTTCCCGACGCGCTGTTCAGGCGGGCGAGGCGGTTCCTGCGACGGGGATCCGACCCGTGCGGACGATCCGGTCCAGCAGCGAATCGAAGTCGCCGGCCAATTCCTGGGCGGAGTCGCCGGGCCAGATGTGCAGGGGTTTGGCGGCGCCCTGTGCCTGCTGGAGCGAGGTCCGCTCGGGGAGCTGGGGGGTCAGGACCAGGGGCCCGAACATGTCACGAAGCTCCTTGATGCGGAACTGGTGCTCGATGGACTGCGGGCGCACTCGGTTCACGACGATGCCGAGCGGCTGCAGTCGGGGCGACAGACCGCGGCGGATCTCTTCGATGGCGCGCAGCGCGCGGTCGGCGGCGGCCACGGAGAACAGGCCGGGCTCGGTCACGACGACGACGCGGTCGGATGCCGCCCACGCGGTGCGCGTGAGGGCGTTCAAGGAGGGGGCGCAGTCGATGAGGACGAGGTCATAGTCCGCCTCGATCGTCGCCAGCGCCTCTTCGAGCTTCCAGACGTCGCGCACGCTCGGATGCGGGCCGTCGAAGTTGATGGCGGACGGGCTGCCGATCATGACGTCGATCGTGCCCGGGTGCACCTTCGCCCAGCCGCTCGAGGTGATGGCCTGACGGACCACCTTCTCCTTGGGGTTGGCGAGGACATCGGCGACGTTCAGCCGACCGGCCACCTGGATGTCCATCCCCGTCGACACGTCGGACTGCGGGTCCAGGTCGACGACAAGGGTCCGCACCCCGCGCGCGAACGCCGCGGAGGCGAGGCCCAGGGTCACGGTCGTCTTGCCGACGCCACCTTTGAGGGAGCTGACGGAGAGTACGTGCACAAGCGACCACGTTACCGTCCCCTAGGCTGTGAGGGTACTCAGCCCGTACCTCGGCGGCCCCGACGGAGTGGCCCCGCACCCAGTAGAGGTGAAGAGCATGTTTCGCAAGATTCTGGTCGCCAATCGCGGAGAGATCGCCATCCGCGCATTCCGTGCCGCGTATGAGCTCGGAGCCCGTACGGTCGCCGTCTTCCCGTACGAGGACCGCTACTCGCTCCACCGCCTGAAGGCCGACGAGGCCTACCAGATCGGCGAGGTCGGTCACCCGGTGCGTGCGTACCTCGATGTGGACGAGATCATCCGCGTCGCCCTCGAGAGCGGCGCTGACGCGATCTACCCGGGCTATGGATTCCTCTCCGAGAATCCGGAGCTGTCGGCGAAGGCGGCGGCCCACGGCATCGCCTTCATCGGTCCGTCCTCGACCGTGCTCGAGATGGCGGGCAACAAGGTCACCGCGAAGCAGCACGCGATCGCGGCCGGGGTGCCCGTCCTGCGATCGACCGAGGCGTCGGACGACATCGACGCCCTCGTGGCGCAGGCGCCGGAGATCGGCTTCCCGATCTTCGTCAAGGCCGTCGCCGGAGGCGGCGGGCGCGGGATGCGTCGTGTCGAGCACCCGGATGCACTGCCGCCGGCGCTGTCGGAGGCCATGCGCGAAGCCGGGAGCGCCTTCGGCGACCCTCGCGTCTTCCTCGAGCAGGCCGTTCAGCGTCCCCGCCACGTCGAAGTGCAGATCCTCGCCGACAAAGCCGGGAACACGGTTCACCTCTTCGAGCGCGACTGCTCGGTGCAGCGGCGGCACCAGAAGGTGGTCGAGATCGCCCCGGCGCCCAACCTGGCCGACGAGATCCGCCGCGACCTGCACGCCTACGCCGTCGCCTTCGCCGAGTCCATCTCGTACGAGAACGCCGGGACGGTCGAGTTCCTGCTCGAGACCGCCGGCCCGCGCACGGGCGAGGTCGTCTTCATCGAGATGAACCCTCGTATCCAGGTGGAGCACACCGTCACCGAGGAAGTGACCGATGTCGACCTCGTCCAGTCGCAGATGCGTATCGCCGCAGGTGCGACACTCGACGACCTGGGTCTGCGCCAAGAGCAGATCCATCTGCGCGGTGCCGCCCTGCAGTGCCGCATCACGACGGAGGACCCGGCGCACGGCTTCCGCCCCGACACCGGCAAGATCACGACGTACCGCTCGCCCGGCGGAGCCGGCATCCGTCTCGACGGCGGCACCACGGCGGCGGGTTCGCAGATCAGCCCGCACTTCGATTCCATGCTCGCCAAGCTCACCTGCCGCGGTCGCGATTTCGAGGCGGCGGTCGTCCGCTCCCGCCGCGCGCTGGCGGAGTTCCGCATCCGCGGGGTGTCCACGAACATCCCGTTCCTGCAGCGGGTGCTCGACGACCCCGCTTTCGCCTCCGGCGACCTGAGCACGGCCTTCATCGACGAGCGTCCCGGACTGGTCCAGGGGCGGGAGTCCAAGGACCGCGGGTCGAAGATCGTGTCCTGGCTCGCAGACGTCACCGTGAACCGACCGAACGGAGACAGCCCGGTCCACACCGACCCGGCGGCGAAGCTCCCCGACGTCGACCTGCGCGCGGAGCCGGCTCCCGGGTCGAGGCAGCGCCTGCTCGAGCTGGGCCCGAAGCGTTTCGCCGAAGCACTCCGCGCTCAGAGCGGGCTCGCCGTCACAGAGACGACGTTCCGCGACGCGCACCAGTCGCTCCTCGCGACACGGGTGCGGACGAAGGACCTCGTGCGTGTCGCGCCGCACGTCGCCCGTCTGACTCCGCAGCTGCTGTCGGTCGAGGCATGGGGCGGTGCGACGTACGACGTCGCCCTCCGGTTCCTGGGCGAGGACCCGTGGGAGCGTCTCGACGCGCTCCGCGCGGCGCTCCCGAACGTCGCGATTCAGATGCTCCTGCGCGGGCGCAACACCGTGGGCTACACCCCGTACCCCACGAAGGTCACCGATGCGTTCGTCGCAGAGGCCGCGGCATCCGGTGTCGACATCTTCCGCATCTTCGACGCCCTCAACGACATCACCCAGATGCGGCCCGCCATCGAAGCCGTCCTGGCCACCGACACCGCCGTCGCAGAGGCGGCGATCTGCTACACGGGCAATCTCCTCGACCCCGCTGAGGACCTGTACACGCTCGACTACTACCTGCGCCTCGCCGAGCAGGTCGTCGACGCCGGCGCTCACGTCCTCGCCATCAAGGACATGGCAGGACTCCTGCGTCCTGCCGCGGCGGGACGTCTCGTGTCAGCCCTCCGGGAGCGGTTCGACCTTCCCGTCCACGTGCACACGCACGACACCGCAGGCGGTCAGCTGGCGACGCTCCTCGCGGCCAGCGCAGCCGGGGCGGATGCCGTCGACGCCGCCGCCGCGCCGATGTCGGGCACGACGAGCCAGCCGTCCCTCTCGGCGCTGGTCGCGGCACTCGCGGACACTGAGCGGGACACAGGTCTCGATCTGCAGGCGGTTTCGGACCTCGAGCCGTACTGGGAGGCGGTCCGCAACCTCTACGCACCGTTCGAATCCGGCCTGCCCGGTCCCACCGGTCGCGTCTACCACCACGAGATCCCCGGCGGGCAGCTCTCGAACCTCCGCCAGCAGGCGATCGCGCTCGGTCTCGCGGAGGACTTCGAGCTGATCGAGGACATGTACGCGGCCGCCAACCGCATCCTCGGCCGTGTGCCGAAGGTGACGCCGTCGTCGAAGGTCGTCGGCGACCTCGCCCTGCATCTGGCGGCGGTGAAGGCCGACCCGGCGGATTTCGAAGCGAACCCTGAGAAGTACGACGTGCCCGACTCGGTCGTCGGCTTCATGGCCGGCGAACTCGGCGACCTTCCCGGCGGGTGGCCGGAGCCCTTCCGGTCGAAGGTCCTTGCGGGCCGCTCCGTGAAGATCGCCGTCACCGAGATCTCACCGGAGGACTCGGAGGCCCTCGACGCGGACTCCGCGACGCGTCGCGAGAAGCTCAACAGACTGCTCTTCCCGGCACCGACGAAGGCGTTCCACGAGGTCCGCGACACGTTCGGCGACCTCAGCGTCCTCGACACCATCGACTACCTCTACGGAATGAAGCCCGGACAGGAGCACGTCGTCGAGATCGAGCGGGGTGTGCAGCTGTACGTCGGCCTCGAAGCGATCGGTGAGGTCGACGACAAGGGGATGCGGACGGTCATGGCGACCCTCAACGGCCAGCTCCGACCGGTCACGGTCCGCGACCGCTCCGTGGCCGTGGAAGCCCGTCAGGCCGAGAAGGCGGACACCTCCAAGCCGGGCCAGGTGGCCGCGCCGTTCTCCGGCGTCGTCACCGTCAAGGCCGACGAGGGCGCGAAGGTCCGCGCGGGCGAGCCCGTGGCTTCGATCGAGGCGATGAAGATGGAGGCGGCGATCACCGCGCCGGTCGACGGCGTCGTGGAGCGCATCGCGATCGCGTCCACGGCGCAGGTGGAGGCGGGCGACCTTTTGCTCGTGGTCCGTCCCGCGGACTAACCTGGTGCGTCGGGCTTTTCGAGGCCCCGGAACCACCAGGAGTGACCCCCGTGATGCGTGAGCGCGACAACGAGACGTCCCAGGATGTCGACAACGGTGTGCTCGAGCGCACCGACAACCTCGAGACGACCGGCATCGGCATCGTCGACGGGACGACGGCCCAGATCGACCTGAACCTTCCCGTTCTCGCAGACGATGACGACGACTATGTCGACGAGGACGACCTGGCGCCCGTGGTGCACGACGGCGAGCCGGCGTCGGCCGACGCATCCGAGGAGCACACGGCGTCGGAGTCCGAGGAGGAGGCGCCGGACGACATCGTCGAGGCTGAGGTGGTGTCCAGCCCGACGGGTGCGACGCCGACCGGGGTGACGCGGCGCGCGATCCACCACCCCGCGGGCCCCGACAAGCACGCCCTCGAGCGGGTGCGCGGTGTCCGGGTCGAGGAGGAACCGCTGCAGTCGCGCCGTCTGGACCAACTGGCAGCGGACCGCGAGACACCGGAGCTGCTCACCGCCGATCGGCTCATCGACCGGTCCCGCGTCGCCGCTCCTGAACCCGAGGGGGTGTGGCAGCGCTTCGTCTATGGCGCGACCCTCCGTCGCGTCATCCTCGAGGACAGTCCGCGGGTCCGCGCGCGCAAAGAGCTCGACCGGCGCATCTCCGCACCGCTCACGGGGGGAGCGAAGTTCGTCCCGGTTCTGTCCCGCAAGGGCGGCGTCGGCAAGACGAGTGTCGCCACGTTGCTCGGGATGGCTCTCGCCGACGCGCGCGAGGACCGCATCATCGCCGTCGACGCCAATCCCGACCGCGGCACGCTCGCGGAGCGCATCGAGCGCCGCAGCGGAAAGACCGTCCGCGACCTCGTCCGGGCGCGCGCGGAGGTGACCGGGTTCAACGACCTCTCCGCGATCGTCGCACGCGACGAGACACGCCTCGACATCCTGGCATCGGATGCCGATCCTCACCTGTCGGAGGCCTTCAGCGATCGCGATTACCACGATGTCGCCGCGATCGCTGCTCACTACTACTCGATCGTCCTCACCGACAGCGGCACCGGCATCGTGCACTCCGTCATGGACGCGACCCTCGAGCTGGCCGATCAGCTGCTCATCGTCGCCGGACGGAGTGTCGACGAGGCGAAGCTCGCCTCCGAGACCCTCTCCTGGCTCGAGACGAACGGCTACAGCGAGCTCGCCCGCAACGCCGTCGTCGTCCTCAACACGTCCCGGCCCGGCGCGAGCCTCATCAAGCCGAGTGAGCTCGAGTCCCACTTCCGCACACGCGTGCGTGCCGTGGTGACGATCCCTTACGACGCGCACATCGCCACCGGCGGCCCGATCTCGTTCCGTGACCTCGCGGGCGCCACGCGTCTCGCCGCGCGCGAGCTCGCCGCAGTCGTGGTGGAGGGCCTGCGCACCCCCGGGTCGGGGCGCTGATGGCCGTCCGTCCGATCCGCCTCTTCGGCGACCCGGTCCTCCGGAGCGTGAGCGCACCCATCGACGACATCGACGAGGGTGTCATCGCCCTCGTCACCGACCTCGTCGACTCCGTCGCCGAACCGGGTCGGGCTGGCGTCGCCGCTCCGCAGATCGGTGTCGGCCTTCGTGCGTTCAGCTACAACGTCGACGGCGTCATCGGATACATCCTGAACCCGACGCTCGAGGTCGCCGGGGACCCCGTTCCGACGGGGGAGGGATGCCTCTCCGTGCCCGGACTCTGGCATGAGGCGATCCGCCACCCGTGGGCGCGGGTCACGGGTATCGATCTGACGGGGGAGGAGCTCGTCATCGAGGGCGAGGGACTCCTCGCCCAGGCGTTGCAGCACGAGTGCGACCACCTGGACGGGATGCTCTACCTCGACCGTCTGCCAAAGGATGTCCGACGGCAGGCGATGCGCGAGGTGCGCGAGTCCGACTGGTTCTGATCGCAAGAGGAAGGGCCCCGGTTTCCCGGGGCCCTTCCTCTTGTTCGGTGTGCGTGGGTTCAGTGTCCGAGCGAGATGTTCGTCGTCGAGACGTTGGCCTGGTAGAGCTCGTCGATGTCGGCCGCGAAGTCCGACAGGATCACGTTCCGCTTGATGCTCATCTTCGGGGTGAGGTGACCGGATGCCTCCGTCCACTCCGTGTCGAGGATCACGAACTTCCTGATCGACTCCGCGCGCGAGACCGCCTTGTTGGCCCGGTCGACGGCGGACTGCACCTCGGCGGTCACCTTGGGGTGGGTGATCACCTGAGACATGGGCATGTCGGCGGCGAGTCCGTTGTTCGACATCCACGTCGGCAGCATCTCGCGGTCGAGCGTGATGAGAGCGCCGATGAACGGCTTCTGGTCACCCACGACGACCACCTGACCGACGATCGGGTTGGCGCGGATGGGGTCCTCGAGGACGGCGGGCGCGACGTTCTTTCCGCCCGCGGTGACGATGATCTCCTTCTTTCGGCCCGTGATCGTGAGGTAGCCCTCTCCGTCGAACGAACCCAGATCCCCGGTGCGGAACCAGCCGTCGTGGAAGGCCTCCGCAGTCGCCTCAGGGTTGCGCCAGTACTCCTTGAACACGTTGATGCCCCGGACCTCGATCTCGCCGTCCTCGCTCAGCCGGACGCCGACCCCGGGGAGAGCGGGGCCCACCGTCCCGATCTTGGACTTCGTGGCGAGGTTCACGGTCGCCGGCGCGGTGGTCTCAGTGAGCCCGTAGCCCTCGAGGATCTGCACGCCGAGGCTGTGGAAGAAGTGACCGAGGCGCGGGCCGAGCGGCGCGGATCCCGAGACGGCGTGCGTCACCCGCCCGCCCATGGCCGTGCGCAGCTTGCTGTAGACGAGGCGGTCGAACAGAGCGAACTTGATCTTCATCCCCAGGGGGATCGACTCGCCGTCCTGCAGCCGGCGCGAGTGCTCGACGGCGACGGCGGCGGCAGCGCGGAAGATCTTGCCTTTGCCGCCGGCCTCCGCCTTCTGCTCGGCCGAGTTGTAGACCTTCTCGAACACGCGCGGCACCGCCAGCAAATACGTCGGCTTGAACGAGCCGAGGCCCGCCAGCAGCTTCGTGGTGTCGGGTTCGTGGCCCGTCTTCACGCCCGCGTGGATGTTGAGGATCGAGATGAAACGCGCGAAGACGTGCGCCAGGGGGAGGAAGAGCAGGGTCGCTGCGCCGGGCTGCTCGACCACCTCGTGGAGCGCCTTGGCGGAGTTGCGCGAGAGTTCGACGAAGTTCTTGTGCGTGAGCACGCAGCCCTTCGGTCGCCCGGTCGACCCCGACGTGTAGATGAGAGTCGCGATGTCGTCCGCGTTCGCGAGCGAGCGGCGACGCTCGATCTCCTCGTCGGTGATCTCGGAGCCCCGTGCGCGGAGGCTGTCGAGATCACCTGTGCCCATCGTCCACACCTCGCGGACGAGCGAGACCTCCGAGCGGATCTCGGCGACGCGCTCCGCGTGGGTCGCGCTTTCGACCACCATCGCCACGGCACCCGAGTCGGTGAGGATCCAGTTGATCTGCGACGCGGAGCTGGTCTCGTAGACCGGCACCATGACGGCGCCCGCGAAGAAGAGCGCGAAGTCGACGAGGGTCCAGTCGTAGGTCGTCCGCGCGAGGAAGGCGACCTTGTCGCCCGGCTGGATGCCGCTGGCCGCGAATCCCTTCGCGAGTGCGATCACCTCGCGATGGAACTCCGCTGCGGTGACGTCTCGCCATCCGTCCCCGTCCGGGACGGCGAACAGGGCGAGCGACGGCGTGGCCTTCACCCGCTCGACGAGGATGTCCGAGGTGTTCGCGGTCGGGTCGGCGGGCACGACGGCGGGGACGTCGAATTGTACGGCGCTCATGGGCGGCAACTCCTTCGGTACCGGGTGGCGTCAGGTGCGACCGAGTCTAGGCCATCGTGATCCTCGATCCCACGGCCGCGGCCGCCCGCGCGGCCGCATTAGACTCACGGATGCCGTGCGCCCGCACGCGCGGAGGGGAGTGGTGTGCTCAACGTCGGCATCGACATCGGTGGGACCAAGATCGCCGGAGGCGTCGTCGACCCCGACGGCACGATCGTCGACCGCCGCCGAGTCCCCACCCCGGCTGACCCCCACGCGCTGGCGGACGCCGTCGCCGCCATGGTGGATGACCTCGTCACCGACCGTGTGGTGCACGCCGTCGGTGTGGCGGCGGCGGGCTTCATCGATGCGACCCGGTCTGTCATCCTGCACGCCCCCAACATCGACTGGACCGACGAGCCGCTTCGTGACGAACTGGAACGTCGCATCGGACGCCCCGTGACTCTGGAGAACGACGCCAACGCAGCCGGATGGGGCGAGTTCCGCTTCGGCGCCGGTCGCGACGTCCGCGACATGGTCATGATCACGCTCGGCACGGGAGTGGGCGGAGCCGCGATCATCGACGGCGAACTGCTCGTGGGCGGGAACGGCATCGGCGGCGAGCTCGGCCACATCCGCTTCGAACGCGGCGGCCGGACGTGCGGCTGCGGCCAGAACGGGTGCCTCGAGCAGTACGCCTCGGGCCGCGCCCTGCAGCGCGAGGCGGCGGACATCGCGGCATCCGGCGCCCTCGGTGCGGGCCTCGCCGCGGCGCGGACCGCCGACGGGATCGTGCCGGCCGCGGCCATGGAGCGACTCATCGCAGACGGCGACGCCGGCGCCCTCGAGGCGGTCCACCGGGTCGCCACCGCCCTCGGCGAGGCATGCGGTGGGTTCCAGGCGGTTCTCGACCCGGCGCTCTTCGTCATCGGCGGCGGTGTCGCCGACCTGGGCGAGCGGCTGCTGCACCCGGTGCGCGAGGCCTACGCGACGGCGCTCCCCGGATACGGCGAGCGACCGATCGCCTCGTTCGCGATCGCCACCCTCGGCAACGATGCCGGCCTCATCGGCGTGGCCGACCTCGCCGGGGGCCGGGTCTGAGATGGTCTACTGGGTCCTCAAGTACCTGATCATCGGGCCGATCGTGAAGGCGATCTTCCGTCCGTGGATCGTGGGTCGGAGCAACATCCCGACCAGCGGGGCCGCCATCATCGCCAGCAACCACCTGTCGGTCAGCGACTCGATCTTCCTGCCGCTCATGATCGATCGGCCCATGTCCTTCCTCGCCAAGAGCGACTACTTCACCGGCAGGGGGCTGAAGGGCTGGGCCACGCGCGTCTTCATGCAGGGAACCGGCCAGATCCCGATCGACCGAACCGGAGGCAAGGCCTCCGAGGCGTCGCTCAACACCGGACTGCAGGTTCTCGGGCGCGGCGATCTCCTGGGCATCTATCCCGAAGGCACGCGCAGCCCCGACGGCAAGCTCTACCGCGGTCGCACCGGACTCGCTCGCATGGCCCTGACGGCTCGGGTCCCCGTCATCCCGGTGGTGATGATCGGGACGGATGACGTGATGCCCATCGGGCGGTCCATCCCGCGGGTCGGTCGAGTCGGGATGGTCATCGGGGAGCCGCTCGACTTCAGCCGCTTCCACGGCATGGAGTCCGACCGGTTCGTCCTGCGTTCGGTGACCGACGAGATCATGGTCGCGCTGCAGCGCATGGGGGAGCAGGAGTACGAGGACGTGTACGCATCCACCGTGAAGCACCGGCGCCCGGCATCCGCCTCCTGACCGCGCCTCAGCGCATCCCGGGCGCCCGTCACACGACCGGAGCCGGTGTCTGCCGCGGCTAGAATTGGCGGATGCCCACTCCTCTCGACCACTGGCGCTCGCTCCCGATCAAGCAGCAGCCGTTGTGGCCCGACGCGGATGCGGTCGCGGCCGTATCCGCCGAGATCGCGACCCTTCCGCCCCTCGTCTTCGCCGGCGAGGTCGACAACCTCCGCGCCCGGCTGGCGAACGCCGCGGCCGGCCAGGCCTTCCTGCTGCAGGGAGGCGACTGCGCCGAGACTTTCGCGGGTGCCACGGCGCAGCAGATCCGCGACCGCATCAAGACGGTCCTGCAGATGGCTGTCGTGCTGACCTATGGCGCATCGATGCCGGTCGTGAAGATGGGACGCATGGCCGGCCAGTTCGCCAAGCCCCGGTCGAGCGACACCGAGACGCGCGGCGACGTCACGCTGCCGGCCTACCGCGGCGACATCGTCAACGGCTACGACTTCACCGAGGCCTCACGCACCGCCGACCCGCAGCGGCTCCTGAAGGGGTACCACACGGCGGCGTCCACCCTGAACCTCATCCGGGCCTTCACGCAGGGTGGCTTCGCCGACCTGCGCGAGGTGCACAGCTGGAATCGGGGCTTCGCCAAGAACCCTGCCAACCAGCGGTACGAGCGCCTCGCGGGTGAGATCGACCGCGCCATCAAGTTCATGGAGGCCGCCGGCGCGAACTTCGACGAGCTGCGCGGCGTCGAGTTCTACACCGGCCATGAGGGGCTGCTCATGGACTACGAGCACCCCATGACGCGTATCGACTCCCGCACGGACACGCCGTACAACACCTCGGCCCACTTCCTGTGGATCGGGGAGCGCACCCGCGAGCTCGACGGTGCCCATGTCGACTACTTCTCGAAGATCCGAAACCCCATCGGCGTGAAGCTCGGCCCCACCACGAGCCCCGAGACGGCGCTGGCGCTCATCGACAAGCTCGACCCCGAGCGCGAGCCCGGACGCCTCACCTTCATCACCCGGATGGGCGCGGGCAAGATCCGCGACGCGCTCCCGCCGCTGTTGGAGGCGGTGAAGGATGCCGGGGCCACCCCGCTCTGGGTCACGGACCCGATGCACGGCAACGGGATCACGACGCCCACGGGGTACAAGACGCGTCGCTTCGACGACGTCGTCGACGAGGTCCGCGGCTTCTTCGAGGCGCACCGCGCCGTCGGCACCTTCCCCGGCGGCATCCACGTCGAACTCACCGGCGACGACGTGACGGAGTGCCTCGGCGGTTCCGAGATGATCGATGAAGCCACGCTCGCGACGCGGTACGAATCGCTGTGCGACCCGCGGCTGAACCACATGCAGTCGCTCGAGCTCGCCTTCCTCGTCGCCGAGGAGCTCGGCAACCGCTGACGCACGTACGACGAAGGCCCGGCGGCGACGCCGGGCCTTCGTCGTACGTCGCGTTGTGACAGGTCAGCCGAACGGCTGGAACTGCGGCGTGAGGCTGACGGTGGTGCCCGGGCGCTGCATGGTCCCGCCCTCGGGTGTCATGGAACGTACGCGGTAGACATCCCAGTAGCGGCCGCCGAGGGGGATCTCCGCGTCCTCGATGTTGGGGTTGACCGTGAACCCGGCGGACTGGAGGCGTTCGACTGCCGTTCGCACGGTCTCGCCGACGACGTTGGGAACCTCCACCGGTCGGGGGCCGTCGGAGACGACGAGCGTCAGCGTCTCGCCCTGCTGCCAGGATCCGCCGCCGGGACGGTCGGCGACACGGATGACGAGGTCATCGGCGACGTCGCTGCTGTACTCGCGTGTCTCCTCGACCTTCATGCCCGCATCCTCGAGCGTCTGCGCCGCCTCGGCGGCCGGTTCCCCGACGACATCGGGGAGCGGGCCGAGGGAGACCCGCAGTTCGGCAGTCGAGCCCTCGAGGACCGAGCACCCGTCGGTGCATTCGATCGGGTCGGCCGAGCCCGCTTGCGTGACGTAGACGCGTACGACCCGGTCCGGAGCGAAGCTCGTGAAGTATTTCTTGGTCGTGGCGACCGTGATCTCGTTGTCCTGCAGGAGTGCCTCGACCTCCGACGTCGCCCGATCCTGCAGCGTCGGGAGTTCGGCGGTGGCCGGTCCTGCGGAGATGTTCACGGTGACCGTCGAGTCGCGGTCCACCCAGACGCCGGTGCCGGGATCCGTCCCGATAGCGTCACCGGTCGGGACGTCGAGACTGTGGACCTCGCTGCGGCGCGCCACCAGCGCATTGTCGACGAGGAGATCCTCGGCCTCCTCGAAGCTCATCCCCGAGACGGCCGGCACGCTGACGAGCGACCCCGGTCCGCTGCCGAACCACCATCCCGCCGCTGCCGCCCCGGCCGTGAGCACGAGGACGACGGCGAGCAGCCAGCCCCCTTTCACCGCGTTGCGATGCGTCCGACGGCGCAGGCGCGTCGCGTTGTCGACTTCCGTGGTGACGCTCGGGGCCGTGAAGGTCCCCGGCATCACGCGCGTCATCTCGTCCGAATCGAGCGAATCGTCGACGACGACCTTCGTTCCGGTGGGCGTGGAGCGCACGACCTGAGGGAACACCCCCAACTGCTTCTCGATCTCGCGCAGGCGCTCCAGCATCTCCCGGGCGTCGCTGGGTCGATCCTCGGGGGATCGCTCCGTGGCCCACAGGACGAGCTCATCGAGCTGCTCCGGAACGCCGGGGTTCTTGACGCTCGGGCGGGGGACCGAATGGGTCGCGTGCTGGTACGCGATCTGCATCGGCTGCTCGCCCTTGTAGGGCTGTTCGCCGGCGAGCATCTCGTACAGCATGATGCCGAGGGCGTAGATGTCGCTGCGCGCGTCCGCGGTCCCGCGAGTGACGAGCTCGGGCGCCAGGTAGGCGATCGTCCCGAGCAGCATCTGGCCGGTGGCCGTGTTCGCGCTGGTCGCGCGGGCGAGCCCGAAGTCCCCGATCTTGATGCGACCGTCCTCGGCCAGCAGCACGTTCTCGGGTTTGACGTCACGGTGGACGATGCCCGCCCGGTGTGCGGCGGAGAGGCCCGACAGGATCGCGTCCATGATCGTGATCGTCTGTGGCAGCGTCAGACGCTTCTGTTCCCGGAGCAGTTCGCGCAGGGTGATGCCCGGCAGGTACTCCATGACGAGATAGGCCATCTCGCCGTCCTGGCCCTGGTCGAACACGTTGACCACGTGGGGGTCGGCCAGGCGCGCGGCCGACCTCGCCTCCTGGATGAAGCGGTTCTGGAAGACGGTGTCGTCCGACAGGTGTCCGTGCATCACCTTGAGCGCGACACGACGCTCGAGGCGCAGGTCCGTCGCGACATAGACGGTGGCCATGCCGCCGCGCGCGATGCGCCCGCGAACCCGGTACCGACTGTCGACCAGGCGGCCGATCAGCGGGTCGGTCTGCGGGGTGGCGTTCACGTCAGAAGTCTACGGAGCCGACCCTGCGAGCCCGCGTAACGGCTCACCCCCAAGGCGGCTGCGACGCGGGGTTTCACCCGTATGTGTCGAGCCAGCGGTACGCCTGTTCCTCCCACGGGCCGTAGCGCTCGGGATATGCGGAGATCTGCACGGCCTGCGCGGCATCGCCGAAGGCCATGCCCTCCCAGCCGTCGATGTCGAGGAGTCCGCGCGTGCGATCACCGTTGGGGTCGCCCGGCCCACCGAAGAACGCGGCGGCGGACCGGCGCGGGTCGCGGATCTGCGCGATCGACCCCCAGCCCGCGCTCGGGCGCTGCTGGAACAGTCCCACCGAGTCGCGGTCGCCGCCGTCGAGGTTGCGGATCCAGGACTCGACCATGGCGGTCGCCAACGCGATCGCGATGCCGTCGCGTGAGACCCCGCGCTCGCGACCCACCGCGATGATCGTCTTCACGTTCTCGATCTGCTCCGCATCCAGCCTGACGTCGGCCGCAGAAGTGGGCGCGGCCACGGCCGCAGCGGCGACCGGAATCCGGAGCTTCTGACCGGGATAGATGATCGAGCGCTCGTCGAGCCCGTTCACCGTCAGCAGTCGAGACAGACTGACTCCGCTGCGCTTCGCGATCGCCCAGAGTGTCTCGCCCGTCGCGACCTCGTGCGCGGGACCGGTCGCTTCCGGCTGCGGCGCGGACGTGCGGGACGCGGCGGCGGGTGCGGCCGTGAGAGCTCCCACGCGCAGCTTCTGACCCGGGTGGATCATGGTGGACGACCCGAGGTCATTCGCGCGGGAGAGGGCGGCGACGCTCATGCCGTGCCGCGCGGCGATCGCCCACAGCGTGTCGCCGGATCGAACCGTGTAGGTGGATGCCGGCGTGGTCGGCGTCGCGGTGCGCGGCGCGCGGGCATCCGCCTTCTTCGGTCCCAGCTGCAGGACATCACCGGGCCGGATGATCGACGTCCAGCCCAGCCCGTTCCACGCCAGGACGTCGGCGGTACGGACACCGTTGGCTGCGGCGATCGCGCTGACGGTGTCGCCGCGCGTGACGACATGGGTCCTCACCGCCGTCTGTGCAGCCGGGGTGCCGACGACTCGCGTCGACGACGCCGACTCCGCGTGAGCCCGCACGGCCACCGGTTCCGGCGCGGTCCGGTGGCGGTCCTCGGCCTGCGCGGCATCGAGGGGCACCAGGGACATGGACAGGGCGATCGAGCCGATCACGGCGGGAGTGCGGTTGTCGCGCAGGGCAGCGGTGAGGACGTCGTAGCGGCGCACAGGTGTTCCTTCGTTCGGTCCCAGCTCGTCGATTCCCCCGCAGAACCGTGTCACGCCGATGTTGCTGGTGTCAATGCATGTGGCGCATGTGACTGTTGTGATTCACGTCGCCCGGACCCCGGATGCGATAGTGGAGAGGTGACTACAGATGCGTCCGTGTCCACTGACTGGCTGAGCCTCCCTGAGCTGGTCGACCTGACCGGTGAGCCCCTCGGGCGCGTGCGCCGGATGCTCGACGAGCACCAGCTCGTGGCGTCGCGCCGCTTCGGCGCGCCCCGGGTCCCCTCCGTCTTCCTCGTCGACGGCGCGCCGATCTCCTCCCTGCGGGGGACGATCATCGTCCTGCAGGATGCCGGCTTCTCCGACGACGAAGCGATCGACTGGCTGCTCGCCCCTGAGGAGTCCATCGGTCTCGCGCCGATCGAAGCTCTCCGGCAGGGCCGGAAGAGCGAAGTGCGCCGCGTCGCCCAGTCGCTGGCCTGAGCGCCGCTGCGTCGGGCTCTCAGGCGGCGCGCACCGTCGCGGCCCGCGCGAGGTCGCGGAGCTCGCTGACCGCCGCGTGACCCAGGCGCGCGCCGCGGAGGGCGCGGTCCGCTTCGGTCGCCCACGCGGTGATCCGCTCCTCGACGCGTGCGAGCGCGCCCGTCTCGACGATCGTCTGCTGCAGGTGCGCGACCTGATCCGACGTGAGCTCCCTGTCCCCGATGAGTTCGTCGAAGACGGTGAGGGCTCCCGGGGGCAAGGCGGCGCGCGCGTAGGCGATGAGGAGCGTCCGCTTTCCCTCGCGCAGGTCGTCGCCGACGGGCTTGCCGGTCACGGCCGTGTCGCCGAACACACCGAGAACGTCGTCACGCAGCTGGAAGGCGAGACCGACCGGATGACCGAACGCGGCGAGGGCGGCGTACTGGTCGTCGTCGGCGCCAGCGAGCACCGCGCCCAGTTGCAACGGATGCTGCACGCTGTAGCGCGCTGACTTGAGGGAGGCCACGCGCAGCGCACGGTCGGGGTGCGTGTCCACCGGCGCGATCACGTAGACGGATTCCTCCGCGATGTCGAGGAACTGGCCGACGGTGACTTCTCGGCGCATGCGGCCGAACTCGGCGCGCGCGCGGGCGGCGGCCGTCGGGTCCGCGGCGAAGAGGCCCTCTTCGAGCAGGTCGTCGCTCCACGCCACGAGCAGGTCGCCCAGGAGGATCGCGGCCGACGTGCCGAAGTCCGCGGCGTCGCCCGCCCAGCGGCCGCCGCGATGGGTCGCCTCCCACGCGCGATGGGCCGCTGGGCGGCCCCGCCGCGTATCGGAGCGGTCGATGACGTCGTCGTGCACCAGGGCCGCGGCGTGGAAGATCTCGAGGGCTGCGGATGCCGCCGTCACGACGTCGGGGACGTGTTCCGCATCCCGTGTGCCGGCCGTGGCCACTGCGCGCCATCCGGCGAGGCAGAAGCGGGCGCGGAAGCCCTTGCCTCCCGTGGCCGCGGCGGCTCCGGAATCGACGAAGGAGCGGGCCTCGTCACCGAATTCCGCGACCGCATCCCGCTGGTCCTGCAGGAACCTCTCGACTCGCTGGGAAACGGCCACGATCGGGTCGGGGGAAGGGGACACGGGCCTAGCCTAGTGATCGCGCGCACGCGTACACTTGATGGACCGACCCGAGGGGGATGCATGCCACTGTCAGAGCAGGAGCAGCGTCTGCTGGACGAGATGGAACGCCATCTCATGCGCAACGACGCCGATGTTGTCAGCGCGGACCGGGGAGCCGCCCCCCTCAGCTACCGCAACATCGTCTACGGGTCCGTCATCGTCCTGCTCGGCATCGCCGGGCTCGTCGTCGGTGTGGCCACCTCTCTCACCATCATCGGTGTGATCGCCTTCGTGATCATGGTGGGCGGTGTCGTCCTCGCTTTCACTCCCGCGAAGGGTGCGGCGGCAGCGCGCGCCGCATCGGGCTCCCGCAAGCCGCGTGCCGCGAAGGCACCGGCATCCGCGTCCTTCATGGACCGGATGAACGATCGCTGGGATCGCCGGAACGACGATCGATGATCTGACCCTCCACCTCACTCCACTTCTGAAGCACCGACCTCCGGGTCGGTGCTTTTTTTGCGCCCGTGCGGCGACGCTTCCCGCACACCTTCATCGCCGTGGAGCCGCGCGCAGCCGGACCACGAAGGGATGGGGGCGTGGATCTGTCGCTTAGTGGAGGAAAGTGGAGTAAAGTGGCGTCATCCTGGAGCGGGCCGGACGAAGGGGGTGACCGAGCGATGTTGTTGGGCACTCACACCCCCAAGCTGGACGACAAGGGCCGGGTCATCCTGCCGGCCAAGTTCCGCGACGACCTCGGCCCAGGCGTCGTGATCACCCGCGGTCAGGAACGCTGCCTGTACGTGTTCAGCTCGGCGGAGTTCGAGCGGGTGTACGAGCGCATCCGGGAAGCGCCGTTGACCAACAAGCAGGCGCGCGACTTCCAGCGCATGTTCCTCTCCGGCGCGAGTGCCGAGAAGCCCGACTCCCAGAACCGCATCACCATCCCTCCGCACCTGCGGACCTACGCGGCCCTCGAACGCGAACTCGTCGTCACGGGTGTCGGCGCACACGCCGAGATCTGGAACGCCGACGCCTGGAACGCGTACGCCGACAGCAACGAGGACACCTATTCGGACATGGAGCAGGAGGTGATCCCGGGACTCTTCTGATCCTCGACCGCGACTCCCAGCCGCTCGCCCTGACGCACTTCCCCGGCGCCAGGTCGGAGCGGATGGGGATCGGGGCCGAGGGCCACCGACAGAACCGAATGCACCATGAGCCACGACGACATCCACACCCCCGTCCTCCTCGACCGCTGCGTCGAGCTGCTCGCGCCCGCGCTGCAGCGCGAAGGCGCCGTCGTCGTGGACGCCACCGAAGGCATGGGCGGCCACTCCGAGGCGCTCCTCGAGCGGTTCCCGGGCGTGCGTCTGATCGGCCTCGACCGCGACACCGACGCGCTCCGGATCGCGGGGGAGCGGCTCGCACGCTTCGGCGACCGCGTGACCCTGGTGCACACCGTCTACGACGGCATCGCCGAGGCCGTGCGGAGTGCGGGTGTCGCGAAGGCCGACGGCATCCTGTTCGATCTGGGTGTGTCGTCCCTGCAGCTGGACGAGGCGGAGCGCGGGTTCGCGTACGCGAAGGACGCGCCCCTGGACATGCGGATGGATCAGACCGCGCCGACCACGGCGGCGGACATCGTCGCCACCTACGGCGAGGGCGACCTGCGTCGGATCTTCGAGCGGTACGGCGAGGAGAAGCTCGCCGGGCGCTACGCCCGCGCCATCATCGCCGCGCGCGAGGAGGCTCCGATCGACCGTTCCGGGCGGCTCGTCGAGATCCTCATCGCGGCGACCCCGGTGGCTGTGCAGCGAGCGCTCAGCGGGCACCCCGCCAAGCGGGTGTTCCAAGCGCTGCGGATCGAGGTCAACGGCGAGCTGGCCGTGCTGGAACGTGCAATGCCCGAGGCCCTCGGCATCCTGCCGGTGGGCGGTCGGATCGTCGTCATGTCCTATCAGTCGCTCGAGGACCGGCTCATCAAGCGCGTCTTCGCCGAGGCGACCCGGTCCACGGCGCCGGCCGGCCTCCCCATCGAGCCGCCCGAGCACGCCCCCCGCTTCCGCCTGCTCACCAAGGGCGCGGAAGTGGCATCAGACGAAGAGAAGTCCCGCAATCCGCGCGCCACCCCGGTGCGTCTGCGCGCGGCAGAGCGAGTGAGGGAGGCGTCATGACCGCTCCGGCCCTGGCCACCACAGCCATCGACAACGCCGTCGTCGAGTCGACCGCGCCGGTCCTGCGCCCGCTGGGTCGCGCGGGCGTCGGGATCGCGATGCACCCGCGTCGCCGTCCTCGACTCGTGTTCGGCATCGTCGCCGTCGCCGGCGCGCTCGCGATCGCCGGCGTGCAGATGGGACTGTCCATCGTCACGACGCAGGGCGCCTACGAGGTCAAGGACCTGACGGCGCAGCAGCGGGACGCGAACTACCAGAAGCAGATCCTCGAGGAGGAGATCGCCGGCCTCAGCTCGCCGCAGTTCCTCGCGGCGAACGCCGCCGCGCTCGGCCTGGTCGCCGGTGGCGAGCCGAACTACCTGCGCCTGAGCGACGGCACGACGCTCGGACCGCAGAAGGGGGCATCGGACGCCTCCTCGATCGAGGCGCTCTCCCGCGCAGCCGTCTCCAACGCACTCGTCGCCGGCGTCCCGCTCGTCACCGATCCGGAGGCGAGCCTGGACTCGGGCGTCTCGATCGATGAGGAGCTGCTGGCCAATACGCCGACACCCCCTGCCATCACCGACGGACTGCCGACCCCGAGCACACACTGAGAACATGACGACACGAGCAACCCGAGGCCCGCGCCGTCGCACCGTCGTCGCCCTCGCCGTCGTCCTGGTCGTCCTGATCGCGTTCGTCGCCCGGCTGATCGACATCCAGGTCGTCAACGCGAGTCAGCACGTCGACGACGCATTCAGCAAGGGGATGCGGGTCACCTCGACACTCGAGGGTGCCCGAGGCTCCATCGTCGACACCCACGGCACCCCGCTCGCCACCAGCATCCTGCGCTACGACGTCGTCGTCGACCCGATGCTGGCGGAGAAGGGCATGTCCCTCCGGGACGAGAACGGTTCCCTCGTCAAGGAAGACGACGGCAAGACGACAGTCCGCGTGACGTGGCCCGAGATCGCGGCGCAGATCGCCGAGATCACCGGACAGGAGGCCGCAGAGGTCCAGGCGGTCGCCGACGACGCGATCGCGAAGGACGCGGGCTCGCGCTGGGCGCGGATCAAACGATCGGTCTCGACGGCGGAGTTCCGCGCCCTGGCCGACCTGCAGATCCCGTTCATCTCGTTCGATCCGGTCGCCTCGCGGTCGTACCCGAACGGTGCGGTCGCCGGGAACATCCTGGGATTCGTCGGATCGGACAGCAAGCCGCTCGAAGGCGTCGAGGCGCTGCAGGATTCCTGCCTCGAGCCCACGGATGGCAGCATCCGCTACCAGAAGGGCGCTGACGGGGTGGTCATCCCGGGGACGGCGGTCGAGCAGCCCGCGAAGGACGGCGGCACCCTCGCTTTGACCATCGACGCCGACCTGCAGTGGTACATGCAGCAGCTGATCGCCGAAGAGACCGAGCGATATCAGGCGGACTGGGGTGGGATCATCGTCATGGAGGTCTCGACGGGCAAGATCCGCGCGCTGGCGGAGACCCCCACGGTCGACCCCAACGACCCCGGCGCCAGCGAACCCGAGGATCGCGGGTCGAGGCTGCTGCGGTTCTCCTTCGAGCCCGGCTCTACCTTCAAGCCGGTGACCGCCGCGACGGCCATCGAGCAGGCGGGCGTGACCCCGGAATCGACGGTGACCGTTCCCGACAGGATGGTCTTCGACAACGGTGCGGTCGTCAACGACTCCGAGAATCACGCGACGGAGAACCTGACCCTCAACGGCGGTCTGGTGACCTCGTCCAACGTCGCCATGTCGCAGTTCGGAGGCATGGTCGACCCCCAGACGCGCTACGACTACCTGACCAGGTTCGGCGCCGGCCAGCCGACGGGTCTCGACTGGTCGGGTGAGCCGAAGACGACGATCGCGCCGGCCGACACGTGGGACAACCAGACGAAGTACGCGACCACCTTCGGGCAGGCGTTCACCGTCACCGCGGTCCAGGTCGCCAGCGCCTACCAGACCTTCGCGAACCACGGTCTGCGGATGCCGGCATCACTCGTCGAGTCGTGCACGAAGCCCGACGGCACCGTGGTGAAACCCGATCTCGCCGAGCCCGAGCAGGTCATCAAGAAGGAGACCGCCGACGAAGTCTCCCTCATGCTCGAGAACGTCTTCGCGCAGGGAACGCTCGCCGAGGACATCGCCCTTCCCGGCTACCGCATGGGCGGCAAGACCGGCACGGCTCAGATCTCCGACGGCAAGGGCGGATACAAGCCGAACACGTATTTCACGTCCCTGGTCGGCTTCGCTCCGGCGGAGGATCCGAAGTATGTTGTCCTGACGGTCTTCGACGAGCCCAAGAAGCAGCGCATGTCGTCGGCCAACCGTTCGGTGTTCAAGAAGGCGATGGCGCAGGTGCTCACGCACTACCGCGTCATGCCGTCGGGCTCGGAGACCCCCCTCCTGCCCGTCACAGGCTGAACCCGAGCGCACGAGGAGACACCCCAGCATGATCCGGATGACGCTCGCCGAGGTGACGCACGCCGTCGGCGGCACCCTTCAGCTCCACGGCGCCGACACGCCCGAGACGATCGTCTCGGGCACCGTGGACACTGATTCGCGCGAGATGGGCCCGGGCTCGGTCTTCGTCGCCAAGCCGGGTGACGCGACGGACGGTCATCTGTTCGTCGGCGACGCCGTCGCGGCCGGCGCGGGCCTGGCGATCGTGCAGCGACAGGTCGACGTGCCGGTCTCGCAGGTCGTCGTCGAGGATGCCGTCGCCGCCCTGGGCGCGCTGGCCCGCGAGGTGGTCTCCCGTGTCCGCGCGCGGGGCGAGCTCCGCGTGGTCGGGATCACCGGCTCGAACGGCAAGACGACGACGAAGAACCTCCTCGCTCGCGTCCTCCAGGACGAGGGGCCCACCGTCGCCCCTCGAGCCTCCTTCAACAACGAGGTCGGTGCTCCGGTGACGATGCTCCGCGTGACCGAGGACACCCGGTTCCTCGTCAGCGAGCTCGGTGCCTCCCGGCCCGGGCGGATCGCCGAACTCGCGGGCCTCATCACCCCGGACATCGGCGCCGTGCTGATGGTGGGGCTCGCGCACGCCGGCGGATTCGGCGGCGTGGAAGCGACCCAGAAGGCCAAGACCGAACTCGTCCAGGCGCTCCGCCGGGGCGGAACCGCTGTTCTGAACGCGGACGACGCCCGGGTCGCGGCGATGGCCTCCGCGGCCGAGAATCGCGGTGCCGACGTCCGGTGGTTCGGGCGCGGACCCTCCGCCGATGTCCGCGCCGTGGACGTCGACGTCACGGCATCCGGGACGACCGCCACCATCCTGGTCGACGGCCGGCGTCTGCCGTTGCACCTCCGAGTGCTCGGCGAGCACCACGTCATGAACGCGCTCGCGGCCATCACCGTCGCGCACGTCCTCGGGGTGGACCCCGCCGACGCCGTCGAACGCATCGGCACGGTCGAGATCGCGGAGCGCTGGCGGATGCAGCCGCTCGGAAGCGACCGCGTGCGGATCATCAACGACGCCTACAACGCGAGCCCCGACTCGATGGCGGCAGCCCTTCGCACCGTCGCCCAGATCACCGCGCCCGGGCAGCGCAAGGTCGCCGTCCTCGGGGCGATGACCGAGCTCGGCGAGCAGGCGGGGGAGGAGCACGACCGCATCGGGCTCCAAGCCGTGCGGCTGCGATACGAGCGCATCGTGGTCATCGGCTCGGCGGCGCGACGCCTGTACCTCGCCGCCATCAGCGAAGGATCCTGGGACGGCGAGGCGGTGTTCTTCGAGACGGCCGACGAGGCCTACGAGTACCTCATGACAGAGCTCCGCGACGGCGACCGGGTGCTCGTGAAGTCCTCGAACTCCGCGGGGCTCAGGTTCCTCGGCGATCGTCTGGGAGAATCGTTCTCGTGAGATCCCTGCTGGCCGCTGCGACGATCTCGTTGGCATTCACCCTCTTCCTCACGCCCCTGTTCATCCGGATCTTCCGGAAGATCGGGTGGGGCCAGGTCATCCGCACCCCGGAGGACATCAACAACCCCAGTCACCACACGAAGCGCGGCACGCCCACGATGGGCGGGATCGTCTTCATCCTGGGCACGATGGTCGGCTTCTTCGTCGGCAGTTACACGGGCGGCACCGAACCGACGGTCTCCGGTCTGCTCGTCCTGTGGATGATGGTGGGCCTCGGCATCATCGGCTTCATCGACGACTACATGAAGGTCCGGTCACAGCGCAGCCTCGGTCTCTCGGGATGGCGCAAGATCGTCGGCCAGGTGGCGGTCGCCGTCCCGTTCGGCGTGATGGCGTTGAACTTCCCGAACCAGTACGGCGAGACCCCGGGGTCCGCGTACATCTCGTTCTTCCGCGACATCCCGACGCTCTCCTTCATGGCGCTCGGAGCGGTCGCGGGCTGGATCCTCTACCTGCTGTGGATCTCGTTCATGTCGGTGGCATGGTCCAACGCGTCCAACCTCACCGACGGCCTCGACGGCCTGGCGACCGGCGCCGGCATCTTCACCGTCTCGGCCTACAGCCTGGTGACGTTCTGGCAGCTCCAGCAGCGCTGCCACTCCGCCGCCCTCGCCACCGAGTACACCGCGGCCTGTTACGACACACGCGACCCCATGGGTCTCACGATCGTCGCCGCGTCGTTCGTGGGCGCGCTCGTCGGATTCCTCTGGTGGAACGCGCCCAAGGCGAAGCTGTTCATGGGCGACACGGGCTCGATGGCGATCGGCGGCGTGATCGTCGCGATGGCCGTCCTCAGCCGCACCGAGATCCTCTCGGTCATCCTCGCCGGCGTCTTCATCATCGCTCCCGCATCCGTCATCCTGCAGCGGTACTACTTCAAGGCGACCGGTGGCAAACGCCTGTTCCTCATGAGCCCGTTCCACCACCACCTCGAGATGCGCGGATGGCCTGAGATCACGATCGTCGTGCGCATGTGGGTCATCGCCGGCATCTTCGCGATCTTCGGCGTCGCACTCTTCTACGTCGGCTGGCTGGCCGCCGTATGACCGCCGACCTCAGCCGGCTGACGAGCTGGAACGCCGATTGGTCAGGACTCCGGGTCGCCGTCCTCGGTCTTTCGATGACCGGGTTCTCGGTCGCCGACACGCTCGCGGAGCTCGGCTCGGACGTCCTCGTCGTGACGGAGAAGGCCGACGAGGAATATGCGCGGCTGCTTCCCGTCATCGGTGCGCGGCTCTGGGAGGGCGCGCTCGACAGCGTTCCGGAGGAGCTCATCGCCCACCGGCCCGACGTGGTCATCGCCTCTCCCGGATTCCCGCCGCACCACCCCGTCGTGTCGTGGGCACGAGAGGCGGGTGTGGCCGTCTGGGGCGACATCGAGCTCGCGTGGCGGGTGCGCGACAAGGTGCTGCGCGCCGACGGATCACCGGCGGACTGGGTGCTGGTCACCGGGACCAACGGCAAGACCACGACGACGCAGCTGACGGCGACCATGCTCGTGGCAGGCGGACTGCGCGCTGCGCCCTGCGGCAACATCGGTGTGCCGGTCCTGGACGCGGTGCGCGACCCCGCGGGTTTCGACGTCCTCGTCATCGAGGTCTCGAGCCACCAGCTCTGGTACCTCAGCCTGCAGGCCGGCGACGATCGGGTCTCGCCGCACGCGAGCGTCTGCCTGAACCTCGCCGCCGACCACCTCGAGTGGCACGGATCCTTCGACGCGTACCGGGATGCGAAGGCGTTCGTCTACCAGAACACCCGCGTCGCGTGCGTCTACAACAAGAGCGACATCGCGACGCGCGAGATGGTGGAGGACGCGGAAGTCGTCGAGGGATGCCGCGCCATCGGCTTCGACCTCGGTGTCCCGGGCCCGAGCGATCTCGGCGTCGTGGACGGCATCCTCGTCGACCGTGCCTTCCTCGAGGAACGACGGACGAACGCTCTCGAGCTCACGACGCTGGACGAGCTCTCGCAGACGGGGCTGGCCGCGCCGCACGTCGTCGCCAACATCCTGGCGGCTGCCGCGCTGGCGCGTTCGCTGGATGTCCCGCCGGCGGCGATCCGCGACGCGCTCCGTGGCTTCCGGCTGGATCCGCATCGGATCGAGGTCGTCGCGGTCGCCGAGGGTGTCACCTGGATCGACGACTCGAAGGCGACCAACCCGCACGCGGCGGCATCCTCCCTGCAGGCGTACCCCGGTGCCGTCTGGGTCCTCGGCGGACAGCTGAAGGGCGTGGACATCGACGACCTCGTCGCGGCCCGCGGTCCCGCGGTCAAGGCGGCGATCGTCATCGGCGTCGAGCGCTCGGCGATCGTTGCGGCATTCGCGCGACACGCGCCGACGGTGCCGGTTTTCGAGGTCGACCACGCTCAGACTGAGGACGTCATGACCGAGGTCGTCGCGTTGGCGGCGGGCGTCGCGCAGGACGGAGACGTGGTCCTCCTCGCTCCGGCGGCGGCGTCCTTCGACCAGTTCGCCTCGTACTCGGACCGCGGCCGACGCTTCGCCGACGCGGTGAACGCACGGATGGGAAAGGACGCCGGTGACGACTACGACCGACCGTCCGGCCCCGTCGGATCCGGCTGACCGAGGTTCCTCGCCCTTCACTGCGCGAGTCGCGCTCGGGCGGGTGTTCGCCCCGGTTCCGAGCGAGTTCCTCCTCATCGCCTCGACGGCGCTGATTCTCACGATCTTCGGACTCGTCATGGTGCTGTCGGCGACGATGGCGACCGCAGGCGATGGCGGCCCCTTCCAGACCGTCATGCGGCAGGCGATGTTCGCCATCCTCGGCGTCCCGCTCATGTTCGTCTTCAGTCGGCTGCCGGTGACGTTCTGGAAGCGCATCTCGTGGATCGCGCTCGGAGCGGCCCTGGCCTTCCAGCTGCTCGTCTTCACACCCCTCGGCTACGAGTTCGATGGGAACCGCAACTGGATCTCCATCGCGGGTGTCCAGGCGCAGCCCTCGGAGTTCCTGAAGCTCGCCTTCGCGCTGTGGCTCGGTTATGTGCTGTACCGCAAGCACACGCTGCTCGGACTCTGGCGCCATGTGTTCATCCCGGTGGTACCCGTCGGCGCCATCGTCATCGGTTCGGTCATCGCCGGTAAAGACCTCGGAACCGCGATGATCCTGGTGCTCATCCTGCTCGGCGCACTCTTCTTCTCGGGAGTGAAGCTGCGGGTGTTCATCATCCCCGTGGTCATCGCCGTCGTGGCGGTCGCGGTGCTCGCGCTGACGAGCGCGAACCGCATGGCGCGCATCGCGAGCTTCCTGAACCCGAACTGCATCGACGAGTACCTGACGTCGTGCTACCAGCCCCTGCACGGCATCTGGGGCCTCGCCAGCGGCGGTGTCTTCGGTCTGGGGCTCGGCAACTCGCGCGAGAAATACGCATGGCTGCCCGCGGCATCCCACGACTACATCTTCGCGATCGTCGGCGAGGAGCTCGGCCTCATCGGGTGCATCGTGGTCCTCGCGCTGTTCACACTCTTCGCGGTCGGCGCCTTCCACGTGATCCGAAAGACCCACGACCCGTTCATCCGCATCGCGGCGGGCGGCATCACCGTGTGGATCGTCGGTCAGGCGCTCATCAACATCGGTGTCGTGCTGCGCGTGTTCCCGGTGCTCGGCGTCCCGCTGCCCTTCATGTCGCAGGGCGGGACGTCGCTCGTCTCGGTGCTGATGGCGTGCGGTGTGCTCCTGGCCTTCGCGCGGTCGCTGCCCACGTCGGCGCCGATGGCCCGTCCTGCCCGCCGGTAGGCTCGATCCGGTGACCACGTACCTCTTGGCCGGCGGTGGCACCGCGGGCCACGTCAATCCGCTGCTCGCCGTCGCCGACGCCCTGATGGCCCGCGACCCGGACGCCACCGTGCTGGTGCTGGGTACCCGCGAGGGCCTGGAGGCCCGACTGGTCCCGGAGCGCGGATACGAGCTGCTGTTCGTCGACAAGGTCCCGTTCCCGCGTCGACCGGATGCCGCGGCGCTCCGGTTCCCTGCCCGGTTCGCGCGCGCGGTGCGTCAGGTCCGCGGTCACATCCGGGAGCGCTCGGTCGATGTCGTCGTCGGTTTCGGGGGGTATGCCTCGGCTCCCGCCTACGTCGCCGCACGTCGCGCGCGGATTCCGGTCGTCGTGCACGAGGCTAACGCCAAGCCCGGACTGGCCAACGTACTGGGCGCGCGCGGCGCCGCGGCATCCGGTGTCGCCTTCGAGGGCACCCCGCTGCGGGGTGCCGAGGTCGTCGGGATGCCGCTGCGCCCCGAGATCGTGACCCTCGACCGGGATGCCCTCCGTGCCGACGCCGCCGCGGAGTTCGGACTGGATGCCGCCCGTCCCGTCCTGCTCGTGTTCGGCGGGTCGCTCGGCGCCGTCCGACTCAACCGGGCGTTCGCGGACGCGTGGGAGGACATCGTCGCCGCAGGCTGGCAGATCCTGCACGCCGCGGGCGAGCGCAACGACATCGCCGATCCCGGTGACCCCGCCTACCGGATCGTGCCGTACATCGACCGCATGGACCTCGCCTTCGCCCTCGCCGACGCGGTCGTCTCGCGTTCTGGCGCGGCGACCGTCAGCGAGCTCAGCGCACTCGGAATCCCCGCCGTGTACGTTCCCTACGCCGTCGGCAACGGGGAACAGGCCCTCAATGCGGCATCCGCGGTCGCGGCCGGTGCGGCCGTGATCATCCCCGACGCGGAACTGACGGGCGACCGCATCCGGTCGACCGTCGTGCCGCTCCTGACGGACTCCTCTGCACTAGGGCGCATGCGGGCGGCGGCGGCGCAGGTCGGCACCCGTTCGGGCAGCGAGAACGTCATCGGTCTGATCGACCGAGCGCTGGCGCGCTGAGGTCCGAGAGCGGGCGGCCAGCGCGCCGCGACGACCCCGCAGCCCGCCCGACCTAGACTTGACGGGCCATGATTCGCCCCGATCTCACGCTCCCCATCCCTGCGGACATCACCGCCGCCCACTTCATCGGGATCGGCGGTTCCGGGATGTCGGGTCTCGCCGGGATGTTCCTCGATCGCGGCATCCGTGTATCGGGATCCGACCGCTCCGACAGTGCGGCGATGCAGGCGCTGGCGGCGCGCGGCGCGGCGGTCCACGTCGGGCACGACGCCGCGAACCTGCCGGACGACGTCGACGCGGTGGTGTTCACCGGCGCCATCTGGCCCGAGAACCCGGAGTACCTCCTGGCGAAGGAGCGGGGAGTGCCCGTTCTGCACCGGTCGCAGGCGCTCCACTGGCTCGTCGGCGGTCGCCGCCTGGTGAGCGTGGCGGGAGCGCACGGCAAGACCACCTCGACCGGCATGATCGTGACGGGGCTCCGCGCGATCGGTGCGGATCCGACTTTCGTCAACGGCGGTGTCATCGCCTCGCTCGGCGTCTCCAGCGGCACCGGTTCGGGCGACCTCTTCGTCATCGAAGCCGACGAGTCGGACGGGTCGTTCCGGCTCTACGACACCGCCGTCGCGCTGATCACCAACGTCGACCCGGACCACCTCGACCACTGGGGCTCGCGCGAGGCGTTCTACGAGGGGTTCGTCCGCTTCGCGGATGCAGCCTCGCAGGCCGTCGTCATCTCCGCCGACGACCCCGGAGCCCGCGAGGTCACCGCGTCGCTGTCGCACGGCAACGTCGTGACCTTCGGGACGGCCGCCGAGGCGGATGTCCGTGTGGGCGACATCCTCACCGACGGACCGGTCTCGTTCACGCTCCACCACGGCGGGCGGTCCGCCTCGGGTGCGCTCAGCGTCCCCGGTGCGCACAACGCCGTCAACGCCGCCGGTGCCGTCGCGGTGCTCCTCACCCTCGGGTACGAGCTGGAGCCGGCGCTGCGCGCGGTCGAACAGTTCGGCGGGACCATCCGTCGGTTCGAGCTCCACGGCGTCCGCGCGGGGGTCGCGGTCTACGACGACTACGCCCACCACCCGACCGAAGTCGACGCCGCGCTGGCGGCGGCGCGTACGGTCGTCGGCGACGGGCGCATCATCGCCGTCCATCAGCCGCACACCTACTCGCGCACGCAGGCCATGTACCGCGAATTCGCAGACGTCCTCGAATCGCGTGCCGACCACACCGTCGTCCTGGACGTGTACGGCGCCCGTGAGGACCCCGTCCCGGGTGTCACCGGGGCCCTCGTCAGCGGCGCGTTCGCCGATCAGGACCGGGTGCGCTTCGTCGCCGACTGGCAGCAGGCGGCCGAGTACACGGCCTCGGTGGCCCGGCCCGGCGACTACGTCATCACCCTCGGCTGCGGCGACGTCTACCGCATCATCCCGCAGGTCCTCGACGCGCTCGGGCAGGAGTGACGATGCGGCGGCCGTCCCCCCTGCCGACGACGCCGCCGGCACGTCGACCCGCCGCGGAGGCGACTCCGGTCGAGCCGGCTCCGACCGGCCCGCCCCACGCGGAACGGACGGCACCCGACCGGGACCCGTCGCCGGAACAGATCACCGAGGTCATCGAGCCGGCGCGGCCCGGCCGTCTCGTCCCGTTCGCGCCGACGGTCGCCGCCGACGACGTCGTCCCCGACGAGAAGACTCCGGATGCCGGTGACCGCCCGCTCGGCGTGCGAGACGTCTGGGCGGCGGCGCGCGCCCGCCGCCGGGCCCTCCGTCGCGAGGTGCGGCGGTTCACCGTCCGTCAGCGCCGCCGCCGCTCCGTCTGGATCGCCTCGCTCGCGGCCGTCCTGGTCGTCGGACTGGGAGCCGTCGCGACCGCCTACAGTCCTCTGTTCGCCGTCTCCCGCATCACGGTTCTCGGCACGGATCGGCTCGATCCCGACGCGGTCGAGGCCGCGCTGGCGGGGGAGAAGGGCACGCCGCTGGCGCTCGTGGACTCCAGTGCGGTGAAGGCGGCACTCGTCGGTTTCCCACTCGTGGAGAGCTACTCGATCGAGGCTCGTCCGCCTCAGGAGCTGGTGGTGCGGATCATCGAACGGACTCCGGTCGGCGTGGTCTCGACCCGCGGTGGGTTCTCCCTCGTCGATGCCGCCGGGGTCGTCCTGTCCACCTCCGAGGAGGCGCCGAAGGGGTATCCGGCGATCGAGGCGACCGGTGGCGTCGGATCGCGCGCGTTCCGCGCAGTCGGTGCGGTGTATCGCTCGCTTCCCGAGGATCTGCGCACCCAGGTGACCGCGATGGCCGCCACGACTCCCGACGATGTGACCCTCACGATCGACGGGGCGGACATCGTGTGGGGCAGCTCTGACGACCCGGTGGAGAAGTCGCGCGTCCTCACGGCTGCGATGGCTGCGAAGCCCCCGTCCGAGGTCGACGAATACGACATCTCCTCGCCCGGCGCGGTCGTCATCCGCTGAGCCGGATCAGATCGCGCGACACGCCCACGTCGCTGCGGCCGCGCGTCGCCTGGCCGCTTACCTTCGGAATCAGGAATTGCATACTCGGCAATTCTTTAAACCTCTGGTTGAGGTTGAAGGTTTGCACTCGAGGTTCAGGACGATACGGAGGCCGGCGTGAGCCAGAACCAGAACTACCTTGCTGTGATCAAGGTCGTTGGCGTGGGCGGTGGCGGTGTGAACGCCGTCAACCGCATGATCGAGCTCGGCCTTCGCGGCGTCGAGTTCATCGCCGTCAACACGGACGCCCAGGCGCTGCTGATGAGCGACGCCGACATCAAGCTCGACGTGGGCCGCGAGCTCACGCGAGGTCTGGGCGCCGGCGCCGACCCCGAGGTGGGTCGTCGCGCCGCCGAGGACCACGCCGAGGAGATCGAGGAGGCGCTCGCGGGCGCCGACATGGTCTTCGTCACGGCGGGCGAGGGCGGCGGCACCGGCACCGGCGGTGCTCCGGTCGTCGCGCGGATCGCGAAGTCCATCGGTGCACTGACCATCGGTGTCGTGACGAAGCCGTTCTCGTTCGAGGGGCGTCGTCGTCAGACGCAGGCCGAGGCGGGCGTCTCAAAGCTCAAGGAAGAGGTCGACACCCTCATCGTCGTGCCCAACGACCGTCTGCTCGAGATCAGCGACCGCGGCATCTCGATGATCGAGGCGTTCGCCACGGCCGACCAGGTTCTCCTCGCCGGTGTGCAGGGCATCACGGACCTGATCACGACCCCGGGTCTCATCAACCTCGACTTCGCCGACGTCAAGTCCGTCATGCAGGGCGCGGGCTCGGCCCTCATGGGCATCGGATCCGCTCGCGGTGC
The DNA here is from genome assembly GCF_040702445.1 of Microbacterium sp. NPDC080005. Taxonomy (NCBI): domain Bacteria; kingdom Bacillati; phylum Actinomycetota; class Actinomycetes; order Micrococcales; family Microbacteriaceae; genus Microbacterium; species Microbacterium sp. NPDC080005. The sequence goes on along the minus strand of NZ_JBFBLD010000001.1, from coordinate 1,340,873 downwards.
CGATCGCGCGATCAAGGCGGCCGAGCTCGCCGTCGAGTCGCCTCTGCTCGAGGCGTCGATCGAAGGCGCGCACGGCGTGCTGCTCTCGATCCAGGGTGGTTCGAACCTCGGCATCTTCGAGATCAATGACGCCGCGCAGCTCGTCAAGGAGGCCGCGCACCCCGAGGCCAACATCATCTTCGGTACCGTCATCGACGACACGCTCGGCGACGAGGTGCGCGTCACGGTGATCGCCGCCGGCTTCGACGGAGGCGAGCCGCAGGTCAAGGTGGAGCCGATCACGGCGTCGCGCCCGGCATCCGCTCCGGTGCTGCCGCCGCTGCCCGCCGACACGGTCGCTCGCGACCTCGCCGCGGCCGAGCACAGCGGTCGCGAGTCGGTCACGGTGTCCGCCCCCGCGTCCTCGTCGAGTGACTACGACTCGGCCTTCGGCGATGACGACCTCGACATCCCCGACTTCCTGAAGTAATCCCTCGTGGATCTGCGTTCGCGGCTCGCCGACATCGACGCGCGCATCTCGGATGCCGCTCGGTCGGCGGGCCGCGATCCCGCGACGATCACCCGCATCGTCGTGACGAAGTTCCACCCCGTCGAACTCGTGCAGGACCTCGCCGCCCTCGGAGTCGCCGATGTCGGTGAGAACCGGCAGCAGGAACTCAGCGCCAAACGCGTCGCGTACGCGGGAAGCCCGCTGCGCTGGCACTTCATCGGTCAGGCGCAGACGAACAAGGCGAAGGCCGTGCGGCGGGATGCCGATGCGGTGCATTCGGTCGACCGCGCGCGACTCGCCGACGCGCTCGACTCCGCCCGCGAAGACGGAGACGAGAGCATCCTGGATGTCCTCATCCAGATCAACCTCACCGACGACCCGGGTCGCGGGGGCGTTCAGCCCGCGGGTGTGGAGGCTCTCGCCGAGCATGTCGTGGGATCCTGCCCATCACTGCGACTGCGCGGCGTCATGGCCGTGGCACCCCTCGGCGAGGAACCCGCCGAGGCCTTCGCGAGGCTCGCCGCCCACGCCGCGCAACTGCGCCGCGTGGCGCCCGATGCCGACTGGATCTCCGCCGGGATGACCGGCGACTTCGCCGAGGCGATCGCCGCGGGTGCGACACACCTGCGGATCGGATCGGCAATCACCGGCCCGAGGCCCCTGCACGGTTAGCCTCATCACAGACGAGCAATACGGAGGATGCGATGTCGAACCCGCTCAAGAAGACCATGGTGTACCTGGGCCTCGCCGACGAGGAAGAGGTCTACGAGGAGCCGGCTCCCCGCCGCGAGAAGCAGGTCGAGAACAAGACCGCTCCCGTGACGCCCATCCACCGTCCGGCCGTCGTCCGTCAGCCCGCTCCGGCCACCGTGAGCGAGATCGTCACGGTGCACCCGAAGCAGTATCGCGACGCGCAGATGATCGCCGAGAACTTCCGGGACGGCATCCCCATCATCATCAACCTGTCGCAGATGAGCGATGCCGACGCCCGTCGTCTCATCGACTTCGCCAGCGGCCTCTCGCTGGGGCTGTACGGCCGCATCGAGCGCGTGACGAGCAAGGTCTTCCTGCTGTCGCCCGAGAACGTCGCGGTCTCCGGCGAAGGCGCGATCGCTCAGGGCGACGCCGACTCCGCCCCCTTCGCCCACTGACGTCGTGTCGGTCATCGGCCTCATCGCCGGGATCCTCAACGCGCTCCTGCTCATCTATGTGCTGTTCCTCCTGGCACGCCTGGTGCTGGAGTACATCCCGATGTTCAACCGGGAGTGGCGTCCGCGCGGCGGGTGGCTCGTCTTCGCCGAGGTCGTGTTCACCGTCACCGACCCGCCGCTGAAGTTCTTCCGGCGCTTCATCCCGCCCCTGCGCATCGGTCCCATCGCGCTGGATCTCGCCTTCCCGATCACGATGCTGTGCTGCTTCGTGCTCCTGTCCGTCACGCAGGTCCTGAGCCGCGTGTGACGCCCCCCGTCGTCGCACCCACGACGGCCGCGGACTATGCTGTCGGGGTACGGCTCGCGCCTCGCGGGTCTTCATTGACCGGCCCGCTTCCTGAGCCCCGAAAGAGGAAAGACACATGCCTTTGACTCCCGAAGACGTCGTCACCAAGCAGTTCCAGCATGTTCGCTTCAAGGAGGGTTTCGACCCGGATGAGGTCGACGACTTCCTCGACGAGATCGTCGTCGAGTGGCGCAAGACCATCGCTGAGAACGAGGAGCTGAAGGCGAAGCTCGCGGCTTACGAGTCCGGTGAGACGCCCGCCCCCGAGGCCGCTGCATCCGCCCCGCAGGATGAGGTCGTCGAAGAGGCCCCGGCTCCGTCCGAGCCCGTCGCCGAAGCGCCCGCCGCCGGCGCAACCGCTCCTGCAGCCGCGTCCGCCGGCATCATCGAGCTCGCACAGCGCCTGCACGACGAGCACGTGGCCGAGGGCAAGGCCCAGAAGGAGAAGCTCATCTCCGAGGCGCAGGCCGAGGCCGACGCCATCCTCAACGAGGCCCGCTCCAAGGCCCGCGACGAGATCTCGCGCCTCGAGAGCGAGCGCGGCACCCTCGAGGGCCGCATCAGCGAGCTGCGTCAGTTCGAGCGCGACTACCGCGTCCAGCTGCGTGGCTTCATCGAGGAGAAGCTGCGCGACCTCGACGTCGCCGGCACCTCGGGCTCGACGCCCATCCCCGCGTCCTGACCACTCGCACGTTGTCGAGCCGAACGTCCGCGTCGCGGACGACACTGCGCGCCGCAGCGGCCGGCACCACCATCGCGATCCTCGCGGTGCTGGTGCTGGCCGCTGACCAGTTCACGAAGTTCCTCGCTCTCGAGAACCTGCCCGAGCGGCAGGCGGTCCCGGTGCTCGGAGACTTCTTCCAGCTGTACCTGACCTTCAACCCCGGAGCGGCCTTCTCCCTCGGTGAGGGAGTGACCTGGGTGTTCACCCTCGTCCTCGCCGCCGCCGCCGTGACGATCGTCGTGCTCGCGGTCACGCGGGTGCGCTCGCGAGCCTGGGCGATCGTCCTCGGACTGCTGCTCGGCGGCATCCTCGGAAACCTCGGCGACCGTCTGTTCCGCGCCCCCGGATTCCTCGTCGGACACGTCGTCGACTTCATCCACACGCCGTGGCTCTGGCTGGGGTTCCCGTCGGCCATCTACAACGTCGCCGACTCGTTCATCGTCACGATGATGCTCGCCGTCGCGATCCTCGTCCTCCTCGGCATCCGTTTCGACGGATCACGGGAGAAGGATGCCGCGACTGCGGCGACCGCCGTCGACGAGGAGTCGTCGGCGCCCGCTGATCCTCATGCCCAGCCGTAGTCTCCCGGTTCCCGACGGCTTGGACGGCACGCGGGTCGACGCCGCGTTGGCGAAGCTCCTCGGCTTCTCCCGGACCTTCGCGGCAGAGGTGGCGGAGGCAGGGGGGGTGGAACTCGACGGGCGCACCGTCGGCAAGTCCGACAAGCTCGCCGCCGGCGCCTGGCTGCAGGTCGACTGGGAGGACAAGCGGGGTCCTGAGATCGTCGCGATCGCCGTACCCGATCTCGGTATCGTCCACGACGACGACGACATCGTCGTGGTCGACAAGCCGGCGGGTGTCGCCGCGCATCCTTCGCTGGGGTGGGAGGGCCCGACCGTCGTCGGGGCCCTGGCGGCGGCAGGGTTCCGTATCGCGACGTCGGGCGCCGCCGAGCGACAGGGTGTCGTGCACCGGCTGGACGTCGGCACGAGCGGTCTCATGGTCGTCGCGAAGACGGAGCGTTCGTACACCGCGTTGAAGCGTGCGTTCAAGGAACGCGAGGTCGACAAGATCTACCACACGGTCGTCCAGGGCCACCCCGACCCCTTGGTCGGGACCATCGACGCGCCCATCGGCCGCCACCCCAGCCACTCATGGAAGTTCTCGGTCACCCCCGACGGCAAGGACTCGGTGACGCACTACGAGACGCTCGAGGCGTTCCCCCGTGCCTCGCTGCTCGAGGTGCATCTCGAGACGGGGCGCACGCACCAGATCCGGGTGCACATGGCCGCCCACCGGCATCCGTGCGTCGGAGATCCCCTTTACGGCGGCGACCCGACGCTCGCGCAGCGGCTGGGGCTCACCCGGCAGTGGCTCCACGCGCGCGAGCTCTCCTTCGCTCACCCCGCGACGGGGGTGTGGTCGACCTTCCGCTCGGAGTATCCGGCGGACCTCGCCCACGCCCTGGAGATGCTGCGCGACCAGTCGTGATCCTCGGAGCGGAGCACCGTGACCTGCCCTGAAAGTCAGCGGCCGCCGGCGAAGCTCGCGGGATCGTCTTCGGCGATGGCGAGGGCGATCTTGCGAACGTGGGTCTGATCGACGTCCACCAGCTCGCCGAGGCCGAACCACCCGACCTCGGTGAGTTCCCCGTCGGCCGGATGCGGCTCGCCCGACACCCAGTCGCAGCGGAAGACGAGGTCGAGGTAGTCGACCTGGTCGCCGTTGGCGTACTCGATGCGGGGGATCTGTTGGACGGCGGCGAGGCGGGTGGCGCGCACCACGACGCCCGCCTCCTCGCGACACTCCCGCACGGCCGCGTCGGCGGGCTCCTCTCCGGGATCGACGATGCCCGACACGGGTTGCCACGACCCGTTGTCCGCCCGCCGTCCGATCAGCACCTTCTCGTCGCGGAAGACGATCGCGGTGACTCCGACGAGGGGGAGCGGGGCAGTGCCGATCTTCTCGCGCAGGGCGAGGACGAACTCGGGAGTGACCATGCCGACCAGCCTAGGTCCCGTGTCGGACCCGGAACGTAGACTCGATCCGTGGCATCCGATTCCTTCGTCCATCTGCACGTGCACAGCGAATATTCGATGCTCGACGGGGCCGCGAAGATCGGCGCGATGACGCAGGCGGCAGCTGATTACGGGATGCCGGCGATCGCCGTCACCGACCACGGCAACACCTTCGCCGCCTTCGAGTTCTACCGTGCCGCCCAGTCCGCCGGGGTCAAGCCGATCATCGGTCTCGAGGCCTACGTCACGCCGGGCACCCACCGCGGCGACAAATCCCGTGTCGCCTGGGGCTCGCCCGATCAGAAGAGCGACGACGTCTCCGGCTCCGGTGCGTACACCCACATGACGATGTGGAGTCAGAGCACCGAGGGCATGCACAACCTCTTCCGGCTCAGCTCGCTGTCGAGCATCGAGGGCTACTACTTCAAGCCGCGCATGGACCGCGAGCTCCTGCAGACCTACGGCAAGGGCCTCATCGCGACGACCGGCTGTCCGTCGGGCGAGGTGCAGACCCGACTGCGACTGGGGCAGTACGAGGCGGCCCGAGCCGCCGCTGCCGAGTTCCAGGACATCTTCGGCAAGGAGAACTACTTCGCCGAGATCATGGACCACGGGTTGTCGATCGAGCGTCGCGTGATGACCGACCTCATCCGCCTGTCGAAGGACCTCGGCATTCCGCTCGTCGCGACCAACGACTCGCACTACACGCACCAGCACGAGGCCGACGCTCACGCCGCCCTCCTCTGCGTGCAGTCGGGATCGACGCTCGACGACCCGAACCGCTTCAAGTTCGACGGCGACGGCTACTACATCAAGACCGCGCAGGAGATGCGCCAGCTCTTCCGCGATCATCCCGAGGCCTGCGACAACACCCTGCTCATCGCGGAGCGGTGCGAGGTCGAGTTCAACACCTCAGCGAACTACATGCCCCGCTTCCCGGTCCCCGAGGGCGAGACCGAGGACAGCTGGCTCATCAAGGAGGTCGAGGCGGGCCTTCACTACCGCTACCCGGACGGTATCCCCGACCGGGTCCGCAAGCAGGCCGAGTACGAGACCGGGATCATCCTGCAGATGGGCTTCCCGGGGTACTTCCTCGTCGTCGCCGACTTCATCAACTGGGCCAAGGACAACGGCATCCGCGTCGGTCCCGGCCGTGGCTCGGGTGCGGGCTCGATGGTCGCGTACGCCATGCGCATCACCGACCTCGATCCGCTCGAGCACGGCCTGATCTTCGAGCGGTTCCTCAACCCCGACCGCGTCTCGATGCCCGACTTCGACGTCGACTTCGACGACCGCCGCCGCGGCGAGGTCATCGACTACGTGACCGAGAAGTACGGCTCCGAGCGGGTCGCGCAGATCGTCACCTACGGCACGATCAAGTCGAAGCAGGCGCTGAAGGATGCCGGTCGGGTCCTCGGATTCCCCTTCTCCATGGGCGAGCGCCTCACCAAGGCGATGCCTCCGCCCGTCATGGGCAAGGACATGGAGCTCGGCGGCATGTTCGACGCGAAGCATCCGCGGTACAAGGAGGCGAGCGAGTTCCGCTCGCTCATCGAGACGGACCCCGAGGCGAAGACGGTCTTCGACCGGGCGATCGGCCTCGAAGGTCTGAAGCGCCAGTGGGGTGTGCACGCGGCCGGGGTCATCATGTCGAGCGAGCCCTTGATCGACATCATCCCGATCATGCGGCGCGAGCAGGACGGTCAGATCGTCACGCAGTTCGACTATCCGTCGTGCGAGACCCTCGGCCTCATCAAGATGGACTTCCTGGGGCTGCGCAACCTCACGATCATCTCCGACGCCCTCGACAACATCCGCAGCAACCGCGGGGAGGAGCTCGATCTCGAGCACCTGGAGCTGGACGACCGTGCGGCCTACGACCTGCTGAGTCGCGGTGACACACTCGGCGTCTTCCAGCTGGACGGCGGGCCGATGCGGTCGCTGCTGCGCCTCATGAAGCCCGACAACTTCGAGGACATCTCGGCCGTCATCGCGCTGTACCGACCGGGCCCCATGGGGGCGAACTCGCACACGAACTACGCCCTGCGCAAGAACGGCGTGCAGCCGATCACCCCCATCCACCCGGAGCTCGAGGAGCCGCTGCGGGAGATCCTCGACACGACGTACGGCCTGATCATCTATCAGGAACAAGTCATGGCGATCGCGCAGAAGGTGGCCGGCTTCTCGCTCGGTCAGGCCGACATCCTGCGGCGCGCGATGGGCAAGAAGAAGAAGTCCGAGCTCGACAAGCAGTACGAGGGCTTCTCGGGCGGCATGAAGGAACGCGGTTTCGGCGAGGGCGCGATCAAGGCCCTCTGGGACATCCTGCTGCCCTTCTCCGACTACGCGTTCAACAAAGCCCACTCCGCCGCCTATGGGCTGGTGTCCTACTGGACCGCGTACCTCAAGGCGCACTATCCCGCCGAGTACATGGCCGCCCTCCTCACGAGTGTCGGCGACTCGAAGGACAAGATGGCGGTGTACCTGAACGAATGCCGTCGGATGGGCATCCGTGTGCTGCCGCCCGACGTGGGGGAGTCGATCCGCTACTTCGCGGCGGTCGGCGAGGACATCCGCTTCGGGCTCGGCGCTGTGCGCAACGTCGGCACCAACGTCGTGGACGGGATCGTCTCGGCGCGAGCGGATGGAGCGTACGCGAGCTTCCACGACTTCCTGGCGAAGGTCCCCGCCCACGTCGCGAACAAGCGGACCGTGGAATCGCTCATCAAGGCAGGGGCGTTCGACTCGCTCGGTTCCACGCGGCGCGCGCTCATGGAGATCCACGAGGACGCGACCGAGCAGGCGGTCCTCGACAAGCGCCGCGAGGCCAACGGCGAGGTCGGATTCGACTTCGACAGCCTGTGGGGCGACGACGAGCCGCAGCAGGTCGCGCGTGTCCCGGAGCGTCCGGAGTGGACGAAGAAGGACAAGCTCGCCTTCGAACGCGAGATGCTCGGCCTCTATGTCTCCGATCATCCGCTGGCCGGGCTGGAGATCCCGCTGGCCAAACACGCCTCCACCTCCATCCACGACCTCCTCGTCTCCGAGGACATCTCCGACGGGGACATCGTCACGATCGCGGGTCTGGTCACGAGTGTGCAGCACCGCGTCGCGAAGCAGAGCGGCAATCCGTACGGCATGATCACCGTCGAGGACTTCGACGGTGAGGTGACCGTCATGTTCATGGGCAAGACGTACACCGAGTTCCAGTCGATGCTGCAGGCCGACTCGATCCTCGTCGTCCGAGGTCGGGTCTCCCAGCGCGACGACGGGCGCAACCTGCACGGTCAGTCCGCGTTCGTACCCGACCTCGGATCGGTGGATGCGGCGGGGCCGCTCGTCCTCCTCCTCCCCGAGCATCGGGCGACGGAGACGACGATCGGTCAGCTCGCGGCGGTCCTGGACCGGCATCCGGGGAACACGGAGGTGACGCTCAAGCTGCATCGGGCAGGCGTCGCCAAGGTCTTCGAGGTCCCCGCGCAGGTGGGGGTGACAGTCGACCTCTATGGCGAGTTGAAGGGTCTGCTGGGACCCCAGTGTCTCGGCTGAGTCGGCTGAACCGAGCGGGGTAGGATCGCAGGCGGTGCCCCCCGGCGCCGCGCGGAAGGAGCATCGTGACCGATCAGAAGCCGACCCCCGAGACGCCCGACGAGAACGGAAGCAGTGTCGAGGATCTCGACATCACCGTGGTCCGTGCGCCCGAGACTGCGGTGTACGACACCTCGTCCGCCGACAACGAGACCGAGGCGTACGACTTCTCGGCGGATGCCGGGGCTCCCGTCCCCGCAGAGACCGAGGCGCCCACCGTCGCGCAGCCCGCCGACGAGGTCCCCGCCTCGGCCCCGGACGAGCCTGTCGTCGCCCCCGTCGATCCGACCCACATGGCAGAGCCGACGAACGCGGCAGAGCCGATCGACCCAGCGGATCCCACGAGCCCCGCCGAGCCCGGACACATCCCCCCGCAGTACGGCATCGGGCCGTTCTCGCTGCGCGAGGTGTCGTTGCTCGGCGTCTGGGCACTCGCATTCATCTTCTCGTTCTTCCCGCTCTACGGGGACAGCCCCTACACCCAGCTTCTGGGTGACTCGAGCGTATGGTCGTCGGGCATCGACTGGATCCTCGCGATCGGCGTGCCGACGGTGGCGGTCTTCCTGCTCGTGCTCCGCCGCTTCTCGCCCGACGGCATCCGTCGGGTCGGCTCCCTGGGGATCGATCAATTCGCCTCCGTCGCCTTCTCCGTCTCGGCTGTGCTCTGGTTGAGCTGGCTCTGGAACAACATCGCCCGCGGCGCCGCCACCGGCATCTGGCTGAGCAGCTGGGTCGTGTGGGTCGAGGTCATCCTCATGGCCGCCGGTGTCGCGCTGACCGTGGTGGCTCCCTTCATCCCGCCGTTCCACGAGGACTTCCTCCACCGCAGCGAGACCGTCTCGCACCGCGTCGCCCGCGGCGCGCGCCCCGTCGTGGCGCGTCCGATCTCCGACGCCCGCTTCACGATGGCGGCGCCGTCGGTCGACCCCGACCCGGCACCGCTCGGTGACCCGATCGAGGACGACGAGCCTGCGCCGGCTCCGGCCTCCGCGCACCAGGCGTTCTGGGCGCTCGCCCCGGTCGAGCGCGACGTCGTGGACGAGAACGGGACCCCGCTGTTCCGCATCGGCCCGACCGCGTGGGCGCTCGTCATCGAGGACCGCGGGGACTCGTTCGTCGTGCGCCACGAGGACGGCCGGATCGGCTACCTGACGGACGTCTCGGGCGTCACCCGGGGCTGAGCCGCCGGTACCCTGGTGGGATGCTCCGCACGATCGACCTCCGCGGTCGCGCCGCCTCCCCGGCCGACCTCCTCGCCGCTGTTCCCCGTGCCACCGCTGCGCGAGACGAGGCGCTGACGACGGCGGCAGCGGTCGTCGCGGACGTCGCGGCCCGGGGCGAGGCGTCCCTGCGTGAGCAGGCCGCGCGGTTCGACGGCGTGGAGGGTCACGACATCCGGGTCCCGGCCGCCCACCTCGATGAGGCACTGACCTCCCTCGACCCGGCGATCCGTCGTGCGCTCGAGAAGGCGATCGATCGGGTCCGCCGGGCGTCGGCCGCCCAGGTTCCGGCGCCCGTCGTGACCGAGATCGGTCCCGGAGCGCGCGTCGAGCAGCACTGGCGGCCCGTCCGCCGGGCTGGGGTCTACGTGCCCGGCGGCAAAGCGGTCTATCCCTCGAGTGTCGTGATGAACGTCGTGCCCGCGCAGGTCGCCGGCGTCGCGCAGGTCGCTCTCGCCTCCCCGCCTCAGCGCGATCACGGCGGCCGGGTGCACCCGGTCATCCTGGCCGCGGCACGGCTCCTCGGGATCACCGAGGTCTACGCGATGGGCGGCGCCGGGGCGATCGGCGCCTATGCGCACGGCGTTCCCGGGCTCGGCCTCGACCCGGTCGACGTGATCTCGGGCCCCGGCAACAACTTCGTCGCCCTCGCCAAGCGTGTCGTGGCCGGCATGGTCGGCACGGACTCCGAAGCAGGCGCCACCGAGATCCTGATCGTGGCCGACGACTCCGCCGATGCGCGGCTGGTCGCCGCCGATCTCGTCAGTCAGGCTGAACACGACGAGCAGGCGGCAGCCGTCCTCGTGACCGACGCACCCGCCCTCGCCGAGGCGGTCGTGGTCGAGGTCGAGCGGCGCTCGGCCGCGACGCACCACGCCGACCGCGTCGCGCAGGCGCTGGCCGGTCCGCAGTCCGCCGTCGTCCTCGTCGACGACATCTCCACGGCGACGGCGTTCAGCAACGCGTACGCGCCCGAGCACCTCGAGCTGCACCTGGCCGATCCGCACCCGGAGGACTTCGTCAACGCCGGCGCCGTGTTCGTCGGCGCCTGGACCCCGGTGAGTCTGGGCGACTACCTCGCGGGCAGCAACCATGTGCTGCCGACGGGCGGTCAGGCGAGATACGCGTCCGGCCTCTCGGCATCCACCTTCCTCCGCCCGCAGCAGGTCATCACCTACGACCGCGAGGCACTCGAGGCGGTGCACGACGACATCGTGACGCTCGCCGGCGCCGAGATCCTGCCGGCGCACGGTGAGGCCGTGACGGCGCGCTTCGACGCGTAGGCTGGATGCCGCCATGCACTGCCCGTTCTGCCGTCACTCCGATTCCCGCGTCATCGACTCGCGCACGAGCGACGACGGGCTCAGCATCCGTCGTCGTCGGCAGTGCCCTGAGTGCGGTGGACGGTTCTCCACGATCGAGACGGCGAGTCTGAACGTCATCAAGCGCTCCGGCGTGATCGAGTCGTTCAGCCGCGAGAAGGTCATGTCGGGCGTCCGCAAGGCGTGCCAGGGTCGCCCCGTCACCGAGGCGGATCTCGCCATGCTCGCCCAGGCCGTCGAAGAGGCCGTCCGCCAGACCGGTGTCTCGCAGATCGACACGAACGAGATCGGTCTGGCGATCCTCGGGCCTCTCCGCGAACTGGACGAGATCGCCTACCTGCGTTTCGCGAGCGTGTACCAGGCCTTCGAGACGCTCGACGACTTCGACGAGGCGATCGCGCTGCTCCGCGCGGATCACGCGCAGCGGGTCCCGCGGGACGAGGTCTGATCACGGCGTCTGCGCCGTCGCCCTAGGCTGGGAGCCGATGTATCGACTCCTCTTCGACCTCGTCCTCCGCCGACTGGACCCCGAGACGGCCCACCATCTCGGGATGGTCGTCATCCGCCTCGCCGGCGTCCCCCCGTTCTCCTGGGTCGCGCGAGCTCTCACGCGACCGGACCCGCGGCTGCGTACCGAGGCGCTCGGCCTGGTCTTCGACTCACCCTTCGGCGTGGCCGCGGGCTTCGACAAGAACGCCGTCGGGGCGCTCGGCCTGCACGCTCTCGGATTCGGGCACATTGAGGTGGGTACCGTCACGGCGATCCCTCAGGAGGGCAACCCGCGCCCGCGCCTGTTCCGCCTCCCCGCCGACCGCGCGCTCATCAACCGCATGGGGTTCAACAACGAGGGCGCCGCTGTCGTCGCAGGCCGTCTGGCGCGCATGCGGCGACGCGCGCACCGCCCGGTCCTCGGCGCGAACATCGGCAAGTCGCGCATCGTAGACGTCGCCGACGCCACGGCGGACTATGTCGCCAGCACGCGACTCGTCGCCCCGGTGGCCGACTACCTCGTCGTGAACGTCTCCTCCCCGAACACCCCGGGGCTGCGCGGTCTCCAGGCCGTCGAGACCCTGCGTCCTCTGCTGACCGCGGTGAAGGATGCCGCGGGCGCCACACCGCTCCTCGTGAAGATCGCCCCTGATCTCACGGACGACGAGATCGACGGCATCGCCGCTCTCGCGGTCGACACCGGGCTGGCCGGCATCGTCGCGACGAACACGACGATCGCTCGGACGGGACTGACGACGGATGCCGCACGCGTCGAGGCGATGGGGGCCGGAGGCCTCTCCGGTGCCCCGCTCCGGCAGCGCTCGCTCGACGTGCTCCGCCGGGTGCGCGCGGCGGTGCCCGCCGACTTCTGCGTCATCGCCGCCGGGGGAGTGGAGACCGCCAGGGACATTCGTGAGCGGCTCGCCGCCGGTGCCGACCTCGTGCAGGGCTACAGCGCATTCATCTATCGCGGACCGCTCTGGGCGCGCGAGGTTAACCGCGGGCTGGTGCGCTGAGCCCCGGCATCCGCTCCACCCACGACGACGGCCCCGCACCTTCCGGTGCGGGGCCGTCGTGGTTGTCCGGGGCTCAGCTCGGGTATTCGCCCCGCTTGACCTGCGGCTTCGGCAGACGCATGAACCGCATCTGCACCGAGCGCATCGCCGCGTACCAGCCGAGACCCTTCTCGCGGCGGTCGCCCCACTTGGCGGCGGCGAGCTTCTTCACCTTGCGCGAGAGCATGATCATGTCGGCGACCACGAAGAGCAGGTAGGCCCAGAGGCCGATGTACGCGTAGAAGACGACGGCGGTGTTCGGGACCAGGGCGAAGAGGATGACGATGACGAGCAGCGGCATGACGAGCTCGCCGAAGTGCCAGCCGGCGTCGGTGTAGTCGCGCGCGAAGCGCCGCTGCGGGCCGCGGTCGCGAGGCGTCAGGTAGCGCTCGTCGCCGTTGGCCATGCCGATCCGGGCCTTCTCGCGCTGGGCCGCGAGCTCCGCCTTCGCTCGCGCACGAGCCTCCTTCGTGTTCGCCACGAGAGGCCGCTTGCGCGCCGCTTCCTGCTCGGCGCGCGTGGGCGTCGGGCGGTTCTTCCCGGCGCCGGTGGGGGCGTCGGGGGCGGTGTCGGCGGGAGGCGGTGTCTTTGCCACGGGGCGGTTCCTCGGAATCGGCGAAAAAGGCGTGCGACATAAGATTACCCGCATGACTTCCGACACCACCCGGTCTTCCGCGGTGCGGGAGGCGGCCCTCACCCAGGTTCCCGCCGCCCTCGCCGACCTCGGCTCCCTCGTCCGCATCCCCTCGATCGCGTTCCCCGGATTCGACCGCGCCGAGGTGCAGCGCAGCGCCGAGGCGGTCAAGGCGATCGTCGACGACCTGGGGATCTTCGAGCGGGTGGAGATTCGGACCGCGGTCATCCCCGAGACGGGAGAGCAGGGGATGCCGGCGGTGCTGGCCACGCGACCCGCGCGAAACGGTCGGCCGACGATCCTCCTCTACGCGCACCACGACGTGCAGCCGGTCGGCGACGAGTCGCTGTGGGAGTCCCCGCCCTTCGAGCCGACCCTGCGGAACGGTCGCATCTACGGTCGCGGTGCGGCCGACGACAAGGCGGGCATCATGGCCCACATCGGTGCGCTCCGTGCGCTGGTCGAGTCGGTCGGTCCGGACTTCGACCTCGGCGTGAACCTCTTCTTCGAGGGGGAGGAAGAGGCCGGGTCCGCGTCGTTCGCGCAGTTCCTGAGCGACAACGCCGATGCGCTGCGCGCCGACGTCATCGTGGTCGCGGACTCGGGAAACTGGGACTCCGAGACACCGGCGCTGACGGTGTCGCTGCGCGGTAACGTCCGCTTCACCCTCGACATCGAGACGCTCGAGCACGCCTCGCACTCCGGGATGTTCGGAGGAGCCGTCCCCGATGCCATGCTCGCGGCCGTCACGCTGCTCGCGACGCTGTGGGATGGGGACGGTGCGGTCGCCGTCGACGGGCTCGAATTGCGGGACGCCGAGACCCCGCCGTACTCGGAGGAGACGCTGCGCAGCGAGGCGGGGCTGCCCGAGGGTGTGTCGCCGATCGGGCGCGATGAGATCCTGAGCCGCATCTGGAACAAGCCGTCGATCACCATCACGGGCATCGATGCGCCCAGCGTGCGGAACGCATCGAACACGCTGTCGCCGAAGGTCTCCGTCGTCCTCAGCACCCGTGTCGCTCCCGGCCAGGCGGCTGCCGACGCGTTCGCCGCGATCGAGGCGCACCTCCGCAGCCGGGCACCGTTCGGCGCGCGGCTGACATTCCGTGACGTCGACTTCGGAAATCCCTTCCTGGTCGACACCTCCGGCCCGGCCGTCGAAGCTGCCCGTGCTGCGCTCGAGAGCGGCTACGGCCGTACCCCGATCGACATCGGTGTGGGCGGCTCGATTCCCTTCATCGCCGATCTGGTGCGGGAGTTCCCGGGGGCCGAGATCCTCGTGACCGGTGTCGAGGATCCGCATGCCCGGGCGCACAGCCCCAACGAGTCCCTGCACGTCGAGACGTTCCGCAACGCGCTGGTGTCCGAGGCGCTGCTGCTCGCGGCACTCGACGCATCCGACTGATCCCGCGCGACGATCCACTCGGGTCGCCGGTCCGACGGGCGCGCCGGGACGTAGAATCGAGAGAGCACGCCGCCCCCGTTCCTGAAGAGCACTGGCGGCCCGACCATGGGGAGAGTCATGACCGACATCGCCACGCAGTCCACCGACACCGTTCCCGCCCACGGCGTCGCCCTCACAGACGCCGCCGCCGAGAAGGTGAAGAGCCTGCTGTCGCAGGAGAACCGCGACGACCTGCGGCTCCGGGTCGCCGTCCAGCCCGGCGGATGCTCGGGCCTGATCTACCAGCTCTACTTCGACGAGCGGTACCTCGACGGCGACAAGACGGTCGACTTCGACGGCGTCGAGGTCATCGTCGACGACATGTCGGTGCCCTACCTCGACGGCGCGAAGATCGATTTCAAGGACACGATCTCGGAGCAGGGCTTCACGATCGACAACCCCAATGCCGCCGGCAGCTGCGCCTGCGGCGACAGCTTCCACTGATCCATCCCGGGCTCCCTCGATCGGTGCCGGCCATCCTGAGCGGATGGCCGGAACTCCGTAAGAGGTTGCCCTAGACTGGCATGAGTCTGACCTTCATGTCCCCGAAAGGTGCACTGTGCGCGTCAATCGCCGACTCCGTTGGGTAGCTCTCCCGCTCACGATCGCCTCCGCGGTCGCGCTGGCGGGCTGCAGCCCCACGACAGCGAACGGCTTCCTCCCCGGCTTCGACGAGGAGGGCGGCCAGGCGACGAACCACACGTCGATGATCGCCGGCCTCTGGACCACGTCGTGGATCGTCGTCCTCGCCGTCGGCGTCATCACCTGGGCCCTCATGGGCTGGGCGGCCATCGCCTACCGGCGTCGTAAGGGGCAGTCGGGTCTGCCCGTGCAGCTGCGCTACAACATGCCGATCGAGATGTTCTTCACGATCGCTCCGGTCATCCTCGTGCTGGGCTTCTTCGCCTTCACCGCTCGCGATCAGACGATCATCGAGACGCAGCACGAGACCCCTGACGTCTGCATCACCGCGATCGGCAAGCAGTGGGCATGGGACTTCCAGTACAACGGCTCCGACTGCAACGACACCGAGGAGTCCGTCTGGACGATGGGTGTCCAGGCGCAGACCGACGCGCAGGGCAACATCACCAACGAGCTCCCCGAGCTCGTCCTCCCCGTCAACAAGAAGGTGACGCTGCAGCTCGAGTCTCGCGACGTCATCCACTCGTTCTGGATCGTGGACTTCCTCTACAAGAAGGACATGTACCCGGGACGCGACAACTACTGGTCCTTCGTCCCCACCAAGGAGGGCGAGTACGTCGGCAAGTGCGCCGAGCTCTGCGGCCAGTACCACTCGATGATGCTCTTCAACGTGAAGGTCGTCTCGGAGTCCGAATACGAGAACTACATCGCTTCGCTCGAGGCCCAGGGGCAGACCGGCGACATCGATGACGTCCTCGATCGACAGCAGAACGCACCGGGCACCGGCGCACCTGCCGCTGAGGGAGAGAACAACTGATGGCCACCATCACGCCTCCGGCACCGACCCTTCCCCCTCGCCAGGCGGCACTGCTGAGCCGCTCGCGCGTCGAGCACAAGGGCAACATCGTGGTGAAGTGGATCACCTCCACCGATCACAAGACCATCGGGTACATGTACCTGATCGCGTCCGTGCTGTTCTTCATGCTCGGCGGCGTCATGGCGCTGATCATCCGTGCGGAGCTCTTCGAGCCCGGCATGCAGGTGGTGCCGACCAAGGAGCAGTACAACCAGCTGTTCACGATGCACGGCACGATCATGCTGCTGATGTTCGCGACGCCGCTGTTCGCCGGCTTCGCCAACGCACTGCTGCCGCTGCAGATCGGCGCGCCCGACGTCGCGTTCCCGCGACTGAACGCCTTCGCGTTCTGGCTCTTCACCTTCGGCTCGACGATCGCCGTCGCCGGCTTCCTCACCCCGCAGGGTGCGGCCGCGTTCGGATGGTTCGCCTATCAGCCGCTGGCGAGCGAGAGCTTCAGCCCGGGTGCCGGTGGTGACCTCTGGATGCTGGGCCTCGGCATGAGCGGTTTCGGCACGATCCTCGGTGGCGTCAACTTCATCACCACGATCATGACGATGCGCGCGCCGGGTATGACGATGTGGCGCATGCCGATCTTCAGCTGGAACACGCTGGTCACCAGCATCCTGATCCTGATGGCGTTCCCGGTCCTGGCGGCGGCGATCTTCGCCGCGGCAGCCGACCGCATCCTCGGCGCTCACGTCTACGACCCGGCGAACGGCGGTGTCCTGCTCTGGCAGCACCTGTTCTGGTTCTTCGGCCACCCCGAGGTGTACATCATCGCGCTGCCGTTCTTCGGCATCGTCTCGGAGATCTTCCCGGTGTTCAGCCGCAAGCCGATCTTCGGCTACAAGACCCTCGTCTACGCGACCATCGCGATCGCGGCCCTCTCGGTGTCGGTCTGGGCGCACCACATGTACGTGACGGGTGCCGTCCTGCTGCCGTTCTTCGCCCTCATGACGATGCTCATCGCCGTCCCCACGGGCGTGAAGATCTTCAACTGGATCGGCACGATGTGGCGGGGTTCCATCACGTTCGAGACGCCCATGGTCTTCGCATTGGGCTTCCTGGTCTCGTTCGTCTTCGGTGGTCTGACGGGCATCATCCTGTCCTCGCCGCCGCTGGACTTCCACGTCTCCGACTCGTACTTCGTCGTGGCGCACTTCCACTACGTCGTCTTCGGAACCGTCGTCTTCGCGATGTTCGCCGGCTTCTACTTCTGGTGGCCGAAGTGGACCGGCAAGATGCTGAACGAGCGCCTCGGCCTCGTGCACTTCTGGCTCCTGTTCATCGGCTTCCACATGACGTTCCTCATCCAGCACTGGCTCGGCGCCGATGGCATGCCGCGACGCTACGCCGACTACGCGATGCAGGACGGCTGGACCTGGCAGAACCAGGTGTCGACGATCGGCTCGATGATCCTCGCGGCATCGATGGTCCCGTTCCTTCTGAACGTCTGGATCACGGCCCGCACCGCGCCTCGCGTCACGGTCAACGACCCGTGGGGCTACGGAGGCTCGCTCGAGTGGGCGACCAGCTGCCCGCCGCCCCGCCACAACTTCACGTCGATCCCGCGTATCCGCAGCGAACGCCCCGCATTCGACCTGAACCACCCCGAAGCCGGCATTCCGGTCGGCGTGGGTCCCGCGAAGGACGCACCCGACGCCCCGGTGGTCGATCTGACGAACGGTGAGGTCAAGTAAGTGAAGACCAACGTCAACCTCTGGTGGATCCTGACCGCGTTCTTCGGTCTCGTCGCCGTCGTCTACGTGGCGTGGAACATCATCGCCCACCCGCAGCTCCCGGTGTTCAACCGGATCGAGTGGGTCGGCTCCGTCGCCCTCGTCTTCGTGACGGCGATGGGTGCGATGATCGCGTTCTACACGAGCCGTGTCGAGAAGGCGCAGGGCGGCGTCCTCCCCGAGGATTCGCTCACCGCTGACATCGACGACGGCGACCCCGAGATGGGCGAGTTCTCCCCCTGGTCCTGGTGGCCGCTGGTGCTCGCCGGTTCGGCAGCCGTCGCGTTCATCGGGCTCGCCGTCGGCGAGTTCATGATCCCGATCGGGCTCGGCATCTTCGTCGTCGCGATCGTCGGCTGGGTCTACGAGTACTACCGGGGCTACTTCGCCCGCTGAGTCCCCGTGCGCATCCATGCAGGCGTCCGATCGGACGTCGGAGGCTACCGCGACGTCAACCAGGACGCCGCCTTCGCATCGCCGTTCGCCGCAGCTGTGGCGGACGGCGTCGGCGGTGGTCCGTCCGGCGACCTCGCATCCGCAGCGATCATCCACAAGCTGATCACCCTGCGTGGTGCACTCCCGTCCGCGGCAGAGCTCATCGAGCGGCTGAAAGCCGCGAACTGGGACATCGGTGCACACATCCGCCGCGATGCCGCACTCGCGGGGATGGCGAGCACACTGACCGGTGTGTGGCTCACCGCCGGTGAGGAGCTCATCGTGGCGCACACCGGCGACTCCCGGGCCTACCTCCTGCGGGACGGCGGCTTCGTGCGTCAGACGCGGGACGACTCCTTCGTGCAGGCCCTGGTCGACCGGGGGCTCGTCCGTCCCGAGGATGCCTGGACGCACCCGCGCCGCAACGTCATCACCGCATCCTTCGGCGGCAACGACGAAGACGTCATCCGGGTCGAGACGCGCGACGTACGTGCCGGCGATCGATGGTTCCTCTGCAGCGACGGCGTCACCGACTACCTACCCGAGGACGCACTGGCAGAGGTCCTCCACGGGGAGACGGACCCGGTCCGAGCGGCACACGCTGTCGTCGAGCTCGCGCTCGAGGCGGCGTCCCGCGACAACGTGACGGCCGTCGTCTGCGACGTCGTGGGCGATCAGCCGGACGCCACCGTGGTGCCGGTGATCGCGGGTGCTGCGGCTTCTCGTTGGACCGAGGTCATCGAGGCGGGCCTGGCGAGCGCCTGAGCGGGCGCTCGGCGGCGACTACGCCTCAGCGCGCACCGGCATCACGAGCGGGTCGAAGACCCGGGGGAGCGGGCCGGATGCCGCGTCCACCGGCATCCCTTCGCGAGCCCAGTACTCGAACCCGCCGATCATCTCGCGCACGGTGTAGCCGAGCTGCACGAACTCGACCGCGCCGCGGGCGCCGCCGTTGCAACCGGGGCTCCAGCAGTAGACGACCACCGGGGTGCCCGCCGGGATCTCCTGCGGTGCGCGGGTCGCGATCTCCCGGTAGGGCATGTGCAGCGCGCCACGCGCGTGTCCCTGGTCCCACGCCTCTCGGTTGCGCACGTCGACGAGCACGAACCGGTCGCCGGCCTTCTGAGCGGCGTAGACGTCGCTGGGGTCCGTCTCGTGCTGCAGCTTCGTCTGGAAGTAGGCGAGTGCGTCTGTGGGGGAGGAGGTCATGTCTCGACGCTAAGGGAATGACAATGCGGCGGGGCCTGACCTGTCGGTCAGACCCCGCCGCATTTCTGCCAGAGAGGCGGTCAGCTGTTCGAGCTGTCGTCCTTCTTCCGCGGCGCGTCGTCGACCACGATGATGTTCGACGGGCGGTTGGCGGTCTCGGGGTTGTGGCCGTCGTCGATCGGGTGCAGCGGCGCGTTCGGCACGCCGGCACGCTCGTGAGCCCCGCGGAGCTCCTCCTGCTCCTCGTGCGCGATGTGCTCGAGCGCGTGGTGCTGGTGGGCGATCGCAGCATCCAGCTCGGTCTGCGTGACCGGCGAGAGGCGGTCCTCGAAGAACCAGCGCGACAGCGAGGCGCGGACGTTCTGGTGCCAGGGGATACGGCCGTTGTCGTTGGGACGGACCACCAGGGGCTCGTGGACCTCGAAATCGATCAGCTTGACACGCTCGTACGCGTCGACGGGCTGGTGGACCTCGATGTACTCGCCGCCGGGCAGGCGGACGATACGACCCGACTCGTAGCCGTGGAGCGCGATCTCGCGGTCCTTCTTCTGCAGTGCGATGGCGATCCGCTTCGAGACGAAGTAGCCGACGATCGGACCGATGAACAGCAGCGCCTGGAGGGAGTGGATCACCCCTTCCATCGTCAGGTGGAAGTGCGTGGCGATGATGTCCGACGACGCGGCTGCCCACAGGACGGCGTAGAAGATGACGCCTGCGACACCGATGGCGGTGCGGGTCGGCGCGTGACGCGGCCGCTGCGCGATGTGGTGCTCGCGCTTGTCACCCGTGACCCACGCCTCGATGAACGGGTAGACCGCCACGAGGACGATGAACAGACCGAGCACCGCGACCGGGAGCAGGATGCCGAACGAGAACGTGTGGTCGAACAGGACCAGGTCGAGGTTCGAGGGTGCCAGACGCAGGGCGCCGTCCGCGAAGCCGATGTACCAGTCGGGCTGGGTACCCGCGGAGACCGGGGACGGGTCGTACGGACCGTAGTTCCAGATCGGGTTGATCGTGAACATCGAGGCGATGAGGACGAGCACACCGAACGTGATGAACAGGAAGCCGCCCATCTTCGACATGTAGATCGGGACCATCGGGTAGCCCACGACGTTGTCGTTCGTGCGGCCGGGACCGGCGAACTGGGTGTGCTTGTTGATGATCATCAGCATCAGGTGAGCTGCGATCAGGGCGATGAGGATCAACGGCAGCAGCAGGATGTGCAGCGTGTAGAGGCGGCCGACGATCGCCATACCCGGGAACTCGCCGCCGAAGAGGAGGTACGAGGTCCAGGTGCCGATCAGCGGCAGACCCTTGATCATGCCGTCGATGATGCGGAGGCCGTTGCCCGAGAGCAGGTCGTCCGGCAGCGAGTAGCCGGTGAATCCGAGCGCCATGGCGAGGATGAACAGGACGAACCCGATCACCCAGTTGAGCTCACGCGGCTTGCGGAACGCGCCCGTGAAGAAAACGCGCAGCATGTGCACGCCGATCGCGGCGATGAACAGCAGCGCGGCCCAGTGGTGCAGCTGGCGGACGAGCAGACCACCGCGGAGGTCGAAGGAGATGTTCAGCGTCGACTCGAGAGCAGCGGACATCTCGATGCCGCGCAGCGGTGCGTACGCGCCGTTGTAGTGCGTGGGCGCCATCGAGGCTTCGAAGAAGAACGTCAGGAACGAGCCCGACAGGAAGACGACGACGAAGCTCCAGAGCGCGATCTCGCCCAGCATGAACGACCAGTGGTCGGGGAAGATCTTGCGGCCGATCTCCTTGACGAGCCCGGAGATGCTGGTGCGCTCGTCGAGGTAGTTGGCCGTGGCGCCGATGAAGCGGCCGCCGAGCGGCTTCTCAGCCGGCTTGGCCACCGCTGTGGTGGACGAGGATTCAGTCACGGTGCTCAATGACGCTCCCAGAAACTTGGCCCGACGGGCTCTTCGAAGTCGCTCTTGGCGATCAGGTATCCGTCTGCGTCGACCGTGATGGGCAGCTGGGGGAGCGGGCGGGCGGCCGGGCCGAAGATGACCTCGGCGCCGCGCGACACGTCGAACTGCGACTGATGGCAGGGGCAGAGCAGGTGGTGGGTCTGCTGCTCGTACAGCGCGACGGGGCATCCGACGTGCGTGCAGACCTTCGAGTACGCGACGATCCCGTCGTAGGACCAGTCGAGGCGGTTGTACTCGGCGGGCAGCTGCTCGGGGAGCAACCGCATCAGGAGGACGATGGCCTTGGCCTTCTCCTCGAGGTATCCATCCAGGTGGTCGACGTCCTTGAGGGACTCGGGGATGACGTGCACAGCGGAGCCGAGCGCAACGTCGGCGGCGCGGATGGGGAGTCCGGACGGGTCGTGCGCGAGGCGCTCACCCTCCTTCCACATCGTGTGCTTGAGCAGCGCGACCGGGTCCCCCGCGAGCGGGTGCTCCTCGGAGGCGTGCGGCGCCAGGCCGCGGAACAGCGTCACGCCCGGGACGATCGAGGCGACGAGGGCAGCGATGAGACCGCCACGGATGGCGGTGCGACGGCCGAACCCGGACTCCTCGTTGGCCTCGCGGAAGACGTCGACGGCAGCCTCGCGTGTCGACTCCTTGCCGCGGGTCGAATGGCGCGCCTCGATGTGCTCCTTGTCGGGCATGATCGCCTTCGACCAGTGGATCGCAGCGATACCGATGGTCAGCAGCGCGAACCCGATGCCGAGGCCGATGAACAGGTTGTTCGCCCGGATGTCGCCGAAGGCGCCGCTCTCGATCGGGAACAGCATGTACGCGGCGACAGCCCAGAGGCTGGCGGCGAGAGAGATGTAGAACAGCGTGTAGACGGTGCGGACCGCGCGGGCCATGGCCGCCGGATCCTTGTCGGTCACGCGCTCGCGGTGCGGCGGCAGACCGGGGTTCTGCACGGGGTCGGCGACCGCGACGACGAGACCCGACGAAGGCTGAGGAGCCTTCTCGAGCGCCTGCGGCTCTTCCTCGTGTGACATTGTGCTCCTCGTCCGTGAAATTCTGTGCGTCAGTGGTGGGTCAGTTGGACTTCGCGGTGATCCACACCGCGATGCCGATCAGCGTGCCGATCCCGAAGATCCAGATGAACAGACCCTCGGAGACCGGTCCGAGCGATCCGAGCGTGAAGCCACCCACGGGCTCGCTCTTCTGGAGGTACATCAGGGACGAGATGATGTCGCGCTTCTCGTCGGGCGTGATGGTCATGTCGTTGAAGACCGGCATGTTCTGCGGGCCGGTGACCATGGCCGCGTAGATGTGCAGTGGGCTGGTCTTGGTCAGAGCCGGAGCGTACTTGCCCTCGGTCAGAGCACCACCGGCGGCGGCGACGTTGTGGCACATCGCGCAGTTGATGCGGAAGAGCTCGGCGCCCTCGGTGAGGTTGCCTTCACCGTCGAGGATCCGCTCGTCCGGGTAGGTCGGGCCGGGGGCGACCGACTGCACCCAGGCGGCCATCGCCTTGATCTGGTCCTCGGTGAACTGCGGAGCCTTCTGAGGAGCCTGCGGACCCTGGGCCTGCAGCGGCATGCGGCCGGTGGAGACCTGGAACTCGACGGACAGCTCTCCCACTCCGTAAAGGGAGGGGCCGTCCGCCGTGCCTTCGAGGTCGAGGCCGTGGCACGTCGCGCAGTTCGCCTGGAACAGCTTCTTGCCGTCCTCGACGGTGAGCGTGGAGGTCTCGGTCGACGTCGTCGAGGCCATCGCCGCGGACGCACCGGCGTAGATGCCACCCGTGAGCAGCAGGCCGACGCCGATCAGAGCGGCGGCCGCCCACTTGCTGCGACGGCCCGTCTGCCGACGCGGGGTCTTGGATGCCATTGAGGAACTCAGCTCCGCTCTGTGTTACCGGATGAAGTAGATGACGGCGAAGAGGATGATCCACACCACGTCGACGAAGTGCCAGTAGTACGACACGACGATCGCGGAGGTCATCTCCTTTCGACCGAAGTTCTTGACGGCGAAGGCGCGTCCGATGATGAGCAGGAAGGCGATGAGGCCACCCGTCACGTGGAGAGCGTGGAAGCCCGTCGTCAGGTAGAAGGCCGACGCATACGAGTCGGCGCTGATGGGCATGCCCTCCGCGATCAGGGTGGCGTACTCCCACACCTGACCGGACACGAAGACGGCGCCCATGATGAAGGTCACGTAGAACCACTCGACCATGCCCCACTGGCGGAAGTTCCAGAGGGAACCGCGGCGGTAGGGCTGGAAGCGCTCGGCGGCGAAGACGCCGGCCTGCGCCGTGAACGACGACAGCACCAGGATGAGGGTGTTCACCGCGGCGAACGGGATGTTCAGCAGCTCGGTGCGGGCGGCCCACAGCTCCGGCGAGGTGTTGCGGATCGTGAAGTAGATGGCGAAGAGGCCGGCGAAGAACATGACTTCGCTGCCGAGCCACACGATCGTGCCGACGGCCACCGGGTCCGGTCGTTTCACCGAACGCAGTGCCTGGTTGTATGTCGCGGGAGTGGTCGTCACGCTCCCCATTATGGCCGATGTTGGGGGAGGGTTTCGCATTCCTGAAGGTACTCGCCCCTTTCTCCGGCATCGGATCGTGCGATGTCCGGGCCGCGAGTCGCCTGACAGAGTGCTGAGTAGGATCGGGAGGCATGGCGGACATGTACTCCTGGCCCGAAATCCTCACCTCGGTGCTCTCCGGGCAGGACCTCAGCGTGTCGGAGTCGACGTGGGCGATGCGCCAGGTGATGCAGGGCGACGCGACTCCCTCCCAGCTCGCCGCCTTCCTCGTGGCGCTGCGCGCCAAGGGTGAGACGGTCGACGAGGTCGTCGGGTTCCGCGACGCCATCCTCGAGGCCGCGGTGCCTCTCCCGGTGCCGGCCGATGTGCTGGACATCGTCGGCACGGGCGGTGATCGTTACGGGACCGTGAACGTCTCGACCACGGCGTCGGTGATCGTGGCGGCCACCGGCATCCCGGTCGTGAAGCACGGCAACCGCGCCGCCAGCTCCAAGTCGGGGTCGTCGGACGTGCTCGCCGCGCTCGGCGTCGACCTGACGAGTACGCCGGAGCGGGTCGCCGAGGTGCTCGACGAGGTGGGCATCACCTTCGCCTTCGCGTCCGCCTTCCACCCCGGGTTCCGTCACGCCGGCCCCACGCGCGCCGAGCTCGGCATCCCGACCGTCTTCAACTTCCTGGGCCCGCTGTGCAACCCGGCGCGCGCGGAGGCCAACGCCGTCGGCGTGGCACACCTCGACCGGGTGCCGCTCATCACGGGCGTCTTCCAGACGCGCGGCGCGACGGCGCTCGTCTTCCGGGGTGACGACGGCATGGACGAACTCACCACGACGGGTCACAGCCGGGTCTGGGAGATCAGTCGAGGCGACGTCCGCGAGCACGACTTGGACCCCCGTGATCTGGGCATCCCGCGTGCGGAGATCGCCGACCTCCTCGGCGGGGACGCCGAGCACAACGCGGGCGTCGTCCGCCGTGTCCTGCGGGGTGAGACGGGACCGGTGCGCGACATCGTCCTCCTGAACGCCGCCGCAGGCATCGTGTCGTACCGCCTGTTCCGGGATGCCGGTCAGCTGCAGCTGTCCTTCGTGGAACGCCTCGCGGAGGCGTATGCCGAAGCGGCGGCGGCCGTCGACTCGGGCGCGGCAGCGGCGAAGCTCGACGCCTGGGTCGCGGCATCCGGGCGCTGAGGCCGACATGGATCCGATCGAGGCGCTGACGGAGATCGCTGAGCTCCTCGAGCGTGATCGCGCCTCCCGGTACAAGTCGAAGGCGTTCCGCGCCGCCGCGAAGACCCTGGCGGACCTGACCGCGGACGAGCGAGCCGACCTGCCCCGCCTCCGTGCGCGGAAGGGGATCGGCGAATCCACATTCGCCGTGATCAGCGAGGCGATGTCCGGTCGGGTGCCCACCTACCTCGCGGACCTCCGGGAGCGCGTATCACCGCCCGTCGCGTCGGCGCTGCGTTCGCATCTGCGCGGCGACCTGCACGCGCACTCCGAGTGGTCGGACGGTCTCACGTCCATCGACCTGATGGTCGAGGCGGCGCGTGCCCTCGGCCACGAGTACCTGGCGCTGACGGACCATTCGCCGCGCCTGCGCGTCGCCCGCGGTCTCTCCGCCGAGCGCCTGCGCGAGCAGCTGACGCTGATCCCCGGGTTCGGCGACGCGACGTTCACGCTGCTGAGCGGCATCGAGGTCGACATCCTCGACGACGGATCATTGGACCAGGAGGACGAGCTCCTGCGTTCGCTGGACGTCGTGGTCGCGTCGGCGCACTCGGCACTCCGCATGGAACGCGGGCCGATGACCCGGCGGCTCGTTGCGGCGGCATCCGATCCCCGTGTGGACGTGCTCGGTCACGTCACGGGCAGGCTCGTCTCGGGGTCGCGGGGGACGCGGCCGCCCTCGACCTTCGACGCGCGCGCGGTGTTCGAAGCGTGCGCCGAATACGGCACCGCCGTCGAGATCAATTCGCGCCCGGAGCGCGAGGATCCGCCGGACGACCTGCTCGCCCTGGCGATCGAAGCGGGATGCCTCTTCTCGATCGACTCCGATGCGCACGCGCCGGGGCAGTTGTCCCTGCTCGATCACGGTGCGATCCGCGCGGAGCGCGCGGGGGTTCCTCCCGAGCGCATCATCACGACGTGGCCGCTGACGCGCCTGCGGGACTGGAAGGCGTCGCGCTGAGTCACGCTCGGGCCGACAGCGCTGCTGCGGCTCGGGTCGCGGAGGATCCGAGCGACCAGGCCTCCGCGAGTCCGGCGACCGCGGTGTCATCGGGCGCGACGATGCGCGAGTCGACCTGTGGCAGCTCGAGCGTGCGGACGACTTCGACCACACGCGGGGCGACGTCGAGGTAGTCGCTCGCCGCGAGGATCTTCGTCCGCACGCCGGCGCTCATCCCTTCGCCGGCCTCGGCGGCCCGACGGATGCCGGGCAGGTCGCCGTGGGCCGCGAGGAGCGTGGCCGCCGTCTTCTCGCCGACCCCCGCGACTCCCGGGAGTCCGTCGGATGCGTCGCCGCGCATCGCGGCGAAGTCCGCGTACTGGGTCGGAAGGATCCCGTACTTGCTGACGATGACCGCGTCGGTGAGTTCTTCAAGCTTGCTCATGCCCCGCCCCGTGTAGACGACGCGGACGCCGCGCGCATCGTCGACGAGCTGGAACAGATCACGGTCGCCGGTGACGACATCGACGGGGATCGCGCTCGTCGAGGCCAGCGTGCCGATGACGTCGTCGGCCTCGTGCTCCGCTGCGCCGATGATGGGAATGCGGAGGGTCCCGAGAGCCTCGCGGATCACGGGCACCTGGATCTCGAGGGGATCGGGGACCTCCTCGACGTCCGGTGCCGTCGCGACTTCCCGCGCGACGCGGTGGGCCTTGTACGACGGGATGAGGTCGACTCGCCACTGCGGACGCCAATCATCGTCCCAGCAGGCGACGAGGTGGGTCGGCTCGTAGGTGGTGACGAGCTTCGCGATCATGTCGAGGAATCCCCGTACAGCGTTGACGGGCTGCCCGTCGGGCGCCTTCACGGTGTCGGGCACGCCGTAGAAGGCGCGGAAGTAGAGGCTGGCGGAGTCGAGCAGCATGAGGCGTCCGGTCACGTGCTCATCCTCGCATTCAGCATCCCGGACCGCTCGGGTCCTCGTCGCAGGTGCGCTGCACCAGCGCCGTGTCGACGTCGACGACGCGGATGAGGGTCGACGGCGCATCGATCGCGAGGGTGCCCGGGACGGCGAACCAGCCGCCGCCCGCGTCGGCCTCCGCGACGTAGCGGATGGTGACGCCCGCGCTGTACTCCCCGGGTGCGCTGTAGCTGTGGCTGGTGTCGGTGGCGGAGAACTGCGGGACGTCGAGCTCCTGCCAGGAACGCCCTGGCGTCCGAGTCTCGCGGGTGGTGCCGTCGCCGTAGTCGAAGACGAAGGAAACAGGGGTGAATCGAACGGTCACCGGGACGTCGAAGATCTCACCGTCCACCGTGTGCTCGGTGGCAGCGACCACGAAGTTGGTCGGCATGCCCACCACGCCGAACCCGTCGGGCTCGCCCACGACCTGCGGCGCTGAGGGCGCGAACTGCGCGACGTCGTCGATGGTGGCGGTGGTCGGATCGGGTGCCGCGGGCGCGGGATCCGGGTCCACGGGTTCCTGCTCCGCCTGCTCGGCACCGGGCAGTGGCGCTGAGCCGGGGGCGGTGACCGGGGCCGTGCAGGCGAGGTCGAAGGCGCAGTCGACCAGCCATTGCTCCCGCGTGCGGCCGCCCGGGTAGTACGCGTTCGGGTCGCGCGGGGGCGGAGGCGTCAGGATCGGGGCGTTCGTGCCGCCGCCGTTGTTCTCGTTGCCGCGGGCGGGTGAGGGAGGGGTCGTGGTCTCGGTGCGTGTGGCCCCGATCGAGACCGAGGAGCCGTTGCTCACGGCGTGACAGTCGTTTGTCCAGCTTTGATGACCGCAG
This sequence comes from Microbacterium sp. NPDC080005, assembly GCF_040702445.1. NCBI lineage: Bacteria > Bacillati > Actinomycetota > Actinomycetes > Micrococcales > Microbacteriaceae > Microbacterium > Microbacterium sp. NPDC080005. The sequence goes on along the minus strand of NZ_JBFBLD010000001.1, from coordinate 1,313,085 downwards.
CTGGTCGAACCAGGACTGGCAACGGCCAACGTAGAGATCGCTGCCGCCATTAACAGCGCTAGCAAGCGGGGCCCTCATCGCGTGCGTCAATCTTCTCGATCTTCAAATCAGCGGCCGCCGAGCTGGCCAGCGTCACTCGGAGCGTTTGCACATCCGGGCGGGTGGGTGAGACCTGAGATACTCCGTTGGAATCGACGACGTCGACCCCTGACACGTCGATGCACGTGTCGAGTACGACTCGATCCAATTCGGATTCCCAAACTGAACCTTTTACGAGCGTCACGACTGTCTCACCCGAGACGCTGAGGCCATCCGCGTGATATTCGCTTAACCCCCTCCGCTCGGTTGCGTTCGCTTCCCCAGTTGTGAGCGCATAGACGGGCTCGAAGGTGGCGGGGTCGCTGAGGTCGACCCGGTTTAGGGCGTCGACGTAGGCGCGGTAGGTCGCCTCGGCGGCGGCGAAGGCTTCCTCTTCCGAAGCGAAGCCGGTCGGCGTGGGCGTCGGCGTCGGTGCACTCGCGGGCGCGCACGCCGCGAGGGCCGCCGCGAGCACGGTCGTCGCCAGCAGGGCAGCACAACGTCGAGCGGTCATGCGACCACGGTAGTGACCGGGGCCGCCCTCCTCGCGGGTTCTCCACAGCGCGTAAGCTCGCGGGCGTCGATCATGCGGCGGGGGAGGGAACATGTCGTTCGGGGCTGCGGCATCCGCTCATCGGGGGCGTCGGCCTGCGCCGGACTCGCTCTGTCCCTGCGGCCGGCGAGCGTTCGCCGCATGCTGCGGACGCGTCCTCGACGGCGTTCCCGCCGAGACGCCCGAGGACCTCATGCGGTCCCGATACACGGCGTTCGCGCTGGCGGATGCCCGGCACCTCGCCGACACCTGGTGGCCTGCGACGCGGCCCGATGACGTCTCGGTGGATGACGGGACCTCGTGGCTCGGCCTGGAGGTGCTCCGTTCTGAGACGGCTCCCGACGGCCGCACGGGTCGAGTAGCGTTCCGGGCCCGATGGCGAGACACGGCGACGGGGGAGAGCGGACTCCTCGAGGAAGACAGCCGGTTCCTGAGGCGCGCTGGTCGCTGGTACTACGCAGACGCTCTCTGATACCCTGGAGTGTCACACGCGTGGCCCTTGCGCCGCGCCCGCGTGACATCGCACGAACAACCACCCTGCCACGATCGGTTGCCGCACGTCCTCGTGCGGACTGGCCCCGTGGCCCGAACACAACACCATCCAAGGACAACCCCCTACATGACTAACGCAACGACCGCCCCGGCCACCAAGCAGGTCGCCATCAACGACATCGGATCTGCTGAGGACTTCCTGGCCGCGGTCGAGAAGACCCTGAAGTTCTTCAACGACGGAGACCTCATCGAAGGCACCGTCGTGAAGATCGACCGCGACGAGGTCCTCCTCGACGTCGGCTACAAGACCGAGGGTGTCATCCCCTCGCGTGAGCTCTCGATCAAGCACGACGTCGATCCCAACGAGGTCGTCAACGTCGGCGACCAGGTCGAGGCCCTCGTCCTCCAGAAGGAGGACAAGGAAGGCCGCCTGATCCTCTCCAAGAAGCGCGCACAGTACGAGCGCGCCTGGGGAGACGTCGAGAAGATCAAGGAGAACGACGGTGTCGTCACCGGCTCCGTCATCGAGGTCGTCAAGGGTGGTCTCATCGTCGACATCGGCCTCCGCGGCTTCCTGCCCGCGTCGCTCATCGAGCTGCGTCGCGTCCGCGACCTGACGCCGTACCTCGGCCAGGAGATCGAGGCGAAGATCCTCGAGCTCGACAAGAACCGCAACAACGTCGTGCTCTCGCGCCGCGCCCTGCTCGAGCAGACGCAGTCCGAGTCGCGTTCGAACTTCCTCAACAACCTCCACAAGGGTCAGGTCCGCAAGGGCACCGTCTCGTCGATCGTCAACTTCGGTGCGTTCGTCGACCTCGGTGGCGTCGACGGCCTCGTCCACGTCTCGGAGCTCTCGTGGAAGCACATCGAGCACGCATCCGAGGTCGTCGAGGTCGGCCAGGAGGTCACCGTCGAGATCCTCGAGGTCGATCTCGACCGCGAGCGCGTCTCCCTGTCGCTGAAGGCGACGCAGGAGGACCCGTGGCAGGTCTTCGCCCGCACCCACGCGATCGGTCAGGTCGCGCCGGGCAAGGTCACCAAGCTCGTCCCGTTCGGTGCGTTCGTCCGCGTGGCCGACGGCATCGAGGGCCTCGTGCACATCTCCGAGCTGTCGGGCAAGCACGTCGAGCTCGCCGAGCAGGTCGTCTCCGTCGGTGAAGAGGTCTTCGTCAAGATCATCGACATCGACCTCGAGCGCCGCCGCATCTCGCTGTCGCTGAAGCAGGCCAACGAGTCGGTCGACCCCAACGGCACCGAGTTCGACCCGGCCCTCTACGGCATGGTCACCGAGTACGACGAGAACGGCGAGTACAAGTACCCCGAGGGCTTCGACCCCGAGACCAACCAGTGGAAGGAAGGCTTCGACGAGGCCCGCCTCGCCTGGGAGGCCGAGTACGCCGCTGCTCAGGGTCGCTGGGAGGCTCACAAGGCCGCCGTCGCCAAGGCTCTCGAGGCCGAGGCTGCTGCTCCCGCCGATTCGGGCTCGTCGTCCTTCTCGTCCGAGGTCTCGAGCGGTGCCGGCACCCTCGCCGATGACGAGGCGCTGGCTGCTCTCCGCGAGAAGCTGTCCGGTCGCTGATCGACACCCGCATCACCGAGGGGTCGGAGCCGAGTGCTCCGGCCCCTCGGTCGTTTCCGGGCGGATGCCGCGGCGGCGTCCGGGCCGGTAACGTTCTCGTGTGGCAGATGCGGATCAGGGCGCGGCTCACGCCGACAGCGTGCCCACGGCTCCGCCCGCCACCGGCGCGCGCGCCGAGCGGGCTGCGCGCTCGCGCGTGCCCTTGACGGAGCTGCGCGATCGGGTCGTCGCGAACAATCAGATCCTGCTGACCGCGATCGTCGCCGGCATATTCCTGTCCGGTTTCCCCGGTGGATGGATAGCGCAGGCCTCCACCTTCGCGGTTGGCGTCGTGCTCGTCGTCGTCGCCGCCCTGGCCAGCCTGGCCGTGCCCTGGTCGCGCATCCCCCCGTCGTGGGTCGCGATCGTCCCGCTGGTGGACATCGTCGCCATCGGGCTGATGCGCACGTCGGACGTGCCCGGGGTCGCCCTGCTGTGGGCGTTCCCCACCATGTGGCTGTCGAGCCTCGGGCGGGTCTGGCTGATCGTCGGCTGCGTCGGATCGATCAGCGCCTACTGGATCGCGCTCGCCCTCGCGCCGTCATTCGAATTCACCTGGGGGATCATCGTCCTCCCCGCGGTCGTGATAGCGATCGGTGTCACCACCTACAACGGCACGCGTCGCTTCCAGGCTCAGCGCGCACTCCTCGACAAGCAGAATGTCCGCTTGGCGGCGGCCCTCCGGCACGCCAGCCGTCAGGAGCAGCTGCTGACCGAGGTCCTGGACACCGTCGACTTCGGGGTGCTCCGTGTCGGCACGGACGGGGAGATCACCTTCGTCAACGACGCTCTCGGCAAGTTCCAGCAGCGGATCCCGAGCTTCGGCCGGCTCGGCGCCACGCAGGAGATCTACGCCGCCGACGGCGAGACCCCCCTCGCACCGGACGAACGCCCCCTTGCCCGCATCCTCCGGGGCGAGACCTTCAGCGACCTCGTCGTCTGGTTCCCCATCTCGGAGTCCCGACGGGCCGCGATCAGCCTGACCGCACGTCGCATGAAGGATGCCGACGGGCGGCCCGCAGGCATCGTCCTCGTCGCGCGCGACGTCACCGAGGAGCGCACCGCCCTCAAGGCGCGGGACAGCCTGGTCGCGTCGGTCTCCCATGAGCTGAGGACGCCGCTGACCTCGATCATCGGGTACCTCGAGCTCGTCCTCGACCACGAGGATCTGCCTCCGGCGATCGCTCGCCAGGTCGACGTCGCCTACCGCAACAGCGAACGTCTCCTCGGGATCGTCTCGGGGATCCTCGCCGCCTCGACCGCGTCGCGCATGTCGGTCGAGGTCACCCTTTCTCCGCAGGAGACGGACCTCGCCGACGTCGTGGCGGCGGCGGCATCCGATCTCGGACCGGTGGCGCGCGACCGGGCGATCCGGATCGACACGAGCGACCTGCTCCCGACCCCCGCGTTCATCGACGCGGCGCGCGTCCGGCAGGTCGCCGACAACCTGCTCAGCAACGCCATCAAGTTCAATCGCGACGGCGGCACCATCACCGTGGGCGCGTCGACCGACGGCAGGCACTCCTGGTTCCTCGTCCGTGACAGCGGCATCGGGCTCTCCTCGGAAGATCAGGAGCGGGTGTTCGAGCGCTTCTTCCGCGCCGAGAGCGGAGTGCCGGGCACCGGGCTCGGTCTCGCCATCAGCAGGGAGATCGTCCGGGCCCACGGCGGCGACATCACCGTGACATCGACGCTGGGGCTCGGGACGACCTTCATGGTGCGGTTGCCCGCCACGGCGGACACCGCGGCCGAAGCGGCTGATCGCTCCGCCTCGGGGGACGACGAGCGATGACCCTGGACCTCTTCTCGGTGACCGTCATGACGGCCATCGTCGCTCTGACCGCCGCGGGGATCTTCGTCGTGGAGACTTTGCGCCGCCGCGACACCGGAGCGGGCCGCCTCTGGGCCGTGGGCTACCTCTGCGGAACGGCGACGACCTTCGCCTACATCTCGTGGGCCTCGGGCATCGGCGGCGCCGTCGCGATCGCCATCGGGAACGCGTCGTTCGCACTCACCCCCGCGTTCATCTGGCTCGGGAACCGCCGCTTCAACGACCGCCCCATCACCTGGCCCGCTGTGATCGTCGGAGTGCTCACGGTCGCATCGTTCCTCGCCGCGGTGATCCGCGTGCCCGAAGACGGCAGCTGGGGCGGCTGGTCCGTCATGGTGGTGACCATCATCGGATTGTTCGCCGCGGGGGGTGTCGAAGCGCTGAGGCGTCCGATGGGGCGGGTCGGGAACGCGCAGCTGTTCGCCTTCGTACTCCTCGCCGCCGCCGTCTACTACAGCGCGCGGCTCGTGGTGTTCCTCGCGGACGGGCCGGAGGGCGACTTCTTCACGACGTGGTTCGGATCCGTGTCGGCCAACATCGCCACCGTCGTGCTGACCATGGTCGCCGTCGTCGTGACCTCCATCCTCCGTTCCACCAAGAGCGCGACGCGCCGTTTCGAGTGGCTGAGCGAGAACGGTGTCGCCGCGGACGGCGTGATGCTCGCGGGGACCTATCGCGACGCGCTCCGCGACGTGGCCGAACGGGCGAGCTGGCGGCAGGATCTGCTGAGCGTCGTCGTCGTGGGCATCGACGGCATGGACGAGATGGCTGCGGCGTTCGGGTCGGATGCCGCAGACGAGCTCGCGGCGCAGTGGCGGCGCGCCGTGCGCCGACACGCCCCGGCGTCGGCGTTCGTGGGGGAGGACGGCGACTCGACCCTGTCGGTGTGCGTCGTCTCGAGTACCGCGGCGGAGGCACGCCGTCAGGCGGCGGCGATCTATCGCGGCTGCATCGACGACCTCGCCGGCAACCCGACGGGGCTGCTGCCGATCGTCGGTGTGGGGGTCGCGCTGACGGAGACGATGGGGTACGAACCGATCGTGCTGCTGAACGCCGCGCGAGCGGCGGCGCTCCGCGCCTCCCGCAGCTTGGAGGCTTCCGTCCTGTTCGGCGGCCCCGATGACCGCGGACCCGCCCGGGTCTGACGTGGCGTGGCATCCTCGGAGGGTGACTCTCATCGCTTTGACCGGCGGCATCGCGTCGGGGAAGTCCACGATCGCACGTCGACTCGCCGAGCATGGCGCGGTGATCGTCGACGCGGACGCCATCGTCCGCGAGGTGCAGCGGGCCGGGTCGCCGGTGCTCGCAGAGATCGCGGCCGCCTTCGGCGACGACGTGCTGACGGAAGCGGGCGAACTGGACCGCCCGCGTCTCGCATCACGCGTCTTCGGTGATGAGGATGCCGTGCGCACGCTCAACGCGATCGTGCACCCGGCGGTCCGGGCCGAGTCCGCCGCGCGCTTCGCCGCAGCCCACGCCGCCGATCCGGGAGCGATCGTCGTCTACGACGTGCCGCTGCTCCTGGAAGCCCGAGCCGAGGATCCCTGGGAGCTCGTGGTCGTGGCCCACGCGCCCGTCGAGCTGCGCCGGGAGCGGCTCGTCTCGCTGCGGGGGATGAGCCCCGCCGACGCCGACGCCCGCATCGCGTCGCAGGTCGACGACGGTCGCCGCCTCGCGATCGCCGATGTCCTGATCGACACGACCGGGTCGATGGAGGAGACGGTCGCGCAGGTCGATGCGCTGTGGGAGCGCCTGACCCGCTGAGGTCCACGCCGACGGCGAACGCCGGAGCCGGTGTCGGAGGCCACGCCTACGCTGGGATCATGCAGACCACGCGCTCCGTCCGACCCTTCGAGGTCGTCAGCGAGTACCAGCCCAGCGGCGATCAGCCGCAGGCGATCGCGGACCTCGCCTCCCGCATCAATGCGGGCGAGACCGATGTCGTCCTGCTCGGTGCGACGGGTACCGGTAAGTCCGCGACGACGGCCTGGCTGATCGAGCAGGTGCAGCGTCCGACTCTCGTGCTCGCACACAACAAGACGCTCGCGGCGCAGCTCGCGAACGAGTTCCGCGATCTCATGCCGAACAACGCTGTCGAGTACTTCGTCAGCTACTACGACTACTACCAGCCCGAGGCGTACGTCCCGCAGACGGACACCTTCATCGAGAAGGACTCGTCGATCAACGCCGAGGTGGAGCGGCTGCGTCACTCCACGACCAACTCATTGCTGAGCCGGCGGGACGTCGTGGTCGTGTCCACGGTGTCGTGCATCTACGGCCTCGGTGCGCCGGAGGAGTACCTTCGCGCCATGGTCGCCCTGCAGGTGGGGGAGCGGTACGACCGTGACGCCCTCATCCGCAAGTTCATCGCGATGCAGTACAACCGCAACGACGTCGACTTCTCGCGCGGCAACTTCCGCGTCCGCGGCGACACGATCGAGATCATCCCGGTGTACGAGGAGTACGCCGTGCGGATCGAGCTCTTCGGCGACGAGATCGAGGCGCTGTACATGCTGCATCCGCTCACCGGCGACGTCGTGCAGAAGCTCGAGAGCGTGCCGATCTTCCCGGCATCCCACTACGTCGCGGGCACCGAGACGGTGCAGCGAGCGATCGGGACGATCGAGCACGAGCTCGAGGAGCGACTTAAGCAGTTCGAGTCGCAGGGCAAGCTGCTCGAGGCCCAGCGCCTGCGCATGCGCACGACCTTCGACCTCGAGATGCTGCAGCAGCTCGGATTCTGCTCGGGCATCGAGAACTACTCACGTCACCTCGACGGCCGGATGCCGGGCGAGGCACCGCACACCCTCCTCGACTTCTTCCCCGACGACTTCCTCCTCGTCATCGACGAGTCGCACGTCACGGTCCCGCAGATCGGTGCGATGTACGAGGGGGATGCCTCGCGCAAGCGCACGCTCGTCGACCACGGGTTCCGTCTGCCGAGCGCCATGGACAACCGTCCCCTCCGGTTCGATGAGTTCAAGCAGCGGATCGGTCAGACGGTGTACCTCTCGGCGACGCCCGGTCGGTACGAGATGGGGATCGCGGACGGTGTCGTCGAACAGATCATCCGTCCCACCGGGCTCGTCGACCCGGAGATCATCGTCAAGCCCTCGAAGGGGCAGATCGATGACCTGCTCGAGGAGATCCAGCTGCGCGTCGAGCGGGACGAACGGGTGCTCGTCACGACCCTGACCAAGAAGATGGCCGAGGAGCTCACGGACTTCCTCGGCGAGCACGGCGTCCGGGTGCGTTATCTGCACTCCGACGTGGACACGCTCCGACGGGTCGAGCTGCTGACCGAGCTGCGCCAGGGAGTGTACGACGTCCTCGTGGGCATCAACCTGCTCCGCGAAGGTCTCGACCTGCCCGAGGTGTCGCTCGTCGCGATCCTGGATGCCGACAAGGAGGGGTTCCTGCGCTCGGGGACGTCCCTCATCCAGACCATCGGCCGCGCGGCGCGCAACGTGTCCGGCCAGGTGCACATGTACGCCGACAAGATCACCGACTCGATGGCGGCCGCCATCGAGGAGACCGAGCGGCGTCGTGAGAAGCAGATCGCCTACAACCTCGAGAACGGCATCGACCCGCAGCCGCTGCGCAAGAAGATCGCGGACATCACCGATGCGCTCGCGCGCGAGGCCAGCGACACGCGCGACATGATGGACGGCCGCAGCAAGGGGAAGACCAAGTCCGGCAAGGGCAAGAGTCCGACGCCGCAGCTGCGGCGCGAGGGGATCGCCGCCGAGGGGGCGAACCAGCTCGAGGCGACGATCGAAGACCTCACCCGTCAGATGCTCGCGGCCGCCGACGAACTGAAGTTCGAACTCGCCGGGCGGCTGCGCGACGAGGTGCAGGACCTCAAGAAGGAGCTGCGCGCGATGGAGCGCGCCGGGCACGCGTGAGGCGCGTCAGGGGCAGTGCATCAGCGGCCGCTCGCCCGAGCGGTCGAAGGTGTGCATCGACATCGGGTGGCCGCAGAGAGGGCAGGCGCGTTCGCTCCTGACCGGCTCGGGCTCGGTCTCGTAGGGGCCCACCGAGGCGGGACCGGCGTACCGGATGAGGCGACTGTTCCACCACCGGTAGAACCCGCCGGCGGCACGGATCCGTTCCCGGAGCGGTGGTCGTGACTCCTGTTCGCCATTCATAATAATTAGTGTACTAACTATTAGGACGAGGAGGATCGATGGATGACGACGACGTGCTGAAGCTCGAGAGCCAACTCTGCTTCGCGATCGTGACCGCCGCCCGCAACGTCGTCGCGATCTATCGCCCTGTCCTCGAACCGCTCGGACTCACGCACCCGCAGTACCTCGTGATGCTCGCGCTCTGGGAGAGAGCGCCGCAGTCGCTCACCGAGTTGGCGACCGCCCTTGCGGTCGAGCCCGCCAGCTTGTCGCCGACCATCAAACGACTCGAGACGCAAGGACGAGTCGTCCGGCGCCGGCGCCCCGCGGACGAGCGTGTGCTCGACATCGCGCTGACCGATGACGGTGCGGCGCTCAGGGAGCGTGCACTCGACGTGCCGCGGCAGATCATGGCACGCGTCGGCCTCGGGGTGGCGGACGTCGAACGCTTGCGAGACGGCTTGCAGCCCTTCGCCGGAAGTCGACCCGCGCCCGAGGACTGATCGCCCGCAGCGAAGGACGGAGCCCGTGTCGGTGGCCCAACCTAGGATTGACCGGTGCCCATCGTCCCCGTTCCCCACGCCTCCAAACTCAGTGTCCGCGGCGCGCGCGTCCACAATCTGAAGAACGTCGACCTCGAGATCCCCCGGGACTCGCTCGTCGTGTTCACCGGTCTGTCCGGCTCCGGGAAGTCGAGCCTCGCGTTCGACACGATCTTCGCCGAGGGTCAGCGGCGATACATCGAGTCGCTGAGCTCGTACGCGCGCCAGTTCCTCGGCCAGGTGGACCGCCCCGACGTCGACTTCATCGAGGGCCTCAGCCCGGCGGTGTCGATCGACCAGAAGTCGACGAACCGGAACCCTCGCTCGACGGTGGGCACCATCACCGAGATCAACGACTACATGCGTCTGCTGTGGGCGCGCGTCGGTGTTCCCCACTGCCCGGAGTGCGGCGAGAGGATCCAGCGGCAGACCGTGCAGCAGATCGCGGATCAGCTCATGGAGCTCCCGGAGCGGACGCGCTACCAGATCGTCGCACCCGTCGTGTCTCAGAAGAAGGGGGAGTTCGTCGACCTCTTCAAGGAGCTCTCCGCGAAGGGCTACGCCCGCGCGATCGTCGACGGCGAGGCGGTCCAGCTCGCGGAGCCGCCGACACTGAAGAAGAGCTACAAGCACGACATCGCCGTCGTCGTCGACCGCCTCGTGGCGAACCCCGACATCCTGAGCCGTGTCACCGACTCCGTCGAGACGGCGCTGGGACTGGCCGGCGGCATCCTGCAGGTCAACTTCGTCGATGAAGAGGGTGACGACGCCTGGCAGAGCTACAGCGAGAAGCTCGCCTGCCCCAACGGTCACGCGCTGACGCTGACGGAGATCGAGCCCCGCACGTTCTCGTTCAACGCGCCTTTCGGTGCCTGCCCCGCCTGCTCGGGTCTCGGTACCCGGATGTCCGTCGACACCGAGCTGCTCCTCGGCGATGAGGAGCTCTCGATCGCCGAGGGTGTCATCGTCCCGTGGACGACGCAGGGCAAGGGCCTGTTCCAGTACTACGAGCGACTCCTCGTGGGTCTCGCGGACGACCTCGGATTCTCGCTCGACACACCGTGGAAGGACCTCCCCGCCGACGTACAGGACGCAGTCCTCACCGGCGAGAACTACAAGGTCACGGTCAAGTGGAAGAACCGGTACGGGCGCGAGATGCGGTACGCGTCGGGCTTCGAAGGTGTCATCCCGTACATCGAGCGCCAGTTCACGCAGGCCGAGACCGACACGCAGCGTCAGCGGTGGGCGGAGTTCCTCCGCGAGGTTCCCTGCCCGGTCTGCAACGGCGACCGCCTCAAGCCCGAGGTGCTGTCGGTGCTCGTCCACGGTCACTCGATCGCGGATGCCTCCCGCCTGAGCCTCGGCGAGGCGCAGCAGTTCTTCGCACAGCTCTCGCTGACCGACCGCGAGGCGACCATCGCGGCCGCGGTCCTCCGCGAGATCCGAGCGCGTCTGGACTTCCTCATCCAGGTCGGCCTCAACTATCTGAGCCTGAGCCGGGCTGCCGGCTCGCTCTCGGGCGGGGAAGCGCAGCGCATCCGGCTCGCCACCCAGATCGGGTCGGGGCTCACGGGTGTCCTCTACGTGCTCGACGAGCCCTCCATCGGACTCCACCAGCGTGACAACCGTCGCCTCATCGAGACGCTCGTGCGTTTGAAGAGCCTCGGCAACACGCTCGTGGTCGTCGAACACGACGAGGAGACCATCCACGCGGCCGACTGGATCGTCGACATCGGCCCGCGCGCCGGTGTCGAGGGTGGCAACGTCGTCCACTCGGGTCCGGTCGAACAGCTCTTGACGGACCAGGAGTCCATCACCGGCGCCTACCTGAGCGGCCGGCGTGCGATCCGGATGCCGAAGAAGCGGCGCAAGATCGACAAGGGCCGACAGCTGCGGGTCGTGGGGGCGCGGGAGAACAACCTCCAGAACGTCACGGTCGACTTCCCGCTCGGCGTCCTGACCGCCGTCACCGGGGTGAGCGGCTCCGGCAAATCCTCGCTCGTGAACGGCATCCTTTACGAGGTCCTCGCCACGAAGCTCAACGGCGCCCGACGGGTGGCCGGCAAGCACACCCGCGTCACGGGCCTCGAACACCTCGACAAGGTCGTGCACGTCGATCAGGCCCCCATCGGTCGCACGCCGCGCTCGAACCCGGCCACCTACACGGGTGTGTTCGACCGCATCCGTTCGCTGTTCGCCGAGACGACCGAGGCCAAGGCGCGCGGCTATCAGCCGGGTCGCTTCAGCTTCAACGTGAAGGGCGGCCGGTGCGAGGCGTGCTCGGGCGACGGCACCATCAAAATCGAGATGAACTTCCTGCCCGATGTGTACGTCGACTGCGAGGTCTGCCACGGCCAGCGCTACAACCGCGACACCCTCGCCGTGCACTACAAGGGCAAGAACATCGCCGAGGTGCTCGACATGCCGATCTCGGAGGCGGCTGACTTCTTCGAGCCGATCCAGGCGATCCACCGCTACCTCAAGACCCTCGTCGACGTCGGCCTCGGCTACGTCCGGCTCGGACAGTCGGCCACGACGCTCTCGGGAGGCGAGGCGCAGCGCGTGAAGCTCGCCACCGAGCTCCAGCGCCGCTCGAACGGGCGCACCATCTACGTGCTCGACGAGCCGACGACGGGTCTGCACTTCGAAGACGTGCAGCGCCTGCTCGAGGTCTTGAACAGCCTCGTCGACAAGGGGAACTCGGTGCTCGTCATCGAGCACAACCTCGACGTGATCAAGTCGGCCGACTGGGTCATCGACCTCGGACCTGAGGGCGGCTCGGGCGGCGGAACGATCGTGGCGACGGGGACCCCGGAGCAGGTCGCGACCGTATCGGAGAGCCACACCGGCCAGTTCCTCGCCGAGATCCTGGAAGTGGCTCCCGCGCGCAAGGCGGGCTGACGTGGCGTCCGCGCTGCCGTACAAGCCCAAGCCGGGGGAGATCCCCACGGATCCCGGGGTCTACCGGTTCCTGGATGCGGACGGGCGGATCCTCTACGTCGGCAAGGCCAAGAACCTGCGCGCGCGGCTGTCGAACTACTTCGCACCGCTGCACACCCTGCACGAGCGGACGCGTCGCATGGTGACGACGGCGGCCAAGGTCGAGTGGACGGTCGTGAAGACCGACATCGACTCGCTGCAGCTGGAGTACACCTGGATCCAGGAGTACTCGCCGCCGTTCAACGTCCGGTACAAGGACGACAAGTCCTACCCGTACATGGCGGTGACGCTCGCCGACGAGGCCCCGCGGGTCATCGTGACGCGCAACCGCCGCATCCGCGGAGCCAAGTACTTCGGACCGTATCCGAAGGTCTGGGCGGTCCACGACACGATCGACCAGCTCATCAAGGTGTTCCCGATCCGCACGTGCAGCGACTCGTCCTACAAGAAGGCGATGGCGACGGGGAGGCCCTGCTTCCCCGGGCAGATCGGTCGGTGCGGGGGACCCTGCTCGATGAAGGTGACCATCGAGGAGCACCGCGCGATCGTCGACGACTTCGTCGCCTTCATGTCGGGCAGCGACAAACGGTTCACGAAGCGGCTCGAGGCGAGGATGCGCGAAGCGGCTGCCGCGATGGACTACGAGGCTGCAGCGTCGTACCGCGACAAGCTGCAGGCCCTCGACGCCGTCCTCAACCGCAGCGCGCTCGTGCTGAGCGAGGACACGGACGCCGACCTATTCGGTGTCGCCGAGGACGAGCTCTCCGCCGCGGTGCAGCACTTCGTCGTGCGCGGTGGCCGCGTCCGCGGGGTCCGTGCCACGACCATCGACAAGGAGCTGGACATCTCCGGTCCCGAGCTGGTGGACCAGATCCTGCAGCGCGCCTACGGCGCGGCATCCGCCGAGGACATCCCGCGTCAGGTGCTCGTGCCGACCCTTCCCGACGACGCCGCCGAACTCGAGCAGTGGCTGCAGTCGCGGCGCGGGAAGAAGGTGACGCTGCAGGTCGCACAGCGCGGGCAGAAGGCCGACCTCATGCGGACGGCCACACTCAACGCCCAACAGGCGCTCATGCTGCACAAGACCCGCCGCACCAGCGACTACACGGCCCGCACGAAGGCGCTGACGGATCTGCAGGAAGCCCTCGGCATGACCGAGGCGCCGCTGCGCATCGAGTGCTTCGACATCTCCCACCTCGGCGGGACGGGCGTCGTGGCGTCGATGGTGGTGTTCGAGGACGGCCTGCCGCGGAAGGATCAGTACCGGTCCTTCTCGGTCGCCGAGACGACGGACGACACCGACTCGATGTACCAGGTGCTCATGCGGCGGCTCGCGCACATCGACCGCGACGAAGCCGAGCAGGAGGCGATCGATCCCACGGCGGACGGCGAGGTGGATGCCACCCGCAAGCGCCCGCGTTTCGCCTATCGTCCCCAGCTGCTGCTCGTCGACGGCGGACAGCCGCAGGTGCAGGCGGCGGCGCGTGCGCTGCGCGACGCCGGACACGACGAGATCGCGCTGTGCGGCATCGCGAAGCGGCTCGAGGAGGTGTGGCTGCCCGACGACGACTTCCCGGTGATCCTTCCGCGCTCCTCCGAGGCGCTCTACCTGCTCCAGCGGCTGCGTGACGAGGCGCACCGATTCGCGATCACGCACCAGCGCAAGAAGCGCGGTCGCGACATCACGACGGTGCTGGCGGAGGTGCCGGGACTCGGAGCGACCCGCATCAAGGCGCTGCTCCGCCACTTCGGCTCGGTCAGCCGCCTGAAGCAGGCGACACCCGAGGAGATCCAGGAACTCCCCGGTATCGGTCCCCGGCTGGCGGCCACGATCCATGCGCACCTCGCTGCCGGTTCGGATGCGGTGCCCGCCGGTGGTTAGGCTGGGATGACACGCGTGGAAGGCGGGGTGCGGATGGACGGCCAGACGACGGGCGAGGTCCTGATCGTCACGGGCATGTCCGGCGCAGGGCGCACGACGGCCGCGAACGCCCTCGAGGACCTCGACTGGTACGTCGTCGACAACCTGCCGCCGCAGATGCTGTCGCATCTGCTGGATCTCACGGCCCTCGCCGCCGACGCGCTGCCCCGGGTGGCCGCCGTCGTCGACGTCCGCGGCCGGCAGCTGTTCGGCGAGCTCCCCTCCGTCACGCACTCGCTGCGCGACGGAAGGCAGCTGCGGGTCCTGTTCCTCGACGCGTCGGACGACGTGCTCGTCCGACGGTTCGAAGCGGTCCGGCGTCCGCACCCGCTGCAGGGGGAGGGGACGATCCTCGACGGCATCCGTCGTGAACGCGAGCGGGTCGCAGCGATCCGCGAGGCCGCCGACGTCATCGTCGACACGAGCGGTCTCAACATCCACCAGCTGGCGAATCGCATCGTCGATCTGTTCAGCGCGGACGGCGACGCGCGTCACACCGTCACCGTGATGAGCTTCGGGTTCAAGTACGGCCTGCCGCCCGACGTCGACCTCGTGGCCGACATGCGGTTCCTCCCGAATCCCTACTGGGAGCCGACGCTGCGTGCGCTCACGGGCGAGGACGATGCCGTCCGCGAGTTCGTGCTCGAGCAAAAGGGCGCCCGCGAGTTCATCGACGCGTACGCGACAGCGCTCCGCCCGGTCCTGCAGGGCTATCAGCGCGAGAACAAGAGGCATTCGGTCATCGCGATCGGGTGCACCGGCGGCAAGCACCGATCCGTCGTCACGTCGTTCGAGCTGGCCGAGCGGCTGAACGCCGAACCGGGCGTCGCGGTGCGGGTCGCGCACCGCGACCTGGGTCGCGAGTGACCGGTGCGCGAGTAAGCTGATCCTTTGTCCCCCTCGCCCCCACCGAAGGATCGCCGTGCCGCTGACTGCTGACGTGAAGACGGAACTCACCTCGGTGCGTGATCCGCGGCCCACGGCCCGCGTCGCAGAGCTCACGACGATCCTGCGCTTCTCGGGCGGGCTCCACTCGATCGCCGGCCGCGTCGCCGTCGAGGCCGAGGTGGAGACTGACACCCTGGCCCGCCGCGTCGCCCGGGACCTCGTGGAGATCTACGGAGTCCGGCCGGAACTGGCGCACGTCCAATCCTCCGGCGGACGGGCGGCCAACCTGGTCGCGGTCCGCGTCATCGAGGGCGGCGAGACCCTGGCGCGTCAGACCGGACTGCTCGACAACCGTCGACGCCCGGTCCGCGGACTGCCGAACAAGCTCACCACCGGCGCACGCCCCGACCTCGCGGCGGTCTGGCGCGGCGCGTTCCTCGCGGCAGGGACGCTGTCCGACCCGGGGCGTTCGGCAGCACTGGAGGTCTCCTGCCCATCGGGGGAGGCGGCCATGGCCCTCGTCGGTGCGGCGCACCGGCTCGGCATCGCCGCCAAGGCGCGGGAGGTTCGCGGCGTGCCCCGCGTCGTCGTCCGCGACGGCGAGGCGATCCGCGCGACGCTCCTGGTGATGGGAGCCCAGAAGACCGCCGCCGCGTGGGAGGAGATGCGTCAGCGCCGCGAGGTCCGCGCCGGCGTCAACCGTCTCGTGAACTTCGACGACGCCAACCTCCGCCGGTCCGCACAGGCGGCCGTCGCCGCCTGTGCACGGGTCGAGCGTGCGCTCGAGATCCTCGGTGACACCGTGCCCCCGCACCTCAAGCAGGCGGGGGACCTCCGACTCGCCCACCGCGACGCCAGCCTCGACGAACTCGGTCACCACGCCGACCCTCCGCTGACGAAGGATGCCGTCGCCGGCCGCATCCGTCGACTGCTGGCCATGGCCGACAAGAAGGCCGCGCAGGACGGCATCCCCGACACCGAATCCGCCGTCCCGGCCGGTCTGGAGGACTGACGGGGTACATCCCCTCTTCGCGGGAAGCAACCGGGTGTCCGGCGGGTTGGGCCTCAATAGGATGAATCCGACCGGCCGCGCCGCGTGCGCGGCACCGACAGAAGGAAGAGGACATGGCGAAGTACACGCTGCCTGAGCTCCCGTACGACTACTCCGCGCTCGAGCCGAGCATCAGCGGCAAGATCATGGAGCTTCACCACTCGAAGCACCACCAGACGTACGTCACCGGAGCGAACACCGCCCTCGAGCAGCTCGCGGAGGCACGGGAGACCGGCAACCTCGCGAACGTGAACAAGCTCGAGAAGGACCTCGCGTTCAACCTCGGCGGACACGTCAACCACTCCATCTTCTGGACCAACCTGGCCCCCGCCTCGCAGGGCGGCGGCGGCGAGCCCGAGGGCGAGCTGCGCGCGGCGATCGACGAGTTCTTCGGCGGCTTCGACAAGTTCCAGGCTCACTTCACGGCGGCTGCCACCGGCATCCAGGGCTCGGGATGGGCCGTCCTCAGCTGGGACCCGATCGGTCAGCAGCTGATCATCCAGCAGCTGTTCGACCAGCAGTCCAACACGGCGCAGGGCACCATCCCGATCTTCCAGCTCGACATGTGGGAGCACGCCTTCTACCTCGACTACCTGAACGTCAAGGCCGACTATGTGAAGGCCGCGTGGAACATCGCCAACTGGCAGAACGTCGCACAGCGTCTCGACGCCGCCCGCGACAAGACGGCGGGCCTGCTCTAGTAGTAGGGTCGTTCACAGGTGAGGATGCCGGGATCCTCCCGGCAACGGGGGCTGAGCCCCGGCATCCTCTCTCATTTCCAGCACATCGCGGGTCGACCCCGTCATGGGGCGTGCGCGAAGAAAAACGGGAGACAACGTGTCTGTCAAGATCGGCATCAACGGCTTCGGCCGCATCGGACGCAACTTCCTCCGCGCGGCGCTCGCGCAGGGAGCTGACCTGGAGATCGTGGCGGTGAACGACCTCACCGACAACAAGAGCCTCGCTCATCTCCTCAAGTACGACTCGGTCGGAGGTCGCCTGGACGCCGAGGTCTCGTACACCGAGGACTCGATCACCGTCAACGGCAAGACCATCAAGGTCTTCGAAGAGCGCGACCCCGCCAACCTCCCCTGGGGCGAGCTCGGCGTCGACATCGTCATCGAGTCGACCGGCCGCTTCACCAAGGCAGCCGACGCCAAGAAGCACATCGAGGGTGGCGCGAAGAAGGTCATCATCTCGGCGCCCGGCACCGACGTCGACGGCACCTTCGTCATGGGCGTCAACGACGGCGCCTACGACTCCGAGACCATGCACGTCATCTCGAACGCTTCCTGCACCACCAACTGCCTCGCCCCGATCGCCAAGGTCTTCAACGACAACTTCGGCATCGAGCGCGGCTTCATGATGACCGCCCACGCCTACACCGCCGACCAGAACCTGCAGGACGGCCCCCACGGCGACCTGCACCGCGCGCGTGCGGCCGCGATCAACATCGTCCCCGCCGCGACCGGTGCCGCCAAGGCCATCGGCCTCGTCCTGCCCGAGCTCAACGGCAAGCTGAGCGGTTCGTCGTACCGCGTCCCCGTCCCCACCGGCTCGATCGTCGACCTGACGGTCGTCACCCCCACCGAGGGACTGACCGCCGAGGTCATCAACGCCGCGTTCGAGAAGGCTGCGGCCGAAGGCGAGCTCGTCGGCTACCTGAAGTACAACACCGACGCGATCGTCTCGAGCGACATCCAGCTCGACCCGCACTCCTCGGTCTTCGACGCCGGCCAGACCAATGTGTCGGGCAACCTCGTCAAGATCTCGTCCTGGTACGACAACGAGTGGGGCTACTCGAACCGACTCGTCGACCTCACCGAGCTCGTCGCCAGCAAGCTCTGACGATGGCTCTGCGCACCCTCGATTCGCTGGGTTCGCTCGCAGGCAAGCGCGTCATCGTCCGTGTCGACTTCAACGTCCCCCTGAAGGACGGCGTCATCACGGACGATGGCCGCGTGCGTGCGGCTCTGCCGACCCTGTCGGCGCTGATCGAGCAGGGCGCCCGCGTCATCGCGGTCTCCCACCTCGGCCGGCCCGACGGCGCTCCGGACGCGAAGTACAGCCTCGCCCCCGTCGCGACGCGACTGTCCGAGCTCCTCGGCCAGGACGTCGCGTTCGCGACCGACACGGTCGGCGACTCGGCACGTGACACCGTCGCGAACCTCGCCGACGGGCAGGTCGCCGTCCTCGAGAACCTCCGCTTCAATGCGGGGGAGACCGCGAAAGACGAGACCGCCCGCCGGGCCTTCGCCGAGGAGCTCGCGTCGCTCGGCGATGCGCTCGTGTCGGACGGGTTCGGTGTCGTGCACCGCAAGCAGGCCTCCGTCTACGACCTCGCCGAGCTGCTGCCCTCCGCTGCGGGTCTGCTCATCGAGAAGGAGGTCGACGTCCTCGACCGCCTCACCGAGCGTCCGGAACGTCCCTACGCCGTCGTGCTCGGCGGTTCGAAGGTCAGCGACAAGCTGGGCGTGATCGAGCACCTCCTGCCGCGCGTGGACAAGATCCTCGTCGGCGGCGGGATGCTCTTCACCTTCCTCGCGGCCCAGGGCCACAAGGTCGGCAAGAGCCTTCTCGAAGTGGACCAGCTCGACACGGTCCGCGGGTACATGGAGACCGCTCGCGAACGCGGGGTCGAACTGGTGCTCCCCGTCGATGCCGTGATGGCCGCCGCTTTCGCAGCCGATGCGGAACACGTCGTGGCGTCCGCCGACGCACTGGAGGACACCCCCTTCGGCGAAGACGGCATGGGCCTCGACATCGGGCCGAAGACGGCGGAGCTGTTCGCCGAGGCGATCCGCGGCGCGAAGACCGTGTTCTGGAACGGCCCGATGGGTGTGTTCGAGATGGAGGCGTTCGCTGCAGGGACGAAGACCGTCGCGCAGGCGCTCACGGAGGTCGATGGTCTGTCCGTCGTCGGTGGCGGCGATTCGGCGGCCGCCGTGCGTCAGCTCGGCTTCGACGACGACGCGTTCGGCCACATCTCCACCGGCGGTGGAGCCAGCCTCGAGTTCCTCGAGGGAAAGAAGCTGCCCGGATTGGAGATCCTCGGATGGGAAGCGTGACCCGCAAGCCGCTCATCGCCGGCAACTGGAAGATGAACCTCGACCACCTGCAGGCGGTCGCCTTCGTCCAGAAGCTGCACTGGACGCTGAAGGATGCCGCTCACGAGACGGATTCGGTGGAGGTCGCGGTCTTCCCGCCGTTCACCGACATCCGGACGGTGCAGACGCTCATCGACGCCGACAAGATCCCGTTCGCCCTCGGCGCGCAGGACGTGTCGACGAAGGACTCCGGCGCGTACACCGGTGAGGTCTCCGGCGCCTTCCTCAAGAAGCTGGACGTCGACTACGTCATCATCGGTCACTCCGAGCGACGGGAGTACCACGGCGAGACCGACGAGGTCGTCGCCGCGAAGGTCCAGGCGGCCCTGCGGCACGGACTCGTCCCGGTCGTCTGCGTCGGTGAGACGCTTGAGCAGCGCGAGGAGTCCGGCCCGACGGCGGTCTCGGTGGCGCAGCTGCGCGCGGCGCTCGAGGGTGTGCCCTCGGACGCGGACGTCGTGGTCGCCTACGAGCCGGTCTGGGCCATCGGCACCGGCCAGGTGGCCTCGCCCGAGCAGGCGCAGGAGGTGTGCGCCGCGCTTCGCACCGTGATCTCCGAGAGCCTCGGGGATTCTGCGGGGGAGCGCACCCGCATCCTCTACGGCGGATCGGTGAAGTCAGGCAACATCGCGAGCTTCATGCGAGAGCCGGATGTGGACGGCGCCCTCGTCGGGGGCGCGAGCCTCCTGGCGGACGAGTTCGCCGCCATCATCAGGTATCAGAAGCACGTCGGCGTGTGATCGTGAACGGTGCGGCGCCTCGCGGCGTCGCACCGTTCAGCCGGTATACTCGTCCGAGCGCTGAGCGACTCGGCGACCCGAAAGGCTTTCAACGACTGTGGATATCCTCCAGCTTGTGCTGCAGGTGCTGCTGGGACTCACCAGCCTCCTGCTCACGCTCCTGATCCTTCTGCACAAAGGACGCGGCGGCGGCCTCTCCGACATGTTCGGTGGCGGCATGAGCTCGGCCATGGGGTCCTCGGGCCTCGCCGAGCGCAACCTCAACCGCTTCACCGTCGTGCTCGCGCTCATCTGGTTCGTCGCCATCGTCGCGCTCGGCCTCATCACCAAGTTCCAGAGCATCTGATGGCGACCGGGGGCAACGCGATCCGAGGCACCCGCGTCGGTGCCGGGCCGATGGGGGAGCAGGACCACGGACACCACGCCGACCGCGTGGCCGTCTCGTACTGGGATGCGCTCGGCAACGAGACGGTGCGCTACTTCGCAGCCGGCATCTCGGAGGAGGAGATCCCCGAGACGATCGATTCGCCGCACTCCGGTCTTCCGGCGGGGCGCGACAAGGCGAACCCGCCCGCACTGGCGAAGACCGAGCCCTACAAGACGCACCTCGCCTACGTGAAGGAGCGGCGCAGCGACGAAGAGGCCGAGTCCATCCTGGACGACGCGCTCAAGCAGCTTCGAGAGCGGCGCGGTCAGGACTGATCGCCGCGCCACACGACGATTCGACCCCGGGTTCGCTCAGAACTCGGGGTCGATCAGTTCTTCCGGCACTCCCTGCGCCGCGGCCTCGTCGACGAAGAACACCGTCTGCTTGCGACCCTTGGCACCGGCCGCAGGCACCGAGTGGTAGCTCGCGCCGGCCAGAGCCAAGCCCAGTGCGGAGGCCTTGTCGGTGCCAGGGAGGACGAGCCACACCCGTCGCGACGAGTTGATCACCTTCCGGGTCAGGGTGATGCGGTCGGAGGGCGGGAGAGGGGAGTGGCGCACCGGGAGCACCGTGTGCTCGGTGTCGGCGATCTCGCTGCGATCCGGGAAGAGCGAGGCGATGTGCCCGTCGGGACCCACGCCCAGGAACGCCAGCGTGAACCGCGGCCAGGCCTGATCCTCGGCAGCGTGGGCGGCGAGCTCTGCCGAGTAGTCGGCGGCCGCGTCGTCATGGCTGCGACCCGCGTCGGAGGCGGCGATCGGATGGATGTTGGCGCCGGGCACGTCGATGTGGTCGAGGAACGCCGCGCGTGCGGCCCTCTCGTTCCGGTCCGGATCGCCGCCCGGGACGAAGCGCTCGTCCCCCCACCAGAAGTGCACCCTCGACCAGTCGACCTCGTGACGCCGATCGCTCTCACCGGCGGCGTGCAGCACGGCCGTGCCGGCATTGCCGCCGGTCAGGAGGATGTGGGTCGTCTTGCCCTCGACTGCGCGGGAGGATACCCGCTGGAAGAAACGCTTCGCGACCCCGCGGGCCAACGTCTGCGCGTCCGGACGGACGACGACGCGCTTCTCCGCGCGGAACTCCGACATGCGACTCCTACCTCGTGGGAGGGTCGAGGAGCTCCCACCCTTCGGTGATGACTCGACCATACAAGAGGTCGGGATCCAGACGGCGCAGCTCCTCCGCGAGGCACTCGCGCAGCGACCGTCGCGGCAGCACGATGTCGTGCGTCGGCTGTCCCGGCTGGGTGAGGGTCGCGTCGGTCGCGTTCGAGCGTTCGAGGACGATGTCGCCGGAGTCCCGCGAGAGCGTGACCGAGCGGATGCCGTGAGCCCATTCGTGCTCATCCGTGTAGTGCCAGTCGACGGAGACATCGAGCTTCATCCGCAACCAGGCGGCCAGCAGACCGGTGGAGGGAGAGCTGCCCGCGCCGACGACGGTCACCGCCGTGACCGGCTCGTAGGGAGGCTGGTCGAGGACAGCGGCGAGCTGCTCCCGCCAGTGCGTCAGTCGGGTCCAGGCGAGGTCCGTGTCACCAGGGGCGTAGACGGAGCCGAGCTGCGCCAGGCGGTCCTTCGCGAACGGCTTCGTCGAGGCATCCGTGATGCGACGCTGCGCCATACGACCGATCGGTGAGTGCGCGGGGTCGGCGGGCGGGTCATCGGGCCACCATGCGACGACGGGTGCGTCGGGGAGAAGGAGGCCGTTGACGAGACTCTCCTGGTTGTCGGCGGCGGCCCCGCGGGCACGCAGCACGACGACCTCGCTCGCACCGGCGTCGCCGCCGACACGGATCTGCGCGTCGAGACCGGTCGGGGCGTCGGGCTGCACGACCAGGACGATGACCCGCATCGGGTGCTCGCGCGATGCGGCGTTCGCGGCGTCGATCGCCTCCTCATCGAAGCCGCCGGTGGAGACGATGACGAGGGTCAGGACACGTCCGAGCGCGACAGCGCCGCCCTCCTCGCGCACGCTCACGAGCTTCTTCGCGATCGTGGAGACGGTGGTGTCGGGCAGATCGACGATCATGGGCGCCTCCAGACGCGGCCATCGCGGGCCAGGAGCTCATCGGCGGACGGAGGACCCCAGGATCCGGGGGAGTACTGCTCGAGCGGCTCGTCCTGCTCCGCCCAGAACTCCTCGACGGGATCGAGGATGCGCCAGGAGAGCTCGACCTCCTCGTGGCGGGGGAACAGCGGCGGGTCGCCCAGGAGCACATCGAGGATGAGGCGTTCGTAGGCTTCGGGACTCGACTCAGTGAAGGCGTGTCCGTAGCCGAAGTCCATCGTGACGTCGCGCACCTCGTTCCCCGCGCCCGGCACTTTCGAGCCGAAGCGCAGGGTGACGCCCTCATCGGGCTGGATGCGGATGACGAGGGCGTTCTGCCCGAGCTGCAGCGCCTGCGAGCGCAGGAACAGCAGCGGCGGCGTGTGCTTGAAGATGACGGCGATCTCGGTCACGCGACGACCCAGGCGCTTGCCGGTGCGGAGGTAGAACGGCACCCCGTTCCACCGACGGGTCGCGATCTCGAGCTTGATGGCGGCGTAGGTCTCGGTCCGCGACTGCGGGTCCATCCCGTCCTCGTCGAGGAAGCCGGTGACCTCCTCACCACCCTGCCATCCGCCGGCGTACTGTCCGCGGGCGGTCGCCGTGGACAGGTCATCGGGGAGCTTGACCGCAGCGAGGACCTTCTCCTTCTCGGCGCGCAGGTGTTCGGCGTCGAGCGAGATGGGCTCCTCCATCGCGGTCAGCGCGAGGAGTTGCAAGAGGTGGTTCTGAATGACGTCGCGCGCTGCACCGATCCCGTCGTAGTACCCCGCGCGGCCACCGACGCCGATGTCCTCGGCCATCGTGATCTGCACGTGGTCGACGTAGTTGGCGTTCCAGAGCGGCTCGTACAGCTCATTGGCGAAGCGCAGGGCCAAGATGTTCTGGACCGTCTCCTTGCCGAGGTAGTGGTCGATCCGGAAGATCGCATCGGCGGGGAACGCGACCTCGAGGGCCTCGTTCAGCTCCCGGGCGGTCTGCAGGTCGCTGCCGAACGGCTTCTCGATGACCACGCGGCGCCACGTGTCGCCGTCGGCGTTCTCGTCCACCAGACCGGAATCGCGGAGCTGACGCGCGACGACGGGGAAGTCCTTCGGCGGGATGGACAGGTAGAACGCGTGGTTGCCCATCGTTCCGCGCTCGGTGTCGAGCTTCTCGACGGTCTCGCGGAGACGGGCGAAGGATGCCGCGTCGTCGAACGTGCCCTGCACGAACCGGATCCCCTGCAGGAGCTGGTTCCAGGTCTCCTCGCGGAAGGGGGTCCGTGCGTGCTGACGCACCGCGTCGTACACGACCTGCGCGAAGTCCTGATCCTCCCAGTCGCGTCGCGCGAAGCCGACGAGCGCGAACCCGGGAGGCAGCAGACCCCGATTGGCGAGGTCGTACACGGCCGGCATGAGCTTCTTGCGCGACAGGTCTCCGGTCACGCCGAAGATCACGAGGGCACTCGGGCCCGCGATGCGGTTCAGGCGGCGATCATCGGGGTCGCGGAGCGGATTGCGTCCCCGCGAGATGTCGACGGCCATCGGTCAGCGTGCGCTGTCGAGCGCCGTGCGGACGGTGCTCTGCAGGTCGTGCCACGAGACGATGAACTTCTCGACGCCTTCGTCCTCGAGCACCTGCGTGACATCGGTCAGGTCGACGCCCGCGTCCGCGAGCTCGTCGAAGACCCGATGGGCATCCTCGTAGGAGCCGGTGACGGTGTCGCCCGTGATCGTCGCGTGGTCGAACGTCGCCTCGAGGGTCTTCTCGGGCATCGTGTTGACGGTGCCGGGAGCGACCAGCTCGGTCACGTACAGGGTGTCGGGGAGGGCCGGGTCCTTGACGCCGGTCGACGCCCACAGGGGCCGCTGGACATTGGCGCCCGCTGCGATGAGCTCGAGGGCGGCCGGCTCGGCGAACCGCTCTTCGAAGAGCTCGTAGGCGAGGCGGGCGTTGGCGATGCCCGCCTTGCCCTTCAGGGAGGTCGCGGCGCTCGAGCCGATCGCGTCGAGGCGCTTGTCGACCTCGGTGTCCACACGCGAGACGAAGAACGACGCCACCGAGTGGATCGTCGCGATGTCGTGACCGTTCTCCTTCGCGCGTCGCACACCGTCGAGGTAGGCGTCGATGACCGCCGCGTAGCGCTCGAGGCTGAAGATCAGCGTGACGTTGACCGAGATGCCCTCCGCGAGGACCTCGCTGATCGCCGGGAGCCCTGCGAGCGTGGCGGGGATCTTGATGAGCGTATTCGGTCGGTCGACCTTCGCCCACAGCTCCTTCGCCTGCGCCACCGTGGCGTCGGTGTCGTGCGCGAGATCGGGGGAGACCTCGATCGAGACCCGACCGTCGACGCCGTTCGTCCGGTCGAAGACGGGGCGGAAGATGTCGGCCGCGTCGCGCACGTCGGTCGTGGTGATCTCGAAGATCGCCGTGTCGACGTCGGCGCCCTGGGCCGCAAGCGCCTGGAGCGGAGCGTCGTAGGAGTCGTCCTCCGTGTTGCCGATCGCCGCCTGGAAGATCGAGGGGTTCGTGGTGACCCCGACGACGTCCCGCGTCTCGATCAGCTGCGCGAGGTTGCCGGTGTCGATCCGCGATCGCGAGAGGTCGTCGAGCCAGATGCTGACGCCGGCGCCGGAAAGGTCCTCAGTGGGGGTGCTCATGCGTTCTCCTTGACGGTTGCGCGGGCCGCCTCGACGACCGCATCGGCGGTGACGCCGAACTTCTCGAACAGGGTCTTGTAGTCGGCGGAGGCGCCGAAGTGGTCGATGCCGACCGTGCGGCCGGTGTCGCCGACGACACCGCGCCACAGCCCGGTCGCGCCGGCCTCCACGGAGACGCGCGCCTTCACGGCTGCCGGCAGAACGGACTCGCGGTAGGCGGCATCCTGCTCCGCGAACCACTCGAGGCTCGGGGCGGACACGACGCGGGCGCCGATGCCCTCCGCAGCGAGCGTCTCGCGGGCGGCGACCGCCAGCTGGACCTCGGAGCCGGTCGCGATGAGGATCACGTCGGGCTCGCCCTCCGGCGCGTCGAGGAGCGTGTACGCGCCCTTGGCGACCCCGTCGGTCGTGGCGAAGCCGTTCTCGCCGCGCGGGAAGACGGCGATGTTCTGCCGAGTGAGCGCGATGCCGGTCGGTCCGTCCTGGCGGCGCAGGATCTCCAGCCATGCCGCGGCGGTCTCGTTGGCGTCCGCCGGACGCACGACCGTGAAGTTCGGGATGAGTCGCAGGGTCGCGAGCTGTTCGATCGGCTGGTGCGTCGGACCGTCTTCACCGAGGGCGACGGAGTCGTGCGTCCACACGAACACCGAGGGGATGTTCATGAGCGCGGCGAGGCGCACCGCGGGGCGCATGTAGTCGCTGAAGATCAGGAACGTGCCGCCGAAGGGACGCGTGGGGCCGTGCAGCTTGATGCCGTTGACGATGGCCCCCATCGCGTGCTCTCGGATGCCGAAGTGCAGCACACGGCCGTACGGGTCGCCCGACCACTCGTGGGTCGACCACTCTGCCGGGATGAAGCTCTTCGCGTCCTTGATCGTGGTCAGGTTCGACTCCGCGAGGTCGGCGGAACCGCCCCACAGCTCGGGGAGCTCGGCGGCGAGCGCGTTGATGACGAGGCCCGAGGCGGCACGGGTGGAGACGTCCTTGCCGGGCTCGAAGGCGGGGAGGGCCTCGGCGATGCCGTCGGGGAGCGTCGCGGCCTCGAGACGGTCGAGCAGCGCCTTGCGCTCGGGGTTCGCGGCGGCCCAGGCGTCGAAGGACTCCTGCCAGGCCGCGCGCTCGGTGGCCGCCCGCTCGGCGAGCGAGCGCGTGTGGGCGATCACGTCGTCGGCGACGACGAAGCTCTGCTCCGGGTCGAAGCCCAGGACCTTCTTCGTGGCAGCCAGCTCGTCGGCGCCGAGGGCGGAGCCGTGGATCTTGCCGGTGTTCTGCTTGCCCGGGGCCGGCCACCCGATGATCGTCTTCAGGATGATGAGCGAGGGCTTGGCGGTCTCGGCCTTGGCTGCCTCGATCGCCGCGTGCAGGGCCGCCACGTCCTCGACGTATTCGCCCGTCTTCTTCCAGTCGACGGTCTGGACCTGCCAGCCGTAGGCCTCGTAGCGCTTCTGCACGTCCTCGGTGAAGGCGACGTTCGTGTCGTCCTCGATCGAGATCTGGTTGGAGTCGTAGATGGCGATGAGGTTGCCGAGCTGCTGGTGGCCGGCGAGCGAGCCGGCTTCGGCCGTCACACCCTCCTGCAGGTCGCCGTCGCCGGCGATGACGAACACATGGTGATCGAACGGGGATGTGCCCGCCTCGGCCTCGGGGTCGAACAGGCCGCGCTCGTAGCGAGCGGCGTACGCGAATCCGACGGCCGACGCGAGGCCCTGACCGAGCGGACCGGTCGTGATCTCGACACCCTTGGTGTGGCCGTACTCGGGGTGGCCCGGGGTGAGCGATCCCCAGGTTCGCAGCGACTTCAGGTCATCGAGCTCGAGTCCGAAGCCCCCGAGGTAGAGCTGGACGTACTGCGTCAGCGAGGAGTGGCCGGCCGAGAGGATGAAACGGTCGCGTCCGAGCCAGTGGGTGTCGGTCGGGTCGTGGCGGAGCACCCGCTGGTACAGCAGGTAGGACGCGGGCGCGAGACTCATGGCCGTGCCGGGATGGCCGTTGCCGACCTTCTCGACGGCGTCCGCCGCCAGTACGCGCGCCGTGTCCACCGCGCGCCGATCGATCTCGTCCCAAACCAGCTCTGACACCTGAAGGCCTTTCGTCGGTGATTCCGCGCGAGCGTCCGCTGATCAGAAGGAGAAGAGGGGATACCCGACGCCGGGATTTTCAGCATATCGACCCGAGCGTGCCGCCGAGGCCGCGTCGACGCTGTGTGACGTGCGCTCTGAGCGAAGCGGTGACCCTCCGGCGGAGGGAACCGGTCGCAGGTCATGGCGTAGACTCGTGCGGACGATCTACACGGCAGGGGCGATGGCACTCACGGACACCGGCGCGCGCGTTACCGCGCCCGCTCGACAGTCGTTCGGCCGCACCCTCCGCGCCTACGTCCAGCTGACGAAGCCTCGCGTCCTGGAACTGCTGCTGGTGACGACCATCCCGGTCATGTTCCTCGCGGCGAACGGGCTGCCCGACCTCTGGCTCATCCTCGCCACCGTCGTCGGCGGCGCCATGAGCGCGGGGTCCGCGGCATCCTTCAACATGTACCTCGATCGCGACATCGACGCGCACATGAAGAGGACCGAGAATCGTCCGCTCGTGACGGGCGAGGTGACACCGCGCGGTGCGCTCGTCTTCTCGTGGACGCTCGCGATCGCCTCGACGGTTTGGCTCTGGGTGTTCACCAACTGGGTGGCCGCTGCTCTCAGCGCCGGCGCCATCTTCTTCTACGTGGTCGTCTACACGATGCTGCTCAAGCGCCGCACCGAGCAGAACATCGTGTGGGGCGGGATCGCCGGCTGCTTCCCCGTCATCATCGGGTGGTCGGCCGTCACCGAGTCCCTGACGTGGACGCCCTTCATCCTCTTCCTGCTCGTCTTCCTCTGGACGCCGCCGCACTACTGGCCGCTCTCGATGAAGTACAAGGGCGACTACGCCGAGGTCGACGTCCCGATGCTCGGAGCGACCCGCAACGGCACACAGGTGGGGCTGCAGGTCATCCTGTACGCGTGGGCGACGGTCGCGAGCTCACTGCTGCTGATCCCCGTCGCACCGATGGGACTCGTGTACACGGCGTCCGCTCTGGTGCTGGGCGGATGGTTCATCTACGAGTCGCACGTCCTCTACGCACGCGCGGTCCGTGGCGAGAAGGTCCGTCCGATGCGTGTGTTCCACGCCTCCATCACGTACCTGACGCTGCTGTTCGTCGCGATCGCGATCGACCCGCTGCTGCCCTTCTGACGCAGCGAGCCGATCGGCGCGATCAGCGTCCGGCGCCGTCGAGGACCGGCTGTGCCGTCTCGTCGGACGTGTCCTCCGCGGCGGGTGCCGGAGCGTCCTCCGCGGCCTGCGTCGCGAGCGCGTCCCGCTCGTCGGCCGTGGCGGCGCGCGGCGCCACGGCGAATGCGCGGAGCGCTCCGAGCGTGAACGCCAGCAGCAGACCGATGGCGCCGACGCCGACGAGGATCGCGCCGAGGACCGCCCAGATCTGGCCGACGTAGACGTCCACCCCGGTCGCGGTGCCCGCGGTCAGGGCCGTCTCCATCTTCGCGAGCTTGTCCATGAGGACGACGCCGCCGGCGGCTCCGGATGCGAGCGAGCCGGCCACGAGCAGCCAGAACGGGATGCTGCGGGTCAGGCGGGGGCGGGTGTTCATCGAATCTCCTCAGGGTCGAGGTCGTCCGGTCTCGGACGACCCGGGCCACTGTTCCCGGCGGACCCTGACGGAAGCGATGCGCCGCCTATGAGATTTCGGTGTGCGCCGGCGCCTTCAGGCGCAGGATGACGACCGTCATCGCTGCGGCGGTGAGGGCGGCGAGCACCATGTGGACGCCGACGGCGAGCTCGGGCAGTCCGTTGCGCGCCTGATAGAGGCCGACGGCGATCTGCACGGCTTCGGCCGCGAGCAGGACGGTCACCCACGTGCGCGGCCGGAGGCCCTGACGCCAGGCCACCGCGGCGAGGGTCACCGTGAGGGCGAGCAGGGCGTAACCGGGCCAGGCGTGCACGTGCTCGAGGATCTCGGCGTTGAAGCCGTTGCGGCCGGCGTCGGCGTCGCCGGAGTGCGGGCCGGCGCCGGTCGTGAGCACGCCGAACGCGATCGTGAGCGCTAGCACGCCGGTCGTCAGGTGGGCCAGCCGGGCATACCAGGCGGGCACGGCGCGGACGCGCGCGCCGGCGGGCTCATCCAGGCGGACGAGGAACGCGGCGCACACGCACACGAGGACGAGCGACACGACGTAGTGGAATCCCACGATGAAGGGGTTCAGCCCGGTGAGGACGGTGACGCCGCCCACGATGGCCTGTGCGACGACCCCGCCCAGCACGATGAGCGCCAGCACGAAGAGGTCGCGGCGCGTCCGCCGCATCCGCCAGACCAGGACCACGACGAGGAGCGCGAGGATGCCGACGAGCCCGGTCAGCGTGCGGTTGCCGAACTCGATGACGCCGTGGATCCCCATCTCGGGGGTCGCGACGAGCGAGTCGGGGGTGCAGGTCGGCCAGGTCGGGCAGCCGAGACCGGATCCGGTGAGACGCACGGCGCCGCCGGTGCCGATGATGAGGGTCTCAGCGAGGAAGGAGAGCCACGCGACGACGCGGAGCAGGCGCGAGACCCGGGTCGCGGGCGGCGCGGTCGGTGTCGACGCGGTGATCAGCATGGGGTCGCCTCCGGGCGCGGGCCGGCACGCCGCGGGGGATGGCCGTGCCTGTAGAATGAAGCTGTCGGCGAGCGCGATCCCCATCGCAGCCCGCACAACGATTCTAGGCGCGGTATTGCGTCGTCAGAGCGGCCAGCAGCGGCATCCCCCTCGTGCACTCCTCTCGCGGGAGGGAATGCCGGAACGGATGACACCGTTGCCGCCCGTGAGGAGGAAAGTCATGTCGGATGTGCTCATCGACCGTCCCGAGCTCGAAGGGCTGGGGGTGTACGAGTTCGGCTGGCACGATGCGGATGCCGCCGGTGCCGTCGCCCAACGCGGAATCAACGAGGACGTCGTTCGCGGCATCTCCTCGTTGAAGAGCGAGCCCGAGTGGATGCTGAAGACCCGTCTGAAGGGCTACCAGCTGTTCGGGCGCAAGCCCATGCCGACGTGGGGTGCGGACCTCTCCGGCATCGACTTCGACAACATCAAGTACTTCGTGCGCTCCACCGAGAAGCAGGCGCAGACGTGGGAGGACCTCCCCGAGGAGATCCGCAACACGTACGAGAAGCTCGGCATCCCGGAAGCGGAGCGTCAGCGCCTCGTCGCCGGCGTCGCCGCCCAGTACGAGTCGGAGGTCGTCTACCACCAGATCCGCGAGGACCTGGAGCAGCAGGGCGTCATCTTCATGGACACCGACACGGCGCTGCGCGAGCACCCGGAGTTCTTCGAGGAGTACTTCGGCACCGTCATCCCCGCCGGCGACAACAAGTTCGCGGCGCTGAACACCGCCGTGTGGTCGGGCGGCTCGTTCGTGTACGTCCCCAAGGGCGTCCACGTCGAGATCCCGCTGCAGGCCTACTTCCGTATCAACACGGAGAACATGGGCCAGTTCGAGCGGACCCTGATCATCGCGGACGAGGACAGCTACGTCCACTACATCGAGGGCTGCACCGCTCCGATCTACAAGAGCGACTCGCTGCACTCGGCCGTCGTCGAGATCATCGTCAAGAAGAATGCCCGCGTGCGCTACACGACGATCCAGAACTGGTCGAACAACGTCTACAACCTCGTCACGAAGCGTGCCGTGGCCCACGAGGGCGCGACCATGGAGTGGGTCGACGGCAACATCGGCTCCAAGGTGACGATGAAGTACCCCTCCATCTACCTGATGGGCGAGCACGCGAAGGGTGAGACGCTGTCCGTCGCCTTCGCCGGTCCCGGTCAGCACCAGGACGCCGGCGCGAAGATGATCCACATGGCGCCGCACACGCAGTCGTCGATCGTGTCGAAGTCGATCGCCCGCGGCGGCGGTCGCGCGGGGTACCGCGGCGAGGTCCGCGTCGACGCCAACGCGCACCACTCGGCCAACACGGTCCGGTGCGACGCGCTCCTGGTCGACACGATCTCGCGGTCGGACACGTATCCCGCCATCGACATCCGCGTCGACGATGTGCAGCTCGGCCACGAGGCGACCGTCTCGAAGGTCAGCGAGGAGCAGCTGTTCTACCTCATGAGCCGCGGCCTCCCCGAGGACGAGGCGATGGCGATGATCGTGCGCGGCTTCATCGAGCCGATCGCCCGCGAGCTGCCCATGGAGTACGCCCTCGAGCTGAACAAGCTCATCGAGATGGGCATGGAAGGATCCGTCGGCTGATGACGACAGCGACTCAGGCCCCCGCATCCGCTGCGAAGGGCCACATCGACCCTGCGGCGACGCTGACCGAGCACACGGTCCCCGTGCAGACCCGGTCGGAGCGGCCGTGGTCGTTCGACCCCGCCGACTTCGGCACGCCCACCGGCCGCGAGGTCAACTGGAAGCACACGCCTCTCGACCGGCTCGCACCTCTGCTCGCGGACGAGGAGGCTCCTCACGACGTCATCGGCGTCGAGGTGTCCGGACCGGACGCCGTGGAGCATCGCCGCCTGCAGAAGGACGAGGCGCCCCGGGGCGAGGTCTTCCGGCCGGAGGACGTCGTCAGTGCGATCGCGTGGTCGCAGGAGCCCGAAGCTCCGCTCATCCGCATCCCCGCCGACACCGAGCTCGACGAGCCGGTCGTCGTGACCCTCACCGGTCGCGGTGGCGTCGCGCACGCGCACGTGGTCATCGAGGCGCAGCCGAACTCCCGCGGAACCGTCGTCCTCCGTCACGAGGGATCGGCGTCGCAGGCGCAGAACGTCGAGATCATCGTGCGCGACGGCGCCGCCCTCACCGTCGTGTCGGTTCAGCGCTGGGACGACGACGCCGTGCACCTCGCGGCGCACCAGGCCCGCGTCGACCGCGACGCCTCCCTCACGCACATCGTCGTGAGCCTCGGCGGCGGTCTCGTGCGCGTGAACCCCTCCGTCGAACTCGCCGGAGCAGGTTCTCAGGGACGCCTGTACGGGCTGTCGTTCGCCGACGCCGGCCAGCACCTCGAGAGCCAGGTCTACCTGCACCACAAGGGCGCCCACACCAACGGAGACGTGCTCTACAAGAGCGCGCTGCAGGGCGCCTCGGCACGCACCGTGTGGATCGGCGACGTCCTCATCGGACCGGATGCGGTCGGCACCGACTCGTACGAGGCGAACCGCAACCTCGTCCTCACCGACGGGGCCCGCGCCGACTCCATCCCGAACCTCGAGATCGAGACCGGCGACATCGTCGGCGCCGGTCACGCGAGCGCGACCGGTCGCTTCGACGACGAGCAGCTGTTCTATCTGCAGGCCCGCGGGATCGACGAGGAGCAGGCACGGCGCCTGGTCGTCCTCGGCTTCCTCGCTGAGATCGTGCAGAAGATCGGCATCCCCTCACTCGAGGACGAGTTCATCTCCGCCATCGAGGCGGAGCTGGCCGGCGGGAGTGACGCGTGACCGCGCAGAAGGTGCTGCAGCTGAGTGACCTGACGCAGGACACGGCCGTGCGGGTCGAGATCGACGGCGTCGCGATCGCCGTCGTGCTCGACGGGGAGGGCGAGGTCCACGCGATCGGCGACACCTGCACCCACGGCGACATCTCGCTCGCCGACGGTTTCGTCGAGGGCGAGACGCTCGAGTGCTGGGCCCACGGATCCGCCTTCTCGCTGCGCACCGGGCGCCCCCTGAATCTGCCGGCGTATGAGCCGGTGCCCGTCTACGAGGTCACGATCGACGGGCACGACATCCTCATCGATCCCGCCGTGACCAAAGCCGTGAACTGAAGAAAGAAGCTGACATGTCTGTCCTCGAGATCCGCGACCTCCACGTGACGGTCGAGACGGAAGCCGGCGAGACCCCGATCCTCAACGGTGTGACGCTCACCGTCCGCACCGGTGAGACGCACGCCATCATGGGCCCGAACGGCTCCGGCAAGTCGACACTCGCGTACACGATCGCCGGTCACCCGAAGTACACCGTCACCGCCGGCACCATCACGCTCGACGGCGAGGACGTCCTCGCGATGTCCGTCGACGAGCGCGCCCGTGCGGGACTGTTCCTCGCGATGCAGTACCCCGTCGAGATCCCCGGTGTGACCGTCACCAACTTCCTCCGCACCGCAAAGACGGCCGTCGACGGCGAGGCGCCCTCGATCCGCGCGTGGACCAAGGACGTCAAGCAGGCGATGCAGAACCTGCGGATGGACCCGAAGTTCGCGGCCCGCAACGTGAACGAGGGCTTCTCCGGCGGTGAGAAGAAGCGTCACGAGATCCTCCAGCTCGAGCTCCTGAAGCCGAAGCTCGCCGTCCTCGACGAGACCGACTCCGGCCTCGACGTCGACGCGCTCAAGATCGTCTCCGAGGGCGTCAACCGCGCCAAGGAGCAGAGCGACATGGGTGTACTGCTCATCACGCACTACACCCGCATCCTCCGTTACATCCAGCCCGACTTCGTCCACGTGCTCGTGAACGGTCGCGTCGCGGAAGAGGGCGGCCCGGAGCTCGCAGCACGACTGGAGGACGAGGGTTACGACCGTTTCCTCGCCCCGGTCGGCGGCGAGCAGGCCTAGGATCGTCGCATGACCGAGACGCTCGCACCCGAGAAGTACGACGAGGTCACCGAGGCGCTCAAGGACGTCATGGACCCCGAGCTGGGGGTCAACGTCGTCGACCTCGGCCTCATCTACGACCTCGGCTGGGATGACGAGAACGACGCCCTCGTCATCCACATGACCCTGACCTCCGCAGGCTGCCCGCTCACCGATGTGCTCGAGGAGCAGACCGGACAGGCGCTCGACGGTGTCGTGGACCGGTTCCGGATCAACTGGGTGTGGATGCCGCCGTGGGGTCCTGAGCGGATCACGGACGACGGTCGCGACATGATGCGCGCGCTCGGCTTCTCGATCTGACCCGAATCCGCGAAAGGGGCGGTGCGACCACGTCGCACCGCCCCTTTCGCGTGCCCGGGGGTCAGTTCTCCGAGCGGCCGAGACGCCAGTAGCCCATGAACGCGACGGCGCGACGGTCGACGCCGACTTCGCTCACGAGGTGTCGGCGGAGTGCCTTGATGGCGGATGCCTCGCCTGCGAGCCAGGCGTAGAGGGGGGCGCTCTTGAGGGCCGCCCCTCCCTTGGCGGTGCGCGGGACCTC
Source organism: Microbacterium sp. NPDC080005 (assembly GCF_040702445.1). Taxonomy (NCBI): domain Bacteria; kingdom Bacillati; phylum Actinomycetota; class Actinomycetes; order Micrococcales; family Microbacteriaceae; genus Microbacterium; species Microbacterium sp. NPDC080005. The sequence goes on along the minus strand of NZ_JBFBLD010000001.1, from coordinate 1,278,907 downwards.
CCACAGGATGTCGTGGTCGACGTCGATCTCCTCGACCTCGGCTCCGATCCCGCCCGGAGCGAGGCGCCGCGCGACGTCGGCGACGGCGGAGATGAGGTGCGTGTGCCGGCGGTCCTCGCCGCCCCGAGCCTCGATGATCAGCTCGAAGCCGGGGTGCGAGGGCACATAGGCCGCGTCGCTCGGGTGGGGGAGCTCGAGGACGACGACACCGCGCGCATCGGCGGGGAGCTGCTCGAGGATCCGCGCGATCGCCGGGGCGGCGGTCTCATCCCCGGCGAGCAGGATCGCGTCCGTCTTGGCCGGCGGTACGAAGTCGATGCCGTAGCTGACACCGCTGTGCTCGGTGGTGGGAGCCAGGATCAGCACCTCGTCCCCGACCTCGGCGTCGGCGATCCAAGCGGATGCCGGACCGAGCACATCGTGCGCGACCATGTCGATGTCGACCTCGCGAACGGCGCCGCGCACCGCCCGCGTCGTGTACGTCCGCATGACCGGGCGCTCCGCCTCGGGCATGGCACGCCAGCGGTCGTACCAGTCGGCATCCGTCGGCATCGATTCCAACGACGCGGTCGGCGTCGGGAACATGATCTTGACCCGCTGATCGAAGCCGGGGTCGCCGTACGCGCCCAGCGCGTCGTCGCGGAACGTGAACCGGCGGAAGCTGGGCGTCAGGTCGGTGACCGCCGCGACGGGGGCGCGGAAGAAGTTCATCGTGCTGAGGGACATGGTCTCGGCTTTCAAGCGGTCAGACGCCGGCGGGGACGTGGTGGCGACCGATGGGGAGGACCATCGGGCGTCCGGTGAGCGGGTCGGGGATGACGCGGCTGTCCATGCCGAAGACGTCCTTGACGGTCTCGGCGGTCAGGATCTCGCCCGGGTCTCCGGCGGCGTAGAGACGCCCACCGGCCATCGCGACGAGGTGATCGGCGTACCGCGCCGCGAGGTTGAGGTCATGCAGGACCATCACGATCGTGGTCCCGGAGCGCCGGTTCAGATCGGTCAGCAGGTCGAGGACGTCGACCTGGTGGCTGACGTCCAGGAACGTCGTCGGTTCGTCGAGGAGGAGCACGTCGGTCTGCTGTGCCAGTGCCATGGCGATCCAGACCCGCTGCCGTTGGCCGCCCGAGAGTTCGTCCACCGCTCGGTCCGCCAGGGCGGCGGTGTCCGTCGCGTCCAGGGCGGCCGCGACGGCCTCGTCATCCGCGCGGCTCCACCGCGACAACGGGCCGTGGTGCGGGGTCCGTCCGCGACCGACGAGATCGGAGACGGCAATCCCCTCCGGCGCGATGGGGGATTGGGGGAGGAGTCCGAGCTCACGCGCCACCTGCCTCGTCGGCAGCTTGTGGATGTCCTTGCCGTCCAGGAGCACCTGGCCGGCGCGGGGCGTCAGAAGTCGCGCCATGGACTTGAGCAGGGTGGACTTCCCGCACGCGTTCGCCCCGACGATCGCCGTGATCCGACCGGGCGGGACGACGAGGTCGAGGTCGTCGACGATGAGGCGGTCGCCGTAGGCGAGCTTCACACCGGAGGCGTGGAGGGTGCGGTCCGCGGTCATAGGGAGCCTCCCGAGCGGCTGCTGCGGATGAGAAGGAAGATGAGGTACGGCGCACCGAGGACGCCGGTCACGACGCCGACCGGCAGACGCATCCCGAGCAGGTACTGCCCGGCGAGGTCGGCGACGAGCACGAGGAACGAGCCGAACAAGCCGGCGACCAGCACCGGCGAACCCACCGGTCCGAGCATCCGTGCGGCGATGGGTCCGGAGAGGAAGGCCACGAAGGAGATGGGACCGACGGCGGCCGTCGCGAACGCGAGAAGCACGACGGCGCCGACGATGAGCAGGATGCGCCGCCTCTCGACCGGCACGCCCAGGGCCGATGCCGCATCGTCCCCGAGCCTCATCAGCTCGAGGTCGCGGGTGAGCCAGAGCACGATCGGCACGACGACGATCATCGCCACCGACAGCGGGAGAACCTCGTTCCACGAGGCGCTGTTCAGGCTCCCGGTGATCCACCGCATCGCCGCCTGCAGATCCCACTCCGCCGCGCGGGAGAGCACGTAGGCGACGATGCTGTTGAAGATGGCCGCCACGCCGATGCCGATCAGGATGAAACGCGCCCCGGAACCGCCGTCCTTGAACGCCAGGAGGTAGATCGTCAGTGCCGTCGCGATGGCCGCGACGGTGGCGAGGACCGAGACGGCCGTGCCCGAGAGCGAGAGGAAGACGATGCCCACGACGGCCGCCGCGCTCGCGCCCGCGTTGATCCCGATGATGTCGGGGCTGGCCAGCGGGTTGCGCAGCAGTGTCTGGAAGACGGCGCCGCCCATGCCGAAGCAGAGACCCGTCAGAAGGGCGACCGTCGACCGGGGCAACCGCAGCTCGCCGACGGTGAAGGACGCGCCGGGGACGGTCTGTCCCGTCATCACCGCCCAGACCTCCGCGGGCGTGTAGAAGGTCTGGCCGACCATGAGTGAGATGAGGTACGTCGCGAGCACGGCGACGAGGAGACCGCCGGTCACCAGGATCCGCCGGCGCGCACGCCGGGCCCGACCGGCGCTCACGGCGGAGAGCGTCGTCTGAGCGGGCGCGAGGGCGGTCACAGCGCGCGCATCTTCTGTCGGCGGACGATGGCGATGAAGAACGGGGCGCCGATCAGCGCGGTCACGACGCCGACTTCGACCTCCTGCGGTCGTGCGATGACGCGACCGACGACGTCCGCGACCGTGAGGAGTCCGGCGCCGACGAGGGCCGAGACGGGGAGCAGCCACCGGTGGTCGGGGCCGACGAGCAGGCGGCACACGTGCGGCACGATCAGTCCCACGAATCCGATCGGGCCGGCGACGGCCGTCGCCGCGCCGCAGAGGATCACGGCGCCGAGCGCCGACAGCAGGCGCGCCGTCCGGACCTTCTGCCCGAGGCCGGTCGCGAGGTCGTCGCCGAGCGCAAGGGCGTTCAGCGCGGCCGCGGAGGCGATGCAGATGACCATGCCGACCGCCAGGAATGGGAGCACGAGCAGGATGTTCTGCGTCGTCGCGCCGCCCACGCCGCCGATCTGCCAGAACCGGAAGACGCTCATCACGTCGATGCGGGGAAGCAGGATCGCGCTGATGAGCGACGTGACCGCCACCGCCGTGGCGGCTCCCGCCAGGGCGAGCTTGAGAGGGCTCGCGCCGCCACGACCCAGCGACCCGATGGTGTAGACGAACAACGCTGCCAATGCCGCGCCGAGCATGGCGAGCCAGATGTACCCGAAGGCGCTTGTCACCCCGAAGAACGCCAGGCCCGTGACGACGGCGAGGGATGCCCCACCGTTGATCCCGAGGATCTGCGGATCGGCCAACGGGTTGCGGGTGACGCCCTGCATGACGGTGCCCGCGACGGCGAGCGACGCGCCGACCAGCAGGGCCAGGATGGTGCGCGGCACCCGGCGTGCCACGGCGGCGGCATCCGTCGTCGTCAGATCCCCGGTGAGTCCCGCGATGATCTGCGACGCGTCCACCGTCCGGTTACCGAAGGTGACCGACAGGACGCAGATGACGGCGACCGCGATCACCAGGACCAGCACCCACAGCACCCGCCGCCGCCCCGACCGGCGTCGGAGGGACGCGGTCGTGGCGGCGGCGGGTGCGGGAGCGAGAGCGGTCATGGTGAGAGCGGCGAGCCGGTCCGGATCAGTCGGAGACCTTGGCGGCGGCCTCGCCGATGAGGTCGACGTAGTCGGCCGTCAGCGAGGCCGGGATCGACAGCGGGCTCGGGTTCGCGGCGGCGGAGAGCGGCGCGTTGGCGAGCGGGAGGACGACGACGGAACCGTCGGCTACCGCGGGGATCCGCGACAGCAGCGGGTCGGCCTGCATCGTGGCGAGGGTGGTGTCGTCGCCGTAGGTCACCAGCACGTCGAGGTCGCTGAAGCGCTCGATCTCCTCGGTGCTGTTGGTGATCCAGAACTGGTCGGTGTCCTCGGACTGCTCGACGACCGTCGACGCGGGCTCCATGCCGAGGTCCTGCAGGAACAGCTGGCGCGGGTCCTCGAGGGAGTAGAAGCCGATCTCGGCGAGGTTGGTCGCGTCGAACGAGCTGAACATCACGCTCTTGCCCGCGATGTCGGGCTGTGCGGCGGTGAGCTCGCCCAGCTGGGTGGTGAGGTCGTCGACGAGGGTCTCGGCCTCATCCTTCATTCCGAGAGCCGTTCCGTTGATCTCGGTGAGCTCCTGCCAGGTGGTGCCCCACGCGACGTCGGGGTAGGCGACGACAGGCGCGATCTTGCTCAGCGTGTCGTACTCCTCCTGGTTCATCCCCGAGTAGGCGGCGAGGATGACATCAGGCGCCGTGTCGGCGATCGCCTCGTAGTCGAAGCCGTCCGCCTCGTCGAAGAGCACGGGGGTGTCGGCCCCCATCTCCTCGAGCTTGTCCTCGACCCAGGGGAGGATGCCGTCGCCGTCGTCGTCGCCCCACGTGACGGCCGGCATGCCGACGGGGACGACGCCCAGGGCGAGCGCGGCCTCCTGGTTGGCCCAGGACACCGTCGCGACCCGCTCCGGCTTGCCCTCGATCGTGGTCTCACCGAACGCGTGGGTGATCGTCACGGGGAAGGCGTCGTCTGCCGCAGCGGCACCGCCGGAAGACGTGGTGCCGGCGGGGGTGGCAGCCGTGGTGGCGCAGCCGGTGAGGAGGAGGGCGGATGCTGCGGCGAGGACGAGCGCAGTGCGGATGCGAGGCACAGAGGTCTCCTGGGAGAGGTGATTAGGGTCGCCTAACCTTACAACGATTCGCCGGGCGAGTGGAAACCGGGAACCGCTCCCGGGGCGGGGCCGGTGGTCGTTGCTCCGCGCCGTATACTGGGGGTTTGGCCACTCGGCCGCCTCCCCAGGAAGAACGGACGTCTGCTGTGCTCGCCGTGCACGATCTCGAGATCCGCGTCGGTGCGCGCACCCTCATGTCCGACGTCGCCTTCCGCGTCTCACCGGGCGACAAGATCGGTCTCGTCGGCCGCAACGGCGCCGGGAAGACGACCCTGACGAAGGTCCTCGCCGGCGACCTGCTCCCCGCCGAGGGCAAGGTCGACCGCAGCGGCGAGCTCGGCTACCTCCCGCAGGATCCCCGCTCCGGTGATCCCGAGATGCTCGCTCGGACCCGCATCCTCGACGCCCGCGGTCTCGGTTCGCTCGTCATCGGCATGCGGGAGACCGCCGAGCAGATGGCGTCGACGGATGCCGCGACCGCCGACCGGGCGATGCGCAAGTACGCCTCGCTGACCGAGCGCTTCGAAGCCCTCGGCGGGTACGCGGCCGAGGCGGAGGCGGCGTCCATCGCCCACAACCTCTCGCTGCCCGACCGCATTCTCGACCAGCCGTTGAAGACGCTCTCGGGTGGCCAGCGACGCCGAATCGAACTCGCCCGCATCCTCTTCTCCGACGCGCAGACGATGATCCTCGACGAGCCGACCAACCACCTCGACGCCGACAGCGTCGTGTGGCTGCGCGAGTTCCTGAAGGGGTACAAGGGCGGACTGATCGTCATCAGCCACGACATCGACCTCGTGGGCGAGACCGTAAACCGCGTGTTCTACCTCGACGCGATGCGACAGGTCATCGACGTCTACAACATGAACTGGAAGAACTATCTGCGTCAGCGCGCCGCAGACGAGGAGCGCCGTCGCAAGGAGCGCGCCAACGCCGAGAAGAAGGCGACGGCCCTCCAGCAGCAGGCGGCGCGCTTCGGTGCGAAGGCGAGCAAGGCCGCCGCGGCGCACCAGATGGTGGCTCGCGCCGAGAAGCTGCTCGCCGGTCTCGACGACGTCCGGCAGGAGGACCGCGTCGCGAAGCTGCGCTTCCCCAAGCCCGCGCCCTGCGGCAAGACGCCGCTCATGGCCAAGAATCTCTCGAAGTCCTACGGTTCGCTGGAGATCTTCGCGGGTGTCGACCTCGCGATCGACCGAGGATCCCGCGTCGTGGTACTGGGGCTCAACGGCGCCGGCAAGACGACCCTCCTGCGCATCCTCGCCGGCGTCGACAAGGCGGACACCGGGATCATCGAGCCCGGCCACGGGCTCAAGATCGGCTACTACGCGCAGGAGCACGAGAACCTCGACGTCAGCCGTTCCGTCCTGGACAACATGATGTCGGCGGCGCCGGACATCACCGCCACCGAGGCGCGCAAGGTCCTGGGGTCGTTCCTGTTCACGGGCGACGACGTGCTCAAGCCGGCCGGCGTCCTCTCGGGCGGCGAGAAGACGCGACTGTCGTTGGCGACGCTCGTCGTGTCGTCGGCAAACATGCTGCTGCTCGACGAGCCGACCAACAACCTGGACCCCGCATCCCGTGAAGAGATCCTCGGGGCGCTGGCGCACTACGAGGGCGCGGTCGTCCTCGTCTCGCACGACGAGGGCGCTGTCGAGGCCTTGAACCCGGAGCGTGTGCTGATCCTCCCCGACGGTGTCGAGGACATCTGGGGACGCGACTACATCGACCTCATCACGCTGGCCTGACGGCCCTCCGGTCCTCGCGGATCAGCGCGCGTCGAGGAGCTCGTCCTCGGCCTCCATGTCGCGGTCGCGGCGGCGCGGCGGTCTCCGCGATGTCGCGCGCCCGCCGTCCCGATCATCCTCGCGACGATGCCGGATCTCGGTGCGGATCATGTACCAGATGAAGGCGAACCCCATGACCGCGAAGAGGATCCACTGGATCGCGTAGGAGAGGTAGGGGCCGGGATCCGCCGACGGATCCTCGAGTGCCTGCGGACGTTCGGCCGGTGCCGGCGTCTCCTGCGCCATGAGGACGTAGGCGGAGTCGAGCATCTCACCCGTCTGCCCGGTCATCTGCGCGATCAGGGCGAGATCGATCGTGGCGACCTGGCCCTCGGGCGCGGAGCGTCCTTCGCGCACCGGCCGCTCGCCCGCTTGCAGGCGACCGGTCACAGTGACCTCACCCGCCGGGGGCGCGGGGACGGCGTCCGGTTCGGGACGGTCGTCGCCGGGCGGCACCCAGCCGCGGTTGACGAGGACGACGCGGCCGTCGTCCGCCCGGAACGGCACCAGCACCTCGAAGGCGCTCGTGCCGCCGTGCGGACGGTTGCGCACCAACAGGGTCTGGTCCGTCAGGTACTGCCCGCGGATCTCGACGGGTCGCCACTCATCGGCGGGGACGAAGCCCTGCCCGAGCGGGATGAGGTCCGCCAGGGCGACCGGCTGGCGTGCGTAGTTGTCCGCGACGAGCGTGAGCTCGGCATCCCGTTCCGCGTTCCGCGAGAACTGCCAGTTCGACAGGAACGCGCAGGCGATGGCGAAGACGACGGCCATCGCGACGTAGCCGCTCCAACGCAGCGCGGTCTCGCGGTTCACGACGCGTCGGCGGTGTCGAGCGCGAAGACCTCGACGGGGAAGCTGCGCGAGGCGAGGTAGTCGCGCAGGAATCCGACGTGGTCGGCGCAGGCCGTCCACACCTTGCGACGGTCCGCGGAATGGATGCGGGGGTTCCGCCAGACGACCTGCCACTGCGCGTCGGCACGGCATCCCGCGCGCGAGCACTGCGGGCTGTTCATCGCTCCTCCCGGGGCGGGCTCTCCTGGATCCTGATCACCTTGTCGTCGGGCTCCGTCGGAGTCGTGGCTGCCGTCGGCCCCGCATCGATCTCGCGCGAGGGTCGCTCGGCCACGACGACCTCGTCGCCGTTGCCCACGTTCGCCACCACCACCGCGAGGTAGGGCAGCACGGCAGCGCCGGCGGCGAAGATCCAGGTCTGCCAGCCGTACGGGGTGACCGTCACCATGAGGATGAAGCAGGCGACACGCACCGTCATCATGATGACGTAGCGGCGGGTGCGCGAGCGGGCGTCGACTTCCGGCGCCGTGGCGAGGGAAGTCGCCGACTGCGCGGCGTCGTGCTTGGTGCGGCGGGACGTGGGGGGCTCCTAGGAGTACTGGACCATCGATGGGACGGCGGCGGCGAAGGCGATCGCGGCGATCACCCAGATCAGGATGAGGAGCAGCCAGAATCCCGATCCGATCCATCCGATGATCGTGCCGGCAAGGGCCATGCCGCGGCCGTTCTCGCCGGAGGTCTTGAGCTGCTTGAGAGACATGTGTCCGGTGATGACACCTGCGATCGAGCCGATGAAGGGGACGAGCGTCAGGCCTGCGATCGAGGCGACGAGCGAGATGATCGCAAGGACGTTGTTGGGCCGCGCCGGCGCGTAGCCGTAGGCCGCCTGACCGTAGGGCTGCTGTCCATAGGCGGGCTGACCGTACTGCTGGCCGTACGACGGCTGTGCGTAGGGCTGGGGGTAGCCCGGCTGCTGCTCGCCGAAGGCGGGCTGGGCCTGAGCTGACGGCGGCGAGTAGGGCGGTGCGGGCGGGTAGGCATCGCTCGGCGCGGGCGGTGCCGGCGGCACGTCGGAGGGCTGCGGCGGGGTGTTCGTGGCGTCGGTCACGTCCGTCTCCTTCAGGCGGGTTGACCCCCAGCCTACCCGCCGTACACGCCGCTAGGCTGGTGCGGTTCACCCGGCTCGGAGCAAGGAGAAGCATGTCCCACGAGCGCGTCGTCCTCGTCACCGGAGGCAACCGCGGCATCGGCCGCGCGATCGCCGAACGATTCGTCTCGGAAGGCTACACAGTGGCCGTCACGGCACGGTCGGGCGAGGGACCCGAGGGGACGCTGACCGTCCGCGCCGACGTCACCGATGCGGCCTCGCTCGACGCGGCGTACACCGAGGTCGAGCAGCAGCTCGGGCCCGTGGGCGTCGTCGTCGCGAACGCGGGCATCACGAAGGACACCCTGCTCCTGCGGATGACCGAGGACGATTTCGACACCGTCGTCTCGACCAACCTCGGCGGTGCCTTCCGGGTCGTCAAGCGCGCCGCGAAAGGGATGCTGCGGGCCAAGTGGGGCCGCGTCATCCTCATCTCCTCGGTGGTCGGCCTCTACGGCTCGGCCGGACAGATCAACTACTCCTCCTCGAAGAGCGCGCTGGTCGGCTTCGCCCGGTCGCTCACGCGCGAGCTGGGATCACGCGGCATCACGGCCAACGTGGTCGCCCCCGGCTTCATCGAGACGGACATGACGGCGGCGCTGCCCGAGGACACCCAGGCCGAGTACAAGAAGAACATCCCCGCCGCACGCTTCGGCGCCGCCGATGAGGTCGCCGCCGCCGTGGTGTGGCTGGCGTCCGAGGACGCCGCCTACATCTCCGGTGCCGTCATCCCCGTCGACGGCGGTCTCGGCATGGGGCACTGACCGGCGTCAGCGCACGGCGTCGATGATCCGTCGCGCCAGTTCCGCCGGGGCCGAGAACTGCGGCCAGTGCCCGGTACCGATCCGGACGACCTCGGCATCCTCGATCGCGGCGAACTCGGCGGCGAACGCGCCCCACTGCGTCACGACCTGGCGGAATGTCGCCTCGTCCATCGATCCCATGAGCATCGTGACCGGTATGCGGTGCCGGTCGGTGCCCTCGAGCGCGAGTGCGTCGGTCGGCACCCTCGCGGGGACGGACGCCGTGAGCGGCGCGGTGCGCCGACGCGTCGCGTCGTCGAGGTCCGCGACGTCCTCCTCGTCGAAGAAGTCCCACCCCGGGAAGGGGATGACGCCGTCCACGAGAGGGAACTCCGAGATGTCCGCTCCGGGCGGGGGAGGCGTCGTGTCGACGAACACGACGCGGCTCACCCGGTCGGCGCGGCGCTCGGCGGCGCCCCACGCGACGTTCCCGCCGCCGCTGTGACCCACGAGCACGACGGGGCCGTCGACGCGGTCGATCTCGTCGACGACCGCGTCGACCCAGTCGGAGAGGCGGGCATCGGAATCAGCGACGCCCACCCCGGGCATCGTGAGCGGATGCGGCAGGTGCCCCGCTTGCCGCAGGGCAGGGACGACGTCGTCCCACGATGACGCGGTCAACCAGAGTCCGGGGATGAGGATGATGTCCATGCCCGCACGCTACTCGCGGTCGCCGACATCCCGTCGGGGCTGTCTCAGGGCAGGAGCGGGATGAGCTCGCCGAGATCGACCGGGTCCACGACGAGGTCGGCACGGCGGCGAACCGCCGGCTTCGCGTTGAAGGCGATCCCCAGACCGGCGGCATCCATCATCAGGAGGTCGTTGGCCCCGTCGCCGACGGCGATGGTCGCCGAGAGGTTGACGCCGGCGGACAGCGCCCACTCCCGCAGGGCTTCCGCTTTGCCCGCCGCGTCCACGATCGGACCGTCGACGACACCGGTCAGGACGCCGTCCGCGGACACCAGCCGGTTGGCCCGCCAGACGTCGACGCCGAGCGAAGGAGCGACGGTATCGAGGATCTCGTGGAATCCTCCCGAGACCACCGCAGCGATGCCCCCGCGCTGGTGGATCGCGGCGATGAGTTCGCGGACGCCGGGAGTCGGCTCGATCCGGGACAGGACGCGCTCGAAGGAGGCGACCGGGACGCCTGCGAGTTCACTGACGCGGGAGCGCAGACTCGACGCGAAGTCCACCTCGCCGCGCATGGCGGCCTCCGTCGCGGCGGCGACCTCCGCGCCGCGGCCCGCCTCGTCCGCGATCAGCTCGATGACCTCGTTGCGGATGATCGTGGAATCGGCGTCGAACACGACGAGGAACCGGGCATCAGGCACCCGACAACGCTATCGGCTCCGTCGCCCGCGGCGCGCTCAGGCGGTGATGCGGATGTTCTTCCCCACGACCGTGAGCCCGCTGTCGGTGACGGTGAACCCGCGCGACAGGTCGAGCTCGCGGTCGACTCCGACGGTGGCGCCCGGCTCGATCACGACGTTCTTGTCGAGGATCGCGCGGTGCACACGCGCCCCGGCGCCGACGCTCACGTGGTCGAACAGGACCGAGTCGGTGATCGTCGCGCCGCCGCCCGAGAGCGTCCAGGGGCCCAGCACGCTGCGCTCGAGGTGGGTGCCCGAGAGCACGCAGCCCAGCGACACGATCGAGTCGATGGCGTTACCGATCCGTCCCATGCCGTCGCGGACGAACTTCGCGGGCGGCGAGTTCACCGACTGCGAGCGGATGGGCCAGTCCATGTTGTACAGGTTGAACACCGGCAGCGCCGAGATGAGGTCCATGTGCGCGTCGAAGAACGAGTCGATCGTGCCCACATCCCGCCAGTAGTCGCGGTCGCGATCGGTGGATCCGGGGACGTCGTTGCGCTGGAAGTCGTAGACCGCCGCCTCGCCGCGGGACACGAAGTAGGGGATGATGTCGCCGCCCATGTCGTGGTTCGAGGTCGGCAGCTCGCCGTCGGCCTCGACGGCCTCGATGAGGGCATCGGTGTCGAAGACGTAGTTGCCCATCGAGGCGAGGACCTCGCCCGGGCTGTCCGGAAGCCCGGTGGGATTCTGCGGCTTCTCGAGGAAGTCGCGGATCGTGACGCCGTCGGTGGGATCCACATCGATCACGCCGAACTGGTTGGCCAGCGAGATGGGCTGACGGATGCCGGCCACCGAGGCGCGGGCACCGGAGGCGATGTGCGCGTCGATCATCTGCTGGAAGTCCATGCGGTAGACGTGGTCGGCACCGATGACGGCGACGATGTCGGGCTTCTCGTCGTGGATGAGGTTGAGGGATTGCAGGATCGCGTCGGCGGACCCCGAGAACCACCGCTTGCCGAGCCGCTGCTGTGCGGGGACGGAGGTCACGTAGGCGCCCAGCAGGGCGGACATCCGCCACGTCTGCGACACGTGACGGTCCAGACTGTGCGACTTGTACTGCGTGAGGACCACGATCTGGCGCAGCTCGGAGTTGATGAGGTTCGAGATCGCGAAGTCGATCAACCGGTACTGCCCGCCGAAAGGAACGGCGGGTTTCGCGCGGTCCTGGGTGAGCGGCATGAGTCGCTTGCCCTCGCCACCGGCGAGGACGATACCGAGGACCTTCGGGGATGCTGCCATGTGCTCACACTATGTGCCTTTCGGAGGGTCCGACCAGGACTGTGACACCGTGTCCCGGTGCCCTAGAGTTCGGTCCATGCGCGTCGACATCGTCACGAAGGAATACCCGCCCGAGATCTACGGCGGAGCCGGTGTCCACGTGACCGAGCTCGTCAAGGCGCTGCGCTCCCGGATGGAGGTCCAGGTGCGCGCGTTCGGCGCGGAGCGTGACGAGGCCGACACGACCTCGTACGCGGCCCCGACGGGTCTGTCGGGCGCCAATCCCGCGCTGCAGACGCTCGGGACGGACCTGGAGATCGTCGGCGACGTCGCGGGAGCGGATGTCGTGCACAGCCACACCTGGTACGCCAACTACGCCGGCTTCCTCGCCTCGATGCTGCACGGGGTGCCGCACGTCGTGACCGCGCACTCGCTCGAACCGCTGCGTCCCTGGAAGGCCGAGCAGCTGGGCGGCGGTTACGCGCTGTCGAGCTACGTCGAGAAGACCGCCTACGAGAACGCCGCCGCCGTCGTCGCCGTGAGCGACGGGATGCGGCGCGACATCCTCCGCAGCTACCCTTCCCTCGACCCCGCCAAGGTGCGCGTCATCTACAACGGCATCGACGTCGACGCCTGGCAGCCGCGAGAGGACCCGGACCTCCTGTCGCGGTGGGGAATCGATCCGGCACGACCGTCCGTCGTGTTCGTGGGGCGCATCACGCGGCAGAAGGGCCTTCCGTACTTCCTGCGCGCGGCGGAGCTCCTGCCGCCCGAGGTGCAGCTGATCCTCTGCGCCGGGGCGCCCGACACGCCTGAGATCATGGCCGAGGTCCAGGGCCTGGTGCAGCAGCTCCAGCGCACCCGCGAGGGTGTCGTCTGGATCGAGGAGTTCCTGCCGCGCCCGGACCTCTGCGCGATCCTCACCTCTGCGACGACCTTCGTGTGCCCGTCGATCTACGAGCCGCTCGGCATCGTCAACCTCGAGGCCATGGCGTGCGGCGCGGCCGTCGTCGGCACCGCCACCGGCGGCATCCCCGAGGTCGTCATCGACGGCGAGACCGGACGCCTCGTCGAGATCGAACAGGCCGAGGACGGGACGGGGACACCGGTCGATCCGGAGAAGTTCGTCGCCGACCTCGCCGCGACGCTCACGGAGGTCGTCTCCGACCCGGAGAGGGCGCGCGCCTACGGCAGAGCCGGTCGCGAGCGGGCGGCATCCGCCTTCAGCTGGGAGGCGATCGCCGACGAGACGGCCGCCCTCTACCGGGAGGTCGTGGCGGCCGCTCGGTAGCGCCTCGACCCTCGATAGGCTGGGGCCATGCCTCAGGTCCTCGAACTCGCCGACGTCGTCGTCCGCCGCAACGCCCGCAACATCGTCGACGGGATCGACTGGACGGTCGAGTCCGACCAGCGCTGGGTCGTCCTCGGCCCCAACGGCGCTGGGAAGACCACGGTGCTGCAGCTCGCCGCGACACTCGTCCACCCGACCTCCGGCGCTGTGACCGTCCTCGACGAGCGCCTCGGGCGCACGGACGTCTTCGACCTCCGCCCCCGGATCGGCTTCGCGTCGTCCGCGATGGCCAAGCGCGTTCCGCAGGACGAATCCGTGCTCGACGTCGTCCTGACCGCCGCGTACTCGGTGCTGGGTCGTTGGCGGGAGGACTACGAGGCGATCGACGAGCGCCGCGCGCGTCGTGTGCTGGGGGAGTGGGGCCTCGCGGACCTCGCGGACCGGACGTTCGGCACGCTGTCGGACGGTGAGCAGAAGCGTGTGCAGATCGCCCGCGCCGTCATGACGGACCCCGAGCTCCTGCTGCTCGACGAGCCCACGGCCAGCCTCGACCTCGGCGCCCGCGAGGAGTTGCTGTCGCTCCTCGGCGGATACGCGCAGGAGGAGTCGACGCCGGCCATGATCATGGTCACCCACCACGTCGAGGAGATCCCCGTCGGCTTCACGCACGTCCTGCTGCTGCGGGACGGGGCAGCGGTCGCACAGGGGCCGATCGCCGAGACCCTGACGGCCGAGAACCTGACCGCGACCTTCGGCATGCCGATCACGCTCACCGCCGAGGATGGCCGGTTCGCCGCCCGCGCGGCATCCTGATAGACTCTCGCGTTGGCGCACTCGCGCCGCAGACTTCCACCCGCACCTGGCAAAATCCAGGGCACTTCGTGAGGAACCCAATGAAGACTGACATCCACCCCGAGTACCGCGCCGTCGTGTTCCGCGACCTCGGCTCCGGCGAGACCTTCCTGACCCGTTCGACGGTCTCCAGCGACAAGACGATCGAGCTGGACGGCGAGACCTACCCCGTCATCGACGTCGAGATCTCGTCGGCCTCGCACCCGTTCTACACGGGCAAGCAGCGCATCATGGACTCGGCCGGTCGCGTCGAGAAGTTCAACCAGCGCTTCAAGAACTTCGGCAGCAAGTAAGCAGCCACCCTCGAAGGCCCCGCTCCGGCGGGGCCTTCGTCGTCTCCGACGCGGGCTCAGCGGATGGGCCAGCTGCCGTCGACGTCCGCATCGATCCGCCCGATGCGGACGAAGTACTCGCTCAGACTCTCGGCCTGCGCGCGCGCCCACGAGATCTGCTGGGTGTGCAGCTCGTCCGCGGAGACCTCGAGATCGAACCGCGTGACGATGGCCTGGGCGACGCGCCCCGCCGCGATCGCATCGGCGGCGGCGTCATGCGCGCCTTCCAGCACGACGGCGTAGTGGGCGGCGACGACCTCCAGCGTCCGCTTGCCGCGCCGGTACCTGTCGTAGGTCTTGTCGACGACGAGCGGGTCGATGACCGGGGACGGTGCCTCGATGGGGGCGACGCCGTGGCGAAGACCCTCGTATTTGAGGAGGGAGAAGTCGAACGGGGCGTTGTAGGCGACCACCGGGATGCCGGCCGCGAACAGGTCGCGCAGCGACGCCGTGACCTCGGCGACGACCTCCGCGGCCGGACGCCCCTCGGCTCGGGCTCGCTCCGTGGTGATCCCATGGACGGCGGTCGCGCCGGCGGGGATCTCCACCCCGGGGTCAGCCAGCCACGTGCGTGAATCGATCACGCTGCCCGATGCGTCAAGGACACCGACGTGCGCCGTCACGATGCGGTCGGAGCGGACGTCCACGCCGGTGGTCTCGAGATCGAACACGCCGAGCGGTCCCGCACACGGCCCCACTGCGATGATCGGCGGGGCGAGCGCATCGTCAGTCGCGGGCTCGAGGACGACGAGTGCGGGCTCAGCGGCGACCGCGGGGGATGCGTCGGCGGAGGGCGCGGGCGCCTCACCCCACGTGTCGTCATCCCACAGCGGAGTGTCGTGCCAGGCGCCCATGCTCCGACGCTACGGTCGGGCGCGGACATCGACCCGGACGACGCGCCGCCGACGCGGAGGCGCGCACGCGCTCGTAGACTCTTCGGGTGACCGCCGCGAGCCCGTACGCCCACCGACTGCGGGCAATCCCCGTCGAGCGTCACGAGGTCGCCGTCGCCGGCGTATCGACGGCCTACTGGGCCTACGGTCCGGATGACGCGGACACGACGATCCTCGCCGTCCACGGCTTCCGGGGGGAGCACCACGGGCTCGAGCCTGTGGTCGCGTTCCTCGACGGTGTGCGGGTCGTCTCACCTGACCTGCCGGGGTTCGGCGAGACGCCTGCCCTGCCGGGTCGGCATGACCTGGACGGCTACGCCGACTGGCTGACGGCATTCGCCGCGGTGGCCGCGCCGGGGGCCGTCGTCCTCGGCCACTCGTTCGGGTCCATCGTCGCGTCGGCCGCCGTCGCACGAGGACTCCCGACACCCCGTCTGATCCTCGTCAACCCGATCGGCGCCCCCGCGCTCGAGGGCCCCCGCGGCATCCTCACGCGACTGGCGATCTTCTACTACTGGGCAGGGGCGCGACTGCCGCGCCGGATCGGAGACGCCCTGCTGCGCAATCCGGTCATCGTCCGCGTGATGAGCATCGCGATGGCCAAGACGCGGGACAAGGCCCTGCGCACGTTCATCCATGATCAGCACGACACGTACTTCTCGCGCTTCGCCGACCGGGACACCCTGCGCGAAGCGTTCGTGACCTCGGTGTCGAACGACGTCCGGGCCGCAGCACCTCGGATCACGGTCCCCACGCTGCTCATCGCGGCCGAGAACGACGACATCACTCCGATGCCCGCGCAGTACGCGCTGCAGAAGCTCTTCCGGGATGCGGAACTCGTGGTGATCCCCGGTGTGGGGCACCTCATCCACTACGAGACGCCGCAGGCCGCGGCATCCGCCGTCACGCGCTTTCTTCGGCCTTCCGCCGGCGATACGCCATGACGTTCATGCGGTTGCCGCAGTTGCCGGTGTCGCAGTAGCGCTTGGACCCGTTCTTCGAGTAGTCGATGTAGACGGCCTCGCAGTCGTCGGCGGAGCAGACCCGGACGCGGTCGAATTCGTCGGAGCGGATGACATCGACGAACGCCATCGCGACCTCGACGGTGATGCGGGTCGCGAGCGGGGCCGCGTCGTCGGTCGCATGGATGTGCCAGTCGTACGCATCGTGGATGACGAGCTGGGGCAGAGCCTTCCCCTCGCGCAGCATGGCGTTGACGATGGGGACCGCCGCCACGCGGTCACCCGTCCAGAGCATCCGCAGTCGCGTGCGTGCACCCCGCAGCTCCGAGAGCTCGACATCGTCGCGGCGGATCACGCCGCTGTAGGGGAACTCCCTCAGGAAGGCCCCCATGTCCTCGAGGGTCGCGAGTCGATCGACGCCGTCACCGTCGATCTCGGGGAGGGAGTTCACGAGCGCGGTCGCGGCGCGCAGCGAGAGCTCGGTGTCACGAATGAACATGGTGTTGACTCCTGACGCGGGGGATCGCTACTGTCACCAGTGTAGTGACGCTTAGGTCATGACGAACCGGACTCATCCTCGAGGGACACCGATGACGCACACGGCACCTGCCCGACTTGCCACCGACCGGCACACCTCGGCGCGGCGGGTGCCGTCGACGGGTCTGATCCTCGCCGTGACGAGTGCCCTGACGTTCTCGATCAGCGGGCCCATCGCCAAGCCGCTGCTCGAGGGCGGCTGGTCGCTCGCGGCGGTGCTCGCGATCCGGATGGGTGTCGCGGGACTCGTGCTCTCGCCGGCGCTCGTCCACACGCTCCGTCGGCGACCCGACTTCCTCCGTCGGCACGGGGTCTCGCTCGTCGCCTTCGGGCTGATCCCCGTCGTTGGCTGCCAGATCTTCTACTTCTCGGCCCTGCAGCGGATGCCGGTGGGCGTCGCCCTGCTCATCCAGTACCTCGCTCCCGTCATGCTGGTGCTCTTCGTCTGGGCGCGGACGCGTCGTGCGCCGTCCCGCACCGTTCTCATCGGCTCGGTCGTGGCGATGGCGGGTCTGGTGCTCGTCGTGGACATCGCCGGGGCCCGCTTCGACCTGCTGGGAACGGTCTTCGCCCTCCTGGCAGCGGTCTGTGCGTGCGTCTACTTCGTGATGAGCGAACGGACCGGCGACGACCTGCCGCCGCTCGCCCTCGCCGCCGGCGGCCTGCTCATCGGGACGGTGACGATCCTGGTCCTGGCGGGCGTCGGCATCCTGCCCCTGGCCGTGTCGGCGGAGCCGGTCGATCTGCTCGGGGTGCGCGTGGCGCCGCTGATCCCGCTGCTCCTCGTCGGGGTCTGCACGGCGACCGGCTACGCCCTCGGCGTCATGGCGGTGCCGAAGATCGGGTCGCGGCTCGCGTCGTTCGTCGGGCTCTCCGAGGTCCTGTTCGCGCTGAGCTTCGCGTGGCTGCTGATCGGCGAGGCGCCGGCTGCGGTCCAGTTCGTCGGCGGCGCGCTCATCCTGGCGGGCGTGGTCCTCGTCCGTCTGGAGGAGCGCGCGCCCGCCGATGTCAGTTCCCCCGCCGAGCCGCTGCCAGGAGAGGTCGGACCCGGTATCCGATGACCTCGCCCATGGCGAGGGAGGTCTCGGTGCGTTCGACGCCGTCGATGGCGAGGATGCGGGCGTCGATGTCGAACAGGTGCTGGGTATCGCGGGCGGCGACACGCACCAGGAGGTCCACCGGGCCGCTGAGTCCATGACACTGCACGACCTCGGGGATCTCCTGGAGCTCTTCGGTGATCCGCGGCAGGTCCGCCTGACGCACCTGGACGTGCAGGATCGCCTCGATCGTGTAGCCGAGCGCGGCGGGCGACATCGCTCGCTCGAAGGAGAGGAACACCCCCGAACGCTCGAGTTTGGCCATGCGGGCCTGCACGGTGTTGCGGGAGAGCCCGAGGCGCTCCGCGAGGGCGACCACGGTGGCACGGTGGTCCTCGGCGAGGGCGTTCAGCAGCTCGAGATCCACGTGGTCGAGGGCGCTCATAGTGCCACACCATAGCAGGGAGCAGTCACACCCTTTACGCATCCTGCTCAATGTTGCACGCGATGCTTGAGCGAGGTGCGACGTCGACGTACTCTCGCAGCATCCGGCGACGAGGCCGGTGTTCTGCGCCGGTCATCCGTCCACAAGACGTGCGACCGCAATCAGAGAGGGACGACGATGACCGACACTCTGACCCCCGCCGCGGCCGTGGCGAGCGACACCGAAGACGTGGCTCGTCTTCTCGATCACGAGGGCCGCCGCGTGCGCGACGAGCGGCTGGACCGGTGGGCCGCGGACGTCGACGCCGCGATGCTGCGCCAGGTCTATCGCGACATGTTCCTGGCGCGCCGACTCGACGCCGAGGGTGTCGCGCTGCAGCGTCAGGGACACCTGGGGCTGTGGGCGCCGGCGCAGGGCCAGGAAGCCGTGCAGGTCGGCACCGCCTGGGCCTGTCACGACGACGACTTCCTCTTCCCGAGCTACCGGGAGATCGGCATCGAGGTCGTGCGCGGTGTGCAGCCGCGCGGCTTCGTCATGGTCTGGCACGGCGCCGAGCACGCGAGCTGGGACCCGTTCAACGTCCACGTCGCGAATCCGCAGATCATCATCGGCGCCCAGAGCCTCCACGCCGTCGGCTATGCGATGGGCGTGCAGCGCGACGGCGGCGATCAGGTCGCGGTCGCCTACTTCGGCGACGGCGCGACCAGCCAGGGCGATGTGAACGAGGCGATGGTCTTCGGCGCCGCCTTCGGCGTGCCCGTCGTCTTCGTCTGCTCCAACAACCAGTGGGCGATCTCCGAACCGGTCGGGCTGCAGTCGCGGACACCGATCGCCGGCCGCGCGCCGGGCTTCGGCATCCCGAGCCTCAGGGTGGACGGCAACGACGTCCTCGCGTGCATCGCGGCCATGCGCTGGGCCGCCGACCATGCTCGCAGCGGACGCGGACCCGCCTATCTCGAGGCCGTCACATACCGCGTCGGACCGCACACGACGTCCGACGACCCCACCCGGTACCGGGACGCGGACGAGGTCGCGTACTGGCGCGCACGGGATCCGCTCACCCGGGTCGAGTCCTACCTGCGCTCGCTGGGCGCGTTCGACGACGCTTTCGCCGAGCAGCTGACGGCGGATGCCGATCGCTTCACGGCGGCCATGCGGAGCGCCGTCGTGGGGGCCGCCGCGCCCGAGCCTTTGCGGGTGTTCGACCACGTGTACGCCGAACCGCACCGCGGGATCGAGGAACAGCGCACCGGGTTCGCCGCCTACCTCGACGGCTTCGCCGGGGGCGGCGCACGATGACCGAGCTGACGATGGGCAAGGCCCTGAACGCGGCGATGCGTCGCGCCATGACCGACGACGACCGCGTGCTGGTCATGGGCGAGGACATCGGCCGGCTCGGTGGCGTCTTCCGCATCACGGACGGGCTGCAGTCGGAGTTCGGACCGCGGCGTGTCGTCGACACCCCGCTGGCGGAGTCGGGGATCGTCGGGACGGCCGTCGGTCTCGCCTTCCGCGGGTTCCGGCCGATCGTCGAGATCCAGTTCGACGGCTTCGTCTACCCGGCCTTCGACCAGATCGTGAGCCAGGTCGCCAAGCTGCACTACCGCACGCAGGGACGCGTCAAGATGCCGCTCACGATCCGCATCCCGTGGGCGGGCGGCGTCGGTGCCGCCGAGCATCACTCCGAGTCGCCAGAGGCGTACTTCGTCCACACAGCAGGTCTCCGCGTCGTGGCGGTGTCGAATCCGCAGGACGCCTACACGATGCTGCGGCAGGCGATCGCGAGCGACGATCCGGTCGTCTTCTTCGAGCCCAAGCGGCTGTACCACACGAAGGGCGAGGTCGACCTGGACGGCGACATCGCCGACGCGCCGCCGCTCGGACTCGCGCGCGTCGTCCGCGAAGGGAGCGATGTCACCGTCGTCACCTACGGCGCACAGGTCATGACGGCGATGGATGCCGCGCTCGCCGCCGAGGACGAGGGTGTGTCGCTCGAGGTGATCGATCTGCGCTCGCTGTCGCCTGTCGACTACGGGACGGTCGCCGCGTCGGTGCGCCGCACCGGTCGCGTCGTCGTCACCCACGAGGCGTCCCGTGAGGCGGGCGTCGCGGCGGAGGTCATCGCGAGCATCACGGAGAAGTGCTTCCACTACCTCGAAGCACCTCCGCTGCGGGTGACCGGGCACGATGTGCCCTACCCGCCGGCGAAACTCGAGCAGCATCACCTGCCGGACCTCGACCGCATCCTCGATGCCGTCGATCGCGTCATGGGCCGAGCCGGGATGCCGGAGGTGACCGCGTGATCACCGACTTCCGCCTTCCTGATCTCGGCGAGGGCCTCGTCGAGGCCGAGATCGTCCAGTGGCACGTCGCCGCCGGGGACGAGGTCACCCTGAATCAGACGATCGCCGAGGTCGAGACGGCCAAGGCCGTCGTCGAGCTCCCGTCGCCGTTCGTCGGGACCGTCGCCTCCCTGCGCCACGCGGAGGGAGATGTCGTCCCCGTGGGGGAGGTGCTCATCTCCTTCGAGGTCGCAGGGACGGATGCCGATGGCGACGCGCCCGAGCCGGAGCAGAAGCGCGAGCCCAACCTCGTCGGGTACGGCGCGGCACCCCGCAGCAGCGCCCGGCCGCGGCGGCGCGCCCGCGTCGGGTCGGGCGGGGATGCCGTGGACCTGGCCGTCCGCGAAGCGGCGCCGCACGACGCCATCGACCCCAGCATCCCCGAGCGCGAGCCTCGCGAGCGACCGAGGTCCACGCCGCCCGTGCGCAAGCTCGCGCGCGACCTCGGTGTCGACCTCGATCTGCTGGCGGCGAGCGGCGTGGACGGGATCATCACCCGGGACGACGTCGAGGCGTACGCCGCCCGCACGGCTGCGGCACCCGCTCCGGCCCTCGCGTCGACGCCGGCCGCCGGCGCGCAGGTCGACGCGACCGACCTGCGCATCCCGATCCGCGGGGTGCGCAAGCACACGGCCGACGCGATGGTGCGCTCCGCCTTCACCGCCCCGCACGCGGCGACGTTCCTCACCGTCGACGTCACGGCATCCGTCGCCTTCGTCGCGCGCCTGCGCGCCGACGCCCGCTTTGCCGACCACCGCGTCGGCATCATGGCGGTCGCGGCGAAGGCGGTCTGCCTCGCGCTGCGACGCACGCCGGAACTGAACGCGACATGGGACGACGACGCGGGGGAGATCGTCCGCTTCGGGAAGGTGAACCTCGGGATCGCCGCAGCGACCGACCGCGGGCTCGTCGTCCCCTCCGTCAAGGACGCGGGCGGGATGTCGCTCCTCGACCTGTCGGACGCGATCCGCGCCCTGGCCGACACGGCGCGCGCCGGGAAGGCGACACCGTCCGATCTCGCGGGCGGCACGTTCTCGATCACCAACTACGGCGTGTTCGGCGTCGACGCGGGGACGCCGATCCTGGTTCCCGGCGAGGCAGGGATCCTCGGTCTCGGCGCGGTGCAGCGGCGGCCGTGGGAGCACGAGGGCGGCGTCGCGCTGCGCGAGGTGATGACGCTGAGCCTGTCGTTCGACCACCGGCTCGTGGACGGCGCCGAGGCGGCACGGTTCCTCACCGACGTGGGCGACGTCCTGCGCGACCCGGCTCGGGCGATGGTGTTCGCATGAGTCTGCCGCTGTCGGGATACGGGCTCAGCGAGGAGCAGGTCGAGCTTGCGGGGCTCGTCCGCTCCTTCGCCGACGAGGTCGTCGCACCGGCGTCGTACGAGGCCGACCGCACGAAGACACTGCCGATGGACGTGGTGGCCCAGATGGGGGACATGGGACTGTTCGGCCTGCCGTTCCCCGAAGAGGTGGGCGGACAGGGCGGCGACTACGTCACGCTCGGTCTCGCCATCGAGGCCCTCGCGCGCGTCGACCAGTCGATCGCGATCACCCTCGAGGCGGGCGTCAGTCTCGGTGCCATGCCGGTCTTCCGGTTCGGCACGGACGCGCAGCGGGACGAGCATCTGCCCGACCTGCTCGCGGGGCGTGCGCTCGCGGGATTCGGTCTGACCGAGCCGGAGGCGGGGTCGGATGCCGGGGCCACCCGCACGACGGCGCGCCTGGAGAACGGCGAGTGGGTGATCGACGGCGCGAAGCAGTTCATCACGAACTCCGGAACGTCGATCACGCGATTCGTCACGGTGACAGCGGTCACGAGCGAGCCCGGCGCCGCGGCGCGGGAGATCTCGACGATCATCGTGCCGTCGGGTACCCCCGGGTTCACCGTCGGCCCCGCGTACGACAAGGTCGGCTGGCATGCCAGCGACACGCATCCGCTCTCGTTCGTGGGTGCGCGCGTGCCGGAGGCGAACCTCCTGGGTCAGCGCGGCCGCGGATTCGCGAACTTCCTGCACATCCTCGACGAGGGCCGCATCGCGATCGCCGCCCTCGCGACGGGTGCCGCGGAGGGATGCCTCGAGGCGGCGGTCGACTACGCGAAGAGCCGGGTCGTGTTCGGGGAGTCTCTGGGCAGCAGGCAGAGCATCCAGTTCATGCTCGCGCGCATGCAGCAGCGCGTGCACGTCTCACGGCTGGCCTGGCTGCATGCGGCACGCCTGCGCGACGCGGGGCTGCCGTTCAAGACCGAGGCGGCCATCGCCAAGCTCACCTCGAGCGACGCGGCGATGGACACCGCGCGCGAGGCGACCCAGATCTTCGGCGGCAACGGCTTCATCAACGAGTACCCCGTCGCCCGCCACTTCCGCGACTCGAAGATCCTCGAGGTGGGGGAGGGGACGACCGAGGTGCAGCTGCTCCTGATCGCCCGATCACTCGGGCTCGCCTGACCCTCAGACGGGGACGGCGGAGGTCTCGAGCAGGGTGAGACCCTCGGGCTCGACGCGGAAGCTGTGCGCCGAGCCGTTGAGGATCTTGCGGCCCCGGCCGGGGTGAACGCCGTCCGTCACGTGTTCCATGACGGCACGGATGAGCGCGCCGTGGGCGACGACGATGAGGTCGGGGGTGTGCGGGTCGCTCGCCCGCTGGGCATCCTCGACGACCTCGTGCAGCGCGGCGAGCGCCCGGGTCGCGAGGGCGTCGCGAGATTCGGCGCCCGGCACGACGGCGGTGTCCCACGGGCCCCAGCGTTCGGCGAACTCCGTGTCGGTCACTCCCTCGGCCTCGCCGTACGAGCGCTCGCGCAGCCCGATGTGGGTGGTCGGCTCCGCCAGACCCAGCTCCGCGGCGATGATCCGGGCGGTCTCGTGCGCGCGGGACAGGTCGCTCGAGACCACGACGGTCGTGTTCGCGCGCGTCACGCGCTCGGCGAGATCATGGGCGGCGGCGCGCGCCTGGATCCGACCGGTGTCGTTGAGGGGGATGTCCGTCGAGCCCTGGATGCGACGGGCGCGGTTCCAGTCGGTCTCGCCGTGGCGCACGAGGGTGAGATTGGTCACCCGTCGAGCCTACGTGCGACGCGGTGTCAGGGTGCTGTGAGCGACCGGGCGAGGGCCGTGAGCACCTCGGAGGTGCCGGCGTCGATCTTGACCGTCGCGCGCGCGTCGCCGCGGGTCTGTCCGCGGTTGACGATGACGACGGGGAGCTTTCGACGCCGGGCGCGGTCGAGGAGGCGGATGCCGGAGTTCACCACCAGCGACGATCCGGCGATCAGCAGGGCGCTGCTCGCCCGCACCAGCTGCTCGGCCTCGCGGAACTTCTCGAGCGGGATGTACTCGCCGAAGAAGACGACCTCGGGCTTCAGCATCCCACCGCACACCGAGCAGTCGGGCACCACGAACCCGTCGCTGCGCCCCGGCAGGACGTCGCCGTCGGGCCCCAGCTCGACGCTGTCGGGAACAGTGATCCACGGGTTGTCCCGGTCGATGCGTTCGGCGAGGTCGCGGCGGTCGAAGACCTGGCCGCAGTGCAGACAGCTCACCCGCCGCATCGTGCCGTGCAGTTCGACCACCCGTCGGTTGCCGGCACGCAGGTGCAGGCCGTCGACGTTCTGGGTGATGACGCCCGTCGCGACGCCGGACCGCTCCAGCTCGGCGAGAGCACGGTGGCCGTCGTTCGGCGACGCCGCGGCGAACGTCCGCCAGCCGAGGTGACTGCCCACCCAGTACCGTCGCCGGGAGGCGTCGTCGGCCAGGAACTCCTGGGCGGTCATCGGCGTGCGCACGGGAGCGCCCTTGCCGCGGTAGTCCGGGATGCCGGAATCGGTGGACACTCCCGCACCGGTGAGGACCGCGACGCGCCGGCCGGCGAGCGCGTCGACTGCACGTTCCACGGCGTCGCTCGTCGCGGCATCCAGGTCCAGCACGCTCATGACCCTCCTCCCTCACCGAGCCTACGCCGTCGCGGTTTCACGAGGATCACGTGGGGGACGAGCGTGACAGCATGGCACTATGACGACGATCCGGATCGACGATCCCGCCGATCCGCGCCTGTCGGACTATCGCGATCTGACCGACACGGCGCTGCGGCGCGTCACCGAGCCCGCCGACGGTCTGTACATCGCGGAGTCGGCGAAGGTGATCGGGCGGGCCGTCGCGGCCGGTCACCGGCCTCGGTCCGTGCTGGTGCAGGAGAAGTGGCTGGATGACGCGCGCCCGCTCGCCGGCGACGCCCCGGTCTACGTCGTCCCCGACTCCGTCGCCGAGGCCCTCACGGGATTCGCCGTCCACCGGGGTGCGCTCGCCGCGATGCAGCGCCCCGCGCTCCCGAACCCGGCCGCCCTTCTGGAAGGGGCGCGGACGGTGGTCGTCCTCGAGGACATCGTCGACCACACGAACGTCGGTGCCGCATTTCGCGCCGCCGCCGCGCTCGGTGCAGACGCCGTCCTCGTCACTCCGCGCTGCGGCGACCCCCTGTATCGCCGGAGCGTCCGGGTGAGCATGGGGACCGTCTTCCAGGTGCCGTGGGCGCGCCTGCCTGAGTGGGATGCTGCGGCGGCGCTGTTCTCGGCTTCCGGCATCCACGTCGCGGCGCTCGCGCTGTCGGAGGACGCCGTCGCTCTCGACGCGTTCGCCACGGCGCGCCCGGAGCGACTCGCCGTCCTGATGGGGTCGGAGGGTGACGGCCTGTCGGCCGCCGCGCTCGCCGCAGCGGACACCGTGGTGACGATCCCGATGTCCGGCGGCGTCGATTCGCTCAACGTCGCCTCGGCGGCCGCCGTCGCGCTCTGGGCGTTGCGCTGAGGATCCGCGCGCTGGGACGGGTCAGTCCGTCGGCGCCCCCGGCGAGAAGGGCAGCGCATCTGGCCGCTTGGCCGTGATGTTGTCGCCGGACGATTGGTGTCGCAGTCGCCGCAGCACCCACGGCACGAGGTACTCGCGTGCCCACACCAGATCGTTCGCGCGTGCGGCTCGCCATGTCGTAGGGGGAACCGCCTGCGGCGCCATCGGCTGCAGGTCGTTCGGGACGTTCAGGACGCGCAGCACCATGCGGGCGACCTCGTGATGGCCGAGTGTGTTGTAGTGCAGCCGGTCGTCGTCGAAGAACCGCATGTCCTGCACTTCTTTGAGCGCCCACTGGTCGGCCACGATGCAGTCGTAACGGTCCGCGATCGCGCGGATGTTCTCGTTGTAGATCGCCACCCGCCCGCGGATGCCGCGGAAGACCGGCGTGAACTCGGTGTCGATCGCCGTGAAGACGAGGAGCGTCGCGCCCTGCGAGGACAGGCGGGCGACGGCATCCTCGAACAGCTCCGCGACGGCGTCGGGGTCGCCCTGCGGCCGGATGACGTCGTTGCCACCCGCGGACAGCGTGATGAGGTCCGGCTTGAGGGCCAGCGCCGGTTCGATCTGATCGTCGACGATCTGGCGGATCAGCCTGCCCCGGATGGCGAGGTTCGCGTAGGCGAAGTCGTCGACCTGCGACGCCAGGACCGCTGCGACCCGATCCGCCCAGCCCCGGTGCTCGCCGGGACGATCGGGGTAGGGGTCGCCGATCCCCTCGGTGAACGAGTCACCGATGGACACCATCCGTCGCCAGGGATGGGTGCTCGGGTTGGGGACGTAGGGCGAACGGTTCGCGTCGGGCCCCGAGTCGATGTCGCGCATGGCACCTCCGCTTCGAGGCTACCCGTCCGACCTCCGCGGCCAGGAGCGCCGTCGTCCGGGAGAGGACCCGATGTCCGCCGGAGGATTAGGGTGGATCGACGTGACGAGCGAGACGACGAACGAAGAGGGGGCGGCTTCGCAGGAGCCCCACTTCGGGAGTTTCGCCGCCGAGCACCTCTCGCCCGCCTTCCCGCAGCGCGCGCCGTGGGGAACGGCACAGAACCTGCGCGCCTGGCAGGCCGAGGCCCTCGAGCAGTACTTCGAGGCGGACGGCCCCGACGGCGTGGGCCGCGGACCACGGGACTTCCTCGCCGCCGCGACACCGGGCGCCGGCAAGACCACGTTCGCCCTCCGACTGGCGAGCGAGCTGCTGCGGCGGCAGGTGATCGACCGCATCATCGTGGTCGCGCCGACCGAGCACCTGAAGACGCAGTGGGCGGATGCCGCGGCCCGCGTCTCCATCCGCCTCGACCCTCGTTTCAGCAACAGGCACTACTCGCCGGCGCGGCACTACCACGGTGTCGCCGTGACCTACGCCCAGGTCGCCGTCAAGGCGTCGGTGCACGAGCGTCTCGTGCTCGACTCGCGGTCCCTCGTCATCCTCGACGAGGTGCATCACGGCGGTGACGCGCTGAGCTGGGGCGACGCCCTCCGCGAGGCCTACGGCCGCGCGACCCGACGTCTGCTGCTGTCGGGCACTCCGTTCCGCAGCGACACGGCACCCATCCCGTTCGTCGAGTACCACCCGAACGACAAGGGGATCCGCATCTCGCGGACCGACTACAACTACGGCTACGGTCGCGCGCTCGCCGATGGCGTCGTCCGTCCCGTGCTGTTCCACGTCTACGCCGGTCAGATGAAGTGGCGGACCAAGGCGGGAGACGAGTACGAGGCGCACCTTGGCCAGGACAACACGAAGGACATCAACGCGCAGGCGTGGCGGACCGCCCTGAATCCCGAGGGGGAGTGGATCTCCGCCGTCCTGCGCTCCGCCGACCGGCGGCTGAGCGAGGTCCGACAGGACGTTCCGGATGCCGGGGGCCTCGTCATCGCCACCGACCAGACGGCGGCGAGGGCATACGCCGCGATCCTGCGCGACATCACGGGGGAGCCCACCACCGTGGTGCTCTCCGACGACAAGGCCGCATCGGGCCGCATCGAGACCTTCTCGCAGTCGACGACGCGGTGGATGGTCGCGGTGCGGATGGTGTCCGAGGGTGTCGACGTGCCGCGTCTGGCCGTCGGCGTGTACGCGACGAGCGCCTCGACGCCGCTCTTCTTCGCCCAGGCCATCGGTCGCTTCGTGCGCGCTCGCCGCCGGGGTGAAGCGGCATCCGTCTTCCTCCCGAACGTCCCGCAGCTGCTGGCCCTCGCGAACGAGATGGAGCGTGAGCGCGACCACGCGCTCGACCGTGAGGAGTCCGAGGACGACGGTCTCGAGGACTCGCTGCTGGAGGAGGCCGAGCGCGACGACAAGGCCTCGGACGCACTCCTCGAGGAGGGCAGCTACCAGGCACTGGGGTCCACGGCCCACTTCGACCGTGTGCTGTACGACGGCAAGGAGTTCGGGCAGCTCGCCGTCCCCGGCACGCTCGAGGAGGAGGAGTTCCTCGGGATCCCCGGGCTTCTCGAACCCGAGCACGTGCACGAGCTCCTCATGCAGCGGCAGTCGCGACAGACGCGCCACCGTCATGCCCGTGAGGCCCAGGAGAAGGTGAGGGGCGAGGCGACCGGCGAGGCCGAGAACACGCTGCCGCCGGCCCTGCACCGCACGCTCCGCGAACAACGGCAGCTGCTGAACAGCCTCGTGGGGCTGTATGCCCGACAGAGCGGCGAACCCCACGGCGCCGTCCACGCCGAGCTGCGTCGCGTGTGCGGCGGGCCCGAGGTGGCGCGGGCGACCGTCGCCCAACTGCAGGCGCGCATCGACGTCCTGCGGCGACGCGTGCACTCCTGACCCCCCTTCGGATCCCCGAAATGCTGGCAGTTCCGGCCTTCCGGCGTTGGACGACGCGTGTGCTGGCTACCGTAAAAGGGACATGAGCACGACGAACGCGACGCCCCTGCCCGACGCCACTCCTCGCGATCGTCGGCGGTGGGCCTCCTACCTCGCCGATGAACGCGCCGAGGCGCGCGTGTACCGCGAGCTCGCCGCGCGGAGGTCAGGGGAGGAGCGCGAGATCCTCACGGCGCTGGCCGACGCCGAAGGGCGTCATGAGGCGCACTGGCTGGAGCTGCTGGGGGGCGAGCCGTCACGGCTGCCGCGGGCGTCGCTCCGCACGCGGATGCTCGCCGGCATGGCCCGCAGGTTCGGCTCGATCTTCGTCCTGGCGCTCGCCCAGAACGCGGAGAACCGGTCGCCCTATGACGATGACCCGCACGCCACCCCCGCGATGCGCGCCGATGAGAAGATTCACGGCGAGGTCGTCCGTGGTCTCGCCGCCCGCGGCCGGATGCGCCTGTCGGGCACCTTCCGGGCCGCGGTGTTCGGCGCGAACGACGGCCTGGTGTCCAACCTCGCCCTCGTCATGGGCATCGGGGCGACCGGCGTCGCACCGCAGTTCGTCCTCTTCAGCGGCATCGCGGGTCTGCTCGCCGGCGCTCTGTCGATGGCGGCCGGCGAGTTCGTCTCGGTGCGCTCTCAGCGCGAGCTGATCGAGGCGACACATCCGAACAACGACACCGACCACGTCCTGCCCGACCTCGACCTCGATGCGAACGAACTCGCACTCGTGTACCGGACGCGCGGACTCGACGAGGACGACGCCCTGGCGCGCGCCCGCAAGGTGATCGCGACCGCCCAGGCCAGCGATCGCGCCGTGCCGTACCGACGTGCGGCCGAGCCGCCCGCCGACCTCGAGTCCGTCGGCTCGGCACTCGGCGCCGCGGCATCCAGTTTCGCGTTCTTCGCCTCCGGCGCCGTCATCCCGGTGCTGCCCTGGATCTTCGGTCTCTCCGGACTCTCCGCTGTCGTCCTCGCGCTCGCGCTCGTCGGGCTCGCTCTCCTGCTCACCGGTGCCACCGTCGGCCTGCTGTCGGGTGCGCCGCCGCTGCGTCGCGGCCTGCGGCAGCTCGCCATCGGCTTCGGGGCGGCGGCGATCACCTACCTGCTGGGACTGCTGTTCGGCGTCTCCGCGGTGTAGCCGCGCCGATTATCGACAGCGGTCAGAACGTGCTACTGTCGATCCTCGGTTGCGAAACCGAAATCCCCGAGGAAACGACGGGAAAAACTCTGCGCGGGTGGCGGAATAGGTAGACGCGCTAGCTTGAGGTGCTAGTGCCCGAATAGGGCGTGGGGGTTCAAGTCCCCCCTCGCGCACAGAGTCGAAATGGGTCCCGAGAGGGGCCCATTTCTCGTCTCCGCGGTCGGCGGTGACGCCGGATCGAACGGGTAGCGTGGGCGGCATGACCGCTCCCGACGATCTGCCCGAGGTTGCGCGCGTCGCGCGCGATCTGATCCGTTTCGACACGACGAACTACGGCGAAGGTCGCGCGAAGGGCGAGCGCGAGGCGGCCGAGTACGTCGGTGCCCACCTCGAGTCGCTCGGCCTGACCCCGGAGTACTACGAGCCGGTCCCGCGTCGGACGAACGTCACGGCACGGGTGCCGGGGCGTGACCCCGACAAGCCTGCGCTCATCCTCCACGGGCACCTCGACGTCGTCCCGGCCGTCGCGGACGACTGGAGCGTCGATCCCTTCGAGGGTGTCGTCAAGGACGGGATGCTGTGGGGTCGTGGCGCCGTCGACATGAAGGACATGGACGCCATGATCCTGACCTCCGTGGGCGACCTGCTGCGGGCGGGGGAGCAGCCCGAACGAGACCTCATCCTGACCTTCTTCGCCGACGAGGAGAACGGCGGCGTCGAGGGATCGCAGCTCGTGGTCCGCGATCGAGCGGAGTGGTTCACCGGCGCGACCGAGGCGATCAGCGAGGTCGGCGGCTACTCGATCGCTGTGGGCGATGAGCGCGCCTACCTGCTGCAGGTGGGCGAGAAGGCGCTGATCTGGATCCGGCTGCATGCGACCGGTCAGGCGGGGCACGGCAGTCGGCACCACCCCGACAACGCCGTCACGCGTCTGGCCGAGGCGGTCTCCGCCCTCGGCCGCACCGGGTGGCCGATCGAGCTCACCTCGACGACCCGGCAGCTCGTCGGCTCGCTCGCCGACCTGTCGGGGACCCTGGCCGACGACCCGGACGCCGTCGCCGACACGGCGGGCGCGGCATCCGCCTTCCTGCGCTCCACCTTCCGGACCACCACGAACCCCACCGGACTGACCGCCGGGTACAAGCACAACGTGATTCCGGATGCCGCGACTGCCGCGATCGACATCCGCACCCTCCCGGGACACGAGGATCAGGTGCTCGCGCAGGTGCAGCGCATCGTCGGCGACGACATCCGCATCGAGGTCGTCCACCGCGACATCGGCCTCGAAGTCCCCTTCTCCGGCGATCTCGTGGATGCGATGGTCGGCGCGCTGGGCCGGCATGATCCCGGGATCCCGGTCATCCCGTACCTTATGGGTGGAGGGACCGACAACAAGGCCCTTGCCGAGCTCGGCATCGCCGGGTTCGGGTTCGCACCGCTGCGGCTGCCCACCGATCTCGACTTCACGGGGATGTTCCACGGTGTCGATGAGCGCGTTCCGATCGATGCGCTGGTCTTCGGGCAGCGGGTGCTCACCGACCTGATCCGCTCGTACTGAAAGGCCGCGCATGTCGATCCTCGAGGCCATCATCCTGGGCATCGTCCAGGGACTGACGGAGTTCCTGCCGATCTCGTCGAGCGCTCACCTGCGCATCGTGGGCGAATTCCTGCCGTCGGCCGAGGACCCGGGTGCGACCTTCACCGCCATCACGCAGATCGGCACCGAGCTGGCGGTGCTCGTGTACTTCTGGAGCCGCATCACGCGGATCATCGCCGCGTGGGCGAAGTCGCTGACCGGTGCGGTGCCGCGCACCGACCCGGACGCCCGCATGGGATGGATCGTCATCATCGGCACGATCCCGATCGGTGTGCTCGGCTTCCTGTTCCAGGACGTGATCCGCGACACGTTCCGCAACCTCTGGCTCGTCGCTGTGGTCCTCATCGTGTTCGGGCTCATCCTCGGCGCCGCCGACGCTCTGGGCACGCGCGTGCGCACCGAGAAGGACCTCACGATGGGGCACGGCCTCGCCCTCGGCTTCGCGCAGGCCCTCGCGCTCATCCCCGGTGTCTCGCGTTCGGGTGCGACCACGACGGCCGGTCTCGCCCTCGGCTACACGCGGCCCGCGGCTGCGGAGGTCGCGTTCCTCCTTGCGGTGCCGGCTGTCTTCGGCAGCGGCCTGTACGAGCTGCTCCAGGCCATCCGCGAACCGGGGGAGTCCCCGTTCACCCTCGTCGAGACGGGTGTCGCGACGGTCGTGTCGTTCGGCGTCGGTCTCGCGGTCATCGCGTACCTCATGCGCTACCTGAAGCGCGGCAGCTTCTTGCCGTTCGTGCTCTACCGCGTCGTGCTGGGCGTCGTCCTGATCATCCTGCTCGCCACCGGGGTGCTGCAGGCGTACTGAGTCGGCTCAGCGGCGGGGGTCGTCCTTCGGCCCGCGCGGTCCGTCGCCCCGGCGGCGCAGGTAGCGCTCGAACTCCTGCGCGATGGCGTCGCCCGACGCCTCGGGGGAGTCCCACGCGTCACGTGTGGTCTCGAGCTGGCGGATGTACTCCGTCATCTCCTCGTCGTCCGCCGCCGCCGCGTCGATGGACGCCTCCCAGGCGAGCGCATCGGCCGGCAGCGTGCCGCGCGAGATCGTCGCGCCGGTGATCTCTTCGACCTTGTCCAGCAGGGCGAGCGTCGCTTTGGGGGACGGCGTGTGGCCGCCGACGTAGTGCGGGATGCTCGCCCAGAGACCGGCGGAGGGGATGCCGGCTGCGTCACCGGCCGCGGCAAGGGCCGACAGGATGCCCACCGGACCTTCATAGGTGGAGCGCTCGAGCCCCAGCGTGGAGCGGAGCTCCTCGTTCTCGGAACCGGCGAAGACGGAGATGGGGCGGGTGTGAGGGACGTCGCTCATCATCGAGCCGAGGGCGACGATCCCCGTGATGTCCTCCCGCAGTGCCGCGTCGACGACCTCGGCCGCGAACGCCTGCCAGGCGCGTGCGGGCTCGGTGCCGGTGAGCAGCCACAGGTCGGGTCCGTCTTCGCGCGGCGCGATCGGGCGCCAGAGCGTCGCCTCCGGCCAGACCAGGCGACGGGCGCCGTCGGCATCGATCTGCATCTGCGGTCGGGTGTACTGATAGTCGAAGTACAGCTCCGGATCGACACCGAAGGCCTTCTCGTACGTGCCCGACGAGCGCAGCTGCGCGACCGCAGCAGTCGCGGCCTCTCCGGCGTCGTTCCAGCCGTCGACGGCGATCACGAGCACCCGCTGTCCCAGTCCCTGCACGGACGTCCTCTCTGTCGGTACCCCCACGATACGCCGACCGCCGCGGGGCGGGCGGAACCCCTCGCATAGCATTGACCGGTGACTTCCCCCCTTCCCGCCGCGGTCCTCTGGGACATGGACGGCACCCTCGTCGACACCGAGCCCTACTGGATGGCCGCCGAGACCCCGCTCGTCGAGCGCTTCGGCGGCACCTGGACGCATGAGGATGGCCTGGCGATGGTGGGCATGGGGCTCGCGGACGCCGCGCGTGTCCTGCAGGCCGCCGGTGTCCGCCTCGAGGTCGACGAGATCGTCGCCCACCTGACCGATGAGGTCATGCGCCGGCTGCGGGAGGACGGAGTGCCCTTCCGCCCCGGCGCCCGTGAACTGCTCCGAGCCTTGCGGGAGTCGGGCGTCCCGACGGCACTGGTGACGATGTCCATGAGTCGGATGGCGAAGGTGATCACGGAGCTCATCGACTTCGACGCCTTCGACGTCGTGATCGGCGGTGACGAGGTCACCCACCCGAAGCCGCACCCCGCCCCGTATCTGCAGGCGTGCGCCGCCCTGGGCGTCGACCCGGCGGACACGGTCGCCTTCGAGGACTCCGTCACCGGCACGACGTCCGCGGTCGCTGCCGGGACGGTGACCGTCGGCATCCCGCACATGGTCCCTCTCGACGGCGTCGGCGCGCACGAGCTGTGGCCGACCCTCGACGGGCGGACGGTCGCGGATGTCGCCGATGTGCTCGAGCGCGTCCGTCGGGGGGTGGACGCGTGAGCGACGACCTGCGCCCGAGCGGCCCGTTCCGGCTGGGGGACCGTGTGCAGCTGACCGGTCCCAAGGGTCGCATGCACACCGTCACGCTCCGGGAGGGCGGCGAGCTCCACACCCATCACGGCGTGCTGCGCCACGAGTCGATCATCGGCCAGCCCGACGGCTCGGTCGTCGTGAACAGCGGCGGCCACGAATACTTGGCGCTGCGTCCGCTCCTGCGCGACTTCGTCATGTCGATGCCGCGCGGCGCCGCGATCGTCTACCCGAAGGATGCCGCGCAGATCCTCGCCTCCGCCGACATCTTCCCCGGCGCCACCGTCGTGGAGGCGGGCGTCGGGTCGGGAGCGCTGTCGCTGTGGCTGCTGCGCGCGATCGGCCCCTCCGGCCGCTTGCTGTCGTTCGAGCGCCGTGAGGAGTTCTCCGACGTGGCCGAGGCCAACGTGGAGACCTTCCTCGGCCACTATCCGGACGCGTGGCGCGTCGTCGTCGGAGATCTCGCGGAGGAGCTGCCCCAGGTCGCCGAACCCGGGACCGTCGACCGCGTCGTCCTCGACATGCTCGCGCCGTGGGAGTGCATCGATGTCGTCGCCGAGGCGCTCACGCCCGGCGGCGTCGTGCTCTGCTACATCGCGACGGCGACGCAGCTCAGCCGCGTCGCGGAGTACATCCGCCACTCGGGGCTGTTCACCGAGCCCGAGGCGACCGAGACGATGGTGCGCGGATGGCACGTCGAGGGACTCGCCGTGCGACCCGACCACCGGATGGTCGCCCACACCGGCTTCCTGCTCACCGCCCGTCGCCTCGCCCCCGGTGCGATGCCCCCGGATGTGCGCAAGCGCGCATTGAAGAAGCCGTCCTACGCCGACGCGGACGTCGAGGCCTGGACCCCCGGTGCGGTCGGCGATCGCGAGATCACGGACAAGAACCTCCGCAAACGCGTGCGCGACGCGCAGCGTGCCGTGGAGGGGGCCCGACAGGCTGCCGAGGACCGCTCCGGCGAGACCGTAGACTGATCGAATGCGTCAGATCCCCGCTGCCGTGGCCGTTATCGGCCTGACCGCCCTGGCCCTCGTGGGCTGCGCCCCCACCGGCCCCGCCGACAGCGGCTGCGAGCGCGTCACCGTCCCGGCCTCGTCGCTCGACCTCGTGAACGTCACGGATGCCGAGCCGGCGCCGACGGCGACCACGACCGATCCGGTCTACGTCACCCGCACCTCCTTCACGGACGTCGCGACGGGATCGGGCACCCCGATCACCACGAGCACGCAGGACGTACAGCTCGGCATCACCCTCCTGGACGGCGCGACCGGGCAGCAGGTCCTGTCGGCTCCCACACGCGTGGTCCAGGTGAGCGTGCTCGAGCAGACCTTCCCGACCATCCTGGACGTCCTCGACTGCGCGCGTCCCGGTTCGCGCATCGTGTCGGCCATCCCCGCCAAGGATCTGAGCCCGGACCTCGTGAGCCAGATCGGCCTGTCCGAGTCGGAGGCCGCGGTCGTCGTCATCGACGTCAACACCGTCTTCCTCCCGGCGGCGAACGGTGTGCCGCAGTACGTCGACGGCAGCAACATCCCCACCGTCGTCCTCGCCCCCGACGGCACCCCGGGCATCATCGTCCCGGATGCGGTCGCGCCGGACGACCTCATCATCAAGACCCTGAAGAAGGGCGAGGGCGAGAAGCTCACAGCCGACTCGACGCCGCGCGTCAACTACACCGGCGTGCTCTGGAACTCCGGAGAGGTGTTCGATTCCACGTGGGAGAAGGGGTCCCCGACGACGCTGTCGCTCGACGGTGTCGTCCCCGGCTTCCAGAAGGCGCTGGAGGGTCAGACCGTGGGTTCGCAGGTGCTGGCGGTCATCCCGCCGGACCAGGCCTACGGTGATCAGGCCTCGGGCGCGGTGCCCGCGAACTCGACCCTCGTCTTCGTGATCGACATCCTCGGGATCGACACGAGCGACGACGCCACGACCTCGACACAGTGAGCCTGCGCGGGGCCATCGAGCGGTCCCGCGCCTAGGATTGCCGTGTGCCCACCGATCCGATCCGCAGCGCGCCCGAGGAGCGTCTTGTCAACCTCGTCGTCGCGTTGCTCGCCACGGAGCAGGGGCTGACGAAGGACACGATCCTGTCGTCCGTCTCCGGCTATCGCGAGCAGGGCGCGGCCGGTGCGTCGAAGGACGCACTCGAGAAGATGTTCGAACGCGACAAGGACAGCCTGCGTTCACTCGGCGTCCCCATCGAGACGATCGGCGACTACGCCGATCCGGATGACCTCCGGGAAGCGCGCTATCGGATCCCGACCGCGGAGTACTCGCTGCCGGTCGACATCGACTTCACGCCGGCGGAGATCGCCGTGCTGAATCTGGCCGGCGGCGTGTGGGGCGAGAGCTCGATGTCTGTCTCGGCGCGCAGCGGCCTCCGCAAGATCCAGGCGCTCGGCATCGACGTCGACGCTCCCATCATCGGGTACGCGCCGCGCATCAGTCTGCGTGAGCCGTCGTTCACTCCGCTGCAGCGCGCGATCGAGCAGGGCCGGGTCGTCGAGTTCGACTACATCAAGGGCGGGTCGGATGCCGCTCACCGACGTCGCGTGCAGCCGTGGGCGCTCGTCGAGTACGAGGGTCGATGGCACGTGTACGGCTTCGACCTCCTGCAGGACGCCGAGCGCACCTTCCTCCTGTCGCGCATCTCGTCGGACGTCGTCGTGACCCGCACATCCTTCGACCTGTCCCTGCGCGACGGTGCCGGCGACAAGGCGATCGCGGGACTCGAGGCCGTCGCGGAGCGACAGCGCGCCCTCGTCCAGGTGGAGCCGGGCACCGAAGCTGCGCTGCGACTGAACCGTCGCGCGGTCTCGGCCGACGCGAGCGGATGCCGGGTGCCCTACGTCGATGCACAGATCTTCGCCGATGAGCTCGCCTCCTACGGCCCCGAGGTCCGCGTGATCGAGCCCACCGAGCTGGTGGAGCTGGTCGTGGCGCGCCTGCGGCGGGCAGCCGATCTCCACGCGGGGGTCGCCGGATGAGCGCGCAGCCGCTGGTCGCCACCGACCGCGCGTCCCTGATCCTGCAGCTCGTGCCGTATCTGATCTCGAAGGGCGAGGTCACGGTCGAGGATGCCGCGAGGGACTTCGATGTCGTGCCGGACGAGATGCGGTCGATGGTCGAGAAGCTGACGGTGATCGGCCTCCCCGGTGACGGCGGCTTCTGGCAGATGGCGAACGACCTGTTCGACATCGACTGGGATCTGCTCGACGAGCAGGACACCATCTCGATCACCAACGCGGTGGCGCTCGAGCGCACGCCCCGGTTGACGGCTCGTGAGGCGGCCGCGCTGCTGGCCGGACTCCAGCTCGCGGCGAGCCTTCCCGGCGTGGGTGACAGCGGCGTCGTGCAGGGGCTGCTCGCCAAACTCGCCGCCGGTGCCGCCAGTGCGCCGGCGGAGGTCATCGTCGCGACCCCCGTGGTCGACGACGTCCGGACGACGGTGGCCGATGCCGTCCAGCGCGGTGTCGCGGTGTCGTTCGCGTACCGCGCACCGGACGCCCCTGTCACGACGCGCACGGTCGACCCCGTGAAGGTCCACATCGCCGACGGGCAGTGGTACCTGCAGGGGTGGTGCCATCTGCGGGAGGCCGTGCGTACCTTCCACCTCGACCGGGTCTCCGACGTGGTGCTCACCGACATCCCGAGCACGCACGGCTCGGACGCGCTGCCCGGTCTGTTCGAGCCGTCCGACACCGATGTGATCGTCGAACTCCGCTGCCGCAAGGACGTCGTCCCGCTGCTCGGCGAGTTCGCTGCGCGAGCGGCGGTCCGAGGCAAGGGCGACCACCGCACGGTGGGTCTGCGCGTGGGCGACGAGCGCAGCCTGAAGCGGCTCGCCGCCCGCCTCGGCGGGGATGTCGAGATCCTCTCGCCGGCCACCGCGCGCGAGGCAGCCCGGGCCTGGGCGGAGGCGGGGCTCGCCCAGTACTCCTGAGGGCCGGCTGCGTCACCGGCGGTTAGACTGGAACCACTTCAACCCCGAGGAGCTTTCATGGGCGGTCTGCAGGGCTGGCATCTCATCGTCGTTCTGGCGGTGATCCTTCTTCTGTTCGGTGCGGCGAAACTGCCGGCGCTGGCGAAGAGCGTCGGTCAGTCGGCGCGTGTCTTCAAGGGCGAGATGAAGGCGATGAAGGAGGAGGACGGGCCGGCCGAGACGCCGACCCACCAGCCCCCGCAGGCTCCTTCCTCCGTCACCGGGCTGACGCCGCCACCGGCGCAGGGCCCATCGCAGGGCCCCACGCCCTGATTCGGTGACGACGACCGATCGGGACGCCGCGCGAGACGACGCCCCCTACCGGGACAAGCGGATGTCGCTCGGCGACCATCTGCGCGAGTTCCGCAAACGGCTGCTGATCGCCGCCGCGGCGCTCGTCGCGGGCATGATCGTCTCGTTCATCCTGACCGACGGGATCATCTGGGCGATGACGGAGCCCATCCGCATCGTCGCCGAGCGTCGCGGCGACGAGGATGCCGTCACCCTCATGTTCGCGACCGTGACATCCGCCTTCGACCTCCGCATCCGCATCTCCTTCGCCGTCGGCCTGCTCATCTCGGCGCCCGTCTGGCTGTGGCAGATCTGGGCCTTCCTCATGCCCGGGCTGACGCGGAAGGAAGTCCGCTACACCATCGGGTTCGTCGCCGCCGCGGTGCCGCTCTTCTTCGCAGGGACCTTCACGGGTTGGCTGATCCTTCCGCATCTCGTCGAGCTGATGGCCGGCTTCACACCCGTCGGTGCCTCCAACTTCTACGACGCGAAGTACTACTACGACTTCGTCTTCAAGCTCCTCCTCGTCGTGGGCGTCGCGTACGTCACACCCGTGTTCCTCGTGGCGCTGAACCTCGCCGGCGTCATGACCGGCCGCGAGATCATCAAGGGCTGGCGCGTCGCCATCGTCATCGCGACGGTGTTCGCCGGCGCCGCGACACCTGCCGCCGACGTCGTCAGCATGCTCATCCTCGCCGGGATCCTCACGGTCCTCTTCTTCGCCGCCGCGGGCCTGTCGATGCTCTTCGATCGCCGAAAGCGCAAGCGCGACCAGGCGCTCCTCGGTCGGGCCGCATGACGGACCCCTCGGCGCGCTACGCACGCGCGCAGGCCTCGCGCCGGCATCCGATCTCCGCCTCCTTCGCCGCGTTGCAGCGGTTCGAGCTCGACCCGTTCCAGATCGAGGGCTGTCACGCGCTCGAGGAGGGGCGGAGTGTGCTCGTCGCCGCCCCCACCGGTGCGGGCAAGACCATCGTCGGCGAGTTCGCGATCCACCTCGCGATGCGCGAGCCGGGCGACAAGGCCTTCTACACGACGCCGATGAAGGCGCTGTCGAACCAGAAGTTCCGCGAGCTGCAGGAGGTTTACGGCGAGGGCGAGGTGGGGCTTCTCACCGGCGACACCAACATCAACGGGAACGCCCGCGTGGTCGTCATGACCACCGAGGTGCTCCGGAACATGCTGTACGCCGACTCGCCGGCGCTGCGCGGACTGCGCTACGTCGTCATGGACGAGGTGCACTACCTCGCCGACCGGTTCCGGGGTCCGGTGTGGGAAGAGGTCATCCTCCACCTGCCGCCCGCCGTGCGGCTGGTCTCGCTGTCGGCGACCGTCTCCAATGCGGAGGAGTTCGGCGATTGGCTCGACACGGTCCGCGGCGACACCGCGGTGATCGTCTCCGAGACCCGCCCGGTCCCGCTGGAGCAGCACGTCCTCGTGCGCGGGGACCTCCTGCCGCTGTTCGACGACCGCGCCGGGGTGGCGACCGCCCAGGTGAACCAGGAGCTCACCCGCATCCGCTCGCCCAAGGGCGCGCTCTACGAGAACAACCGTCGGGCGATGGAGTACCGCTCGCGCGGTGACCAGGAGAGGCGTCGCCCGCATCGTGGCGGTAAGCGGCCGGTCCGGCCGTCGACCGCGATGCGGATCGAGCGGATGGACCGCCCGCAGGTCGTCGAGCTCCTCGGCCGGTCGAATCTGCTGCCGGCGATCTTCTTCATCTTCAGCCGGGTCGGCTGCGACGCCGCGGTGCAGCAGGTGCGCCGCGCGGGAGTGCGACTGACGGACACCGCCGAGCGCGACGAGATCCGCTGGATCATCGACGAGCGCATGCGTCCGTTGCAGGACGAGGACCTGGGTGTGCTCGGGTACTGGGAGTGGCGCGACAACCTCGAGCGCGGCATCGCGTCCCACCACGCGGGGCTCCTGCCCGCCTTCAAGGAGGTCGTCGAGGAGCTCTTCCAG
This sequence comes from Microbacterium sp. NPDC080005, assembly GCF_040702445.1. Taxonomy (NCBI): domain Bacteria; kingdom Bacillati; phylum Actinomycetota; class Actinomycetes; order Micrococcales; family Microbacteriaceae; genus Microbacterium; species Microbacterium sp. NPDC080005. The sequence goes on along the minus strand of NZ_JBFBLD010000001.1, from coordinate 1,239,240 downwards.
CGCAAGCTCGTGAAGGTCGTCTTCGCGACCGAGACGCTGGCGCTCGGGATCAACATGCCCGCCCGTACGGTCGTGCTCGAGAAGCTCGAGAAGTTCAACGGCGAGGCGCGTGTCGCGATCACCTCGGGGGAGTACACGCAGCTGACCGGTCGCGCGGGACGGCGCGGCATCGACGTCGAGGGCCATGCGGTCGTGCAGTGGACCGAGTCGCTCGACCCGCAGGCGGTGGCGGCGCTGGCGTCCCGCCGCACGTACCCGCTCAACTCGAGCTTCCGCCCGACGTACAACATGGCGGTCAACCTCATCGACCAGTTCGGACGTCCGCGTGCGCGGGAGATCCTCGAATCCTCGTTCGCGCAGTTCCAGGCCGATCGCGCCGTCGTGGGCCTCGCCCGTCAGGTGAAGGAGGCCGAGGCATCCCTCGCCGGCTACGAGAAGGCGATGACGTGCGAGCTCGGCGACTTCGCCGAGTACTCCGGCATCCGTCGCGATCTCAGCGACGCCGAGAAGCTCAACCGGGCGGACCGGACGGCGCCGGCCCGCATCCGCCAGCAACGGCAGAACGAGATCCAGTCGCTGCGACGTCGGATGCAGCGGCACCCCTGTCACAGCTGCCCGGATCGCGAGGATCACGCGCGCTGGGCGGAGCGGTACTGGAAGCTCCGCCGGCGCACCGACCGGACGCGCCGTGACATCGAGACCCGCACCGGCACCGTCGCGCGGATCTTCGACCGCATCATCGACGTGCTCGCCGAGCTCGACTACGTCGCGCTGGACGACGGCGCCGCATCCCTGACGGCGGCCGGCCGCACGATGCGTCGCATCTACGGTGAGCGGGATCTCCTGGTGGCGGAGTCGCTGCGCCGCGGACTGTGGCGGGACCTCGACCCGGCCGGGCTCGCAGCCCTCGCGTGCTGCCTCGTCTACGAGCCGCGCCGCGACGAGGCGGGGGAGTACCGGCTGCCCCGCGGGCCTTTCCGTGAGGCTCTCACCAAGACGCAGGACCTCTGGAGCCGACTCGACGACCTCGAGCAGGAGCATCATCTGCCCGGCACGGAGGCGATCGCGACAGGTCTCGCGCAGGCGATGAACTCGTGGGCCCGCGGTGCGTCGCTGGACGTCGTCCTCACCGAGGCCGACATGGCGGCGGGCGACTTCGTCCGCTGGGCGAAGCAGACGATCGACCTGCTCGACCAGTTGTCGATCGTGGCGGATGCCGGTGTCGCAACGACCGCGCGTAAGGCGCTGGACGCCGTGCGGCGCGGCATCGTGGCCTACAGCTCGGTGTGACGCGAGGCGTCTCGTGGAGGGGATGACGGGAATCGAACCCGCGTAATCAGTTTGGAAGACTGAGGCTCTACCATTGAGCTACATCCCCGTCGGCGCTGCGATGAGCGCCTCGACGAGTGTACCCGACATGGTCGGCTAGACTGACCAACGGCCGTTTTTCGGCGCTCGCCAGCGTGCGCGCCCGGGGCGTAGCTCAGCTTGGTAGAGCGCCCGCTTTGGGAGCGGGAGGCCGCAGGTTCAAATCCTGTCGCCCCGACCAACGGCCCCACGAACCCAGATCACCGAACGGACGCGCGTGTTCGCGGCCGGACAAGGAGAACGACAGGCATGGTCACCAGCACCGTCGAGCAGCTCACCCCCACCCGGGTGAAGCTCCACATCACGGTCACCCCGGAGGAGCTCAAGCCGAGCATCTCCCACGCATACGAGCACATCGCGCAGGACGTGCAGATCCCCGGCTTCCGCAAGGGCAAGGTCCCGGCGCCGATCATCGACCAGCGCATCGGCCGTGAGGCCGTGCTCGAGCACGCCGTGAGCGAGGGCCTCGACGCGTTCTACCGCGAAGCCGTCACCGCGAACGAGGTCCGCATCGTCGGCCGCCCGGCCGCCGAGATCGTCGAGTGGCCGAGCACGAAGGACTTCTCCGGCGACCTCAAGGTCGAGGTCGAGGTGGACGTCCGCCCCGAGTTCGAGCTGCCGTCCTACGACGACATCACCATCGAGGTCGACGCCGTCGAGACCGATGAGGCCGCGGTCGACGCCGAGCTCGACAAGCTGCGCAGCCGTTTCGGCACGCTCGTCACGGTCGACCGTCCCGCCAAGGCCGGCGACTTCGTCGAGCTGGACCTCGTCGCCACCATCGAGGGCAACGAGATCGACCGCGCGGAGGGCGTTTCCTACGAGGTCGGCTCCGGCGAGCTCCTCGAGGGCATCGACGAGGCCGTCGAGTCCCTCACCGCCGGTGAGGACACCACGTTCCGTTCGAAGCTCGTCGGCGGCGACCACGCCGGTGAAGAGGCCGAGGTCGCCGTGACCGTCAAGGCCGTCAAGGAGCGCGAGCTGCCCGAGGCCGATGACGACTTCGCACAGGTCGCCTCCGAGTTCGACACCATCGCCGAACTCCGCGAGAGCCTCGTCGAGCGCGTCTCGGAGCAGGCCGTGTTCACGCAGGGCTCCGCCGCGCGCGACAAGCTCGTCGAGGCCCTCATCGAGAAGGCCGACATCCCCGTGCCGGCGAAGCTCGTCGAGGACGAGGTCCACGCCCACCTCGAGGGTGAGGGCCGTCTCGAGGACGACGTGCACCGCGCCGAGGTCACCGAGGCCAGCGAGAAGCAGTTCCGCACCCAGATGATCCTCGACAAGATCGCCGAGAAGCACGAGGTGCAGGTCTCCCAGGAGGAGCTCACGCAGTACCTCATCCAGTCGTCGGCGCAGTACGGCATGTCGCCGCAGGACTTCGTCAACGCGCTGCAGGAGGGCAACCAGATCCCCCTCATGGTCGGCGAGGTCGCGCGCAACAAGGCCCTCGCGGTCGCGCTCGGCAAGGTCAACGTCGTCGACACCAACGGCAAGAAGGTCGACCTGGCCGGCTTCGCCGCCGAGGAGGACGAGACCGCCGACGAGGCTGCGGACGAGAAGCCGGCCGCCGAGAAGGCGCCCGCGAAGAAGGCTCCCGCGAAGAAGCCCGCTGCGAAGAAGGCGGATGCCGACGAGGCTGCGGACGAGAAGCCGGCCGCCAAGAAGGCTCCCGCGAAGAAGCCCGCCGCCAAGAAGGCCGACGCGGAGTCCGCCGAGGCTCCCGCGAAGAAGGCTCCGGCCAAGCGCGCGACCAAGAAGGCCGCCGACAGCGAGTGACCGCTTCGAAGGGCGGCGGGTGCCTCACGGCCCTGCCGTCCTTCGGCGTTTCCGGACGCCGAGAACGACGGATGCCCACGCCGGTATGCCCACGGCGAACACGGGCGAGGCGCTCGGAGCACGCCACTAGATTCGAAGCACGAACACGAATCCAGGAGAGCATCCATGGCTGAACCCCTTATGGCGACCAGTGTCTTCGACCGGCTGCTGAAGGACCGAATCATCTGGCTCGGTTCCGAGGTGCGCGACGAGAACGCGAACGAGATCTGCGCCAAGATCCTGCTGCTCGCGGCCGAGGATTCCGAGAAGGACATCTACCTCTACATCAACTCGCCCGGCGGGTCGATCACCGCCGGCATGGCGATCTACGACACGATGCAGTTCGTTCCGAACGACATCGTCACCGTGGGCATCGGGATGGCCGCCTCCATGGGCCAGCTCCTGCTGACGAGCGGCACCAAGGGCAAGCGCTACATCACGCCCAACGCCCGCGTGCTCCTGCACCAGCCCCACGGTGGTTTCGGCGGTACGGCCAGCGACATCCAGACCCAGGCGCAGCTGATCATCTCGATGAAGAACCGGCTCGCGGAGATCACCTCCGCCCAGACCGGCAAGTCCGTCGAGCAGATCAACGCCGACGGCGACCGCGACCGCTGGTTCACGGCCGAGGAGGCCCTCGAGTACGGCTTCGTCGACCACATCCGCGAACACGCCGCCGACGTCACCGGCGGCGGCGGGACCGAGAACTGAACGACCGGAGGACGAAGAGAATGAACACCCCCACTTTCGGTCGCCCGCAGGGCGTCGCGATGCCCTCGAGCCGCTACATCCTGCCGCAGTTCGAAGAGCGCACCGCCTACGGCTACAAGCGTCAGGACCCGTACAACAAGCTGTTCGAGGATCGCGTCATCTTCCTCGGCGTCCAGGTCGACGACGCGTCCGCCGACGATGTCATGGCGCAGCTGCTGGTCCTGGAGTCCATGGACCCCGACCGCGACATCATCATGTACATCAACTCGCCCGGTGGCTCGTTCACCGCCATGACGGCGATCTACGACACCATGCAGTACATCTCGCCCCAGGTGTCGACGGTCGTCCTCGGGCAGGCTGCTTCGGCGGCGTCCGTGCTCCTGGCCGCAGGTGCCACTGGCAAGCGTCTCGCGCTGCCGAACGCCCGCATCCTCATGCACCAGCCCGCCGTCGGCGAGTCCGGTCACGGTCAGGCGTCGGACATCGAGATCCAGGCGGCGGAGATCCTCCGTATGCGCACCTGGCTCGAGGAGACGATGGCACGGCACACGAACCGCACCGTCGAGCAGGTGAACAAGGACATCGATCGCGACAAGATCCTGTCCGCGCAGGAGGCCCTGGAGTACGGCATCGTCGACCAGGTGCTGACCTCGCGCAAGCGCACGCCGGCCGCCATCACGGCGTGATGCCCGCACGCGACGCCCCGCCGATCCGTCGGCGGGGCGTCGTCGTCCACACTCGTGTCGCAATCCGCCCCGTGCCCGGATCTGCGATTAGGCTCATCTCCACCGGCACGAAATCCTGAGGGGGACACCATGGCACGCATCGGTGAGAGCGCCGACCTGTTCAAGTGTTCCTTCTGCGGCAAAAGCCAGAAGCAGGTCCAGCAGCTGATCGCCGGTCCCGGCGTCTACATCTGCGACGAGTGCGTCGAACTCTGCAACGAGATCATCGAAGAGCGCATGGCCGAGTCCGGTGACGGCGAGGTCAAGGACTTCGATCTCCCCAAGCCGCGGGAGATCTTCAGCTTCCTCGAGGAGTACGTCGTCGGGCAGGACCCCGCGAAACGCGCGCTGTCGGTCGCCGTCTACAACCACTACAAGCGCGTCCGTGCCCGCAGCACGATCCAGTCCGCCGAGCAGCGGGCCGACGAGGTCGAGATCGCCAAGAGCAACATCCTGCTGCTGGGACCGACCGGATGCGGCAAGACCTACCTCGCGCAGACGCTCGCGAAGCGCCTCAACGTCCCGTTCGCCGTGGCGGATGCGACGGCTCTCACCGAGGCCGGCTACGTCGGCGAGGACGTCGAGAACATCCTGCTGAAGCTCCTGCAGGCGGCGGACTTCGACGTCAAGCGCGCCGAGACGGGCATCATCTACATCGACGAGGTCGACAAGATCGCCCGCAAGGCGGAGAACCCCTCGATCACGCGCGACGTCTCCGGCGAGGGCGTCCAGCAGGCGCTGCTGAAGATTCTCGAGGGCACCGTCGCCTCGGTCCCGCCGCAGGGCGGCCGCAAGCACCCGCACCAGGAGTTCATCCAGATCGACACGACGAACGTCCTGTTCATCGTGGCCGGTGCCTTCGCGGGTCTCGAGGACATCATCTCGTCGCGCGTCGGCAAGCACGGTGTCGGCTTCGGTGCCCCGCTGCAGGACAAGGAGCAGGAGCAGGACGTGTTCCGCGACGTCCTGCCCGAGGACCTGCACAAGTTCGGTCTGATCCCCGAGTTCATCGGCCGCCTCCCCGTCGTGACGACGGTGTCCCCGCTCGACCAGACGGCGCTCATCGAGATCCTGACTGGACCCAAGAACGCCTTCGTGAAGCAGTACCAGCGCATGTTCGAGCTGGACGGTGTCGAGCTCGAGTTCGAGGATGACGCGCTCCGCGCCGTAGCCGACCTCGCCGTCGCGCGCAAGACGGGTGCCCGTGGCCTGCGCGCGATCCTCGAGGACGTGCTCGGGCCGATCATGTTCGAGATCCCCTCCGCAGAGGACGTCGACAAGGTGGTCGTCACCCGTGCCGCCGTCGAGGACGGCGCGCCGCCCACCTTGGTGCTGCGTCAGAAGCGCAAGAGCGCCTGACACGCGCCGATGTCGTAAGCGGCGAGTAGCGTGCCCGGCATGGGACGCATCCTCTTCGACACCGCCACGTCAGCCAACGGGTTCATCGCCGACGAGAACAACTCGCTCTCATGGCTGTTCGCGGTCGAGAACGGTCAGACGCCGGACGACTCCTTGCTGCCCTCCGGCGCTACGGTGCTCGTCGAAGGCTCGACGACCTACGAGTGGGTGCTCGCTGAGTCCGACATCCTGGCGCACCCCGACCGCTGGGCGGAGTTCCACGGAGACCGCCCCACGTTCGTCTTCACCACCCGGAAACTGCCGAAGCCTGCGGGCGCCGACATTCGCTTCGTGCAGGGGGATGTCGCATCCGCCCTGCCGGAGATCCGTGCCGCGGCCGGTGACGGCGATGTGTGGATCGTGGGCGGGGGAGATCTCGCGGGCCAGTTCCTCGACATCGGCGCGCTCGACGAGATCGCCGTCTCGGTGGCGCCCGTCTTCCTGGCCGGAGGTGCGCCCCTGCTGCCGCGCCGTGTCGAATCCGACCGCCTGCGGCTCGTATCGGCCGAGGCGGTCGGACAGTTCGCGCGGCTGATCTACAGCGTCCGGCCGACGAGCGAGTGACTCCGCTCAGCCGGTGAGACCACGGCGCTCGAGCAGCGGCTCGATCCGCGCATCGCGTCCGCGGAAGTCGCGGTAGGCCTCCAACGGATCCTTCGAGCCACCGACCCCGAGCAGACGCTCACGGAACCGGTCGCCGTTCGCGCGCGTCAGCCCGCCGTTCTCGCGGAACCATTCCACCGTGTCGGCGTCGAGGACCTCGCTCCAGATGTAGGAGTAGTAGCCGGCGCTGTATCCACCCGAGAAGACGTGCGCGAAGTACGTGGACGAGTACCGGGTCGGCACGGCCGGGTTGTCGAGGCCGATGTCGGCGAGGGCGGTCGCCTCGAAGGCGTCGACGTCGATCTCGGACGCCGTGTCCTCGACGTCGAGGCTGTGCCACGCCTGGTCGAGCCACGAAGCCGCCAGATACTCGCTCGTGGCGAATCCCTGGTTGAAGGCCTCCGACTCCCGCAACTTCGCCACGACCTCTTCGGGCAGCGGCTCGTCGGTGTCGATGTGACGGGCATAGGCGGCGAGGATCTCCGGCCAGAAGATCCACATCTCGTTGACCTGGCTGGGGAACTCGACGAAGTCGCGGAACACGGCGGTGCCGGCGAAGTGCGGGTACGTGACCGTTGCGAACAGTCCGTGCAGCGCATGGCCGAACTCGTGGAAGAGCGTGGTGACCTCGTCGAGCGTCAGGAGGGTCGGGCTGCCGGGCGCGGGCTGCGGCACGTTGAGGTTGTTCACGACGATCGGAGCCGTGCCGCGCAGGGCCGACTGCGACTGGATCGAGTTCATCCACGCTCCGCCGCGCTTGGAGTCGCGCGTGTAGAGGTCGAGGATGTAGAGCCCGAGGTGTGAGCCGTCCTCGTTCCGCACCTCGAACACGCGCGCCTCGGGGTGATACGCAGGCAGGTCCGGGCGCTCCGTGAAGGTGATGCCGTAGAGGTCCGTCGCCGCGCGGAAGACGCCGTCGACGAGCACCCGCTCCGCCTCGAACCACGGGCGCAGGGCCGTCCGGTCGAGGTCGTAGAGCGCGGCGCGGACGCGCTCGGTGTAGAACGCCCAGTCGTGGGCCGCGAGCGGGAACCCGTCGCCGTCGCCGTCGATGATGTCCTGAAGGGCCGCCTGCTCCTGACGCGCGTTCGCCGCGGCCGGGACGGCGAGGCGGCGCAACAGCGCGTGGACCGCCTCGGGCGAGCCTGCCGTCTCGTCGGCGGTGACGTACGCCGCGTGTGAGTCGTACCCGAGCACGCGGGCGCGCTCGGCGCGGAGACGGACGATCTCGGTCAGGACCGCGCGGTTGTCGTTCTCGTTCCCTCGACGGCCACGCGAGCGCGAGGCGGTCATGAGCTTCTCGCGGCTGGCCCGGGAGGTGAGCGACGACAGATAGGGATGCCCCGTGAACAGCGTCAGCGTCACCACGAACTTCCCGTCGAGCCCGCGATCGGCTGCGTTCCGGGCTGCGGCGGACAACTCGCCGTCGGTGAGGCCGTTCAGTTCTGCGGCGTCCTCGAAGACCACAGCGAGGTCGTTGGTGTCGGCGAGGAGGTTCTTCTCGAAGGTGGTCGTCAGCACGGACAGCTGCTGGTTGAGCTCGGTGAGCACGGTCTTGTCAGCCACATCGAGGCCGGCCCCGGCGTTCGTCATCTCGCGGTACGTGCGCTCGACGAGATAGCGGTCCTCCCCGTCGAGCCCGAGGTCGTCCAGCTGCGCGTGGACGGCAGCGACCCGAGCGTAGAGACCGGCGTCGAGCGTCACGGCATCCTGGTGCGCGGACATCAGAGGAGCGAGCCTCTCGTCGATCTCCTGGATGTCGACCGTCGCGTCGGCGGAGCTGACCGTGTAGAACGTGCGCGCCACGCGCCCCAGCAGCTCGCCCGAGCGCTCGAGGGCGACGAGCGTGTTCTGGAATGTCGGCATCTCGGTCGAGGTCGCGATCGCTTCGACCTCGGCGCGGTGAGCGGCGAACGCCTCGCGGAAGGCGGGAAGGTAGTGCTCCGGGCGGATGCGGGGATAGTCCGGCAGCTCGAATGCGAGGGGGGAGGGCGAAAGAAGCGGGTTGGCAGCGGCATCCGTCATCGTCCCAGCGTACGGCTCGGGCCGTTGTCAGACCGCAAAGGCCCTATTGCAAAGAAATGCTTGCAAACTTCTACTTGCAAAGATATCTTTGCATTATGAGCGGATCCGAGGACGTCAGAGAAGGGCGCAAGCTGGATGCCGGCGCTCTCCGAGCGCTGGCGCACCCGCTGCGCGTGCAGCTCTTTGACATCCTCTCCCAGTACGGGCCGCAGACCGCGAGCTCGCTTGCCGAGCGGACGGGGGAGTCGTCGGGCGCGACGAGCTACCACCTGCGTGCGCTGGCGAAGCAGGATCTCATCCGCGAGATCCCGGACCGCGGGTCGGCCCGCGAGCGCTGGTGGGAGCGCGCCGACAAGTCGGTGTCGTTCGACAGCCCCGAGGCGCTCACGTCGCCCGCGGTGCGTTCGGCGACCCAGCTCATCATGAACGAGTTCCTCGGGCGCCGTCACCAGCAGCTGATGCGGCACGTCAGCGAGGGCATCGCCTCGCCGGACGAGCACGACGAGTCCACCATGATCTCGACCGCCAACATCCACCTCACGCGCGCGCAGGCGAAGGACCTGATCGACCGCCTTTCGGCCGTCGTCTCCGAGGTCGTCGCCGGCGCTCGCGGGCACGAGGAGGATCCCGACCGCTCACCGTTCACCGTCCGGGTGGACGTGTTCGCACTTCCCGAGGACGGAGACGGACGATGACCACGATCACCATTCCGGTACTGGACGTCGCCGGTCGTCCGACCCGGCTCGAGGCGCTCCTCCTGGCCGCCTCCGCGTCGGTGCAGCGCGCCGTCGCAACGCGGATGATGCGCCGCGCCGAACAGGCCCTGGCGCAGTCAGCGGCCGACGAGCACGCCGAGCGCACGCGCGTCGACGTCGCCGCGCACCTCGCGCGTCACCCGCGCGCCTGAGCGTCCGTCAGGCCATGCCGTCGTCGTCGAGGTGACCGACGACGACCTCACCCTCGCGGTCGACGTGCACGACGACGCCCGTCTCGAGCTCCGCGACCGGGCGTCCCTCGAGCCAGGTCAGCGTCCACCGGGGACGGGGCTGACCGAGCGGATCCTGGTCGACGGCGGCGTCGACGGCCGCGATCTGCTCGCGCAGGATCTCGGGGACGGCGGTCGGCGGCTGCTCGCCGCTGGTCCATCGGGTACCGAGCTGCATGTCAGGCCTCCTGAGGGGTGAGGACGATGTCGCCGACCGACACGGTGTCGCCGGCCGCGTAGGAAACCTGCGCGATGCGGCCCACGGCGGCGAGGTCGCCCTCGGCCGAACGGATGGCGTCGAGGGCGGCATCCGGTCCCGTGATCGTGAGCGACTCCACCGGCGTCTTCTGCGAGGCCTTGGCCTCCGTCTTCGCGCGGCGCACACCGATGAGCGCTTCACCGACGGTGCGCAGCACGACCGGGTCGCCCTCGATGCCGAGCGGTGCGGGCCATTCGGCCGTGTGCACGGAACCCTCCTCGAACCAGGACCACGCCTCCTCGGCGGCGAACGACAGCACCGGGGCGAGCAGGCGCAGGAGCGTCGACAGGGCCATGCGCAACGCGAGCGCAGCCGAGGCCTGACCGGCGTCGGCCTGGTTGTACGCCCGCTCCTTCACGAGCTCGAGGTAGTCGTCGCAGAACGTCCAGAAGAACGCCTCCGTGATCTCGAGCGCCCGGGCGTGGTCGAAGGCGTCGAAGGCCTTCGTCGCGTCGCGCACCACCTGGTCGAGGGTGGCCAGCATCGACGCGTCCAGCGCGTGGGTGATGCGCGCTTCCTCGGGGACCGGGAAGGACAGCACGAACTTCGCGGCGTTGAGCACCTTGATCGCCAGGCGCCGACCGATCTTCACCTGCGTCGGGTTCTGCGGGTCGAACGCCGCGTCGGCGCCCAGGCGGCTGGAGGCCGCCCAGTAGCGGACGGCGTCCGTGCCGTGGGCGTCGAGGATGTCCGCCGGGGTCACGACGTTGCCCTTCGACTTCGACATCTTCTTGCGGTCGGGGTCGACGATGAAGCCCGAGATCGCGGCATCCGTCCACGGCGCGCGACCGTCCTCGAGCACCGAACGGACCATGGTCGAGAAGAGCCACGTGCGGATGATGTCCTGACCCTGCGGTCGCACGTCGAACGGCGCGACGAGGTTCCAGAGCTCCTCGTCGCGCTGCCACCCGCCGGCGAGCTGCGGCGTGAGCGACGAGGTCGCCCAGGTGTCGAAGATGTCGCGCTCGGCGTCGAAGCCGCCGGGCACACCGCGCTGCTCCTCGGTGTAGCCGTCGGGCACGTCGGTGGTGGGGTCGATCGGCAGGCGTGCGAGGTCGGGGGTCAGCACGCGGTCGTAGTCGCGCTCCCCGTTCTCATCGAGCGCGTACCAGACCGGGATCGGCACGCCGAAGAAGCGCTGGCGCGAGACGAGCCAGTCGCCGGTGAGCCCGTTCGTCCAGTTCTCGTACCGCACCCGCATGAAGTCGGGGTGCCAGCCCATGCTGCGACCCATCTCGATGAGCTTCTCGCGAAGGTCCGCATCCCGCGCGCCGTTGCGGAGGTACCACTGGCGCGTCGAGACGATCTCGAGGGGACGGTCGCCCTTCTCGTAGAACTTCACGGGGTGGGTGAACGGCTTCGACACCTCGAGCAGCTCGCCGGACTCCTGCAGCAGCTCGACGATGCGCTTCTTGGCACTGAACACGGTCTTGCCGGCGAGTTCCGCGTACGCCGCCGTAGCGGCATCCGTCTCGAGCACGTCGGGGGCCTCGTCGATGATCCGGCCGTCGCGGCCGAGGATCGTGCGGTTCGGCAGGTCGAGCTCGCGCCACCAGATGATGTCGGTCACGTCGCCGAAGGTGCAGATCATGGCGATGCCGGTGCCCTTGTCCTTGACCGCGAGCGGGTGGGCGAGCACGGGCACCTCGACGTCGAACAGCGGCGTGCGCACGGTGGATCCGAAGTAGGGCTGGTAGCGCTCGTCGTCCGGGTTCGCGACGAGGGCCACGCACGCGGGGAGAAGCTCGGGACGTGTCGTCTCGATGTGGATGTCGCCCGAGCCGTCGGACTTGTGGAACGCAACACGGTGATACGCGGCCTGCTGGTCGCGGTCCTCGAGCTCGGCCTGGGCGATCGCCGAGCGGAAGTCGATGTCCCACAGAGTCGGCGCCATGGCCTGGTAGGCCTCGCCGCGCTCGAGGTTCCGCAGGAACGCGAGCTGACTCGTGCGGATGGTGTCGTCCGAGATGGTGCGGTACGTCTGCGTCCAGTCCACCGACAGGCCGAGCTTGCGGAACAGGTCCTCGAACTGCTTCTCGTCCTCGAGCGTCAGCTCCTCGCAGAGCTCGATGAAGTTGCGACGGCTGATCGGCACCTGGTCGGCCGGCTTCAGGCTCTTCGCGTCACCGCGGAAGGGCGGCGTGAAATCGGGGTCGTAGGGGAGCGAGGTGTCGCAGCGCACACCGTAGTAGTTCTGCACGCGGCGTTCGGTGGGAAGCCCGTTGTCGTCCCATCCCATCGGGTAGAACACGGTCTTGCCCCGCATGCGCTCGTAGCGCACCTTCACGTCGGTGTGCGTGTAGCTGAACACATGCCCGATGTGGAGCGAGCCGGATGCCGTCGGGGGAGGAGTGTCGATCGAGAAGACGCCCGCGCGTCCCTTGGCCTTGGCCGCGTCGCGGTCGAACAGGTACGTGCCGGCGTCGGACCACGCGGCATCCCACTTCTGCTCGAGGCCTTCCAGGGCGGGCTTGTCGGGTATGTGCGCGTTCGTCATGGTGGTGCTCCTCGAGCGATATGTGCGGCACTGTGTGAGCGTGCCTGAGTGTGGGTGTCGCGCCAGTCTACCGCCGGGGCTGTGACGCCGCATGGCGCCGCAGCCCGCGTCAGCTCGTCAGAACGCCGCCTCGATGGTGGCGTTGCCGTCGATGATCTCCCGCACCGGGTCGCTCGTGAACGCGTCGATGAGCGCCTCGGTGGAGGGGGCATCCGCGTCCTCCTCGGGGACGACGAGCTGCAGTGCGAAGCGGTCGTCGAGCTCGGTGAGCAGGCCGTCGTCCTGCGGGGTGAGGCCGAGCGCCGCGATGTGCGACGGCCACTGGAAGACGAGATCCGCCTCGTCGTACGCCGTGTTGAGCTGATTGATCTGCAGCTCGAGGAACGTCAGGTCCTTCGGGTTCTCGGCGATGTCGTCGACGGTGGCCTCGTAGGGGTCGACGCCCTCGGCCAGCGTGATGATGTCGGCATCCGCCAGCATCTTTAGGGCGCGGCCGGTGTTCGACGCGTCGTTGGGGATCGCGACGGTCGCGCCCTGCGGAAGATCGGCGATGTCGTCGATCGTCTTGGAGTAGAAGGCGATCGTGAAGTTGTAGATCGGCTGCACGGCGGTGAGGTCCGCGTCGTTCGCAGCGTTGAACTCCTGCATGTAGGGCTCGTGCTGTGAGAAGTTCGCGTCGATGTCGCCGGCGGCGAGCATCTTGTTGATCGTGACGTAATCGGCGACCTCGACCAGCTGGACCTCGTAGCCGTCCTCGATCTCGTCGGCCGCGGCCTCCACGATGTCGGTCATCGGGGAGGTGACGGCACCGACGCGGATCGTCTGCACCTCGTCGCCGCCCGTCGGGGCGGGGGAGGCGCAGCCGGCCAGGAGGGCGACCGCGGCGGCGGTGGATGCTGCGGCGAGGGTGAGGCGGCTCGGGGACATAGGTGCTCCTTGTGGGATGGGGTGGATGTCGGAGGTGGCAGAGGCTCAGCGGTGGTCGAGGAGGACCGAGATCCGCTGCCCGACTGCCTGGATCACGAGGACGATGGCGAGGATGACGAGGATCGTGAAGTACATGAGCACGTCGTCGTACTCCTGGTAGCCGTAGCGCAGCGCGAAGTCGCCGATCCCGCCGCCGCCGACGACACCGAGGACGGTCGAGTAGGAGAGCAGACTGATGCTCGCCGAGGTGAGCGCGTACACGAGGCCCGGCAGGGCCTCGGGCAGCAGGAAGCGCCACACGGTCTGCGGAACCGTCGCCCCGAGGGTCTGCGCGACCCGGGGGATGCCGGGGCTCACCTCGCGGAGGATCTGCTCCACCAGGCGGCCGTAGACGGCGACAGCGACGACGCAGAGCGAGAAGGTCGCAGCCGGCGTGCCGAAGGTCGTGCCGTAGATCGCCCGGGTCGCGGGTACGAGGAAGACCACCAGCAGCAGGAACGGGAAGGACCGGATGACGTTGATCAGGACGTTCGCGACGGTCCACACGACGCGTTGCGGGCGGATGCCGCCGGGTCGCGTCAGGTACACGGCGGCGCCGAGGGGGAGACCGATCAGCACGGCTGCGGCGAGGGAGACACCGAGCATATAGGCCGTCTCACCGAGCGCTTCGACGAGGTCGTCGCCGCGCTCGGCGAGCGACGCGCCGAGGGAGGCGAGAATGTCCTGCGGCTCGGTCATGCGCCCAGCTCCCGCCGCGCCCGATCGAGGTAGGTCTCACGCTCGCGTCGCACCGCCGGCGTGACCGTCAGGAGCTCGACGAGCCTTCCCGCATCGAACAAGGCCACGCGCTCGCACACATCGCGCACGACCTCGAGGTCGTGCGTCACGATGACGACGGTGGTGCCGAAGCGGTCGCGCGCGTTGCGGAGGAGGTCGAGGACCTCGGCCGCCGTCCCCGCGTCCAGGGCCGACGTCGGCTCGTCGCACAGGAGGAGGCGCGGGCGCGTGACCAGCGCCCGGGCGATCCCGACCCGCTGGCGCTGCCCGCCGCTGAGCTGCGCGGGATAGGCATCCGCTCGGTGGTCGAGTCCTACGAACCGGAGCACCTCGTCGACGGTCCCGGGGGAGCGCTCACGCCGCGGGTGAAGGCTGAGGGCGACCTCGACGTTCTGCCGGACGGTGCGGTTGGACAGCAGGTGAACGCCCTGGAACACCACGCCGATCTCGCGGCGCAGTCGACGCAGACCCGGGCGATCGAGTCCACGGACGTCCTGGTCGAGCACCGTGACGACACCCTCCGTCGTCATGACCTCCCCGGTGAGCAGACCGAGGAGCGTGCTCTTGCCCGCACCGCTCTCACCGATCACACCGAGGATCTCCCCGGCCCGGACCGTGAGATCCACATCGCTCAGTCCGGTCACGCCACCGGGGTACACCACGCCCGCGCGTGAGAGCGAGACGGGGTTTGCGGGCAGCACGATAGGACCTCAGGCCGTTGTTGGATGAAGTCCAATTATAGTTCTGACATGACCACCAGGTACCGGACCGAAGCGATCAACGACGACGGCGGGACAGGTGTCAGCCGCGTGGTGGGCGGCATGACCGTTCCCGTCACGAATCCGTTGAGTCCGGATGCCGATCTCTCCCGCAGCAACCCCGAGCAGCTCCTCGCCCTCGCGTGGGCGACGTGCCTGGACGCGACTCTGCAGGCCATCGTGAAGAAGTCGCACCGCACACGGGTCCGCGTGGAGGTCGAACTGCAGGACTCACCCAGCCGGGGCGGCTACGAGTTCCACGTGACCGCGTTCGTCTCGGCCGAGGGACGCACGATCGCCGAGACGGAGGACCTCGTGACCGCGGCACATGACCGCTGCCCGATCTCCCGCCTCCTGCAGGGGGCGGCGACGGTCGCCCTCCGCGCCGAGGGCTGGGCGGGCTGACGCCTCAGCGGTCGACGGCGAATCCGAGGTGCGGCATGTCGACACTCCGGTAGCGGACGGTGAACCGCCGTCGCACCGTCATTCCCAGGCGGATCGCGACGTTCATCGAGGCGATGTTGGTGTCCCGGATCTTGGCCCACACCGACGCGGCATCCCGTTCGCGGAAGGCCCAGTCGCGGCTCGCGCTCGCCGCCTCGGTCGCGTAGCCGCGATGCCAGTGCGATCGGCGGAAGAGGTAGCCGACCTCGAGGACCTCGTCGTCCTCAATGCGCTGACGAGTGATGCCGCATTGGCCGATGAGGACGCCCGGGTCGTCGGCGAGATCCACCGCCCACAGACCGAAACCGTCTTCCTCATAACGGCGGAGGTTGCGCTCGAGCCATTGCCGCGTCTCGTCCTCGGTGAAGGCTCCTTCGTACGCCTCCATCGCCACCGGATCGGCCAGGATCCGTCGGAGCGCGGGAAGGTCGTCGGGCGTCATCGGCCGGAGAACGAGGCGTTCGGTGCGCACCTCCATCGTCAGCCCCGGACGTCGACGCCGAGGGATGCCGCGAACGCCCGCGCGTGCGAGGTCACCTGCGTCTCGGTGAGGGTGGCCCCGCGCAGCATCCGGACATCCGTGAACGAGAGGACCTCAGCGCCCCGCAGATCGACGTCGCTCGCCTGCCACTCGCGCAGGTCCAGCTCGTCGATGGCGGTATCCGCCATCCGCAGGCGTTCGACACGGGCGCCCGGGACGTCGAGGGTGCCGATGCGGCATCCGCTGATGTCGACGTCGCGCAGGGTCGCGCCGCCGGCCGTCAGGTAGTCGACCCTGACTGCGTCCAGCAGGATGCCGTCGCAGCGGGCACGCGACAGGTCAAGCGTCCCGATGCGGCCTCCGCGGATGACGACGGTCCGCCAGGTGCCGTCGCGGGCGATCAGCTCAGCGGCGGACACGCCCTCGAACACCACGTCGGCCACGATCGCGCCGGTCAGATCCACCGACTCGACGGATGCCGGGGCGACGACACTCTCGCTGATGCGGGCGTGCGCGGCATCCGTCGTTCCCGGCTCGAGGTCGATACGCGCCTCGAAAGCCTCACCCGACCGGCGGAGCGCGGCGGGGGAGAACTCGGTGGGAAGATCGGGATCCGGGATGCGGGGAGGCTCGGGACGGATGCGGGTGCGGGCCATGACGCCAGGCTATGCCGACGGTATGATCGAGTCATCAGCACCGATCCGGCCATCACCGGGGAGCTCTCGGAAGAACAGCGGTCCGCCGCCCAGTAGAACCGAGCGGGGCAGGCCCGTCATCGCCGCAGGTGAGTGGGTGCACCCGGATCCGGGCAGCGCCAAGCGGGGTGGTACCGCGGTCTCCGGATCGTCCTCGCAGGAGCAGACCTGCAGGAGTGACATGACCTACCCCCGACCTTCCGCCTTCGGCCCGGCCGCCGACGCGCCCGCGGCCGTCGTCCCGAGTCCGCGCTTCCCCGATCTCGAACGCGACGTCCTCGCCTTCTGGGAGCAGGACGACACGTTCCGCGCGTCGATCGCCCAGCGCGACGGCGCGGACGAATGGGTCTTCTACGACGGCCCGCCATTCGCCAACGGCCTGCCGCACTACGGGCACCTCCTCACCGGCTACGCCAAGGACCTCTTCCCGCGCTTCCAGACGATGCGCGGCAAGAAGGTCGACCGCGTCTTCGGCTGGGACACGCACGGCCTTCCGGCTGAGCTCGAGGCGATGAAGCAGCTCGGGATCACGGAGAAGAGCGAGATCGAGGAGATGGGGATCGCCGCCTTCAACGCGAAGGCACGCTCCTCCGTCCTCGAGTACACCCGGGAGTGGGAGGACTACGTCACCCGCCAGGCCCGATGGGTCGACTTCGAGCGCGGCTACAAGACGCTCGACACCGGCTACATGGAGTCGGTGCTGTGGGCCTTCAAGGAGCTCTACGACAAGGACCTCGCCTACGAGGGCCACCGTGTCCTGCCCTATTGCTGGCGCGACGAGACGCCGCTGTCCAATCACGAGCTGCGCATGGACGACGACGTCTACAAGATGCGGCAGGACCCGTCCGTCACGGTGACCTTCCCGCTCGTCGGGGCGAAGGCCGAGGCGCTCGGCCTCACCGCCGTCCGCGCCCTGGCGTGGACGACGACGCCGTGGACCCTGCCCACCAACCTCGCGCTCGCCGTCGGTCCCGACATCGAGTACGTCGTCGTGCCCGGCGGTCCCGCCGGCGCCGCGGACGTCCACGAGGACGCGATCGAAGGGCAGTCGCACCGCTATCTCCTGGCTGCCGACCTGCTGGGGAACTACGCGAAGGACCTCGGCTACGCCTCGGCGGACGAGGCGCGGGACGCGGTCGACCAGACGGTCCGTGGCGCCGAACTCGCCGACGTCGCCTACGACCGGCTCTTCGACTACTACGCCGACGAGGAGACCTGGGGCACGCAGAACGCCTGGCGCATCCTCGTCGACGACTACGTCACCACGACCGACGGCACCGGCATCGTCCACCAGGCCCCGGCCTACGGTGAGGACGACCAGCGGGTGACGGGGGCCGCCGGCATCCCGCTCATCATGAGCCTCGACGACGGCGGCCGCTTCCTGCCGCAGGTGACCGATGTCGCCGGCGAGCTGTGGATGGACGCCAACCGTCCCCTCATCCGCCTGCTCAACGCCGAGGGGCGCCTGCTCCGCGAGGCGTCGTACGAGCACTCGTACCCGCACTGCTGGCGCTGCCGGAACCCCCTCATCTACAAGGCCGTCTCGAGCTGGTTCGTGCGGGTCACCTCGATCAAGGACCGCCTCGTCGAACTCAACGAGCAGATCACCTGGGCGCCCGAGAACGTCAAGCACGGTCAGTTCGGCAAGTGGCTCGAGGGCGCGCGCGACTGGTCGATCAGCCGCAACCGGTTCTGGGGATCGCCGATCCCGGTGTGGAAGAGCGACGACCCCGAGTACCCGCGCGTCGACGTCTACGGCTCGCTCGCCGACCTCGAGCGTGACTTCGGCCGGCTGCCGGTCAACGAGGCGGGCGAGGTCGACCTGCACCGCCCGTTCATCGACGACCTCACCCGTCCGAACCCGGACGACCCGACCGGGAACTCCACGATGCGCCGCATCGAGGACGTCTTCGATGTCTGGTTCGACTCCGGGTCGATGCCGTACGCGCAGGTGCACTACCCGTTCGAGAACCGCGAGTGGTTCGACGAGCACGCTCCCGCGGACTTCATCGTCGAGTACATCGGGCAGACGCGCGGCTGGTTCTACGTCATGCACGTGCTCTCCGGTGCCCTGTTCGACCGTCCCGCGTTCTCGGGGGTCGCCTGCCACGGCATCGTCCTGGGCAGCGACGGGCAGAAGATGTCGAAGTCGCTCCGGAACTACCCCGACGTCAGCGAGGTCTTCGACCGCGACGGCTCCGACGCGATGCGCTGGTTCCTCATGAGCTCGTCCGTCCTCCGCGGCGGCAACCTCGTCGTCACCGAGGAGGGCATCCGCTCCGGCGTCCGCGAGTTCCTGCTGCCGCTGTGGAACGCCTGGTACTTCTTCTCGACGTATGCGAACGCCGCCGGCGGACCGGACGGCGAAGGGTATGAGGCGGTCTGGCGCACCGACTCCACGAACGTCCTCGACCGTCACATCCTCGCTCTGACCGGCGACCTCGTCCGCGACGTGGCCGCCGACCTCGAAGCGCTGGATTCGACGATGGCCGCCGCCAAGCTGCGCGAATTCGCCGAGGCGCTCACGAACTGGTACATCCGGCGCTCGCGCGACCGGTTCTGGGTGGGGGTGGATGCCGCCGACCCGGCCACGACCGAGGCGTTCGACACGCTCTACACGGTGCTCGAGACGCTCACGCGGGTCGCGGCGCCGCTCATCCCGCTCGTCTCCGAACGCGTGTGGCAGGGCCTGACGGGCGGGCGCAGCGTGCATCTGGAGGACTGGCCCGACGCCGAGCGGTTCGCCCCGGCATCCGACATCCGCGAGGCCATGGACACCGTCCGCGAGGTCTCGTCGGTCGCCAACGCGCTGCGCAAGAAGGAGGGCAAGCGCGTGCGCCTGCCGCTCGCATCGCTGACGGTCGCCGTCGCAGGTGCCGACGCGCTCGCGCAGTTCGAGGACATCGTCCGCGACGAGCTCAACGTCAAGGCCGTGCAGGTCGTCGAGCTCACCGACGGACTCGCGGAGCAGTACGGCATCAGCCAGCGGCTCGCCGTCAACGCGCGCGCCGCGGGGCCGCGCCTGGGCAAGCAGGTGCAGCACGTCATCAAGGGCGCCAAGGCGGGCCTGTGGACCGAGACCGACGGCGTGGTCGTCGTCGACGGCATCGCGCTCGAACCGGGGGAGTACGACCTCACGCTCGAGGCGGGCGGCGTCGCCGAGGGCACCGCGATCGCGCTCCTCCCGCGCGGCGGGTTCGTGCTGCTCGACACCACGACGACGCCCGAGCTCGAGGCCGAGGG
Source organism: Microbacterium sp. NPDC080005 (assembly GCF_040702445.1). Lineage (NCBI taxonomy): Bacteria > Bacillati > Actinomycetota > Actinomycetes > Micrococcales > Microbacteriaceae > Microbacterium > Microbacterium sp. NPDC080005. The sequence goes on along the minus strand of NZ_JBFBLD010000001.1, from coordinate 1,219,529 downwards.
CCTCGCGCGCGACGTCATCCGCGCCGTGCAGGACGCCCGCAAGGCCGCAGGGTTCGAGGTGAGCGACCGCATCGCGCTGCAGCTCACGTTCGACGACACCGCCGACGCCGAGGCCGTCGCGTCCGCGTTCGCGGTCGCCGACGTCGCGGGGGAGACCCTGTCGGTCGCCGACCTCGTCGCCACCGCCGACGGGAGCACCCTGCGCGGCGAGGCCCTGCGCTCGGCCCCCGAGCACACGGCATCCGTCCCGGCCGGCACGTACGCGAACGCCGGCGCCTTCACGATCGGCGTGCGCCGGATCGGAGCGACCTCATGAGCGACCGCACACGAGCGGATGCCGTGTACGCGGCTCTCCTGCAACGGCAGGGCGAGCGGTGGGTCGAGCCCCGCGTCGAGCGCACCCGTCGTGCCCTCGAGCTGCTGGGCGACCCGCAGCGCACCTATCGCGTCATCCACGTGACGGGGACGAACGGCAAGACCTCGACGAGTCGAATCGCCGAGTCGATCGTGCGAGCCCACGGCCTGCGCACCGGCCTGTTCACCAGCCCGCACCTGGAACGGTTCACCGAGCGCATCATGATCGACGGGGAGCCCATCGCCGATGCCGCCGTCGCCGACGCCTGGGATGACGTCGCGCCCATCGTCGCGTTCGTCGACGATGAGCTCGCGGGCAAGGGCGAGCCGCCGCTCACGTTTTTCGAGCTGCTCACGGTGCTCGCGTTCGTCTCGTTCGGCGATGCGCCGGTCGACGTCGCGGTGATCGAGGTCGGCATGGGTGGGGCGTGGGACTCGACGAACACCGCCGACGGCGACGTCGCTGTGTTCGCACCGATCGACATCGACCACGCCGACAAGCTCGGCGAGACGATCGCGGAGATCGCAACCGTGAAGGCGGGGATCATCAAGCCCAGCGCGGCCGTCGTCTCGGCCGCCCAGCAGCCGGCTGCGCTCTCCGTCCTCACCGCCGCCGCGCGCGCCCAGGGTGCGAGCCTCGCCGTCGACGGCGACCAGTTCGGGCTTCTCGATCAGAAGCTCGCGGTCGGCGGCCAGCTCCTGACGGTCCGCGGTCTCGCCGCCACCTACGACGAGCTCTACCTGCCGCTGTACGGCGCACACCAGGGACGCAACGCCGCCCTGGCGATCGCGGCGGTCGAGTCGCTGATCGGCGGCGGCACGCAGCCCATCGCGCCGGACGTGCTCGCCGACGGCCTCGGCGCCGCGACGTCGCCCGGTCGACTGCAGCTCGTGGGGGTCGCCCCCACGGTGCTCGTCGACAGCGCCCACAACCCGCACGGCGCCCGGTCACTGGTCGCCGCCCTCGCGGAGTCGTTCGACTTCGATGAGTGGGGTCTCGTCCTCGGCGCTTTCGCCGACAAGGACGTCGCCGGCATCGTCGGCACCCTCGCCCCCGCCGTCGCGCATGTGTTCGCGACGGCGCCCGAGTCGGACCGCGCGCAGGAGCCGGATGCCGTCGCCGACCTCGTCGAGCAGACCGGGACACCCGTGACGGTGCACCGCGACCTCGCCGAGGCCGCCGAGGCGGCGCGCGCGTGGGCTGCGGCATCCGATCGTCGCGCCGTCGTGATCGCCGGCAGCGTCGTGCTCGCCGGTGAGGCCGTCGTCCTCGCCGAGGCCGAGGACTGGAAGTCGGGGTACGAGTCGTGAGCAGGCCACGCGTGCGACGGCAGCGCGGCGCCCGGGAATCGCTTTTGTCGGTCATCCTCGGCTTCGAGTCGATCGTCGCGTTCCTGGCCGGCCTCGCGGTCTACGGGCTGCGGGCACTGCCCCAGGGGATCGAACCGTGGTGGGGCATCGTCGGCGGCGTCGTCCTCGGCATCCTCATGATCGCCCTGGCCGGCGTCACCCGCTATCGCTGGGCCGTCGTCGCCGGTGGTGCCCTGCAGGTCGTCATCGCACTCGGGGCGTTCCTCGTGCCAGCGCTCCTGATCGCGGCGGCCGTTTTCGGTGCGTTGTACGTCTATGGCACCATCAAGGGCGGCGCGCTCGACGCGCGCAACGCCTCACTCGCCGCCGAGGCGGAGAAGAACGGAGACTGACATGGCCACCGAACAGACGCTCGTCCTCGTGAAGCCCGACGGGGTCGCCCGCGGCCTCACCGGCGCGATCCTGGCCCGCATCGAGGCGAAGGGGTACGCCCTCGTCGACATCCGCCTCGTGGAGCCCGACCGCGAGCGTCTCGAGCAGCACTACGCCGAGCACGCCGGCAAGCCGTTCTACGAGCCGCTGCTCGAGTTCATGATGTCCGGCCCGTCGGTCGCGATCCGCCTCGCCGGCAACCGCGTCATCGAAGGCTTCCGTTCTCTGGCGGGCACCACCGACCCCACCACCGCGGCTCCGGGCACCATCCGCGGCGACTTCGGCCGGGACTGGGGCCTCGCCGTCCAGCAGAACCTGGTTCACGGCAGCGACAGCGTCGAATCCGCGGACCGCGAGCTCGCCATCTGGTTCGACTGAGCCCGACGCGCGAGTGCGCCCGTCCCCGTCCGGGGCGGGCGCATCGTCGTCTCAGCGGGTGAACTCCGAGATCCAGTCCAACTGCACCTGCGCGATCACCCCGATGACCGCGAAGGCGACGATCGCCATGAGCGGCGTCCACGCCATGAGCGCGTCGGCACGCCTGCGGGCCGCAGCGGATGCCGGGAGTGCGCCGACGCGCACGAGGTGCACCATCACGGCGAAGAACGTCGGGATCGTCACCGACCAGGTGACCATGCACCAGGGGCAGAGGGTCGCCAGCACGAAGATGCTCTGCGAGATGAGCCAGAGGACGAAGGCGAACGCCGCCGTCACGCCGACGCCGAGCAGCAGCCAGAACCAGCGGGCGAATCGCGCCCCCGCCAGCAGGGCCGCACCGACGACGATCGGCGCCACCCACCCGGTGAGGCCGAGGATCGGGTTGGGGAACCCGAACACCGACCCCTGCGCGGACTCCAGGTTCTTTCCGCACTGCACCAGAAGGCTGATGTCGCAGGATGCCGCCGTCCCGGGGTTCGCGAGGATCTTGAAGCGTTCCGTCGTGAGCTCGAAGGCGGCGAACCACCCCACGACACCCGCGAAGATCAGCCACAGGGCGAAGACGGTGGGGCGGGAGTTGCGGGTCGGGGCGGCCATGCCGGCGATTATCGCACCGCCTCTGATCAGCACTCTGAGGCACCGGCCGTGCATATCCGAGGGCGTCGGTCACGGCTCCGGGCCGGGAAGTGGGATAATGGGGGTCGACGTCCCCGCGGCCGCGCCGCCAGGATGTCACCAGAAGACTTCGGGCGATCGACGCCCGCGCAGCATCACCCCGCCGAGTGTGCGGGGATCGGCTGCAGACCAGATGAGTTCGCGGCACACCTCCGAGACCGGAGCGGAGCCGCCCGATTTTCGCCGGACGGCACGCGGGGCCGTCGGCTGGGAGTAAGCCAGAGATGGCAGATGAGACGAACGACACGACAGCATCCGACGCGACCGAGGGAGAGCTGACGCCCGGCGCCACCGACGCGCAGCTCGAACAGGCCGCCGAGTCCGGTGCGCCGACCGCGGGGGAGTCCGCTCCCGAGCAGGGACAGGACGCGCCGGCCCAGGACGCCGCGACGGTGACGCCGGAGACACAGCCTGAGGAGCCCGCGGCGGACGCCGACACGGCGACGCCCGATGCGCAGCCTGAGGAGCCCGGGGCGGACGCCGACACGGCGACGCCCGAGGCGCAGCCTGAGGAGCCCGCGGCGCCGGCGGTTCCGACCGCGGTGAGCCTCGGCCTGCTGCCGGAGCAGTTCGTCTCCGCCGTCTCGACGGCGCTCCACTTCTACGCGCCTGAGGTCGCCGCCCTCCCGCCGTTGCCGCGCGATGACCGTGACGACCGCGATGACGCCGGCAGTGAGGCATCCGGCGGATCACGTCGCCGCAACCGTCGGCGCGGTGGGGGCGGTAACAGCGCCGACCAGAACGACGAGCCCGCGCCGCGCCGCCGAGTCGTCGAGGTCATCACCGAGCCGCAGCGCATCAAGGGCTCCACGCGGCTGGAGGCCAAGAAGCAGCGTCGTCGCGACGGCCGCGAGGCGGGCCGTCGTCGCGCCGTGGTGACCGAGGCCGAGTTCCTCGCGCGTCGCGAGTCGGTCGACCGCGACATGATCGTCCGTTCGCGCGGCGGCCGCATCCAGATCGGTGTGCTCGAGGACAACGTCCTCGTCGAGCACTATGTCGCCCGAAACCAGGACGCGTCGCTGATCGGGAACGTCTACCTCGGCCGCGTGCAGAACGTCCTTCCCAGCATGGAGGCCGCCTTCGTCGACATCGGCCGCGGACGCAACGCCGTGCTCTACTCCGGTGAGGTGGACTGGGATGCCGTCGAGACCGGCAATCAGCCCCGCCGGATCGAGCTCGCCCTCAAGTCGGGCGACCGTGTTCTCGTGCAGGTCACGAAGGACCCCGTCGGCCACAAGGGTGCGCGACTGACGAGCCAGATCTCGCTGCCCGGTCGGTACCTCGTCTACGTTCCCGGCGGAGCGATGAACGGCATCTCCCGGAAGCTTCCCGACACCGAGCGCGCGCGGCTGAAGAAGATCCTCAAGGAGGTCCTCCCGGAGTCCTCGGGCGTCATCGTCCGCACCGCGGCGGAGGGCGCGACCGAGGAGCAGCTCACCCGCGACGTCCAGCGACTCACCTCGCAGTGGGAGCACATCAGCACGCAGGCTCAGACGGGCCAGGCGCCCGCGCTCCTGCACTCCGAGCCCGACCTCCTCGTCAAGATCGTCCGCGACGTCTTCAACGAGGACTTCCGGAAGATGCTCATCCAGGGCGATGAGGCCTACCAGACCATCACGTCCTACCTGACAGGTGTCGCGCCCGACCTCCTCGAGCGCATCGAGAAGTACGAGGGCGAGCAGGACCCGTTCGACGTCTTCCGCGTGACGGAGCAGATCGAGAAGGCCCTGGACCGCAAGGTGTGGCTGCCGTCGGGCGGGTCGCTCGTCATCGACCGCACCGAGGCGATGACGGTCGTCGACGTCAACACCGGCAAGTTCGTCGGCACGGGCGGCAACCTCGAGGAGACGGTCACCAAGAACAACCTCGAGGCCGCGGAGGAGATCGTCCGCCAGCTGCGGCTGCGCGACATCGGCGGGATCATCGTCGTCGACTTCATCGACATGGTGCTCGAGTCCAACCGCGATCTCGTCCTGCGCAGGCTCGTCGAGTGCTTGAGCCGTGACCGGACGAAGCACCAGGTCGCCGAGGTGACCTCGCTCGGTCTCGTGCAGATGACCCGCAAGAAGATCGGTCTGGGGCTTCTCGAGACCTTCAGCGAGCCGTGCGAGGTCTGCGCCGGCCGCGGCGTCATCGTGCACCACGACCCCGTGGTCAAGCACCGCGGGTCCTCGAACGGCGGCAACGGGAACGGGAACGGCAACAACCGTCGACCGCGTCAGAACGGCGGAGCCTCGCAGAGCCAGGGCGGCGGAAACGCCGCCGCGGCTCCCGGGCACACGCATGTCATCACGGAGGGCGTGAAGTCGGCTCTGGCGCAGATCGCCGCATCCACCATCCAGCCGCACGAGGAGCCCGCTGCCGCCGCCGTGGAGGAGCCCGTCGCCGAGCGGCCCGAGCGCGCCAAGCGCCCGCGCCGTAAGAAGGCGGAGGCTCCCAAGACCGACGCCGATCGCCTGCTCGACTCGGTGCTGGAGGCGCTGCCCGAACCGAAGGCGCCCGGTCAGGGACGCGCGCGTCGTCGTGTCACGACGGCGGCGCTGACCGGCACACCCGTTCAGACCCCGACCGAGGACTGACGGCGCGCGTCACCGTCCCCGGCGTTCGCGGGTGGTGACGCGCAGCCCCGAGGTGATGAGTCGCCGCACCAGCTCATGCGCGCTGACCCGCTGTGCGCCGCCCGCCACGAGCCGCTCGAGCGCGTCCTCGGGCACGTCGTAGTGGTCGCGGTCGAAGGCACGGGCCGGGATGCCGTGGGCCGCCGCGAAAGCGTGGAGCTCGTCGAGATCGCTGTCCGAGACCATGTGGGCCCACAGGCGACCGTGCGCCGGCCACATCGCGGAGTCGACGAGGATGGCCATCCGCCGATCATATGACCGGCCGGAGCGGCGGGGATCGGCCGCGGCGCGCCGAGCCGTGCTTTTGCCCTCGCTGCGGCGATCGGGTATCCTGGTTCCTTGGTGCGTCACGTGTCGCAGGCAGTTGCGACGCAGAGCCTGGCTTCCGCACCACGACTTCCAGTCTCATCAGACAATCGGAGCCGAGCGCTCCACAGAAGAAACAAGGTGTGAAGTGGTTTACGCAGTTGTGCGCGCCGGTGGCCGTCAGGAGAAGGTCCAGGTCGGCACCATCGTCGTCCTCGACCGTCAGGCGGCGAAGGTCGGCGACAAGATCGAGCTCCCCGCCGTCCTGTTCGTCGACGGCGACGCCGTGACGACCGACGCCGACAAGCTCGCCAAGGTCACGGTCACCGCCGAGGTCCTCGGCGAGGAGCGCGGCCCGAAGATCGTCATCCAGAAGTTCAAGAACAAGACCGGCTACAAGAAGCGCCAGGGGCACCGCCAGGACCTCACGCGCGTCAAGATCACCGGCATCAAGTAAGAAGCCGAGAGGACACGAGAGATGGCACACAAAAAGGGCGCAAGCTCCACCCGTAACGGTCGTGACTCCAACGCACAGCGCCTCGGCGTGAAGCGTTTCGGCGGCCAGCAGGTCCTCGCCGGCGAGATCATCGTCCGTCAGCGCGGCACCCACTTCCACCCGGGCGCCGGTGTCGGCCGCGGTGGCGACGACACGCTGTTCGCGCTGGCCGCGGGCGCGGTCGAGTTCGGCACGAAGGGCGGCCGCAAGGTCGTCAACATCGTGTCGGTCCCCGAGTAATCGGACGCATTCCTTCATGAGGGGCGGGCTACGGCCCGCCCCTCATCTTTTCCCCCGATAGGAGACATCGCATGGTGACGTTCGTCGACCGCGTGACGCTGCATCTGCGCGCGGGCAAGGGCGGCAACGGCTGTGTCTCCGTCCGCCGCGAGAAGTTCAAACCGCTCGCCGGCCCCGACGGCGGCAACGGCGGGCACGGCGGGGACATCGTCCTCGTCTCAGACCCCCAGGTGACGACGCTCCTGTCGTATCACCACTCGCCGCACCGCTCTGCGGGCAACGGCGGCTTCGGCATGGGTGACAACCGCTCGGGCGCCGCCGGCGAGGACCTCGAACTGTCTGTCCCGGTGGGCACGGTCGTCAAGGACGATGACGGCGAGACGCTCATCGACATGGCGACTCCCGGCATCCGCTTCGTGGTGGCACCGGGTGGGCAGGGCGGTCTCGGCAACGCGGCTCTCGCGAACCCGAAGCGCAAGGCTCCCGGCTTCGCGCTCCTCGGTACCCCTGGGTGGGAGGGGGACGTCCACCTCGAGCTCAAGACGGTCGCAGACGTGGCGCTCGTCGGGTTCCCGTCCGCCGGCAAGTCCAGCCTGATCGCGGCGATCTCCGCGGCCCGTCCCAAGATCGCCGACTACCCGTTCACGACTCTTCACCCGAATCTCGGGGTCGTGCAGGCCGGCGACGCGCGCTTCACGGTGGCCGACGTCCCGGGCCTCATCGAGGGCGCGAGCGAGGGGAAGGGCCTGGGGCTCGAGTTCCTGCGCCACGTCGAACGCTGCACGGCTCTCGTGCATGTCCTCGACTGCGCGACCCTCGAACCGGGGCGCGACCCCATCAGCGACCTCGACGTGATCCTCGCGGAGCTCGCGGCCTACCCGGTGCCCGAGGGGCAGGTACCGCTCCTCGAGCGTCCGCAGCTCGTCGCGCTCAACAAGCTCGACGTCCCCGAGGCCAAGGACCTCGCCGACCTCGTCCGGCCCGACCTCGAGGCACGCGGTTTCCGCGTCTTCGACATCTCGACGGTCAGTCGCGACGGTCTGCGTCAGCTCACGTTCGCGCTGGGTGAGATCGTCGAGGAGCACCGGGCGGCGCTCGCGGCAGCGCCCGTGCCGGAGCGTGTCGTCATCCGACCCAAGGGTGCGACGAAGGATTTCGAGATCCGCGTCGAGGGAGGCACGTACGGGAACATCTACCGGATCCTGGGCGAAAAGCCGGTCCGGTGGGTGCAGCAGACCGACTTCCAGAACGAGGAAGCGGTCGGCTTCCTGGCGGACCGACTCGAGAAGCTGGGTGTCGAGGACGAGCTGTTCCGCGCCGGAGCGCAGGCCGGTTCGACGGTCGTCATCGGACCCGGCGACGGCATCGTCTTCGACTGGCACCCCTCGCTCAGCTCCGCGGCCGAGCTGATGACCGCGCCCCGCGGCACGGACCCGCGTCTCGACCTCAATCCGCGACGCACCACGTCGCAGCGCCGTGACCGATACCACGAGCGGATGGACGCGAAGGCCGAGGCCCGTGCGGAGCTCGAGTCCGAGCGTCTCGCGGTGCGCGGGGAGGACGAGGACGCGTCGTGACCCTGCAGGACCGCGGCGGGATCGCCGGCGCACGACGTGTCGTCGTCAAGGTGGGTTCGTCGTCGATCAGCGGCGAGAACGCGGGCAAGATCGGCCCGATCGTCGACGCCCTCGCGGAGGCCCACGCACGGGGGACCGAGGTCGTGCTGGTCTCGTCCGGTGCCATCGCCACCGGGATGCCGTTCCTGCTGCTCGATGCCCGTCCGAGTGACCTCGCCACGCAGCAGGCCGCGGCCGCGGTCGGGCAGAACGTCCTGATCTACCGGTACCAGGAGGCGTTGCGCCCGTTCGAGATCGTCGCGGGTCAGGTCCTGCTGACAGCCGGTGACCTCGAGAACCCGACCCACCGTTCGAACGCGCGACGCGCGATGGAGCGGCTGCTCGGCCTCCGCATCCTGCCCATCGTCAACGAGAACGACACGGTCGCGACGCACGAGATCCGCTTCGGCGACAACGACCGTCTCGCGGCTCTCGTCGCGCAGTTGATCGGAGCCGACGCGCTCGTGCTGCTGAGCGACATCGAGACGCTGTACACGAGGCCGCCGGACGAGCCCGGCGCCCTTCCCATCCGCAACGTCGCGTTCGGTGACGACCTCGCCGGCTACCAGTTCGGCTCGGTCGTCGTGAACAGCGTCGGCACGGGCGGAGCGGCCACCAAGGTGTCGGCAGCCCGACTCGCTTCCACGGCGGGGATCGCCGTGCTCGTGACGAGCGCCGACCTGGTCCACGCCGCGCTCCGGGGCGATGAGGTGGGCACCTGGTTCGCTCCGAATCCGGAGCCCGCCGCGCCCTCGATCACGGGTTCGGTGCGGGTCCCCGACGCCTGACACGGAGGGGAGCCTCGGCATCCGTCCGCTCTAGACTTGGCGGATGACGATCACCGCGACCACACCCCAGGAGCGCATGCACGCCGCACGCACCGCGTCCCGATCCGTGGGTCTGTTGACGGATGCCACGAAGGCAGGGCTCCTGCGCTCGATCGCCGACGCGATCGAGGCGAATGTCGCGCCCATCGTCGCCGCCAACGCCGATGACCTGGCGCGCGGTCGTGCGGACGGGCTGTCGACGGGGCTGCTCGACCGGTTGACGCTCGACGACCAGAGGGTGCGTGCTCTCGCCGCGGCCGTGCGCGACGTCGCCGACCTCCCCGACCCGGTCGGCCGCGTCCTCGACGAGCGCACTCTGCCCAACGGGCTCCACCTGCAGAAGGTCTCGGTCCCGTTCGGGGTGATCGGTTCCATCTACGAAGCCCGCCCCAACGTCACCGTCGACATCGCCGCCCTCGCGCTGCGCTCGGGCAACGCCGTCGTGCTGCGCGGCGGGAGTGCGGCGCAGTCCTCGAACGCGGCGCTGATCTCCGTCATGCGCGGCGCCCTCGCCGAGGCGGGCGTCGATCCCGACGCCATCCAGACCGTCGACGACTTCGGTCGCGAGGGCGCCCGCGCGCTCATGCGGGCTCGCGGCCTCGTGGACGTCCTCGTCCCGCGCGGCAGCGCGCAGCTGATCGAGACCGTCGTCACGGAGTCCACGGTGCCGGTCATCGAGACCGGTGCGGGTGTCGTGCACATCGTGCTCGACGAGTCGGCTCCGCTCGACTGGGCGACCGACATCGCCGTCAATGCGAAGGTGCAGCGCCCCAGCGTCTGCAACGCGGTCGAGACGCTCCTCGTTCACCGCAGCGCTGCGGAGCGACTCGTGCCGACCGTCGTGGCAGCACTGCAGGCGCAGGGCGTCACGGTGCACGGCGACGAGGCGACGGCCTCCCTGGTCCCCGGTGTGGTCCCCGCCACCGAGGACGACTGGGCGACCGAGCACATGAGCCTCGACATCTCGGTGCGCGTGGTCGAGGACCTCGACGACGCGCTCGCGCACATCCGCCGGTACTCGACGCAGCACACCGAGTCGATCATCACGACGGATGATGCCGTCGCCGCGCGGTTCCTCGCAGAGGTGGATGCGGCTGTCGTCATGGTCAACGCCTCGACGCGGTTCACCGACGGCGGCGAGTTCGGTTTCGGCGCGGAGGTCGGAATCTCGACGCAGAAGCTCCATGCGCGCGGACCGATGGGGCTGCCGGAACTGACGACCACGAAGTGGCTGGCGCGGGGCGCCGGGCAGATCCGGTCCTGACCGCCTAAACTGTTGCTGCACCCGACCCCTCGAACGGAGCCCGAATGAACCTCGTGACGACCATCGTTTCCGCTGCGGCGGAGGCCGAGCACCACGGCGGCAACGTCATGGCCACGACCTTCGTGTACGGCGTGGTCGCCTTCGTGCTGTTCATGCTGCTGGCGCTCGTGTCGGTGTCGTACCGCAACGTGGCCAACCGCCACGCTCACAAGGCCGAGGCGTACGCCGCGAAGAACCCCGTGCAGCAGGCGGGCCACGGCCACCACTGACGCCGTGTCGATGGCAACCACGCGCGCACCGCGAATCGGTGTGATGGGCGGCACGTTCGACCCGATCCATCACGGCCACCTCGTGGCGGCGAGCGAGGTCGCACAGTCGTTCGATCTTGACGAGGTGATCTTCGTCCCGACCGGTCAGCCGTGGCAGAAGTCTGGTGTCTCCTCCGCGGAACACCGCTACCTGATGACCGTCATCGCGACGGCATCCAACCCGATGTTCACGGTGAGTCGCGTGGATGTCGACCGGACGGGGGCGACGTACACGATCGACACCCTGCGCGACCTCAAGGCGCAGCGGCCGGATGCGGACCTGTTCTTCATCACCGGAGCGGACGCCATCGCGCAGATCCTGGGTTGGCGCGACGTCTCGGAGCTGTGGGAGCTCGCACACTTCGTCGCGGTGTCTCGCCCGGGACACACGCTGAGCGTGGATGGGCTCCCGGCTGAGGACGTCAGCAAACTCGAGATCCCCGCCCTGTCGATCTCCTCCACCGACTGCCGCGCCCGCGTGAGCCGTGGACACCCCGTCTGGTACCTCGTCCCGGATGGCGTCGTCCAATACATTGCGAAGCATCACCTGTATCGGAGCAAGGCATGAGTACACCTGACCAGCCGAGCACTCCGCCGCTCACCCGGCGCCAGCTGCGCGAGTTGCGCAACACGGCATCGACGCCGATCATCACGCCCGAGCAGGCGCAGGCGGATGCCGAGATGTCGGACGCCGCCGCAGAGGAGGCAGCCGAGGCCGCCGCCGCGCACGAGGCCGAGGTCGCGCCCGAGCGCACGCCGATCGCGCTCGACGATCTGTCCGATCTGGACCCGGACGCGCAGCCGGTCACTCGGCGGCAGGCCCGCCTGCTCGAGAAGCTCCGCACCGGGACGCTGGACGTCGTTCCGGCGGACACCGGCGAGGTCGAGAGCACGGAGCCCGAGGTGGAGCTGGTGCCCGCGGCCGCAACCGAGGACGCGGGCGACGCGGAAGAGGCGGAAGGCCACCCCGCGGATGCCGGCGAATCCGAGGTCGATGAGCCGGTCGAAGAGCCCGTCGCAGCGGACGAGCCCGCCGACGGCGAGGCCGTCGACGATGCGGTCGAGCAGGTGGAGGAAGAGCCTCAAGGCTCCGACTCGGAGCCGGGTCTCGAGACGGAACCCCCGGCCCACGACGACGGGCCCGTGACTGGAACAGGGTCCCCCGAGGGGGAGGAACCCGTCGAGGCGCAGGTCGACACGGATGCCGAGGACTCGGTCGAGAGCGAGCCCGACGGTGCTCAACAGGAGCGGTCCGCTGCGGATGAGGAGGAAAAGGAGCCTGCGCGCGTCGTCGCGCCCGATCTCGGCGCGCAGCTGCTCGAGGACGGGGCGGCCCACGTCGACCTGCCCCCGTCGTTCGATCATCTCCTGACCCGCGGAGGCAGCGGCTCGGCCTCGGCGCCGAACGCTCTCATCCTCTCGCAGACGCCGGACACCGGCTCCCTGTCCGTTCCTATCCTCGGCACGGGCGAGCTCATCATCACGGGCAGCTATCAGTTGCCCGACACGTTCGGCTCCACCGGGGCTGCGCCGGGTGTGTCGGACGGCAAGGACGCGGACGCCGCCCTCATGGACGGGGAACTCCCTGCGGCATCCTCACCGACCCCGATCGCCGCCTCCGCGGCGATCAGTACGATCAAGAGTGCGGATGAGATCATCCGCCCCCCGGCGCCCGAAAAGGGCAGCCGCCTCATGATGACCCTCGCGATCTGCGCCGGCGCCCTCGGGCTCGCGATCGCAACGGTGCTCGTCCTCATCCTTGTGAACGGAAACTTCTGATGGTCGCTGCAGAGCACACACACGAACTCGTCCAGGTCGCCGCCGCCGCGGCCGACAGCAAGGGCGGTACGGATCTCGTCGCCTTCGACGTCTCCGGCCCCCTTCCACTGATCGACGCCTTCCTCCTCGTGACCGGAAACAGCGAGCGCAACGTCGCCGCCATCGCGGACGAGGTCGAGGACAAGATGCTCGAGGCCGGCCAGAAGCGGCTGCGGCGTGAGGGGCGCGACGAGTCGCGCTGGGTGCTGCTGGACTTCGGCGACCTCGTCGTGCACGTCTTCCACGAGGAGGAGCGCGTCTTCTACGGGCTCGAGCGCCTGTGGAAGGACTGCCCGATCATCCCCGTCACGATCGCGGAGCCGACCCCGAGCGAGTGACGACGTCGCCTCATGTTCAGAGCACTCCTCGGCGTGTAGTAAGCTGAATGAGTTGCCGCGAGCGGCGACCAAGGGCCTGTGGCGCAGCTGGTAGCGCACCTGCATGGCATGCAGGGGGTCAGGGGTTCGAGTCCCCTCAGGTCCACCAAACACCCCGGTTCACCGGGGTTTTTGTGTTTCGCGGAAAGGTGGGCGTCCCCCCTGGGCATGAGATGGTGAGCGCACGGCACCGGCCGCAGGAGGAACCCGTGGAGCGCACGTCGACCCAAATAAAGATGATCCTGGCTCTGTTCGCCGCGGTCCTCATACTGTCCGCCCTCGCGGCGATCGGAGCCGTTTGGATCCCGCAGCCGGAGCTCAACCCTTTCGCGACGAACGGGGAGCTCATCGGGTACTTCTTTGCGATGCACTCCGCCGGTGGGTTGGTCGCCTTCATCATCGTGCTCGTGCTCGTGCTCGCGGATAAGGGTGACGGCGATTCCGCACCGTTGACTGCTGCATTCCTCGCGAATCTCGTCCCGGCCAGTGTCGGTCTCGCCGTCGCCGGCTTTTTCGGCAACTGGGGCACCGTTGCGATCTTCGTTGCTGCGGTGGCGCTCGTCGGTACTCTCACCTCCTGGCTCGTCGTCCGCGCTTTCGGCCGTGCGCTCCGGCGTGAGCACCCGTGACACCGGATCGCTCGCCGCACCAGGAGCGGTGTCTCAATGGGCGTTCTCCTCTCTCGGCAACGGCGGCACCGGCCGCCCAGCTTTTGCTCTGCGCAGTCGCCCCGGTCAGGCGCAGCAGCCACCGCGGTTCGCCGACCCCGACCGGAAAGGATGCCGATGGCGGATGAGACACCTCCCGGCGACGAACGCTGGCTCGTCGTCAACGGACGTCGATGGCGGCGCACCGATCCGGCCTTGCCCGCGGATCTCGTGGCGGCGCTGACCTCCCATCTCGGGCGAGGCCGATCAGCGGTGCGCCGCGCACAGGGCGATCCCGATGCAACATCGGCGGCCCGCCGGCGAGTCGACCTCGCCAAGCATGGGCTCGGGGAGCGGGGTCCGTACTGGTGGGACGAGCCGGAGGACGAGCGTCTGCGCCGAGCGGAGCAGGCGCTCGCTGAGCTGGAGGACCTCGAGAACTGACGGATCGGTGGACACCGTGTCACCTGTCGGGTCGTGCCGCCCACCTGCTGCGGGGGTGTTCGCTACGATCTCGAACGGAGGGGCGGCTATGCGGGAATCGCACCGAAAGAGTGACGCGATGGGCCGCCGGCGATTGTCGGCATCCGTCCCGGCATCCGTGTGCACGGTGGCGCTCCTGTCCGCGTGCACAAACCCGCCGGTCGGTCCTCTCTTCCAGGATGTCGCCGAGAGCCCGCACGCCTACGTGTACGTGGTGGACGGACCGGAGATGGAGTTCACCGACGGATTCGATACGTTCGCCGCGCCCGACGACGCCGACGTCGTCATCGAGTCGATCCGTTCCGTCGGCGACTCGGACGAGGTGACGGTGATCGGCACCCTGCTGTCCGGACCACTGGGGAGAAACGGCACCTGGCAGTCGTTCGACGAGTATCCGCCGATGGAGGGACTTGATGGTGAGACGTTCGAGGCGGCAGGGGCCCGCATCCCAGCGGGGTCCGGGCATTATCAGATCCTCATAGGGTACCGCGGTGCACTCACGGAACGGTCTGTGCGACGCGGCATCCAGGTCACCTACCGGATCGGGGACACGACCTACCTGGACACGTTGCCAGCCGGCATCGTCATGTGCCCAGCCGATGAAGAACAGGAATGCGGGGATGAGATGGACCGTCTCGTGAATCAGTTCGTCGATGGCACTTAGGGCGGGGACCGGAGGGCCGATGTTGCGACTCGTCCCGATGCGGCCTCGCGATCCGCACGAGCAGGGGCGCGCCGCATCCTCTCTCGAGCTGTTCTTCGACCTCGTGTTCGTCGTCGCCGTGAGCATCTCAGCCGTCCAGCTCCACCACGCACTCTCGGAGGATCACGTCCTCGACGGTGTGCTCAGCTACGCCTCCGTGTTCTTCAGCATCTGGTGGGCGTGGATGAACTTCACGTGGTTCGCGACATCCTTCGACACCGACGACTGGCTCTACCGCGTGCTCACGATCCTGCAGATGGGCGGTGTCCTCGTCCTGGCGGCGGGCGTCGAGCCTGCGTTCGTGGACGGCGACTTCCGCATCGTCACGGCGGGCTACGTCGTCATGCGGTTGGCGATGGTGGTGCAGTGGTTGCGTGCATCCCGGAGAGCCGGCCCCGCGCGCCGGGCGACCCTCTTCTACGCCGGTGGGATCACCGTTGTGCAGGCCCTGTGGGTCGCCGCGCTCGCGCTGCCGGAGGGTGTCTTCCGTTTCGCGATCATCGGTCTGATTCTGGCGGAGCTCGCCGTCCCGGTGGTCGCGGAGACCCGGGGGAACACGCCGTGGCATCCCCACCACATCACCGAGCGGTACGGACTGTTCACGCTGATCCTGCTCGGTGAGAGCCTGCTCGCCTCAGCCAATGCCATCCTCGAAGCCCTGCACGACGATGAGGCGCTGGCGCCTCTGATCGGCGTCTCCGTCCTGACACTCGTCGTCACCGCGGCGCTGTGGTGGATCTACTTCTGGCCGCCGCACCACCACGCGATCGGACGGCTGCGGAACAGCCTCGTCTACGGCTACGGCCACTACTTCGTGTTCGCCGCCGCAGGCGCCTTCTCCGCCGGCATCGAGGTCGAGATCGACGTCCTCACCGGGCACAGCGAACTCCAGGCGCCGTGGGCTGCTTTCACCTACACCGTGCCTATCGCGGTCTTCGTGTGGGTGATCTGGGTGCTGGCGATCCGGCCCTACGCTGATCGCGTCGTGAACGCCGTCGTGCCGGTCGGCGCGCTGTTGGTGCTGATCGACCCGATCATCCCCGTGCCGATCGCCCTGACCGCCGTGATCCTCGCCCTCGTCGTCGCCGTCCTGGTGTGGCGCACACCCGCCATGACCGAGCAGGCTCGATCAGGGTTCGTCGGCTGAGTCCGGGTCCTCCTCCGACACGACCGTGTCGACCGTGAGATCGCCGTCCTCCGGCGCGTGGAAACGGTCATCGGGCGCGACGGCGTCGGACGGATCGGGCGCGCCCTCCGGCGCGGGCGGGAGGCCCTCCTGCTCTCCACCGACGAAACGGTCGAGCTCGGGGGAGTGGGACGTGCTGTCAGCGCTCACGATGATCCTTTCGACCCTGCCAGTCTCGCGAGCGCCCCCACTAACGTCGAGGGGTTGACGGCGGCCCCGACCTCGACCGCGTGCCCTCTGCCGTCCGGCGCCGACCCTGAGTAACCTCGTGCTCGGCTCCACCCCCCCCGGGAGCCGGGAACGGAGAGACGGATGAAGTTCTTCCAGAGGCTCGGCCGATCGCTGATGCTGCCGGTGGCGGTGCTACCCGTCGCGGCGATCCTGTCCGGCATCGGCTACTGGATCAAGAACGCCAACGGCGGCGCGGACAACGTCGGCTCCGCGTTCCTGAGTGCGGCCGGCGGCGCCCTCCTCGACAACCTCGCGCTGCTGTTCGCCGTCGGCGTGTCGATCGGCATGGCGAAGAGGTCCGACGGCACCTCCGCCCTCGCTGGGCTGGTGTCGTGGCTGACTGTCACGACGATGCTGAGCCCGGCGACGATCGGGGCGCTGACCGGCGCCGCCGTCGACGACGTCGATCCGGCCTTCACGAAGGTGCAGAACGTCTTCGTCGGCATCATCTGCGGGCTGATCGGCGCCTGGTGCTACAACCGCTTCAAGGACGCCAAGCTGCCGGATGCGCTGTCGTTCTTCTCCGGCAAGCGCTCGGTTGCGATCGTCACCGCCGGGTTGTCACTGATCCTCGCGATCGTGCTCATGTTCGTCTGGCCGTTCGTCTACGGCGGCCTGGTGGGCTTCGGGGAGTGGATCGTGACTCTCGGTCCCGTCGGCGCCGGCATCTACGGATTCTTCAACCGACTGCTCATCCCCTTGGGGTTGCACCACGCGTTGAATTCCGTGTTCTGGTTCGACGTGGCGGGCATCAACGACCTCAACAACTTCCTGCAGGGTTCCGCGGGATACGGCGTCTACGGCGTCACCGGGCAGTACATGACGGGCTTCTTCCCCGTCATGATGTTCGGCCTCCCCGGCGCCGCGCTCGCGATGTACGTGACAGCCAAGACGACACGACGCAAGGTGGCCGCCGGCATCCTGCTCTCGGGAGCCATCTCGTCCTTCTTCGTCGGTGTCACCGAGCCCCTCGAGTTCTCGTTCATGTTCCTCGCCCCGTGGCTGTACCTCATCCACGCGGTCTTCATGGGCATCTCTCTGTTCGTCTCGGCGATTCTGCCGGTGCGCATGGGTTTCGGATTCTCGGGCGGCTTCATCGACCTGGTTCTCGGGTGGGCGAACCCGCTGGCCGAGAACCCCTGGATCATCCTGATCATGGGACCCGTCTGGTTCGTGATCTACTTCCTCGTCTTCCGGTGGATCATCCGTCGGTTCGATCTCAAGACCCCCGGACGCGAGGACGACGACGCCCTCGACGACGAGGCGACGGATGCCGCGCCTCGCGGCGACTTCCATTCGACGGCGGAACGCTTCGTCGACGCTCTCGGCGGACGCGAGAACATCGTCGAGCTCGACAACTGCGCGACACGCCTGCGCATGGAGATCGCCGACGTCGCGCGCGTCGATGAGGCCGCCCTCAAGCGCGCCGGAGCGGCGGGCACGATCAAGCCGGGCGGTCATTCCGTTCAGGTCGTCTACGGACTCAACGTGCAGTTCGTGAAGGACGCGATGGAGGACGTCATCGCGGGCCGCGCTGCGTCTGCGGCACCGCTCTCGTCGACGGGCGCGACCGTCGCGCAGGCGACGCAGGCGCCGGACATCGTGCGACTTCGCCAACCTGTTGCGGGGCGCGTGCTCTCGCTGACGGAGGTGCCCGACGAGATGTTCGCCGACGGCACGATGGGCCCGGGGGCGGCGATCGATCCCACCGGCGATGTCATCGCCGCGCCGGCCGACGGCACCGTCGAAAGCGTCTTTCCGACGGGCCACGCGATCGGGCTGCGACTCGACGACGGGACCGAACTGCTGATCCATGTCGGCATCGACACCGTCGCGATGAAGGGCGACGGATTCGAGACGCTCGTCTCCGCCGGCCAGCGGGTCGCCACCGGTGACGGACTGATCCGCTTCGATCGGGCGAAGATCTTGGCCGTGGGCCATTCCCCGATCACGCCGATCGTCGTTCTGAACAACCCGCAGGCGCGCATCGAGCTCGGGTGAGATGCGGGGTCAGCCGATCCGTGCCAGCAGCGCCGCGCGGATCGGCTGTGCCCGCGTCGTGAAGGCGCGCTGCGCGGCGACGTACTGCGCCTTCCCCTCCGGCGATTCGACGAAGACCGGAGCGTACCCCCATGCCTCGAGGTCGTAAGGCGACGCGCGCATGTCGAGTTCGCGGATGTCGCGGGCGAGCTCGAAGGCGTCGAGCAGGAGCTCACCCGGGACGAGAGGCCCCAGCTTCACCGCCCACTTGTAGAGATCCATGCCGGCGTGCAGGCAGCCCGGCTGCTCCATGGCCGCTTGTGTCTCGCGTGTCGGCGCGAAGCGGTTGCGGGGGACCGCGTCGGGTGTGAAGAACCGGAATGCGTCGATGTGCGTGCAGCGGACGTCGTGCGCCTCGACGACGGCGTCCGTCCCCGCGGCGCCGAGTCGGAGCGGGACCGGATGCCGCGTCTCACGGTCTCGGTACACCATCGCCCATTCATGCATGCCGAAGCAGCCATACGATCCCGTGCGGCCGAGGGCACCGGCGAGGATGCCGCGGATCGCGCGCACGAGCGGACGCTTCTCGATGAGGAACGCCTCGGCATCCGCGCCGACCACACCGGCCTCGGACCGGTACCACCGCCACGCGCCGTGTGGTGCATCGGTCGCGTCGTCGAGAGCGACGTCCCGGCCCGGGTGCCATCGACGGAGAAGCGCCGGCTTGTAGGAGTAGTAGGTGTACAGGAAGTCGTCGACGGGATGCGTCTCACCGCGCGCAGCGCGCCGCCGCCGGGCGGCGGTGAGCGCGTCCGCGCGGGCGGTGTGGGCCTGCATCCGCTCGGTCCACTCCGACCGATCCAGGACGGTCGCGGTGAGGGTCGTCATGATCGACGGTCAGACGGGCTCGATG
Organism: Microbacterium sp. NPDC080005; assembly: GCF_040702445.1. NCBI lineage: Bacteria > Bacillati > Actinomycetota > Actinomycetes > Micrococcales > Microbacteriaceae > Microbacterium > Microbacterium sp. NPDC080005. The sequence goes on along the minus strand of NZ_JBFBLD010000001.1, from coordinate 1,200,306 downwards.
AGGTCGGGTGAGTCGTTGCGGACGTTCCCGACGGCGCTCGAGACGACGTGGTCGGTCAGCCCCGCGACCACCTGCGGCGCGGCGTCGATCGCGGCATCCAGCAGGTCACCGACGTTGTCGACTTCGGTGTCGAGCCACGCGTCGGCGAAGTCGGCGTCGAGGAACAGCGGCATCCGATCATGGATGGATCCGAGCGGATCGATCGCCTCGCGGGTGAGGATGGTGAACGACAGCAGCCACCGGCTGGGATTGTCTTCGGCCTTGGCGGGGTCCTTCCACCATTCGTACAGCCCGGCGAACAGGAGCGGTGAGCCGTCGGCGGGGTGGATGAAGTACGGCGTCTTGCCCTCGTCGGTCGTCTGCCACTCGTAATAGCCCGTCGCCGGGACGATGGCGCGCCGCTTGATGAGGGCCTGCCGGAACATCGGCTTGTCCTCGATCTCCTCGGAGCGGGCGTTGAAGGCACGCGCACCCACCTTCACGTCCTTCGCCCACGACGGGACGAGCCCCCACCGCGCCGGCTCGAGACGCCGGGTCGGCGGGTCGGTCTTCGCGGAGTCGAGCACGATCGCGACCTGCGAGGTCGGGGCGATGTTGTAGGACGGCGCGGGCAGATCGTCGCTCTCGACGTCGACGCGCAGGACGCCGACGAGCTCGGAGGCGACGTTCGCGACGACGAAGCGACCACACATGGCTGACAGCCTAGGAGGAGGGAGGGACATCGCGGACGATGTCGACGTCCGTCAGTCGGTCGAGCAGTTCGGCGCCGTCGTCGCCGGTCACCCAGGGCACCCCGGCGGCGCTGTGGTCGTCGACGGCGGTGCGGCCACCGGCGAGGACGGCCTCTGCGGGCGTCAGCCGACGGATCGCGACGGCGGCGACCTGATCCGGATGCTGGATCGTGAACTGCGTGTAGATCTCGTCGTCGTGCTGACCGTCGTCGCCGATGAGGAGCCAGTCGATGTCCGGGAACTCCTCCGCCAGCCGGCGGAGGCTCTCCTGCTTGTGCAGCTTGCCGCTGCGGAACCAGCGGTCGTGGGTCGGACCCCAGTCGGTGAGGAGCATCGCGCCCATCGGGAAGAGGTGCCGCCGCTGGAAGCGGGCGAGGGTCGGGGCGACGTTCCAGGCTCCCGTGGAGAGATACATGACGGGCGCGCCCGGGTTCTCGCGTGCCAGCCGCTCGAGGAGGACCGCCATCCCGGGCACCGGCTGCCGAGCATGTTCGTTGAGGACGAACGAGTTCCAGGCGGCGATGAACGGCCGGGGGAGCGCCGTGACCATGACGGTGTCGTCGACGTCGGAGATGATCCCGAAGCGGATGTCGTCGCCGACCACGAACACGCGCGCCTCGACGGGCTCGGCGTCCTCGACGCTCATCGTGACGTTCTGCCATCCGGGGGCGAGGGTGGCAGGCAGCACCGCATCGACCACGCCGCCGCGGTCGGCGGTCACCTCGTGCGGCACACCGTTCACGACCACGGTGACCGTCGCGTGCGCGACCGGAACGGACGCGAAACTGCGCCATCCACGCACGCCCGCGTAGTCGCCGCGCTCGCGCTTCTTCGCCTTCGGCGGGATGAGGACCCTGCCGAGCACACGCACCCATTCGGTGCTGCCGTACCCCGGGAAGGCGGCCACGGTCGCCGTCCGTCCGTGGGCCCGGGCGCGCCTCTCACGCCAGGCGTGGAACCTGTACTCCAAGCGCGCGAGCCAGAGCACCTTCATCGGGGGCGAAGCAGGGGAAGCCATCGGTTCAGTCTTTCACGTCGTCGGCGTCGACCCCCGCGGAATCCTCGTCGGCGAGGTGGCGCGCCTCGCGCGCGCTGATGACCCGCTTGACGACGTAGACGAGGACGAGGAACGCAGCGATCACGCCGACGAAGACGTACCCCGCGTAGTGCAGGTTGTCGGAGAGCTCGCGATATCCCTCGGCCGCTGCGGCGGCGACCGCGACGTAGGAGACCGACCAGAGGGTGCAGGCGGGGATGGTCCAGGCGAGGAAGCGACGGTAGGCGAACCCGCTCATCCCGACCGTGAGGGGCACGAGGGAGTGGAGGACAGGCAGGAAGCGCGACAGGAAGATGGCCGGTCCGCCTCGCCGGCGCAGGTACAGCTCGGCACGGACCCAGTTGCGTTCGCCGATGAGTCGGCCGACACGCGAGAAGCGGATGCGGGGACCCAGCCAGCGGCCCAGGGCGAAACCGATGCTCTCACCGAGGAGCGCACCGACGAGGACCGCCGCAACGAGCCACGCGCCCTCCGGGAAGGTATCCACGGCGGTGCCGGCGACGATGACGATCGAGTCGCCCGGTACGACGAGCCCCACGAGAACACTCGTCTCGAGCATCATCGCGACTCCGGCGACGATCGTCCGCACGACCGGGTCGACAGCCTGGACGGTGCCGAGCAGCCAGTCCAGGATCTCGTTCACGACCTCAGATTATCCGCCGTCTACCCTGAAGGGATGTCGAGCGACCTGGCCTCCCGCACCCTTGCGGGATGGGTGGATCCCGCCGTCGTCTTCCTGGGCCTGTTCGCCCCCGCGGACGACGTCTTCTGGCTCGACGCCGGCCCCGACGCGTCGGAGGGATGGAGCTGGGTGGGCAGCGGCATCCGCTCGTCGGCTCCGCGCGATGTCGTGGCGGCGGGTGGCGGCGACCGCTCCGCGGGTCCGTTCCGCGGCGGCTGGGTGGGCTGGGCCGGATACGACGACGCGGCCGCCCGGGCGGGGTCGCCGGCCTCGGTCGATCAGGGGCCGGGGGAGCTCTGGCTGCGCGTCGAGCGGATGCTGGGGTTCGACCACGCGGCACGTCGCGTCGTCGTGTTCGCTGCCCAGGAGCAGCTGACCGCTTTCATGGACGAGATCGAGGCGACCGAGTGGCGAGCGACCTCTGTGCCGGATCCCGCGCCGAGCGTCGCGGTGACGGCGCGGCACGAGCCGTCGGAGTACGCAGCTCTGATCGAGCAGTGTCGAGAGGAGATCCGTGAGGGGCGCGCATATCAGCTGTGTCTGACGACGCGCTTCGAGACGTCGGCATCCGTGGATCCTGTCCGCGCGTACCTGCGACTACGGGCGGCGACGCCGGCCCACCACGGCGGCTTCATCCGGAGCGGAGGATGGGCGCTGGCGAGCGCCTCACCGGAGCAGTTCCTCGCCGTCGAGGACGGCATCGTCCGCACCCGCCCCATCAAGGGGACGCGCCCGCGCTCCGCGGACCCGCCGCGCGACGCGGCCCTCGCCGCCGAGTTGCGCGGCAGTGAGAAGGAGCAGGCCGAGAACGTCATGATCGTCGACCTCATGCGCAACGACCTCCAGCGCGTGTGCGACGCGGGCTCGGTGGCCGCGGAACGACTGCTCGACGTGGAGTCGTACCCTGCGGTGCACCAGCTCGTGAGCACCGTCGCGGGAAGGCTGCGAGCCGGCACGACCGTCGGCGAGCTGTGGGAGGCCGCATTCCCCGCCGGCAGCATGACGGGAGCGCCGAAGCTCTCGGCGATGCAGATCCTCCATCGCCTCGAGGGGGCGCCGCGAGGGGTGTTCGCGGGCTGCTTCGGGTGGGTGGGGGATGACGGGGGTCTCGATCTCGCGATGGTCATCCGCTCGATCGTGGTCCATCCGCAGGGGGCGTACGTCGGCGCCGGCGGCGGGATCACGTGGGGCTCCGTCGCCGCGGACGAGGTCGCGGAGGTCGGCATCAAGGCCCGCGCACCGCTCGCCGCTCTGGGCGCGGAGCTGCCCCCGGGCTGGTGAAAGTCCCGGTCCGCTAGGCTGAAAAGGCGCTTTCGCGCGCCCTCCCGACTTTGCACGATTGGTTCACCGTGTCCACCAGCACCTCCCACGACGCATCGACTCCCGAGCAGACGAGCTTCGACCCCCGCGCCATTCAGACCAAGTGGCAGACCCGCTGGGCGGAGGCCGACCCGTTCAAGGCCGGCGGTGACGAGGACACACGTCCGCGCAAGTACGTGCTCGGCATGTTCCCGTACCCGTCGGGCGACCTGCACATGGGTCACGCGGAGAACTACGCGTACGTCGACGCGGTGGCCCGCTTCTGGCGGCACCGCGGCTACAACGTCCTGAACCCGATCGGGTGGGACTCGTTCGGCCTCCCGGCCGAGAACGCCGCCATCAAGGGTGGCGCCGGTTCCGACCCGCGCGAGTGGACGTACAACAACATCGCCCAGCACAAGACGAGTTTCCGCGCGTTCGGGTCGTCCTACGACTGGAGCCGCGTGCTCCACACGAGCGACCCCGAGTACTACCGCTGGAACCAGTGGCTGTTCCAGCGTCTCTACGAGCGCGGCCTCGCGTACCGCAAGCAGAGCGCCGTCAACTGGTGCCCGAACGACCAGACGGTGCTCGCGAACGAGCAGGTCGTCGATGGCCATTGCGAGCGGTGCGGCTACGAGGTCGTCAAAAAGAAGCTGACGCAGTGGTACTTCAAGATCACGGAGTACGCCGACCGTCTTCTGGACGACCTCAACCAGCTCGAGGGGTTCTGGCCGCACAAGGTGCTGCAGATGCAGCGCAACTGGATCGGCCGGTCCATCGGCGCCGACATCGACTTCGAGATCGAGGGACGCGACGAGAAGATCACGGTGTTCTCCACGCGCCCCGACACCCTGCACGGCGCCACCTTCATGGTCGTCGCGCCGGACTCCGACCTGGCCGCCGAGCTGGCCGCGGGGTCGTCGCCGGACGTGCGGATGCGGTTCCAGGACTACCTGGAGACCGTGCAGAAGACGAGTGAGATCGAGCGGCAGACCGCCGACCGTCCCAAGACGGGTGTGTTCCTCGACCGCTTCGCCATCAACCCGATCAACGGCGAGCGCCTGCCGATCTGGGCCGCGGACTATGTCCTGGCCGACTACGGTCACGGTGCCGTCATGGCGGTGCCCGCCCACGACCAGCGCGACCTCGATTTCGCGCGCGCCTTCGACCTGCCCGTGAAGGTCGTCGTCGACACGACGGCGCCGGTCACCGGTGCCATCCCGGTCATCGAGGTCGACGAGGACGGCGTGCCCGTCGGGGATGACCTGGAATCGATCGATCCCGCTCGCACGGGGACCGCGCTGACGGGAGACGGACGCCTCATCAACTCGGGCTCGCTCAACGGTCTGTCCAAGCGCAACGCGATCGCGCGTGCCATCGAGGAGCTCACCGCAGCCGGCACCGGTCGCGCCGCGAAGACGTACCGCCTGCGTGACTGGCTGATCTCGCGTCAGCGCTTCTGGGGAACCCCCATCCCGATGATCCACACCGAGGACGGCCGGATCGTCCCTGTTCCCGACGAGCAGCTGCCCGTCGTGCTGCCCGATGCGAAGGGCCTGGACCTGAAGCCGAAGGGCACGTCGCCGCTGGGCGGCGCGACCGAGTGGATGTCGACGGTCGACCCCGAGACCGGTGAGCCGGCACTCCGCGACCCCGACACGATGGACACCTTCGTCGACAGCTCGTGGTACTTCCTCCGCTTCCTGGCCCCGAATGGGGCGACCGAGCCGTTCCCGACGGCCGAGGCATCCAAGTGGGCTCCCGTCGACTCCTACATCGGCGGTGTCGAGCACGCGATCCTGCACCTGCTGTACGCGCGCTTCATCACGAAGGTCCTCTTCGACATGGGCCTCGTCGACTTCACCGAACCCTTCACGAGCCTCATCAACCAGGGGATGGTGCTCCTCGACGGCTCGAAGATGTCGAAGTCGAAGGGCAACCTGGTCGAGTTCGCCTCGAGCATGGAGGACCCCGGAGCGGATGCCGTCCGCGTCGCGATCGCCTTCGCCGGACCGGTCGAGGACGACATCAACTGGGAGGACGTCTCGACGACGGGTGCCCAGAAGTTCCTGGCGCGCGCCCTGCGCGTCGCCGCGGACGTCGCGAGTCCGACCGATGTCGTGTGGGCCGACGGTGACACCGCGCTCCGCCGCGTCACGCACCGCCTGTGGGCGGATGTGGTCGGTCTCGTCGAGCAGTCGAAGTTCAACGTCGTCGTCGCGCGTCTGATGGAGCTCGTGAACGCGACGCGCAAGACGATCGATTCGGGCGCCGGTGCCGCCGACCCCGCGGTCCGCGAGGCGGCCGAGGCCGTCGCGATGGTCCTCGACCTGTTCGCGCCGCACACGGCCGAGGAGATGTGGGAGATCCTCGGGTACGAGCCGTTCGTCGGCGTCGTCCCCTGGCGTCAGGCCGACCCGACGCTGCTCGTCGAGGAGTCCGTGACGGCGGTAGTCCAGATCAACGGCAAGGTGCGCGGCACCCTCTCTGTCTCGGCGAAGGTCTCGGGCGAGGAGCTCGAGCAGCTCGCGCTCGCGGACGAGAAGGTGCGTCGCGCGATCGGCGACAAGCAGATCACCCGCGCGGTCGTGCGTGCACCGAAGGTCGTCAGCTTCACCGTCGCGTGAGTTACGCCGCGGGCTGACCGCGGCGTCTCCTCCACCTCCGGCCCGGTGACCCAGGTCTTCCACGGATGCCGGGGCGCGGGCGCTGTGGCTCGCGCCCGGTCGGAGGATCGGGGTCATGGGTGCGCAGACGGTGCCGGGCTCGCGTCGCCGATTGGGGATCGGCGCGGCGGTCACCCTGGTCGTCGCCGTCGCCGCGGTCACGATCGCGATCGGCATCGTCCGCACCGGCGCCGACGCGGCGATCGAGACGGTCCCGGACGTCGCCTCGGAGACGGTGGCCCCGGCGACCGTCTACGTGCACGTGTCGGGAGAGGTCGCTGACCCGGGGCTGTACCGACTCGACCAGGGTGCGCGCGTCGTCGACGCCGTCGCCGCGGCGGGCGGTTTCACCGCCCAGGCGTCGCGCGAGGCGGTCAACCTCGCGCGACCGGTCAGCGACGGCGAGCAGCTCGTCGTCCCCGCCGAAGGCGCCGAGGGCACGGATGCCGCGGCTCCGGCAGCGTCCGAGGGCGACGGCCGCGTGAACCTCAACACCGCCGACCTCGCCGCGCTCGACACCCTGCCGCGGATCGGACCGGCGATCGCGCAGCGCATCCTCGACTGGCGCGAGGCCAACGGTCGGTTCACGAGCGTGGACGACCTCATGGCCGTCCCCGGGATCGGCGAGAAGATGCTGGCCTCACTCCGCGACCTGGTGACCGTGTGAGCATCCGGACCGCCCGTCGTCGCGATCTCCGCCTGCTCCCCGTGGCCGTCACGGCGTGGGCGGGCGCCGGCGCGGCGATCGCCTTCCCGCAGCAGGCGGCGGCGTCCGCCGTCGTCCTCTGGCTCGCAGCGGTCTCGCTGCTGGTGGCCGCGGTGCGTCGCGCACGACCGACCCTGCTGACCCCCGTCGCGGTCTCGATGGCGGTCGCGGGGGCCGCCGCATCCCACGTCGCCGTCGTCCAGCCGGCCAGGGACGCGGCGGCCGATCTGAGGATCGACGGCGGCCGCAGCGTCGCCTTCGAGGTCGACGTCGTCGGGAAGGTCGAGCGCTCCGCGACGGGTTTCCGCTTCGACGCGATCACGCGATCGGTGACCATCGGTGACGAGACCCTGGCGCTCTCGGCACCCGTGCTGGTCCGCGCATCCGACCGTCCACCCGGGCTCGATCTGGGTGCGCGTGCGACGGCGCTCGGGACGGCGTTCCGCGCCGATGCGACCGACCGCGCCGTGCTCGTGGTCGAGGCGTCCGAGCTCGCGGTCGAGCGAGCGCCGGAGGGGCCTCTCGCCGTCGCTGCGAGCCTGCGGACAGGACTCGTGGCCGCGATCGAGGGATTACCCGACCCCGGTGCCGGGCTCGTGCCGGGGTTGGCCGTCGGCGACACGTCCGCCGTCACCGACGAGCTCGACGAGCGGATGACAGCGTCCTCGCTGTCTCACCTCACCGCGGTCTCCGGGGCGAACTGTGCGCTCGTCGTCGGTATCGCCTTCGGTATCGCTGCCCTGTGCAGGGCGAGACGCGGCATCCGCGTCGCCGCCGGGCTCGGAACCCTGGTCGCCTTCGTCGTCCTCGTGTCGCCGGAACCGAGCGTCGTCCGGGCGGGCGCGATGGCGGCGATCGCGATGCTCGGTCTGCTGCTCGGACGCATCGGTGCGGGTGTGTCGGTGCTCGCGGCATCCGTCTGTCTGCGCCTCATCCTCGATCCGTGGCTCGCGGCGTCGCTCGGCTTCGCCCTGTCCGCGGTCGCCACGGGATCGCTCCTGCTCTTCGCTGGCCCTCTCGCCGACGGCCTGTCCAGATGGATGCCGTCGCCCGCCGCCCTCGCGCTGTCGGTGCCTCTCGCCGCGCAATTGGCGTGTGGTCCGCTGCTCGTGCTCATCGAGCCGACCGTGCCGCTGGTGGGCGTGCTCGCGAATCTGCTCGCGGGACCGGCGGCACCTGTGGCGACGGTGCTCGGACTGCTGGCGTGCCTCGCCCTGCCGGTGCCCGTCCTGGCGCAAGGACTGTCCGCGCTCGCGTGGTTGCCGGCCGCGTGGATCGCGGGCACGGCGGACCTCGCCGCCCGGCTGCCGGGGGCATCCCTCCCGTGGCTCGAGGGGCTGCCCGGCCTGCTCGCGCTGGCGATCACCGGCGCCGCGATCGGTTCGGCGATCGCGGCGCGCCGGCACCGGCTGCGCCGAGCGGCGGCGTGGACATTGGCCGCGGCAGTCCTCGTCGTCGCCGCCTCCGGCCCTGTCCGGACCTTGCTCGACCGCACGCGGGTGCCCACCGACTGGGCCATCGCCGCCTGTGAGGTCGGTCAGGGAGATGCCGTCCTCGTGCGCTCCGCCGACGCGGTCATGCTCATCGACGCCGGACCCGAGCCGGCTGCGCTGACGGCGTGCCTGGACCGGTTCGCGATCGACCGCATCGACATCCTCGTGCTGACCCACTTCGATCTGGACCACCGTGGTGGTGCCGACGCCGTCGCGGGGCGGGCGGATCTCGTCCTGCACGGTCCCGTCCCCGACGCCGACGCCGCCGCCGTGGTCGCACGGCTCGCCTCCGCCGGCGCTCGGACGCAACAGGTGTCGGCCGGTCAGGGCGGCGAGCTGGGGGAGTGCCGGTGGCGGTCGCTCTGGCCGAAGCAGGACGACGCCGTCTATCCCGCCGGCAACGACGCGAGTGTCATCGTCGACGTCACCGGATGCCGCGTCCCCGACGCCGTCTTCCTCGGCGACCTCTCCGCGCAGGCGCAGCGCTCGCTCGTCGCGACGGGAGCCGTCGACCGCGGTTACGCCGTCGTGAAGGTCGCTCACCACGGCAGTGCCGACCAGGACGGAGAGCTCTATCGCAGGCTCAACCCGAGCATCGCGCTGGTCACCGTGGGGGAGAACCCCTATGGGCACCCCCGCGCGGAGATCCTCGATCTCCTCGAGGAGGAGCGCGCCACCGTCGCGCGCACCGACACCGCCGGGGACCTCGTCCTCTGGCGCGACGACGACGGCCTCCGCCTCTGGCGCTCACGAGAAGGGTGACGGGGGCGCCCGTCACCGTCCGCCGCCCTCGGTAGGCTGGATCGCATGCCGAGCCCCCGTCGTCCCGCCGCGAAGACGACGAAGTCGACGATCCCGCAGATCTCGTGGCGCGCGCCCCAGCCGGCGCCCGTCGTGCTCGTCTCAGGGCCCGAGGAGGTCTGCGCGGAACGGGCGACCGCCGGCATCCGTGATTACCTGCGCGCCGAGGATCCGAGCCTCGAAGTCACCGACATCCGCGCGGACGACTACGCCCCCGGCACTCTGCTGGCGGTGTCGTCGCCGTCGCTGTTCGGCGAACCGCGACTCGTCCGCGTGTCGGGCGTGGAGAAATGCTCCGACGCATTCCTCGCCGAGGCGATCCGCTACCTCGAGGCACCCCAGGACGGTGCGACGATCGTGCTGCGTCACACGGGTGCCAGCGTCCGCGGCAAGAAGCTCCTCGACACCCTCCGATCCGGCGTCGGCGGCGGTATCGAGATCGCCTGCCCCGCCGTCAAGCGCGACTCCGACCGCTTCGACTTCGCCGCGGGGGAGTTCCAGGCCGCGAAGCGTCGGATCGCCCCGCCCGCCCTCCGCGCGCTCGTCTCGGCGTTCTCCGACGACCTCACCGAGCTCGCCGCGGCCTGCCAGCAGCTGATCTCCGACGTCGACGGTGACATCACCGAGCAGATCGTCACGCGCTACTACGGCGGGCGCGTCGAGACGACCGCCTTCGCCGTTGCGGACACCGCGATCGCCGGGCGTTACGGCGACGCCCTGATCACCCTCCGACACGCCCTCGCCTCGGGCGCCGACCCGGTCCCGATGGTCGCGGCCATCGCCTCGAAACTGCGCACCATGGCGCGCGTCGCCGGTTCGCGCGAGCCCTCCGGTGCCCTCGCCGCGCGCATCGGCATGAAGGACTGGCAGGTCGACCGGGCCCGCCGCGACCTCGCCGGCTGGACCGAGTCGTCTCTGGGTGTCGCGATCCAGGCGGCCGCTCGCGCGGATGCCGAGGTGAAGGGCGCGTCCCGTGATGCCGTGTTCGCGGTGGAGCGCCTCGTCACCGTCGTCGCGACCCGCGCGCCGTACGGCGCCTGAGCGCGCCGGTAACGACGAAGGCCCGCCCCCAGGGGGACGGGCCTTGGTCACACGTTGCGGCTCAGAGAGCGGCGACCTGCTTGGCGATCGAGGACTTGCGGTTGGCCGCCTGGTTCTCGTGGATGACGCCCTTGCTGACGGCCTTGTCGAGCTTCTTGGTGGCCTTGAGCAGCGCCTTCTCGGCAGCAGCCTTGTCGCCGGCCGAGATGGCCGCACGGGTCTGACGGACGACGGTCCGCAGCTCGCTCTTCACGGCCTTGTTGCGCTCGCGAGCCTTCTCATTGGTCTTGTTGCGCTTGATCTGCGACTTGATGTTCGCCACGTTCGACGTATCTTTCGTTCGGAGTTATCGGTTGGAAGTGCCGGCGACAGAAGAGGGCTGTCACGCAGCGGTCGTGTGAGGGAGGAACCCACACGCAAGCCAAAAACCGATTCTATCAGGTGAGCGCCTCATCCCGAAGTCGACCGCTCGCGCGCCATCGTCGCCAGGGCAAGGTCGACGATCGCGTTGAACACGCGGGGCCGCATGGCGGTGACGAGATGGGATGTCCGGGGCACGACGATGAGCTCGGCCTCGGGCGTGAGTCTCGTGAACAGGCGTTCGTTGAGCCGCAGCTGATCCCACTGCCCGTTGACGAACCACATCGGCACCGAGATCCGTTTCAGCGACGTGACGAGGTCGAGCACCGACAGGCTCCGCAGGGCGACGTCCTGGGCGTCGTACGCGTAGCCGCCGGCGCCGAAGTCCGCACGGGTCTCGGGCGGGAGCGTCCGGTCGAGCACGATGTCGGTGAGGGGCTGACCGCGCCTGGGGAGCCGGTCGAAACCCCGAGCCAGCGTCCGATACAGCGCGAGACCCGCGCCGCGCGGGATCGACGTGCAGCCCGCGGCGATGAACGCGCCGACCGGCGGCGGCTGCTCCCTGCCCATGTACTCGATCGAGACGAGCCCGCCCATCGAGTGGGCGACGAGGAGCACGGGTCCGCGGGTCGCCGCATCCGTCACTGCGGCGTCGATCGTCTCGAACGCACCGTCCAGCGTGAAGGTCTCGCTCATGCGAGTGCCGTGACCAGGTAGATCCACCGCGGTGGCGCCGACGCCGAGCGCGGACAGGTGCTCGAGTTGAGCGCGCCACATGGTCGCGGAGGTGCGGATGCCGTGGACGAACACCACCTGAGGCGTCATGCCTCCAGCCTACGAATCATCGGCCCGCGGACGCGGAACGGGGGCGGCTCCACAGGACCCGCCCCCGTTCCGGCTGCGTCCCATCAGAACAGGACGCGGACCTTCACCGGCTTGCTCTCGGAACCCTGGGCGACCGTCGGGTCGTCGGGGACGAAGGTCGCCGTGTAGGTGTGGGTCCCGCGCGACAGCCGACCGAGCGTCGTCGTCGCGGTGCCTCGGCTGACCTCCGCCGTCGCGATCACCGTGTCGCCCTCGCGGAACTCCACGACGCCCTCGGCACGGCCTCCCTCCTGGGTGACGATCGCGACGAGCGTCGTCGGCAGGAACCGGTTGATGTGCACCGGAGGGACGGCCACCAAACGCGTCTTCGTCGTCGCGGCGGGCTCGGCCGCTTCCTCGACGGTGACGGGAACCTGCACCACGGTCCCGCTCGGGGCGGCGGTCACGGTCAGCTGCGCAGCGCCCGCGGGCGTTCCGGCAGGCAGGGTGACGCTGACGGATGCCGCGCCCTCCGACACCGGCGCCGTGCCGAGCACCTGGTCGCCGAGACTCACCGAGATCTCCGTGTTGGCCGGGGCGCCCTTGCTGGTGAGGTCGAGTCCGGCCACCTGGAACGACACCGTGTCGCCTGCGGCGACCGTCTCGGGAACGCCGGAGACCTGCACACCGTGCTTGGCGAACGAGGGGGCCACAGGCGAGCCCTCGGCGAGATAGTCCACCCAGGCCTCATAGTCGAGCAGGCCTGTGTCGACGTAGTCGTCGCCCTCGGTGAAGGCGCGGAAGTTGTCGCCACCGGCGGCGAGGAACGAGAACGTCCCGATGCGGTAGGTCCCGGCCGGGTCGATCGGAGCCCCGTCGACCGTCACCGACGTGATGCGCTCACCCTCCGGCAGCGCCGGGTCGTAGGTGTACGACACGTTATCCGAGAGCCCGAGCTGCAGGTACGGACGCGCGGGGACGTTGCCCGCGGCATCCCGCTGCCATTGCTGCTCGAGGATCGTCGTGAACTCCTCGCCCGTCAGGGTGACGAGTGCGAGCGTGTTGTTGAACGGCAGCACGGCGTTGGCCTGGCTGAACGAGATCGAGCCGTCCGCGAGCCCCGGCACCGCGGTGGCACCGAACTCCGCCTGCGTGTCGAACAGATCGGCGCGCAGACCGCCGGGGTTGGTGACGCCGATGACGGCGCCGTTCGGCAGGTCGGCGAGGCTGTCGCGCAGCATGTTGGCGACCGTGTTGCCGAGGGTCGACTCGGCGGCACGGTTGTCGCGAGAGCCGCCGGTGTACACGCCGTCGACGTAGGAGCCACCGCTGTAGGCGGTCGTGATGTCGCCGGACACCTGACCGACCTCGGTGTTGCCGATGGCGGCCGCGTTCGCGAGCGCGGCCTTCGTGATCCGGTCGACCTCCGCCACCCGCGGGTAGGCGGCGACGAGGTCGGCGGCGGGCGTGGTCGTACGGGCGACATTGCGCTCGGTGTGCGCCGAGACCTCGCCGGTCGCGGCGTCCACCGTCAGCGTGATCTCACCGATCTTCGCGCCGTACGACCCGGTCTGCACGACGGGACGTGTGCGGTCCGTGCCGGGGATCGGCGCCGACCACGCGTACTCCTTGTGCGTGTGGCCCGTGAAGATCGCATCGACCTCGGCCGAGGTGTCCTCGATGATCGCCCCGAAGGCGCCGCCCGCGGCGACCTCCTCTTCGAGGGTCGCGCCGTCCGGGGTGCCGGCCCCGGCGCCCTCGTGGTAGAGCGCCACGATGACGTCGGCCTCACCGTTGGACGGGTCGCCGTCGGTCAGCTGCGCGGCGACGCGGTTGACCGCCTCGACCGGGTCGCCGAAGTCGACGGACTCGATGCCCGTGGGGGTGACGAGCGTGGGTGTCTCCTCGGTCACAGCGCCGATGACGCCGACCGTGAGACCGTCGGCCTCCAGCAGTGCGTACTCGTCGAGTGCCGGCGTCGTCGTGCCCTTCTCGTAGACGTTCGCTCCGAGCTGCGGAGCGTCGAACGCGTCCGACACCCGCCCGGAGAGGTCGGCGAAGCCGCGGTCGAACTCGTGGTTGCCGACGGCGCTGGCCTGCAGCCCCATGGCGTTCAGCACGTCGATCGTCGGCTGATCCTGGGACACCGACGAGGCGAACAGGGAGGCGCCGATGTTGTCGCCGGCCGACAGGAACAGGGTCGGTCCCGACGCTGCCTTCCGGAGCTCTTCGACCGTCCCGGCGAAGGCGACCGTGTTGGTGTCGATGCGCCCGTGGAAGTCGTTGATGCCCAGCAGGGTGAGCTGCACGGGGGCGGCGTCCGCGTCCATGCCGACGATGACCGGGTCGTGGTCGCTCGAGCGGAACGGGTCGGCCGAGTAGAACTCGGTGCCGTGGGTGCGGAAGCGGCTGTACTCCAACGCGATCGACTCGCCCGAATTGATGTTCCAGATGTCCGCGCCGGTCGAGCGGGCCAGTGCCGCCTTGTTCAGGAGGATGTGGTCGAGCGAGCCCGAGAGCCCCGAGAAGCTGTAGGACGACGAGTCGACGTCGAACGCCTGCTCGGCATCGGCGTAGCCGGCCTCGTAGAGCACCTGCAGCGGGTCCTCCTGGCTGTACGAGTTGAAGTCGCCCGCGAGTGCCACGGCGTCCACGTCGCCCTGGATCTCCGCGACCCAGTCGCGCAGTGCGGTCGCCTGACGGACCCGCGACTCGTTCGAGGATCCCTGACCGTCGCCCGTGTCGGCGTCGCCGGGCCACGGACCCGCGGAGCCCTTGGACTTGAAGTGGTTGACGACGAACAGGAACGGGTCGCCTCCCGCGGCGGGCTCGAACACCTGCGCGATCGGCTCGCGCGCGTTGCCGAACGCTTCGCCGTCGGCGCTCTGGTCACCGAGGGCGCGCGCGGCGCCGACGGGGGAGACGAGCTCCGGCTGGTAGATGATCGCGTTCGTGATGACGTCCTGCTCGGATGCCGGGGGCAGATCCTCCGACGACGGGACGAACGCCCACGTGCCGGCACCCGCGTCGGCGTTGAGTGCGGCCACGAGCGTCGATGTCGCCTCGTCCGCGTCTTCGCCCAGCGCCGCGGAGTTCTCGATCTCCATGAGACCGACGACGGCGGCATCCACGGACGTGATGGCCTCGACGAGCTTGTCCTGCTGGCGCTCGAGGTCGACGGCGTCCCACGCGCCGCGCTGAGCGCAGCCGTCGCGCACCGTGACGCCGTCGCCGAACCGGTCGGAGTAGGCCTCGCAGGTCGCCGAGTCGGTGCCGAGCGTCGTGAAGTAGTTCAGGACGTTGAACGAGGCGATCGACAGATCCCCGCCGACCTCCTCGGGTGCGTCGGTGCGGACGTTCTCGAAGACGACGTCATCGGCGCCCGTCCCGTCGCCGACGACCGGCTCGGTCGGATTCAGCTTCCAGGCGTCGTTGCGGTAGTCCACGATGAGCGGCGCCGAGAAGGTGACGCCCGCGCCGACCGTGACCGGCTCGGTGAGCGAGACGTAGGCGGGGGTCAGCGCCTGGTTGGCGGCCGACGTGTAGTCGAGACCCGCGCCGTCGTCGAGGCGCACACCCCGGGCGGCGTTGTCGGCGGCGACGGCTGCCGCCTCGTCGCTGCCGGGTCGGGCGGCGTCGGTGGGTTGGCGCAGCGGTGCGTCGCCGGCGGCCAAGCCGACCTCGCCGAAGCGGTTGGTGCTGTAGGTGTCGCTGACGGTGAACTCGCCCTGCGGGGAGATCAGCATCGACTCGAGCGACTCGCGCTGCGCGGCGGTGGTCGGCCACGCGACGGTCGCCGGCGTCGGCGCCTCCGCGTCCTCGATCACCCGGGCGTCGCCCGGCTCGACGGTGATCTCGGTGAGCCCGTTGTACTCCGACACGACACCGGTGACCGTGACCGTGTCGCCGAGCGCGACCTCGCGGACGGCGCCCGGGGCGTAGACGAAGACGGCGTCCGACGCGGTGTGCGTCTCGAGATCCAGTGCACCGCCCGCACCGGGGGTCTGGATGACGTAGCCGTTGTAGCCGCCGGTCGGATAGTGCGCGGTGACCACGCCGGTGGTGGTGACGGTGCGGCCGGCCAGCGGGGACGCATCCGTCGTGCCCTGGATCTCGGCGATCGTCGCCGCCTGCGGCTCGGGGTCGGGCTCCGGCTCGGGATCGACATCGGCGCCGAGACCCGTGGGCGTCGGTGTGCCGGCGGTGAAGTCCGCCGCGTTGTCAGCCGTGTTCGTGGCGTCCTCGTCGCGCGAGACGCTCGTCGCATTCGACGTGCCGGGAGCGGGCGCGGAGCCGGCGAAAGCCGTGGCGGTGCTGCCCCAGCCGACGAGGTCGACGACCTGCTCGAGATCGGCGATGCCGGTGCCGCCTGTGAGGGCCGTCTCGCTGGAGACGAGGGCGACCTTCGCGCCGCTGCCGCTCATGGCGATCGTGCCCTCGACGTCCGCCTCGAAGGCGGGCAGCGAGGTGTTGCTGCCCAGCGCCTGTCCGACGAGGAGGTTCTCGCCCGCAGGGAGGTCGATGTCGCCGAGCTTCGTGACCTGCCACGTGGCTCCCGTCGCGGAGGCGTACTGCACGCTGAAGCCGCTCAGGTCGATCGCCGCGTCGCCGGTGTTGGCGAGCTCCACGAAGTCCCGGTTGAAGGCGGCGCCGCTGTTGCCGCCACCGCCGTAGACCTCGGAGATCACGAGGGGCGAGTCGGCCGACACGGCGGCGTTCGCCGCACTCGGCACGAGGGTCAGACCGGCAGCCGTCACGGCGGTGACCGTGAGCAGGGCGCCGGTGCGGCGGAGGAAGGACGGTGACGCGTGCGCAGGAACGGGTGGGTTCGACACGTGGGATCTCCCGAAGCGGCACGGGCGCGGGGCTTATCGCGCAGGAACCGACCGCCACATTGAGCATTCGGTCGGTTTCGCGGCCCCGCAAGTGTCAAATCGGTTAACTCTTTCTCATGCGGCGGGCCACTGGCGTGTCGCCGCCGTGGCGGGTTATGGTGCCCGATCGTCGGGGCTGGCGCCCGGCCCCGCGCCGGTAGACTCGCCTGGTCATGTCACCCCGCGCCCTTCAGCCCCTGCAGCCCGCGGCCACGCCGCCCGCGCAGCTCCGCAACTTCTGCATCATCGCTCACATCGACCACGGCAAGTCCACCCTGGCCGATCGCATGCTGCAGATCACCGGCGTGGTCGCCGACCGCGACATGCGGGCGCAGTACCTCGACCGGATGGACATCGAGCGGGAGCGCGGCATCACGATCAAGAGCCAGGCGGTCCGGATGCCGTGGGCCACCGCCGACGGCACATTCGCGCTCAACATGATCGACACCCCCGGGCACGTGGACTTCACCTACGAGGTCAGCCGCTCCCTCGCCGCCTGCGAGGGAGCGATCCTCCTCGTCGACGCGGCACAGGGCATCGAGGCGCAGACCCTCGCCAACCTCTACCTCGCCCTCGAGAACGATCTCGAGATCATCCCTGTCCTCAACAAGATCGACCTCCCCGCCGCGGACCCCGACAAGTACGCCGCCGAACTCGCGAACCTCATCGGCGGCGACCCGGCCGACGTGCTCAAGGTCAGCGGCAAGACCGGCATGGGCGTCGAGGCGCTGCTCGACCGCATCGTCGAGCGCATCCCGGCTCCGGTCGGTGACGCCGACGCTCCCGCGCGGGCGATGATCTTCGACTCGGTGTACGACGCGTACCGGGGCGTCGTCACGTACGTCCGCATGGTCGACGGCAAGCTCGAGCCGCGTGAGCGCATCCAGATGATGTCGTCGAAGGCGGCCCACGACCTCCTCGAGATCGGAGTGTCGAGCCCGGAACCGGTCCCGACGAAGGGACTCGGCGTCGGCGAGGTCGGCTATCTGATCACCGGTGTGAAGGACGTCCGCCAGTCCAAGGTCGGCGACACGATCACGAACCACCGGAAGCCCGCATCCGAGGCGCTCGCGGGATACACCGATCCCAAGCCCATGGTCTTCTCGGGCATCTACCCGATCGACGGCAGCGACTACGCCGAGCTGCGTGAGGCGCTCGACAAGCTCAAGCTGTCGGATGCCTCGCTGCAGTACGAACCCGAGACCTCCGTCGCCCTCGGCTTCGGCTTCCGGTGCGGATTCCTCGGCCTGCTGCACCTCGAGATCATCACCGAGCGTCTCGCCCGCGAGTTCGGGCTCGACCTCATCACAACGGCGCCCTCGGTCACCTACGAGGTCATGACCGACACTGGCGAGACCGTGACGGTCACCAACCCGTCCGAGTACCCCGACGGCCGCGTCGCCGAGGTCTCCGAGCCCGTCGTGAAGGTCGGCATCCTGTTGCCGAAGGATTACGTGGGCACCGTCATGGAGCTCTGCCAGTCGCGTCGCGGGACGCTGCTGGGCATGGACTACCTCAGCGAGGACCGCGTCGAGCTGCGCTACAACATGCCCCTCGGCGAGATCGTCTTCGACTTCTTCGACCACCTGAAGTCCAAGACTCAGGGGTACGCGAGCCTCGACTATGAGCCGGCCGGCTCGCAGACGGCGGACCTCGTGAAGGTCGACATCCTCCTGCAGGGCGAGAAGGTCGACGCGTTCAGCTCGATCGTCCACCGCGACAAGGCCTATTCCTACGGGACGATGATGACCGAGCGGCTGCGCAAGCTCATCCCGCGCCAGCAGTTCGAAGTGCCGATCCAGGCAGCGATCGGTGCGCGCATCATCGCCCGCGAGAACATCCGCGCCATTCGCAAGGACGTGCTCGCCAAGTGCTACGGCGGCGACATCACGCGTAAGCGCAAGCTGCTCGAGAAGCAGAAGGAGGGCAAGAAGCGCATGAAGATGGTCGGCCGCGTCGAGGTCCCCCAGGAGGCGTTCATCGCCGCGCTGTCGGGAGACGTCGAGGGCAAGGACAAGAAGTAGGCTGGCACGATGCGCCGCGGAAGTTTCCAGGCAGGAACCGTCGACTACGCCGCCGTCGGGGCGACGCAGGCACCGGATCTCATGGGCTATCCGCCGAAGGGCACGACCCCGGCGGAGGAGTCCTGGCGTCTCGGCAGCGGTGAGAGCCGCTTCGTCACCTCGAGCGAGTCGCTGCTCGGCTGGGGTGCGCAGCGCGGGGCGGGCCTTCAGGTGAGCGACGTGCGCCCGGCACCCGGTCCGATGTACTCGGGTGTGGGCTTCGACGCGGACGGCAATGCCGTCCAGCCGAGCCGCCTCGACGACGAGCAGCGGTTCGACGCCGACGGTGTGCCCTTCGCCGGTGCGGGGACGACGGTGCACCTGCGCGGCCGGGTCGGCGGGATGCGGGCGGATGCCGAGCTCCGCGTGATCTCCGTCGTCGACGAGCCGCGACGCGTCGGGTTCTCCCTCGGCACGGTCGGCGGCTCGGTCGTCAGCGGCGAGGAGTCCTTCCTCCTCGAGTGGCGCGACGACGACGAGGTCTGGTTCACAGTCCGCGCCTTCGACAAGCCGACCGGTCTCTTGTACCGCGTCTGGCGCCCGCTCGTGAGGCGACGCCGGCGCGCGCTGTTCCAGGGGTACCTGCAGGCGATGTCGCCCATGTACGCCACCGGCTCCTGATGGGGTCCGCTCTTCCCCTCGGCGATCCCGCACCGGCCGACGGCGCTCTTCCCGCCGACGTGACCGTCTCGGACGACGTCGACTTCGGCGTCTACCTGCACGTCCCGTTCTGCCGCGTCCGCTGCGGCTACTGCGACTTCAACACGTACACCGCCACCGAACTGCGCGGTGCCCGCCAGGACGCGTACGCCGACGAGGTCCTGCGCGAGATCGAGATCTCCCGCCGCGTCCTCGGCGACCGCGGGCCGCTCCGCCCCGCGCAGACGGTGTTCTTCGGCGGAGGCACCCCGACCCTCCTGCCGCCGGGTGATCTGGCGCGGATGCTCGACGGCGTCCGCGACACCTTCGGGTTGGCCGAGGGTGCGGAGGTGACGGTCGAGGCGAACCCCGACACGATGACGGATGCCGTGGCTCGGACGCTCGCGGAGGCGGGCGTCACGCGTCTCTCGGTCGGCATGCAGTCCGCCGTCCCGCACGTCCTGGCCGCCCTCGACCGGACGCACGACCCGGCGAACATCGCGACGGCCGTCGCCGCGGCACGGCGCGCCGGGCTCGCCGTGAGCCTGGACCTCATCTACGGCGCGCCGGGGGAGTCGCTCGAGGACTGGCGCGCCTCGCTCGAGACGGCGACGGCGCTCGCGCCCGACCACGTCTCGGCCTATGCGCTCATCGTGGAGGACGGCACGAAACTCGAGCGTCAGATCCGTCGCGGCGAGGTGGTCGCACCCGACGACGACCTGCAGGCCGACATGTACGAGCTGGCCGACGAGCTGCTCGCCGCGGCCGGCTACGAATGGTACGAGGTCTCGAACTGGTCCACGAGCCGCGCCCAGCGGTCGCGGCACAACCTCTCGTACTGGCGGGGTCAGGATTGGTGGGGCTTCGGCCCCGGCGCGCACAGCCACATCGGCGGGCTGCGGTGGTGGAACGTGAAGCACCCCGCGGCCTACGCGCAGCGTCTGGCCGCCGGGCAGTCCCCGGCCGCGGGACGGGAGCGACCGGATGCCGAGGCCCGCCGCCTCGAGGACATCCTGCTGCGCTCGCGCATCGCCGACGGCGTCGCAGTGGACGAGGTGACGGTCGCGGGACGGCGGAACGTGGCATCCCTCATCGCCGACGGACTCGTCGAGGGCGCCGCCGCCGTGCGCGGCACGATCGTGCTGACCCGGCGGGGGAGGCTCCTGGCCGACGCGGTCGTCCGCGCGCTGACCGCGTGATCCGAGCAGATCGCTTCACGCGCGGTAGAATTGGCACTCCAAGATCGAGAGTGCCAGCGGAGGAGGGGTGATGGTCTCGGAACGCGGTCTGCAGGTGCTGCGTGCGATCGTGCAGGACTACGTCGACACGCGCGAGCCCGTCGGGAGCAAGGCGATCGTCGATCGCCACCAGTTCGGGGTGTCCGCCGCCACGATCCGCAACGACATGGCGCTGCTCGAGGACGAGGAGCTCATCACCGCCCCGCACACCTCGTCGGGCCGTGTGCCGACGGACAAGGGCTACCGGGTCTTCGTCGATCACCTCGCCGAGGTGCGCCCGTTGACGTCCGCGCAGCGGTCCGCGATCGGCGCCTTCCTCGAGGACACCGGCGACCTCGACGACCTCCTCGTGCGCACCGTGCGCACGCTCACGCGCCTCACCGGCCAGGTCGCGATCGTGCAGTACCCCTCCTTCGCCCGAGCCAACGTGTCGCACATCGAGGTCGTGCACCTCGGCGGGACCCGTGTCGTCATCATCGTCGTGACTGACACCGGACGCGTCTCGCAGCGGGTGACTTTCCTCGCAACCGAGCCCACCGCCGAAGAGGCGCAGCAGCTCAAGCTCGCGATGGCCGCGCTGCTGACCGGCAAGA
Source organism: Microbacterium sp. NPDC080005 (assembly GCF_040702445.1). Lineage (NCBI taxonomy): Bacteria > Bacillati > Actinomycetota > Actinomycetes > Micrococcales > Microbacteriaceae > Microbacterium > Microbacterium sp. NPDC080005. Next base: position 1,179,256 of record NZ_JBFBLD010000001.1, on the reverse strand, counting down.
GCGTCCGCGACGGTGCCGCGGCCATCGCCCGCACCCTGGAGGACGAGGCCCCTGCGCCGCGTGAGGAGAACCGTCGGATCGTGTTGCGAGCGATCGGCGAGGAACTGGACGAGTTCCGCTCGGACCGCATGGTCATGGCCGGGTCGGCGACCCTCGCACGTCGGGAGGCCGACTTCCGCGGCAGCATCTATCCTTTGCTCGAGGCGATCGAGGAGCAGGTCACGCTCCTCCGCCTCATGGGCGAGATGGTCGCGGACGACCGTGGTCTGGCGACCAGCATCGGCCGCGAGAACGAGCCGTTCGGGCTCGCCGAGGCATCCGTCGTCGCGGGGGACTACGACGCCGGCGGTTCGCAGGCACGCGTCGGCGTCCTGGGGCCGACCCGCATGGACTATCCCACCAATCTCGCGGCGGTCCGTGCCGTCGCGCACTATCTGACGCGTCTGCTCGAAGAAGACGAGAAGTCGCGCTGAACGAATCGGCCTCCGGGCCGGAGAGGTGATTGTGGCTGACCACTACGAGGTCCTGGGCGTCGCGCGCGACGCGAGCCCGGACGAGATCAAGAAGGCGTACCGCCGACTGGCGCGCCAGCTCCACCCCGACGTCAACCCGGGTGAGGATGCGGCGGAGCGCTTCAAGCTCGTCACGCACGCGTACGACGTCCTGAGCGATCCGGACCAGCGCCAGCGCTACGACCTGGGCGGCGACGCGGGTGCCTTCGGCGGCGCCGGTGCCGGCTTCGGCGGTTTCAGCGACATCTTCGAGACGTTCTTCGGCGGAGGCGGCGGCGGGACCCGAGCGGGTCGTCCGCGATCGCGTCGCGAGCGCGGTCAGGATGCGCTCGTTCGCGTCGACCTCACCCTCGGCGACGTCGTGTTCGGTGTCCACCGCGACATCGAGGTCGACACCGCGGTCCTGTGCGAGACCTGCCAGGGCTCCTGCTGCCAGCCGGGCACTCAGCCCGTCACGTGCGACATCTGCCACGGTTCCGGGCAGATCCAGCGGACGGTTCGGAGCCTCCTCGGCAACGTCGTCACGTCACAGCCCTGCACGACCTGTCAGGGGTACGGCACGACCATCCCCTACCCCTGCTCCACCTGCCAGGGGCAGGGTCGTGTCCGCGCCCGCCGCACCGTGTCGATCGACATCCCCGCGGGCGTCGAGACGGGGCTCCGGCTGCAGCTGCCCGGCTCGGGCGAGGTCGGTCCCGCGGGCGGCGCGAACGGCGACCTGTACCTCGAGGTCACCGTCGCGCCGCACGACGTGTTCAGCCGCGACGGCGACGACCTGCTCGCGACCCTCGAGGTGTCGATGATCGACGCGATCCTGGGCACCGGCGTCACGATCGACTCGCTCGACGGCCCCGTCGACCTCGAGATCCGTCAGGGCGTGCAGGCCGGCGACGAGCTCACGATCCGCGGTCGTGGCATCACGCCCCTGCGCGGTGAGCAGCGTGGCGACCTCCGGGTCGCGGTGCAGGTCGTGACGCCCTCCCACCTCGACCCGAAGTCGCGTGCACTCGTGCAGGAGCTCGCGAAGCGCACGCGGCCCGCGCCGCCGCACCTCGCCGAGTTCCACCCCGGGCTGTTCTCGAAGCTCCGCGACAAGTTCAAGCGCTGACCGTGGCCCTGCACTTCCTCACCGAGGATGCCCGTGCCGCCCGCCCCGGCGATGTCGTGCGGCTGACCGGGGCCGAGGCCCACCACGCCGCCGCCGTGCGTCGCATCCGGGTCGGCGAGGGCGTGACCGTCGGCGACGGCCGCGGCCTCTGGCTCACCGGGACGGCCTCCTCGGTCGCCCCGAAGGAGGTCGTGGTCGAGGTCGTGGAACGCGCCGAGCATCCGCAGCCGTCGCCCCGCACGGTGCTCGTGCAGGCGCTCGCAAAGGGCGACCGTGACGAGCTCGCCGTGCAGGCGGCGACCGAGCTGGGCGTCGATGCGATCCTTCCCTGGCAGGCCGGGCGATCCGTCTCGCGCTGGGACGGCGCGAAGGTCGCGAAAGGCGTCGCGCGCTGGGAGTCCATCGCCCGCGAGGCGGCGAAGCAGGCGCACCGCCCGTGGCTGCCCGAGGTCGCCGATCCTGTGACGACGCGGCAGCTCGTCGCTCAGGCGGAGTCTGCACGGATGCTGGTGCTCGAGCCGACGGCATCCGCTGCGCTCTCGAGCGTCGAGCTCGACGCGTCCGACATCCGGGACGTGCTCCTCGTCGTGGGACCGGAGGGCGGCATCGCCCCGGAGGAGCTCGACCTCCTGCAGGGCGCGGGTGCCGCGCTCGTGCGGCTCGGTGACACGGTGCTGCGCACCTCGACCGCCGGTCCCGCGGCGCTTGCGCTGGTCAACCGGGCACTCGGTCGCTGGTGAGTCGGCACCGGCCGACGCCGGGAGCCGCTGACTAGACTGAAGGGATGAGCGAGCCATCGGTGTTCACCCGCATCCTCCGGGGTGAGATCCCCTCCGAGATCATCGCGGAGACCGAGAACGCGTTCGCGATCCGCGACCTCGCCCCCCAGGCCCGCGTGCACCTGCTCGTCATCCCCAAGAGCGAGCGCTACCGCGACGTCGTCGAGCTCGCGGCGGGCGACCCCGCTCTCCTCGCCGAGCTCGTGGGGCTCGCGAACAGCATCGCGGCGGAGCATGCCGACGGCGACTTCCGCCTGATCTTCAACACCGGTCCGGGAGCGGGCCAGACCGTCTTCCACGTCCACGCCCACGTGCTGGGCGGCGGGCTCAGCGAAGGGAGCCTCGGTGGCTGACAGCACCGAACCCACCGTCGACCGCATCTATGCGGACGGCGTCGCGATGGTGCAGCTGCTGGGTCCCCAGGACCGGCTGCTGCGCACCGTCGAGCACGAGCACCCCGATGTGCAGGTGCACGTCCGGGGCAACGAGATCACCCTCACGGGTGAGACCGGCGCCGTCGCCCGCGCCCGCGAGCTCGTCGACGAGCTGATCGGCATGGCCCGTGCCGGGCAGGGCCTCGACCCGAGCGACGTCACCCAGTCGAACCGCATCCTCCGAGACAACGGCGGGATGCGTCCCTCCGAGGTGCTGGGCGAGGCGATCCTCTCGTCGCGCGGCAAGGTCATCCGCCCGAAGACGCTCGGTCAGAAGGAGTACGTCGACGCGATCGAGGAGAACACGATCGTGTTCGGCATCGGCCCCGCGGGTACCGGCAAGACCTACCTCGCGATGGCGAAGGCCGTGCAGGCGCTGCAGCGCAAGGAGGTCAGCCGCATCATCCTGACCCGTCCCGCCGTCGAGGCGGGCGAGCGCCTCGGATTCCTGCCGGGAACGTTGACCGACAAGATCGACCCCTACCTGCGGCCGCTCTACGACGCGCTCAACGAGATGATGGACCCCGAGCTCGTCCCGAAGCTCATGGCGTCGGGCACCATCGAGGTCGCGCCGCTGGCCTACATGCGCGGACGCACGCTCAACGACTCGTTCGTCGTGCTCGACGAGGCGCAGAACACGACGCCCGAGCAGATGAAGATGTTCCTCACTCGTCTCGGGTTCGGGACACGCATGGTCGTGACCGGTGACATCACGCAGGTCGACCTGCCCCAGGGTGCATCGGGTCTGCGCCTGGTCACCCGGGTGCTCAAGGACATCGACGACATCCACTTCGCGCGGCTCACGAGCGACGACGTCGTGCGCCACACCCTGGTGGGCCGCATCGTCGACGCCTACAGCGCGTACGACGAGGAGAAGCTCGCCGCGCGCCGCGAGCGCGACGAGGCGAGCGAGTTCGCGAACCGCGCGGAGCGCCGAGCCGGCCTGCGCCCCGCCGGCCCCCGTGACCGCCAGCCCAAACGAGGACGATCATGACCATCGAGATCACCAACGAGTCCGGCGTCGAGGTCGATGAGACCGTCCTGCTGCGCCTGACCGAGCACAACTTCGCCGAGCTCCACGTGAGCCCCGACGCGGACGTCGCGATCCTCCTCGTCGACGAGGGCGCGATGGAGGCCCTGCACGTGCAGTGGATGGACGAGCCGGGGCCGACCGACGTGCTCAGCTTCCCGATGGACGAGCTGCGCCCGGGCACGGAGGAGGCGCCCACACCTCCCGGCCTGCTCGGCGACATCGTGCTCTGCCCGCAGGTGGCCGAGACCCAGGCGCAGGCGGCGAAGCACTCCACGATGGACGAGCTCATCCTCCTGACGACGCACGGCCTTCTGCACCTGCTCGGTTTCGACCATGCCGAGCCCGAGGAGGAGCGCGAGATGTTCGGGCTCCAGAAGGAGCTCATCGGCGCGTTCCACTCGAGCGAGCGCCGCCGACGCGCATGACCGAGGTCCTCCTCCTCGTCGCCGCCGGACTCCTCGTCGCGCTCGGCGGTCTCATGGCCTCGCTCGAGGCAGCTCTCGATGTGACCGGTCGTGCCGATCTCGCCGACCTCGCCGACGAGGCCCGGTCGGGAACGGCGCTGCGACGCATCGCGGCCGACCCCGACGCGCACCGCACCGCCGTCGTGTTCATCCGCATCCTCGTCGAGACGGCCGCCGCGGTCCTCGTGACGGTCGCGCTGACGCTGATCTTCGACAACATCTGGTGGGCGATGCTCGCCGCCGTCGTGCTGATGACGATCGCGTCGTTCGTGCTCGTCGGCGCCTCACCGCGCGCGGTGGGGCGCCAGCACGCGAAGGGTTTCCTCCGGTTCTGCGCCCCGCTGATCCGCGGCGCGCGCATCGTGCTGGGCCCGCTCGCGCACCTGCTCGTCCTCGTGGGCGACCGACTGACGCCCGGCATCCACCGAGGCGCCTCGTTCGCCTCCGAGGAGCAGCTGCTCAGCATGGTCGACGAGGCCGCGTCGCAGGACCTCATCGAGGCCGACGACCGCGACCTCATCCACTCGGTGTTCGACTTCACCGACCGCTTCGTGCGCGCCGTCATGGTGCCGCGCACCGACATGGTGACGATGGATGCCGCGGCCACGACGCAGCAGGCGATGACGCTCTTCCTCGACAAGGGCGTCTCGCGCATCCCGATCGCCGACGGTGAGGCTGACGACATCACCGGTGTCGTCTATCTGAAGGACCTCGTGCAGTTCGCCTACCGGGACGAGACCGCGTGGCGCGGAGTGCCGGTCGCGCAGATCGCACGCCCCGCGGTGTTCGTGCCGGAGTCGATGCGTGCTGAGACGCTCCTCCAGCAGATGAAGCGCGAGGCCGTGCACGTGTGCCTCGTCGTCGACGAGTACGGCGGCGTCTCGGGCCTCGTCACGCTCGAGGACCTGATCGAGGAGCTCGTGGGGGAGATCTCCGACGAGTACGACCTGCGGACCCGCGAGGTCACGGACCTCGGCGACGGTCGGTTCCGCGTGTCGACCCGCCTCGGCCTCGACGAGGTCGGCGACCTGTTCGGCATCGAGCTCGAGGACGACGACGTCGACTCGATCGGCGGCCTGTTCGGCAAGGCACTCGGCAGCGTCCCCGTTCCCGGCGCCCGTGTCGAGCACAGCGGTCTGGTCCTCACGGGCGGAACCTCGCTCGGCCGGGGCCGCGGCCTCGCGACCGTCTTCGTCGAACGCTCCGAGAGTCTCGACGCCGCCGAGAGCGCCTTCTCGCCCACCACCGGAGAGGTCCGCGTCTCGCGGGGATCGGAGTGACCATGACCAGCCGTTCCGGCTTCGTGACGTTCGTGGGGCGCCCCAACGTCGGCAAGTCCACCCTGACCAACGCGCTCGTCGGCGAGAAGGTGGCGATCACCAGCGACAAACCGCAGACGACCCGCAAGGCGATCCGCGGCATCCTCAACCGCCCGACGGGGCAGCTCGTGATCGTGGACACCCCCGGCATCCACAAGCCGCGCACCCTGCTCGGTCAACGCCTCAACGACCTCGTCGAACAGGTGCTCGGCGACGTCGACGCGATCGGCTTCCTCGTGCCGGCGACAGAGAAGGTCGGTCCCGGCGACCGCCGCATCGCGGCGTCCCTCGATGGGTACGGGCGCGCCAAGAAGGTGGCCATCGTCACGAAGGTCGACATCGCGTCCCGCGAGGAGATCACCGAGCGGCTCATGGAGGTCGATTCGCTGCGCGAGGACTGGGACGCCGTGATCCCGCTGTCCGCCGTGACGGACGAGCAACTCGACGTCCTCGCCGACGAACTGCTCAAACTCATGCCCGAGGGGCCCGCGCTCTATCCCGAGGGCGTCGTCACCGACGAGAGCCTCGAGGACCGGATCGCCGAGATCATCCGCGAGGCGGCACTGGACGGCGTCCGCGACGAGCTGCCGCACTCCATCGCCGTCACGGTCGAGGACGTCAGTCCCCGCGAAGACAGCGACCTCACCGACGTCTACGCGAACATCGTCGTCGAGCGCGACAGCCAGAAGGCGATCATCATCGGCCGCAAGGGCTCACGCCTCGCCGACGTGGGCGCTCGCTCCCGCGCGGGGATCGAGCCGCTGGTCGGCGGGCGGGTGTATCTGTCGCTCCACGTGCGGGTGGCCAAGGAATGGCAGCGCGACCCCAAGCAACTGGGGCGCCTCGGATTCTGACCGGCGAGGGCGCCGGCGAGACAGGAAGGACGACGCATGGCTCAGGCATGGTTCGCGACGGGTCCCGGTGGTATCGGCGAGTGGGAGCTGCGGGACGTCGAGGTGCCGGCGCCCGGCCCGGGTGAGGTGACGATCCGCATCCACGCCGCGGGGATGAATCCCGCCGACGTCAAGCATTCGGCGCGACCGGGGGCGTCCTTCCCCGTCCCGCTGGGCTACGAGGTGTCGGGCGAGATCACGGCGATCGGTCCGGATACAGCGATCGGTTCCGGCGTGGCCCGGGTGGGAGACGAGGTCCTGGCGTTCCGCGTGAGCGGCGGATATGCGACCGAGCTGACGATCCCTGCCGAGAAGGCGTTCCACAAGCCGTCGACCCTGACACATCCCGAGGCGGCGAATCTGCTGCTCGCGGGGGCCACGGCGGCGGAGCTTCTCGACCGCAGCGGTGCGCGCGAGGGCGACCTCGTCTTGTTCCACGCGGCATCCGGTGCGGTCGGGGTCAGCTTCCTGCAGCAGGCGCGGACGCGCGGGGTGCGCGTCGTCGGGACGGCGGGACCCGCCAACCTCGACGTCGTCCGGCGCTACGGAGGCGTCGCCGTCGAGTACGGCGAGGGCCTCGTCGAGAGGGCGAGAGAGGCGGCTTCGGGCGCGCCCTTCGTGGCAGCGCTCGACGGCGTCGGCACGGACGAGGCGCTGGAGGCGTCCTTCGAACTCGTGGCGGACCGCCAGCGGATCATCACGATCGTCCGGCCCGACCGCGTGGAGCCCGATGGCATCGTGGCGATCGGCGGGATGATGCGGGCCAGCGCGGTCTTCCGCGACGGTGTCCGCGGTCCGCTGGTCGATCTGGCCGCACAGGGCCTGCTCGAGGTTCCCGTTGCACGGACGTACCCGTTGAACGAGGCGCGCAATGCCGCGGAGTACCTCATGACGGGCCACCCGGGCGGAAAGCTCGCGCTCATCCCCTGAGCTAGCGCCTCACTCGACGAGTCGCAGTGCCGATCGCACGATGACCTTCCCGGCGCCGAAGTCCTGATCGGCCGCACGCTGCCACGTACCGTCGTCCCAGATCACGTCGACGTGGATCCAGCCATCCTGGTCGTACGATCCGAGGTAGGCGGCACCGATCGCGTCGGGGACGATCGACTGGACGGTGTCGATGTCGGCGGCGGTGGCCGTCCCGGGTTCACCCCGTGTCGGGTCGGGGAGGGGCATCGCGTCGAAGAGGGCGAGGGGGACCGGTGCCCGCGTCACGGTGAGCGTGTCGCCGTCGTAGGTGCCCCACACCGCGTACGTGCCCCACGTCGACCCCGACATGACGGCGGCGTCGGCTACGCCCTCCCAGGACCATCCGGCGAGGGGGATGCCGGCGCACTGCGGCGGGGCGGACTCGGCGACCGCGCCGAGGCAGAGCTTCGCCGAGGACCCGTCGTCGAGGACCGTCCCCTGGCCGAGCACCTCGCCGGTCGGGGGCTCCGGCGTGAGGGCGGCCAGAGCCGATCCGGGCGGCGCTGAGTCCCCACCGGCATCCGCTGCGCCCGGTGCGCAGGAGGTGAGGAGCAGAGCGGCGCCCGCGAGCAGCGCGGAGCCTGCGAGCACGGAGGGGGCGGAGCGACGGATGGTCATGCCCGGGGAGTGTCGCGGACGCGGCATCCGTCTCGGATGCCGTCGGTCTGGGATCGGGGTGTAACGTGTCGGTATGCGCTTCTGCGGCCTCCTTCTTCGTCGCCGCGACGAGTCCTCGATCTAGGACCAACTCGTCGCGGAGGTTGTCGTGGGTCCGCACCAGTGACGAGAGAAGAAGCACCCATCATGCGAAACACCCAGAAGCCCTCGGGCGCCCCGATCCATAAGTACCGCCCGTTTCACAAGCAGATCCGTGTCGATCTGCCCGACCGGACGTGGCCGAGCAAACGCATCGAGGTCGCGCCCCGCTGGTGCGCCGTCGACCTGCGCGACGGAAACCAGGCCCTCATCGACCCGATGAGCCCCGAACGCAAGCGGATCATGTTCGAGCTGCTCGTGAGCATGGGCTACAAGGAGATCGAGGTCGGTTTCCCGAGCGCGAGTCAGACCGATTTCGACTTCGTCCGGCAGCTGATCGAAGAGGACCTCATCCCCGAGGACGTCACGATCCAGGTGCTGACGCAGGCTCGTGACCACCTCATCAAGCGCACCTATGAGTCGATCGCGGGTGCCAAGCAGGCGATCGTGCACCTCTACAACTCGACGAGCGTGCTGCAGCGCGAGGTCGTCTTCCGCACCGACAAGCAGGGCATCATCGACATCGCCCTCGAGGGTGCCCGGCTCTGCCGCGAGTACGAGAAGACGATCCCCGAGACGACCGTCTACTACGAGTACTCGCCCGAGAGCTACACCGGCACCGAGCTCGAGTTCGCCGTGGACGTCTGCAACCAGGTCATCGAGGTCTTCGAACCGACCCCCGAGCGCAAGGTCATCATCAACCTCCCGGCCACCGTCGAGATGGCGACCCCGAACGTCTACGCCGACTCGATCGAGTGGATGAGCCGCCACCTGGCCCACCGCGAGAACGTCATCCTGTCGCTGCATCCCCACAACGACCGCGGTACCGCGATCGCTGCGGCGGAGCTGGGATACATGGCGGGCGCCGACCGGATCGAAGGATGCCTCTTCGGCAACGGCGAGCGCACCGGGAACGTCGACCTGGTCGCTCTGGGGATCAACCTGCTCACGCAGGGGATCGACCCGCAGATCGACTTCAGCGACATCGACCACGTCAAGCGCACCGCAGAGTACTGCAACCAGCTGCCCGTGCCCGAGCGCAGCCCGTGGGCGGGAGACCTGGTCTTCACCGCGTTCAGCGGATCGCACCAGGACGCGATCAAGAAGGGCTTCGAGGCTATGGAGGCCCGCGCGCAGACCGCGGGCGTCTCGGTCGACGAGATCGAGTGGGCCGTCCCGTACCTGCCCATCGACCCGAAGGACCTCGGCCGGTCGTACGAGGCGGTCATCCGCGTCAACTCGCAGTCGGGCAAGGGCGGTGTCGCGTATCTCCTGAAGACGGACCACGCGCTCGACCTGCCGCGCAAGCTGCAGATCGAGTTCTCCGGTGTGGTCCAGGCGAAGACGGATGCCGAGGGCGGCGAGGTCTCGAGCGGTCAGATCTGGTCGATCTTCTCCGACGAGTACCTGCCCGCCGCATCCGCCGACGAGAAGTGGGGTCGCTTCGAACTGCTGTCGACCCGCACGCAGAGCGACATGTCCGGCGAGGTCGCGCTCGAGGTGACCCTGCGCGACGGGGACGACCGCGTCGCGGCGACCGGGGCGGGCAACGGTCCCATCGCGGCGTTCCTCAAGGTGCTGAGCGAGCGCGGGTTCGACATCTCCCTGTACGACTACGTCGAGCACACCCTGGGCGCCGGCGGTGACGCCCACGCGGCGGCGTACGTCGAGCTGCAGGTCGGCGATCAGCGCCTCTGGGGTGTCGGCATCGACGGCGACATCTCCACCGCGAGCCTGAAGGCCGTCGTCTCGGCCGTCAACCGCGCCATCCGCAGCCGGGTCTCCGAGGGCGAACTCGCGAGCGTCTGAGTCCGCGCGGCCGCCGTCGGGACCTCGTCACGGTCTGATGATCGGGATCGTCGAGGTCTCGACGGCGACCTTGCGCCGGTAGAGCGCACGCTGCTCCGGCAGGGAGATGTCGAACGCGACGGCGAGGACCCGGATGACGGCGGTGACCGCCATGCAGGTGATCGCGGCGGGCACCGCCGAGACACCGAGGAGATCGAGCACGGCCAGGACGGCGCACCCGACCGCCGCGGCGACGGCGTAGAGCGAGCCGACGTGCATCATCGCGACGGGCAGGCCCATGAACACGTCGCGGAGCAGACCGCCGCCGACGGCCGCGCACGCCCCGACGAACACCGACGGGATGAGGGGCAGGCCGAGCGCCAGCGCCTTGGTGGTGCCCAGTGCGCCGAACATGCCGATCGCGACCGCATCGAGTGCGACGATGACGGCGTTGAGGCGCTGGAAGAGGTTCGCGAGCAGCATCCCGACCAGCGCCGCGGCGGTCACGGTGATGAGGTAGCCGTCGCTCTGGAGCGCGACGGGCGTCGTGTTCAGGAGCAGATCGCGGATCATGCCGCCGCCGAGCCCCATGACGACACCGATGATCGCGACCCCGAGCAGGTCGAGCCGGCGCTGTCCCTGGAACCCCGAGGCGAACAGGGCACCCTGCACGCCGCCGAGCCCGACGGCGGTCAGATCGGCCCAGAGGGGGATGAGGAACTGCGGCTCGGTCACGCCTTCATTGTGCCCGGTCACGGGATAATCGAGGGGTGCCCACTTACCGCGACGAAGTCGTGGTCCTTCGCACCCACAAGCTGGGAGAGGCGGACCGCATCCTGACGATGCTGAGCCGTCGTCACGGCAAGGTGCGCGCCGTCGCGAAGGGGGTGCGCCGGACGTCCTCGAAGTTCGGCGCCAGGCTCGAGCCGTTCATGGTCGCCGACGTCCAGATGTACAAGGGACGCTCGCTCGACATCGTGCAGCAGGCGGAGTCCCTGGGCGCGTACGGCGCAGACATCGCGACTGATTACGACCGCTACACCGCGGCATCCGCCATGTCCGAGACCGCGGACCGCCTGAACGAGGCGGAGACGACACCGCAGCAATACCTGCTCCTGGTCGGTGGTCTCCGTGCCCTCGCCCGAGGGGATCACGCGCCGCGCGCCGTGCTCGACTCGTACCTCCTGCGTGTCATGTCGCTCTCGGGATGGGCGCCGTCGCTGCAGGAGTGTGCCCGGTGCGGCGCGCCAGGCCCGCACGAGTGGTTCGTCGCGCAGCTGGGCGGCATCGTCTGCTCCGCCTGCGCCCCGGCGGGGTCGCCGCGCGTGAGCGCCGAGACCGGTGGTCTGCTGCGTGCACTGCTGGCGGGGGAGTGGGACGTGGTGGATGCCGCGTCTCCCGGCGCCACGGCGGCATCGTCCGGCCTGATCGCCGCCTACGCGCAGTGGCACACCGAGCGCGGCATCCGTTCCCTGTCCCACCTGGAGGCGCCTCGGTGAGTCCCAAGCCGTACACGCATCGCGACGCGGTGCCCTATCGACCGCTCGACTGGACCGGCCTGTATCCGCCCGCGTTCCCCAAGGGCGCAGTGCCCGCGCACGTCGCGATCGTGATGGACGGCAACGGCCGGTGGGCCAACCGCCGCGGCCTGACCCGCATCGAGGGGCATCGTGCGGGGGAGGAGGTGCTGCTCGATGTCGTCGCCGGCGCGATCCAAGCCGGGGTGAAGCACCTCAGCGTCTACGCCTTCTCGACCGAGAACTGGGCGCGCTCGCCCGAGGAGGTGCGCTTCCTCATGGGCTACAACCGGGACGTGCTGCACCGCCGTCGGGACCAGCTCAACGAGTGGGACGTGCGCATCCGCTGGGCGGGTCGGAAGCCGCGCCTGTGGGGCTCCGTGATCAAGGAGCTGCAGTACGCCGAGGAGCTCACGCGGAAAAACACCGGGCTGACGCTCACCATGTGCATCAACTACGGCGGGCGCCTCGAGATCATCGACGCGATGCGTGCGATGGGCGAGGAGATCGCCCGGGGACGCCTCAAGCCGTCGGCCATCACCGAGAAGACGCTGCGGCGTCACCTGTACGTGCCGGACATGCCCGACGTCGACCTCTTCGTGCGGTCGAGCGGTGAGCAGCGGACGTCGAACTTCCTGCTCTGGGAGGCGGCCTACGCCGAGATGGTGTTCCTCGACACGCTGTGGCCGGACTTCTCCCGCACCGATCTGTGGGGCGCGATCGAGCTGTTCCTCTCCAGGGACCGCCGCTTCGGCGGGGCCAAGGACGCGCCGACGACCTCCTGAGCTCAGCGCGCCGCGTCGGCCGCGGGTCCCGCGAGCCAACGATCGACCTCACGGGGGTGCCGGAGGTGCACGACCGGCAGGTCGTACTCGGCGGCGACCCGCGGCATCCGTTCCTTCCAGGTGCCGTGCGTGCGCATCTCCCAGCGCAGGATGTGGTCCCGGTCGCGGAACACCGTCCACAGCGGCGGTTCGACGTTGCCGTTCCACAGGGGCTGACGCAGGACGCTGCGCCGCACCGTGCGTCGCAGCAGTCGGGTCCGCGCGACGCGACGGGGCAGGTCGAGCCACACGGCGAGGTCGGCGCGCTCGCCGAGGAGCTGGCCGCCGCCCACACCGAAGTAGTTCCACTCCGACACCCACCGCTCGCTCGCCGCGACCCGCCGCACGTCATCGAGGAACTCGGGTCGGGGCGTCCAGCCCGATCCGTGGAAGAGGGAGTCGAGCTCGGTGTACTCCAACGACCAGAGAGCGGCGAGACGGGCTGCCAGGGTCGACTTGCCCACCCCCGTCGTGCCGGCGATCACGACGCGGCGAGGCGTGTGCGGGAGAGGGTCGCCGGCGGAGAGCATCGGACCAGCGTAGGACGGGCACGGGAATAGATGCGAGCACCCGAGCTGTTGCAGCGGATGTGACGGATGCCATCAAGATCGACGTGTGGAGCGACATCGCCTGCCCCTGGTGCTACATCGGCAAGCGCAACCTGGAGAAGGGTCTCGCCGCGACGGCTGATGACGCCGACGCCCCGCGCGTGGAGGTGACCTTCCACTCGTACGAGCTGTCCCCGGACACGCCCGTCGACTTCGACGGGAACGAGGTCGAGTTCCTGTCGCAGCACAAGGGCATGGCGCCCGAGCAGGTGAAGCCGATGCTCGACCGCGTGACCGGCGTCGCCGCCGAGGCGGGTCTCGAGTACCGCTTCGATCTCCTGAAGCACACCAACACGGTGAAGGCGCACGAGCTGCTCCACTTCGCGAAGGAGCAGGGACGGCAGAAGGAGATGACCGAGCGGCTCATGTCCGCGTACTTCACCGAGGGTCGTCATGTGGGCCGCATCGATGACCTCGTCGAGCTCGCCGTCGAGGCGGGCCTGGACCGGGATGCCGCACGCGACGCCCTCGAGTCGGGACGCCATCTCGAGGCGGTGCGGGCAGACCAGGCGCAGGCGCAGGCCTACGGCATCCAGGGTGTGCCGTTCTTCGTCATCGACGGCAAGTACGGGGTCAGCGGCGCCCAGCCCGCCGAGGCGTTCGCGCAGATCGCGCGTCAGGTCTGGGCCGAGCGCGCACAGACCGCAGCGAGCTGATCAGGCGAGGGCGCCCTCGATCGCAGCGATCACCTCGGGCTCGTTCGGCTTGGTCTGCGGGCGGAACCGGTGAAGCTCGCCGTCCCGTGTCACGAGGAACTTCTCGAAGTTCCACATGATGGGTCCCTTGGCGCGCTCCGCGTTCGGAGTCTTCTTCAGCGCCTTGTACAGCGGGGCCGCGTGTGAGCCGTTCACGCGGATCTTGTCCATGATGGGGAAGGTGATGCCCCAGTTGACCGCGCAGTAGTCCAGGATCTCCTCCATGGACCCGGGCTCCTGCCCCATGAACTGGTTGCACGGGAAGCCGACGACCTGAAGGCCCCGGTCGCCGTACGTCTTCTGCAGCTCCTCGAGCTGCTCGTACTGCGGGGCGAGGCCGCACTTGGACGCGACGTTCACAATGAGGAACGCCTTGTCGCCGAAGTCGCTCAGTGTCGCCTCCTTGCCGTCAGCGGTCGTGAACGGGATCTCGCGCAGGGAGGGGGCGTCGGTCATGTCTCCACGATAGGACGCGCGTCGCTGCCGCGAGCGCTCGCCGTCTGGGAGAATGGGAAGGATATGTCCTCGACCCTCGCTCCTCCCGCGCCCCTGCGTATCGGGCCGATCACCCTCGATGCGCCCGTCGTCCTCGCGCCCATGGCGGGGATCACGAACACCGCCTTCCGTCGCCTCTGCCGCGAGTACGGAGCAGGTCTCTACGTGAGCGAGATGATCACGACGCGCGCGCTCGTCGAGCGCAACGCCACGACGATGCGTCTCATCCGTCACCACGAGTCCGAGACTCCTCGGTCGATCCAGCTCTACGGTGTCGATCCGGCGACTGTCGAGGCGGCCGTGCGGATCATCGTCGATGAGGACCACGCGGACCACGTCGACCTGAACTTCGGATGTCCGGTGCCCAAGGTGACCCGCAAGGGCGGCGGTGCGGCGCTGCCGTGGAAGACGGAGCTCTTCCGCGAGATCGTCGAGCGCGCCGCGAAGGCCGCGGGCGACATCCCGTTGACCGTGAAGATGCGCAAGGGCATCGACTCGGACCACCTGACGTACCTCGAGGCGGGTCGCATCGCCGAAGGCGCCGGTGTCGCCGCCGTCGCGCTGCACGCGCGGACAGCGTCGGAGTTCTACTCGGGGCACGCCGACTGGTCGGCCATCGCGAAGCTGAAGGAGACGGTGACCGGCGTCCCCGTCCTCGGCAACGGCGACATCTGGTCGGCCAACGACGCGCGCCGCATGATGACAGAGACCGGTTGCGACGGTGTCGTCGTCGGCCGCGGATGCCTCGGCCGCCCCTGGCTCTTCGGTGACCTCGCGCGCGAGCTCGGCACCGGTCATGCCGCCCCGTCCGTCGATGCGACCCTCGGGTTCGTCGCCGCGGCGTTCCGTCGGCACGCCGAACTGCTGGTCGACTTCTTCGAGGATGAGGACCGCGGCTGCCGAGACATCCGCAAGCACGTCGCGTGGTACTTCAAGGGGTACCCCGTGGGCGGCGACCTCCGGGCGCGGCTGGCGACGGTGTCGAGCCTCGACGAGATCGACGAGATGCTCGCCACGCTCGACCTCGATGCGCCCTACCCGGGTGCGGCCGCCGAGGGTCAGCGCGGGCGTGCGGGCACGCCGAAGCGACCGGCTCTGCCCGACGGCTGGCTGGACTCGCGCGAGATCGGGCAGGCGGCATCCACGGCCCTCGCCGATGCGGAGCTCGACACCAGTGGCGGCTGAGTCGGTGGTGGGCGCGAGCGTAGGGGTCGCCGCGGGACGACCGTCGGGATACGACGACCACGACGCCGAGCGGTTCCACCCCGAGCGCCACCGCTCCCTCCGCGACGGGTTCGCCCGCGACCGCGCCCGAGTGCTTCATTCCGCGGGGTTCCGGCGTCTCGCGGCGAAGACGCAGGTACTTAGCCCCGCGAGTCCCGACGACTTCGCCCGTAATCGCCTCACGCACTCGCTCGAGGTCGCGCAGGTGGGACGTGAGCTCGCGATCGCGCTGGAGCTCTCGCCCGACGTCGTCGACACGGCGTGCCTGAGTCACGACCTCGGGCATCCGCCTTTCGGGCACAACGGCGAGCGGGCGCTCAACGAATGGGCCGAGGACATCGGGGGGTTCGAGGGCAACGCGCAGTCGCTGCGGATCCTCGCGCGTCTCGAGCCGAAGGTGGTCGACGACGACGGTCAGAGCTTCGGTCTGAACCTGACGCGGGCCAGTCTCGACGCGACGTGCAAGTACCCGTGGACGGCGGACCACGCGATCCCCGATCCCGGCGGTCGGCAGAAGTTCGGCGTCTACGCGGAGGATGAGGCGATCTTCCGGTGGATGCGGCAGGGTGCGCCCGGTCGGGTCCGCTGTATCGAGGCCGAGGTCATGGACCTCTCCGACGACATCGCCTATTCGGTGCACGACTTCGAGGACGCGGTCCTCAACGGCTACCTCGATCCGCGCCGGCTCGCGGACGCCCGCGAGCGCGAGGCGCTGCTGACCGCGATCCAGTCGTGGGTCGGTCTCGGCTTCAGCCGGGATGAGCTCGCCGACGCGCTCTACCGTCTCGTGCGCCTGCCGGAGTGGATGACCGACTTCGATGGCACACGCGCGTCGGTGGCCCGGTTGAAGAACCTCACGTCCGACTTCATCGGGCGGTTCGCGCGCGCGGCGACGGCCGCGACGCGGGAGCACTACGACACCCCCGCGCTCACCCGTTACCGGGGTCGGATGATCGTCCCGCGGGTGATCGAGGCCGAGATGGCGGTGCTGAAGGGCACGATCGGCGCGTTCGTCGTGTCGATCGACGGTCGCAAGGGGCTCTACAAGGAGCAGCGTCGCGTGCTGAAGCGGTTGGCATCCGCGTTGCTCGAGCGGCCGGAGCACCTGGACCGCGTGCACGCGGTGGACTTCGCGGCCGCGTCGACGGATGCCGAGCGCAAGCGAGTCGTCGTCGACCAGGTGGCGACGCTCACCGACCGCTTCGCGATCGAGTGGCACTCCGCCCTGGTCGGCCCGGTCGACCTGCGGGAGCTGGGTCTGTGGCCGGCGGGGTCGCGTGTCGTCGCCAACGCGAGCTTCGCCCTGCCTGAGCCGATCGAAGGTCTGTGATGGCCCGCATCCGTCAGTCCGACGTCGACGAGGTGAAGGCCCGGACGAACATCGCCGACATCGTGGGCGAGCGGGTCGCTCTGAAGTCGGCGGGAGTGGGCTCCCTCAAGGGACTCTGCCCGTTCCATGACGAGCGGAGCCCGAGTTTCAACGTGCGCCCGCAGGCGGGGTACTACCACTGCTTCGGATGCGGCGAGTCGGGCGACGTTTACTCGTTCCTGCGGGCGATGGATCACCTGTCCTTCACGGAAGCGGTCGAGCGTCTCGCGGGTCGTATCGGGTATCAGCTGCACTACGAGGACGGCGGGGCCGCTCCCGAGACCGGCGGACGGACGAGGCTGTACCAGGCGAACACCGCCGCGGCGGAGTACTTCCGCGCGCAGCTCGCTACGGCGGAAGCGGATGCGGGCCGCCGGTTCCTCGGCGAACGGGGATTCGATGCCGGCGCGGCTGCGCACTTCGGTGTCGGTTACGCGCCGAAGGGCTGGAACAACATGCGGGACGCCTTGCGCGCGCAGGGTTTCACCGACGAGGAGCTGGCGACGGCAGGGTTGGTGTCGCAGGGGCAGCGCGGTGTGTACGACCGGTTCCGTGGACGGGTGGTCTGGCCGATCCGGGATCTGACGGGTCAGACGATCGGGTTCGGTGCCCGGAAGCTGTACGAGGACGATCAGGGCCCGAAGTACCTGAACACGCCCGAGACGCCGATCTACAAGAAGGCGCAGGTCCTGTACGGCCTCGATCTCGCGAAGAAGGACGTCTCGCGCTCGCACCGCGTCGTCGTGGTGGAGGGCTACACGGATGTCATGGCGTGTCACCTGGCGGGCGTGACGACGGCGATCGCGACCTGTGGCACGGCCTTCGGATCGGACCACATCACCGTGCTGCGGCGGGTGATGGGCGATGACAGTGCGGCGGGCGAGGTGATCTTCACCTTCGATCCGGATGCCGCGGGTCAGAAGGCGGCGCTGCGCGCGTTCTCGGAGGAGAAGAGGTTCGCGGCCCAGACGTACGTGGCGGTGGCTCCGGACGGGCTCGACCCGTGCGACTTGCGGCTCAACCGCGGCGACGGCGCTGTGCGCGCGCTGATGGATGCGAAGGCGCCGATGTTCGAGTTCGTCATCGACCAGAAGCTGGCCGGGTTCGATCTCGGCAGCGTCGAGGGGCGGGTCGGCGCGCTGCGCGCCGCAGCACCGATCGTCGCGGAGATCCGGGACTCTTCGCTGCGGCCGGGGTACACGCGAGTGCTCGCGCGCAAGCTCGGAATGGACCTGGGCGAGGTGACGCCGGCGGTCGAGCGCGCGGCGCGCGGCCCGCGTGGACCGCGGGATTCCGAGCCGTCCCGCGTCGAGGCGACGGAGGTCGCGTCGCCTTCGCTGCGCGTGACGGTGGCGAGTCTGCCGCGGACGGCGAGTGTGACGCTGGAGCGCGACGCGCTGATGGGTGTGCTGCAGTACGGGCACGTCATCGACGCCGACGAGGTGGATGCCGCCCTGCAGATCCCGATGGAGCATCCCGCTCTGGATGCGGTCCGTCAGGCTGTCGCCGCCCAGCCGGACCGCTCACGTGTCGGGTGGTCGACGGCCGCGGTGGATGCCACGCGCGAGCCGTATCGCGGGCTCGCGGCCGAGTTGCTCACCGCATCCTTCCCGGCGCTCACGGAGGCGGAGGCGACGACGTCGGCACGTGCGCTCTGCCGACGGCTGCGGCTGAGGGCGATGGATCGGGAGAAGGCAGAGCTGCTCGGTGCGGTGCAGCGCGTGCCGGCCGACTCCGAGGAGGGCCGCTCAGTCCGCGTGGCTTTGCGCGATCTCGATCAGCGGCGACGGGCCTTGGCGGAGCTCGTCTAGTCCGGAGTGCGATCGCGGCGCCCCGCGATCGACTCACGACCGGAGTTGTGGTCAGAAGGGTGCAGGTTCTGTCACGGCGGGCGGTGGTGGTGGTGCGGCAGGGCTGAAGGCGACGGCCGGAGCGGGTGCGTCTTCGCGATAGGTCCTGCCCAGGGGTGAGGTCCATTCCAGGACGCCACCCTCCAGTTGTCGGACTCTCCAGGCGGTGAACTGCTTCATCGAGTGGTGGCGTTGGCACAGGTGCGCGAGGTTGGACAGTTCGGTGCGTCCGCCGAGGGCGTGGTCGTGGGTGTGGTCGATCTCGCAGCGGATCGCGGCGACCCGGCATCCGGGGAACCGGCAGTGCTGGTCACGGGCTTGCAGGAACCGTCGCATCCCCGACGGCACCCGGTACGAGTCGGTGGCGATCGTGACCCCGGTGTTCGGGTCGTGGAACAGCCGCTCCCACATCCCGGTGCCGCCCGCGAGGGTGCGGGCGGTGGCGGGGTCGATGGGGGAGCGGCCGGCGAGGTCACAGGGTCCGTCATCCTCACCCGTCAACGTCGCCGCGGGGACGAGGATCTGCACGCGGGCGCGGATCGCGCCGAGAGGCCCTGCGGTGGTGTCGCGGGTGTCATCGAGCGCGGGCGTTCCAGCCAGGAGCAGGTCGGCGAACACGTCCGCGCGGACCTGGTCGGTGGAGCGGGTGTCGGTCGCGATCACGGCGGCGGCGTCGGCGTTCCCGGCGCGCGCAGCGGCGCGTTCGTCGCGGGTGTCGATGATCGTTCGCGCTTGCTGCGTCAGCCGGTCATGGATCCCCTCGGCGATCACCGTCGGGAGTGTGGCGATCAGGTCGCTCATCCCGTCCCGTCCGGGCACGAGCCGGACGCAGCGCCCGGCGGCGGCTTCCTCGTGTCGTTCCGCGAACGACCGGGGGTGCATCCGGTGCGCGAGGATCTCGAGCTCGCCGTGCACCCGGTTGGGGGTGTCCTGTTCGCACCGGGTGATCGCGGCTTGCTCGAACTCCGCCCACACCTCCGCTGGCAGCGACGTCCCGGTCTCGAGGATCAGGAACGCGTGCCCGCGGACGATCCGGCCCTGCTCCCACGCCTCGACCGTCGCGGGGAACCCTTCGATCAGCGTCCGCGCTTCTCCGATGCGGCGTTGCACGGTCCGGTCGGTGACACGCATCACCCCGCCGACTTCCGCCGCGATCGATCGAAGGGCCATGTCGTGCACCTGCACGCGGGCGTTGCGCTGCGCGGTCTGCGCCTCCGCCAACCGCCCCGCCGCAGCCAAGGCGCGCAGCTCGCGGATCTGCACCCGAGCCAACTCGACGGCCACATCCCCGACGTCCGCGACGATGCCCGCCAACGTGGCGAGATAGTCCTCGCCATCGGGGGTTTCCGTCGCGTCCGTCATACCTGCACTCTGCCACCGGCCACCGACATCCACCCTCGCAAAACCGGTCGAGAACACACGTTACGAACACCTCGAGAATGAGAAGTCCCTCATCCGTGGTCCATCGCCGCAAGCACGGCATGGCGGCCTCTCCGACTGGCGCACATCCCCGTGACCGATGAGGATGGGACGCATGCCTCGAGTGATCGAACCGGATGCCGCGATCTTCTGCTCCGACCTGTCGATCGCACGCGCCTCGGCGGACACCCGCGTCGTCGACGGCGTATCCCTGCACGTGAAGCGCGGTGAGGTCGTCGCGGTCATGGGGGCGACGGGTGCCGGCAAGTCGAGCCTGGCCTCCTGCCTCGCGGGAGCGGAGCACCGCGACCTGCGGATCGTCGGGGGAGTGGGCGAGACCGCCGGTATCTCGCTCCGCGCACGCGGCCGCGTCCGCCGCGTCCTCACGTACCGCACCGGCCACCTGCCGCAGGGTGCCAACTCCGCACTGCCAGCGCGACACACCATTTCAGAGATCGTCGCCGAGCCCATCACGGCACGCGATCGCAAGGTCAACGAGCGTGCGCTCGCCCTCCGCGTCGCCGCGCTCCTGGACGAGCTGCAGCTGCCGATCGGCGCATCGGAGAAATACCCGTACGAGCTCAGCTCCGGCATGCGTCAGCGTGTCGCGATCGCTCGCAGCCTTGTCCTTGATCCCGCCGTGTTGATCGCGGATGAGCCGTACGCCAACCTCGACGTCGACGTCCGTCCCGCCGTGCTGGATGCACTGATGCGCAGAGTCGACAACGGGATGGCCCTACTCGTCGTCACCAATGAGCGCGAGCTGGTCGCGGACCTCGCAGCGCAGGTGCTCGTCCTGCGAGCGGGCCACCCCATCGGGGTCGGTCGCAGCCTGGATGAGGTGCTGTGGACCCCGGACGAGGCGACACGCATCGGGGGCTGATGTCACGAGCACCCCTCGGGCTTTGCTACGATTGTGTGGTTGCCCGGTGACGGGTGACTGATCCTCGGTAGCTCAATTGGCAGAGCAATCGGCTGTTAACCGATAGGTTCTTGGTTCGAGTCCAAGCCGGGGAGCCAAATGATTGCTAGGGCCCCCGAATCAGGGGGCCTCTCGCATATACCGGAAAGCTGATTCGAGGATCTGCGCGGGTTTCTTGGTCAGTCGAGGGGAAACCATCGGTTTACTGTCCGAAGAACGAAGCTCGATCGTCATCTCATGAGCTCGGCTCGGGTGGCGTCAGATCGTCGAAAGCGTCCCCAGAGCGTCGGTGTGTACCGCAGGCACGTCTCGCCTCACCTCGACGTGGTGTCGGATGATTAGGGCCGGATCCGAGTGACCGAGTAGACGAGCGGCAAGCTCGACTCCGAGTGCAGATGCGACCACCGTTGCGGCTGGCATACGCATGGCCTACGGCGTCAAAGCACCTATCGCGTAGGCACGGCGTCCGGTGCGTTGTCCAACAGATCCGCGAGGTAGTCCTCGACCTCGCGGGGGTCGCCGACACACCCGACCACGGCCATATCGACCGTCGCGAAGCACTCGAGAAGGAAGCTACCGAGACCAGGACACGGTCGGGCACCGAGGATGACCGGCCTCCCCTCAGCAGCAGGTCGACCATAAGGGGTGGGTGATACTGGTCGCCACGGCGCTGGGCGTAGTCGGAACACGGGCGATCCTGTCCCTACCGCGGTAGTCGACTCACCAGAAGCGTCTGCCCAAACCTAGGAGCGAGTGGCGGTTGTGCTTCGCCACATCAGGCCTCCGGCGAGCTGCAACAGGAGACGATCGTGATCGGTCAAATCGCGGGAAGGCTGCTGAGATGCATGCCGGAAACGCGAGTGAGAATCTGGTTTCGGCGAACGATCTCAGCGCTCTTCGCATGGGTGTCGCTTGGCGCGAGCTGGAGACGTGTTCAGCCGTTCTCACGGCCAGGGAGTGCCGCGCCGCGAAGGAATGCCTCGTAGGCCTCGCGCGCGTCATCTTCGATCGTTGGGGCGTGGTGGCGATAACGCGCGTCGGTCTGGTCGCGTTTGGGGCCGGACAGCCAGAACCGGTCTCCCGTCTCGACGTCATAGAAGTTCGCGTCGTTGTTCGCGAACGCCGTACCTGTCACGCGGTGGAGTGTCCGGTCTTGGAAGTACGCGGTCCGCCATGTCTTGCTGAAGCGCACGCGGGAGATCCAGGCGGGACCAGCGTCGATGTCGAAGCCGGTCTTCAGCTGGACGTACATGATGCGTTCGGGCATAGCCAGAGGCTAGTGGGCGACTCGACTGCGCTCGACTTTGCGCAGCTATCGCGGCCTCATTGCTCGATCAGAGCACCTAGCGTGTGGAGATGCCCAGCACGGGGAAGCGCGAAACGTCGCGCCGCGAGGTCCCGGCCGACGGGTCGTACTCGATGAGCTCGTAGTTGCGACCGCATTCTTTCCAACTTGTGCATGGCGCCAGGTTCAGACTCGGCCGCTTCGCTCCACCTATCCGAGCAATTTACGCCGGTGGCCTCGCGTGCGCTGTGCGCCGAAACCGATTGTCCTCCCCGGCCGCGAGACTGGACAACGCGGGCCGCCGACGAGTGATCAGCGGGTCGTGTCCGGGTCGGTCTCCGTCTCGTCGCGGGCTCTACTGAGCGCCTCATCGGCTTGCTCGTTCCGGTAGTTGCGGATTCCCCAGACTGTCGCTCCGATGGCGGCGGC
Organism: Microbacterium sp. NPDC080005; assembly: GCF_040702445.1. NCBI lineage: Bacteria > Bacillati > Actinomycetota > Actinomycetes > Micrococcales > Microbacteriaceae > Microbacterium > Microbacterium sp. NPDC080005. The sequence goes on along the minus strand of NZ_JBFBLD010000001.1, from coordinate 1,156,564 downwards.
GCCCGTCGCGAGTGCGATCGGCCAGAAGGCGGAGGTTGCGAGCGAAATGGTGACGATAGCGAGAGGTGCAGGGACGATCAAAAGAAACAGGTGATCGCGCGAGTGATCCGCCATGACGTCACGATAAGGACCGCTTGAGCCTGGAGGTCAGGTTTCGTCGTGCTCCGACTGTGAACGATCGCTTCCGGCGCGAGAGCAGCAGCTGCCCCGGGGAGTCGCCGCTAGGCGGATTTCCGTCCTGACACACCTTCAGAGCCCAGTGAGATGACCCCAAACCCCAGGCCCATGAGTGCCGCAGACAACCCGACTGCGGCCCCGAAGACGCCGCTCCATCCCAGCAACAGAGTGCGCGGATCGACAAGCTTTGGGTTGTCCGCGAAGGTCGCCATTGCCTCAGGGAACCAGCCAATAAGTACACACATGACGCCGAGCAGCGCACCGACGGCGAATCCGATAGCAACCCAAGGCAGCAGACGAAGGCAGGCTGCGCTTGCTCGACGGACGGACTCGGTCATGCGCCAAAGATAGGGCCATCACGCAAGCGGATCATTCTTGTGGAGCGAAACGGTGCTACTGCCTCGCCTTTCCGAAGACGATCGGTCCCGGCGGTTTCCCGGAACCTGCAACGGCCAGCTCCCGTCCACGTCCACCGGGTCTCCTCCGCGAACGCGTGACGCGACAGCGGTACACCAGTAGCGTCAGCGCATGAGCGAGAAACAAGGTGATCAGCAAGCTTCGCCACGAAGCGAGGAGCTCGGTCTGCTCCTCGGCATCACCGCAGTGGCTTTCATCGTGGGTCTCATCCTCTTGCTGCTGGGCCTCATCGATGCGTCGCCCGGCTGGGACGACTCGCCGGACGAGGGGCCTAGGCGAGCGTCCCATGTGCTCTGGGGAGCCGCCGTTATGGCGCTGGGCTTCATCAGCCTCGTGGGTGCTCTCGTGCTGAGCGCAGTCCGGAGAATGCTCGCCGGCGACTTTCGATCACCTTCCGCGGAGAGACCGGAGGCGCGACCCGTAGCTTCCCTTGGGGATCAGGAGTCGTGACCGCACCCAGGCAGTGTTCGATCGAGCAGCATGGCACACAACTGCTGGCCCGCTTCGGGTCGAGCGCCGAAAATGATCGATTTCGGCGGGACCACCACAGCCGAGGTGCCGCCCATTGAGAAGTACATCAGACGCCTTCGACGCTGGATCACGGACCCGATAGCGTGCAGAGCGGATGTCAGCAGAACACAAGGGGGATCATGATGACGGATCGTACGAGCGCGCCTGCGGGATGGTACCCGGCGCCGCATGCGGGCAACGAGCTGCGCTACTGGGACGGCGCGGAGTGGGCGGCGACGCCCCCGGCCGCATCGGCATGGCCGGTGCCCGCGGGGACTACCCCGGGGCAACACGCTGACAATCCGGTGTCCGCACCGCCGGTCATCCGCCCTCTTCGCAGCATCGCCGGAGCCACCCGTATCCTCCTCATCGTCGGAGCGGTCGTCTCGTTCCTCACCGTCCTCGTCGAGGGCTGGGGACTCGCCGCCGTCGACGGCTTCACTCGAGGAACCGCGCCATTGTCGGACCTCGAGCTTTACGACACGCTCTCGGCACCGATCTCCTTGACGTCAGCGGGGCTGATGCTGGCGACGGGAATCTGCTGGGTCGTCTGGCAGTACCGCGCCGCTGTGCGCGTCCGCGCGATCACCTCGACCGCCACACGTCGTACGCCGGTGTGGCACGTCGTGTCCTGGTTCATCCCCGTTGTCGCGTTGTGGTTCCCGTTCCAGAACGTGAAGGACCTCGTGGTGGCTTCCCGTGCCAACCTGACCCGTGGAATCCTCGGCACCTGGTGGGGCCTTTGGATCGCCTCGACGGCATTCGTATCCATCTCCGGCAGGCTGTCGTGGAACGCCAGTACCCTCGCGGACTACCCGGCCGTGATGTCGACGTCGCTGTTGGGGGAGCTCCTCTCAATCGCTGCGGCCTCGCTCGCCATCCTGATCCTCATTCGCGCGACCGATGCGATGGAGCCAGCGACGCGCTGACGATCGCGCGGTGAGCTGAGCCTGCGGGTCCGCGTCGCTGGGGCCGCGCACGGCGACGATCTGATCTCCTCCGAGCCGGAGAAACCAGAACCCCCCTCACGTAGTGAGCAGGGCTGGTATGTCGCGCCACGGCCGGGTGTGCGTGCCGCCGCTGCGGGAGGGCCGACTCTCAGACCGCGCCGGCAGACCGAACCGCAGATGACATTTCCGTCAGGGTTGGTTCGAGTCCAAGCCGGGGAGCCACTCATCGAAACCCCCGGTCCGGCCGGGGGTTTCCGTTTTGTCGACAGCGGATGCCGGCGGCCGCCGCATCCGTTCGCTCAGGGTTTGCTTGTCCCGAAGGCTCCGCGAGTCCATGCTGTGCGCATGAACAGCGTCAACGGGGGATGGGCGGCCTGGGGCTGGAGTGAGCGCGCGGGCATGATCGTGCTGGCCGCGTCCGTCGTCCTGCTGTTCTGGGCGGCGTTCCAGTACGGCGCCGGGTACGACGTCGCGTTCTTCGCCCTGTTCGCAGCGCTCGTGCTCGGAATCACGGGGTTGGGTGTCCACGTCGCCGCGAGAGAGGCCCGCTTCCGGCGTCAGGCGCGCTCCCGCGAGTGATGCCCGGACGTCTACGCCTCACCGCAGGACGGTGACGCCGCGCTCCTCGAGGCTCGCCAATGTCGTGGAGCCGGCGGTGTCCTCCGCGTCGACCACGACCCCGTCGACCGCATCCCAGGTCAACACCCGGTAGCGCGAGGCAGCGCCGATCTTCTCGGCGCTGCCCAGGACGAAGGTCTCGGCCGCCCGGCCGGCCAGGGTTCGCTTCATCGCCGCCTCGTCGGGGTCGCCCGTCGTGAGGCCGGCGTCCTCGTGAATGCCCGTCACTCCCAGCAGGAATCTGTCGGCGGAGACGGTCATCGCCGCTTCGACGGCGGCCGCCCCCGACGCCACGGCCGAGTGCTTGAAGAGCCGGCCCCCCAGGATGATGACCTCTGCGATATGGTTCAGCAGGGCCGCAGCGACGGTCGGGCTGTGCGTGATGATCGTGCACTCCCGTTCGGGATCGAGCGCGCGCACCGTCGCGAGCGCGGTGGTCCCGCCGTCGAGGATGACGGTGCTGCCCGGTTCGATCAACTGTGCCGCCCGCCGAGCGACCCGCGTCTTGCTGTCGGTGGCCACGCTCTCGCGCACGCCGTAGTCCGCTACTGCGGGTGATGCCGGCAGCGCTCCGCCGTACACGCGGACGGCGAGCCCCGCGGCATCCAGCTCACGGAGATCGCGGCGGATGCTGTCTTCGGAAAGCCCCAGTTCTGCAGCGAGCTCCTTCGCGACGATGCGTCCGTCCGCGCGGAGTCGATCGAGCAGCAACTGCTTCCGGGCTGCAGCAAGCATTCATGCTCCTTCACGTTTGTGCACGTTTGTGTCTATTCTAGCGTCATGACGACGAACGACGATCCACGCCCCCTTCTCATCCTCATCGCGGGACCCTACGCCTCGGGAACCGGTGGCGACCCCGAACTGATGCGACGCAACCTCGAGCGGTTGGAGGAGGCCGCCTGGCCCATCTTCCGCGCCGGGCACGTCCCGATGATCGGGGAGTGGGTGGCACTCCCCGTCCTCCGCAGCGCCGGCGCAAGCGGGCCGCTCGACCCGCTCGCGGAGCGGGTCATGTATCCGACCGCAGAGCGCCTGCTGCAGCACTGCGATGCCGTGCTGCGGCTTCCCGGCGAGTCCAGGGGTGCCGACCAGGATGTGGCGATCGCTCGGCAGCGCGGCATCCCGGTCTACTCGTCACTCGAGGAGATCCCCGCGGTGACCGTCGCGATCTGAACGACCGACCATGCGACGCCTGTCAGCAGTTTCTGATAGACAGGTCGGGACGTCGACCCTCTGGGGGCTCTGAGGAGCGGGGCCGACCGAAGGAAACGGGGATCGCGTGCGCGCGAACAGGGATCTTCTCGCCGAGGCCGTCGATGCGGTCGTCCGTAACGACAACTGCACGGGATGCGGGGTGTGCGCGCTCGTGTCCGATCGTGTGTCGATGGGGCTCTCCGCAGACGGCTTCATGCGACCGACCGTCACCCCTAGCGCTGATGACGCCGCCCAGGAGGAGACTCGCACGTTCCGGGCATCCTGCCCCGGGGTGATCCTTCGTGCGCCCGCCGCCGAGGCGGCGACGCACTGGCTCTTCGGTCGGGTGATGCGCGCCTGGGAGGGTCACGCAGCCGACCCCGCAGTTCGCCGCGCGGGCAGCAGCGGGGGCGTCCTGACGGCCCTGGTCGCCTTCATCGGCGAGTCCGGCGACAGCCCGACCGTCGTCGGCGCCGCCCAGGACGCTGCCCGGCCGAGCCGGACCGTCCCGGTCACGATCACGACCCGTGAAGAGGCTCTGCGTGCCGCCGGGTCGCGCTACGCCCCCGTCAGCGTGCCGTCCTCATGGAACGGCGGCGCGCTGGTCGGCAAGCCGTGCGAGGTGGCCGGGCTGCGGCAGTACCTCGACGCCACCTCCGCCGGCGACCCGATCCTGCTGTCGTTCTTCTGTGCGGGCACCCCGAGTCAGCACGCGACCGAAAGCCTGATCCGAAAACTGGGCGGCGATCCCGATCGGATCACGTCCCTGCGCTATCGAGGCGACGGGTGGCCGGGGCGGTTCGCCTTCACGGGCCCGAGCAGCGGGTCGGAGGACTACAACGAGTCCTGGGGCCACCACCTCGGTCGGCAGCTCCAGTCCCGCTGCAAGATCTGCCCCGACGGCACGGGCGAGCACGCGGACATCGCCGTGGGCGACTACTGGGCCACCGATGAACGGGGCTTCCCGACGTTCGACGAGGGTGAGGGGTCGTCCGTCGTCATCGCCCGCACGAGTCGCGGCGCTGCCCTCATCGAACGAGCGGTCTCGGCGGGTGTCCTGGCACTGTCACCGATCGATCTGGACGACGTCGCACGCGTGCAGCCGCTGCAGTCCGAGCGCCGTCGCGTGCAGGTGGGACGCTCTCTCGGCCGGCTTCTCGCCGGGTTCCGCGTGCCGCGGTTCCGGGGATATCGCGGCCTCGTGCTCGCAGTGCGGAACCCGCGACGGAACCTCCAGGCCGCCCGAGGCACGTGGGGTCGCGCCCGACGGGCAGCGCAGCGCGGTTGACGTGCGCCTCACCCCTCGTCGAGCACCGCGCCCGCCCAGACCCAGCACCGACGCTCGTCGTCTCCGATCCGGAACCGGATCGCCGCCGCCCGGTCGGTCCACATGCACAGGTCCGCATCGACGAGCACAGGCTCCGCACCGAAGCGCACCCACACCCGCACGCGTCGTGGGCGAGGATCGGTCGTGACCGGTCTGCGGTCGAGATCCAGCTCCTCGCTCGACAGCGATTGCAGACGGCCGCCAGAGGCGACCCGGTGCAGGATGCGGTCGTCCATGCGGGCGTCGATGCTCGCCGCGTAGCGCCTGTTCGAACCCAACCGGCATCCCTCTCTCCGGCCGACATCGAGAGCGTACGGAGGACCGCGGACATCCGCTCAGACCGTGAGTTGATCCCGCATCTCCGCGTCGCCGGAACCGCTCATCGCGACGATACGGTCCGCCTCGACGCGGAGGAACACGAACTCGGCGACGTTGAGGTGCCGGCGGGTGGGGGCGATGCCGCGCCACACTCCGGTGTGCGTGCCACCGGCGCGCAGGTGCGCAGCGATGCGCCCGTCTTCCGCGACGACCTGGATGGTCTTCCACCGCCAGTCGGGGAATCCGTGGAACAGGTCCGCGAGATCGTCGATCCACGCGTCGGCGCCGGCGGGGAGATGCGCGCGCCGGACCCCAGGGTCCAGGAGCGCCCGAACCGCGGCGAGGTCATGCCTGTTGCACGTGTCGACGAACTCGTCGAACCACGCGTGCAGTTCCCAGGGCTCCACGTGAGAAAGGCGCCGATCAGGCGTCGAGGTCGTCGACGCCCGGCAACCAGCTGTGCCCTGGCTTGCCCCACCCGCGCTTGCGGGCGATCTTCTGCGTCGTCTTCCAGTCCGAGTCCGACAGGCGGTCGATGTAGAGGATGCCGTTGAGGTGATCGAACTCGTGCTGCATGATGCGCGCGCGCCACCCGTCGACACGGATCTCGACGGGTGCCCCCTCGAGGTCGGTGCCGGTCACGAGCACGGCGTCGGCGCGACGCAGCGGGAACCGCTCGCCGGGGAAGGAGAGGCAGCCCTCCGACTCGTCGTCGGGATCGGGGGAGCCGGGTTCGGGTGGGCTCATCCAGAGCTCCGGGTTGATGAGGACGCCGCGCCACGGCTGACCCTCGTCGTCCTGGTACGAGTACGTGTAGATCCGCAGACCCACACCGACCTGCGGAGCAGCCAGTCCGACCCCGGGCGCCGTGTCCATCGTCTCGAACATGTCTGCCACGAGCGTGCGGATGTCGTCGGTCACCTCGTCGACGGGAGCGGCGACGGAATGGAGGACGGGATCGCCCATGATGCGAATCGGAAGTACGGCCACGTCAGAAGCCTAACGAGGCCCCGGCCCGGTATCGTCGAGGCGTGATTCTCCCCGGGACGCCGATCGACGACCTCACCGACGAGCTCGTCGGCGTCTTCGGGAACCCGGCGATCCTCATCGGCATCCCGCTCGCTGTGATCGGCGCCGTGTTCATGTCGTTCGGGGCGCAGTACCAGCACCGGGGTGTCCAGAAAGTCGAGCGGCTGACGGCGCAGGCAGGTGTCTCCGGCCTGACCGGCGGTCAGCTGCTGCGGCTCCTGCGTCGGCCGTCGTGGGTCCTCGGCACCGTCATGCTCGGGCTCGCGATCCTCTGCCAGCTCGCTGCGCTCTCGTTCGCGCCGCTCATCCTCGTCCAGCCGATCGGGGCGATCTCCCTGGTCATCACCACGCTCCTCAACGCGAGAGTCAGCGGACACAAGCCGACTCGCCGTTCGATCACCTCGATCGCGCTGTGCGTGGGCGGCATCTTCATCTTCGTGACGGTCGCGGCGCTGTACGCGACGGAACGACCGATCAGCGACCCGCAGCTGCTCACGGTCCTCTGGATCCTCCTCGGCGTCGTCGTCGTGCTGAGCGTGCTGTGGGTCACGCTGCGCAAGCGGATGCGGGCGCTGTTCTACATCGTGGCCGCCGGCATCGTCTACGGCTTCGTCGCGACCTTGGCGAAGGTCGTCATCAACCGCATCTCGAACGGCGACTTCGAGTGGCTCACGGTCCTCTGCATCGTCGCGCTGCTCGCCGGCACCGCCATGGGCGCGTACTTCGTCCAGACCGCCTACTCGTCGGGCCCGCCCGACCTCGTCATCGCGGGGCTCACCGTCATCGACCCGATCGTCGCGATCGTCATCGGACTCGCCGTCCTGGACGAGGCTCGCGGGGCGCCGTTCTGGGCGTACATCGGTTTCGCCATCGCAGGAGCACTTGCGATCATCGGCGTCTTCCAGCTCGCTCGCTATCACCCGCAGGTGATCAGCGACAGCCAGGAGATCCCGATCGCGCGCGGCAGCAGCGAGTTCACCGACGGGAAGAAGCCCACGACGGGATCCATTCGCCTCACGGAGACCGTCTCGAAGGTCTGGCCGGACCCGCCCGTGAAGGACGAGGAACGGCCGAAACGATAGGCTCGTTCCCACAGGGGGCGGTGGCCAAGCTGGTCAAGGCAGCGGGCTCATAACCCGACGATCGTGGGTTCAAGTCCCACCCGCCCTACCGATGCCGCGACTCGATCGGCTCGAAGTCCATCCGGTCGTGGGTCGCGTAGAACCAGGTGGCCACGCCGGCGGTGAGGACGACGAACGCACCACCCGCCGCGACGGGGCGGTTACCGTCTTCGCTCAGCTGCCATCGGAAAAAGGCGGTGTCCCTCTCGACGCGGGGTGCATCGCGCAGAGAGGCCTTCATACCCGGCGTCAGGGACGCCACCATGGCCGCCACCCGGCGTTCGAACGCCGCACGACCGTACACCGGACGGTCGAAGCTCACGAGGCAGATGTCGGGGTGGATCAAGCGTTCGATGGCTGCGCCACGGCGCGCTGCGTCGCGCTCATTGATGATCTCCGCCAGGTACACAGCGGGGAACACGTCGCCCGTGGACATGGGTCAAGGACAGCGCCCGGCGACGCGAGCCGTCAACATCTTCCCGGTGCCGCTGAGCGGTGGTACGGGGGCGTCGGCCCCGCGGCTCCGCGCTGGACGGCGTCGTACGAGGGTTGCCGCAGGGCGCGTACCCAACGCGGCATCCGGGCGCCGGGAATGAGGCGTCGGCCTGCGTCCGCCCTCATCTCGTCAGGGGCGTCGACACTCCGCAGCTCCACCAGCGCGAACGGATGCCAGGGCCCTCGCGGCGTCGCGTGTGAGAGCTCGAGCCACCACGACGCCGCGCGCAGCGCGACCTGGAGACCTGTCCGGTCGGCGGGCAGACGAGGACTCAGTGAACGGGCCCGCAGCACCATCGAGCCCCGCGCGCCCTGGTACGGCAGCAGCGTGCCGTAGACGCCGGGCGACGGGGACACGCGCAGAAGCAGGGCGAAGCGAAGTGGGACACCGGAGCCCGTCGATGCGAATTCGAGGTCGGCAGTCCCCTCCGGCGTCTCCACCCGAAGCGCCAGTCCGAGGACGTCGGGGAACGGCGCGGGAAGCCCGAGGGATCGCGAGAACCGCGCCGTCAGCATCTGACGTTCACCCGGCGCCGCATCGTCGATCCACCGGATGCCTGAAGGTGACGTTCGTGGAAGCCAGTGCACGGACCCCGTGAGCGGAAGCCCTCGCGAATGGATCGGGCGAGGACGGCGCAGGTGCTGGAGAACCGTGAAGACGCGCGCGAGGACGCGCCCGATCGCGCTGATCAAGACATCTGCGTGGACGCCGTGTCGTCGTGCTCCGACTCGCCTTGACCGGCGCGCGCCGCGTCAGCTTTGACCTCGTCGCTCGCCGCATCCGTGGGCGGCGCGTCGTCGGCGTGCGCGTCCTCGGCGTCGCGGTGGTGCGGAGTGTTGTCGCTCATGGTGTTCCTTCCGTCCAGGGTCTCACCCTCTCGCCGGTGCCCCGATCCACGTACGGGCTTGACGGGCGACGCAACTCGTGAGTGTTACACGGTTGTGATTCGAGCTCGTCGTGGGCGATAATGGCGGCACAACCGGATATCCGGCCAGCACTCTCCATCAGGTCGTAGGGGAAGACGTACCTGAACGAAACGGAGAGATCGATGGCCACACCTCAGGCGCGCGGAGTGATCTTCATCCACTCCGCGCCACGCGCGCTGTGCCCCCACTTGGAGTGGGCGGCCGGACGCGCCCTCGGTCATGCCGTCAACTTCGAGTGGGCGGACCAGCCCGTCCTCGACGGCAGCCGGCGCGCGGAGTTCTACTGGGAGGGACCCGCCGGCACCGGCGCCGCCCTCGCCACCGCCATGCGTGGGTGGGAGCACCTGCGTTACGAGGTGAGCGAGGATCCGACGCCTCGCAGCGACGGCGGCCGCTGGCTCCACACGCCGAGCCTCGGCATCCACTATGCGCAGACGGATACGGCGGGCAATGTCGTCATCGGCGAGGATCGCCTCCGGTACGCGATGGAGATCGCGGCGGGAGACATCGCCGAGCTGCAGCGGGAGCTGGACGTCGCGCTCGGGGTTGCATGGGATGACGAACTCGAACCGTTCCGGCACGCGAGCGACGACGCTCCGGTCGTGTGGCTGCACAAGGTCGGCTGAGACGGTCGGGGGGGGTCAGGACACTTCACGATCGGAAAGGATGTCAGGCGGGGCAGGAGAGCCTCGACCGGCTGCGGACGGCTTCCCGGAGACCGGGGCGGCCTCGGCCCCGCCTGAGCGAGACGACAGACGCCCCCGGTGGCTTCCCGGGGGCGTCTGTCGTGGTCGGAGTCAGACCGAGCGGAACGCGACGACGGCGTTGTGGCCGCCGAATCCGAACGAGTTGCTGATGGCCAGCTGGTCACCGTCGCCGAGCGGCACGGCGTCGCCCGAGAGACGGAACGGCACGGCCGGGTCGGGCTCGGTGATGTTGATGGTCGGCGGAGCCACACGGTCGCGCAGCGCGAGGACCGTGAACATCGCCTCGAGGGCTCCCGTGCCGCCCAGAAGGTGGCCGGTGGACGCCTTCGTGGCCGACACCGGCATCTCGTCCACGCGGTCACCGAAGACCGACTTCAGAGCGACGTACTCGTTGGGGTCGCCGACGGGGGTCGAGGTCGCATGCGCGTTGACGTGCGTGACGTCGGCGGGCGCGGCATCCGCCATCTCCAGCGCGAGCCGCACCGCACGCGCGGCGCCGGTGCCCTCCGGGTCGTTGGCCGTGATGTGGTACGAATCCGCCGTGACGCCACCGCCGACGAGCTCGGCGTAGATCTTGGCACCGCGCGCCTTCGCGTGCTCCTCGGTCTCGAGGATGAGGACCGCGGCGCCCTCGCCCATGACGAAGCCGTCACGGTCGATGCTGCCGGGACGGGAGGCTGTTTCGGGGGAGTCGTTGCGTCGCGAGAGCGCCTGCATCGAGGCGAACGACGCGATCGTGATGGGGTGGATCGCCGATTCGGTGCCACCTGCGATGACGACGTCGGCGAGGCCGGCGCGCATGTGCTCGAGGGCGTTGACGATCGACTCGGTGCTCGAGGCGCATGCGCTCGCGAACGTGCGGGCGTAGGCGCGGGCACCGAAGTGCAGGGACAGGTTGCCCGCCGCGGCATTGGGCATGAGCATGGGCACCGTCATGGGCATGACGCGGCGCGGGCCCTTGTCACGCAGGGTGTCCCATGCGTCGAGCAGCGTCCACACGCCGCCGATGCCGGTGGCGAACTCGACGCCCAGACGCTCGGGGTCGACCTCGGGCGAGCCGGCGTCCTCCCACGCTTCCTTGGCCGCGACCATCGCCAGCTGCGACGACGGGTCGAGGCGCTTGGCGACCGGGCGCTCCAGGACGGTCTCGGGGCGCACCTTCGCCTCTGCGGCGAAGGTGACGGGCAGCTGGTACTGCTCGACCCACTCGTGCTCGAGCGTGCGGGTACCCGATTCACCGGCGAGGAGGGCGTCCCAGCTCTCGCCGGCGGTACCGCCGATGGGGGAGGTCGCACCGATGCCGGTGACGAAGATTCGCTTGTTGCTCATGGTTCCCTCGTGCTGCTCCGGTGGGGGCGGACCCCCACCGGACGCGCGGATCAGGCCTGGTTGGACGAGATGTAGGTGACGGCGTCGCCGACGGTCTTGAGGTTCTTGACCTCGTCGTCGGGGATCGTGACGCCGAACTTCTCCTCGGCGTTGACGACGATCGTCATCATCGAGATGGAGTCGATGTCGAGGTCGTCCGTGAACGACTTCTCCAGCGCGACCTCGTCGGCCGAGATGCCGGTCTCGTCGGTGATGAGTTCGGCCAGGCCGGCGAGGACCTCGTCGTTGGTGAATGCCATGGGATTGCTCCTTCTGTGGGTATCGGGCCCAGCCGGGCCGGTAGTCAGTTTAGGTGGGGGAGAGTCGCCGTCACGGGAGGACGACGACCTGTGCGCCGAACACGAGTCCGGCGCCGAAACCGATCTGCAGGGCGAGACCGCCGCTGAGCTCCGGGTGCTCCTCGAGCAGACGATGCGTCGCCAGCGGGATGGATGCCGCCGACGTGTTGCCCGTGGTCTCGATGTCGCGGCCGATGACGACGGATTCGGGGAGCTTCAGCTGCTTCGCGAACTCGTCGATGATGCGCATGTTGGCCTGGTGCGGCACGAAGGCGGCCAGGTCGTCGGGGGTGATGCCCGCCGCTTCGATGGCCTGACGCGCGACCTTGACCATCTCCCAGACCGCCCAGCGGAAGACGGTCGGGCCTTCCTGGCGCAGCGTGGGCCACGGCGCGGCACCGTCGCGGAACTCGGTCAGCGTGTGGTTCATGCCCACGGCATCCGCCTTGGATCCGTCCGAGCCCCAGATCGTCGGACCGATGCCCGGGGTCTCGCTCGGGCCGACGACGACGGCGCCCGCTCCGTCACCGAGGAGGAACGAGATCGAGCGGTCGCTCGGATCGACGATGTCGCTGAGCTTCTCGGTGCCGATGACGACCGCGTAGTGGGCCGCCCCTGCGCGGATGAGGGCGTCCGCCTGCGCGACGCCGTAGGCGAAGCCCGCGCAGGCTGCGTTCAGGTCGTACGCGGCTGCGGGGTTGGCGCCGACGCGGTCGGCGACGATCGCCGACACCGACGGAGTCTGCTTGGGGTTCGAGATCGTCGCGACGATGACCGCGTCGATCTCGTCGGCGGGGACGCCCGAGCGCTCGATGGCCTCGGCGGCGGCATCCGCGGCGAGATCGATCGCCGTCGTGTCCGCCTCGGCCCGGACGCGGGTGACGATGCCGGTGCGCTGGCGGATCCACTCGTCGCTCGAGTCGATCGGACCGATGAGGTCCTCGTTCGGGACCGCCTTCTCGCCGCGCGCGGCGCCGTAGGCGTAGATGCGGGTGTGGGCGGCACCGGTCGGCTGGATCAGCTGGGGGGTCATGCGTTCTCTCCGGTCAAGAGGGCGTTCGCTGCGGCGAGGTCCTGGGGCGTCTTCACCGCAACAGACGGTACGCCGCGCAGTCCGCGCTTGGCGAGTCCGACGAGTGTCCCCGCCGGGGCCAGCTCAATGATGCCCGCGACACCGTTCTCCGCGAAGGAGGACATGCACAGATCCCACCGGACGGGGTTCGCGACCTGTGCGACCAGGAGGTCGAGCGCTGCGCGCCCATCCGAGACGGTGCCCCCGTCGCGGTTGCTCCAGAGCGTGAGGGAGGGATCGGATGCCGCCACGTCGGCTGCAGCGGGGCGGAGCGTCTCGACGGCGGGGGCCATGTACCGCGTGTGGAACGCGCCGGCGACCTGCAGGGGGATCACACGGCTTCCGCGCGGTGCGTCCGCGCCGAGTTCGGCGAGGGCGGAAAGCGCACCGGCGGCGACGATCTGACCGCCGCCGTTGTAGTTCGCCGGCGTGAGGTCGAGCTCCTCGAGGCGCCCGAGCACGGTCGACTCGTCTCCGCCGACGACGGCGCTCATGCCGGTCTCCTCGAGTGCGGCGGCCTCGGCCATTGCGCGCCCGCGGATGCCGACCAGACGCATGCCGTCCTCTTCGGAGAGCACTCCCGAGGCGACGAGCGCCGCGATCTCGCCGACCGAGTGGCCGGCGACACCGTCGGGGCGGTGGCCGGCGGCGATGAGGGAGCGCCATGAGAGCAGGCTGGCTGCGACGATGAGCGGCTGGGCCACTTTGGTGTCGCGGATACGGTCGGCATCCCATTCGGTCCCCGCGGCGACGAGGTCGACCCCGGCGTACGCGGAGTACTGCTCGAGCAGTTCGCGGGTGCCTTCGGTCTCGAGCCACGGGGCGAGGAACCCGGGGGTCTGCGAACCCTGGCCCGGGAAGACGGCGATGATCACGGTTTCCATCCTTGCAAGTTCAGGTCGGACGTGCTGTCGGTCGGCGCACAAGAAAGTGCGATTCGTTTGTTCGTGTCGTACAGGTCAGGCGCGGCGCGTGGGGCGTCGGCGTGTCACTTCGGCGCCGATCGACCCGAGGATGAGCGCCGTCTGGAGGATGAGCGCCTCCCGGGGACCGGTCGCATCCCACCCGATGACGTCCGAGACCCGCTTCAGGCGGTAGCGGACCGTGTTGGGATGCACGAAGAGCTCGCGGGCCGTCGCTTCGAGGGAGCGCCCGTTGTCGAGATAGCTCCAGAGCGTCGTCACGAGGTCGGTGGAGTGCGCCTGCAGCGGCCGGTAGATCTTCTCGATGAGGGTCGCCTTCGCGAGCGGGTCACCGGCGAGCGCCCTCTCGGGGAGCAGGTCGTCGGCCTCAACGGGGCGGGGAGCGTGGCGCCAGGACTTCGCCACCGCGAAACCCGCAAGCGCGGCCCGGGCGCTGAGACCCGCATCGAGCAGGGCAGGCGCGGTCGGGCCGAGCACGAGGTGACCGCTGCCGAAGCCCGGCTCGAGCCGGGTGGCGATCTCGGGGAAGGGGAGCTCCTCGGCGTCGTCCCGTCCCGCCTGATCGGCTCGTCCGATCACCAGCACGAGACGGGACCCCTGCACGCCGATGAGGACGTCGACACCGAGCTTGCGCGCCGTGCGGCGCACCTGGTCCACGTCGAGCTGCGGCGGCGTCGTGCCGACGAGGACCGCGACCTCGCCGTGACCGTGCCAGCCGAGGGCGGCGATGCGACTGGGCAGTTCCTCGTCGGCCTCTCCCGTGAGGATCGAGTCGACGACGAGGGCTTCGAGACGTGCGTCCCAGAGTCCACGAGCCTCGGCCGCGCGGGCGTAGACGTCGGCGGCGGCGAAGGCGACCTCTCGCGAATACAGGAGGATGCTCTCGCGGAGCCCGTTCCCGCGTCCGGCGACGCGTTCTTCGGTCGTCTCGACCGTCACCTTGATGAGTTGGAGAGTCTGCGTGAGGCTGATGCTCCGCAGCAGCTCGCGCGGCGCGGACGCGAAGACGTCGGCCGCGATCCACGGCGTCGAGTTCGGGTTGTCATACCACTCGACGAATGACGAGATGCCGGACTGCGCGACGAGGCCGACGGCCGACCGCCGCCCGGGGGGCATCTCGGCGTACCACGGCAGGGACTCTTCGAGCCTGCGCAGCGTGGTGGTCGCGAGATCACCCGAGATCCGACGGAGCCACGCCAGTGTCTCCGCCTTCTCCTGGGCGGTCGGCCGTTCGGTCATCGTGCGGGTCAGGCTTCGCCGCCCGCGTTGCCGGAGGTGCCGGCGTTGACGTCGTGCAGACGGTACTTCTCGATCGCCTGAGCCGACAGGCCGCGGTCGACGACACCGTCCTCGGCGAGTGCCTGCAGGGTGCGCACGACGATCGACGGGCCGTCGATCTTGAACTGGCGTCGTGCGGCTGCGCGGGTGTCCGAGAATCCGAAGCCGTCGGCGCCGAGCGTGGCGTAGCGACGCGGGATCCACTGGCGGATCTGGTCCTGCACCGCGTGCATGAAGTCGCTGACCGCCACGATCGGGCCCTCCGAGTCGCGGAGCTTCTCGGTGACGTAGGCCGTCTTGGCCTCCTCGGTCGGGTGCAGGAAGTTGTGCTCGTCGGCGGCGAGGCCGTCCCGGCGCAGCTCGGTCCAGCTCGTGACCGACCAGACGTCGGCGCTCACGCCCCAGTCCTTCTGCAGCAGCTCCTGCGCCTCGAGCGCCCACGGCAGACCGACGCCGGAGGCGAGGATCTGGGCGCGGTGGCCCTCACCCGAGCCGGTGGCGACGCGGTGGATGCCGCGGACGATGCCGTCCACGTCGACGTCCTCCGGCTCCTTCGGCTGCACGATCGGCTCGTTGTAGACGGTGATGTAGTACATGACGTTCGGGTCTTCGTGCTCCCCGCCGTACATGCGCTCGAGGCCCGACTGCACGATGTGCGCGATCTCGTAGCCGTAGGCGGGATCGTAGGAGACCGTCGCCGGGTTGGTCGACGCCAGCAGGTGCGAGTGGCCGTCGGCGTGCTGGAGGCCCTCACCGGTCAGCGTCGTCCGACCGGCCGTCGCGCCGATGATGAAGCCGCGCGCCATCTGGTCGCCCGCTGCCCACTGGGCGTCGCCCGTGCGCTGGAAGCCGAACATCGAGTAGAAGACGTAGACCGGGATGAGCGGCTCGCCGTGCGTCGCGTAGGACGTGCCGACACCCGTGAAGGCGGCGAGGGCGCCGGCCTCGTTGATGCCGACGTGCATGATCTGGCCCTGCGGGCTCTCCTTGTAGGCCAGGAGCAGCTCGCGGTCGACGGACGTGTAGTTCTGCCCGTTCGGGTTGTAGATCTTCGCGGTCGGGAAGTACGCGTCCATGCCGAACGTGCGCGCCTCGTCGGGGATGATCGGCACGATGCGGTGGCCGAAGTCCTTCGTGCGCAGCAGATCCTTCAGCAGTCGGACGAACGCCATGGTCGTGGCGACCTCCTGCGTCCCCGAGCCCTTCTTCGGCAGCGCGTAGAGGCTGTCGTCGGGAAGGCTGAGCGACGTGTACTTGCTGCGACGCTGCGGGAGCGTGCCGCCGAGCGTGCGACGGCGTTCGACCATGTACTCGATGGTCTCGTCGTCCGCACCCGGGTGGTAGTACGGCGGCTCGTAGGGGTTCTCCTCGAGCTGCGCGTCCGTGAGCGGGATGTGCATCTGGTCGCGGAACAGCTTGAGGTCGTCGAGGGTCATCTTCTTCATCTGGTGGGTCGCGTTGCGACCCTCGAAGTGCGGCCCCAGGCCGTAGCCCTTGACCGTCTTCGCGAGGATGACGGTCGGCTGCCCCTTGTGCTCGATGGCGGCCTTGTACGCCGCGAAGACCTTGCGGTAATCGTGCCCACCGCGCTTGAGGTTCCAGATCTGCTCGTCGGAGTAGTCCTTGACGAGGGCGGCGGCGCGCTCGTCGCGCCCGAAGAAGTGCTCACGTACGTAGGCACCGTTCTCGGCCTTGTACGTCTGGAAGTCGCCATCCGGCGTGCTGTTCATGAGGTTCAGCAGGGCGCCGTCGGCGTCGCGGGAGAGCAGGTCGTCCCACTCGCGCCCCCAGACGACCTTGATGACGTTCCAGCCGGCGCCGCGGAAGAAGCTCTCCAGCTCCTGGACGATCTTGCCGTTGCCGCGGACCGGGCCGTCGAGGCGCTGCAGGTTGCAGTTGACGACGAAGGTGAGGTTGTCGAGTCCCTCGTTCGCCGCGACCTGCAGCTGACCGCGGCTCTCGACCTCGTCCATCTCGCCGTCGCCGAGGAAGGCCCAGACGTGCGAGTCGGAGAGGTCCTTGATCCCACGGTTGGTGAGGTACTTGTTCGTCATCGCCTGGTAGATGGCGTTGATCGGTCCGAGACCCATCGAGACGGTCGGGAACTGCCAGTAGTCCGGCATGAGGCGCGGGTGGGGGTAGGAGGGAAGGCCGTTCGGAGCCGCGGATGCCTCCTGGCGGAAGCCGTCGAGCTGCTGGCTCGTGAGTCCGCCCTCGAGGAACGATCGGGCGTACATGCCGGGGGAGGCGTGGCCCTGGAAGAAGACCTGGTCGCCGCCGCTGGAGTGATCCGGGCCGCGGAAGAAGTGGTTGAAACCCACCTCGTACAGCGCTGCCGAGGAGGCGTACGTCGAGATGTGGCCGCCGACACCGATGCCGGGACGCTGCGCACGGTGCACCGTCAGGGCGGCGTTCCAGCGGATCCAGCGACGGTAGCGACGCTCGACCTCTTCGTCACCCGGGAACTCGGGCTCGCTGTCGACGGGGATGGTGTTGATGTAGTCCGTGGTCGGGACCTGCGGGACATTCAGGTGCAGTTCACGCGAGCTCTGCAGCAGGCTCAGCATGATCTCGCGGCCGCGACTCGCGCCTCGGGCGTCGACGAGCTGCCGCAGGGATTCCTGCCACTCCGACGTCTCTTCCGGGTCGCTGTCCTGCGGGCCCTGCGAGTACGGATCCTGATCGTTGACAGTCACAAGAGGCCTTTCGTCGCCTGGCAGATCGTGCCAGGAAGGAGGGTTCGAGCGAGGGCGCGCTTGTTCGCCGCGCACAACTCGCTTGTCCTCAGCCTACCCATTCCGTTCGACGGTGTTCGCCGCTCGGGACGGCTCGATGAGGCAGGCCAGGACGGATGCCGGGAGTGGGCCCTGCCGGGATCGAACCGACGACATCCACGGTGTAAACGTGGCGCTCTACCAGCTGAGCTAAAGGCCCTGGGGCACCGAGTCTACGGGCGTGCGCCCTCGACCCGGTGCGCGGTCACCGCGCCGCGGGTTCCGTGTGGAGGTCTCCGCCCGGCGCCAGCCGCGAGTGTCGACGCGAGTAGGCGAAGTAGATGACGAACCCGAGGGCGAGCCAGATGAGGAACCGGAGCCAGGTCTCGACCGTGAGGTTCAGCATCAGGTAGATGCAGACGGCGGCGGAGAGCGCGGGCAGCCACGGGTTGAGGGGAACCCGGAAGCCGCGCGGCAGATCGGGGCGGCGGCGGCGCAGCACGATGACGCCGAAGGAGACGAGCACGAACGCCGACAGCGTGCCGATGTTGACCATCTCCTCCAGAACGCCGACGGGTGTGAGCCCGGCGACCACGGCGACGATGACCGTCACGATCAGCGAGATGACCCACGGGGTGCGGAAGCGGGGGTGCACCTTGGCGAGACCCCGGGGGAGGAGGGCATCACGCGACATGGCGAAGATGATGCGCGTCGCGCCGATCATGAGCGTCAGGACGACGGTGGTCAGGCCGGCGACGGCGCCGGCCGAGATGACCGTCGCCATCCAGGTCTGGCCGTGGAAGGCGAACGCGTTCGCGAGGGCCGCAGCCGGATCGAGGTCCTGGTAGGGGACCATGCCGGTGACGACCAGCGCGACGGCGCCGTAGAGGATCGTGCAGATCACGAGCGAGGCGATGATGCCGATCGGCAGGTCGCGCTGGGGACGCTTGGTCTCCTCCGCCGTCGTCGCGACGACGTCGAAGCCGATGTACGCGAAGAACACGAGAGCGGCGCCGGCGAAGATGCCCCCCACGCCGAAGGCGGTCGGCTCGATGCCGGAGAAGAACTGCAGGAGCGGCTGCGTCAGACCCGACGCCGTCTCGCGCGGCGCGGCATCCGGGATGAACGGCGAGTAGTTCGCCGGGTTCACGAACATGAGACCGGCGATGATCACGAACAGGACGATGAAGAGCTTGACCGCCACGAGGACGAGGTTCACCCGAAGCGATTCACGGATGCCGACGGTGATGAGCACGCCCAAAACGACCACGAGCAGCATGGCCATCACGTCGACCGTCCCGCCGTATCCGATGGCGGCGGGGATCGGGGCGCCGAGCTGCTCCATCAGCGAGCCGAGGTATGCGCTCCATCCCTGCGCGACGACACTCGCGCCGAGGAACATCTCGAGGATCAGGTCCCAGCCGATGATCCACGCGAACAGTTCGCCGAGCGACGCGTACGAGAAGGTGTAGGCCGAGCCGGAGACCGGGACCGTCGACGCGAATTCGGCGTAGCACATCGCGGCCAGACCGCACGCGATGGCGGCGACGACGAAGCTGATGACGATCGCGGGTCCGGCGACCTCGTGCGCCGCCCGCCCCGTGAGGGTGAAGATGCCCGCACCGATGACGACACCGACGCCGAAGACCGTTAGGTCGAGCGCCGAGAGCGACTTCTTGAGCCGGAACTCCGGCTCCTCCGTGTCGGCGATCGACTGCTCGACCGTCTTGGTGCGCAGCATGCTCATGCTGATCTCCTCCCGCGCGATTCCGGCACGTCATGCTAGTGCGTCTCGCCATCGCGACTGAAGGCGACGCCCCGTCGGCGCGTACGGCGAGGGTAGGTTGGAGGGCGTGAAAGCCAGCTTTGCCGACCAGCGCCGCCTCCTCGATCTCGCCGATGCGGATCTCGCCGCGCAGCAGGCCGACCACGCTCGTCGCAACCCCGCGCAGGCGGCCCGCGTGAAGGAGCTGCTGGCCGAGCGCGCGACGCACTCGACCGAACTGACGCGGCGCCTCGGCGCGCGCGACGACGCGAAGACGGAACTCGCCCGCATCCAGTCCGACGTCGCCGTCGTCGATGCCCGCACCGCGCGCGACAACGAGCGTCTGGCCTCGACGTCGAGCGCGAAGGACGCGCAGGGGCTCGAGCACGAGATCGCTTCACTGGCCAGAAGGAAGTCCGACCTCGAGGACGCCGAGCTCGAGGTGATGGAGCGCCTCGAGGAGGCGGAGGCCGCCGTCGCCGAGCAGGAGGCGCTGATCGCGTCGGTCAACGCGGAGGGTGCTCGGCTGAGCACCGAGGCGAAGGACGTCGTCGCGGAGGCGACCGCTCGGTTCGAGGCCGCCACCCGGGACCGCGCCGCCATCGCCGCGTCTCTTCCTGCGGACCTGGTCGGCATGTACGACCGCCTCGCCGCACGCGGCATCGGCGCGGGGCTGCTGCAGCATCGGACCTGCGGGGGATGCCGCATGGTCCTGTCCGGGACCGACCTGAACGTCGTGCGCGCCGCAGCCGAGGACGACGTCGTCACGTGCCCGGAGTGCGGTTGCATCCTGGTGCGCGGCGAGGATTCCGGGCTCTGACCGATCCGGGTGCTCCCGTCGGGGACGCCGTCCCCTGGACCGTCGTGGGCACGTCTGGCGACGGCGTCGCCGTCGTCCCGGTGACCGCCGACGGCACCCGCGGCGAGCCCGCGGTCCTCGACCGAGCGGCTTTCGCCGCTCGGGTGCGGCGGGCCGACGACACGACCCGCTGGGTGTGGAGCGACACGACCGCCTGGTACCCGGCGCTCCTGGCCGAGGGGGTTCGGGTAGCGCGTTGCCACGACCTGCGGCTGTCGCACGCGATCCTGCGCGACAGCGCCCGTTCGGTCGGCGCGGAGGGGCTTCGTTCCGCGACCGAGTGGGATGCCGCGGCATCCGTCGTCAACGACGGTCCGAGCGCGCTCTTCGAGATCGACCCCGGCATCCGCGAAGTGCCGCACGACGTCGACTCGGCGGTCGCGGAGTTCATCCGACAGCGCGAGGTCGTCGCCGGGAGCGCGGCGGGGCTGCGCCTGCTGGTGGCCGCCGAGTCGGCCGGCGCGCTCGTCGCCACCGAGATGCACGCAGCAGGGGTGCCGTGGGACGGCGAGGTGCACGACGTGATCCTGACGGGGATGCTGGGCGCACGCGATCCCGGCGGAAGACAGCCGACTCGCATCGAGCGCCTGGGCGCCGAGATCCGGGAGCTGCTGGGCGATCCCGGTGTCAGTCTCGACTCGCAGCCCAAGCTGCTGCGCGCACTCCATCGCGTGGGGGTCGCCGCGACGTCGACGAGCAAGTGGGAGCTGCGCGAGTACGACCACCCCGTCATCGCGCCCCTGCTCGAGTACAAGCGGCTCATGCGCATGTTCACCGCCAACGGGTGGGCCTGGCGCGACGAGTGGGCCCCCGACGGACGATTTCGTCCGGTCTATGTGCCCGGCGGCGTCGTCACGGGCCGGTGGGCCTCCTCCGGCGGTGGCGCGCTGCAGCTGCCGCGTCAGCTGCGTCCTGCGGTGCGGGCGGACCCCGGCTGGTCGCTCGTCGTCGCCGACGTCGCACAGCTCGAACCGCGGGTGCTCGCGGCGATGTCGCGGGACGCCGCTCTCGCCGAGAGCGCCCGCGGCAGCGACCTCTACGAGGGCATCGTCTCCCGCGGGGTCGTGAGCACCCGGTCGGAGGCGAAGTTCGCGCTGCTCGGGGCGATGTACGGCGCGACGACGGGCGACAGCGGCCGGCTCGTGCCGGCGTTGCGTCGGGCCTACCCGCGGGCCATGGGACTCGTCGACGACGCCGCCGGGGTCGGCGAGGAAGGCGGTGTCGTCACGACGTGGCTGGGTCGCTCGAGTCCGCCGCCCTCTGCCGGGTGGCGCGCACTGCAGGGGCGGGCGGGCGATCCCGACGCGACCGAGGCCGACCGCACCCGCGCGCGACGCGCCGCCCGCGACCGCGGGCGATTCACCCGCAACTTCGTCGTGCAGGGCACGGCGGCCGAGTGGGCGTTGGCGTGGCTGGGGGACCTGCGCGCCCGGCTGGCGGCGTTGCCGCTCGTCGACGACGGGGATGCCGCGCCGCGGTCGGGCCCGCTCCACGCCCGCCAGGCACATCTGGCGTTCTTCCTGCACGACGAGGTGATCGTCCACACGCCCGCCGCGCAGGCGGCGCAAGCGGCCGAGGCGGTCTGCCTCGCCGCGGACGCGGCCACGCGGCTCCTCTTCGGCGACATCCCGCTGGACTTCCGCCTCGACCTGCAGGTGCGTGTCGACGCCGCGAAGGAGTGATGCTGCGTCCGGATAGACTCGAGGCCGCGAATGGGTCGGCTGGACGGTCGCGTGGCGCGCAGGCGCACCGAGGAACGTCCGGGCTCCACAGGGCAGGGCGGTGGGTAACACCCACCCGGAGTGATCCGCGAGACAGTGCCACAGAGAGCAGACCGCCCCGGTTCCGACCGGGGTAAGGGTGAAAGGGTGGTGTAAGAGACCACCGGGGTCGTGGTGACACGACCCGCACGGTAAACCTCGCCCGGAGCAAGGTCAGACAGGGGATGTCGACGCGGCCCGCCGAGTCCCCGGGTAGACCGCTGGAGCGGCACGGCAACGTGTCGCCGAGAGAGATGACCGTCCACGGGGTCCGCGAGGACCCCCGGACAGAACCCGGCGTACAGGCCGGCCCATTCGCCCTCTTGCGGGAGACGCCTCAGCGGGCGGTGGTGTCCGCGAGGTCGCCGCCCTGGTCGGCGGGGACGTCGTCGCGCTCGCCCGCGAGAGCGAGCGCCGCCGCGCCGATGATGCCCGCGTTGTTGCGGTGCACGGCGGGGACGATCTCGGTCTTCAGGTCGAGCAGCGGCAGGAACTTGTCGGCGTGCTTGGAGACACCGCCGCCCACGACGAACAGGTCGGGGGTGAAGAGGAACTCGAGGTGACTGTAGTACTGCTGCAGTCGGTCGGCCCAGGCATCCCACGACAGCTCTTCGCGCTCCATCGCGGAGTAGGCCGTGTAGTGCTCGAAGTCCTTCTTGTGCCCCGGACGGTGGAGGTGACCGAGCTCGGTGTTGGGCACCAGGACACCCTTGTAGATCATCGCCGTGCCGATGCCGGTGCCGAGGGTCGTGAGCAGGACGAGACCGTTCCGGTCCTTCGCTGCGCCGTAGCGCATCTCGGCGACACCGGCGACGTCCGCGTCGTTCGCGAAGTGGATCTGGCGGCCGAGGCCCTTCTCGAAGAACGCCTCCGCCTCGAAGTCGATCCATGTGTGCGCGACGTTGGCCGCGGACAGGGTGCGGCCGTTCTTCACGATCGCGGGGAAGGCGACGCCGAGTGGGACGTCGGCGTCCGTCACCTCGAGCTTCTCGAGCACCTCGCGGACGGCGGTGAGCACGTCGTCGGGTTCCGCACCCTTCGGCGTCGGGACCTTGATCCGGTCAGTGAGGAGCGTTCCTTGCGAGAGGTCGACGAGGGCACCCTTGATGCCCGTCCCTCCGATGTCGATGCCGACGGCGGTGGTGGCGGTCCCAGTCATGCCACCGAGCCTACTGCGACCGCGGAGACGGATTCGTAGGATGCCGGCCGCGGCGTTCGTAGGATGAAGCAGACGAGGCCGAGGAGGACCCATGAGCGACGCCGACAAGTACTGGTACAACCTGAAGACGGGCGAGGTGCAGCGGGGGTTCGAGGCTCCGGCCGTCGACCGTGCCGGCCCGTTCGACACCGCTGAGGAGGCGGCGCGCGCGCCCGAGATCATGCGCGAACGATCCCGGGCGTGGGCGGAGGAGGACGCGGCCGAAAACGGGTGAGTGGGGTCGCGTCGCGTGAGTGCAGCGCGGCGGGAGACCGATAGTCTGGCAGTCGGCTCGGCACCGGGAAGGATGCGATGGACAAGCAGCGTGACTTCGTTCTGAGGACGATCGAGGAGCGGGGGGTCAAGTTCATCCGGCTGTGGTTCACGGACGTGACCGGAACCCTCAAGTCGGTCGCCATCGCCCCCGCGGAGGTGGAGGGCGCATTCGCCGAGGGCCTCGGGTTCGACGGCTCCGCGATCGAGGGTCTGACCCGCTCGTACGAGTCCGACCTGCTGGCCCACCCCGATCCGTCCACGTTCCAGACCCTGCCGTGGCGCGGTGAGATCGACCCCACGGCGCGCATGTTCTGCGACATCACGACGCCGGACGGTCAGCCGGCCGTCGCCGATCCCCGCAACGTGCTGAAGCGGGCCCTCGCGAAGGCGGGCGACGCGGGCTTCACGTTCTACACGCACCCCGAGATCGAGTTCTACCTGCTGAAGTCGTCGTCCTTCGGTCCCGAGGGTCCGGAGCCGGTGGACTCCGCCGGCTACTTCGACAACGTCCCCGGCGGGACGGCGCACGACTTCCGCCGTCGCTCGGTGCGGATGCTCGAGGACCTCGGCATCTCGGTGGAGTTCAGCCACCACGAGGGCGGCCCGGGCCAGAACGAGATCGACCTCCGGTACGCCGACGCGCTCGCGACGGCCGACAACATCATGACGTTCCGCACGGTCGTCAAGGAGGTGGCGATCGAGCAGGGCGTGTATGCGACGTTCATGCCCAAGCCCCTCAGCGGCAAGCCGGGCAGTGGGATGCACACGCACATGTCGCTCTTCGAGGGCGACATGAACGCGTTCTACGAGGAGGGTGCGCAGTATCAGCTCTCCAAGACGGGCCGTCAATTCATCGCAGGTCTGCTGCGTCACGCCAACGAGATCTCCGCCGTCACGAACCAGTTCGTGAACTCGTACAAGCGGCTCTGGGGTGGCGATGAGGCGCCCAGCTTCATCTGCTGGGGCCACAACAACCGCTCCGCGCTGGTCCGCGTGCCGATGTACAAGCCCAACAAGGGGCAGTCGACCCGCGTCGAGTACCGAGCGCTCGACTCCGCCGCGAACCCCTACCTGGCGTACGCGCTGATGCTCGCCGCCGGCCTCAAGGGCATCGAGGAGGAGTACGAGCTGCCGCCCGAGGCCGAGGACAACGTGTGGTCGTTGACGGATGCCGAGCGCCGCGCTCTCGGCTACGGACCGCTTCCGTCGAGCCTCGATCACGCCCTCGAGTACATGGAGGAGTCCGAGCTCGTCGCCGAGACCCTCGGCGAGCAGGTGTTCAACTACGTGCTTCTGAACAAGCGTCGCGAGTGGCAGGAGTACCGGTCGCAGGTGACGCCCTTCGAGCTGCAGAAGAACCTCGAGATGCTCTGAGGCGATGGCCTCCACCGAGCGACGGGCCGCCCTCACCGACCTGGCCCGTGCGGGCTTCTCCGACCTCGAAGCGTCGTCCGACGCGCTGGACGAACTGAGCTCCCTCACGGGTGTGGATCGTGACGAACTCGTCGAGGGTGCCCGGCGCGCGGCCGACCCCGACGGGGCGGTGCAGTCCTGCGTACGGATCGGTCGGCGCGACGCGGGAGCTGTCTGCTCCGCCCTGACGGATGCGAGCACCGTCCTGTGGTCGCTTCTGGGGGCGTCCTCCGGTTTCGCGGACTTCTTCCTCCGCCATCCCGAGGAGCTCATCCACCTCGTCGGCGCCGGGAACATGCTGCCGTCGCCGCAGAGCATGCGCGAGAGTCTTCTCGAGGCAGTAGGAGCGGATGCCGACGGGTTCGCGGCGGCATCCGATGAGTCGGCGTGGGTCGCCCTGCGGGTCCGCTACCGCCGGATCGTCGCCCTCATCGCGGCCTACGACCTCGCGGCGGACGATGCCACCGAGGTGCTCCCCGAGGTCGCAGCCGCCCTCGCCGATGCGGCGGGAGCCGCCCTGGATGCCTCGCTCTGCGCCGCGCGCACGCGGGCAGCTGTGGCGATGTTCCCGCGCGAGCAGGTGGCGGCCACACGCCTGGCGGTCATCGGGATGGGGAAGACCGGCGCGCGCGAGCTGAACTACGTCAGCGACGTCGACGTCATCTTCGTGGGGGGAGTCGCCCAGGGGGCCGAGCTCGCGGAGGGACGCGCGATCGACATCGCGACCCGCCTCGCCACCCTCACGATGCGCGGCATCTCGGACGTCGAGATCGAACCGCCGCTGTGGGAGGTCGACCCCAATCTCCGTCCCGAGGGCAAGCAGGGTGCCCTCGTGCGCACGCTCGACTCGCATCTGTCGTACTACGCGCGGTGGGCCAAGAGCTGGGAGTTCCAGGCCCTCCTCAAAGCCCGCCCGCTCGCGGGGGACCTGGAGCTGGGGGAGCAGTACCGCGCCGCCGTGCAGCCGCAGGTCTGGACGAGCAGCGCGCGAGAGAACTTCGTCGACAGCGTCCAGCGGATGCGCGAGCGGGTGACGGAGCACATCCCCGCCGACGAGGTCTCCCGTCAGCTGAAGCTCGGACCGGGCGGCATCCGCGACATCGAGTTCACGGTGCAGCTGCTGCAACTCGTCCACGGTCTGGCGGACGAAGGCATCCGTCAGCAGAGCACACTGGGCGCCCTGGTCGCGCTCGTCGGCGAGGGCTACATCGGGCGGACGGATGCCGCCGCCTTCGGACAGCACTACCGCACCCTGCGCGTGATGGAGCACCGCCTGCAGCTGCGGCGTCTCCAGCGCACGCACCTCATGCCGACGACGGATGACGAGCTGCGGGTCCTGGCCCGGGCGAGCGGCCTCGCGACGGACGCCTCCGGCATCAGTGCCGTGTGGGAGCGCATCAAGATGCAGGTGCGAGAGATCCACATCCGCCTCTTCTACCGCCCGCTCCTGTCGGCTGTCGCGGCACTGCCGGCGGACGAGCAGGGGGCGCTCTCGTCTGCGCAGGCTCATGATCGTCTCGCCGCCATCGGCTTCCGCGACCCGGCGGGAACCCTCCGTCACATCGGGGCGCTGACGAGCGGCCTGAGCCGTAAGGCGACGATCCAGCGGCACCTCATGCCGGTGATGATCCGCTGGTTCGCCGACGGTGTGGACCCGGACTACGGCATGGTGTCGTTCCGTCGGATCAGTGAGCGCCTGGGCGACACGCCCTGGTTCCTGCGCATGCTCCGCGATTCGTCCGGAGCGGCCGAGCGGCTGACGCACGTGTTGTCCGGTTCGCGGTACGCCGCGGATCTCATGGAATGGATCCCTGAGGCGGTCGCATGGCTGGACTCGTCGGAGCAGCTGCGTCCGCGATCGGGGTTCGCCCTGCAGCAGGAGGCGCGGGCCATCCAGGCGCGCCATGAGTCGATCGGCGACGCGATGCGCTCGGTGCGGGCGTTGCGACGCCGCGAGCTGCTCCGCCTCGCTCTCGGTGCGCTGCTGGGAGAGCTCACGATCGCCGAACTGGCGGAGGGGCTGACCTCGATCAGCGAGGTGACGATACAGGCGACTCTGCGCGCGGTCTGGCGCGAGGTGGTCCCGCCCGAGGATGACGCGCTCGATTTCGCGGTGATCGCGATGGGGCGTTTCGGCGGCGGTGAGCTCGGGTTCGGATCCGATGCGGACGTCATGTACGTCTACGACCCGAACGGGGTGCCGGCGCAGCGCGCGCATGAGCTGGCGCTGAAGATCGTGCAGGGCCTGCGCACGCACTCCGAAGATCACCGGGCGCCGTTCGACCTCGACGCCGGGCTCCGTCCCGAGGGCCGGAACGGTCCCATGGCGCGGTCGATCGACGCCTATGCGGAGTACTACCGGCGCTGGTCGCTCTCGTGGGAGGCGCAGGCGCTGCTCCGCGCGCGCGGCGTCGCCGGCAGCGTCAAACTGATCGCGAGGTTCATGGCGCTGGCCGATGACCTGCGGTATCCGCTCGACCCGGAACCCCAGGGGCTGCGCGAGATCAAACGCATCAAGGCCCGCGTGGAGAACGAGCGTCTGCCGCAGGGCGTGGACCGGTCGCGTCACCTCAAGCTCGGCCCGGGCGGGTTGAGCGACGTCGAGTGGCTCGTCCAGTTGCTGCAGCTGCGGCACGGCGCGCAGGTCGAAGGACTTCGGACGACGTCCACCACGGCGGCGCTGGCGGCCGCGGAGGGCGCCGGATTGGTTCCGGATGCCGCAGCGGAGCGGCTCGCTGCGGCATGGTGGCTCGCGAGCCGGCTCCGATCGGCGAACACTCTCCTGTCGGGCCAGACGAGTGACGTCCTGCCCAGCGACCGTGGCAAACTCGACGGGATCGGACGACTCCTCGAGTACGAGCCGCGCTCGGCCACCCAGGTGGAGGAGGATTGGCTGCGGACCGCGCGCCGTGCCCGTCGCGCCTTCGAGAATCTCTTCTACGGCTGAGCGCCGACCGACCGAAAGGCTTCACCCCATGTCCGTTGGACTGCTGGCCGTCGTCGACGACATCCTGAGCGCCGCCCTGAAGGCGTCCTCCAAGACGGCCGGCGTCGTCATCGACGACGCCGCCGTGACGCCGCAGTACGTGCAGGGGGTGACGCCCGCACGCGAGCTGCCGATCGTCGGCAAGATCGCGCTGGGTTCGCTCGTCAACAAGTTCCTCATCATCATCCCGATCGCGCTCGTGTTGACGGCATTCGCTCCGGAGGTGCTTCCCTTCCTCCTGATCCTCGGCGGGGCGTTCCTCTGCTTCGAGGGTGCGGAGAAGGTGCTCGAGTGGTTCGGTTTCCACCTCCATGCGGAGGAGGAGGCGGAGCGTGACGAGAAGAAGCTCGTCCTCGGCGCGGTGCGCACCGACCTCATCCTGTCGAGCGAGATCATGCTCATCTCCCTCGACAGCCTCGACGAGGGACTCGGCATCTGGCAGACCCTCGCCATCCTTGCTGTCATCGGGTTCATGATGACCCTGCTCGTCTACGGGGCGGTGGCCCTTCTGGTCAAGATCGACGACATCGGCCTCAGGATGGCCAAGAGCCCGGTCAGACGGGTCCGTCACAACGGTGCCCGCATCGTGCGATCGATGCCGGCGGTGTTCCGGGGCATCAGCATCCTGGGAACGGTCGCGATGCTGTGGGTCGGCGGACACTTGGTCCTCGAGAATGTGGGCAAGGTCGGCTGGCACTGGACCACCGACCTGCTTCACGGTGTCGAGCACTTGCTCGAGGTCGCCGGTCCCGTTGTGGTCTGGATCGGCGAGACACTGGTCTCCGCGATCGCGGGTCTCCTGCTCGGTTTGCTGATCGTCGGGGTGGTCGTGCTCATCGGTCGGCTCCGTGGCGGCCACCGCGTGGGCGGCGAGAAGCGGCCCGCGACCGACCACTGAGCCTGTCAAGGGGCAGGCTCGACGCGACGCGGACGCGTAGCGTCCAGGCATGACGAGCGATCAGAACACCCCGACGGGCGAACCCACCGAGGCGACCGACACGGCACACTCGCAGGACGACCAGATCGATCACGACACGGCGTACAGCCCTGGCAGTGAGACCGAGACGCAGCAGAAGCAGGACGAGCACGTCTCGGACGAGGTCTCGGGCGACATCGACGAGGACCAGGTCCAGGTCGCCCCGGGCACCGGTGGACCCGACGACGTCGGTGAGGTCGACGTCGACCCGAAGGACATCAATCTGCCCGGATTCTGACGTATCGTCGCCTGCCGGCCGGCTTCGGACCGAAGCAGGGCTGAGCCTCTCGGCTCGCGCTCTCCTGCCTCAGGAGTAGTCGTCGTAGTGCGCGCCGAATGGTCGTTCGAGGTCACCGTCGTCTCGCTCGTCGAAGTGCACCGGCTCGCTGGCGATGGAGACGCGACTGTGCGCAGTGATGAGAACGCGGACCTCGCGATTGCCGACGACGGTGAATCGGACGAATCCGCCTCCCGCATGGAGAGCATCCTCGATACGCAGGCTGAGTTCGTCGACGATGTCGCCTTGCGCGAGAGGGAAGGTGGCCTCGTCGATGGAGATCGTCGACCGGATCATCGTCTTCTTCGCGCCCATGTGCGCACGGTAGCGATTCGGGCTGCTCGTGACGGTGGGCATTGACGAGCTGGCGGAATGTCCCTACACCTGCACGACGACGGGCACCGAGCCGAAGCTTCTTCTTCACGCGGCGAGATGCCGGCATCGGAGCCGGCCGGCGATCCGTTCGGCTGCACGCCGGTGCCGACTTCGACTTCACGTTCCCGCTCGGCGGCTGTCGGTGGACTGATCGCTCGTGTCGGTGGCTCAGTACTGATCCAGCCCCAGGTGGAGGTCCGGGTCGAACTCGAAGCCCGCCTCGTAAGCGGACGGGTCCGCCGGGCCGTGACTGACGGCTTCAGTGGTCACGACGACCTGAGATGCGGCGGTGATCAGGACATGGATCGCCGTGCCATCGAGAAGGATCAGTTCGATGAAGTCGCCGCCCGCTCGCACGGCGCTGAGGACCCGCCCGGTCAAGCCCTGGACGGTGTCGTCCTGGGCGAGCTCGAAGCGCTCGTCATTCACCCGGATGACGATGCGGAACAGCGAGTGCGGCTCACTCATTGCGGGATCGTAGCCCCACGGCTCCGGCTCCCGATCGCTCTTGACAAGAGCGGATGTGGCGCGTCCCTGGATGCGTCAATCGTCGGCGGGTTCGTCGACCGGACGCAGTCCGCCCGAGCTCGCGGCCAGCTCGGCCAACTCCGTCAACCAGCGCCGGTTGAGCGGACGGTCGAGCGGGCGCTCGAAGCTGAAGTAGAGAGAACTCGCCTTCGAGATCCACACGCTCCCGTATTGGCCGGTGGCTGCGCCGCCCGCGGCGTCATCGCCATGCACGGTGGGCTCGTCGCCCCAACTGAACACGAAGCTCTCGTCGCGGCGCAACTTCGTGACGATGACCGATCGCAGGTGGTGCAAGGTCCAGTCGTCGATGTTGATGGCGGGCGCGACCCCGTAGATGAGGTGACCCATATCCAGCCTTTCGGGAAGCCGAGTGGCGGGTGGCCCGCCGTTGGTTCATCGTACGACGCATCGGCGGTCTCGATGTGACAACGCCTCGACCGGGCGTTCCGTCGCGCTGATGGTAGCGTTCGAGGTGAACTGCTTCCTCTGTGCGCTCGACAGCAAGAACGGATATCCCGATGCCGTACCGCCGTATCGCTGTGCTGGAGAGCTGGCTGACGGAGTACCAGGCGTCTGTCTCCCTGGGCGGCCTCGTTCGTGTCGTACCGCTGGTCGGAGAAGAGGATACGGACATCGGCCTGATCGTGTTTCCCCTCGGTGGAGGCACGACCAGCGTCCACATCGAACCGATCCGTGACGGCGATTCCCGGTGGCGGGTCCATTTCGAACCGCGCGACCACGAGGCGATCATGAGCAGCTCTCAGGTGCACACGATGGCCGTTGAGCTGCAGATGGTCGCACGACTCTGCGACTTCTTGGAGATGAAGTCCGCCGAGCACCTGGCTAGGGCCGACGGCTAAGCCTCGTCGAGCAGTTCGCCCGCCGCAGGGTCGGGTACGTGGCGCAGCCCGCCGGGTGAGTTCGCCGCCGGCATCAGCGCCTCCACCCAGGAAGGGTTGACCCGTCCATATCACTCGCGGGGTGGATCCACGTGGAGATGCGCCCGCTGCCCAAGCTGACCTGGATCGCTGAGGTGAATACGACGGGAGGCTATCGCTGCGATAGCGGGCTACCGCCGCAGTGGCGCCCGCCGAGTCGATCATGCATTCGCTCCTCGTCCCCACTCGGCGGGGGACGAGAAGAGCCCGCCAGCGCGGACGCTGACGGGCTCTCTCTGGGATTCTGCGGACGAGGTCCCGGAATCCCGCGTGATCTGATTACACGCCGAAGTAGAGCTCGTACTCGAAGGGGTGCGGGCGCTGGGCCAGCGGCTGGATCTCGTTCTCGATCTTGTACTCGATCCACGTCTCGATGAGCTCGGGCGTGAAGACGTTGCCCCGGGTCAGGAACTCGTGGTCCGCGCGCAGCGCCTCGAGCGAGTCGAGCAGCGAGTTCGGCACCTGCGGGATGCCCTTGGCCTCCTCGGGCGGGAGCTCGTAGAGGTCCTTGTCGACGGGCTCGTGGGGCTCGATGCGGTTGATGATGCCGTCGATGCCGGCCATCAGCTGCGCGGCGAACGCGAGGTACGGGTTGCCCGAGGCATCCGGCGCGCGGAACTCGATGCGCTTGGCCTTGGGGTTCGAGCCGGTGATCGGGATGCGGATGGCGGCCGAGCGGTTACCCGCCGAGTACACCAGGTTGACCGGAGCCTCGAAGCCCTTCACCAGGCGGTGGTAGCTGTTGAGGGTCGGGTTGGTGAAGGCCAGCACCGCCGGAGCGTGGGCCAGGATGCCGCCGATGTACCAGCGGGCGATGTCCGAGAGCCCGCCGTAGCCCTTCTCGTCGTAGAAGAGCGGCTCGCCGCCGTTCCACAGCGACTGGTGGGTGTGCATGCCGGAGCCGTTGTCACCGAAGAGCGGCTTGGGCATGAAGGTCGCGACCTTGCCCCACTCCTCGGCGGTGTTCTTGACGATGTACTTGAACTTCAGGATGTCGTCCGCCGCGTGGACCATGGTGTCGAAGCGGTAGTTGATCTCCGCCTGGCCGCCGGTGCCCACCTCGTGGTGCGCACGCTCGAGCTTGAGACCGGCCTCGATGAGCTTGAGCGAGATGTCGTCGCGCAGGTCGGCCTGCTTGTCGACGGGGGAGACGGGGAAGTAGCCGCCCTTGTACGGGGTCTTGTTGGCGAGGTTGCCGCCCTCTTCGACGCGACCGGTGTTCCAGGCGCCTTCCTCGGAGTCGACGAAGTAGAAGCTCTGGTTCTGCTTCACGTCGTAGCGGACGTCGTCGAAGATGTAGAACTCGGCCTCGGGGGCGAAGAACGCGGTGTCGGCGATGCCGGTCGACGCGAGGAACTTCTCGGCCTTCTTGGCGACCTGGCGCGGGTCCTTGGCGTAGATCTCGCCGGTGCGCGGGTTGTAGATGTCGAAGACCATGATCAGCGTCTTCGCCTCGCGGAACGGGTCCAGGTAGGCGGTGGTGACATCCGGGATCAGCTGCATGTCCGACTCGTGGATGTTCGCGAAGCCGCGGATCGAGGAGCCGTCGAAGAGCTGGCCGACCGTGAAGAACTCCTCGTCAACGGTCGAGGCCGGGATGTTGAAGTGCTGCTGCACACCAGGAAGATCCGTGAAACGGATGTCGAGGAACTTGACGTCCTCGTCCTTGATGAACGCGAGCACCTCGGAAGAATCTTTGAACATGGAGTCTCCAAGATCGGGTGCGATGTCGTCGCCTGTCGGATCAGGCGCCCCTCGAACCTATCGGGACGCAGTTGCCCGGCAGTGTCCCCGATGTTTCGGGGATGTTACGTGCCCCGGATTACGCTGAGACCGTGTCATCGACTCTGCCCGACTATCCCGGCGAGCGGCTGGGCCGCCCCGCCACCGGCCGCGGCAGCATCGGCCGTCCCGGTCGCCGTATCGGGGCCCTGTTCATCGACTACGCCGCGGCGACGATCCTGGCGACCGCGTTCTTCGGGTACGACCAGTTCGCGCTTCCCGAGCAGGCGGGCTGGACCCTCTTCGCGCCGATGATCGTGTTCGCCGCTCTGCAGATCGTCTTCATCCCGACCATCGGCGGAAGCCCGGGACACCGAATCCTCGGGATGCGGGTCGAGCTCGTCCGCGGTGGGTGGCCGGGCCTCTGGCGACCCATCGTCCGCACTGCGTTGCTGCTGGTCGTCGTGCCGGCGGTCATCTGGGACGCCGATCAGCGCGGACTCCACGACAAGGCCGTCGGAACGGTCCTCGTCAGAAGCTGACCGCGGTCCTACCGGGGCCGCGGAGCGCGCGCACGCGTCGGGTCGATGCCCTTCGGGATCGGCAGCGACGTCACCGACTGAGACACCGAGTCGATGCGCTTGACGACGGCGGCGAGCGTCGCGCGGTCGACCGTCTTGGGCAGCGACTTGATCGTCTTGGCGAGCTTCGAGATGTGGACGTCGTCATCGCCGTCGCCGACGTAGAGCACCTCGATGTTGACGCCGGAGGCGACCCGGGCGACCTTCTTCTTCTCGTCGTTCACGAGACGCGTCAGGCGGCCGCGCGCGCCCTCGCCGATGATGACGACGCCGCCGCGCCCGACGGCGCGATAGACGGCATCCTGTGTGCGCGGGTTGACGCCGACGGGCATGTCCGACGTGACCCAGCTGCGGCCGAGGCCGGTGGAGAGGATGTGGCCCGTGGCACCCGGCATCCCGTCGAGCTTCTTGTACATGACCCGCGTGGACAGTCGCGTGAGCAGGATCATCGCGAAGAGGATGCCCAGGAGCACGCCGCTGACGCCCCAGAGGATGACGCTCCAGATCTGCACGGGCGGGATGAGGAACCCGATGCCCACGCCCAGCAGGACACCCACGAGCAGAGCGCCGATGAGAGCCCACGGCAGCCACCTGAACTCGCTCTGGGTGAAGGTGTAGAGCGAGCGGATCTGCGAGAAGAAACCGGGGCGCTTCTCAGGTGCGGTACTGCGGGATGCCATGTGCTCAGCCTACCTTCGCGACCCGGCGACTTCTTCACACGTCATCGCCGCTCTGCCGCTTTCCACCACCCGCCGCGTGTGCGCTGACGTCGGCGCGAACCCGCCGAGAGTAGGCGGATGGATCCCATTGTTCTGGCTGTCCCGCCGGCACTGCGCGAGGTGACGGCGACGGACGCCCCGTTCGCCGGGGTGCTGCGCGCCGGCGACCCGCCCACCGTCTGGGTCGATGCCGATGTCTTCTCGAACTCACCCGCGTGGGCGACCGACGGTGCCGAACACCTCCTGATGCCGCTGGATGCCGCAGCGACGCCGGACGGCCCCGTCGTCGTCCTTCCTCACTGTCCTGCTCGGCTCCGCGAGGTGCTGGGTGCCGGCGACGTCGCGCCGGGCGCAGTCGTCACGCTGGCGGTGAGCGCTCTGCGCGGCGCCGCCGAGGCGGACAAGCTGCGCGCGACAGCGGGATGCTGGTGGGTGACCGCGGACGGCAGACCCGTCCTCGCCCTGACCGGCACGGTGGGCTGGCGCGAAGACACGATCGCGATGCTCAGAAGCGCCGATGCCCAGGACCACGCGCTGCGGCGCGCACTCGACAGCGCCGCTGACGCGATCGACGATCCGCGGCTGCTGCGGGTGGACGGCGAGGCGATCGAGAACGCGCTCTTCGCAGCGGCCGATCCGGAACCGATTCCGACGGAGCGTTCGCCGGAGCAGGTCGTGCCGCAGCGCCGCGAGCGGGTCACCGCGCCGCCAGTCGGCAGCCGCGGTGTCAGCGGTTTCGTGAACGACCTGCTCGCTCGGTTCGTCGACGCGGGGGTCGCCGACAGGATCAGCCGAGCGTGGGGCTCGGTTGTCGACCGGCCCCGGCGTAAGGGACCGGCCGACGGACGGCAGGGTCGTGCGTCCGCGCCGGGTCGGCGCCGAGCCGTCGTGGTGGCCGCCGCGGTGGCGACCGTCGTCATCGTCGTCGGGGTGCTCTGGCCCTCGGGTGACGCAGACGGACCGGCCGCAGCCACTACGGGATCCGTCGGGCACACGGCGCCGCCGCGGGCGTCGGCATCCGCTGCTGAGACACCGGCGGTCGAGGTCGCACAGCCGGATGCAGGGTCCGAGGACGAAGGACCGCAGGAGATCGTCGATGCGGCGCGGATGCTGCTGGGTAACCTCGCGCGGTGCGATGACCTGCCGTGCCGTGCCCAGTGGTGGGAGGATCCCGCCGCAGCAGGATCGATCGCAGCGGCCGACGCGGACTACGCCGTCGAGGTGGTCGACGAGTACGGCGGCGCGGCAGCGGTGCGGATCGTCGCGCCGGAGGTGACCCAGGTGCTCGTCATGGTGCGGGTGGAAAAGCGATGGCTGGTCCGCGAGGTGTACGACCTCGCGGACCAGCCATGATCCCTGTGGGGGAGTGTCAGGCGCCGAGCTGACCCTCGAACTGCGCGGCCTCGAGACGGGCCTTCACTGCGCCGAGGAAGCGGGCGGCGTCGGCGCCGTCGATGACGCGGTGGTCGTAGGACAGTGCCAGGTAGACGTACGAGCGGACGCTGATCGCTTCCTTGCCGTCGACCGTCACGACGCCGGGGCGCTTCACGACGACACCCGTGCCGAGGATGGCCGACTGTGGCAGGAAGACCACCGGCGTGTCGAACAGTGCGCCACGCGAACCGGTGTTGGTCAGCGTGAACGTACCGCCGGCGAGCTCGTCCGGCTTCAGCTTGTTGTTGCGGGTGCGGTCGGCGAGGTCGGCGATCTCGTGAGCGATCTGGGCGATGTTCTTGTCGCCGGCGTCGCGCAGCACGGGGGTCAGGAGACCCCGCTCGGTGTCGACCGCGATCGAGACGTTCTCGCTCGCCGGGTAGACGATCTGGTCGCCGTCGACGGTCGCGTTGATGATCGGGAACGCCTTCAGGGCCTCCGCGGCCGCCAGCGCGAAGAACGGCAGGAACGACAGCTTGTCGCCGGTCTTCTCGAGGAACGAGTTCTTCACCGAGTCGCGGTAGTTCGCGAGCTTGGTGACGTCCACCTCGACGACCGTGGTGAGCTGAGCGGTCTGCTGCATCGACTCGACGGCGCGGCTGGCGAGCACCTTGCGCAGACGCGACATGGCCTGCGTCGTGCCGCGCAGCGGCGAGACCTCGACCGGTGCGGGCGCAGCGGCCGGCGCCGTTGCGGGTGCAGCCTCGGCCTTGGGCGCCTCGGCGGCCTTCAGCACGTCCTCCTTGCGGATGCGTCCGCCGACACCGCTGCCGCGGACCGACGAGAGGTCGACGCCGTGCTGCTGGGCGAGCTTGCGGACCAGGGGGGTCACGTAGGTGACGCCGTCCTCGTCGGAGGCACTCTCGGCGGCAGGTGCGGGCTGCTCGACCTTGGGCTCTTCAGCCTTGGGCTGCTCAGCCTTCGGCTCCTCGGCCTTGGGTGCCTCGGGCTGCGGCTGCTCGGCCTTGGGCTCTTCGGCCTTGGGCTCCTCGGCCGCGGGCTGCTCAGCAGCGGGCGCGGGAGCCGCGGCGGCACCGGAACCGACGCGGGCCAGGACGGCGCCGACCTCGACGGTCTCGTCCTCCTGGACCAGGATCTCGGTCAGG
Organism: Microbacterium sp. NPDC080005; assembly: GCF_040702445.1. Taxonomy (NCBI): domain Bacteria; kingdom Bacillati; phylum Actinomycetota; class Actinomycetes; order Micrococcales; family Microbacteriaceae; genus Microbacterium; species Microbacterium sp. NPDC080005. Next base: position 1,120,207 of record NZ_JBFBLD010000001.1, on the reverse strand, counting down.
GTGCCGGCGATGGGCGAGGGGATCTCGGTGTCGACCTTGTCGGTCGAGATCTCGAGGAGCGGCTCGTCGACGGCGACGTCGTCACCGACCTGCTTCAGCCAGCGGGTGACGGTACCCTCCGTGACGCTCTCGCCGAGCTCGGGGAGAACGACGTCCTTCGCGTCGCCGGATGCGGCGGGTGCCGGCGCGGACTCCGCGGGGGCTTCCTGAGCGGCGGGCTCCGACGGGGTCGACTCCTCCGCTGCGGGCTCCGGAGCGGGCTCCTCTGCGGGTGCCGACTGCTCCGGCGCGGACTCGGCCGGCGCGGACGAGCCGTCACCGATCTTCGCGAGGACGGCGCCGATCTCGACGGTCTCGTCCTCCTGGACGAGGATCTCCTCGATCACGCCGCTCACCGGCGAGGGGATCTCGGTGTCGACCTTGTCGGTCGAGATCTCCAGGAGACCCTCATCGGCCTGGACGGAATCACCGACCTTCTTGAGCCAGCGGGTGACCGTTCCCTCAGTGACGCTCTCACCGAGCGCGGGGAGGACCACGGATGTGCTCATGACTGTGTCTCCTTCAAGAAAGTGCGATGTGCTGTCTAGCTTAGTGTCGCCCGTGCGACGGGGTCAGATGGTATGGAGGGGCTTGCCCGCGAGGGCGAGGAACGCCTCGCCGAGGGCCTCGCTCTGCGTGGGGTGCGCGTGGACGAACGGAGCGATGTCCTCCGGATGTGCTTCCCACCCGATCGCGAGCTGCCCCTCGGTGATGAGTTCGCCGACGCGGTCGCCGACGAGGTGCACGCCGATGACGGGACCGTCGACCACGCGGACGACCTTCGCGAACCCCGCGGTGCCCAGGATCTCGCTCTTCGCATTGCCGGCGAGGTTGAACTCGTACGTCGCGACACGATCGCCGTGCGCCTCGCGCGCCTGGGCTTCGGTGAGGCCCACCGAGGCGACTTCCGGGTGCGAGTAGGCGACACGCGGGATGGTCGATTCCGGCACGGACACCGGCGTGAGCCCGGCGATCTGCTCCGCCACGAAGATCCCCTGCTGGAAGCTGCGGTGGGCGAGCTGGAGTCCGGGCACGATGTCACCGACAGCCCAGACGTGGGCGGCCGACGTCTGCAGGTGGTCGTCGACGACCACGAAACCGCGGTCGCGGCGGACGCCCGCTTCGTCCAGCCCGAGCCCGTCCGTGACGGGACCCCGGCCGACGGCGACGAGGACGTAGTCCGCCTGCACTACCTGTCCGTCAGACAGCGTGACGGCGACGCCGTCCTCGCGCTGCTCGACACCCTCGCAACGCGTCGACAGGGCCGTTCGGATGCCGCGCTTGCGGTACGCGCGCTCGAGCGCCTTGCTCGAGGCCGCGTCCTCCGCGGGCAGGAGCCGATCGAGCGCCTCGACGATGAGGACATCGGTTCCCAGCGACCGCCAGGCACTCGCGAACTCGACCCCGATGACGCCGCCGCCGAGGACGACGACGCTGTTCGGGACGGTCTCGAGCGTCAGTGCCGTCTCGCTCGTGAGGACACGACCGCCGATCTCGATGCCGGGCAGCGACCGTGTCTGCGAGCCCGTGGCGAGGACCACGTCCGTGCCGGCGTACTCGTCACCGCTCACGACGACGGTTCGGTCGGCGGTCAGGAGACCCGCGCCCGTGACGACCGTGATCCCGCGCGAGGACAGCAGACTCTGCAGGCCGCGGTACTTCTTCGCGACGATGCCCTCGCGGTAGGCGGCCATCCGGGCCGCGTCGAATCCCGTCAGCGACGCGTCGACACCGACCGAGGCAGCCTCACGGACGTGATCCGCGATCTCGGCGGTGTGGAGCAGTGCCTTCGTGGGGACGCATCCGCGGTGCAGGCAGGTCCCCCCCACCTTGTCCTTCTCGATGAGAGCGACCTTCTTGCCGAGCTCGCTCGCCCGGATCGCTGCCGCGTAGCCCCCGCTCCCGCCGCCGAGGACGACGAGGTCGAATTCGTGGCGGCTCATCGGGTCTCCGCCTCGAGGAAGGCGAGCAACGACCGGACGGTCGCAGCGGTGGGGCCCTTGTCCGTCGGGCCGAACGGCGCCGCCTTGTTCTCGCCGCTGCCGGCGATGTCGAGGTGCACCCAGGGGATCCGCGGGGCGTCGGCATCCTCCCCGGCGCGTCCCACGAAGCGGCGCAGGAACAGGCCCGCGAACATCGTGCCGCCCGCCGGGTCGCCGACCTTCGCGTTCCGGAGGTCGGCGATGGGGGAGTCGAGTTCGTCCTCCATGTGGTCGGGGAGGGGCAGCTGCCATGCCGCCTCGCCGACCGACGCCGCCGCCTCGAGGTAGCGGGCCACGGTCGCATCATCGCCCATGACACCGGTGTGCCGGTTGCCGAGGGCGACGATGACGGCGCCCGTCAGCGTCGCGATGTCGACGATGACGTCGGGGTGGGTCCGGCTTGCGGCGACGAGTCCATCGGCCATGACGAGGCGACCCTCGGCATCCGTGTTCAGCACTTCGACGGTCTGGCCGTCGAGCATCCGCAGCACGTCACCGGGACGCGTCGCGCGACCGGAGGGCATGTTGTCGGCGATGCACATCCACGCGGTCACGGCCACCGGCAACTCCTGCTGGGCGGCGGCCCGCACCACCGCGAGCGCGGTCGCCGCGCCCGCCATGTCGAACTTCATACCCACCATGGATGCCGGGGGCTTCAGTGACAGGCCGCCGGTGTCGAACGTGATGCCCTTGCCCACCAGCGCGATGTGACGGGCGGCGTTTCCGGGTGCGTAGCTGAGGCGCACCAGCCGCGGCGGCCGGTCGGACCCCTTGCCGACACCCAGGATGCCGCCGTAGCCCTGCGCCTCGAGCTCCGCCTCGTCGAGCACCTCGACGTCGACGGGGAGGCCCGCCACAGCCTCGATCGCTCGTTCGGCGAGGTCAGCGGGGCCCAGCCATTCGGCGGGGATGTTCACGAGGTCCTTCACGAGGGCGACGGCGGAGCCGACGACGTCGACGGCGTGCAGCTCGGCGTCGGCGACCTCGGCGTCGAGATGCAGGACCACCTGCGACGCGCGGGACTTCGCGGCGTCGGACGACTTGTAGCCCGCGAAGCGGTATCCCCCCAGGACGGCGCCCTCCGCGGCGGCGCGCCAGTGCCCTTCGGCGTACGGGATCGCGACGGCGAGTCGCGTGTGACCCGTCGTCGTGCGGACCGCCGCACCGACGGCATCCCGCACCGCGTCGGGGGAGGGGGCGGCGCCCGTGCCGACGACGAAGAGGGGGACGTCCGTGGAGGCGGGTGCGAAGACCCGCGTCGTCGTGCCGACGGCTCCGGTGAAGCCGACGCCACGGAGCGCCTCCTCGACGCCGGGCCAGTCGGCGAGGACTGCGGATGCCTCGTCGAGCGGAGGGAGGACCAGGACGATCGCGTCGGCGTCGCCGTCGCGTGCAGAAGAGGTGGACACGGTCAGCTCGGGGTACGGCATGGTCTCCATCCTATGGACGGGTGCGTTCGCTCAGAGCGGGACGGTGGGCGCGCCGAGCCCTCGGGACGTGCTCCTACAGTGGAGTCATGCCCCTGTCTGGTCCCCTCTACGAGCGCATCACGACCGCGCCGCCCGTGCCGGCGGGTCTGCCGCTGGTGGTCGCGTTGACCGGCTTCACGGATGCCGGGTCCGCCGTCTCGCGCGTGGTCGACCACCTGCACACCGAGCTCGACCCGCAGCCCGTGATCACCTTCAATCCGGACGTGCTGTTCGATTACCGCGCCCGCCGTCCCCTCATCACCTTCAACGGCGACCACCTCGAGGACTATCAGCCGCCGCGCCTCGACCTCGCCCTCGTGCACGATTCGCTCGGTCAGCCTTTCGTGCTCCTGTCGGGCTACGAGCCCGATTTCGCCTGGGAGGCCTTCGTCGACACGGTGGTCGGGCTCGCCGAGGGACTGCAGGTGCGATCGGTGACCTGGGTGCACGCGATCCCGATGCCCGTCCCGCACACGCGCCCGCTCGGGACCACCGTGAGCGGCAACCGCGCCGAGCTCACCGAGGCGCACTCCGTGTGGAAGCCGCGCACGCAGGTCCCGTCGACCGCGGGACACCTCCTCGAGTACCGGCTCTCCGACGCGGGTGTGTCGGTGTCGGGCTTCGCGCTGCTGGTGCCCCACTACCTCGCGGAGACGGATTTCCCGGCCGCCGCCATCGCGGCTCTCGACAGCGTCTCCGTCGCGACGGGCCTCGTCTTCGACAGTGACACCCTGCGCGAGGAGAATCGCGAGTACCTCGAGAAGGTCGACGATCAGGTCTCCGCCAGCGAAGAGCTCACCGCGATGCTGGGCAACCTCGAGAACCGCTACGACGCGTACATGGCGGGGTCGACACAGGCCCAGCCGATCATCCACACCGGCGACCTGCCGTCCGCGGACGAGCTCGCCGCGGAGCTCGAACGGTTCCTCGCCAATCGTCCGTCCGGGGACGACGACCGCCGCCCCGGCCTCGGCTGAACCGCGCGCCTCATCCGCCCCGGCGGCATTCCGCGGGGGAATGCGCACAAGGTATTCGGTGTTGACACCGGTACGTCCTTCATGCATCCGAGACGTATGAGAGAATGGACGAAATGACCCGTTGTCGGGCCCGTGGAATCGCTTCCGTGCGAGTCCGCAGGACTTGACAAGGGTCTTACTAGTGTCCGAAACCCGGCGGAGTGCCGTCGGTGAAAGGCGAAACGTGACTTCGAGCACGAGGACCACCCGTACACGAGCGGCCGAGGCGATCGACGACGCCGACGCGGTCGAGCCTGAGGCGACGACCACCACGGCGAAGAAGGCCCCGGCTCGCAAGGCCGCGGCGAAGAAGCCGGCCGCGACGAAGGCGTCCCCGGCGAAGGCGCGCGCCAAGAAGTCGGATGACGACGAGGACGACGAGGAAGAGATCGACGAGGCCGAGCTCGACACCGACGCCGGTGACGATGCCTCGGACGACGACGTGAAGAAGGATGCCGATAAGCCGGACGACGAGGACGAGCCGGCGAAGCCGGCGTTCACCGAGCCGCTGCCGACCGGCGCGATCGTCATCTCCTCCTCCGACGACGACGAGGTGCCGGTCTACTCGACGCAGATCACCGGCGCCACGGCCGACCCGGTCAAGGACTACCTGAAGCAGATCGGCAAGGTTCCGCTGCTGAACGCGGCCGAAGAGGTCGAGCTCGCGATGCGCATCGAGGCGGGCCTGTTCGCCGAGGAGAAGCTCTCGCACATGACGGCGGCCGAGAAGTCGTCGCAGCTCGGCTTGGACCTGCAGTGGGTCGCCCGTGACGGGCAGCGCGCGAAGAGCCACCTGCTCGGCGCGAACCTGCGTCTGGTGGTCTCACTGGCGAAGCGGTACACCGGTCGCGGGATGCAGTTCCTGGATCTCATCCAGGAGGGCAACCTCGGCCTCATCCGCGCCGTCGAGAAGTTCGACTACACCAAGGGCTTCAAGTTCTCGACCTACGCCACCTGGTGGATCCGACAGGCCATCACTCGTGCCATGGCCGACCAGGCGAGGACCATCCGTATCCCGGTCCACATGGTCGAGGTCATCAACAAGCTGGCGCGCGTGCAGCGGCAGATGCTCCAGGACCTGGGTCGTGAGCCCACCCCCGAGGAGCTCAGCCGCGAGCTCGACATGACTCCCGAGAAGGTCATCGAGGTCCAGAAGTACGGTCGCGAGCCCATCTCGCTGCACACGCCCCTCGGTGAGGACGGCGACAGCGAGTTCGGTGACCTCATCGAGGACACCGAGGCGGTCGTGCCCGCCGACGCGGTCGGCTTCACGATGCTGCAGCGTCAGCTCGAGTCGCTCCTGGACTCCCTGAGCGAGCGTGAGGCGGGCGTGATCCGCATGCGCTTCGGCCTCGGCGACGGCCAGCCGAAGACGCTCGACCAGATCGGCGACACCTTCGGCGTCACGCGCGAGCGCATTCGCCAGATCGAGTCCAAGACGATGGCGAAGCTGCGGCACCCGTCGCGGTCGCAGTCGCTCCGGGACTACCTCGAATGAGCGGCGCCGCGAACGAGGGCAAGGAGCTCACGCGAGCGGTCGACGGCGCGACGTTCGCCCGGATCCCGATCCGGACGCACGTCGTCATGCCGGGCGAGGACATCGACGAGATCGTCGCGACGTACGCCTCACCCGAGCTGCAGCCCGGTGACCTGCTGTTCGTGACGGAGAAGATCGTCGCGATCACACAGGGCCGGTCCTTCCTGGTCGACGACATCACGCCGCGCCCGTTGGCCCGCTTCCTGTCGCGGTACGTCGTGAAGACGAAGTACGGCATCGGTCTGGGCATGCCCGAGACGATGGAGATGGCGCTGCGGGAATGCGGGACGCCCCGCATCCTCTTCGCCGCCGGTGTCGCTGCGATCACGAAGCTTTTCGGACGACGCGGCGACTTCTACCGCATCGCCGGCGACAAGGCCCGGTCGATCGACGGTCCGACACCGCACACGATCCCGCCTTACAACAAGGCGGTCGTGCTGGGACCGAAGGATCCGGCAGCGGTGGCTGCGCGTCTGAAAGACCGCCTCGGAGGCGCCCACGAGGTCGCCGTGGTCGACATCAACGACATCGGCGGCAACATCCTCGGATCGACGCTCGACAAGGCAGGGGAGCAGCGGCTCGTCCGCATCCTCTCGGACAACCCGCTCGGCCAGGGGCATCAGTCCACGCCGCTCGGCATCATCCGTCCGTCGAAGGCCTGATCGTGGGTGCCGTCCACAGGCTCTATCGCCGTGCCCGCTTCTTCGTGCGCCGCGTCGCGAACTTCGACACCGAGCGCGTCCTGCAGTTCGCGCGGCAGGCCGCACGCCTCTCGAAGGCGCCGTTGTGGTGGGTCGTGGTGGACATGGCGTGGTGCTCGGTCCGCTACGAGACGACGTTCGAGAACTACTCGGAGTGGGACTTCCGGATCCTCACGGCTCGTGAACGCAAGACGTACATGACCGACCCGAAGTCGTTCCACCTGTCGCGTCGGCTGAACGACAACGCACAGCGCGCGATCTTCGACGACAAGCTGCAGTTCGCGACCCGCTTCGGCCCCGAACTGGGTCGCGAGTGGATCGACCTGGGAACGACGGATGCCGCGGCCTTCGCCGCCTTCGTCGATCGCCACGCTCGCATCATCGCCAAGAACCCGGGCGGCGTCGGCGGAAACGGGATCACCCTGGTGGATTCGGTGGACATCGACGACGTCGAGGAGTTTCGTCAGCGGCTGCTCGCCGATGGGCAGACCCTCGTCGAGGAAGTGCTCGTGCAGCACCCCGACATGGCTGCCCTCTACCCGGGAAGCGTCAACTCGCTCCGCATGGTGTCCTACCTGGACCCCGACGGCGAGGTGCACGTGCTCGCGGGCGTCCTGAAGATCGGCAACGGCGGCGTCATCGACAACTTCAGCAACGGCGGCATGTACACGATGCTCGACGAGAGCGGTCGCGCTCTCCACGCCGCCAGCGACGAGGAGGGGCGGCCGTTCGCCGAGCACCCGGCGACGGGAACACCCATCACGGGGTTCCAGGTGCCGCTGTACGGCGAGGTGCTCGAGCTCGTCGACCGCCTCGCTCGTCGTGTCCCCGCATTCCCCTACATCGGATGGGACATCGCCATCACCCCCGACGGCCCCGTCGTCATCGAGGGCAACCACAACTCCGGTGTCTTCCAGTCGAAGCCCTCGGTCTCCGGCATCCGCCGCGGTCTGCTGCCCCGCTACCGCGCCGCGATGCGCTTCTGACCGACCCGAACCGAAGGGACCGTCATGCGTCGCATCCGTGTCCGCCTGCAGTACCTCCTCCGACGCGCCCGCAAGCTCCGGCCGGGAAACCTCGTCGAGTTCGCCCGCACCGTGCAGCGGGTCTCGAAGGCGCCGTTGCCGGTGATCATCGCCGACATGCTCTGGTGCTCCGTGCGCTATGACATGGCTTTCCGCGACTACGCGGTGTGGGATATCCGGCTCCTGAACGCCCGCGAGCGCAAGACCTGGATGACGCACCCCAAGTCGTTCCGCATCACGAAGATGTACAACACGCCCGAGGGGCGGTCGAAGCTCGAGGACAAGCGGCGCTTCGCGCGGGAATACGCCGACCTGCTCGGTCGCGAGACGGTCGACCTGCGCGACGTCGACGACGCTCAGCTGGCTGCCTTCCTCTCGCGGCATCCACGCGTGCTGGCGAAGCCGAACGAGGGTCACGGGGGCGGGGGTATCGAGCTCCACGAGGTGACCTCGGACGTCGACGCGGCGCGGTTCCGCGCCGAGGTCACCGCGAAGGGGCAGACGGTGCTCGACGAGTTCATCGTGCAGCACCCCGAGATGTCGGCGCTCTATCCGGACGCGGTGAACACCGTGCGCCTGATCACGTTCCTCGACGGGGAGGACCGTGTGCACCTGCTCGCTGCCGTCCTGCGCATCGGCAACGGCGACGTGATCGACAACTTCGCCTCGGGCGGCATGTTCACGATGCTCGACGACGAGGGTGTCGCGCTGTATCCGGGCGTCGACAAGAACAGCAACGTCTACCGGGAGCATCCGGCGACGGGGACGCCGATCGTCGGGTTTCAGGTCCCGCTTTACAGCGAGGTCCTCGACCTCGTCGCCGCCCTCGCGCGCCGCACACCCGAGGCGCCCTACGTCGGCTGGGACATCGCGATCACCGCGAACGGCCCCGTCGTCATCGAGGGCAACCACAATTCGAGCGTGTTCCAGCCGAAGCCGTCGGCGTCGGGCGTGCGCACCGGCCTGCTCCCCGTCTACCAGGCTGCCGTCGGGTTCTGATCCGGACGTACGCGAAGGCCCCCTGCACTGCAGGGGGCCTTCGTCGTGATCGGGATGCCGCGGCTCAGACCGATTCGGTCAAGCGGGCTGTCTCGTCGTGCCACGAGGTGGCGACGGCCCGGAGCTTCTCCTCGTACTTGCGGCCGTGGTGGGCGCAGAACAGGAGCTCGCTCCCGTTGACCTCGGCGGCGATGTAGGCCTGGGCTCCGCAGGAGTCGCAGCGATCCATCGCCGTCAGGCGGTGTTCGAGGACGGCTCCGGGCTCGGTGGTGGTCGACGTGCTCATGTCAGGTGCCTCCTCGTACTGCTCAAGACGGGTGAACTGTCAGGCAATACAACCACGCGGATGTTGCCGGTATGCCGCCATTGCATGACATTTCGCTGTGCGCGTACGGTATGCGCCCGCTGTGCGTGACGACCTCGTGACGGCGTGTGTGTCGGTCGGAGTCGTGTCGGGGGCGCCGCATACGATGGGAGATCGTGACAGCCGAGTATTCCGCCCATCATCTCCAGGTCCTGGAAGGGCTCGAGGCCGTGCGCAAGCGGCCCGGCATGTACATCGGATCGACGGACTCCCGCGGGCTCATGCACTGCCTGTGGGAGATCATCGACAACTCCGTCGACGAGGCCCTCGGCGGGTACGGCGACCGCATCGAGATCATCCTGCACGCCGACGGGAGCGTCGAGGTCCGTGACCGGGCCCGTGGCATCCCGGTCGACGTGGAGCCGCGCACCGGTCTCACCGGTGTCGAGGTCGTCTTCACGAAGCTGCACGCCGGCGGCAAGTTCGGTGGTGGCTCGTACGCGGCATCCGGCGGTCTTCACGGCGTCGGCGCGTCCGTCGTCAACGCGCTCTCGGAAAGACTCGACGTCGAAGTCGACCGCGCCGGCAAGACGTACGCGATGTCCTTCCACCGGGGCGAGCCGGGTGTGTTCGAGGGCGATTCGCCGTCGTCCGGATTCCGGCCGTTCGAGAAGTCGAGCGAGCTGCGCGTCGTCGGCAAGGCGGCCAAGGGTGTCACGGGTACGCGCATCCGCTACTGGGCGGATCGGCAGATCTTCACGAAGGACGCAGCGTTCGATCTCAGCGAGCTCGAGCAGCGCGCGCGTCAGACCGCGTTCCTCGTCCCCGGCCTCGAGATCGTCATCGTCGACCAGCGGACGGCGGACACCGTCGAGACCAGCTATCGCTTCGACGGCGGCATCTCGGAGTTCGCCGATTTCCTCGCCCCAGACGCTCCGATCACGGACACGTGGCGCCTGACCGGCACCGGCACGTTCACCGAGACGGTGCCCGTCCTGCAGGCCTCCGGAGCGATGGTGCCCACCGAGGTGCAGCGCGAGTGCGAGGTCGACATCGCGCTGCGTTGGGGCACGGGGTACGAGACGGTGACCCGCTCGTTCGTGAACATCATCGCGACGCCGAAGGGCGGCACGCATCAGCAGGGCTTCGAGCAGGGACTCATGAAGACCCTCCGCGGTCAGATCGAGGCAGGCGCCCGCAAGCTGAAGGTGGGCGCGAACGACAAGATCGAGAAGGACGACATCCTCGCAGGCCTGTCCGCGGTCCTCACCGTGCGTCTTCCGGAGCCGCAGTTCGAGGGCCAGACCAAGGAGATCCTGGGCACCCCCGCCGTCCGCAACATCGTGACGTCCGTCGTGTCGAAGGAGCTGGCCGCGAAGTTCGCCTCGCCCAAGCGTGACGACAAGGCGCAGACGGCGCTTCTGCTCGAGAAGATCGTCTCCGAGATGAAGGCGCGCATCTCGGCGCGTACGCACAAAGAGACGCAACGCCGGAAGAACGCCCTCGAGTCGTCCTCTTTGCCGACCAAACTCGCCGATTGCCGGACGAATGACGTCGCCGAGTCGGAGCTCTTCATCGTCGAGGGTGACTCGGCGCTCGGGACGGCCAAGCACGCGCGCAACAGCGAGTACCAGGCGCTCCTGCCGATCCGCGGCAAGATCCTGAACGTCCAGAAGGCGTCGATCAGCGACATGCTGTCCAACGCCGAGTGCGCGGCGATCATCCAGGTGATCGGCGCGGGCTCCGGTCGCTCGTTCGACCTCGAGGCGGCGCGCTACGGCAAGATCATCCTGATGAGCGACGCTGACGTCGACGGCGCGCACATCCGTACGCTGCTGCTCACCCTGTTCTTCCGGTACATGCGCCCCCTCATCGAGGAGGGCCGGGTGTACGCGGCCGTGCCGCCGCTGCACCGCGTCGTCGTGATCAATCCGGGATCGAAACCGAACGAGACGATCTACACCTACAGCGAGCAGGAACTCCATACGTTGCTGGCGAAGCTCACGAAGGCGGGCAAGCGCTGGCAGGAGCCGGTGCAGCGCTACAAAGGCCTCGGCGAGATGGACGCCGATCAGCTCGCCACGACCACGATGGACCGCGCCGGGCGGACCCTCCGCCGGGTGCGTGTGCAGGACGCCGAGGTGGCGTCGACGGTGTTCGAGCTGCTGATGGGGTCGGAGGTGGCGCCGCGCCGCGACTTCATCGTCACATCGAGCGAACGTCTCGACCGCGAGCGCATCGACGCGTGACCATGGGGTCGTGCGGCAATAGCGTGGGCGCATGAGCTCCCACCGTGTCGTCGCGCCCGTGATCGCCGCAGGCGAGAAGCCGAAGGGTCCGGCGTCCTACTTCCCGAGCATCGAGAAGACCTACGGACAGCCTGTCCAGCACTGGTTGGACATCGCAGCGGACGCGCTCGACACGAAGACCCACATGGAGGCGGTCGGTCTTCTCAAGGACGAGCACGGGCTGGGTCACGGCCACGCCAATGCGATCGTCGCCTACGTCAAGGCCAAGCTGAAGGCCTGAGTCACAGACGCCGCTCGTGCCGTCGCGGCTTGAGATGAGCCGGGGCATCGGAAGCCGGCACCCACTCACACGTGAACGAGCCGCGGTAGCCGAAGAGGAAGCCGAAGCGGTCGTTGATGACGCGAAGGTCGACGTGGAAGCGGCCATCGGACTCGTCGAACCGCTCCCGGAGCGTCGCGCGGCCGCTGAAGAGCATCGGGAAGCGGAAGGCGATGGGGCCTTCGTAGAAACGTTGCGCGCCACTGCGCAGGAGCAACGACCCGTCGGGCTCCGCGGTCACGTCGAGGTCGACGGCGAGGTGCTGATGCGTGCCCAGGTAGTCGACGATCCCCTGAGGACCCGCCACCATCGTCGCGTCGAAGCGGCGGTCTCTTGCACCGACCCGGTAGTGGCGGACGAACGTGACGGTCTCCCGTCCGAAGGGATCGACATAGGGATAGTTCGCGATGGTGAAAGGCACATCCGATCCCACGTCCGGGACGAGGATGTTGCGGAGTCGCCCGATCTGCAGGAACGGCACCGTCCACCACGGCCCGCGCCTGATCTCGGTCATCACGCCGCGACCCACGCAGGCCTCGGCGTTCGTCACACCGATGTCGAAGCGGCGCTGCAGCTGGGGGTGCAGGCGGTCGAACCCGTCGCCCATGGCAGTGCGGAAGAGCGAGGTCATGACGGATCCCGCAGGGTGGCGAGGGTCGCGGGTGCGCCGTCGAGAGCGTGTCGCCCGGCCGGCCGACGACCGCAGCGTGCCGCACGCGGCCGGTCCGAACGGCTCCAGGCGAAGACCGTTCGAAGGGGCCAACGCTCCGGCGGCACTCCCGTCTCGGCCCAGATGCGCAGGCGGTCGAAGCTCCACGCGGTCGCCCAGCCGATGAGCGGACGCACGAGGATGTCGAGGAGTCCCCAGCCCGCGTCGTAGTCGTATCCCGTGACGAAGCGGACGCGGCCGTCGGGGAGGGGGAGGTAGCGCCAGTACCCGCGGCCACCACGAATCGGGGAGAGCCGGTCGCGTGTGGAGAAACGCAGGGCTGACGTGCGGGAGCCGTCGGGCCGCCGCCGCTCGCCGAGGCTGATACCCGTCCCGCGGACGGTGTGGAGCGGAGTCGCGCGCTCGTAGGTGAACCGTCTCGCTCCGGAGGCATCCGTCTCGGTGGGGGTGATGCGCGAGAACCGCACGTCCCATCGCGGGTGCAGATCGGTGTCCTGCGTCAGCGTCCAGATGCGCTCCATGGGCGCCGCGATGTCGATCTCCACGTGAATGCCGCGCCGACGCATCTGCGGCTCTCAGGACACCGCGGTGCCGATGGCGCCGATGACCGCATCGAGGGTCTGTCCCGACGCGTCGCGTTTCGCGCCGGGGTCCGGCAGCTGGCGCACGGCGCCGTCGGCACCCACGGCGCGAGGTGCACCGCCGATCCAGGCGAGCATCAGCGAGTCCTCGCCGCGGAGAAAGCGCTGTGCGCGCACACCGCCCGTCGCGCGTCCCTTCGCGGGGAACTCGCTGAAGGCCGAGACCTTGGCAGACCCGGCATCGGTGCCCGGCAGCGCGGCGGTCGAGCCCGCGACGGTCGCGACGACGGTGTCCTCCGACGCGGTGACCGCGGTGAAAGCGATCACGCGGGCGCCCTCCGAGAGCCGGATCCCGGCCATGCCACCGGCCGAGCGTCCCTGCGGGCGCACGGCGGTGGCGTCGAAACGGAGCAGCTGCGCGTCGCTCGCGACGAAGACGAGCTCGACGTCGTCCGCCGCGAGAGCGGCGCCCACCACCGTGTCGCCGGGCTTGAGCGCGATGATCTCCACGTCCGGCTTGCCCGCCGGCAGCTCCGTCGCGGCGACCCGCTTCACGACACCGTGGGCGGTGCCCAGCGCGATCGGCGCGTCGCCCGTGAGCGGGACGATCGCCACGACGTGCTCGTTCGCGCTGAGGCTCAGGTACTGGTCGGCGCGCGTGCCCGCCGCGAGCTGCACCGAGTTCGCCGGGACGGAGGGGAGATCGACGGGCGTGAACCGCACCAGGCGGCCCGCGGTCGTCACCGCGCCGAGATCGCCGCGCGTCGTCGCATCCACCGCGCAGCGGATGGCGTCGTGCTTCGAGCGTCGGGCGGGAGGAACGATGCCCCCTCCCGGCACATCGGGCACGAGCTCGGCGCGGACCATGCGGCCCGTCGCGGACAGGAAGACACGGCACGGTGCGTCGGCGATCTGGAGGTCGGTGGGCGCGGCGGCGCGACCGCGCGGCGCGACCGGACCGCCGTTCATCAGCAGCGTGCGCCGCGGCGTGCCGAAGGCGTCAGCCGCGGCATCCAACTCCTCGGCGACCTGGCGACGCAGCAGCACATCGCTGGCCAGCAGCTCCTCGAGCGCGGCGATGTCGGCTTTCAGGGTGTCGCGCTCGCTCTCGAGCTCGACGCGCGAGAACTTCGTCAGCCGGCGCAGGCGGAGCTCGAGGATGTACTCGGCCTGCGGCTGCGACAGGTCGAAGACGTCCATGAGTCGCGTCCGCGCCTGGTCGCTGTCGTCCGACGTCCGGATGACCTGGATGACCTCGTCGATGTCGAGGATCGCGATGAGGAGGCCCTCCACGAGGTGCAGGCGTTCCTGCTTGCGGGCCAGGCGGTACCGGCTCCGGCGTGTGACGACCTGGATGCGATGGTCGAGGTACACCCGGAGGAGGTCCTTGAGCCCGAGCGTCTGCGGCTGCCCGGCGACGAGGGCGACGTTGTTGATGCCGAAGGAGTCCTCGAGCGGCGTCAGACGGTAGAGCTGCTCGAGCACGGCGTTCGGGTCGAACCCCGTCTTGACGCCGATGACCAGACGCAGTCCGTTGTTGCGATCGGTCAGATCGGTGAGGTCGGAGATGCCGGTCAGCTTCTTCGCGGTGACGGCGTCGCGGATCTTCTCCATGACGCGCTCCGGCCCGACCATGTACGGGAGTTCGGTGACGACGATGCCGGTGCGACGCGGACCGAGGGACTCGATGGACGTCTTCGCCCGCGTGCGGAACGAACCCCTCCCGGTCTCGTAGGCCTCTTTGATGCCGTCGAGTCCGACGATGACGCCACCGCCGGGCAGGTCGGGTCCAGGCACGAACTCCATGAGCTCATCGAGAGTGGCGTCCGGGTGCTCGAGCAGGTGGATGGCGGCGGACACGACCTCGATGAGGTTGTGGGGCGCCATGTTCGTCGCCATGCCGACAGCGATGCCGGTCGCGCCGTTCACCAACAGGTTCGGGAAGGCCGCGGACAGCACCTCGGGCTGCTGGAACTGTCCGTCGTAGTTGGGGATGAAGTCGACGACGTCCTCGTCGAGGTTCTCCGTGAGTGCGAGAGCGGATGCCGCGAGTCGGACCTCGGTGTACCGCGCCGCCGCCGGTCCGTCGTCGAGTGAGCCGAAGTTGCCGTGGCCGTCGACGAGCGGAACCCGCAGCGCGAAGTCCTGAGCGAGGCGGACGAGGGCGTCATAGATGGCGGAGTCGCCGTGCGGGTGGAGTTTCCCCATGACGTCGCCGACGACGCGGGCGCTCTTCACGTGCCCGCGATCAGGCCGCAGCCCCATCTCGGACATCTGGAACAGGATGCGGCGCTGTACCGGCTTGAGGCCGTCGCGCGCATCCGGCAGCGCGCGCGAGTAGATGACCGAGTAGGCGTACTCCAGGAACGAGCCCTGCATCTCGTCGGCGAGGTCGACGTCCTCGATGCGTTCAGCGGCGGGCGGGGGTGGGGGCGTACGCGATGCCATGGCCTCGATCGGTCCTCGGGAGATGCTGCGGTGATGCTGCCAGGGGTCGGGACGGCGTCTGAGCACCGTGTGGGAGACTGACCCGGATGACTGCCAGCCTACCCGCGGACCCGCCGTCGGCCCGGAGCCTCACCGGTGTCGTGCCGCAGATCCTGGCGTCGTTGCAGGGTCGTGGCGACTGGTTCACGCCGGCCAGATCGGCGATCGTCGTGATGGTCGACGGACTGGGCCGGGCGAACCTCACCGCCCGCGCCGGGTACGCGCGCTTCCTCGCAGGGCGGATGACGAAGAAGGATGCCGCCCGCACCGTCTTCCCTGCGACCACGGCGGCGGCGCTGACGAGTCTTCTCACGGGGGAGTCACCCGGCCGCCATGGTCTGGTCGGCTATCGCGTTCGGGTCCCGGGAACCGACGTGGCGCCGAACCAGCTGAAGGGGTGGGAGAGCGACGGTCTCGACCCGCTGACCTGGCAGCGGAGTGCTCCGATCCTCGAACGCGAGACGGCGGCGGGGAGGCCGTGCTTCGTCGTCTCGTCGCCGCGGTACGCCGCGACCGGGTTCACCCATGCGCTGCAGCGCGGCGCCGAGTTCGTGGGCGCACCGACGATCGCGGACCGGATGGAACGTTCCGCAGACCTCGCCCTGCAGCATCCGGGGGCACTGGTGTACACCTACATCCCGGAGCTCGACACCATCGCTCACGCCCGCGGATGGGAGAGCGACGAGTGGTCGGCGGGACTCGAGACGGTGGATGCCGCGGCCCGACGACTCGACGAGGCGATCGGCTCCCACGCCGGCGCGGTGGTGACCGCCGACCACGGCATCGTCGACGTGCCTCGGCACCGGCACCTGCTCCTGCAGGACGGCAGTCCTCTCGTGGCGGACGTCCGGATCGTCGGCGGCGAACCGCGGATGCTGCATCTGTACACGGAAGACGGGCGGGCCGCCGATGTGCTGCGCCGGTGGCGGGAAGCCGAGGCCGGCAGATCGTGGGTGGTGTCACGCGACGAAGCGGTCGCTGCAGGGCTCTTCGGTGAGATCGTGGACCCCGAGGTGCTCCCGCGGATCGGGGACGTCCTCGTCGCGGCGCGGGCCACCGTCGCCTACTACGACGACCGGGAGAGCGACAAGAGGCCGCAGGGCATGATCGGGCAGCACGGCTCACTGACCGATCAGGAACGCGTCGTCCCGCTGGTGCGTTTGGGCGCGTTCGCCTGAAGCTCAGCCGTCCTCGGTGCGGGCGCCGAAGACGATCTCATCCCAGGAGGGCATCGAGGTGCGTCCGCGACGGCGGGTCTGCTCCGCCGGTGCCTCGGGCGACGCCTCGGGCTCTGCGGGAGCGGGGTCGGCCGGAGCGGCGTCCTCCGTGGTCTCGAACGTGTCGAAGAGAGCGACCGGGGTCGACGACCTCTGTTCGGTCTGCTCGCTCGGCATCGGTTCGCGCTGTCCGCGCCGGCGACGCAACGCCTCCAGGAGATCGGCGGTCTCGGCCGACGTCACGGGAGCGTCCGGGGCGCGCTTGATCGCCGCCTGCTGGACTGCCGGGGACGAGGCCGCCCGGTCATCAGCGGGATCTGCGGAGGTGTCGGATGTGACGACACCGCGAGGACCGAAGGACTCGCTGTCGAACCGTGTGGCGTCCTTCTGCGGGCTGGTGTCGAGAGCGCGCAGACGCGGGATGAGGCCCTCCGGGAGGGATCCCTGGCGGGAGAGCTGGCTCGCGTCGGAGTTCTGCGGTGCGAGCGACGAGCGGCGCGGGTCGAACGACCACCGTGCGTCGTGCTCCACCTCGCCCACGGTGAACTCGAGCTTGACCGTCCAGCCGTTCTGGTCCTTCCAGCTCGTCCAGCGCTCGCCCGTGGCACCCGCCTCGGTCAGCTTCGCGCGGACCGCGTTGCCGAAGGTGGGCTGCGCGCCGGGATCGAGCTCACCTCCGATCAGGACGGTGACGGCGAGGGCCTGGCCCACGATGTGCTCGCGCTCCGCGAGGACGGGGCCCTCGAAGCGCTGGACGTCCTCGACGCGGACGCCGAGGAGCTGCGCGACGTCCTCCGCCGACATGCCGGCCCGGATGTGCGCCTGGATGTCGCGGGGATTGGGGCGCGCGAGGCGGGGCTCCGCGTCGCGCTGCAGGCGGCGCAACTGCGTGCGCAGCGCCTCGTCGACGGCGAGCGAGAACCGGTCGCCGGCGTCGGTCGCGAGCATGAGGCGACCGTCCTCGGTGCCGATCACTTTGAGCTGTTCCATGCGGACGTCCTCCAGATCCAGCGTGTGCGCCCATGGTGTCACGGAGGGGGCCCGGCGACGGGAATATCCGGGGCGTGCCGCGAGTTTGCGGTGAGGCCCCTCCGAAAGGCGGCGGCGACCCGGCGGCCCATTTGCGATTCACCGGTGCGTGATGCAAACTATGGCCGCCCGAACGGGCCGCACCCCACTGCAACACCCGAAAGTTGAGACGTTCCCGAATGGCCACGGATTACGACGCCCCCCGCAAGACCGAAGACGACAGCGAGTCGATCGAGGCTCTCAAGGAACGCGTCCCGGACAAGATGTCCGGCTCGGTCGACGTCGAGGACTCCGACAACCCGAGCGGTTTCGAACTGCCCGGTGCCGACCTCTCCGATGTCGACCTCGACGTCGTCGTCCTGCCTCCGCAGGAGGACGAGTTCACGTGTGTCGAGTGCTTCCTGGTGAAGCACCGCACCCAGATCGACCACCAGACCTCGATGGGTGCCATCTGCACCGAGTGCGCGGCCTGAGCCGCCCGATATCAGCGACCCCGCTGTGCGCGGGTGATCATCGCCGCCACCCGCTCGGGTGTGCGGGACGAGAACACCCAGCGTGCGGTGGGGTCGTCGTCGTCTGTGACCGGAACCCGGACGACGCCGTCGATGCCGCCGCGGAGCAGGTGCCAGTCGTCGCGTCGCAGTTCGCCGCCGCGTGCCGAGCGGGCCGCCTCGCCGGCGAGGATCTCGGGCTCGCCGAGCTCGTCCACCGGGATGTGGGCGCGTCCGACGCGCAGCTCCCCTTCGCTGACGGACACGACCGGGGCGGCGACGATGAGGGCCGAGACGAGTCCGACACCGACGGCCAGACCGACCACGAGCGCGAGTGTCGTGTCGATGGGGGAGAAGGCCACGGCGGCCATCGGCGCGCACACGGCAGCGCTGACCAGGAGCCACAACGACGGGCTCAGCCGCTCACGATAGGAGGGCGGAGCGGTGCGGTCGATGTTGTGCATTAGCCTCGGGGGGTGATGGATACCGTGGACGTTCCCATTATCTCGGCTCAGGTTCCCGTCTACGCGCACCCGGGCGACGCCGGCGCCGACCTCGTCGCGACGGAGCAGGTACGACTCGCCCCCGGACAGCGCGCCCTGATCGGCACCGGTGTGCGCATCGCCCTGCCCGACGGCTACGTCGCCTTCGTCGTGCCGCGCAGCGGGTTGGCGGCCAAGCACGGCATCACCGTGGTCAACTCCCCGGGGACGGTGGACGCCGGTTACCGGGGCGAGATCAAGGTGACGCTCTTGAACACGGATGCCGCCGAGGCCTTCGACGTCGCCCCCGGCGACCGCATCGCGCAGCTCATCGTCATGCCCGTCTCGCGGGCGACCTTCCTCCCCGTCGACACGCTTCCCGACAGCGTGCGCGGTGACGGGGGATTCGGATCCACCGGCTACACGACAGGACACTCCGCATGAGCGACGAGCTCGCACCCAAGTCGGCACCGAGCGATCGTGCCAGCAACGGTCCCTTCGACGAGGCGGAAGCCAACCCCGTCCGTCCCTACATCGATCTCGGCGGGGTGAAGGTGCTGCCCCGAGAGGGGCTCAACCTCCGGCTCGAGGTCGAGGAGCAGACCAAGCGCATCGTCGCCGTCGGCCTCGATTACGCCGGTTCGACGCTGCAGGTCCAGCCCTTCGCGGCACCTCGCTCGAGCGGTCTCTGGGAGGAGACCCGCGAGCAGATCCGCCAGCAGATCCGTCAGCAGGGCGGTCGCGTGGAGGAGCGCGAGGGGCCGCTCGGTCCCGAACTGCTCGCGGAGGTCCCCGTGGCCGGCGCCGACGGCGCCGCGGGCAAGCGTCTCGCGCGATTCGTCGGCGTCGACGGCCCCCGCTGGTTCCTGCGCGGAGTGATCGGGGGTGCCGCAGCGAGCGACATCGACGCCGCCGCGCAGGTCGAGGACCTCTTCCGGTCGATCGTGGTGGTGCGGGGCGCGACGCCCATGCCGCCGCGCGACCTCATCCCGCTGAAGATGCCCGCCTCGCCCGGCAGCGCATGACGACCCCGCAGGACCGCGCCGGAGCCGAGGACCCTTCGGCAGAGCGCCCCGACCTGGTGCCACCGGCGGCGTCCGACTCCCCAACGGCATCAGAACTGCTCGGACAGGCGCTGGGCGGTGCGGCCAAGCGTGCCGGCCTGGATCCGGCGGAGGATGCGACGACGGGGCACGTCGTATGGCGGGCGATGGGCGGCTGGCGCGGGATCGCCGAGTCCGTCCTCCCCGGCCTCGTGTTCGTCGTCCTCTTCACCATCACCGGCCAGGACCTGGTGCTCTCCCTCGTGGCGTCGGTCGGGCTCGCAGCCGTCTTCACGATCATCCGGCTCGTCCAACGGTCGCCCGCGGCAGCCGCCTTCGGCGGTCTGGTCGCGACCGGTGTCGCCGCCGCTCTGGCGCTGTTCACCGGCCGGGGCGAGGATAATTTCGTCCCCGGGCTGATCACCAACGCCGCGTACGGCACGGGCCTGCTGGTGTCCGCGCTCATCGGCTGGTCCCTCATCGGCCTCGCCGTGGGCTTCCTCATGAACGAGGGAACCGCGTGGCGCGCCGACCGCCGCAAGCGGCGCGCCTTCTTCTGGCTCACGATCGCCTGGGCGGCGCTGTTCTACGCCCGGCTCGCCGTGCAACTGCCGCTGTACCTGGCGGGCGAGGTGGCTGCGCTGGGAACGCTGAAGCTCATCATGGGCCTGCCGCTGTTCGCACCCATGGTCGCCGTCACGTGGCTCGCCGTGCGCGCCCTGTACCCGCCCCGCGGTACCCGGCTCGACGAGAGCTGAGGAACCGCCCCGTTCGGGCCCAGGGCCTGGTTGACTGAGCCCATGGACGCGGTCCCGATGTTCCCGCTCGGCAGTGTGCTCTTTCCGCACACGCCGCTCGCGCTGCGGGTCTTCGAGCCGAGGTACTTGACGATGATCGGCCGGCTCCTCGACGCAGAGGACCCTTCGTTCGGCGTCGTCCTCATCGAGCGCGGCTTTGAAGCCGGCGGCGGCGACGAGCGGGCCATGCTCGGGACGATGGCGCGCATCGTCCGTGTCGAGGCGGGGGCCGCAGACCTCTTCGTCATCGCGGTAGGCGACGAGCGCGTCGCCGTGGACCGGTGGGGCGACGACGACCCGCATCCGATCGCCGATCTGTCGCCCGTACCGCCGCTGGAGTGGGACGACGCGCTGCTTCCGCTGCGGCGGGAGGTCGAGCGCATCGTCCGCCGGGTCGCGACCTTGGCGTCGGTCCTCGACGAGGCTCGGTGGGATCCGGATGCCGAACTCGCCGACGACCCCGTCGCCTCGACCTGGCAGCTCGCCGCCATGGCACCGCTGGGGGAGTACGACCGTTTCCGCCTGCTGGGCGCGACCACTCTCGAGGGACTGATCGGGATGCTGCGACAGATGTGCCTGGACGAGGAGCCGGTCCTCATCGCCCGAGCCGCGGATGCCGACACGGATGACGACGAGGCCTGAGAACACGCGTTCGGCGCCTCGGTGAGGTATCTTGATATCAAGATAAATTTCGCCCGCGGCGGTAAGGCAGACCTCACTAGCCGCCGGGACCGGGCGGGGCGAAGATGGGAGGGCCGGCTCACGCCGCGCCCGCCGACGAAGGAGAGCACACGTGTCCACTGTTGACAGCTTCGGTGCGAAGAGCACACTCACGGTCGGCGACACCGACTACGAGATCTTCCGCATCGACACCGTTCCCGGCTACGAGAAGCTTCCGTACAGCCTCAAGATCCTCCTCGAGAACCTGCTGCGCACCGAGGACGGTGCCAACGTCACCAAGGAGCAGATCGAGGCTCTCGGCAACTGGCAGCCCGACGCGGAGCCGAACACCGAGATCCAGTTCACACCCGCACGCGTCGTGATGCAGGACTTCACGGGTGTCCCCTGCATCGTCGACCTCGCGACCATGCGCGAGGCGGTCACGGCCCTCGGCGGCGACCCCAACAAGATCAACCCGCTGTCGCCGGCCGAGATGGTCATCGACCACTCCGTCATCGCCGACCTCTTCGGCAGCGAGAACGCCCTCGAGCGCAACGTCGAGATCGAGTACGAGCGCAACGGTGAGCGCTACCAGTTCCTGCGCTGGGGCCAGACGGCTTTCGATGACTTCAAGGTCGTCCCGCCGGGCACCGGCATCGTCCACCAGGTCAACATCGAGCACCTCGCCAAGGTGGTCTACGACCGCACCGTCGACGGCGTTCTGCGCGCCTACCCCGACACCTGCGTCGGCACCGACTCGCACACCACGATGGTGAACGGTCTGGGAGTGCTCGGCTGGGGCGTCGGCGGGATCGAGGCCGAGGCCGCCATGCTCGGCCAGCCCGTCTCCATGCTCATTCCTCGCGTGGTCGGCTTCAAGCTGACCGGTGAGATCCCCGCGGGCGTGACCGCGACCGACGTCGTCCTCACCATCACGGACATGCTCCGCAAGCACGGTGTCGTCGGCAAGTTCGTCGAGTTCTACGGCGAGGGCGTCGCCCAGGTGCCGCTCGCCAACCGCGCCACGATCGGCAACATGAGCCCCGAGTTCGGCTCGACGGCAGCGATGTTCCCCGTAGACGACGTCACGCTGGACTACCTGCGCCTCACTGGCCGCGACGAGCAGACCGTCGCCCTCGTCGAGGCCTACGCGAAGGCGCAGTCGCTCTGGCACGACCCGGCCCGCGACCTCAGCTTCAGCGAGTTCATGGAGCTCGACCTCTCCACCGTCGTCCCCTCCATCGCCGGGCCGAAGCGTCCGCAGGACCGCATCCTGTTGTCCGAGGCGAAGAACCAGTTCGAGAAGGACATCCTCAATTACGCGGATGCCGCCGAGGAGGACTCCGTCGAGATCGAGGGAACGTTCCCGGCGTCCGACCCGGGCACCGCTCCCGGTGTCGAGCACGAGACGGTGTCGGCCGAGGGTGTCTCGCACCAGCACGAGCACGAGCACGTGCCCTCGATGATCTCGAGCGGCCCGCGCCACGCGGCATCCAAGCCGGTCAAGGTCACGACGCCCGATGGGCAGTCCTACATGCTCGACAACGGCGCGGTGACACTCGCCGCCATCACGTCGTGCACGAACACGTCGAACCCGTCGGTCATGATCGCCGCGGGCCTTCTCGCGAAGAAGGCGACCGACAAGGGCCTGAAGCGCAAGCCCTGGGTGAAGACCACGCTCGGCCCGGGCTCGAAGGTCGTCACCGACTACTACGAGAAGTCCGGCCTCGACAAGGCGCTCGAGGCCCTCGACTTCTACACCGTCGGGTACGGCTGCACGATCTGCATCGGCAACTCCGGTCCGCTCATCGACGAGGTCTCGGCGGCCATCAACGAGAACGACCTCGCGGTCACCGCGGTCCTCTCGGGCAACCGCAACTTCGAGGGCCGCATCAGCCCCGACGTGAAGATGAACTACCTCGCGTCGCCGCCGCTGGTCGTCGCTTACGCCCTCGCCGGCTCGATGAACTTCGACTTCGAGACCGATGCGCTCGGCAAGGACGCGAACGGCGACGACGTGTTCCTGAAGGACATCTGGCCCTCGCCCGACGAGGTCCAGGAAGTCATCGACCACTCGATCTCGCGCGAGCAGTTCATCAAGCAGTACTCGACCGTCTTCGACGGCGACGAGCGCTGGAAGAACCTCCCGACGCCGACCGGGCCCGTCTTCGAATGGGACGAGGACTCGACGTACGTCCGCAAGGCGCCGTACTTCGACGGCATGGAGCGCACCCCGGCCCCCGTCACCGACATCTCGGGTGCGCGCGTGATGGCGACCCTCGGCGACTCGGTCACCACCGACCACATCAGCCCGGCCGGGAACATCAAGGCGGGCACCCCCGCCGCGCAGTACCTCACCGAGCACGGCGTCGCCCAGAAGGACTTCAACTCCTACGGCTCGCGCCGCGGGAACCACGAGGTCATGATTCGCGGGACGTTCGCCAACATCCGGCTCAAGAACGAGATCGTGGCGGCGGTCAACGACGGCAAGGTCGTCGAGGGCGGGTTCACGCGCGACTTCACGCAGCCCGGCGGCCCGCAGTCCTACATCTACGACGCGAGCCAGAACTACCAGGCGCAGGGCACCCCGCTCGTCGTCTTCGGCGGCAAGGAGTACGGCTCGGGGTCGTCGCGTGACTGGGCGGCCAAGGGCACGAGCCTGCTGGGCGTCAAGGCGGTCATCACCGAGAGCTTCGAGCGGATCCACCGGTCGAATTTGATCGGCATGGGTGTCGTCCCGCTCCAGTTCCCCGCCGGGGAGAGCTGGGCCTCGCTCGGCCTCGACGGGACCGAGATCGTGTCGATCACCGGCCTCGAGCAGCTGAACGAGGGTGTCACCCCGAAGACGGTCAAGGTCGTCGCGGAGCCCAGCGAGTTCTCGCCCGAGGGCAAGGAGACCGTCGAGTTCGACGCGGTCGTGCGCATCGACACCCCCGGTGAGGCGGACTACTACCGCAACGGCGGCATCCTGCAGTACGTGCTGCGCTCGCTCGTCTGACGCCCGTTGTCAAGAGGACCCCGGCTCCGCGTGGAGTCGGGGTCCTCTCGCGTAGCGCCACGTAGACTCTCGACATGAGTCTTCTCGAGGGAATTACCGGGCCGCGTGACCTCGACCGATTCTCGAGCGAGGAGCTGCACGTCCTGGCTGACGAGATCCGGACCTTTCTCGTCGAGAACGTCTCGCGCACCGGCGGGCACCTCGGACCGAACCTCGGCGTCGTCGAGCTGACGATCGCGCTGCACCGGGTGTTCGACTCGCCGAACGACCCGATCATCTTCGACACCGGGCATCAGTCCTACGTCCACAAGCTGCTGACGGGCCGTCAGGACTTCTCGAAGCTCCGCTCGCGCGGCGGCCTGGCCGGGTACCCGCAGCGGTCGGAGAGCCCGCACGACGTCGTCGAGTCCTCCCACGCCTCGAGCTCGCTGAGCTGGGCGGACGGCGTCTCCCGGGCACTCACCCGTACGGGCCGCAAGGACCGCCACGTCGTCGCGGTCGTCGGCGACGGCTCGCTCACCGGCGGCATGACGTGGGAGGCGCTCAACAACATCTCCGACGACAACGACCGCAACCTCGTCATCGTCGTCAACGACAACGGCCGGTCGTACGCGCCGACGATCGGCGGCATGGCCCGCTACCTCAACCGCGTCCGTACCGCGGACAGCTACCAGACGCTGCGCCGCAGCTCCGCGCACGTCTCGCGACTGTTCGGCCCGATCGGACGCGCCGTCTACCGCGGCGTCCGAGGCGGGACGCACGGATTCCTGTCGCGGTTCACCAACAACATCGCGCTCTACTCCAACCTCGACATCAAGTATCTCGGCCCGGTGGACGGGCACGACCTCGATGCGATGGAGGAGACGCTCCGGCTCGCGAAGGAGTACGGCGCCCCGGTCATCGTCCACGCGATCACCGACAAGGGACGTGGCTTCGAGCCTGCGCGACGGGACGAGGCCGACCAGTTCCACGCTGTGGGCAAGATCGACCCCGTCACAGGGGAGCCGATCGGAACCTCGGATGCCGTCGCCTGGACGGACGTCTTCGCGGACGCCCTCGTCGACGCGGGCGACCGGCGCGAGGACATCATCGCGATGACCGCGGCCATGCTGCGACCCACGGGGTTGCAGCCGTTCGCCCAACGGTTCCCCGACCGGGTCTACGACGTCGGCATCGCCGAACAGCACGCCGTCACGTCGGCGGCCGGCCTCGCCTTCGGGGGCCTGCACCCCGTCGTCGCCATCTATGCGACCTTCATGAATCGCGCCTTCGACCAGGTCATGATGGACGTCGCCCTCCACAAGGCGGGTGTCACGTTCGTCCTCGATCGGTCGGGCGTCACGGGCCCCGACGGGCCGAGCCACCACGGCATCTGGGATCTTGCAATGCTCCAGCTGGTTCCCGGTATCCGCCTCGCGGCTCCGCGCGACGGCGAACGCCTGCGCGAGCTGTTCGACGAGGCGATCGCGGTCGAGGACGCCCCGACGGTCGTGCGGTTCCCGAAGGGGTCCGTCCCCGACGCGCTGGAGGCGATCGAGCGTCTGGAGGACGGGACGGACGTGCTCTACCGCAGCGGCGCGGAGGACGTGCTGCTCGTCGGGATCGGCCCCATGGCGCATCTCGCCGTCGAGGTCGCCGAGCGGCTGCGCGCCCAGGGCATCGGGTCCACAGTGGTCGATCCGCGCTGGGCTGTGCCCATCCGGCCGGCGATCGTCGACCTGGCGGCGTCCCACCGACTCGTGATCACGATCGAGGACGGCATCCGCGTCGGCGGGGTGGGGACGCGTGTGCGCCAGGTGTTGCGAGAAGCGGGTGTGTCGACGGCCGTCGACGAGCTCGGGCTGCCCGACGAGTTCATCGACCACGCCAGCCGGGAGCAGATCCTCGCGGATGCGGGGCTCACGGCACCGAAGATCGCGCAGGACGTGGTCGCGCAGGTCCTCGGCACCCGCGTGCCGATCGCCCGGCAGTCGAGCGATGACGCGGTGTGGTCCTCGCAGGACGTCGAACTGCGCGGCCCCGCCGACGCGGGCTCGGACTGACCCCGTCGCTGCGTGACAGCATGGAGGGATGCAGACACCGCAGCATCCTGGCGATGAGAACCTGAGTCGAGAGGATGCCGCGGCGCGGGCATCCGTCATCACGCTCGACACGATCGAGGTCGACCTCGACGTGCGCTCGGCCATCGACGCGGCACGCGAGGACTTCGTCACCCAGAGCGTGCTCCGCTTCGGCGCCACGGCCACGGAGACCTGGGTCGACTTCCTCGGGCTCTCGGTGGACGAGGTCGAGGTCAACGGTGAGGCGCGCGAGGTCGAGTGGGATGGCGCCCGCATCCGGCTCACGGGGCTCGCCGGCAGCAATGTCGTGCGGATCCGTGCGCGCGGCCGCTACAGCCGCTCCGGGGAGGGACTGCACCGCTTCACCGACCCGGTCGACGACGCCGTCTACCTGTACACACAGTACGAGCCGGCGGACAGCCGGCGTGTGTACCCGTGTTTCGAGCAGCCCGACCTCAAAGCGCGGTGGACCTTCCACGTCACCGCCGCGGGCGACGATGTCGTCCTCTCCGGCGGTGCGGAGACGTCCCGGGAAGAGGTCGACGGCGGTGTGCGGGTCTCGTTCCGCGCGACGCCGCCGCTGTCGAGCTATGTCACCGCCATCGCGGTGGGGCCCTACCACCGCGTGGACGGGGTCTGGCGCGGCGAGCGGCAGAGCGTCGAGCTCGGCGTGCTCTGTCGCGCCTCGCTCGCGGAGCATCTCGACGGCGAGGAGATCCTCGACATCACCCGCCGCGGACTCGGCTTCTTCACGACGGCGTTCGATCAGGACTATCCGTGGGGCAAGTACGACCAGATCTTCGTGCCCGAGTACAACCTGGGCGCGATGGAGAACCCGGGCCTCGTCACGTTCACCGAGGCCTACGTCTTCCGGGGCGCCGCCACCGCGGCGCAGCACGAGGCCCGGTCGAACACGATCCTGCACGAGATGGCGCACATGTGGTTCGGCGACCTCGTGACCATGCGGTGGTGGGACGACCTGTGGCTGAAGGAGTCGTTCGCCGACTTCATGGGAACGCACGCGAACGTCGCGACCGGTCTGTTCCCGGATGCCTGGGTGACCTTCGCGAGCCGGCGGAAGGGGTGGGCCTACGTGCAGGACCAGCTGCCGACGACGCATCCGATCGTCGCCGACATCCCCGACCTCGAAGCGGCCAAGCTCAACTTCGACGGCATCACGTATGCGAAGGGGGCATCGGTCCTGAAGCAGCTCGTGGGGTTCGTCGGCGAGGAGGCGTTCTTCCGCGGTGCGCAGCGGTACTTCGCGAGTCACGCCTACGGCAACACGACGCTCGAGGACCTGCTCGAAGCGCTGGAGGACGCCTCGGGCCGCGATCTCCGGTCGTGGAGCGCGGCCTGGCTCGAGACCACCGGCCTGCCCACCCTCACGGTCGAGCGAGGACCTCTCGCGATCACGCAGGACGTCGCGCGGCCCCACGCCGTCCGTGTCGGGCTCTGGGATCCCGAGGCCGGCCGCCTCGTCGCGCGCGGCGATGTCGCGGTCGATCTGTTCGAGGAGCGGACGCTCGT
Organism: Microbacterium sp. NPDC080005; assembly: GCF_040702445.1. Taxonomy (NCBI): domain Bacteria; kingdom Bacillati; phylum Actinomycetota; class Actinomycetes; order Micrococcales; family Microbacteriaceae; genus Microbacterium; species Microbacterium sp. NPDC080005. The sequence goes on along the minus strand of NZ_JBFBLD010000001.1, from coordinate 1,092,522 downwards.
GAGCGCCCCCGTCCTGCCCGACACGGCGCTGGTCGTGGCGAACGTCGACGACCGGTCGTACGCGAAGGTGCGGCTCGACGATCGTTCGCTGGGCGCCGTCCGCGAGGGCCTGTCGACCATGCCGGACGCCGTCGCCCGCGGTGTCGTGTGGGCGGCGCTGTGGAACGCCGCCCGGGACGGGGATCTCTCGGCATCCGCCTATCTCGCCATCGCGACCCGGCACGCGCCCGACGAGTCGCACCCCGCTCTGCTCGCGGACGTCCTCGCTCACGCGGCCTTCGCGATCCGCCACTACCTCCCGGCCGGGGTGCGTGCCTCAGCCGCGGACGCCTGGCTCGACACCGCCTGGACCGCGATGGATGCCGCGGCTCCCGGCTCGGACGCGCAGCTGATCTGGGCACGTGCCGTCGGTGTGGCCGCCGAGCTGTCGAACGGGTGCGCCGACCGGATGACGGCGATCCTCGACGGCGAGGCCGCGCCGCCGGAGGGTCTATCACTGGATCCCGAGCTCCGGTGGGGGTGGGTGTTCGGTCTCGCCGCGGGGGGACGTCTCGATGCGGCGAAGATCGAGGCGGAGGCGACTCGGGACGTCACCTCCTCCGGCCGGACGGCGCGCCTCGCAGCCCTCGCGGCCCGCCCGGAGGCATCCGTTCGTCACAACGGGTGGCTCGCGGCGTGGGACGACGAGACCCTGACGAACGATCACCTGGATGCCACCATCCGCGGCGTCCGTGCCGGTGAGAGCCGGCTGTTCATCGGTGGGTTCGACGACGACTACTTCGCCCGCATCCTGCCGGTGTGGCGGTCGCGGAGCATCGAGATCGCCGCTCGACTCGTGCGCGGTCTGTTCCCCGCCGCTGAGGACACGGCGCGCGTCGACGCCTGGCTCGACGCCCATCCCGACGCGCCGGGGTCGCTGCGTCGGATCGTGATCGAGCAGCGCGACCACTTGGAACGGGATCTGCGAGTCCGCGCCGCGCAGTCGGAGCTCGAGCAGCGGTGACACCCGACGACGGCCCCGGGGAAGCACCCCGGGGCCGTCGTCATGCGCGCTCGATCAGGCGATGCCGCGGATCGGAGGGTGGTGGAACGTGTCGCCGAACACCCGGTCGCTGGCGCCCTCCCGGTCGAGGTACGGGGTGGCTCCGCCGTCGATGAAGGGCCAGCCGGCACCCAGGATGAGACACAGGTCGATGTCCTCGACCTCGGGCACCACGCCCTCGTCCAGCATGAGCTTGATCTCGTGCGCGAGACCGTCCTGCACGCGGCGGAGGATCTCGTCGCCGGGGGTCGGCGTCGAGCCGGTCGCCTTCTTCGCGACCTTCTCGGCAGCCTTGGTGAAGCCGGTGACCCGGCCGCCCTTGTCCTTCTCGACGACCTCGTCCAGCGCGGCGAGCTCATGGAAGTTCTCGTTCGCGTAGAACCGGTCGGGGAACGCGCGGACCATCGTGTCCTGCACGTGCGCGGCGACTTTCCAGCCCACGAGGTCGATGAGCTGGAACGGCCCCATCGGCAGCCCGAGCGGAGCGAAGGCCCTCTCGACATCGACCACCGGTGTCCCCTCGTACACGGCGCGCGCCGCCTCGCCCATGACCTTGGCGAGCAGACGGTTCACGACGAATCCCGGGGCGTCCGCCGTGAGGACGGCGTTCTTGCCGAGGCCCTTGGCGACGACGAAGGCCGTCGACAGTGCGGCATCCGACGTCGTCGGCGTCTTCACGACCTCGATGAGCGGCATGACCGCGACCGGGTTGAAGAAGTGGAAGCCGACGAGCCGCTCGGGGTGCGCGAGCTTCGCCCCGATCTCCTCGACCGAGAGCGACGAGGTGTTCGTGGCGAGGATGGCGTCCTCAGCCACCACCGCCTCGATCTCGGCGAAGACGGCCTGCTTGACGCCGACCTCCTCGAAGACGGCCTCGATGACGAAGTCGCAGTCCGCGTACTGCGACTTGTCCGTCGTCCCGGTCACGAGGGAGCGCAGCTTGTTGGCGGTGTCGCCGTCGAGCCGCCCCTTGGACTCGAGCTTGCCGATCTCCTCGTGGATGTACGCCACACCCTTGTCGACACGCGCCTGATCGAGGTCGGTGATGAGGACGGGCACCTGCAGCTTCCGGACGAACAGGAGCGCGAACTGGCTCGCCATGAGGCCCGCGCCGATGATGCCCACCTTGGTCACCCTCTTCGCGAGCGCCTTGTCGGGCGCGCCGACCGGCCGCTTCGCTCGCTTCTGCACGAGATCGAACGCGTACATGGATGCCGCGAACTGATCGCCCGTGACGAGCTGGGCGAGAGCCTCGTCCTCACGCGCGAACCCCTCCGCCTTGGTCCCGCTCTTGGCCTTGTCGAGCAGTTCGAGCGCCACGTAGGGGGAGCGGGGCACAGTCCCGATCTTGGACTCGAGCATGCCTCGTGCGACCTTGATCGCGATGGGCCACTTCGTGAGTCGTTCGATCTTGCCCGGCGCGTTCTTCCGTTCCACCTTGACGGCGCCCGTCAGGACGTCATCGGCCCAGCGCAGGGACGCCTCGAGGTAATTCGATGCGGGGAAGATCGCGTCCATGATGCCGAGGTCGTAGGCCTGCTGCGGCTTGAGAACCCGGTTCTGCTTGAGCGGGTTGGAGACCACCACCTCGAGGGCGTTCTCGATGCCGATGAGGTTCGGGAGCAGGTAGGCGCCACCCCAGCCGGGGATGATGCCGAGGAAGACCTCGGGAAGTGCGATCGCCGCGGCGGAGGCATCCACCGTCCGATACGTCGAGTTGAGTGCGATCTCGAGCCCGCCGCCGAGGGCGAGCCCGTTCACGAATGCGAACGACGGCACACCGAGATCGGACAGCTTGCCGAGGACGTGGTGACCGAGCTGCGCGATGAGGCGCGCGTTCTCCACCGACCCCACATTGCTGACCTCGCTGAGATCCGCTCCGGCAGCGAGGATGTACTGCTTGCCGGTGATGCCGACCGCGGCGATCTCGCCGGCGGCCGCGCGTGTCGCCAGGGTGTCGAGGGTTGCGCCGAGCTCGGTGAGCGTGGCGGGTCCCAGCGTGTTGGGGCGAGTGTGGTCCCGGCCGTTGTCGAGGGTGACGAGGGCGAGCACCTTGCCGCTGCCGAGCGTGACGTCGCGGACGGGCGAGTGCGTCACGACCTCGCTGTCCGACAGGGCGAGCAGGGGCGAGAAGTCGATCTGGTCGTAGTTCGTCATCGTCGGCTGCCTCACTTCTTCTTCTTGCCGTTGTAGTGCGGGTTCTCCCAGATCACCGAGCCGCCCTGCCCCAGGCCCACGCACATGGCGGTGAGCCCGTAGCGCACGTCGGGACGCTCGGCGAAGTGCGCCGCCAGCTGGATCATCAGACGGACACCCGATGCCGCGAGCGGATGTCCGAGCGCGATCGCGCCACCCCAGGGATTCACCCGCGGATCGTCGTCGGCGATGCCGAAGTGGTCGAGGAGCGAGATGACCTGCACAGCGAACGCCTCGTTCAGCTCGAACAGGCCGATGTCGTCGATCGAGAGCCCCGCCTTCTTCAGCGCCTTCTCGGTCGAAGGGATGGGGCCGATGCCCATGATCTCGGGCTGCACTCCCGCGAAGGCGAACGAGACCATCCGCATCTTCGGGGTGAGGCCGAGCTCCTTGACTGCGCCGCCGCCGGCGAGGAGCGACATCGTCGCGCCGTCGGTGAGCGGAGAGGATGTGCCGGCTGTCACGCGGCCGTGCGGACGGAACGGCGTCTTGAGGGCGGCGAGGTCCGCCATGGTCGTCTGCGGGCGACGACCCTCGTCCTCGGTCGCGAGGCCCCAGGCGCCGTCGGCATCCTTCACCGCCACGGGGACGAGGTCGGGCTGGAACTTGCCGTCCTCGTAGGCGGCCTGGGCCTTGTGCTGGCTCAGCATGCCGAACCGGTCGGAGCGCTCCTTGGTGAGCTGCGGGAACCGGTCGAAGATGCGCTCCGCCGTCACGCCCATGTTGAGGGCGCCCGGGTCGACCATCCGCTCGGCGACGAATCGCGGGTTGGGGTCGGCATTGCCCCCGATGGGATAGTGCCCCATGTGCTCGACGCCGCCCGCGAGCGCGATGTCGTACATCCCGACACCGATGGCACCGGCCATCGTCGTCACGCTTGTCATCGCGCCCGCGCACATCCGGTCGATGGCGAAGCCGGGCACCGTCTGCGGGAGTCCGGCGAGAATCGCGACCGAACGGCCGAGCGTCAAGCCCTGTTCTCCGGTCTGGCTCGTCGCGGCGATCGCGACGTCGTCGACGCGGTCCGCCGGAACGTCGCGGTTCCGCTCCATGAGGCCGATCGTCGCCTTGACGGCGAGGTCGTCGGCGCGCGTGTTCCAATACATGCCCTTTTCGCCGGCACGCCCGAACGGGGTGCGCATTCCGTCGACGAAATAGACGTCCGAAAGCTCGGCCACACTGCCTCCAATGATTGGGTTCCCACCCAGCCTAAGGAGGCCGCGAGACCGCGAAAATCGGTTGGGTCGAACCTACGAAGCGCTCTCGGATGCCGCGTCGGGCGCCTGCACGGAATCAACAAAGGCCGTGGCGATCGCCTGTGCGGTCTGTGCAATCTGCCACGGACGAGCACCGAGCTCCCGCAGGGCGTCGCCGATGGTCTCGGCGGTGATTTCCGCGGGAGGGTGCCAGGCGACGCGGCGGAGCAGGTCGGGGGTGAGCAGGTTCTCCGTCGGCATGCGCAACTCCTCCGCGCGTGCCTCCACGAGGGGACGCGCGGCCTTCAGCCGGGCGTCCGCGGCGGGGTTGCGATCAGCCCAGGCGCGAGGGGGCGGCATCCCATCACCGGGACCGCGCTCGGCAGGCAGTGCCGGATCGCTGCGACCGGCCTCGATGGCCGCCCACCAGCGGTCGAGCTGGCTCCGGCTCGCTCGTCCGGTGAACTCCTTCACGCGAGCGAGGTCCTGCTTCGTGGCCGGATCCGCGATGACGGCCGCGACCAGTGATCGGTCGGGGACGAGGCGGCCCGGGGAGACGTCTTCGTCGCGGGCGAACTCCTCGCGTGCAGACCACAAGGCACGGGCGACGGCGAGCGCGCGGCGGCCGCGCACGGTGTGGAGTCCGCTGAGGCGACGCCAGGGCTCCTCGCGTGGCGGCTTGGGGGCTCTGGTGCGGACCGCTTCGAACTCCTCCGCGGCGAAAGCGGTCTTGCCCTGCTCCTCGAGCTCGGTCGCGAGCGCGTCGCGGACGTCGATGAGGTGCAGCACGTCGAGAGCGGCGTACTCGAGCCAGCCCTGGGGGAGCGGGCGGGTGGACCAGTCGGCCGCGGAGTGCGCTTTCGCGAGGGTGATCCCCAGCGTGTCCTCCACGACGGCACCGAGACCGACCCGGTCGTGACCCAGGAGGCGTGCGGCGAGTTCGGTGTCGAAGATGCGAGGAGGCTCGAGGCCTGCCTCGCGGAGCGAGGGCAGATCCTGGCTGGCGGCGTGGAGGACCCACTCCTCGTCACCGATCGCCGCCTGCAGGGCGGAGAGATCGCCGATGGCGGGCGGATCGAAGAGGAACACCTCGCTCCCGCGTCGGAACACCTGGATGAGGTAGGCGCGCTGCGAATACCGGAAACCGGATGCCCGCTCGACGTCGACCGCGACGGGCCCGTGACCCGCCGCCAGGCGCGACGCTGCGGCCGCCGCCGCATCCTTATCGGCGATGACCTCGTATTCAGCCACGTGTACTCCGGTGTCCGCCGAACACGGCGATGTTCTCCGAGCCCGGGGGGAGCCCTGCCAACATGCAGACCAGCTCGCCCCAGGCGTCCATATGACTGGTCGGGTCGCCGTCGGGGGACCACGATGCGCGGAGCTCGATCTGCGCGCCGTCACCCTCCGCGGCCAGCGTCCCGAAACCCTTGGAGAGTGTCTTGGTCGCTGTACCGGATGCCGCATGGAACGTCGCTCCACGTGCGGCCAGGGCGTCGACCAGCCATGACCAGGCTACGTCGGCCAGGAGGGGATCGGTGCCGATCTCCGGTTCGAGGGGGGCCTGAGCGAAGCAGACGATGCGCCACGCGCCGCCCCAGGCATCCGGTTCCTCCTCATCGTGCAGGATGACGATGCGACCCGTCCCGAAAGGGGATTCGCCGTCGTCGTCCGGTCGCACGTCGCCCGCGAAGGCGATCGCCTCAGGGGCGAGCGACGACGGTGCGGCGATCTCGCGCACCACGAAGTCCTCTCGAAAGCGCAGGGCGCGAAGGGCGTCACTCACGGCAAGGAACTCCGGCGTCCCGGTCGGGGATTCGGTCACGGCGACAGACTAGAGTGAGGGCACCATGAAGGCTTCCAGGCGCGCCGTCCCCGACGCGGCCCGGCCGGGGTCTCTGGTCGCGGCACGGAGCATCATCGTCGCACTCGCGACGGCCTTCGTGAGCGCGTCAGGACTGTTCGCGCTGCTCGCCGGACGCGTCGCGCGACGCGTCGTGACACTGTCGGCTCGCGTGCCGGACACCACGCTCCTCGACGTTGACGTCGCAGCGCAGACGATCACCCTCTCGCGTTCGGACGACACAGCCCTGCCGGGCCGCTACGGCCTGTTCACGACCGGGACCCAGAGCTACATCAAGCTCGGGACCGTTCTGACGGCCGGGCCCGAGACGGTCACCCGCAAACTGCTGACGGAGATCGACGCGTCGGATCGCCTGGACGCGGCGGCGACGTTCAGCGGGTGGTACTTCTCCGACCCTGCAGAACTGCACCTGCCGTTCGAGCATGTCGCGATCACCACCTCGCTCGGTCCGTGCCCCGCATGGCTCTTCCCCGCGGATGACCCGAGCGACGTCTGGGCGGTACACATCCACGGCCGGGGGACGACGCGTGCGGAGACGCTGCGGGCCGTTCCGGTCCTCCACGCCGCGGGGATCACCTCGATCCTCACCTCGTATCGCAACGACGCGGACGCGCCTCGCAGCCGCGGAGGGAGTTCGGCCCTCGGAGCCACCGAGTGGCGGGACGTGGATCGCGCCATCGGGTACGCGCGCCGCGCGGGCGCCCGGCGGATCGTGCTCATGGGCTGGTCGATGGGCGGGGCGATCGCCCTGCAGTTGGCCGTGGGCTCCGCCCATCGCGACCTCATCGTCGGTGTCATCCTCGACTCACCCGTCGTGGACTGGCGTCGCGTACTGACGCATCATGCGGACCTCACCCGCATCCCGCGACCGCTCACGCGCCTGGCCCTCGCTGCGCTGACCCGGCCATGGGCCTCTACCCTGACCGGGGCCGCAGATCCGATCCCGTGGGGCCGGCTGGACGTCCTGACCCGCGCCGACGAACTGGTGGCACCGATGCTCATCCTCCACAGTTCCGGGGACGACTTCGTCCCGCCGGATGCGTCCCGCGCTCTGCGGGATCGACGCCCGGACCTCGTCACGCTCGACGAGTTCGAGGGAGCTCGCCACACGAAGCTCTGGAACTACGACGAAGAGCGGTGGACCTCGGACATCCGAGATTGGCTGACCGCGCAGGGGCTCACCGGCGACGCAGGCGCAGGTAGCTGAATCCGTCCTCGTCGACGAGCACGCCCGCGGGCGTCGTGTCGACGGCACGGGTGACGGGGAGGAACGGGCCGGCACTCGGCACGAGGCGCGGCGCCGCGGTCACGCAGTACTCGTCGATGACGTCCGCGGCGGCGAACTGTGCGGCGAGCGAAGGGCCGCCCTCGCACACGATTCGGCGGATGCCACGATCCTCCAGCGCGGCGAGGATCACGTCCACCCTCATCCGCTCACCCTCGGGGTCGACGTGCATGATCGTGACACCGCGGACGGGCGGAGGAGCGGCGGCGCCGGTCGGGAGGACGAGGATCACCTGATCGTCCGGGCCGTCGGCGGCGGGCTCGACGCGATGGCCGTCGAGATCACCCGAGCGCGAGACGATCACGAGGCGGGAGCGCCTCGGAAGGAGGTATCCCTCTGCGCGCACCGTCTGGGCACCGACGACGACGGCGTCGGCGCCGGTGCGGATCACGCCGAGGATGGTGCGATCGGCGCGGTTCGTCAGCGTGTCACTCGTGCCGTCGGGCCCGACCGCGGACCCCGTGAGCGAGGTGATCATGTTCAGCCGGACCCACTCCTCGCCCGCGGGCGCGTAGCGCTCGGCGAGCCACGCACGTCCTTCGGGGGTCGAGGCATCCACTCGTTCGCCGGTCGACGGCACCACCTCGGTCAGCCACACGCGGCCATCCTCGCACGGCGCACGCGCAGCGAAGGGGCTCTGCGCGGCGACTAGGCTGATCGCGTGCCCCTCACCTCCTCCGGAACCACGCACCTGAGCGAACGCGATCCAAAGGTGAGCGGCGCCGAGATGGTCGCCGCGCTCGTGCCCCCGCCGCAGTTCGACGAGGCGACTTTCGCGACCTACCGTGCAGACGACGCGTACCCGTCGCAGCAGGCGGCCAAGGACCTGCTCGAGGTCTTCAGCTCGGGCCGGCGCGCGCTTGCCGCCCGGGGTGGATTCTTCCGGCGCGCCAAGCGCGAGGCGCCCATGAAGCCGGGCGTCTACCTCGACGGCGGCTTCGGCGTCGGAAAGACCCACCTGCTCGCGGCGATCTACCACGCGATGCCGGCCCGCCGGAAATACTTCGGCTCCTTCATCGAGTACACGGCGCTCGTCGGCGCGCTCGGCTACCAGAAGACCGTCGAACTCTTCCGCGGCGCGGACCTGCTGTGCATCGACGAGTTCGAGCTCGACGATCCGGGCGACACGATGGTCATGACGCGACTCATCGCGGAACTCGTCCCCACCGGCACGAAGCTCGCCGCGACCTCGAACACGCCGCCGAACGCACTGGGGGAGGGGCGGTTCGCCGCGCAGGACTTCCTCCGCGAGATCCATGCGATGGCCGAACACTTCCAGACCATCCGGATCGACGGCACGGACTACCGGCAGCGCGCCGTCGACGGTCACGCGGTCGTCCTCGACGACGCCGCCTACGAGAGCGCGATGACGGATGCCGCGGCATCCGCTCTCGTGTCCGATGACGACTTCGGCGCCTTCATCCGGCACCTCGCCTCCGTGCATCCGTCGCGGTACATCCGCCTCATCGAGGGGATCGGGACCATCGGTCTGCGAAACGTGGTCGGATTCGACGACCAGTCCGCCGCCCTGCGCTTCGTGGCGTTCGTCGACCGCGCATACGACGCGCAGATCCCGATCCGCGCCACCGGCGCGTCGCTCGATTCCGTGTTCCGCGAGGACATGCTCGCCGGCGGATACCGCAAGAAGTACCTCCGCGCCGTCTCCCGCCTGGTGGCTCTCACCCACTCATAAGGCGCATCACGCCTCACTCGCAGAGCCGGGAAACCTGATGTTTACCTGCCCGACCCGCTCGTAACCAGCGCGAAACACAGATGGACCGCCCGGCGAAACTGGGCGCGTCGACACTGGGGACACCCGACGCTACACCTGCGTCCCTGCAGAGAGGTTCCCTTTCGAGATGGATCAAGGCAACACCGCATTCATACTCATCGCGGCGGCACTAGTCCTGCTGATGACTCCCGGTCTGGCGTTCTTCTACGGCGGACTCGTCAAGGCGAAGAGCGTCATCAGCATGATGATGATGTCGTTCGGTGCGCTCGGCCTCATCGGCGTCCTGTGGGTTCTCTACGGCTACGCGATCGCATTCCCGGGCGCTGAGGGCACGTTGGCCCCGTGGACGATCGACTGGGGCGCCACCGGACTCACCAACGTCCTCGAGCCCGCTGAGGGCGCCGGATACCCGCCGCTGGCGTTCGTCGCCTTCCAGGCCACATTCGCGATCATCACGGTCGCCCTCGTCTCCGGTGCGATCGCCGACCGCGCCAAGTTCGGTGCATGGATGATCTTCGCGGCCGTCTGGGCCACGGTCGTCTACTTCCCGGTCGCCAGCTGGGTGTTCAACTTCGGCCTCGCCGAGGACGGATCGTTCGCGTACGGCGGCTGGATCACCCACGGTCTGCAGGACGTGTTCGGCGTCGGTGCGATCGACTTCGCCGGTGGAACGGCTGTGCACATCAACGCGGGTGCTGCTGCTCTCGCGCTGGCTCTGGTCCTGGGCAAGCGCGTCGGCTTCCAGAAGGGTGTGCACGTCCCGCACAACCCGCCGTTCGTCCTCCTCGGCGCGGGGCTCCTCTGGTTCGGCTGGTTCGGTTTCAACGCGGGCTCCGAGCTCGCCGCGGACAACACCGCTGCCCTGGCCTTCGTGAACACCATCGCCGCTCCCGCCGCTGCTCTTCTCGCGTGGCTTCTCGTGGAGAAGATCAAGGACGGCAAGCCGACGTCCGTCGGCGCGGCGTCGGGTGCGGTCGCGGGCCTCGTCGCGATCACCCCCGCCTGCGGATCGCTCGACCCGATCTGGGCGATCGTCCTCGGCCTCATCGCCGGTGCCGTCTGCGCCCTCGCGATCGAGCTGAAGTTCAAGCTCGGATTCGACGACTCCCTCGATGTGGTCGGCATCCACCTGGTCGGTGGTCTCATCGGGACGCTGTACCTCGGGTTCTTCGCCCGCGGCACCGGCCTGTTCATGGGTGGGGATGCCTCGCAGCTGATCGTCCAGGCCATCGCCGCCTTCGCGGTGCTGATCTACTCGTTCGTTCTGGCGTACATCATCGGGTTCGCGATCGAGAAGACGATCGGCTTCCGCGTCAAGAACGAGGATGAGATCGCCGGTATCGACACGGTCGTGCACGGTGAGGCTGGCTACGTCCTGGCCGACGCCAAGGAGTGATCACGACGATCTGATCGTCCCGAAGGGGGCGTCGCGGATTATCCGCGGCGCCCCCTTCGTCGCGTCGCGACACGATCCTTGCGCGTGGGCGCCGTCGGCCCTAGGTTGGCGGGGAAGCGCTTTCCTGCGCATGTCGACGCGTCCGATGGAGGACGAGAGAGGACGAGGATGTCCCGCATCCGCACGACCACAGTCTGGGGCGCCGCCACCGCGTTCGTCCTGATCCTGACCGGGTGCGGCTCCGCCGGCTCCGGTGAGCAGGCAGAATACGACCCGGACGAGAAGGTGTCCCTCGACTTCGCATGGTGGGGGAACGACGACCGTGCCGCTCGGTACAACGAGCTCATCGCGGCGTTCAACGAGGAGTACCCGAACATCACGGTGAAGACGACGTTCACGGACTTCCCGAGCTATTGGGAGCAGCGGCAGGTCGAGGCGGCGAGCGGCAGTCTTCCGGACGTCTTCCAGTTCTCCGACAGCTACCTCCGTCAGTACGGCGAGAGCGGCGCGATCCTCGACCTGGCCGAAGTCGCTGACCAGATCGACTTCACGACGTTCGAGGATTCGCTCCTGGGCACGGGCCGCCTGGAGGGCGTGCAGTACTCGCTCCCGACCGGGTACAGCCTGTGGGCGAACTTCGTGAACCAGGATCTGCTCGACGCGCAGGGGCTCGACCTTCCAGAGGCGGGTTCGAGCTTCGAGGAGTTCGACGACTGGCTTGCGGAGGTCACCGAGAAGACAGGGGGCGACCCGTTCGGTGGCACCGATTACACGCAGCGCATCCAGGTATTCGAGCTCCAGCTGCGCGCGGCAGGCAAATCGCTCTACACACCGGAGGGCGAGCTCGGCTTCACCGAGGAGGAGTTGAGCGACTTCTGGCAGTCGGGGGCGGGTCTGCGGGACGGAGTGACCATCCCGCAGCAACAGCTCGAGGAGATCAGTCCGGTCTCCGGCTTCGGGGCGACACGCACGATCTCGGAGATGAGTTGGAGCAACTTCCTGGGCGGCTACCTCGCGGATTCGGGAGCGTCGTCCATCGCGATCGTCGCCCCGCCGACCGCGGAGCCCGGTGCGAAGGACCTGTACCGGCAGGGTGGTCTTCAGGTTGCGATCTCCTCGCGCACCGAGCACCCCGAAGCCGCCGCCCTGTTCCTCGACTACGTGGTCAACAGCCCCGAAGCGGGTGAGATCTTCGGCACCACCCTGGGGTTCCCGGCATCCACCAGCAAGCTCGAGGGTGCGACGCTCGAGGGCCCGGACCAGCAGGTCGCCGACTACATCGAGTCCGTGTCGGACCGCATCGGTGACGCGCCCCCGGCGGCCGTGGTGGGCTACGGCTCCCTCGAGCAGAAGTTCTGGGATCTCGGAAAGGAGCTCGGCCTCGGAACGAAGACCGTGGATGCCGCGGTGAGCGAGTTCTTCGCCGAGGCGGAGGTGATCCTCGCCAACTGAGGAACTGCATCGCCGGTCCGCGCCGTCGACACGGCGACGGCGCGTACCGGCGATGTCAAGGCCCTCCGGGCGGTGCACGCCGATCCGTACGTTGCGTCGCATGTCCGCGGCCGCCGATCGTCCCACCTCCACCCTGCTCGTCATCCACCGCCTGGCCGAACTCGCCGCACTGGTGCGTTCCAGCCCAGGCCTTCACGTGCGATGGTCCGAAGGGCCCGGGCAGGATGCGGAGCGCACGAGCATCGACGCCGAGAGCGGGCTCCGATTGCCGGGACTCTCGGCCAATCCGCTGGACGCCGAAGGCTGGTGGACCCGCCCGCTCGAGGATTGGCTCGCGCGCCAGCTGTCGCAGTATCGGCACCTGCAGGACGAGAACCCGGACCGCTTCGCGTGGATCCTGCGGGGTGAGTTCGCCGGTCGGGGTCCCGACTGTGAGCCGCTGCTTTCGGATCCCGAAGCGGTCGCGATCCTCGACGAGCAACTGCTGCAGGAAGCGGAGGACCGCTACCGCGGCGAGTTCGACGCGGGTCGGGGGCCGGAGGGATGAGGACCTCGACGCACTGGGTCGAGGATCGTCCCGGCTTCTTCCGGATGACAGTGGCGGCCACGAACTGCTACGTGATCCGGGATGCCGACGGCGTGACACTCGTGGACGCCGGACTGCCGGCGACGGGGAAGGTCCTCGACGCCCTCCTGGGCGACCTGGGCCTGCGACGCCGCGACATAGATGCCGTCCTCCTCACGCACGCGCACTTCGACCACGTCGGGCTCGCCCGCGGACTGCGGGCGACGGGGGTCCCCGTGCGTGTTCACCCGGGGGATCGTCGGCTGGCGCGGCATCCGTACCGTTATCGTCCGTCGGTCGCTCGGATCCCGTATCTCCTCACCCACCCCGGCGGGCTTCCTGTGATCGGTCGGATGGCCGCGGCGGGCGCGCTGGCCGTGCGCGGCGTGGAGGCGGAGTCGTCCATTCCGTCCCGCGGAGTCCTGGACGTGCCTGGCCGTCCCAGCGTTGTGCACACACCTGGTCACACCGATGGGCACTGCGCCTTCTTCTTTGCGACGCGTGGCGTCCTGCTGTCGGGCGACGCGCTCGTCACGCTGGATCCGTATACCGGCAAGCGCGGTCCGCAGATCGTCGCGAATGCGGCGACGAAGGATGCAGCGACCGCGCTGCGCTCCCTCGACGCGCTCGAGGCGACCGAGGCGGGCGTGGTGCTGACGGGGCATGGGGACCCGTGGATCTCGGGGATCGCCTCAGCTGCTCGACGGGCCCGGGTCGTCGGTCCACACTGATCCGGACAAGAGCGAAGCCCCGGTGGTCTGAGACCTGCCGGGGCTTGTTCGGTGGGCGATGCCGGACTCGAACCGACGACCTCTTCCGTGTGAAGGAAGCGCGCTACCAACTGCGCCAATCGCCCGAATGACACTCGGGCCGATGTCCGAGCATACCGGATCCCGAGGCTCCAGCCGAACCGCTGGACGCCCACTCGGGTGACACGCGCGGGGCGTGCTCGGTTTTGCGCTGGCGCCGGAATCGTCTAATGTTTAACGAGTGCCGGAGAGATCCGGAACGAAATGCGGATGTAGCGCAGTGGTAGCGCATCACCTTGCCAAGGTGAGGGTCGCGAGTTCGAATCTCGTCATCCGCTCGAGTGTGGGGATCTTCCTCCGGGGAGATCGCGTCACGTGGGTCAAACCACACACGGTGGCGTGGCCGAGTGGCTAGGCAGCGGCCTGCAAAGCCGTCCACACGGGTTCGAATCCCGTCGCCACCTCCACTCCACAACTCAACAGCCTTCACAGGCGCGATTGGCGCAGCGGTAGCGCGCTTCCCTGACACGGAAGAGGTCACTGGTTCGATCCCAGTATCGCGCACAGACAAACCCCCGGTCATCCGGGGGTTTTTGTTTTCCGAGGGCGGCCGTGAAGGTGGGTGCGGGGGCCGATTCGGAACATCGTGCAGATTGTGTGTTCGCTCCGCTGTCCCCGGAACGAAACGTCAACGAAGCCGGTGGCGTCGGCTACGTCAAGCCGATTCGCTTGCGGGGCCGCTCGGCTCGGCCGTCCGCAAATGGGTCAATGGGCATGGCGGTCACATTGCCTGGAGGGCAGGATCTGGACAGCTCCATAGAGGGGAGCGCGCCGCGCGTGCCGTGCCGCTTCGTCTGCGTCGGCGCACTCGATCAGGTAGTAACCGACGACCGTGTCCTGGTGGTCGGTCACGGAGTCCGTCGAGGACGTGGCGCTGGCCGGACCTCTTGCAAGGTCGGTCACGATCGAACGACCGGTTCCATCCTCGAATTGACCTGAGGCCACGTACACGCCCGCTGCCTTGAGCGAGTCTGTGTACGTCACCCAAGCCTCATAGTCCGCCGCGGAACCGCTGCCGCTGTAGCTGCCGTCCGAACGCATGAGAAGCGTCGTCTTCATGTGAGCACCCTTCGTGCAGCTACTGTGACAGCCCTGCCCCGGCGAATCCATAGCGAGAACCTGCGGCCGGCCTCTGGGCACGATTGTGAGCGCGGATCGGAGGGATCGAAGCGTCTTGCTCCCGTCGGGGCCTAGTCGCGGCGACGGGCCCGCTCCGCGCGGATGAGCAGCACCCCGATGATCGCAAGCGCTGTGAGCAGAGGGATCGATGGATCCATGGAGGTTGCGTGTAAAACGGACGCCCATGTCGCGTCGCCGCCATCCACCATCGCGCGGACCACCGAACCCCTGTGTCGTTCCCCCGAAGACATAGTCAACACGCTAGACCAATGCGGGTGCATGAAACTGTGTTGAGGCTGAATGGCTGGCGGTGATGGGTCGTCCTCGAGGATCGACCGCGTGATCGAGATGCCCTCTTCGATCCGCAGGCGAAGGAGCGTTGAGTCCTTGACCGTGTCGAAATATCGTTCTTGACCACTGCGCGCGCGGTCGCGCGTGCCGGCGGTCCGACCGAATGGCGGGAAAAGATCACCTGCCCCCGGGGGTCAGCCGGCGGCAGCGACCGTCTCCGACTCAGGTACCTCGTGGAGGCCGGCAGGGGAGTTGGCGGCGGACATGAGCCGCTCGACCCACGCGTGGTTCAGCGCGATGCGGGTGTCGCTGCGCCGGCGGAACGCGAGGCTCGAAGCGCGGTTCATCCAAACGGTCGTGCGGCCCGCGCCTTCACCCGCGGCACGAGACCAGGTGAAGAGGAACGCCTCACCCCGCCGGAGCTTCGCGTAGATGACGGCTTCGAGGTGAGCGAGAGTGCGATCGTCGATGTCGAATCGCGTCGTGCTGTTGTAGGCGAGGAGTCCCATGGAACCGACCCTGGTCGAGGCGTACAAAAGGGCGGAGCTGCGGTCTCCACGCTCATCATCTCATCCGTGTGCAGCTTCTCTGTGCAGCATCCGGACGTGTCATATGGTCGTCATAGCCCGCTGAGAGAATGCGGGCATGACCACCGCGCGGATCATTGTCCTCTTCGTGCTCGCCGCCGTCGCTGAGATCGGCGGTGCGTGGCTCATCTGGCAGGCGGTGCGCGAGAACCGCGGCTGGTGGCTCGCGCTGCTCGGGATCGTCGCGCTGGGTGCCTACGGCTTCGCCGCCGCGCTGCAACCCGATGCGCATTTCGGACGCGTGCTCGCGGCGTACGGGGGAGTGTTCGTCGCCGGGTCGCTCGCCTGGGGGATCGTGGTCGACGGCCTCCGGCCCACCGTCTGGGACTACGTCGGCTCGGGTGTCACCCTGATCGGGGCCGCAATCATCATCTTCGCGCCGGTGGTGACCGACGCCGTCGACGGATGACCGCGACCCCGGGAGGTCTCAGGGGACGATGACCGCGCGTCCCCGGACCTTTCCGTCGGCGAGCGCCTCGTAGGCCGCAGGGCCGTCGTCGAGGGAGTAACGCTGCACCTCGACGGACACCTGACCCGACCGGGCGAGCTCGAGCACCTCGATCAGCTCGCTGCGCGAGCCCCAGTACGGGATTCGCAAGGCGGCGTCATACGCAATGGATCCGAAGCCGACGTGGGCGGTGCCCCCGCCGATCCCGACGATGGTGACGTCGGCGTCGACGGCCGCGGCGGCGACCGCCGTGGCGATGGTGGGTTCCGCACCCACGAAGTCGAACACCGCGTTCGCGCCGAGCCCGCCGGTGAGGTCGCGGATGGCGTCGACTGCGCGGTCGTCACTCAGGACGGCGTGGTGCGCGCCGACCTCGCGCGCCAGCGCCAGCTTCTCGTCGTTCACGTCCAGCGCGATGACCGTCGTCGCCGACACCGCGCGCAGGATCTGGATCGCGACGTGGCCGAGACCGCCCGTCCCGATCACGACAGCGGTCGTGCCGGCGCCCAGCTTCGGCAAGGAGGTCTTGATGGCGTGATACGGGGTCAGACCGGCATCCGTCAGCGAGACGTTCCTCACGGGGTCGAGGTCTCCGAGCGGCACGAGGTGACGCGCGCTGTCGACGATCATGTACTCCGCCATCGACCCCGGGGCTCCCAGGCCGGGAGGCATGATGCCCTCGGCCTGCGCGTTCGTGCAGTAGTTCTCCTTGCCCTGCGCACAGTTGCGGCACCGCCCGCATCCCCAGGGTCCGTAGACGGCGACGGCGTCCCCGATCTGCAGGTGCTCGACGCCCTCGCCGAGTTCCTCCACGATCCCCGCTCCCTCATGCCCGAGCGTCAACGGCAGCGGGTACCCGGCGGCGGTGTACTCCTCCTCGCTGAGACCCATCACGAACTCGTCCGAGTGACAGACTCCCGCTGCGGTGACCTTGAGCAACACCTGACCCGGCCCGGGCACCGGCTTCTCGATCTCGACGACCTCGGGGTGGGAACCTATGCGCGTGTATTGAAGTGCCTTCATGTGCGGCACGCTACGCCTTACGGACCCCCCGCGGCAGGCCCCTGCGGGCCGGCGACCCGGGCGATAGGATCCCGCCATGGCCCACCTCGTCCTCACTGTCGTCGGTGACGACCGTCCCGGTCTCGTCAACGCTCTCGCCGAGCAGGTCTCGGCCTCCGGCGGCAACTGGGAGCGCAGTGAACTCGCCGAGCTGGCAGGGGCCTTCGCCGGCATCGTGCTCGTCTCCATCGACGACGACCGCGAAGCGGATCTCGTCGCGGCGCTCGAAGGACTCGACGGGATGCTGCGCGTCACCGTCCACGGCGGGCGACTCGCCGCCGCACGGGAGCCTGTCGAGCGGTCGATGGAGGTCACGGTTCTCGGCAACGACCGCCCCGGGATCGTCCGCGACGTGACGGCGGCGATCGCCGCGCACGCGCTCAGCATCGACACGTTCCGCAGTCGCACGCTCGACGCGCCCATGGCGGGTGGGACGCTGTTCGAGGCGATTGTCGCGTTCCGCGTGCCGGCCGGGGCGGATGCCGCACCGGTGACGGCCGCGCTGGAGGAGCTCGCCGGCGAGATCCAGGTGGACCTCACCGTCGCCTGACGTGCTCCACCTCGACGAGATCCGTGCGCGGCTGCGAGCCGCCGCAGATCCGGAGCGGGCCGCCGGCCAGGAGGCCTACATGAAGTCGACCCTCCCGTTTCTCGGGGTGCGCGTCCCGGAGACCCGTCGGATCGCACGCGCCGCGGTCGCGGGGGAAGCCGATGCCGCGCGCGTCCTCGCCGACGCGAGGGAGCTGTGGGATGCGGCATCCCATCGCGAGGAGCGGTACGCGGCCATGATGCTGCTCGCCGTCCCGCCCGCTCGCGCGGACCTTCGGATCGTGCCGCTCGTCGAACACATGGTGCGGACGGGGCGCTGGTGGGACATCACCGACGAGCTGAGCGGGCGCATCCGGGAGCTCCTCGACGAGCATCCGCGTGACGGTGAGGCGCTCGTACGCGGGTGGTGCGTGAGCGAGGAGCTGTGGCTGCGACGCCTCGCCGTCCTCAGTCAGCTCGGTCGCCGCGAGCGGACTGATCTCCGCCTTCTGTCGGATGTCTTGGAGCAGAACCTCCACGACCCTGAGTTCTTCATCCGGAAAGCGATCGGGTGGGCCCTCCGAGACGCCGCGCGGG
Source organism: Microbacterium sp. NPDC080005 (assembly GCF_040702445.1). Taxonomy (NCBI): domain Bacteria; kingdom Bacillati; phylum Actinomycetota; class Actinomycetes; order Micrococcales; family Microbacteriaceae; genus Microbacterium; species Microbacterium sp. NPDC080005. The sequence continues at coordinate 1,074,353 of NZ_JBFBLD010000001.1, read as the reverse complement.
CCTACCCGGAGTGGGTGTCGGCGTACGTGTCGGCGCACGCGCTCAGCCCGCTCAGCCGCCGCGAGGCGTTGAAGCACCTCTGATCAGCGCAGCAGCAGCGGGACCGTGGCGGCGGCGACCACGAGCGGGGCCCCGACGAGCCCCCATACGACGAATCGGCGCCACGGGAGGTGTATGCCTGCGGCGACGAGCCGTTGGTGCCACAGCAGCGTGGCCAGAGACGCCCACGGGGTGATCAGCGGCCCGGCGTTGACACCGATCAGCAGCGCCGCGAGCCGCTCCGGCGTTCCGGCGGCGGATTCGAGGAGGAGGTACGCCGGCAGGTTGTCGAGGGCGTTCGCGGTCACGAGCGCCGTCCCTGACATCCGCAGCAGGTCGAAAGGCTGCGACCCGGCACCGGCGACCGCCGTGGCGACCTGCCCCGAGCCCCACGCCTCGAGGGCGGCCACCGCCGAGAACAACCCCGCCGCGAAGACGAGCAGCGACCACGGCACCAGTCGGAGCCCGAGCGCCTTCGGCGAGCGCCACGCGAACAGTCCGATCAGCGCGAGCGCGGCCGCTGTCGCGGGGATCCACGGCTCGACCCCGCTGACCAGGAGCGGCAGCAGGGCGACGACGATGACGGATGCCGCGATGAGTTGCAGGCGGTCGCTCACCCGTGGCGGCGGCGCGACCGGGAAGGTGCCGAGCAGCGAGCGCCGGTGGAAGGCCCACAGGAGGGCGACGGTGACGAGGACGGCGACGGCCGCTGACGGGCCCAGCAGGAGGACGAACGATGCCGGATCGGCGGCACCCGGCATCCGCGCCAGGGCGAGCAGGTTCGTGAGATTCGACACCGGCAGCAGGAGGGACGCCGTGTTCGCGAGCCACACGGTGGTGAGGGCGAAGGGGAGGGGTGGGAGGCCGTTCGCGCGGGCGGCGGCGATCACGACGGGGGTGAGGAGCACCGCCGTCGTGTCGAGCGAGAGGAAAGCGGTGGTGACGATCGCGAGGGCGACGACGAGGAGCCACAGGACGGCGGTGCGGCCCCGGGACAGTCGTGCGAGCCAGGACGCCGTCACGTCGAACACCCCGGCCTTGGCGGCGAGCTCGGCCACCACCGTCACGGCGACGACGAACGCGAGGATCGGCAGGACGCGCTCGGCGACGGTGCCGAGGTCTGAGAGAGGCAGGATGCCGGTGGCGGCGGCGACGATCGCGCCCACGAGCAGGACGACCCCCGCGAGAGCGAGCTTCACGGCATCCATCATCGCCCCTCCTGGCGGGCCAGTAGACTCGCAGGATGCAGAACAGCCGGGTGTCCCACATCACCGGCACGCGAACGCCGCGGGCCTGAGCGGGCGGAGCGCGTACAGCGCTCGAAGCTGAGTCACCTCGATCCGAGCCACCTTCTGGAGATCCTCCTTGTCTGATCCGATCGCCCCGGCGGACGTCGCCCTCCCCGCCGACGGTTTCGCCCTGTTCCCCGACCGCTCCGTCGTCGCCCTGCGCGTCGACGGCGAGCTGAAGGACCTCGCCACGGTCGTGGACACGCTTCAGGGCGTGGAGCCGGTCACCGTGTCGAGCCCCGACGGGCTGAACATCCTGCGCCACTCGACGGCCCACATCCTCGCGCAGGCCGTGCAGCGCGTGCGCCCCCAGGCGAATCTCGGCATCGGTCCGCCGGTCACCGACGGCTTCTACTACGACTTCGGTGTCGAGGAGCCGTTCACTCCGGAGGACCTCAAGGCCATCAAGAAGGAGATGGAGCGCATCGTCCGCGAGGGGCAGCGCTTCGTCCGTCGTGTCGTCACCGACGACGAGGCGCGCGCTGAGCTCGCCGACGAGCCGTTCAAGCTCGAGCTCATCGGGCTCAAGGGCGGCACGAAGGAGGCAGCCGAGGGCGCGTCCGTCGAAGTCGGCGCGGGTGAGCTCACGATCTACGACAACGTCACCCGGGACGGCGAGACCGCGTGGAAGGATCTCTGCCGCGGACCGCATGTCCCGAACACGCGGATGGTCGGCAACGGATGGGATCTGACCCGGATGGCCGGCGCCTACTGGCGCGGCAGCGAGAAGAACCCGCAGCTGCAGCGCATCTACGGCACTGCGTGGCCGTCGAAGGACGAGCTGCGGGCCTACCAGCACCGCCTGGAGGAGGCCGCCAAGCGCGATCACCGCAAGCTCGGCAAGGAACTCGACCTCTTCTCGTTCCCTGACGAGATCGGCTCGGGCCTGAGCGTCTGGCACCCCCGTGGCGGTGTGGTCCGCGGTGAGATGGAGCAGCATGCGCGCCGCCGCCACATCGAGGGCGGGTACACCTACGTGTACACCCCGCACATCTCGAAGGAGGACCTGTTCCTCACCTCGAACCACCTCGTGACCTATAAGGACGGCATGTTCCCTCCGATCGTCATGGACGAGGAGAGGGATGCCGACGGGAACGTCACCAAGCAGGGCCAGGACTACTACCTGAAGCCCATGAACTGCCCGATGCACATCCTCATCTACAAGGAGCGTGCGCGCAGCTACCGGGACCTGCCCCTCCGGTTCGCCGAGAACGGCACCGTATATCGCAACGAACTCTCCGGTGCCCTGCACGGGCTCACCCGCGTTCGCGGGTTCACCCAGGACGACTCGCACCTGTTCGTGACTCCCGACCAGCTGGAGGCGGAGGCGACCCGTGTCCTCGAGTTCGTCATCTCGATGCTCCGCGACTTCGGTCTCGAGGACTTCGAGCTCGAGCTGTCGATGCGTGACGACGAGAAGGAGAAGTGGATCGGGAGCGACGAGTTCTGGCAGTACTCGACCGATGCGCTCCGCAACGTCGCCCTCGCGAGTGGTCTGAAGCTGACGGAGGTTCCCGGCGAGGCGGCCTTCTACGGCCCGAAGATCGACCTGAAGACGAAGGATGCGATCGGACGCACCTGGCAGCTGTCGACGGTGCAGGTCGACCCGAACCTGCCCGAGCGCTTCGGGCTCGAGTACACCGGACCGGATGGCGAGAAGCACCGCCCGATCATGATCCACCGGGCCCTGTTCGGTTCGATCGAGCGCTTCTTCGCGATCCTGCTCGAGCACTACGCAGGGGCGTTCCCCGTGTGGCTCTCTCCGGTGCAGGTCGTGGGCATCCCCGTCGCCGAGCAGTACGGCGAATACCTCGACGAGATCGTCGGTCGGCTGCGTGCGCGGGGCGTGCGAGCCGAGGTCGACCACTCCGACGACCGCATGCAGAAGAAGATCCGCACGCACACCACCCAGAAGGTGCCGGTGCAGCTGATCGCGGGAGAGCAGGACCGGTCGGCCGGCACCGTCTCGTTCCGATTCCGCGACGGCTCCCAGACCAACGGCATCCCCGTCGACGAGGCGATCGACAAGATCGTCGCGGCGATCGCGGACCACACCCTCGTCAACACCGCCGCGGACCTGACATGACGGACGACAACCGCCGGGTCGAGGACTCCGCCGAGCTGGCAGGCGTGCCTGACGAGTTCCAGCGACTGTGGACGCCGCATCGGATGGCGTACATCCAGGCGGGCCCCGAGCCGCTGAAGCACGACTGCCCGTTCTGCGCTGCTCCGGGGAAGACCGACGACGAAGGCCTCATCGTCGCGCGCGGCGAGACCGCCTACGTCCTTCTGAACCTGTTCCCGTACAACTCGGGACACCTGCTGGTCTGCCCGTACCGTCACTTCGCGACGTACGACGACGCGACCCCGGAGGAGGTCGCCGAGATCGGCGCGCTGACCCAGGTGGCGATGAGAGTGCTGCGGACGGTCGCGAAGTGCGACGGGTTCAACCTCGGCATGAATCAGGGCACGGTCGCCGGCGCCGGTGTGGCCGAGCACCTGCACCAGCATGTCGTGCCGCGCTGGGCGACGGACGCGAACTTCTTCCCGATCATCGCCAAGACGAAGGCGCTGCCGCAGTTGCTCGGCGAGGTTCGGCAGGCCGTGGCCGACGGCTGGCCCGTCATCTGACGAGCCGGCCGTCCAGCCTCGTCAGCGGACCTGCGTGACCTCGAACTGCATGCGCGGGTGGGCGTAGGCCTCCTGGGCCTCGATGAGCTGCAGCTCGCGCGAACCGGCGTCGTAGGTCTGCTGCAGCAGGTCGAAAACACTCGACGTCGTCCGCGCGAGGGCGTCGGCCGCGTCGCCGCTTCGGCGGAAGTGCGCCGTGAACAGTGCCGCTGTGACGTCGCCCGAGCCGTTCGCCTTCATCGGGATGTGGGGTGTGCGGACGATCCACGCACCGTCGTCGGTGACCGCGAGCATCTCGATCGTGCCCTCGGGACGGTCGGGTCGCTCGACGCTCGTGACGAGCACGGTCGACGGACCCATGGCCCGTGCCGCATCCACCGACTCGAGGGTCGACGCGAGGTCGGAGGGCTCCGTGCCGGTGAGGAAACCGAGTTCGAACTGGTTCGGCGTGATGAGGTCCGCGGCGGGGACGACGCGCTCGCGGAGCAGGATCGGGATGGCGGGGGCCACGAAGCATCCGCTCTTCGCATTGCCCATCACGGGGTCGCACGCGTAGATGGCGGAGGGGTTCGCGGCCTTCACTCGCGCGACGGCGTCGAGGATGACGTCGCCGATCCCCTCGCCGCCCTGGTAGCCGGAGAGGACTGCGTCGATCTCGCCGAACGCGCCGCGTTCCTCGATCCCGGTGATGACATCGGCGACGTCCTGCGGGCTGATGAGCGGGCCGCGCCACGCGCCGTACCCGGTGTGGTTCGAGAAGTTGACGGTGTAGACGGGGTACACCTCGACGCCGATGCGTTGCAGGGGGAACACGGCGGCGGAGTTCCCGACGTGCCCGTAGGCGACGGCGGACTGGATGGAGAGGATCTTCACGGGGCGGTGCTCGCTTCCGGTGAGGGCGCGATCGCTCGCGCCGAGGCGGCGACATCGGCGGCCAGGCGCGCGAGGTCGAGGTCGGACAGGTCGTGGACGGTCAGCCGCAGCCGATGGGTCGCGTCCTGGTCGGCGAGGACGAACTCGTCTCCGGGACGGGCGAGCCAGCCGCGACGCATGAGCTGCTCCGCCACGGCGCGCGCCGGTGCGGGGAGGGGCACCCAGACGCTCAGCCCGTCACCGGCGGTCGTCGGCAGACCGACGCGCGACAATTCCGCCGCGAAGGCCTCGTTGCGCGACCGGTAGTGACGCGCGGCGTCCTGGACCCGCGTCAGCACGGCGTCGTCGGAGACGAGCGTGAGCACGAGGCGCTGCAGCAGGTGGCTCACCCAGGTGGATCCGGGACTGAGCCGGCGGGCGAGGCGTTCCGCGGTCTCGGAGTCGCTCGCCGTGACGGCCAGGCACATGTCGGGACCGAGGAACTTCGACACGGATCGGATCAGGGCCCATCGATGGTGGCTCGGTCCGATGATCGAGTGGTACGGCTCCCTCGACAGCATGGAGAAGTGGTCGTCCTCGATCACGAGGACGTACGGATGCCGCTCGAGTACCGCGCGCAGCTCCGCCGCGCGCTCGGCGGTGAGGCTGACGCCGGTGGGATTCTGCGCGCGGGGTGTGCAGACGATGGCGCGCACACCGGCCTCGAGCGCGGCACGGAGGCCCGCGACGGTCATCCCCTGCTCATCGACCGGGATGGGGACCGGCCGGTACCCGCCGATCCGCACCGTGCGGAGCGCGGAAAGGAAGCAGGGGTCCTCGAGCCCGACGGCGTCGTCACGGGTCAACGCGTCGGCGAAGAGACGCTCGAGCGCGTCGACGGCGCCACCCGTGATGGTGAGGCGGAGGTCGTCGCGTCCCGGGAGGTCCGTGCCGATCCAGTGCGACGCCCACGCGTAGAGATCCGGGTCGATCGTCGGCTCGCCGTAGAGCACCGGGCGTCCCGCGAGGCTCGACAGGGCGTGCGAGGGGTCCGGGATGAGCGTCGGATCCGGGTTGCCTGTTCCGATGTCGCGCAGGACCGTGTCGGCCGCGAAGCCCTCCTGCGCCGGATCGGATCGCGGCGAGACGCGCGTGCCGGCGCGCCCCGCGGTCTCGACCGCCCCTGCGGCCGCGAGCTGACGGTAGGCGGCGACGACCGTGTTGCGGTTGACGCCGACGATCTCGGCGAGCGCGCGGACGGAGGGGAGTGCGTCCCCGGGTGCGAGATCACCCCGGTCGATGAGGGCGCGGATGCTGTCGGCGATCTCCGCAGCGGTCTCGCCGCCGATCGTCAGGACACCGTCTGCCATAGGGACGAGTCTATGTCCGAGTCATGGTAACTTTTGGCCTATGCCAACGAACACGACGGGGACCGCACGCGTCAAGCGCGGCCTCGCAGAGATGCTCAAGGGCGGCGTCATCATGGACGTCGTCACCGCCGATCAGGCGAAGATCGCGGAGGACGCCGGCGCCGTCGCCGTCATGGCGCTCGAGCGCGTGCCGGCCGACATCCGAGCCCAGGGCGGTGTCGCGCGCATGAGCGACCCCGACCTCATCGACGACATCATCGCCTCGGTCTCGATCCCCGTGATGGCGAAGGCGCGCATCGGGCATTTCGTCGAGGCCCAGGTGCTGCAGGAGCTCGGGGTGGACTACATCGACGAGTCCGAAGTGCTCTCGCCCGCTGATTACGTGAACCACATCGACAAGTGGGGCTTCACGGTTCCGTTCGTCTGCGGCGCGACCAACCTCGGTGAGGCCCTGCGACGCATCGCCGAGGGCGCTGCGATGATCCGCTCCAAGGGCGAAGCGGGCACGGGCGACGTCTCGGAGGCGATGAAGCACATCCGCAAGATCCGCGGCGAGATCGCCGCCCTCGCGGCCCTGCCCAAGGACGAGCTGTTCGTCGCGGCCAAGGAGCTGCAGGCGCCGTATGAGCTCGTGGCCGAGGTCGCGGAGACGGGCGCCCTGCCCGTCGTCCTCTTCGTCGCCGGCGGTGTGGCGACGCCCGCGGATGCCGCCATGATGATGCAGCTCGGCGCCGACGGGGTGTTCGTGGGCTCCGGCATCTTCAAGAGCGGCAATCCTGCGGAGCGGGCAGCCGCGATCGTGAAGGCGACGACGTTCTACGACGACCCGAAGGTGATCGCGGACGTGTCGCGCGGCCTGGGTGAGGCGATGGTCGGGATCAACGTGTCCGACCTGGCCGCGCCCCACCGCCTCGCCGAGCGGGGCTGGTGACCGCGCCGCGCGTCGGCGTCCTCGCGCTTCAGGGCGACGTGCGGGAGCATACCCGCGTGCTCAGGGGGCTCGGCGCCGACGTCGTCCCGATCCGTCGGCCGGAGGAGCTCGCTCTGGTCGAGGGGGTCGTGCTCCCCGGCGGCGAGTCGAGCGTCATCGACAAGCTCTCACGGGCCTTCGGCGTGCGTGAGCCGTTGAGATCCGCGATCGATGCAGGGATGCCGGTCCTCGGCACGTGTGCCGGCCTCATCCTCCTCGCCGACCGACTCGTCGACGGGATCGAGGGGCAGCAGACGTTCGGCGGTCTGGATGTGACGGTGCGCCGGAATGCCTTCGGTGGTCAGGTCGAGTCGTTCGAGACGGAGCTGGACGTGCCGTCGATCGGCGAGCCGACGGTGCGCGCGACCTTCATCCGGGCCCCCGTGGTGGAAGACGTCGGACCTGCCGCGGAGGCGATCGCCACCCTGTCGGACGGGCGGGTCGTCGGCGTCCGACAGGGCGCAGTCATCGGTCTGTCCTTCCACCCGGAACTCGACGCCGAGACGCGTTTCCACGAGATGTTCCTGGCGAGCATCCGTGACGCGTAGCGGCCCTCGGTCGGCGCGGTCGTAGACTGGCACCTGCGCTTTTTCCGAGAGGAGTCCCGTGAGCGGACATTCCAAGTGGGCCACCACGAAGCACAAGAAGGCCGTCATCGACGCCCGCCGTGCGAAGTCGTGGGCGAAGCTCATCAAGAACATCGAGGTCGCCGCCAAGCTGGGCGGGGCCGACCTGCAGGGCAACCCCACCCTGTTCGACGCCGTCCTGAAGGCGAAGAAGACGTCGGTCCCGAAGGACAACATCGACCGCGCGATCAAGCGCGGTGCAGGCATCGGCGGCGAGTCGGTCGAGTACACCTCGATCATGTACGAGGCCTACGGGCCCAACGGCGTGGCGCTCATGGTGGAGTGTCTGACCGACAACAAGAACCGAGCCGCTGCGGAGGTCCGCACCGCGCTGACCCGCAACGGCGGCACGCTCGCCGATCCCGGCTCCGTCGCCTACAACTTCACGCGCAAGGGCGTCATCGTCGTCGCCGGCGAGGGGACGACCGAGGACGACCTCATGATGGCGGCCCTCGAGGCCGGCGCCGAGGAGATCGAGCCGCGCGCCGAAGGCTTCGAGGTCGTGACCGAGGCATCCGACCTCGTCTCGGTGCGCACCGCGCTGACCGACGCCGGCATCGAATACGACTCGGCCGACGTCGAGTTCGTCCCGAACCTCAAGGTCGAGATCGACGCCGAGACCGCGCGCAAGATCTTCCGCCTCATCGACGCACTCGAGGACAGCGACGACGTGCAGAACGTGTACGCCAACTTCGACCTCACGTCGGAGGTCCAGGCCGAGCTCGAGACCGACGACGAGGACTGACGACACAGGCGCGCCGACGAGCGGATGCCGCACCTCCCGCCTAGCGTGGGGGAGTGGCATCCGCTCTTCGCGTCCTCGGGGTCGACCCGGGACTCACCCGCTGCGGCGTGGGGGTCGTCGACGTGCGCGCCGACCGGTCCGCGTCGCTGGTGCACGTCGGTGTCGTGCGGTCATCCCCGGATGCGCCGATCGAGCAGCGGCTGGCGAGCATCGCGGCGGGCATCCGCTCGGTCATCGCCGAGCACGGTCCCGACGTGCTCGCGGTCGAGCGCGTCTTCGCCCAGCAGAACCGCAGCACCGTGATGGGCACGGCGCAGGCCAGCGGCATCGCCCTGTTGCTCGCAGCCGAACACGGCCTGCCTGCCGCGACCCACACACCCTCGGAGGTCAAGGCGGCGATCACGGGCTACGGCAACGCCGAGAAGCTCCAGGTGCAGACGATGGTGGCACGCGTGCTCCGGCTCGACGCTCTGCCGCAGCCGGCGGATGCCGCCGACGCCCTCGCGCTCGCCCTGTGCCACGCCTGGCGACGCGGCGCGTCCGCCGCGCCCGCGACAGCGACCCTCACTCCGGCCCAGCGGGCGTGGGCCGCCGCCGAGAAGGCGTCGCGTCGCTGAGGGCGGACGCGGCGGGGGTCCTCCGTGTCGGGTGTGTCGCTCGAACATAGGTCCGAACGCTCGTCTAGGCTCGACCCATGATCTCCTCGCTGCGCGGCCGTGTGCTGCACCTCGAACCGGACTCGGTCGTCATCGACGTGCACGGGGTCGGGTACTCGGTCGCCGTGACGGCGCAGCACGCGCGTCAGCTCCACCTCGGTGACGAGGTCTTCGTCCACACCTCGATGATCGTCCGCGAGGACGCCATGCTGCTGTTCGGGTTCGAGGACCGATCCGAGCTCGACGTGTTCGGGCACCTGCTGAGCGTGTCCGGGGTGGGTCCCAAGTCCGCGCTCGGCGTGCTCTCGGCGCTCACGGTCGATCAGATCGCCGGCGCGGTCGCCGACGAGGACGACGCTCCCTTCCGTCGTGTCTCGGGTATCGGCCCGAAGACCGCGAAGCTGATCGTCGTGCAACTCGCGGGCAAGCTCACGGCGCCGACCCGCACGACGCCGGGCGCGCCCGCGGCTCCGGGACTCGGCGTCCAGCTCACCGCCGCGCTCGTCGCCCTGGGATGGAGCGAGCGCGTCGCGAGCGACACTGCGGAGAACGTGCTGTCGGAGGCGCCGGGGGGTGCCTCCGTGCCGGCGCTGCTGAAGCTGGCGCTCGCCCACCTCGGCCCGGCGCGGGCGGAGCGCACCGGTGTCTGACGCCCGCGACCAGCGTCTGCCCGAGGACGAGACCGAGCTCGCCGTCGAAGGCGCGCTGCGCCCCGGATCGCTCGCCGAGTTCATCGGCCAGATGAAGGTGCGCGGACAGCTCCAGTTGCTGCTGGACGCCGCTCGCATCCAGCAGCGGCCCGCGGACCACATCCTGCTCTCCGGGCCTCCGGGTCTCGGCAAGACCACCCTCGCCATGATCGTCGCGCACGAGAGCGAGCGTCCGTTGCGGATGTCGAGCGGTCCGGCGATCCAGCACGCGGGCGACCTCGCGGCCCTTCTGTCGAGCCTGGTGCCCGGCGAGGTGCTCTTCATCGACGAGATCCACCGCATGGCGCGCTCGGCCGAGGAGATGCTGTACCTCGCGATGGAGGACTTCCGCGTCGACATCATGGTCGGCAAGGGAGCCGGGGCCACCAGCATCCCGCTCGATCTCGCACCGTTCACGCTCGTCGGTGCCACGACGCGGTCGGGGCTGCTGCCGAACCCCCTGCGCGACCGCTTCGGATTCACCGCCCACCTCGAGTACTACGAGCCGATCGAACTCGAGCAGGTCATCGCCCGGTCAGCGGTGATGCTCGATGTCGATCTGCCGGCGGCATCCCGTGCGGAGATCGCGCGCCGGTCGCGGGGCACACCGCGCATCGCGAACCGGCTGCTCCGCCGGGTGCGCGACTACGTCGTCGTGCACGGGGGGTCGTCGACCCAGGCGACCACGACGGACGTGTCAGCGGCGCTCGACCTCTACGACGTCGACGACCTGGGGCTGGACCGACTCGACCGCGCCGTCCTCGACGCGTTGGTCCGACGCTTCCGCGGCGGTCCCGTCGGGCTCAACACCCTCGCGTTCACGGTGGGGGAGGAGGCCGACACGATCGAGTCCGTCGTCGAGCCCTACCTCGTCCGCATCGGGTTCATGGGGCGCACGCCCCGTGGTCGGGTCGCGACCCCCGAGGCCTACGCTCACCTGGGCATCCCCCGCCACGACGGGGCGCTGACCCTCGATGACCTATAATCGCTGAAGGCTTCGGCCTCCCACCCTCTTCGCCGCATCGCTGCGGCGTGCCCACCCGAAAGGCGGACACCCGTTCATGTTGCTTCTCTCCCAGCAGAACACCACGCAGGCAACCGGAGGCAACTTCTTCACGGACTACGGCCTGCTCATCCTGCTGGCAGGTCTGCTCGTCTTCATGTTCATCAGCTCGCGTCGTCGCACGAAGCGGATGAAGGAGGAGCAGGAGAAGAAGGCCCTGCAGATGGTGCCCGGCGTGAAGGTCCTTCTTCAGGGCGGTCTTTACGGCACGATCGTCGAGTACGACCCGACCGACCTCTCCAAGCCCGCCCACGTCGAGCTCGCCCCGGGAACGGTCGTCGAGGTCCACAGCCAGGCGATCCTGCGCGCCGTCGAAGAAGAGGAGCCGGAGGTCGATGAGACCGAGCAGGTTCCCGGCGACGACGTGATCGTCTCGCGCGACGAGACCGATGCGGAGATCCGTCCCGTCGACGGCACGCCCGACACGGACGACAAGCCCAAGGCCTGACCTCCCCGCTCCGGCGGCCCCTCACGAAAGTTCCCTCCGTGGCTTCATCCACTCCCGTCCGCCGCGCGTGGCGCGCTCTGATCGGACTCCTGGCCCTCACGGCCGTCCTTTTCGGCGTGAACGCCGCCGGCGTGTACCTCTTCGAGCGGAGTTCCTGGGTCCCGGAACTGGCGCTCGATCTGCAGGGCGGCACGCAGATCATCCTCCAGGCGCAGACGGAGGACGGCGCACAGCCCACCGCCGATCAGATGCAGCAGGCCGTCTCGATCATCCGTCAGCGAGTGGATGCCTCTGGTGTCGGCGAGACCGACATCACCACGCAGGCGGGCAACCAGATCGTGGTGCAGCTCCCGGGCATCGCGGATGAGGAGACGCGCGACCGGATCGGCCGGTCGGCGCAGATGCAGCTGCGCGCCGTGCTGTACACGGCCGCCCCGAGCAACACCTTCGTGGGCGAGGACGGCAACGAGACGCCGTATCCGACCCCGGGCCCCTCACTGAACGCGACGCCCACACCGTCGCCGACCGATGGCAGCGACCTGTCCTGGGCGACCGAAGAGGTCCAGGCCGAGTTCCTCGCATACGACTGTGCGAATCCCGCGAACGACCCTGCGCAGCAGCCGGCCGGCGAGCCGCTCATCACGTGTGACGCCGACGGTTCGGCGAAGTACCTCCTGGGCCCCGTCGAGCTGGATGGGTCGGCGATCTCCGACGCGACGAACGGTCTGAACTCGCAGAACGGTCAGTGGGCCGTCAACATCGTCTTCGACAGCGCCGGGACCGAGACCTTCGGCGAGATCAGCCAGCGCCTGTTCAACCTGCAGTCGCCCCAGAACCAGTTCGCCTTCGTGCTCGACGGCGAGGTCATCTCCGCTCCCTCGATGAACGCCGTCATCACCGACGGCAAGCCGCAGATCACCGGCAACTTCGATCAGGACACGTCGAAGACGCTCGCCGACCAGCTCAAGTACGGTGCCCTTCCGCTGAGCTTCGAGGTCCAGAGCAGCAACGCGATCTCCGCCACTCTGGGTTCACAGCAGCTGCTCATCGGTCTCGTCGCGGGCCTCATCGGTCTCGCGCTCGTCGCCGTGTACTCGCTCGTCGTCTATCGCGCGCTCGGTTCTGTCATCATCGCGTCGCTCGCGGTGATGGGCATCCTCACGTACATCACGCTCTGCATCCTCGCGTGGCGGATGGGCTTCCGGCTGTCCCTCGCGGGTGTGGCGGGCCTCATCGTGACGATCGGCTTCACCGCCGACTCGTTCATCGTCTACTTCGAGCGCATCCGCGACGAGCTCCGCGATGGCAAGTCGATCACGAGCGCCGTCGAGGACGGGTGGGCGCGGGCGAAGCGGACCATCTACATCTCCAAGTCCATCAACATCCTCGCCGCCGTCGTGCTCTACATCCTCGCCGACGCGACGGTGAAGGGCTTCGCGTTCACGCTGGGTCTCACGACCGTGATCGACGTGCTCATCTTCGTGCTCTTCACGCACCCGGTCCTGCAGCTGCTGGCCCGGACGAAGTTCTTCGGCGGCGGGCACAAGCTGTCCGGGCTCGACCCGACCGCTCTCGGCGCGGTGTACCGCGGTCGTGCGCAGTTCCGCGCACCGGTCGCCGCCGTCGGCAAGTCGCAGGCCGAGAAGCGGTCCTCGCGATCGCGGAGCGAGGCGGTGCGCCGTCAGACGATCGCCGAGCGCAAGCTCGCGCAGCAGAGCGGCGATACCCGCTCGGCAGGGGAGGGGGACGACTGATGCGTTCCATGAACGATTTCGGCAACGACCTGTACACCGGGAAGGTCTCCTTCCCGTTCGTCGGCCGCCGGCGGCTGTGGTTCCTCATCGCCGCGATCCTCGTGATCGGCTCGGCGCTCGTTCCGGTCTTCCGTCCCATCCAGTTCTCGATCGAGTTCACCGGTGGATCGCAGTTCACCGTCAACGACGTCGCCTCTCCGGATCAGCTGCGCGCGACCGATGCGGTGCAGTCAGTGGTCCCGGATGCCGCGACCCGCGTCACGACGGTCGGCGACGACAGCCTGCGCATCCAGACCGACCAGCTGGGTGAGCTGGAAACGCGCGAAGTCACCGATGCGCTCGTGTCGACGTTCGGGGTGTCTGAGGAGAGCGTCAGCTCGTCCTTCATCGGCCCGAGCTGGGGCGAGAGCGTGACGCGGCAGTCCCTCTGGGGCCTCGTCATCTTCCTCGTTCTGACGTTCCTCATCCTGGCGCTCTACTTCCGGACGTGGAAGATGTCCGTCGCCGCGATGATCGGTCTCGTCGACGTGCTCGTCGTCACCGTCGGGGTCTACGCGCTGTTCGGGTTCGAGATCTCGCCCGCGGCGGTCATCGGCTTCCTCACGATCCTGTCCTACTCGCTGTACGACACCACCGTCGTGTTCGACAAGATCCGCGAGAACACGTTCGAAGACGGCGAGAAGTCGGGTCGCACCTTCGGCGAATCGGTCAACCTGGCGGTGAACCAGACCCTCGTCCGCTCGATCAACACCACCGTCGTCGCCGTCCTGCCGACCGGTGCGATCCTGTTCATCGGTGCCCTGTGGCTCGGGGCGCAGACGCTGACCGACATCTCCCTCTCGATCTTCGTCGGCACGATCGTCGCCGCCTACTCGACGCTGTTCGTCGCAGCCCCGCTCTACTCGCTGCTGCGGGAGAACGAGTCCGAGCTGAAGGCACGGGATCAGCGCGTGGTCGAGGCCCGCTCGGCCGCCGTCGCCGCGGTCTGAGCCGGATGCGCGCGGGCGTAGGATTGACCTCCAGTTCCACGCGCGTGCGGACAGAGGGGAGGAGATCGCATGGCTGAAGCGGTCACTCCCACGGGAACCGCGACGGGCGGTCAATCGCTGCGGCGGTTGGTGCCGCGGATCTTCTCCCGCGCCCCGTCGAGGGATGCGCTCGAGGAGCTCATGCGGACGGTGCGGGTGCACCATCCCAAGGGCGACATCGCCATCGTCGAGCGCGCCTATCGGACCGCGGCGAAGGCGCACGCCTCGCAGAAGCGTCAGAGCGGCGAGCCGTACATCACGCATCCACTCGCCGTCGCGCAGATCCTCGCGGAGCTCGGTCTCGGTCCGCGCGCGATCGCTGCCGCGCTGCTGCACGACACGGTCGAGGACACCGACTACTCGCTCGACCAATTGACCGCGGACTTCGGTGACGAAGTCGCCATGCTCGTCGACGGTGTGACGAAGCTCGACAAGGTCAAGTACGGCGACGCGGCGCAGGCTGAGACCGTCCGGAAGATGATCGTGGCGATGTCCAAGGACATCCGCGTCCTTCTCATCAAACTCGCGGACCGACTCCACAACGCGCGCACCTGGGGCTTCGTGCCCCCTGAGAAGGCGGCCAAGAAGGCGCGCGAGACTCTCGAGATCTACGCACCGCTGGCGCACCGTCTCGGCATCCAGACCGCGAAGAGCGAGCTCGAGGATCTGTCGTTCGCGGTGCTGCATCCCAAGCTCTACGCCGAGATCGACTCCCTCGTGAAGCAGCGGACGCCGCAGCGCGAGCAGTACGTGCACACGGTCATCGACGCCGTGGAGACCGATCTGCGCGATCTTCGGATCCGCGGGCGGGTCATGGGTCGTCCCAAGCAGCTCTACTCGGTGTACCAGAAGATGGTCGTCCGCGGTCGCGAGTTCGACGACATCTACGACCTCATCGGCATCCGTGTCATGGTCAACACGGTGCGTGACTGCTACGCGGTGCTCGGCGCGATCCACGCGCGCTGGACGCCGATCCCGGGCCGGTTCAAGGATTACATCGCCACCCCGAAGTTCAACCTGTACCAGTCGCTGCACACGACCGTCATCGGCCCCGGCGGGCGTACGGTCGAGATCCAGATCCGTACTCACGAGATGCACCAGCAGGCCGAGTACGGCGTCGCGGCGCACTGGAAGTACAAGGAGCAGATCGCCGGCGGCAAGGCGGACTCCAAAGCCATCGACCAGGACATGGCGTGGCTCGCCCACATCTCGGACTGGCAGGCCGAGACCGCCGACCCCGGCGAATTCCTCGACTCGCTGCGCTTCGAGATCGGCGCGAAGGAGGTCTACGTCTTCACGCCCAAGGGGCGTGTGATCGGACTTCCCGCCGGTGCGACGCCCGTCGACTTCGCCTACGCCGTGCACACCGAGATCGGTCACCGCACGATGGGCGCCAAGGTGAACGGCCGGCTCGTCCCGCTGGAGTCCGAGCTGCACTCGGGCGACGTCGTCGAGGTGTTCACCTCGAAGAACCCGGATGCCGGGCCGAGCCAGGACTGGCTGGCGTTCGTCAAGAGCACCCGTGCGCGCAACAAGATCCGCGGCTGGTTCACGAAGGAACGCCGCGACGAGGCGGTCGAGCAGGGCAAGGACGCCATCGCGCGCGCGATGCGTCGGCAGAACCTGCCGCTGCAGCGGCTGATGAACCAGGACTCGTTCACCGCGGTGGCGCACCAGCTGCGCTACGAGGACGTGACCGCCCTGTACGCCGCCGTCGGCGAGGGGCACGTATCGACCCAGTCGGTGATCGAGAAGGTCACGGCCCTGGTGCGCTCGGAGGAGGAGGACACCTCCACCGGTCCGATCGACCTGCCTGCCGTCGGCCGCTCGAAGGCACCGCGAGGCGGCGACTCGGGTGTGCTCGTCCGCGGCGCCCCCGACATCCTGGTCAAGCTCGCGAAGTGCTGCACACCGGTGCCCGGCGACGAGATCGTGGGCTTCGTCACGCGCGGCAGCGGCGTGTCCGTCCACCGTGCGGACTGCACCAACGCGGCCGCGCTCCGTGACCAGCCCGATCGGATGATCGAGGTCTCGTGGGCGCCGACGTCGAAGAGCGTCTTCCTCGTCCACATCCAGGTCGAAGCCCTCGACCGGTCGGGCCTCCTGAGCGACATCACGCGTGTGCTCAGCGAGCACCATGTGAACATCCTCTCGGCATCCGTCCAGACGACGAACGACCGTCTCGCGCTCAGCCGATACGTCTTCGAAATGGGTGACACCGTGCACCTGGACCGTGTGCTGAACGCGGTTCGGCGCATCGACGCGGTGTACGACGTCTACCGCGTCACGTCCTCCTGACGGCGGCGCAGCTCCGCGGCGGCGGCTCGCTTGTGGTGGACCGGCCCGGCGGCCTCGAGCCATGCGATCGCTTCGCCCAGAAGCTTGGGCCGCCACGCGAGCACGTCGTCGACCACGCGTGACGGCGCGGCAACGGTGACGGCGTCGCGGACGAGGTCGACGAGGGTGCGCACGGGGGTCGTCACCGCGACGCCGCTGATCATCTCGACATCGGATGCCGGCAGCTCGACGTCCCGGAAGCGGATCCGAGCGTCCACGGGGAAGGCGCCACGGGTCCGCCCTGCGCGTTGCAGGGCGTGGATGAGGGGAGGATCGGGGATCGCACCATGAACCCAAGCCGCGCTGGCATGCGTGACGGCGCGGTGGGCGCCGGTGAGTCCGCGGAACGAGGCCGCGCGCAGTTCGCGGGTCTCGACGGCGTCGGCGGGCATGTACGCCTCACCGATCTCGACGACGTGGCCGTCGAGCCGTGCCGCTGACAGTTCCGCGGTCGACAGACGGTCGCCCGAGAAGTACAGGAACGGCCACATGACGGCAGTCTGCGACAACCAGGCGTGACCGAACGGCAGTGCCGGCGTTCTGTGGAGAACGCGTCATTCTCCGGCGATGTGCGGAGAGTGCTCAGCCGCCCAGGGCGCGCAGCCAGCCCTTGCGAGCCTCGAGCGCGTCCTTGGCCTTCGCGATCGCCGCCTTGTCCTTCGAGGCTTCCGCGGCGGCGAGCTCGTCCTCCAGCTTGGAGATCGCATCCTGGAGCTGGCTCGTCATGTCGTTCTGACGCGCCTTGGTCTCGGGGTTGTTCCGCTTCCAGTCCTCGTCCTCGCGCGCTTTGAGCGCGTTCTCGACCTTGCGCAGCTGGTCGTCCAGCCCCCGCTCGGTCTCGCGAGGGAAGACCCGCCCGATCTCATCCCATTGACGCTGGATGTTCGTGAGGAGGGTGCGCGCCTTGGTGTTGTCCTTCTCCTTCGCGACCCCGGCAGCCTCCTCGAGGAGGGCGCGCTTGGCCTCGATCTTCTCCTTGGATGCCTCGACGTCGGCGTTCTCACGTTCGATGCGGGCACCGTAGAGGACGTCACCGGCCGCCTTGAATCGAGCCCACAGCGCGTCGTCGGCCTTCTTGCCCGCGCGGCCGGCCGACTTCCACTGGTCGAGCAGGGATCGATAGGCGGCGATGCCGTCTTCGCCCTGAGGGGCGAGGGCTTCCGCGCGCTCCACCAGGCGCGTCTTCGCGTCGCGGGCGCTCTTGTGCTGCTCATCGAGGCTCGAGTAGAACTCGCGACGGTTCTTGTCGATGACGGCACGAGCGTCGCGGAACCGCTTCCAGAGTTGCTGGCCGACCGACTTCGGCAGGCGGGGGCCGGTGCTCTGGTGCTCCTGCCAGCGCGCGAACAGCGCCGCCACGTCGGCCGTCGTCTGCTTCCACTGGATGGAGCGCGGGTCCTTGGCGGCGATCGCCTCGATGTCCGCGACGATCGACTCGCGCTCGGCCACGGCGGCATCCACCGCAGCGCGCTGCGCCTGCGCCTCTTCCGCGCTCGCCTCCGAGAGGGCACCCTCCAAGGCGGTCACTCGAGCCTCCAGCGAGGTCAGGTCACCGACAGCGGCGGCGCCGTCCAGGCGCTCGCGGATCGCTCGGGCCGTGGCACGGAGGTCGGAGGCCGACGCCCCGCCGCGACGGTGACGCACTTCGAGCAGGGTGACCTCGGATGCGAGGTCGGCGAACTTGCGCTCAAAGTAGGCCAGCGCCTCTTCGGACGTGCCGTCGGGGTACTGTCCGACGACACGCCACTGGTCGCCCTCGCGGACGGAGACGGTGCCGTCGTCGTCGACGCGGCCCCACGGCTGGGTCTCGGCGGATTCAGGGGTGGCGGAACTCACGGGGGTCACCTCGTCGGCGGCATGCGCCGCATGGGGGTCGGATTAGTGACTCAGCCTAGTACGGCGGTCACGGAGTGGGAGAGGCGGTCGGTGTGTCCGACGGCGAGGGGGACGGCGTCGGCGATCCGCTGACGTCGGGGCTGGGTGTCCCGCTCGGAGAAGCGGGCGCGGTGGGTGTCGGTGCGGGTTCCGGGGTACCGGGTCCGACGGTGTAGTACGCGACCTGAGCACCCAGCAAAGCGACGATGAGCAGACCGCCCGCGACGCCCGCGATCAGGTTGTCGCGTCGCCGCCGCTGATCGACGGATGCGTGGAATCGGCGGCGAGCCTCGTACACGCGGGCGCGCTCGCGCGCCTGCGCGCTGTCACGCCCCTTGCTCCTACCCGCTGCCACGGCGACCCTTTCGTCCGTGCCGCGCTCTGCCGCGCAGCCCCCTGCACATTATTCAGTTCGCGGCATCCGTTCCAAACCGACGCGGTCACGATGTCGGTGGTGGCGATTAGCCTGGGAGGATGGCCCCGAGTGACGCGCTTTTCCGTGGAGCGACGCCCTTGGCTGTGAGGATGCGTCCTGCGTCTCTCGACGAGGTGGCCGGACAGACGCACCTCCTGCGTCCCGGCTCACCGCTGGTCGCCCTCGCCGACCCGGGACGCGCGACCACCGGTGCCGTGTCGGTCATCCTCTGGGGGCCGCCGGGGACCGGTAAGACCACGCTCGCTCAGGCCATCGCGCGCACGTCGGGTCGCCGCTTCGTGGAACTGTCCGCCGTGACCGCCGGGGTCAAGGACGTGCGCGAGGTCATGCAGGAGGCGATGACCCAACGAGATCTGTACGGGACGTCGACGATCCTCTTCCTCGACGAGATCCACCGCTTCACGAAGGCGCAGCAGGATGCCCTGCTGCCCGGTGTCGAGAACGGCTGGGTGATCCTCATCGCGGCCACGACGGAGAACCCCTCGTTCTCCGTGATCTCTCCGCTGCTGTCCCGCTCCCTTCTCCTCACGCTGCAGCCGCTCACCGACGCGGACCTCGGCATGCTCATCGATCGCGCGGTGACTGACCCCCGCGGTCTCGCCGGCGCCGTCGAGCTCTCCGATGAGGCCCGTGCCGCCCTGGTCCATCTCGCGTCCGGGGACGCGCGTCGCGCCTTGACCTCGCTGGAGGCCGCTGCGGCCATGGCCGAACCGGGCGGCGATCCGCCTGTCATCACCGCGGAACACGTCGCGCAGGCCGTCGACCGAGCGCTCCTCCGCTACGACCGGCAGGGCGATGAGCACTACGACGTCATCAGCGCCTTCATCAAGTCGATCCGTGGATCCGATCCGGACGCCGCGATGCATTACCTCGCCCGCATGATCGAAGCGGGGGAGGACCCGCGTTTCATCGCCCGCCGCCTGGTGATCTCGGCCGCGGAGGACATCGGTCTCGCCGACCCGCAGGCGCTGCAGATCGCGGTCGCCGCCGCGGACGCGGTGGCGTTCATCGGGATGCCCGAGGGTCGGATCCCGCTCGCGGAGGCGACGGCGTATCTCGCGACGACGGCGAAGTCGAACGCCGCCTACACCGCGATCAACGCCGCCATCGCCGACGTGCGCGCCGGCGGCTTCGGTCGTGTCCCGGTGCACCTGCGCGACGCGCACTACGCGGGCGCAAAACGACTGGGTCACGGCAAAGGCTACGTCTACCCGCACGATCTCGATGTCGGGGTCGCGACGCAGCAGTACCTGCCCGACGAGTTGCGTGGCCGGCGCTACTACGAACCGACCTCGCGCGGCGTCGAGCGCGACATCTCCGCCCGTCTCGAGAAGATCCGGAAGATCCTCGGTGACTGAAGGAGAATGGACCCGCGAGTCGAGTCAGGTCGCGTACGAGGGTTTCGCTCGCATCAGACGCGACGCCTATCGGATGCCGGATGGCACGCAGACCCAGTGGGACATCCTCGAACAGCATGACACCGTCGCCGTCGTCGCATTCACCGCGGACGGGACCGTGGTCCTCTTCGAGCAGTTCCGTGTCGGTCCTCGCCGGATGCTTGCTGAGATCCCGGGCGGCGCAGTCGACCCTGGTGAAACGCCTCGCGAGGCGGGTCTTCGCGAACTGCGGGAGGAGACCGGGTACGCCCCCGCGGCGGTCTTCCATGCGGGTTCCGAGTGGAGCGGAGCCAACTCCACGCGCCGGAAGCATGTGCTCATCGCGGCCGACTGTGCCCCCGCAGGCCCGGCGGAGTGGGGGGAGGGCGAGTCAGGCACGGTGAGAGAGGTGCCGGATGCGGAGTTCCTCGAGCACCTGCTGACGGGTGAGCTCAGCGATGCAGGCGTCGCACTCCGCGGCATGAGCGCATTCGTCCGTGCTCCTCTCGACGATGCGCGGCTCTCCCAGTTGCAGCGTCGCGTCCGGGCGCTCCTGATCAGCCCTCCCACGGGCCCGGAAGCGCCTGATGCGTGGGAGCGGCGCGTCCAGGATGTGTGGGACGCCGCCGCCGACGAGCAGCCCGAGGCACTGCGCGCGGCGATGGAGGACGTCCTGTCCCACCGTGCGGCCGATGACCCGCGAGCGCTGTTCGAGCGCGCGTCGGTCGAAGACTTCCTCGGCGAGGAGGCGGCGGCTGTCCCGCTCTACCGGCGGGCTCTGGATGCCGGTCTGGGTGCCCCCTTCCGCACTCAAGCCCTCATTCAGCTCGCGAGTTCGCTCCGGAACGTGGGTGACCCGTCCGGCGCGATCGCGGTGCTGAAGGCCATCGATCCGTCTGACCCGTTGGCCCCCGCCGCCCGAGGATTCGAGGCGCTCGCGCTCTTCGACGACGACAAACCTGCGCGTGCCCTCCGCACCGCGCTCGGAGCGCTCGCAGGCGACCTGCCTCTGTACGGTCGCGCCCTGCGCGCCTGCGCCGATGAGCTCCACACGCGCCCCCGCATCCGGGTCATCGCGGTCGCGGTCGTGATCCAGGACGGTCGGGTCCTCGCGGAGGAGTATGCCGCCACATCGGCGCGCCCTGCCTTCCTGCGCGCCCCGGGCGGAGGGGTGCAACCGGGGGAGACCGCGGAAGCCGCCGTCCGTCGCGAGATCCTCGAGGAGCTGGGCGCGACCGTCACCGAGACCCGGCTCCTCGGCGTGCTCGAGAACATCTTCGACAACGAAGGCCGTACCGGGAACGAGATCGCCTATGTCTTCGCCGCCCGGAGCGCGGAGTTGGAGGCACTCCCGCGGGGCGGTCGACTGCCGGTGCTCGACGGTGAGACGAGCGTCGGGTGGTACCCGGTGGATGACGCGGCGCGGGAGTCGATGCCGTTCTACCCTCCTGGTGCCCTCGACCTGGCACGTGACCGGGGATGATCCGGCTCGTCTGTTAGACTTGACCGGCTCGAAACCGTGTTTTCGGGCATCCTCTTCTCTCTTTCCCACCTTCCGGCGTGCCCCGGCGTGCAGTCCGAAAGGGCGAGAGAAGGCGATACGCCCGTGAGCCGTGAAAGACATGGCCACGTCATGGAAGGAAGATTTCGTGGCAACGAAGTCCCAGGACCGCCGCAAGGTGCGCCTCTCGCGCGCCCTCGGCGTCGCACTGACCCCCAAGGCCGCCCGCTACCTCGAGAAGCGTCCCTACGCTCCGGGTGAGCACGGCCGCACCAAGCGCAAGCAGGACAGCGACTACGCCGTCCGCCTCCGCGAGAAGCAGCGTCTGCGCGAGCAGTACGGCATCCGCGAGAAGCAGCTGCGCAACACCTTCAACGAGGCCCGCCGCACCGAGGGCCTGACCGGTGAGAACCTCGTCGAGCTCCTCGAGATGCGTCTCGACGCCCTCGTGCTGCGTTCGGGCTTCGCCCGCACGACCGCACAGGCGCGCCAGCTCGTCGTGCACCGTCACATCCTCGTCGACGGCCAGCTCGTCGACCGCCCGTCCTTCCGCGTGAAGCCGGGCCAGACGATTCACGTCAAGGCCAAGAGCGAGGCTCTCGAGCCGTTCCAGGTCGCAGCCGCCGGCGGTCACGCCGAGGTTCTGCCCCCGGTTCCGGGCTACCTCTCGGTCGAGCTCGACAAGCTGCAGGCACGTCTCGAGCGTCGCCCGAAGCGCGCCGAGGTCCCCGTGACCTGTGAAGTCCAGCTCGTCGTCGAGTACTACGCCGCGCGCTGAGCGAGGCGGAGCATCGCCAGAAGGGGCGTCGGGTTCACCCGGCGCCCCTTCTGCTTTGCACCTAACATGGATCCCATGAAGAACGTCCTCTGGTTCCTGCTGGGCATCGCCGGCGGTTTCGTCGCTGCGCACCTGGTCAACAAGGACCCTCGAGGTCAGGAGCTCCTCTCCGAGGTCGACCTGCGGATCTCCGAGTTCACCGACCGGATGGCGGATGCCTACCGGGCGCAGGAGGCGAAGATCGACGGCATCGTCGCCGACGCGAAGGACGTCGCCACGGACGTCGCAGGCGACGTGAAGGATGCCGCATCCGACCTCGTCGACGGCGTCGCCGCCGCGGGTCGCTCCGCGGCCGCCAAGCTCGACGACTGACCACCCCCACATCTCCCGGTCGCGCCCGTGCGGACGCGACCGATCCCGCATGCAGTTGAGGACACACGATGAAGACCGCTGAGATCGCCCGGCGCTACCTGGACTACTTCGAGAAGAAGGGGCACACGATCGTGCCCTCGGCATCCCTCGTCAGCGACGACCCGGCCCTGCTGTTCACGGTCGCCGGCATGGTCCCCTTCATCCCCTACCTCTCCGGCGACGTCCCCGCCCCCTACAAGCGTGCCGCGGACAACCAGAAGTGCATCCGCACGAACGACATCGAAGAGGTCGGCAAGACGCCGCGTCACGGCACCTTCTTCCAGATGCTCGGCAACTGGTCCTTCGGCGACTACTTCAAGGAAGGCGCGATCCGCTACGCCTGGGAGCTGCTGACGACCTCTGAGGAGGAGGGTGGGCTCGGCTTCGATCCCAAGGATCTCTGGGTCACCGTCTACGAAGAGGACGACGAGGCCATCCAGCTCTGGCTGAAGCACTCCACGCTTCCGGAGGAGCGCATCCAGCGCCTCGGCAAGGACACGAACTACTGGACGACGGGTCTCCCGGGACCCGCCGGTCCTTGTTCCGAGATCTTCTTCGACCGCGGACCCGAGTACGGGGTCGACGGCGGTCCTGCGACCGACGACGACCGGTACGTGGAGATCTGGAACCTCGTCTTCATGCAGTACGAGATCACGAATGTCCGCTCGAAGTACGAGTTCGACATCGTGGGCGATCTGCCGGCGCAGAACATCGACACCGGTATGGGTCTGGAGCGCGTCGCCTTCATCAAGCAGGGCGTCGACAACATGTACGAGACCGATCAGGTCCGGCCGGTGCTCGACAAGGCCGTCGAACTCTCGGGCAAGCGGTACGGCGACGACCACGACGACGATGTGCGCTTCCGGGTCGTGGCCGACCACATCCGTTCGTCGCTGATGCTTCTCTCGGACGGTGTCACGCCGGCGAACGACGGCCGCGGCTACATCCTGCGGCGCCTCATGCGTCGCGCGATCCGCTCCATGCGTCTGCTCGGCGTGGAGGGGCCGACCTTCGCCGAGCTGTTTGCCGTCTCGCGCGACGCGATGAAGGAGTCCTACCCGGTCGTCGAGGCGGATTACGCGCGCCTGTCGCAGTACGCCCTCGCCGAGGAGGCCACTTTCCTCCGGACCCTCGCGAGCGGGTCCGAGATCCTCGACACCTCGATCGAGTCCGCGAAGGCGACGCAGTCGACCTCGCTCAGCGGCTCACAGGCGTTCCTGCTGCACGACACTTACGGGTTCCCGATCGATCTGACCCTCGAGATCGCCGAGGAGGCCGGTCTCAGCGTCGATCGCGTCGGCTTCGACACGCTCATGAAGGAGCAGCGCGAGCGCGCGAAGGCCGACGCCCGCTCCCGCAAGGGTCAGCTGGCCGACACGAGTGTGTACCGCGACTTCCGTGCGCTCGGCGAGACGGTCTTCACGGGGTACACCGACCTCGAGACCGAGTCCCGTGTGCTCGGCATCCTGGTCGGCGGTGCCCCGGCGGACCGTGCGTCGCAGGGTCAGATCGCCGAGGTGATCCTGGCCGAGACGGCGCTCTACGCCGAGTCCGGTGGCCAGGTCGCCGACAAGGGCGTCATCGTGGGTCCCGGTTACGAGCTCGAGGTCCTCGACGTCCAGAAGCCCGTCCCGGGCCTCGTGAGCCACACCGTCGAGGTCACGACGGGCGAGGTCGCCGTCGGCCACGCCGCGACGACGGTGGTGGATGCCGCGAACCGCCGCGCGGCCGCGCAGGCGCACTCCGCTACCCACCTCGTCCACGCCGCCCTCCGCGACACACTCGGAAAGGGCGCGACGCAGGCGGGCTCGCTCAACCGCGCCGGCTACCTGCGCTTCGACTTCTCCTGGGGTCAGGCGCTCTCGCCCGAGACGCGCAGCGAGATCGAGGAGATCGCGAACAACGCCGTCCGGGATGACCTCGAGGTGACCACGCGTGTCCTCTCGCTCGACGAGGCGAAGGCTGCCGGCGCCATGGCGCTGTTCGGCGAGAAGTACGGCGACCGCGTGCGCATGGTCGACATCGGCGGGCCCTGGTCGCGCGAGCTGTGCGCGGGCACCCACGTGTCCTCGAGTGCACAGGTCGGGCTGATCAATCTGGTGGGGGAGTCCTCCGTCGGCGCCTCGAACCGACGTGTCGAGGCCCTCGTGGGGCAGGACGCCTTCCGTGAGCTCGCGGCCGAGCGCGCGATCGTCTCGCAGCTCACCTCGGGCCTGAAGATCCCCCGGGACCAGCTCCCTGCCCGCATCGCCGAACTGCAGGCGAGCCTGAAAGCCGCGGAGAAGAAGATCGCGCAGTTCGAGGCGAAGGCGCTCGGCGAGCGTGTGCCGACGCTGGCGGCATCCGCCGTCCAGGCCGGTTCCCACCGGGTCGTGGCGGAGTCCGTCGGCACCGTCGGGTCCGCCGACGATCTGCGCTCGCTCGCGCTGCAGGTGCGGGAGCGTCTCGGCAGCGATGCGGGGGTGGTGGCCCTCGGCGGCGAGGTGGGCGGACGACCCGTCGTGATCGTCGCCACGAACGAGTCGGCCCGCGCCGCCGGCGCCAAGGCCGGGTTGCTGGCACGCTCCGCGGCCGGTGTCCTGGGCGGTGGCGGCGGTGGCCGCGATGACGTCGCGCAGGGCGGTGGGACGGATGCCTCGGCTCTGCCCGCGGCGTTGCAGAGCATCGTGTCGGCGCTGGAGGGCGCGACCGCGTGAGCGGATTCCGTCGCGGGGTACGCCTCGGAATCGATGTCGGTCGGGCCCGGGTCGGTGTCGCCCGCTGCGATGCCGACGGCCTGCTCGCGGTTCCCGTGGAGACCGTGCCGCGTTCCGAGACCTCGGTCGCCCGCATCGTCGAGATCGCGCGGGAGTACGACGCGATCGAGGTGCTCGTGGGTCTGCCGATCAGCCTCGGCGGCGCGGAGACCGCGTCGACGACGGACGCCCGAGAGTTCGCGACCGCGCTCGAGTCCGCGCTGGAGGTGCCCGTACGCCTCGTCGACGAGCGCCTCAGCACCGTGTCGGCGAACGCCGTCCTGCGGCAGAACGGGCGTTCGCAGAAGTCATCTCGTAGGATTGTCGACCAGATAGCCGCGGTCGTCCTCCTCCAGCAGGCGATCGACGTCGAGAAGAGCACCGGTAACCCGGCCGGTGCGGCGCTGTAGGAGACGCAGGAGTCCACTGATGCCCGAGACGCCTTCGCGCGACGACCATTCCGGCGCCCCCGCGGACGGAGCTCCCGCGGCCGGTCCGAACGGCGCACCCGCCTCGCGCAGGGCTGCGCGTCAGGCGCAGCAGGGGGCGAGCGGGGTCGCACCGACGGTCGGCCCCGCCCCGACTCGTCCGCAGACGCCCCCGCGCGCACCCGTCTCCTCCACGGCACCGATCGACGCCCTCTTCGAGGAGAGGGGTCTGGCAGCGCCCTCCAGCTCCACGAAGCGACACGATCGTGACCGACGCAAGAGCCGCGTCGCCGCCTGGGGTGTCTTCGTGGTGATCCTCGCGATCCTCGGCGGACTGGCCGCAGGTGGCTTCTACGTCTGGAACACCTACGAGGACCAGATCCGCGCCGTCATGGGTTGGGAGGAGCCGAAGGACTTCGATGCCGGCCTCGCCGAGGGCGAGGCGAGCGTCACGATCGTCTCGGGTCAGACGGGCGCCGACATCTCGCAGACGCTCTTCGACGCGGGCGTCACCAAGACCTCCGGCGCGTTCTACTCCTTCCTGATCGACAGCGGCGAGGACCCGAACGTCCTCAAGCCCGGCGTCTACTCGCTGCAGCAGAAGATGACCTCCGAAGCGGCGTTCTCGGCGCTTCTGGACCCCGCGAACAAGCAGGAGTACACGGCTCAGCTGCGCGAGGGTCTCACCGTCGCGCAGTCCGTCCCGCGCATCGCGGAGGGGATCGGGCTGCCCGTGGAGGACGTCGAGGCCGCCGTGAAGGATCCGGCCGCCTACGGTGTGACGGCGCAGAGCCTCGAGGGCTGGCTGTTCCCGGCGACCTACACCTTCGACCCTGACGTTACGGCGACGCAGGTCGTCCAGGCGATGGTGGACCGCACGGTGAAAGCCCTCGATGACGCGGGCGTCCCGGTGGACCAGCGGGAGCGCATCCTCACCGTCGCATCCATCATCGAGAAGGAAGCCCGCTACGAGGACGACTTCTACAAAGTGTCGCGCGTCATCGAGAACCGCCTCGACCCGTCGATCAGCGACACGAACGGCAAGCTGCAGATGGATTCCACCGCGCAGTACCCGTTCGCCGACCGTGAGGGCGGCACGAGCTCGCGCGCCGAGGAGCTCGAGGACGACAACCCGTGGAACACCTACGTCAACCCCGGCCTGCCGGTGACGCCCATCGCCAATCCCGGTGAACTCGCCATCAAGGCGGCGGTGGAGCCCGCCGAGGGGCCGTGGCAGTACTTCGTGACCGTGAACCTCGAGACGGGCGAGACGGTGTTCTCCGCGACCTTCGCCGAGCATGAGAAGGCCGTCGCGCAGTACCAGCAGTGGTGCCGGGACAACCCCGACGGAGGCTGCTCCTGATGCCGGTCGCCCTGGAAGTCTGGGGCGATCCGATCGAGCACAGCCTGTCGCCGGCGATGCACACGGCGGCCTACGCTCTGCTCGGCTGGGAATGGACGTACGGCCGACGTCGCGTGAACGAGGCATCGTTCCCGGCCGAGCTCGCGTCCTTGGGGTCCGAGTACCGCGGGCTGTCTCTGACGATGCCGCTGAAGCACGCGGCTTTCGCGGCCGCCGAGAAGCGCGACGCCCGCGCCACCCTCACGGGCGCGGCGAACACCCTCGTCCGAACGTCCGCGGGCTGGCAGGCCTTCCACACGGATGCCGGGGGCATCGTCGCCGCGTGGGCGGAGGCCGGTGTCGTGGCCGCGGAGCGGGCGCGCATCGTCGGTGCCGGGGCGACCGCATCCGCTGCCCTGGTCGCCTTGGCGGAGATGGGCGCACAGCAGGTGCAGGTCGCCGCGCGCCGTCCCGACGCGGCCGCAGCTCTGCGCGACCTGGGAGCGAGGCTGAACCTCGACGTGGACGCCGTCCTACTCGACGCCGCCCATCTCCCTCCGGTGGATGTGACGATCGCGACCCTGCCCGGCGGGGCGACGGTCGATGAGAGCGTCGCCGATCGCCTCGCCGCCGCCGGCGGCGCCCTCATGGACGTCGTGTACGGCCACTGGCCGACGGATCTGTCGCGCGCGTGGGATCGCACCGGCGCACCCGCGCAGGGCGGGGCGGGGATGCTGCTGCACCAGGCGGTCCTGCAGATCCGCGCCTTCGCCTCCGGCGACGTCGACGAGCCGCTGCCCCGGGAGGACGCGGTGGTGGCCGTCATGCGGCGCGCGCTCGTGGGAGACTAGAGCAATGCTCCGCGTGCTCACCGCCGGCGAATCCCACGGCCCCGAACTCGTCGCCATCATGGAGGGTCTGCCCTCCGGCGTACCCGTCTCGCTCGACGCGATCCGCGCCGACCTCGCCCGCCGGAAGCTCGGCTACGGCCGCGGCTCGCGGATGAAGTTCGAGGAGGACGAACTCCACCTCTCCGGTGGCGTGCGGCACGGGCTGTCGCTCGGCAGTCCGGTGGCCCTCCGCATCGGCAACACCGAGTGGCCGAAGTGGGTCGAGGTCATGAACCCGGAGCCGGTCGAGATGACGGAGCGGTCGCGCGGCCGCGGCGCCGCACTGACGCGTCCCCGCCCCGGCCACGCCGACCTCGTCGGCATGCAGAAGTACGACTTCGACGAGGCTCGCCCGATCCTCGAGCGCGCCAGTGCGCGCGAGACGGCGGCCCGCGTCGCGCTCGGCGCGATCGCCCGCGGGTTCCTGTCGGAGCTCGACATCCGCCTCGTCAGCCACACGCTGTCGATCGGTCCCGTGCAGGTGCCCGAGGGTGCCGTGCTCCCCGGTCCGGACGACGTCGACACGCTCGATGCCGACCCGCTCCGCTGCTTCGACGCTGCCACCTCCGAGCGCATGGTCGCGGAGGTCGATGCCGCCAAGAAGGACGGCGACACGCTCGGCGGCATCGTCGAGGTGCTCGCCTACGGCCTGCCGCCGGGCCTCGGGTCCCACGTCCACTGGGACCGTCGTCTCGACGGCAAGCTCGCTCAGGCGCTGATGAGCATCCAGGCCATCAAGGGCGTCGAGGTCGGCGACGGCTTCGAGACGACCCGCCGTCGCGGATCCGCCGCCCACGACGAGCTGTTCGCGACCGCCGACGGCATCACCCGGGCTTCCGACCGCGCCGGCGGCACCGAGGGCGGCATGTCCACCGGCACCGTGCTGCGCGTGCGCGCGGGCATGAAGCCGATCGCCACGGTCCCGCACGCGCTGCGCACCGTCGACGTCGCCACCGGCGACACCGCGGCCGCCCACCACCAGCGTTCCGACGTCTGCGCCGTCCCCGCAGCGGGGGTCGTCGCCGAGGCCATGGTCGCCATCGTGCTGGCCGACGCCGTGCTCGAGAAGTTCGGCGGCGACAGCGTGCGCGAGACGCGGCGCAACCTCGAGACCTACCTCGCGGCGATCCCGGAGACGCTGAAGACGACTCCCGCGTCGGAGGCGGCACTTCTCGCACATGACCTCGCCTGACCCCCAGGCGATCGTGCTCATCGGTCCCATGGGGGCCGGCAAGACGAGTGTCGGGCGTCGTGTGGCCAAGCGTCTCGGCCGTACGTTCACCGACACGGATGCCGCGATCGTCCGTGTGCACGGTCCGATCGCCGACATCTTCGCTGAGCACGGCGAACCGCATTTCCGGGCGCTCGAGCGGGACGCGGTCGCCGTGGCGCTCGAGACGGGCGGGGTCGTCTCGCTCGGCGGGGGAGCCGTCCTCGACGAGACCATTCGGGAGAGACTGCGACCGCACCGTGTCGCTCTGCTCACGGTCGCGCCGCGCGTCGTCGCACGACGACTGGGCGAGGCGGCCACGCGCCCCCTGCTGACCGCGGGGGACGAGACCCCGATCGCCCGCTGGGAGCGCATCTACGCCGAGCGGCGACCCGTCTACGAGTCGGTGGCCGACGTGACCTTCGACACCTCGTCCGGACCGCTCGAGAACATCGTGACCGCCATCGCGGAGTGGGCCGTCCCCTCCGCCGACCTTCCCGGAGCCCGCGCATGAGCCACACCACCATCAGCGTCACCGGCAGCACGCCCTACGACATCCACGTCGGTCGCGGCCTTCTCGCCGGCGTCCGCGACCACCTCGCGCCCACGGTGAAGAAGGTGCTCATCGTGCACACGCCAAGGCTCGGCGCGAAGGCTGCGGACCTGCGCGAGACGCTCCTCGCCGACGGGACGCTGGAGGTGCTCACCGCCGAGGTGCCCGATGCCGAGGACGGCAAGCGCATCGAGGTGGCGGCCTTCTGCTGGCAGGTGATGGGACAGGCCGACTTCACCCGCTCCGACGCCGTGATCGGCTTCGGCGGCGGTGCCGTCACCGACCTCGCCGGGTTCGTCGCGGCGTCCTGGCTGCGCGGGGTGCAGATCGTCCAGATCCCCACCACCGTGCTCGGGATGGTGGATGCCGCCGTCGGCGGCAAGACCGGCGTCAACACCGCCGAGGGGAAGAACCTCGTCGGTGCGTTCTGGGCGCCCCGGTCGGTGATCTGCGACCTCGACGTCCTCGACACGCTGCCGCGCAACGAGACCGTCGCCGGCTTCGCCGAGGTCGTCAAGGCGGGCTTCATCTGGTTCCCCGAGATCCTCGAGATCGTCGAGCGCGACCCCGAGGCCGCCGTCGACCCGACGACGCCCGAGTTCCGCCGCTGCATCGAACTCGCCACCGAGATGAAGGCGCGGGTGGTGAGCGAGGACTTCCGCGAGGCGGGGCTCCGCGAGATCCTCAACTACGGTCACACGCTCGGGCACGCCATCGAGCACGCTGAGCGATACCGCTGGCGCCACGGGGCGGCCATCTCGATCGGCATGATGTACGCCGCCGAACTGTCGCGACTCGCCGGGCGTCTCTCGGACGACGACGTCGCGCGTCATCGCCGCATCCTCGACGTCCTCGGTCTGCCCACGAGCTACCGCATGGACGGCTGGCAGCACCTGCTGGGTGTCATGCAGCGCGACAAGAAGGCCCGCGGCGGGATGCTCCGATTCATCGTCCTCGACGCGGTCGGCAAGCCGACCGTGATGCAGGCTCCCGACGAGTCCCTGCTCTTCGCGGCGTACCAGGAGATCGCCGGGTGACCGAGGCCGTCATCCGGCGGGTGCGCCTGCAGGAGTGGCGCGAGGTCCGCGACCTCCGCCTCCGCGCACTGCGCGATCCCGCTGCCCCCATCGCGTTCCTGTCCACCGTCGAGGAGGCGCTCGGTCAGGACGACGCCTTCTGGCAGCAGCGCACAGCGGATGCCGCGATGGGTGAGGGAGCCGCTCAGTTCGTCGCCGTCGTGGCGAACCGCTGGGTGGGCTCGGTCACGGTGCTTCTGCGCGCGGCGGGAGAGACCGACACGCTCGGACGCCGCGTCGACGTTCCGCAGGCCGACCTCGTCGGGGTCTTCGTCGACGCCGACCACCGTGGGCGCGGCGTCATCGACGCGCTGGTGGACGTGGCATCCGCGTGGGCGGAAGCTGCCGGGGTGAACGGGTTGACGCTCGACGTGCACGCGGACAACGCGCGCGCCCGCGCGGCCTACGCCCGGCTCGGATTCGCGCCCACCGGCCTCGAGACCGAGGTCGAGGTCGGTGTCGAGATCCGGATGCACCGGCCTGCCCGATAGGGTGCTGACGTGTCGTCCCCCCGCCGCCTGCTGCTCGTCAACGGACCGAACCTGAACCTCCTCGGCGTCCGCGAACCCGAGGTCTACGGAACGGAGACGCTCGCCGACGTCGAGGACCTCGTGCAGCGGACCGCCGAAGAGGCGGGTTACGAGGTGCGCGCCGTGCAGAGCAATCACGAAGGGGTGCTCATCGACGCGATCCACGCCGCACGCACCGACTGTGCGGGCATCGTCATCAACCCAGGGGGACTGACGCACACCTCGGTCGTGCTCCGTGACGCGCTCGCGGGCGTCGCGCTGCCCGTCGCCGAGGTGCACATCTCCGACGTGATGGCGCGGGAGACGTTCCGGCACCACTCGTACATCGCCGACGTCGCGGTGGTCCATGTCGTCGGGCGTGGCGTCGCGGGGTACGCGGAGGCCACGCGCGCGCTCGTCGCGCGGCTCGGGGACTGACCGCTTCCCGGGGCGGATGCCGCGGCATCCCGTAGAATCGATCGTCGGCCGCTCTGGCCCTGAACTCATCGAACGGAAAACCGCACTCTCATGGCATCCACTGCAGACATCAAGAACGGCGTCGTCCTGTCCATCGACGGACAGCTCTGGAGCGTCGTCGAGTTCCAGCACGTGAAGCCCGGCAAGGGCGGTGCCTTCGTCCGCACCAAGCTCAAGAACGTCGTCTCGGGCAAGGTGGTCGACCGCACCTACAACGCGGGCGCGAAGATCGAGATCGAGAACGTCGACCGCCGCGACTTCACCTACCTCTACAACGACGGTGACAGCTACGTCTTCATGGACGTGTCGGACTACGACCAGCTGAGCGTGTCCTCGACGGTCGTCGGTGACGCCGCGAACTACCTGCTCGAGAACCAGCAGGTCCAGATCGCGCTGAACAACGGCAACCCGCTGTATGTCGAGATGCCTGCGTCGGTCGTCCTCGAGGTCACCTACACCGAGCCGGGCCTGCAGGGCGACCGTTCGTCGGCCGGCACGAAGCCCGCCACCCTCGAGACCGGCTACGAGATCCAGGTCCCGCTCTTCGTCGAGCAGGGCACCAAGGTCAAGGTCGACACGCGCACCGGGGACTACCTCGGCCGCGTGAACTGACCGACCGATGAGCGCACGGAGCAAGGCGCGCAAGCGCGCCCTCGACATCCTGTACCAGTCGGACATCCGCGGCGACGACCTCGCCGTCACCCTCGCCGCCGAAGCGAAGCGCGCGGCCAGCGAGCCTGCGCGTGAGGCGTCGTGGCTGTACGCCCGCGAGATCGTCGACGGTGTCATCGACACGCAGAGCGAGATCGATGAGCAGATCGTCACGCACGCCCGTGACTGGAAGCTCGAGCGGATGCCGGCGGTCGACCGCGCGATCCTGCGCATCGGTGTGTGGGAGATCCTTCACAACGACGACGTTCCGACGGCGGTCGCGATCGACGAGGCCGTCGAACTCGCGAAGGAGTTCTCGACCGACGACTCCGGCTCGTTCGTCCACGGCGTCCTGGCGCGCATCGCACGAAGCTGAGCCCGCTCCGTCGGATCACCGCGCGGGGCGCGGGCCGACGAGGGTTCTCGTGCCGCGCCCGGCGCGCCGTACGACGAGTCCGGCACTGACGCC
This sequence comes from Microbacterium sp. NPDC080005, assembly GCF_040702445.1. Taxonomy (NCBI): domain Bacteria; kingdom Bacillati; phylum Actinomycetota; class Actinomycetes; order Micrococcales; family Microbacteriaceae; genus Microbacterium; species Microbacterium sp. NPDC080005. The sequence goes on along the minus strand of NZ_JBFBLD010000001.1, from coordinate 1,041,139 downwards.
CAGCGCCAGGAAGAAGGCGGCGAAGCTCGCGTTAGCGAGCACGAGCCAGACGTCGGAGTCGCCACCTGTGACGGGCAGGACGCCGCCCAGATCGGCCAGCGACATGCCGACGCCGAAGGCCAGGGCGAAGTAGACGGGCAGGCCGCAGGCCACCAGTGTGAGGTACGCCAGGGCGACCCACTCCGACCGGAACGCCCGGCTCCGCAGCGCGGTGACGAGTACGGCCACCGCGAGCGCGACCCCGCCGAGCGGGAGAGCGACGGCGAGCGGGGTGAAGACGGGCTCGCCTGCGGCGTCCGCGGCCGCGGCGATCTCAGCGAGGGTCTTCCCCGGCGTCGTGGACAGCGGCGTCAGGACCTGCGTGACGAGGTACATGAGTTGCGCGTAGAGGACGACGAGCACCGTCCCGGTCACCAGGATCGCCTCACGCCCACGTGCCATCTCATCCCCCCGGCTCATCCTGACATGTGGGCGCGGCGGTCGCCCGCGCGCCGCTAGACTGGACGCACACAAGCAACCTTTAACACCGTCCTGTGAGGCGGAGAAGGGAGCGGCGGATGACCTCGCGCATCGTCTTGCACGACAGCGAAATCGCCCGCGCACTCACGCGCATCTCTCACGAGATCCTCGAGTCGAACAAGGGCCCCGACGGGCTCGTGCTCCTCGGGATCCCCACCCGCGGCGTCACCCTCGCCGAACGGATCGCAGCGCTCATCGCCTCGTTCACGGGTGTGACCGTCCCGGTCGGCTCGCTCGACGTCACAATGTACCGCGACGACCTGCACCGGAACCCGACGCGCACGCCCCGCCCGACCGAGATCCCGGCTGACGGCATCGACGCGAAGACCGTGGTCCTCGTCGACGACGTGCTCTTCTCGGGCAGGTCCATCCGCGCCGCGCTGGACGCGCTGCAGGACATCGGCCGTCCCGGCGTCGTGCGGCTCGCGATCCTCGTCGACCGCGGCCACCGCGAGCTGCCGATCCGCCCCGACTTCGTCGGCAAGAACCTGCCGAGCTCGCGCGACGAGCGTGTGAACGTCCGCCTCGCCGACGTCGACGGCGCCGAGGAGGTGACCATCGCCTCATGAGGCACCTCCTCGACACCCGTACCCTCGCGCGCGAGGACGCCCTCCGCATCCTCGACGTCGCGGAGGACATGCGCGACACGCAGTCCCGCGAGATCAAGAAGCTGCCGACGCTCCGGGGCAAGACGGTCGTCAACCTCTTCTTCGAGGACTCGACGCGCACCCGGATCTCGTTCGAGGCGGCGGCCAAGCGGCTCTCCGCCGACGTCATCAACTTCTCGGCGAAGGGCTCGTCGGTCTCGAAGGGCGAATCGCTCCAGGACACGGCGCAGACCCTGCAGGCCATGGGGGCGGATGCGGTCGTCATCCGCCACGGCGCGTCCGGTGCCCCGCACACGCTCGCCACGAGCGGCTGGATCTCCGCCGGCGTCCTGAACGCCGGCGACGGGACGCACGAGCACCCGACGCAGGCGCTGCTCGACGCCTTCACGATCCGCAAGCGCTTCTTCGGCGACGACAGCCGGGGACGCGATCTGTCGGGCCTGCACGTCGCGATCGTGGGGGACATCCTCCACTCCCGCGTCGCGCGGTCGAATGTGTGGCTCCTGACGACCCTCGGGGCCCGCGTCACCCTCGTGGCGCCGCCCACCCTCGTCCCGCAGGACGTGTCGGCCTGGCCGGTCACGGTCGTCTACGACCTCGATCAGGCGATCGCCGACGCCCCCGACGCGGTCATGATGCTGCGCATCCAGCTCGAGCGCATGAGCGCGGCCTATTTCCCGACTGAGCGGGAGTATTCGCGTCGCTGGGGATTGGATGTCGCGCGGATGGCCGCGCTTCCGACCGATAGCATTGTCATGCATCCCGGGCCCATGAACCGGGGTCTGGAGATCTCCGCCGACGCCGCCGATTCGCCACGCTCGACCGTTCTCGAACAGGTCGCGAACGGGGTGTCGGTGCGCATGGCGGCGCTCTACCTGCTCCTGGCGGGGGAGCGGTCCACGAACCACGCACAGGAGGAGGCCCGATGAGCGAGACCATCCTCATCCGCGGAGCGCGGATCGACGGCGGCATCGCCGCCGACATCCTGATCCGGGACGGTGTCATCGCCGAGCTGGGGTCCGGACTCAGCGCCGCGGGAGCACGGACCGTGGATGCCGACGGCCTGATCGCTCTGCCGGGACTTGTCGACCTGCACACCCACCTCCGCGAGCCCGGCTACGAGGCGTCCGAGACGATCCTCACCGGCTCGCGTGCGGCCGCCGCGGGCGGCTACACGACGGTGTTCGCGATGCCGAACACCTCGCCCGTCGCCGACACCGCCGGTGTCGTGGAGCAGGAGCTCGCCCTCGGCGAAGCGGCCGGGTACGTCCACGTGCAGCCGATCGGTGCGGTCACCGTCGGGCAGAGGGGCGAGCGTCTGGCGGAGCTCGGGGCGATGGCGTCCTCACGCGCCCGGGTCCGCGTCTTCAGCGACGACGGCTTCTGCGTGTTCGATCCGCTCATCATGCGGCGTGCGCTGGAGTACGTGAAGTCCTTCGACGGCGTCGTCGCTCAGCACGCACAGGACCCCCGGCTCACCGAGGGTGCGCAGATGAACGAGGGCACCGTGTCGGCCGAGCTCGGGCTCACCGGGTGGCCGGCCGTCGCCGAGGAGTCGATCATCGCGCGCGACGTCCTGCTCGCCGAGCACGTCGGTTCCCGCCTGCACGTGTGCCACCTCTCCACCGCGGGATCGGTCGACCTCATCCGGTGGGCGAAGAAGCGCGGCATCCACGTCACCGCGGAGGTGACGCCCCACCACCTCCTTCTCACCGAGGACCTCGTGCGCGGGTACGACCCGCGCTTCAAGGTGAATCCGCCGCTGCGGCGCGACGAGGACGTCCTCGCCGTCCGCGAGGGCCTCGCCGACGGCACGATCGACATCGTCGCCACCGACCACGCACCGCACCCGGCCGAGGCCAAGACGTGCGAGTGGCAGGCCGCCGCGAACGGCATGGTCGGACTCGAGTCCGCGCTCCGCGTCGTGCACGCCGCCATGATCGAGACCGGCCTGCTCGAGTGGGCCGACGTCGCGCGCGTCATGTCGACCGCCCCGGCGCGGATCGGCCGGCTCACCGAGGCCGGCACCCCGCTCGCCGTCGGAGCGCCGGCATCCCTCACCCTTTACGACGCGGCCCCGGTCCGGGCGTTCGGCACGGATGACCTGCGCGGCCGCAGCGTCAACTCGCCGTACCTCGGCAGGGAACTGCCGGGCGAGGTCCGCGCGACGTTCTTCCGCGGTCGTCAGACCGTGACCGACGGCGCCGTCGTCGACGAGGTCGCCTCGTGAGCCGCGAGGCCGCCGTCCTCGTCATGGCGGCGGTCGCCGCGGTGCTGATCCTCGCGGGGCTCCTCGCGTGGCGACGACGATCCCGGCGGGATGCGGGCCTGACCGCTCCCGTCGGCGAGGCTCCGGCCGGCGCGGTGACGCGGCTTCAGTCCGAGGGACTGTACGTCGCGACGACGCGTCACGACGAGCCGCTCGAGCGGCTCGCCATCCGCGGGCTGGCCTTCCGGTCCCGCGTCGACGTCACCGTCACCGACCGCGGCGTCGCCCTCGACCTCACCGGCCAGCCGCGGGTCTTCCTCGGTGCGGACCGCCTCGTCGCCGCAGGACAGGCCACGGTCGCGATCGACCGGGTCGTCGAGCGCGACGGGCTCGTCCGGGTCGCGTGGACGACGCCGGAAGGCACCCTCGTCGACAGCTACCTCCGCCCGCAGGACACCTCGGCCCGCTCGCTCGCCGACGCGATCGTCCAGGTCCTCCCCGCCACCCCCACTCCCACCTCCCCCCAGCAGACTCCCGGAAGCGACGCATGAGCATTCAGAGATTCCAGGCTCCCGAACCCGCCGTCCTCGTCCTCGAAGACGGCTCCCGACACCCCGGCCACGCCTACGGGGCGCGCGGCACCACCCTCGGCGAGGTCGTCTTCGCCACCGCGATGACCGGCTACCAGGAGACGATCACCGACCCGTCCTACGCGGGTCAGATCGTCCTGCAGACCGCACCCCACATCGGCAACACCGGCATGAACGGCGAGGACCACGAGTCCCGCCGCATCTGGGTGTCGGGCTACGTCGTGCGCGACCCTTCGCGCATCGTCTCCAGCTGGCGCGCCGACCACTCGCTCGAGGACGCCCTCGTCCGAGACGGAATCGTCGGCATCAGCGGTGTCGACACCCGCGCCGTGACCCGTGTCCTCCGTTCGGCCGGCTCCATGCGCGGCGGCGTCTTCTCGGGGGATGCCGCAGCCCTCGCCGATGACGAGCAGCTGCGCATCGTGCGCGAGGCACCCGAGATGAGCGGGCAGAACCTGTCCGCCGACGTCTCGGTGCTCGCCGCGGAGGTGACCCCCGCCGTCGGCGAGAAGATCGGCAACCTCGCGATCCTCGACCTCGGGGTGAAGCAGGCGACCGTGAACAACCTCGCGGCCCGCGGGTTCGAGGTCCACGTCCTGCCGCAGTCGATCACCTTCGCCGACGTCCAGGCGATCGACCCCGTCGCCGTCTTCTATTCGAACGGTCCCGGTGACCCGGCGGCCTCCGATCGACACGTCGCGCTGCTGCGCGAGGTGCTCGACGCCGGCCTGCCCTTCTTCGGCATCTGCTTCGGCAACCAGCTGTTCGGCCGCGCGCTGGGCTTCGGCACCTACAAGCTGCCGTTCGGCCACCGCGGCATCAACCAGCCCGTCCTCGACAAGACGACGGGCCGCGTCGAGATCACCGCGCACAACCACGGCTTCGCCGTCGACGCGCCGATCGAGGGCGTCGTCGACAGCCCGAACGGCTACGGACGCGTCGAGGTGAGCCACGTCGGCCTCAACGACGACGTCGTGGAGGGCCTGCGCGCCCTCGACATCCCGGCGTTCAGCGTGCAGTACCACCCCGAGGCAGCCGCCGGTCCGCACGACGCCAACTACCTCTTCGACCGCTTCCGCGACCTCGTGATCGCCACTCAGGAGACGACCCAGAATGCCTAAGCGCGACGACATCAACAGCGTCCTCGTCATCGGCTCCGGCCCGATCGTCATCGGTCAGGCCTGCGAGTTTGACTACTCCGGCACCCAGGCGTGCCGGGTGCTCCGCGAGGAGGGCGTGCGCGTCATCCTCGTGAACTCGAACCCGGCCACGATCATGACCGACCCCGACTTCGCCGACGCCACCTACGTCGAGCCGATCACCCCCGAGGTCATCGAGACGATCATCGCGAAGGAGAAGCCCGACGCGATCCTCCCGACCCTCGGCGGCCAGACCGCTCTGAACGCGGCGATGGCCCTCCACGACCGCGGCATCCTCGAGAAGTACGGCGTCGAACTCATCGGTGCCAAGGTGGACGCCATTCGCAAGGGCGAGGACCGGCAGGTCTTCAAGGAGCTCGTCCTGGAGTCCGGCGCCGATGTCGCCCGCAGCGTCATCGCCCACACGATGGACGACCTGCTCGCCGGTGCCGCCGAGCTCGGCTACCCGCTCGTGGTCCGTCCCTCCTTCACGATGGGCGGGCTCGGTTCGGGCTTCGCGTACAACGAGGAGGACCTCCGTCGCATCGGCGGCGCAGGTCTTCGTGACTCCCCGACGACCGAGGTGCTCCTGGAGGAGTCGATCCTCGGCTGGAAGGAGTACGAGCTCGAGCTCATGCGCGACACCGCCGACAACACGGTCGTCGTGTGCTCCATCGAGAACGTCGACCCGGTCGGCGTCCACACCGGCGACTCGATCACCGTCGCACCCGCGCTGACGCTCACCGACCGCGAGTACCAGAAGCTCCGCGACATCGGCATCGACATCATCCGCGCCGTGGGTGTCGACACCGGTGGCTGCAACATCCAGTTCGCCGTCGACCCGGCGACCGGCCGGATCATCGTCATCGAGATGAACCCGCGCGTCTCGCGTTCGTCGGCGCTCGCCTCGAAGGCGACCGGCTTCCCGATCGCCAAGCTCGCCGCCAAGCTCGCGATCGGGTACCGCCTCGACGAGGTGCCCAACGACATCACGAAGGCGACGCCGGCCAGCTTCGAGCCGACCCTCGACTACGTCGTCGTGAAGGTGCCGCGGTTCAACTTCGAGAAGTTCCCCGCCGCCGACACCACCCTCACGACGACCATGAAGTCGGTCGGCGAGGCGATGGCCATCGGTCGCAACTACACGACGGCGCTGCAGAAGGCACTCCGGTCGCTCGAGAAGCGCGGCTCCAGCTTCCACTGGGGACCCGAGGCGCGCTCCGTCGACGAGCTGCTCGAGATCGCGAAGACGCCGACCGACGGTCGTATCGTCGTGCTGCAGCAGGCTCTCCGCAAGGGGGCGACGCTCGAGCAGGCCTTCGACGCGACCGCGATCGACCCGTGGTTCCTGGACCAGATGATCCTCATCAACGAGGTCGCCGACTACATCCGCGAGGCCGACGAGCTCACCGAGGACGTCCTGCGACTCGCCAAGGACCACGGCTTCAGCGACGCCCAGATCGCGGAGCTCCGCGGGCTCGGCGAAGCGGACGTGCGCGGCATCCGCCACGGCTTCGGACTGCGCCCCGTGTACAAGACGGTCGACACGTGCGCGGGCGAGTTCCCGGCGCTCACGCCGTACCACTACTCCTCGTACGACCGTGAGACCGAGGTCACGCCCAGCGCGGGACGGAAGGTCGTCATCATCGGCTCGGGGCCCAACCGCATCGGCCAGGGCGTCGAGTTCGACTACTCGTGCGTGCACGCGTCCTTCGCGCTGTCGGATGCCGGCTTCGAGACCATCATGGTCAACTGCAATCCCGAGACCGTCTCGACCGACTACGACACGAGCGACCGGCTGTACTTCGAGCCGCTGACACTCGAGGACGTGCTCGAGGTCCTGCACGCCGAGGCGCAGTCCGGCGAGATCGTCGGCGTCATCTGCCAGCTCGGCGGTCAGACCCCCCTCGGGCTCGCGAAGGGGATCGAGGCCGCCGGCTACACCATCCTCGGTACCAAGCCGGCCGCTATCGACATCGCGGAGGAGCGCGAGCAGTTCTCGCAGCTGCTGGAGCGCGCCGGTCTCATGGCGCCGCGTCACGGCACCGCCACCGACGAGGCCGGTGCGATCGCGATCGCCGAGGAGATCGGATACCCGGTGCTCGTCCGCCCGAGCTTCGTGCTCGGCGGTCGCGGCATGGAGATCGTGTACGACACCGAGAGCCTGCGCGACTACTTCGTCCGCATCGCCGACCAGGCGATCATCCGCGACGACGCGCCGCTGCTGGTCGACCGCTTCCTGGACGACGCCGTCGAGATCGACGTCGACGCTCTCTTCGACGGCGAGCAGCTCTACATCGGCGGCGTCATGGAGCACCTCGAGGAGGCCGGTATCCACTCCGGCGACTCCTCGTGCACCCTGCCGCCGATGTCGCTCGGACGCGGCGAGATCGACCGGGTCCGCACGGCGACGCACGCGATCGCCGAGGGAGTCGGCGTACGCGGGCTGCTGAACGTGCAGTTCGCGGTCTCGGCCGGCGTGCTGTACGTCATCGAGGCGAACCCGCGCGCGTCGCGCACCGTGCCGTTCGTGTCCAAGGCCCTCGGCATCCCGATGGCCAAGGCCGCGAGCCGCATCATGGCGGGCGCGTCGATCGCCGAGCTCATCGCCGAGGGGCTGCTGCCGGAGCAGGACGGCTCGCGGGTCCCGCTGGACGCCCCCGTCGCGGTCAAGGAGGCCGTGCTGCCGTTCAAGCGGTTCCGCACCGCCGACGGCCGGACCGTCGACTCGGTCCTCGGCCCCGAGATGCGCTCCACCGGTGAGGTCATGGGCATCGACCGCGACTTCCCGACCGCGTTCGCCAAGAGCCAGGCGGCGGCGTACGGCGGGATGCCGACCTCGGGCACGGTATTCCTCTCCGTGGCCGACGACGACAAGCGCGCCGTCATCCTCCCCGCCCACCGGCTGCAGGAGCTCGGCTACACCCTCGTCGCGACCGAGGGGACAGCCGAGATCCTCGCGCGCAACGGCATCCGGGTGGAGGTCGTGTCGAAGTACTCCGAGACGCAGGACTCCGGCGAGTCCAACGTCGTCGACCTCATCAACGCGGGGGAGATCGACATCGTCGTGAACACCCCATCGGGCGGCATCGCCCGCGCCGACGGGTACGAGATCCGCGCCGCCGCCGTGGCCGCCGACAAGGCGTTGTTCACCACGATGGCCGTGCTCGGCGCCGCCGTCTCGGCGATGCCGGTGCTGCGCGAAGGGTTCGCGGTCCGCAGTCTGCAGGAGTACACCGCGGACCGGAAGGCGGCGGTGTGACCTCATTCGGGTCGCGGCTGGCCGCGGCGGTCGACGCCCGCGGCCGGCTGTGCGTCGGGATCGACCCCCACGCGTCCCTCCTGGACGCGTGGGGGCTCCCGGCATCCGCTGAGGGCGTCCGTGAGTTCGGCCTGCGTGTCGTGGATGCCGCGCGCAGCCGAGTCGGCGTGGTCAAGCCGCAGGTCGCGTTCTTCGAGAGGTACGGGTCCGCGGGGTTCGCGGCACTCGAGGAAGTCATCGGCACTGCTCGCGCCGCGGGGCTCCTCGTGATCGCGGACGCCAAGCGCGGCGACATCGGCACGACGATGGACGGGTACGCCGAGGCGTGGCTCGCAGCGGGATCGCCGCTCGAGTCGGATGCCGTCACCGTGAGCCCGTACCTGGGCCCGGATTCCCTGCGAGGCACGATCGCGACGGCCGTCCGCGAGGGCAAAGGCGTGTACGTCCTCGCCGCCACGAGCAATCCGGAGGCGGCGGGTCTGCAGTCCGCCGAGGTGACCGTGGTCGACGCGGAGCGGGGCCAGACGGTCGCGGACTGGGTCGCGCAGCGCGCCGGATCCGTCAATTCGTCGGCGGTCGTCGGGGACGACCGCTTCGGACCGGTCGGGTTCGTCGTCGGGGCTACAGTGGAACGCGCCGATCTCGGCCTGTCGGATGCCTCGCTGCTCCGCGCGTCGATCCTGGCACCGGGATTCGGCGCGCAGGGCGCCCGCCTGCGCGACCTCGGCGAACGGTTCGGTCCGCTCGCCTCCCAGGTGCTTGCCAGCGCGAGCCGCAGCATCCTCGGTGCCGGTCCCGACGGGATCGGCGCGGCCATCGACACCCACAACTCCGAACTCCAGGACGCCCGACATGCCTGACTCCCGTACCCCTCCCGAGGTCGATCGCGCCGCCGCGTCGCGACGCGCCGTGGCCGCCCGCCGCGAGCGCGCCGCGCTCAAGCGCGACGTGTCGACGCGCGTCATCAGTCCGCAGGATCTGCTGCGGCGCGCGTGGGCGGAGCCCCAGTCCGCGGCCGCGGCGATGCGGGTCACGGAGTTCCTGACGGCGATCCCCGCGATCGGCGAGGGCAAGCGGGACCGCATCCTCGCCGACCTGCAGATCGCGCCGGTGAAGAAGATCGGCGGTCTCGGCATCCGTCAGCGGCAGGTCCTCCAGGACTACCTCGATCGGCGCCTGCCCGAGCCCCGGGCCCGCGGCGAGCGCAGCCGGCTGATCGTTCTCGCAGGCCCTACGGCCGTCGGCAAGGGGACGGTCGCCGCGCACATCAAGGAGCACCACCCCGAGATCCTGCTGTCCGTGTCGGCGACAACGCGTCCGCCGCGGCCGGGGGAGGTCGAGGGCGAGCATTACTTCTTCGTCGACGACGCGGAGTTCGACCGCATGGTCCGGGACGACGAGCTGCTTGAGCACGCGACCGTCCACAACGCCTATCGGTACGGGACGCCGCGGCGCCCCATCGACGCCGCCCTCGCCGAGGGTCGCACGGTCCTCCTCGAGATCGATCTCCAGGGCGCCCGTCAGGTGCGGGCGGCGGCGCCGGACGCGACGCTCGTGTTCCTCCTGCCGCCGAGCTGGGACGAGCTCGTGAACCGCCTCGTCGGTCGGGGCACCGAGGGCGAGGAGGAGCGTGCTCGACGGTTGAAGACCGCCCGCGTCGAGCTCGCCTCGCAGGGCGAGTTCGACTACCGGGTCGTGAATGACGACGTCGCTCGGGCGGCAGCCGAGGTCGCGACCCTCGCCCGCTGACACCCGCAGGGTGCGGTTCGTTTCAGACCGTTACAGCCGATGAGGCGGGACGACGGCGGTCCGGGAAGCTGGACGCATGTCCCCCGTCCTGACCGCCGCCGAGCGTGCGTCGACGCCGCCGGCTCCGCGCGGTGCCGTCTCGCTGTCGGGCGTCGACCGGACCTTCGCGGGGGCGAAGGGCCCGGTTCCGGTGCTCCGCGGCATCGACCTGACGCTCGAGCCGGGTGAGATCGTCGCCGTCGTCGGCCCCTCCGGGTGCGGCAAGTCGACCCTCCTCCGTCTGCTGGCGGGTCTCGACACGCCGACCGCCGGAACGGTGACCGTCGACGGCACACCGCTCCGCGACACCGACGAGCGCACCGCGGTCGCGTTCCAGGAGCCGCGTCTGCTGCCGTGGCGCACCATCGCCGAGAACGTCGAGCTCGGGATGCCGCGCGGCACCGCTCGTGCTGCGGCGAAGGCCCGTGTGGCCGAGCTCCTCGACCTCGTGGGTCTGACCTCCGCCGCCGCGCGTCGCCCCCGCGAGGTCTCGGGCGGCATGGCGCAGCGCGCATCGCTCGCGCGCGCCCTCGCCCGTGGACCGGAGGTGCTTCTGCTCGACGAGCCGTTCGGCGCCCTCGACGCGCTCACCCGACTGCGCATGCAGGACCTCCTTCTCGACATCCACTCCGCCGAACCGACGACCGTCGTCCTCGTGACGCACGACGTCGAAGAAGCCCTTTACCTCGCCGACCGCGTGCTGCAGCTGCGCGCGATCGACGCCGATTCCGCGGAGTCCTCTGTCGCCCGCGTCATCGACGTCCCCGGCACCCGCCCCCGTGACCGTGCCGACCACGGTTTCACGGACCTCCGCGCCGAGCTCCTCGACGGACTCGGCGTCGTCACCCACCGCACGACCCTCCAGGAGACCCGATGAGCACCGTCATCCGCCGCACCGCCCCCACGATCGTCGTGGCGGGAGCGGTGATGCTCATGGCCACGGGCTGCCTCGCGGGCGAGAACGCCGCATCCACGTCCGAGGAGACGGGGGACTGGTCGACCGACACGCTCTCGATCGACTTCGCGACGTACAACCCGCTCAGCCTCGTCGTGAAGGATCAGGGTCTGATCGAAAAGGCGCTCGGCGACGACGTCGACGTGGAGTGGACGCAGTCCGCGGGGTCCAACAAGGCCAACGAACTGCTGCGCGCCGGTTCGCTCGACGTCGGCTCCACCGCCGGCTCCGCCGCGCTGCTCGCCCGCGCCAACGGCTCGCCGATCAAGGTCATCGACGTCTACTCTCAGCCCGAGTGGTCGGCGATCGTGGTCGGCCCCGACAGTGACATCACGTCAGTAGCCGACCTCAAGGGCAAGAAGGTCGCCGCGACCAGCGGCACCGATCCCTACTTCTTCCTCCTGCAGGCCCTCGAGACGGCGGGACTCAGCGTCTCGGACGTCGAGGTCCAGAACCTGCAGCACGCCGACGGGCGGTCCGCCCTCGACGGCGGCTCCGTCGACGCGTGGGCGGGTCTCGACCCGATCATGGCCGCCGCAGAGGTTGAGTCGGGTGACCAGCTGATCTACCGCAACGTCGACTTCAACTCCTACGGCTTCCTCAACGCCACGGAGGAGTTCCTCACCGACCACGCCGACGTCGCCCAGGTCGTCGTCGACGCGTACGAAGACGCCCGCGAGTGGGCACTCGCGAACCCCGACGAGACCGCCGCGCTCCTCGCCGATGTGGCGGGCGTCGACCCCGCGGTCGCCACGACCGTGATCACCGAGCGCTCGAACCTCGACGTCAGCGGCATCCCCGGTGACGCGCAGCTGACCGTGCTGAAGAAGATCGCGCCGGTCCTCGTCGACTCCGACGCGGTGACCGGCGGGCAGGCCGCCGTCGATGAGGCACTCGACACGATCGTCGAGCCGACGTTCGCCGAGAAGGCCGCGGGCTGATCATGACGGCCTCCGCAGAGGCGACCTCCACCGCCGCGGCGCCCCCGGGCGCGGCGGCGGTGCGGCCGTTCTGGTCCCGCACGAGCGTCCGGGTCCTCGGCGGTCTCGTCGTCCCGCTCGCGCTCCTCGGACTCTGGCAGGCGGTCACGGCGTTCGGGCTGATCCCGACCTACCGGCTTCCCGCGCCGCTCGACGTCGTGAATGCGGCGGTCCGTCTGGCCGAGGACGGCACGCTCTGGCGTCACGTCGCCATCTCTGTTCAGCGGGTGGTCCTCGGCTTCGCGGCCGGGTCGATCGTCGGACTCGCCGTCGCAGCAGTCGTCGGCCTCACCCGTTCCGGCGACGTGCTCCTGAGTCCCATCCTCGCGGCGTTCCGCGCCATCCCATCGCTGGCACTCGTGCCGCTGCTGCTGCTGTGGATGGGTATCGGGGAAGAGCCCAAGGTGACCCTCGTGGCGATCGGCGCCTTCTTCCCCGTCTTCACCACCGTTGCCGGCGCCCTTCGTCATGTCGACCCGCATCTCGTCGAGATGGCGCGATCCTTCGGTCTGCGCGGGTGGGAGCTTTTCCGCACCGTGCAGCTGCCCGCGACCGTCCCTTCGCTCGTCTCGGGCCTGCGTCTCGCGCTGGCGCAGTCGTGGCTGTTCCTGGTCGCCGCCGAGCTCATCTCCGCCTCGATGGGGCTCGGCTACCTCCTGACCGATTCGCAGAGCACGGGGCGCGTCGACCGGATCTTCCTCGCGATCGTGGTCCTCGCGGGCCTGGGCGTCCTCTCGAACGCCGTCGTCACCCTTCTTCAGCGTCGAGTGCTGCGGAGATGGTCGTGACGGCGCCGGGGATAGACGAGCTGCGTCTCGTCGAGACACGCACCTACCCCGCGCCCGCTGCGTTCGCGGCCCACGCCAACGTGACCGCCTCGGCCTACGCGGATGCGGCGGCAGACCCCGTCGGCTTCTGGGAGGCTGCGGCCCACCGCCTCGAGTGGGCGACCCCCTGGCACACCGCGCTCGACTGGCGGCCGCCCGTCCGCTCCGCCGACGGTGAACTCACCGTGCCGGCTGCCCGGTGGTTCGACGGCGGCACCCTGAACGTCGCCGTCAACTGCGTCGACCGTCACGTCGATGCCGGCCGCGGTGACAAGGTGGCCCTGCACTTCGAGGGCGAGCCCGGCGACCGCACGAGCGTCACCTACGCGGACCTGCAGCGTCGGGTCTCGCAGGCGGCGAACGCACTCGTCGCCCTCGGCATCCGTCCAGGCGATCGCGTCGTGGTGTACCTGCCGGTCCTCGTCGAGACGGTCGTGATCACCCTCGCCTGTGCACGGGTCGGCGCCGTCCACTCCCTCGTATTCGGCGGCTTCTCGGCCGAAGCGCTGCGCTTCCGTCTCGAGGACACGGGCGCCAAGCTCCTCGTCACCAGCGACGGCCAGTTCCGTCGCGGGGGAGCGGTCGAGGTGAAATCCGCCGCGGATGCCGCCGCAAGCGGCCTCTCCGCCCTCGAGCACGTCCTCGTCGTGCGGCGCACCGGCCACGACGTCGCGTGGGTCCCCGGTCGCGACGTCTGGTGGCACGGGCTCGTCGACACCGCCTCGCCCGTCCACGAAGCGCCAGCGTTCGAGGCGGAGCATCCGCTCTTCATCATCTACACCTCGGGGACGACGGGGAAGCCGAAGGGCCTCGTCCACACCTCGGGCGGCTACCTCGCCCATGCGAGCTGGGCCCACTGGGCGCACTTCGACGCGAAGCCTGACGACGTGCACTGGTGCACCGCCGACCTCGCCTGGGTGACGGCGCACACCTACGAGATCTACGGTCCGCTCTCGAACGGACTCACGCAGGTGATCTACGAGGGCACGCCCGACGCACCGCACCGTGAGCGTCACCTCGAGATCATCGAGCGCTACGGCGTCACGGTGTACTACACGGCGCCCACCCTCATCCGCACCTTCATGACGTGGTTCGGGGAGGACCTGCCCGCCGGGCACGACCTCTCGAGCATCCGCCTCCTGGGCACGGTGGGCGAGGCGATCAACCCGGCAGCGTGGGCCTGGTTCCGCCGTGCGTTCGGCCGCGACGAGGTTCCCGTCGTCGACACCTGGTGGCAGTCCGAGACCGGTGCGGCGATGATCGCACCGCTGCCCGGCGTGACGACCCTCAAACCCGGCTCGGCGACCGTCCCGCTGCCGGGGATCGACGCGGCCGTCGTCGACGCCGAGGGCCGCGAGGTCGAGCCGGGACGCTCCGGCACACTCGTCGTCCGGCGGCCGTGGCCCGGGATGGCCCGCACCGTCTGGGGCGACCCGGCGCGCTACCGGGACTCGTACTGGTCGGCCTACGCGGGTCACGGCGAGCACGGTGGCTACTACGTCGCCGGCGACGGCGCGACACGGGACGCGGACGGGCACATCTGGATCCTCGGTCGTCTCGATGATGTCGTGAACGTCTCGGGTCACCGCCTCTCGACGATCGAGATAGAGTCCGCCCTCGTCGCACACGGGTCCGTGGGGGAGGCGGGGACCACCGGCGTCGCCGACCCGGTCACCGGCCACGCCGTCGCCGCGTTCGTCGTCCCGTCCGGTCCCGTGGAGCCTGCCGCCGACGAACTCCGCGCACACGTCGCGCGCGAGATCGGACCGGTCGCGAAGCCGCGTCACGTCGTGATCGTCCCCGACCTTCCGAAGACGCGCTCCGGCAAGATCCTCCGGCGGCTGCTCGCCCAGCTGTGGGAGGCCGAACAGGACCGTCGTGCCGGCCGAGAACCCGCACCACTGGGCGACACGACGTCGCTGCAGAACCCCGACGCCGTCGCGCGCATCGCCGCCGCCCTCGCCGCGGCCTGACCCGCTGCATCACCCTGCCGAGAGAGAACACATGACTGACGAACACCGCTTCAGCTTCCGCACGCGCGCCCTGCACGCCGGGGGGACCCCCGACGCCGCAACGGGCGCGCGCGCCGTGCCGATCTACCAGACGTCCTCGTTCGTCTTCGACGACGCGACGGATGCCGCCAACCTGTTCGCGCTGCAGAAGTACGGCAACATCTACTCCAGGATCGGCAACCCCACCGTCGCCGCACTCGAGGAGCGGCTCGCCTCGCTCGAGGGCGGGATCGGCGCGGTCGCGACCGCGTCCGGGATGAGCGCGGAGTTCATTACGTTCGCCGCGCTCGTCGGTGTCGGCGACCATGTCGTCGCCTCGGCGCAGCTCTACGGCGGCACGGTGACGCAGCTCGACGTGACCCTGCGCCGATTCGGCGTCGACACGACGTTCGTCGGCTCGAGCGATCCCGCCGACTACGCCGCGGCGATCCGGCCCGAGACGAAGGTCCTCTACGTCGAGACGATCGGCAACCCGTCGGGCGAGATCGCCGACATCGAGGGCCTCGCCGAGGTGGCCCACGCCGCCGGCATCCCGCTCGTGGTCGACTCGACGCTCGCGACGCCGTACCTCGCACGCCCGCTCGAGCACGGCGCCGACATCGTCATCCACTCCGTGACCAAGTTCCTGGGCGGGCACGGGACGACCCTCGGCGGCGTCGTCGTCGAGAAGGGGACGTTCGACTGGGGGAACGGCAAGTTCCCGCAGATGACCGAGCCGGTCGCCTCGTACGGCGGCATCCGCTGGTGGGACAACTTCGGCGAGTACGGCTTCCTCACCAAGCTCCGCAGCGAGCAGCTGCGCGACATCGGTGCGGCGCTCAGCCCCCACTCGGCGTTCCTGCTGCTGCAGGGCGTCGAGACGCTGCCGCAGCGGATCGATGCGCACCTCGCGAACGCGCGCATCGTCGCGGAGTGGCTGGACGCGGACCCGCGCGTGTCGTTCGTCACCTGGGCGGGACTGCCGGGACACCCGCACCACGCCCGCGCGCAGAAGTACCTGCCGCTGGGGTCGGGCTCGGTGTTCGCCTTCGGTGTGAGGGCGGGCGACGACGCATCGACCGAGGCCGAACGGGTGGCCGCGGGTCGGCGGGCGGGCGAGGTCCTCATCGACTCCCTGCAGCTCGCCTCCCACCTCGCCAACATCGGCGACGCCCGCACCTTGGTCATCCACCCCGCCTCGACCACCCACCAGCAGCTGAGTACGGAGCAGCTGATCGCGGCGGGCGTGCCCGCCGACCTCATCCGCATCTCGGTGGGTCTCGAAGACCCCGAGGACATCATCTGGGACCTCGACCAGGCCCTCACCCGAGCGACAGGAGTCAGCCGATGAGCGATCCGAACGCGTGCGCCCTCCCGGCCCCTGCCGCGGCGCCCCACCGTGAGCAGACCCGAACCTGGCCGTCGGCCGGCGCGCAGGAGCGGTTCGAGATCCTCCGCCGGGCGAAGACGATCGCGATCGTCGGCGCCTCCGACAACCCGGCGCGGGCGAGCTACTTCGTCGCGACGTACCTGCGGGGGAGTTCGCCCTACGACGTCTACTACGTCAACCCGCGTGCGACCGAGATCCTCGGCCGGCCCGCCTACGCTTCGCTCGCCGAGCTCCCGGTGGCCCCCGACATCGTGGACGTCTTCCGCAAGCACGACGACCTGCCCGGCGTCGCGCAGGAGGCGGTGGATGCCGGGGCCTCGACCCTCTGGCTGCAGCTGGGCTCCTGGCACGAGGGCGCCGCCGAGATCGCCGCCGACGCGGGGCTGTCGGTCGTGATGGACCGCTGTGTGAAGATCGAGCACGCCCGCTTCCACGGCGGCCTCCACCTCGCCGGCTTCGACACCGGGGTTCTGAGCTCGAAGCGTCAGCTGCTCAGCCGCTGAGCGCGCGCGGCGGAGCGACTGCGCGCCCTGTAGACTGGGGGGATGCCGGGCCGCGCGCACACGCGCCCGTGCAGACTTCTCGCCTCACCGATCCTGGAGGACCACCATGGCCAACCGTGACCAGGGCATCATCGACCCGCCCATCGACGCACTGCTCGACAAGGTCGACTCGAAGTACCAGCTCGTCATCTACGCATCCAAGCGTGCGCGTCAGATCAACGACTACTACTCGGACCTCCACGAGGGGAATCTGTTCGACAACGTCGGCCCGCTCGTCGACTCGAACGTCGAGGACAAGCCGCTGACGATCGCTCTGCACGAGATCCACGAGGACAAGCTGCGCCTGCGCGCGGCCGAGTGACCTCGACGTCGTGACCCCTGACGCCATACGGCGTCATCCTCATGCCCGCGAGTCCCCCGTGTCGGGGACCGCGGGCATGATGGTTTGCACACCCCCGATCCGCCCTCTGGAGGACCGATGACCGCGCTGCGCCTGTTCACGTCGGAGTCCGTGACCGAAGGTCACCCCGACAAGATCTGCGACCAGATCTCCGACAGCATCCTCGACGCCCTCCTCGAGGTCGACCGCGGCAGCCGCGTCGCCGTCGAGACGCTCGTGACGACCGGACTGGTCCACGTCGCGGGCGAGGTGCGCACCGACGGCTACGTCGACATCCCGGGCATCGTCCGTCGCGTCGTCAACCGCATCGGATACACCTCCTCGGAGACCGGATTCGACGGCGACTCCTGCGGCGTCACGGTCTCGATCGGCGAGCAGTCCGGTGATATCGCCGCCGGCGTGGACAACGCGCTCGAGCACCGCGAAGGGGGCTCCGTGGACCCGGTCGACGCGCTGGGCGCGGGCGACCAGGGGATCATGTTCGGCTACGCGACGAACGAGACGCCGCAGTACATGCCGACCGCGATCTGGACCGCTCACCGTCTCGCGGAGCGACTCACGGACGCGCGCCGCAGCGGTGCGCTGCCGTTCCTGCGCCCCGACGGCAAGACGCAGGTGACCCTCGGGTACGACGGCACGACGCCCCGCACGGTCGACACCGTCGTCCTGTCCACGCAGCATCACCCCGACATCTCGCTGCCGGCCCTTCGCGCGGCGGTGCAGGCGGAGGTCATCGACCCCGTGCTCGCGCAGACGGGGCTCGACGTCTCGGACGTGCGGTACGTCATCAACCCCGCCGGCCCGTTCGTCGTCGGCGGGCCGAAGGGCGACGCGGGCCTGACCGGTCGCAAGATCATCATCGACACCTACGGCGGCGCCGCCCGTCACGGCGGTGGCGCGTTCAGCGGAAAGGACCCCTCCAAGGTCGACCGCTCCGCCGCGTACGCCATGCGGTGGGTCGCCAAGAACGCCGTCGCCGCCGGACTCGCCGACCGCCTCGAGGTGCAGGTGGCCTACGCGATCGGGCGCGCCGCGCCGGTCGGCCTCTACGTCGAGACCTTCGGCACCGGCCACGTCTCCGACGAGGCGATCACCGCCGCGATCCGCGACGTGTTCGACCTGCGTCCGCAGGCGATCATCGACGACCTCGATCTGCTGCGTCCCGTCTACGCGCAGACAGCGGCCTACGGACACTTCGGGCGCGAGCTGCCGGAGTTCACCTGGGAGCGGACCGACCGCGTCGACCTGCTGCGGGCCGCCGCCGGTCTCTGACTCTCGCCGTGATCGACGTCGCGCGGATCCTCATCGACTCGCCGCTGCCCCAGCTCGACCGGCTCTTCGACTACGCGGTCCCCGACGCCCTCCGCGACACGGCCCTTCCGGGCGTGCGCGTCAAGGTGCCGTTGCGCAGCGCCGGCCGCACGGTCGAGGGGTGGATCATCGAGCGTGCCGAGGTCGAGCCGGGCGGACGGCCTCTGTCCGAGGTGACCTCGGTGGTCTCCGCCGTCCCGATCCTTCCCGGCGCACTGTACCGTCTCGCGCGGCGGGTGGCCGACCGTGCGGCGGGCTCGGCCAGTGACATCCTGCGGTTGGCGGTCCCCAAGCGGATGGTCCGCGCCGAGAAGGCGTGGGTGGCCGCCGATCCGCCCGAGGTGCCGACGGTGGATCCGGATGCCGCGACCCGCGCCAGAGCGACGGCCGACGTCTATCCGGGGCTCGCCGACGCCGTCCTGTCGGGGGAGCGGCTGGCCGTCGACGCGCCGCCGCATCCGTCGCCCGGTCGCCTGCGCGGCGCGTGGGCGGACCTGCTCGCGTCTCTGGCGACTCTCGTCCTGGACACCGGCCGCAGCACGCTCATCGTGGTGCCGGACCATCGCGATCAGTCGCAGATCCTCGAGGCCCTCGCTGCGCTCGTCCCGGCGGATGCCGTCATCCGCGACGACGCGCGACGCTCCGGACCCGAGCGGTTCGCCACCTACCTCCGACTGTTGAGCCCCGCGCCGTGCATCGTGGTCGGCAACCGGTCGACGGTCTACGCGCCGGCGCACGACGTCGGCGCGGTCCTGGTGTGGGATGACGGCGACCCGCTGCTTGCAGAGCCGCTCAGCCCTGGAGTGCACGCGCGGGATGCCGCCCTCGTCCGCCAGGAGGAGGAACACTCGTCGCTCGTGTTCTCGGGGCACACGCGCACCTCGGACGTCGAACGCCTGGTGCAGGTCGGGTGGGTCCGCGAGGTGACCGCGCAGCGTCGTGCCAGCCCCCGCGTGGTCCTGTCGGCCACGCACGAGGCGGAGCACCGCGGCGCGCGAGTGCCGTCGGCGGCGTTCGCCGCCGCCCGCGAGGCTCTGCAGCACGGTCCGGTGCTCGTCCAGGTCGCGCGTCCGGGCTACTCGCCCGTCCTCGTCTGCGCCGAGTGCCGTCATCCGGCGCGCTGTCGCCACTGCTCCGGTCCGCTCCGCGCCCGTCGGCCCGGGGCGACTCCCGACTGCGGCTGGTGCGGACGATCGGCCCCGAACTGGACGTGCGCGCACTGTCAGGGGACGCGGTTCCGCATGGCATCCTCGGGGAGCGAGCGTACCGCCGACGAGCTCGGCCGGGCCTTCCCCGGCGTCCGTGTCATCGTCGCGGACGGCGACCACCCCGTCGCCTCGGTCGACGCGCGGCCGGCGCTCGTCATCGCGACCCGGGGCGCGGAGCCGCCCGCCGAGGGTGGCTACCGCGCTGTCATCCTGCTCGACGGCGACAAGATGCTCATGGCTGAGCAGCTACGGATCGGGGAGTCGTGCCTGCGCTGGTGGTCGAACGCCGCGGCCCTCGCCGCCCCGGGGGCGCCCGTGCACCTGGTCGGTGTCACCGGGCCCGTCGCGCGGGCCCTCGCGACCTGGACCCAGGCCGCCTACGCCCGCGCGGAGCTCGCCGACCGTGCGCCGCTGATGATGCCGCCGACCGTCCGCATCGCCGCGGTCGAGGGCGCCCCGGCATCCGTCGACCGCGCCCTCGCCGAGCTGCGCGACGCGGTCCCCGAGCTCGGCCCGATGACCGTGCTGGGGCCGGTGCCGACCGACGACGGCGCCCGGGCGCTCGTGCGGGTCGACTACGCGCACGGGCGCGCTGCAGCCGAGCAGCTGCGCGCCTCGGTCGTCGCCGACGCCGTGCGCGGTCGGCGTCGCGGGCCGGGGCCGCGGACTACACTCAGGGTTCGGCTCGATGTGCCCGAGCTCGATCTGTGAGGACCTCCATGCGCGTCGTTTTCGCCGGAACACCCGAACCGGCCATCCCCTCGCTCCGCGCCCTCGCGGCCTCGTCCCACGAGGTCGTCGGAGTCGTCAGCCGTCGTGACGCGCCTCTCGGCCGCAAGCGCGTTCTGACGCCCTCGCCCGTCGCGGTCGCGGCAGAGGAACTGGGTCTGACGGTCATCAAGGCCGATCGCCTGGACGACGCGGCGACGGCCGCGATCACCGCGCTCGACGCCGAGCTCGGAGTCATCGTCGCGTACGGAGGACTCGTGCGCGAGCCGTTGCTCTCTGCGCCGAGGCACGGCTGGATCAACCTCCATTTCTCGCTGCTCCCGAAGTGGCGCGGGGCGGCGCCCGTCCAGCACGCACTGATCGCGGGGGACCGAGTCACGGGCGCCGCGGTGTTCCAGCTGGTGCCGGCCCTCGACGCCGGTGATGTCTTCGCCGAGCTCCGGTACGACGTGCCGCGCGGGGCGACCGCCGGCGATGTGCTCGCCGACCTCGCAGTCTCCGGCGCGGAGCTCGTGTCGGGTGTCGTCGACGCGATCGCGGACGGCACGGCGGTCGCGGCCCCGCAGCACGGCGAGCCCACCCTGGCGCCGAAGCTCACACAGGCGGACGGCGCCCTGGACGTCACGCAGCCCGCCGACCGCGTCGTGGACCGCTTCCGGGGCACGACACCCGAGCCGGGGGCGCATCTCAGCGTCGCCGGGGCCCGGGTCAAGGTCCATTCCGCGCTGCGTGGGCCCGACACCGACCTCGAGCCCGGCAGACTGGCGCTCGTCGGACGCGACGTCCTCGTCGGGACGGGGGAGGGGACGGTTCTCCTGCGCACCGTGCAGCCCGCGGGGAAGGGCGCCATGCCCGCCGCGGACTGGTGGCGGGGCCTGCGGGCCGATGATCCGCGCGCCGACCTGCCGGGGGCGTCGTCGTGACCGCGGCGCGCGATGTCGCCTACGCCGTCATCCACGCCGTCGGAGCGGACGATGCGTATGCCAACCTCCTGCTGCCTCGGGAAGTGGAGCGTGCCCGGCTGTCGACTGCGGACGCTGCCCTCGCCACCGAGCTGACGTACGGCACCCTCCGCCGTGTCGGAACGTACGACGCTGTGATCGAGATCGCCGCGTCCCGCCCCGTGTCCACGATCGACGACGCCGTCCTCGACGCGCTTCGTCTCGGGACCCATCAGCTCCTCGCGACCCGGGTCCCTGCGCACGCCGCGGTCCACGAGACGGTGGACCTGGTGGGGCGGGTTGCCGGGCGTCGGGCGACCGGATTCGCCAACGCCGTCCTGCGGCGTGTGTCGGAGCGCGACGAGGAGGAGTGGCTCACCCGCATCGAGGATGCCGCACGGTCCGACGACGAGAAACTGTCGGTGCGGTATGCGCACCCCGTCTGGATCATCCGGGCGTTCCGGCGAGCGCTGGCGGCCGAAGGGCGTGCGGCGGAGCTGCTCAGTCTGCTGTCGGCGGACAACGCCGCTCCCACCGTCACCCTGTCGGCCCTTCCCGGTGTCGGCGAGATCCCGGCGGACGCCGCGCGCACACCCTTCTCCCCGCTTGGCTTCCGGCTCGCGGGCGGCGATCCCGACCGCGTCGTGCGCGCCTCGGGCGGCGCCGTCCGCGTGCAGGACGAGGGCTCTCAGCTCGCGGCCCTCGCTTTGTCGCGCGCGGTGCCGGTACGCGCAGGGGAGCGCTGGCTCGACCTGTGCGCGGCGCCCGGCGGCAAGACCGCGGTCCTCGCCGCAGAGGCTGCCGCCCACGGGGCGCAGCTCGAGGCGAACGAGCTCTCGCCTGCGCGGGCGAAACTCGTCCGCCAGTCCGTCGCGGCGGTTCCGATCGACGTGCCCGTGTCCGAGGAGGACGGCCGCACGCGCGCCGGCCGGGGAGTCTACGACCGCATCCTCGTCGACGCGCCGTGCACCGGACTCGGCGCACTCCGACGGCGGCCCGAGGCGCGCTGGCGCAAGGCTCCGGCTGACGTCTCCGAGCTCACCCAGCTCCAGGCCGAACTCCTCTCCGCTGCGGTCGAGGCGCTCGCTCCGGGCGGCGTCGTCGCGTACGTCACGTGCTCCCCGCACCTCGCCGAGACGGCGGGCGTGGTCGCCGATATCGAGCGCCGCTTCGGCACCGGCCTCACCCAGCTCGACGCGCGCGAGGTGATCCGGGGGATCTCCGGCGGCGACATCGACCTCGCCGTCCCGGCCGACGGGTCGGGCCGCGCGCAGCTGTGGCCGCACCGTCACGCGACCGACGCCATGTCCATCTGGCTGCTGCGTCGCTCCTGACCCGGCGTCGAACGTGATCCCGCGCCGGGATAATGGCTCACGTGGCCGATTCCGACGTACGCATCAACCCCAGCATCCTCGCCGCCGATTTCGTCAACATGCAGGCGGAGCTCGCCCGCATCGCCTCTGCGGACTTCGTCCACGTCGACGTGATGGACAACCACTTCGTCCCCAACCTGACGTTCGGCCCGCAGATGGTCGAGCGCATCCAGGCGACGAGCCCGGTCCCGCTCGACGTCCACCTCATGATCAGTGACGCCGACCGGTGGGCGCCGGGGTACGCCGAGCTCGGCGCGGCATCCGTCACCTTCCACCTCGAGGCCGCCGCTGAGCCGGTGGTTCTCGCTCGACGACTGCGCGACATCGGTGCCCGTGCCGGGGTCGCGGTCAAGCCGTCGACCCCGGTGGAGCAGCTGTTCGACGTGCTCGACGAGTTCGACCAGATCCTCGTCATGACGGTCGAGCCCGGTTTCGGTGGGCAGAGCTTCATGGCGGACCAGATGCCGAAGCTCCGCCGGCTCGCCGACGAGGCACGCCGCCGCGGTTCGCAGGTCTGGCTGCAGGTCGACGGCGGCATCGGCGAGGCGACGATCGCGCAGGCCGCGGAGGCCGGTGCCGACACCTTCGTGGCGGGCTCCGCCGTCTTCGGGGCCGACGACCCCGGCGCGGCGATCAGCGCGCTCCGCTCTGCTGCGGCATCCGCTCACCGGCACTGACCACGTCGTCACGGGTACCGGCGGCGGGCGGCGGCCCGGTACCCTGGAGGGTGTGAAGACCTTCGACGGACTGTTCTCCGAGCTGACCGAGACGGCGGCGACCCGTCCCGAGGGATCCGGAACCGTCGCACAGCTCGACCGGGGCGTCCACGCCATCGGCAAGAAGATCGTCGAAGAGGCCGCAGAGGTCTGGATGGCCGCCGAATACCAGTCGGATGCCGAGACGGCCGAGGAGATCTCGCAGCTGCTCTACCACCTGCAGGTGCTGATGCTCGCGAAGGGACTGACGCTCGAGGACGTGTACCGACATCTCTGATCGGTCCCTCCCGCCGTCCGCACACCTCCACACCGAAAGACGTCCCATGCTGCGCATCGCCGTCCCCAACAAGGGCATGCTCGCCGAGACCACGGCGGGGATGCTCGCCGAAGCCGGGTACACCGGTCGACGCGATCCCAAGGACCTCCACGTCATCGACCCCGTCAACGACGTCGAGTTCTTCTACCTCCGTCCCAAAGACATCGCCACCTACGTGGGCTCGGGTGCCCTCGACGTCGGGATCACCGGCCGCGACCTGCTGTTGGACGCGCGGATGCCGGGTGCCCGCGAGATCGAGCAGCTCGGCTTCGGCGGCTCGACCTTCCGTTTCGCCGGTCCTCCCGGACGCTTCACGGAGCTCGCCGACCTCGACGGCCTGCGCGTCGCGACCGCCTACCCGGGCCTCGTCGACGGATACCTCGACGAACACGGTGTGGCCGTGGACCTCGTGCCCCTGGACGGCGCGGTCGAGTCCGCCGTGCAGCTGGGGGTGGCGGATGCCGTCGCCGACGTCGTCTCGACGGGGACGACGCTCCGGCAGGCGGGGCTCGAGATCTTCGGCCCGGTCCTGCTCGAATCCGAGGCGGTCCTCATCGGCGCCCCGACCGAGGCGCCCGGCACCGAGACACTGCTGCGGCGCCTGCGTGGCGTCATGGTCGCCCGTCGCTACGTCCTCATCGACTACGACCTCCCGGCGCACCTCGTCGACCAGGCCGTCGCGCTCACGCCGGGCATCGAGTCGCCGACCATCTCGCCGCTGCGGGACCCGGAATGGGTGGCGGTGCGCGTCATGAGCCCGCGGAAGACCGTCAACCAGGTGATGGACGCGCTGTACGAGATCGGCGCCCGTGCGATCCTCGTGACGGCGATCCACAACGCGAGGCTCTGACGTGTCGCTCGTGTGCCGGGTCATCCCGTGCCTCGACGTCGCCGCGGGCAAGGTGGTCAAGGGCGTCAACTTCGAGAACCTGCGCGAGATGGGCGACCCCGTCGACCTCGCGCGCCGCTACTACGAGCAGGGCGCGGACGAGATCACCTTCCTCGACGTCACCGCGACGGTCGACGCCCGCGACACGACGTACGACGTGGTCCAGCGCACGGCGGAGCAGGTCTTCATCCCGCTGACCGTCGGCGGCGGCGTGCGATCCGCGGAGGATGTCGCGCGACTGCTCGGCGTGGGTGCTGACAAGGTCGGCGTGAACTCCGCCGCGATCGCCCGCCCCGAGCTCCTCGGTGAGATCGCCGACCGTTTCGGCGCCCAGGTCCTCGTCCTCTCCCTCGACGTGAAGCGCGCGCCGCACACGCCGTCCGGCTTCGCCGTCACGACCCACGGCGGCCGCACGCTCACCGACCTCGACGCCCTCGCCTGGGCGCGCGAGGCCATCGAACGCGGCGCCGGGGAGCTGCTGGTGAACTCGATCGATGCGGACGGCACGAAGGACGGCTTCGACCTCGAGCTCGTCGCCCTCATGCGCGAGGTCTCGTCGGTTCCCGTCATCGCCTCGGGCGGCGCGGGTGACGCGGCGCACTTCGCGCCGGCGATCGAAGCCGGGGCGGATGCGGTGCTCGCAGCATCCGTCTTCCACTCGGGACAGCTGACGGTCGGAGACGTCAAAGAGGCCCTGACGGCCTCGGGTGTGGAGGTGCGGCGATGACCCGGTCGATCGAGGAGCGCATGGCACGCGTCGTCTACAACGCGGACGGACTCGTGCCCGCGATCGTGCAGCAGCACGACACGCGCGAGGTGCTCATGCTGGGGTGGATGGACGCCGAAGCCCTCCGTCGCACGCTCACCGAAGGACGCGTGACGTTCTGGTCCCGCTCGCGACAGGAGTACTGGCGCAAGGGCGACACGTCGGGGCACGCCCAGTACGTGCGCGGCCTGCGCCTCGACTGCGACGGCGACACGCTCCTCGTGTCCGTCGAGCAGGTGGGTGCTGCCTGCCACACCGGCGACCGCACCTGCTTCGACGCCGACGACCTCGACCCCGTGGTCGGCGAGTTCTCGTGACCGACGCCTCCGCCCGGCGGATGCGGCTGTCCGCCGTGCTGGCGATCCTCCTCGGCGGCGCTGTCGGCATCATCGGGTCGACCCAGACCTGGCTGAACGCCACGCTCAACGACGGCTCCGAGCTCGCGGTCCCCGTCCCCGGGGCGGACGCCCTCGCTGTGCTCGCTCCGCTGAGCCTCGCCGCGCTCGCCCTCGGTCTCGCGCTCACGATCGTCGGGCGGGTGCTCCGGTACGCCTTCGCGGTCATCGCGATCGGGCTGGGCGCCGGCCTCGGCTGGAGTTCGTTCCGCATCGCGTCGCAGCGTCCCGTCGACGCCGTGGCGGGACCGGTGACGGATGCCACCGGTCTCAGTGGTGAGCAGGGCATCGCCGGCATCGTGTCCGAGATCACGGCGACTCCGTGGCCTGCGGTGACGGCCGCAACATCCGTCCTCATCGTGCTGGGCGGCATGGTCGTCCTCGCGACCGCCCACCGCTGGAGCGCATCCGGGCGCAGATACCGCACGGAGCGCACCGCCGGGACCGGCCCTCGGGACAGCATCGACTCCTGGGACGATCTGTCCCGCGGCGAGGACCCGACCAGCTGAGCGTCCGGGGCGGGGGAGCGTGTCCACCCCGCTAGACTGATGAGGCGGCTCCGGTCGCCCCCGAACCTGCATGCGAAGGAGAAAAATGAGCGGCATCGAGGACCCCGGCCACGGACACTCCCCGGCGGCATGGACGACGGTCGTCATCATGCTCATCGCGCTGACGATCGGCACCGTCTTCTTCTTCCTCGAGATGCCGCTCATGGTCTGGCTCTCAGTCGTCCTGCTGGTCATCGGCCTCGTCGTCGGCTACATCATGACCAAGGCGGGCTACGGCGTCGGCGGATCCAAGACCGTCTCGAAGCAGCACTGACGTGCTCGCCGACCTGACGGCCGGCGCGGTGGAGGATGCACGGGAGCGGGAGTCCGTCCGCCCCCTGGCCGTGGTCGAGAAGCTCGCCCTCGCGCAGCCCGCGGCCATCGATGCGTTGGCCGCCCTCGCCCCCGCCGACCGCGTCAAGATCATCGCGGAGGTCAAGCGTGCGAGCCCGTCGCGTGGCGACCTCGCCGACATCCCCGACCCCGCGCTCCAGGCGCGCCGATACGAGGACGGCGCAGCGTCCGCGATCTCGGTGCTGACCGAGCAGCGCAAGTTCAAGGGCTCGCTCGCCGACCTGGAAGCTGTCCGCGCGGCCGTCACCCTCCCGGTGCTCCGCAAGGACTTCATCGCGACGCCGTACCAGGTGTTCGAGGCCCGGGCGGCGGGCGCCGACCTCGTCCTCCTCATCGTCGCCGGTCTCGAGCAGCGGGTGCTCGCCGAGCTGTACGACCTCGTCGTCGAGCTCGGCATGACGCCGCTCGTCGAGACGCACTCCGCCGACGAGGTCGCTCGTGCGAACGACATCGGCGCACGCCTGGTGGGCGTCAACGCACGCAACCTCTCCACGTTCGAGCTCGACCGGGACCTCTTCGGCCGACTCGCTCCCGAGCTCCCGGACGGCGTCATCAAGATCGCCGAGTCGGCCGTGCTCTCACCCGCCGACGTCGCGCACTACCGCGGCGCCGGCGCCGACGTCGTCCTGATCGGCGAGGCCCTCGTCACGAGCGACCCCGTGTCGACCCTCGCCGCGTTCCTGGAAGCAGGCTCATGAGTCTCCGCGAAGCCAACGGTCCCTTCTTCGGCGAGTTCGGCGGGCGGTACATGCCCGAGTCGCTCATCGCCGCGATCGACGAGCTGACAGCGGTCTACGAGGACGCCAAGACCGACCCCGCCTTCGCCGCCGAGTTCGCACGGCTGCTCAACGTCTATGCGGGGCGTCCGTCCGCGCTCACCGAGGTGCCGCGGTTCGCCGAGCACGCCGGTGGCGCGCGCGTCTTCCTCAAGCGTGAGGACCTCAACCACACCGGGTCCCACAAGATCAACAATGTGCTCGGCCAGGCGCTCATCACGAAGAAGCTCGGCAAGAACCGGGTCATCGCCGAGACCGGCGCGGGTCAGCACGGCGTCGCCACCGCGACGGCGGCCGCGCTCTTCGGGTTCGAGTGCACGATCTACATGGGTGAGGTCGACACGGAGCGACAGGCTCTCAACGTGGCGCGGATGCGGCTCCTCGGTGCCGAGGTCGTGCCGGTCACGACCGGGTCGCGCACGCTCAAGGACGCGATCAACGAGGCGTACCGCGACTGGGTCGCCTCCGTCGACTCGACGAACTACATCTTCGGCACCGCGGCCGGCCCGCACCCGTTCCCGGCGATGGTGCGCGACTTCCAGAAGGTCATCAGTGAGGAGGCGCGTCAGCAGCTCCTCGATGAGACCGGGCGCCTCCCTGACGCGGTCATCGCGTGCGTCGGCGGCGGGTCGAACGCGATCGGCATGTTCGACGCGTTCCTCGACGACAAGGGCGTCGCTCTGTACGGCGTCGAGGCGGCCGGCGACGGCGTCGACACGCCCAAGCATGCGGCATCCATCGAGCGCGGCCGACCCGGCATCCTCCACGGGGCGAAGACGTTCGTGCTGCAGGACGAGGACGGGCAGACGACCGAGTCGCACTCGATCTCGGCCGGGCTCGACTACCCGGGCGTCGGCCCGGAGCACGCGTGGCTCGCGAGCATCGGCCGCGCGCAGTACATCCCCGCGACCGACACCGAGGCGATGGAAGCCCTGCGTCTGCTCAGCCGCACCGAGGGGATCATCCCTGCGATCGAATCCGCCCACGCCCTGGCGGGTGCGCTCCGCATCGGTCGCGAGCTCGGTCCGGACGCGGTCCTGGCCGTCAACCTCTCCGGACGGGGCGACAAGGACATGGACACCGCTGCGCGCTGGTTCGAGCTCTACGACGCCGACAAGGAGCCGGTCGAGGTCCCGGCCGATCCCGAGCACGGCAGCGGTGAGGGAGTGGAGCTGTGACCTCGCGGGTCGCCGCCGCGATCGCCGCGGCCAAGGAGTCCGGTCGCGGAGCGTTCGTGGGCTACCTGCCCATCGGCTACCCGGATCTGCAGACCAGCATCGACGCCGCCGTCGCCCTCGCGGAGAACGGCGCCGACATCATCGAGCTGGGTCCGCCCTACTCCGACCCGGTGATGGACGGGGTCGTCATCCAGGAGGCGACGCAGGCTGCGCTGGCCGCGGGGTTCCGCTTCCGCGACACCTTCACCGCGGTCCGTGCGATCGCCGAGCGCGTCGACGTGCCGATCGTCGTCATGACGTATTGGAACCCCGTGTTCCAGTACGGCGTCGACCGTTTCGCCGACGACCTCGCGGCCGCCGGCGGCGCGGGGCTCATCACCCCCGACATCACGCCCGACGCGGCGGCTGACTGGATCGCGGCCTCCGAGCGGACCGGGCTCGACCGCATCTTCCTCGCCGCCCCGTCGTCCACGGACGATCGCATCAAGATGATCGCCGAGCACTCCACCGGATTCGTGTACACCGTCTCGACGATGGGCATCACGGGGGAGCGGGCCGAACTGGATGCCGCGGCGCGCGCCCTCGTCGAGCGTCTCCGTGCGCACGGGGTGGAGAACGCCTGCGTGGGCATCGGCATCTCGACCGCCGATCAGGTCGACGGTGTCCTCGACTACGCCGACGGCGCGATCGTGGGCACGGCCCTGGTGCGCGCGCTCCGCGACGGCGGGGTGGACGGCCTGGCCGCCACGACGCGGGAGCTGTCCCGCGGCGCGGGACCCCAGCCGGTCACCGCGTAGACTCGCCGTCGTGACTTCTGCAGCCCTCTCCGTCGTCGCGAGCATCCCCAGCCCGCCGATCAGTTCGTTCCAGCTCGGCCCGCTGACGATCCACTTCTACGCCCTGTGCATCCTCGCGGGCATCGTCGTGGCCACGTTCTGGACCAACCGCCGCCTCACCAAGCGCGGCGCGGAGCCGTGGGTCGTCATCGACATCGCCCTGCTCGCGGTCCCGCTCGCGATCATCGGCGCACGCATCTTCCACGTCGTCACCCACCCCGGCTTCTACTTCGGGGAGGACAAGGACCTCTGGGCGATCTTCCGCATCTGGGAGGGCGGCATCGCCATCTTCGGCGCCCTGATCGGCGGCGCGGTCGGCGCGTGGCTGGGCTGCAAGTGGAGCGGCATCCGCTTCTGGACCTTCGCGGACGCGCTGGCTCCGGCCCTCCTGCTGGCGCAGGCGTTCGGCCGCTTCGGCAACTGGTTCAACCAGGAGCTCTACGGTCTGCCGACCGATCTGCCGTGGGGCCTCGAGATCAGCTACCCGAACCCCGCGTGGCCCGCCGGTCTGCCCGAAGGCACGCTCTTCCACCCGACCTTCCTCTACGAGGTCATCTGGAACGTCATGGGTGTCATCATCATCGCTGCCGCCGGTCGCCGGTTCCGGCTGCAGTGGGGTCGACTGTTCGGCCTCTACCTGATCTGGTACTCCGCCGGCCGCATCGTCTGGGAGTCCATCCGCATCGACCCGAGCGAGGTCTTCCTCGGCCTCCGCACGAACGTGTGGGCGTCGATCCTGGGTGTCGTCGTGGGTCTGGTCATCATGATCGTGCAGAAGCGCCGGCACCCGGGCTTCGAGCCGTCGCCGTATCAGCCGGGACGCGAATGGACGCCCCCGGGCGCGGTACACTCACAGGGAACCGATGACTTCGTCGACGTGAGCGCACCCCCCGCGTCCGAAGAATCCTCCGACTCGGCCACAAGCTCAGTCACCACCCGATAGCACCGCAGGGCCGACGTCGTCCCAGGTTGAGCACCCATGTGAGGACGGTAGGCATGCCCTCGAGCTCCCGTCACGAAGACACCACGACCCGGCCGGCCGGGACCATCACCGGTGGTTCGTTCCCTGCGAAGCAGGGGATGTACAACCCGGCGTTCGAGAAGGACGCCTGTGGACTGGCGATGGTCGCGACCCTGCGGGGCACGGCGGGCCACGACATCGTGGACCTCGCCCTGACCGCCCTGCGCAATCTCGAGCATCGCGGCGCCATCGGGTCGGATGCCGGCACCGGCGACGGTGCGGGGATCCTGACGCAGATGCCCGACGCGTTCCTGCGGGCCGTCGTCGAGTTCGATCTGCCCCCGGTGGGGGAGTACGCGGTGGGTCTGGCCTTCCTGCCGACCGATCACGACGAGCGCCTCGCGCAGAAGACCGCCATCGAGGAGATCGCCGCGACCGAGGGCCTGACGGTGCTCGGCTGGCGTGCGGTGCCGACCGCGGATGAGAACCTTGGCAAGCTCGCCTTCGATGCACGCCCCGCGTTCGAGCAGCTGTTCGTCTCGCGCCCCGCGGTGGGCGACGCGCCGGCGCTGTCGGGTATCGCGCTCGACCGCCGGACCTACCGGCTGCGCAAGCGGGCCCAGCACGAACTCGACGCCTACTTCGTCTCGCTCTCGAGCCGCACCCTCGGCTACAAGGGCATGGTCACGACCCTGCAGCTCGAGCCGTTCTACCCCGACCTGCAGGACGAGCGTTTCGCCACCGAGCTCGCCGTCGTGCACTCGCGGTATTCGACGAACACCTTCCCGTCGTGGCCCCTCGCGCAGCCGCTGCGGATGCTGGCGCACAACGGCGAGATCAACACCGTCAACGGCAACCGCAACTGGATGCGGGCGCGTCAGTCGCAGCTCGAATCGGAGCTGCTCGGCGACATCCGTCCTCTGCTGCCGATCTGCAGCCCGGGTCAGAGCGACTCGGCGTCGTTCGACGAGGTCCTCGAGCTGCTGACCCTCACCGGTCGCAGCCTGCCGCACGCCATCATGATGATGGTCCCCGAGGCCTACGAGAAGCAGGCCGACATCCCCGACGACCTGCGCGCCTTCTACGAGTACCACTCGATGCAGATGGAGCAGTGGGACGGGCCCGCAGCCCTCATCTTCACGGACGGCTCCCTCGTCGGCGCCACCCTCGACCGCAACGGCCTGCGCCCCGGCCGCTGGACCGAGACGACGGACGGGCTCGTCGTCATCGGCAGTGAGACCGGCGTCCTGGACTTCGCGCCCGAGCGCATCAAGCGTCGCGGTCGTCTGCAGCCCGGACGCATGTTCGTCGTCGACACCGCCCAGGGGCGCATCGTGGAGGACGAGGAGATCAAGCGCGACCTCGCCGCCCTTCACCCGTGGCAGGAGTGGCTCGACGAGGGCCGAGTCCGCCTGAAGGACCTGCCCGAGCGCGAACACATCGTGCACCCGATCGCCTCGATCACCCGGCGTCAGCGCACCTTCGGGTACACCGAGGAGGAGGTTCGCATCCTTCTGACCCCGATGGGGCAGACGGGCGCCGAACCCCTCGGCGCCATGGGATCGGACACTCCCATCGCGGTGCTCAGCGAACGCCCCCGTCTGCTCTTCGACTACTTCGTGCAGCAGTTCGCGCAGGTGACGAACCCTCCGCTCGACTCGATCCGCGAAGAGGTCGTCACCTCGCTCGGGCTCGGACTCGGTCCCGAGCGCAACCTGCTGGCGTCGGGTCCCGATCACACGCGCGTCATCACGCTCGACTTCCCGGTGATCGACAACGACGAGCTCGCGAAGCTGCAGAACATCGACCGCGCGCTGCCCGGCCGCCGGTCCATCACGATCCGCGGGCTCTACCGCGCCGACGACGACGCCGACTCGCTCCGCGCTCGTCTGGACGAGATCAACGCCGAAGTGGATGCCGCGATCGCCGACGGCGTCGAGTTCATCATCCTCAGCGACCGCGACTCGACGTCGGACCTCGTGCCGATCCCGTCCCTCCTGACGCTCTCCTCGGTGCACCACCACCTCATCCGCAACGAGAACCGGATGAAGGTCGGTCTCGTGGTCGAGGCCGGTGATGTGCGCGAGGTCCACCATGTCGCCACGCTGATCGGTTACGGCGCGTCCGCAGTGAACCCGTACCTCGCGATGGAGACGGTCGAGTACCTCGTCCGCGCCGGATACATCACCGGTGTCGAGCCCGAGAAGGCCGTCCGGAACCTGATCTACGCGCTCGGAAAGGGCGTGCTCAAGATCATGTCCAAGATGGGCATCTCGACGGTCTCCTCGTACGCGGGCGCGCAGGTGTTCGAGGCGGTCGGTCTGTCGCAGGAGTTCGTCGACACCTACTTCACCGGGACCGAGACCAAACTCGGCGGCATCGGGATCGAGGAGATCTCGCGTGAGAACCTCGCCCGGCACGAGTTCGCCTATCCCGCCGACCAGGCTGTCCGTGCACACGAGCGCCTCTGGACCGGCGGCGAGTACCAGTGGCGCCGTGACGGGTCGCCGCACCTCTTCAACCCCGACACGGTGTTCCGTCTGCAGCACGCGACGCGGACCCGCCGGTACGACATCTTCCGCGAGTACACGCATCTGATCGACGAGCAGGCGGCCGAGCTGAAGACGCTGCGCGGTCTCTTCCGGCTGAAGACCGGCGTCCGGCCGGCCGTCCCGATCGACGAGGTCGAGCCGGTGTCCTCGATCGTGAAGCGCTTCTCCACCGGCGCGATGAGCTACGGCTCGATCTCGAAGGAGGCGCACGAGACGCTCGCCATCGCGATGAACCGTCTGGGCGCGAAGTCCAACACGGGTGAGGGCGGCGAGGACGTCGACCGCCTGCTCGACCCCGAGCGTCGCAGCGCGATCAAGCAGGTCGCCTCTGGTCGGTTCGGCGTCACGAGCATGTACCTGACGCACGCGGACGACATCCAGATCAAGCTCGCCCAGGGCGCGAAGCCCGGCGAAGGCGGCCAGCTGCCGCCCGGCAAGGTCTACCCCTGGATCGCCCGCACGCGCGGCGGCACCCCAGGTGTCGGGCTCATCTCGCCGCCGCCGCACCACGACATCTACTCGATCGAAGACCTGAAGCAGCTCATCTTCGACCTCAAGCGTGCGAACCCGTCGGCTCGCGTGCACGTCAAGCTCGTGAGCCAGTCCGGCATCGGCGCGGTGGCGGCGGGTACCGCGAAGGCCTTGGCCGACGTCATCCTCGTCTCCGGTCACGACGGCGGCACGGGTGCGAGCCCCCTCAACTCGCTCAAGCACGCGGGCACGCCGTGGGAGCTCGGCCTCGCCGAGACGCAGCAGACGCTCATGATCAACGACATGCGCGGCCGTGTGGTCGTGCAGGCCGATGGTCAGCTGAAGACCGGGCGCGACGTCCTGATCGCCGCTCTGCTGGGAGCGGAGGAGTTCGGATTCGCGACGAGCGCACTCGTCGTGGAGGGCTGCATCATGATGCGCGTCTGCCACCTCGACACCTGCCCTGTCGGCGTCGCGACCCAGAACCCCGAGCTGCGCAAGCGGTTCACGGGCAAGGCGGAGCACGTCGTGAACTTCATGGAGTTCATCGCCCAGGAGGTGCGCGAGTACCTTGCGGAGCTCGGGTTCCGCTCGATCGATGAGGCTGTCGGACACACCGAGGTCCTCGACGTCCAGCCCGCCGTCGACCACTGGAAGGCGCACGGGCTCGACCTCTCGCCGATCCTCCGCGGCCCTGCGTTCTCCGACGACGCTCCCCGTCGTCGGGTGCACGAACAGGACCATGAGCTGGAGGAGCATTTCGACGTCGCCCTGCTCGACCGGGCGCGCGATGTCATCGAGCACGGTGGTCACCTCGTCATCGATCTGCCGGTGCGCAACACCGAGCGCGCCGTGGGCACGATGCTCGGCCACCACGTGACCAAGGCGCACGGCGAGAACGGCCTGCCGTCCGGGACGATCGAGATCAATCTGACCGGCTCCGCGGGGCAGTCGTTCGGCGCGTTCCTGCCGTCGGGCATCACGCTGCGCCTGGAGGGTGACTCGAACGACTACGTCGGCAAGGGTCTCTCGGGCGGCGAGATCGTCGTGCGACCGCCGCGCGACGCGGCCTTCGACGCATCGAAGAACGTCATCGCCGGCAACGTCATCGGCTATGGCGCGACGCGAGGATCGATGTTCCTGCGCGGAGTCGTCGGTGAGCGGTTCCTGGTCCGCAACTCCGGCGCGACCGCGGTCGTCGAGGGTGTCGGCGACCACGCACTCGAGTACATGACCGGCGGGCTCGCCGTCATCCTCGGGCCCACGGGGCGGAACCTCGGTGCGGGGATGTCGGGTGGTTCCGCCTACATCCACCGCCTCGACCGCGCGCTCATCAACCGCGAGGCCCTCGCCACCGGTGAGCTCGAGCTCCTGGAGCTCGGCGCGGGCGACGTCGAGATCCTCCGCGACCTGTTGACCCGGCACGTCGAGGAGACCGGCTCGGACCTCGCCGAGCGTCTGCTGGCGAACCTCGACACCGAGATCGCGAACTTCACGCGCGTCC
The DNA here is from genome assembly GCF_040702445.1 of Microbacterium sp. NPDC080005. Taxonomy (NCBI): domain Bacteria; kingdom Bacillati; phylum Actinomycetota; class Actinomycetes; order Micrococcales; family Microbacteriaceae; genus Microbacterium; species Microbacterium sp. NPDC080005. The sequence continues at coordinate 1,006,154 of NZ_JBFBLD010000001.1, read as the reverse complement.
TGCCGCGGGACTACGCGGCCGTCCTGAAAACCCGCCAGGAGGCGGCCGCCGAGGGGCTCGACCCCGACAGCGACGTCGTCTGGACCCGCATCCTGGAGGTGACCGGTGGCTGATCCCAAGGGCTTCCTCAAAGTCACCGAGCGCGAGCTGCCGCCGCGCCGGCCCGTTCCCGTCCGCATCATGGACTGGAAGGAGGTGTACGAGCAGGGCGACCAGGCCGTGCTCCGCCGTCAGGCCGGCCGCTGCATGGACTGCGGCGTACCGTTCTGCCACCAGGGCTGCCCTCTCGGCAACCTCATCCCGGAGTGGAACGACCTCACGTGGCGCGGCGAGGGCCGCGCGGCCATCGAGCGTCTGCACGCCACGAACAACTTCCCGGAGTTCACCGGGCGGCTGTGCCCTGCGCCGTGCGAGAGCTCCTGCGTCCTCGGCATCAATCAGCCTCCCGTCACGATCAAGCAGATCGAGGTCTCGACGATCGATGAGGCGTTCGCCAACGGGTGGGTCGAGGCGGAGCCCCCCGGGCGCCTCACCGGCAAGACGGTGGCCGTCGTCGGATCGGGACCAGCCGGTCTCGCCGCCGCACAGCAGCTGACACGTGCCGGTCACACCGTGGCCGTGTACGAGCGGGACGACCGCATCGGCGGCCTGCTGCGCTACGGCATCCCGGACTTCAAGATGGAGAAGCGTCACCTCGAGACGCGCCTGCGCCAGATGCGGGACGAAGGCACCCGCTTCCGCGCCGGCGTCGAGATCGGCAAGGACCTGTCGTGGGCGGATCTGCGCGCCCGTTACGACGCGGTCGTCGTCGCCACCGGCGCCACCGTGCCGCGCGACCTCGCCATCCCCGGTCGTGACCTGGACGGCGTGCACTTCGCGATGGAATACCTCGTCGAGTCGAACAAGGCGGTCGCGGGGGACCAGGTGCCGCACCAGATCCACGCCGAGGGCAAGCACGTCATCGTGATCGGCGGTGGCGACACCGGCGCCGACTGCATCGGCACCGCCCACCGCCAGGGCGCTCTCAGCGTCACGAACCTCGCCATCGGCAAGCAGCCGCCCGAGGCGCGCCCCGACCACCAGCCCTGGCCCATGATGCCGACGGTGTTCGAGGTCGCCTCTGCGCACGAAGAGGGGGGCGAGCGGGCGTACCTCGCGTCCACGGTCGAGTTCCTCGGGAACGAGGCGGGTGAGGTCCGGGCTCTGCGTGTCGCGGAGACCGAGTTCGTCGACGGCCGCCGCGTCCCCAAGAGCGGCACCGAGCGCGAGATCCCCGCCGACCTGGTGCTCATCGCCATGGGCTTCACCGGCCCCGAGCGTACGGCCCTCGAGCAGCAGCTCGGTGCCGTGTTCGATTCTCGCGGCAACGTCGAGCGGGCCGATGACTGGCAGTCGACCGCCCCCGGCGTGTTCGTCGCGGGGGATGCCGGCCGCGGCCAGTCCCTCATCGTCTGGGCGATCGCAGAGGGACGCGCCGCCGCTTCGGCGGTCGACGAATACCTCATGGGCTCGACCAGCCTGCCGGCGCCGGTCCGTCCGACCGACGTCGCGATCGGCCTTCAGCACGCCTAGGCTGGAACCGATCCCAGATCCCGATTCACTACCCGACGGAGCTATTTCTGTGAGACGCGCGAAGATCGTCGCCACGCTGGGTCCCGCCACCGAGAGCTATGAGATGGTCCGTGCCATCATCGACGCCGGTGTGGACGTGACCCGCTTCAACCTCAGCCACGGCGATTACGCCGATCACGACGCCCGACTGGCCAACGTTCGGAAGGCATCCGACGACGCCGGCCGCGCCGTCGCCGTCCTCGTCGACCTGCAGGGCCCGAAGATCCGGCTCGGCCGCTTCGCCGAGGGTCCCCACTTCCTCGCCGTGGGCGACGTCTTCAAGATCACCACCGAGGACATCCCGGGGACGAAGGAGATCGTCTCGACGACCTTCAAGGGCCTGCCGGAGGACGTGCGCGAGGGTGACTTCCTGCTGATCGACGACGGCAAGGTCCGCGTCCAGGTGACCGGTGTCGACGGTCCCGTCGTCACGACCGAGGTGATCGTCGCCGGCTACGTGTCCAACAACAAGGGCATCAACCTGCCGGGTGTCGCCGTCAACGTCCCCGCCCTCTCCGAGAAGGACGAGGCGGACCTCCGATGGGGTCTCCAGGCCGGTGCCGACATCATCGCGCTCTCGTTCGTGCGCAACGCCGCCGACGTCACACGGGTGCACGAGATCATGGCGGAGGAAGGCCGCAAGGTCCCCGTCATCGCCAAGATCGAGAAGCCCCAGGCGGTCGACGCGCTGGAGGAGATCATCGACGCCTTCGACGGCATCATGGTCGCCCGCGGCGACCTCGGCGTCGAACTGCCGCTCGAGGCGGTGCCCATCGTGCAGAAGCGCGCGGTGGAGCTCTGCCGTCGCATGGCCAAGCCCGTCATCGTCGCGACGCAGATGCTCGAGACCATGATCGAGAACCCCGTCCCGACCCGCGCCGAGACCAGTGACGTCGCCAACGCCGTCCTCGACGGTGCGGACGCCGTCATGCTCTCGGGTGAGACGAGCGTCGGCAAGCACCCGGTCGGCGTCGTCGAGACGATGGCGCGCATCATCGATGCCACCGAGACCCACGGGCTCGAGCGCATCTCGCCGCTGACGGCCAAGCCCCGCACGCAGGGTGGCATCATCACCCTCGCTGCCAACGAGGTGGCCGAGTTCGTCGAGGCGAAGTTCATCTGCCTCTTCACGGAGTCGGGCGACACCGCGCGCCGCATGTCGCGGCTGCGCCCCGGCATCCCGATGCTCGCGTTCACGATCGACCCCGCGATCCGCCGGCGCATGGCGATCACCTGGGGCGTGCAGTCGGCGCTCGTCGAGCACGTCGCGCACACCGACCTCATGTTCCTGCAGGTCGACGACTACTTCCTCTCGCGCGGTCTCCTCGAGGAAGGGGACAAGGTCGTGGTCATCTCCGGGTCCCCTCCGGGGATCATCGGGGCGACCAACGACATCCGCATCCACAAGATCGGTGACGCCGTGCACGGCAAGGCGCCGATCTACAAGGCGGAGAGCTGAGTCGCCATCCACGTCGCTGAAAGGGCGGGCATCCTCTGGGTGCCCGCCCTTTAGCACTCGCGGTCGCGCAGGGGAAGGTCCTGCCTCCCGAGGCGTCGCCCGGCGTACCGTCTCGGGGTATCCGACACGCGGCAACAGGAGGTCATCATGGGTTTCTTCGGGTTCTTGATTCTGGGTCTCATCGCCGGCGCCATCGCGAAGCTGATCCTTCCGGGCAAGCAGGGTGGCGGTTGGTTCGTCACGCTGATCCTGGGCGTCGTGGGCGCGCTGCTGGGCGGATGGCTCGGCAGCGTGCTGTTCAACGCGCCGCTCGAGGAGTTCTTCAGCATCCAGACGTGGCTGCTCGCCATCGGCGGCTCGCTCATCGTCCTGCTGATCTACGGTCTCATCGTCGGCCGTCGTCGCACGACCTGACCACCATCAGACGAAACGGCGCCCTCGCGGGGGCGCCGTTTCGTCGTGGTGCCGGTGGTGGGAGTCGAACCCACACGCCCTTTCGGGCAACCGAGTTTGAGTCGGTCGCGTCTGCCATTCCGCCACACCGGCGTGGGCCTCAACGACGATACCGCAGGATGAGGGTGCGCCCTGGCCTAGGATGGACGGGTGACTGAGCAGGAACCCTCCACCGCCCCCCAGGCAGCTCCGGCTCCCCGACGCGTCGTCGTCGCGGAGGATGAGTCGCTGATCCGCCTCGACATCGTCGAGATCCTGCGTGACAGCGGCTTCGATGTCGTCGGTGAGGCGGGCGACGGTGAGACCGCCGTCCAGCTGGCCACCGAGCTGCGTCCCGATCTCGTCATCATGGACGTGAAGATGCCGATCCTCGACGGCATCAGCGCCGCCGAGAAGCTCAGCAAGAACCACGTGGCCCCGGTCGTGCTCCTGACCGCCTTCAGCCAGAAGGAGCTCGTCGAGCGGGCGAGCGAGGCGGGCGCCCTTGCCTACGTCGTCAAGCCGTTCACACCGAACGACCTGCTGCCGGCGATCGAGATCGCCCTCGCACGCTACGAGCAGATCATCACGCTCGAGGCCGAGGTCGCCGACATGGTCGAGCGCTTCGAGACCCGCAAGCTCGTCGACCGCGCCAAGGGCCTCCTCAACGAGAAGATGGGCCTGTCCGAGCCCGAGGCCTTCCGCTGGATCCAGAAGGCCTCCATGGACCGCCGCCTGACCATGCAGGACGTCGCCAAGGCGATCATCGAGCAGCTCGCACCCAAGAAGTCCTGACGCGGTCTCCGTGATCGGCGAGCTCGATCTCCCGGTGGGCCTCGTCAGTCGCGCAAGAGAGGTCTGTCTGCGCCGCGCGACCGAGGATGACCTCGACGCGATCATGACGCTGCTCTCCGACGACCCCGTCAGCGCGGGCCGGGGCGATGTCGGTGCGCCCGACGACCGTGCACTTTACCTGCGAGGGCTGTGCCGCATCCTCGACGCCGAGGGAAACGACCTCGTCGTCGTGGAGCGCGAAGGGCGCGTGGTGGGCACGCTGCAGCTCACGGTCGTGCCGGGCATGGCGCGGCGGGGGAGCACCCGCCTCATGGTCGAGGCTGTCCGCGTCGCGGCGGCGGAGCGCTCCGCAGGCATCGGGGCGGCAGCGATGCGCTGGGTGATGGACATCGTGGCGCCGGCGGTCGGTGCCTCCCTCGTCCAGTTGACATCGGATGCCGCGCGCACCGACGCGCATAGGTTCTACACCCGGCTGGGGTTCGCCGATTCCCACGTCGGCTTCAAATACCGCGTGGCCGACTGACCGCCGGTCAGGATGCGGCCCGGTCGCGCACCATGTTCGTGATGCGCACCGTCGAGCACCGCCGGCCCTGATCGTCGGTGACGACGATCTCGTGGACCGTCAGGCTGCGACCGAGGTGCAGCGGCGTGCAGACGCCGGTCACCCAGCCCTCGGTCGCGGAACGGGTGTGGGTGGCGTTGATGTCGATGCCGACGGCGAGGCGCCCGTGTCCCGCGTGGAGGTTGGCGTGCATCGAGCCCAGCGACTCACCGAGGACGACGTAGGCACCGCCGTGGAGGAGTCCCACGGGTTGGGTGTTGCCGGCCACCGGCATCCGTGCGACTGCCCTCTCCAGGGTGAACTCCACGAGCTCGATGCCCATCTTCTCGGCGAGGGCGCCCAGTCCGCGTTCGGCAGCCCAGTCCAGGGCGTCGGCGGAGGGGAAAGTCTCGGGCATGGCTCAAACCTCGGCTTCGGGTGGCGCCGACCCGGCACCGCTGCAGGGGAGTCGATGTCGCACGCCCGAACTAGGCTGGCTGGGTGAGCGACTCCGCACAGCCTACTCTGCTCGTCGTCGACGGCCACTCGCTGGCCTACCGGGCGTTCTTCGCGCTGCCGGTCGACAACTTCTCGACCAAGGACGGCCAGCACACCAACGGCATCTACGGCTTCCTGTCGATGTTCGTGAACCTGGTCAAAGCCGAGCGTCCGACTCACCTGGCGGTGGCCTTCGACACGTCGCGGCAGTCGTTCCGCACCCGCGTCTACGAGGAGTACAAGGCGAACCGGTCCGAGTCGCCGGCAGAGTTCAAGGGGCAGATCCCGCTCCTCCAGGACTGCCTCGCGGCCATGGGTGTCCCTGTGCTGACGAAGGAGGACGTCGAAGCCGACGACATCCTCGCCACCCTCGCCGCGCAGGGTGTGGCGAGCGGCTTCCAGGTGCTCGTGTGCTCGGGCGACCGCGACACCATCCAGCTCGTCACCGACGACGTCACCCTCCTCTACCCGAGCGTCCAGGGTGTGTCGCAGCTGAAGCGCTACACCCCCGACGCGGTCGTCGAGAAGTACGGTCTCCCGCCGGAGAACTATCCCGACATCGCGGCCCTCGTCGGAGAGACCAGCGACAACCTGCCGGGTGTGCCGAAGGTCGGCGAGAAGACCGCCGTGAAATGGCTCACCCAGTTCGGCTCGCTCGACGCCCTGCTGGACCGCGCGGACGAGATCAAGGGAGTCGTCGGCGGCAACCTCCGCGAGCACCTCGACGACGTCCGACGCAACCGGCAGCTGAACGCCCTCCTGCGCGACGTCGAGCTCGACCTCACCCCGGAGGATCTGGCCGTCCAGCCGATGGACACGCAGGCGGTGCGCGACATCTTCGCCCGCCTCGAGTTCCGCACCCTTCTCCCTCGTGTCTTCGACGCCTTCGGGGCGGATGCCGAGCCGCCGGCGCCCGAGGTCGCTGCTCCCGAACCGCAGGAGACGGATGCCGCGACCCTCGCCGCGTGGCTGGCGGAGCAGACCGGGGAACTCGCCCTCACCGTGACCGTCGCCGGTGGGCTGCCGACCCGGATCGGGGTGGCGACGTCGGACGCCGTGCGCGAGACCGCGTGGGACGATGCGGCGCGCGTCGCGCTCGCGTCGTGGCTCGAGGGGGACGCGCCCAAGGTGATGACGGACGCGAAGCCGCAGGTGAAGGCGTTGCGTCGCGCCAGCGTGCGTCTGGGCGGGCTCTCCTTCGATGTGCTGCTCGCCGGGTGGCTGCTGCGCCCGAGCCTGCCCGACAAGAATCTCGCCGACCTCGTCGACCGCTACCTCGACGAGAAGCTTCCCGAGGCGGATCCGTCGCAGCTGGTGCCCGAGACCGAGGGAGCGACCCCCGGGCAGCTGGCATGGTTCTCCCTGCGCGTCGCCGCCGCCGAGCGGTCCGAGCTGCCGGCATCCGTCTCCGCCGTGCTCGCCGACATCGAGCTGCCCACTCTCGACGCCCTCGCCGACATGGAGCTCGCGGGCGTCTCGGTCTCGCGCGAGAAGCTGTCGGGCTTCTCGGGCGAGCTCGCGGCACGCGCCGACGCGATCGCGCAGGACGCGTACGCGATCATCGGGCGCGAGGTGAACCTCGGTTCGCCGAAGCAGTTGCAGGAGGTCCTGTTCGACCAGCTGGAGCTGCCGAAGACGCGCAAGACCAAGACGGGCTACTCGACGGATGCCGCCGTCCTCGCCGACCTGCAGGACACGAACCCGCATCCGTTCCTCGGACTCCTGCTGCAGCATCGTGAGGCGACCAAGCTGCGACAGATCATCGAGTCCCTCACGGTCGGCATCGCCGACGACGGTCGCATCCACACCACGTACGTCCAGACCGGAAGCCAGACGGGGCGCCTCTCCAGCACCGACCCGAACCTGCAGAACATCCCCATCCGCAACGAGGAGTCACGTCGGATCCGCGCCGCGTTCGAGGTCGGCGAAGGGTACGAGACCCTTCTCACCGCTGACTACTCGCAGATCGAGATGCGCATCATGGCGCACCTCTCAGGCGACCCCGGCCTCATCGAGGCGTTCAACTCCGGCGAGGACCTGCACCGCTTCGTCGGAGCGCGCGTCTTCGGTGTGGAGCCGTCCGAGGTGACGGCGCCCATGCGCACGAAGGTGAAGGCGATGTCCTACGGACTCGTCTACGGGCTGAGCGCGTTCGGGCTGTCGAAGCAGCTGCGCATCGAGCAGGCTGAGGCCAAGCAGCTCATGCTCGAGTACTTCGCCCGCTTCGGCGCGGTGCGCGACTACCTGCGCTCGTCCGTCGAACAGGCCCGGATCGACGGGTACACCGAGACGATCTTCGGGCGTCGACGGCCGTTCCCCGACCTGACGAGCCCGAACCGCGTCCTGCGCGAGAACGCCGAGCGCGCCGCGCTGAACGCCCCGATCCAGGGCAGCGCCGCTGACATCATGAAGATCGCCCTGGTCGAGATCCACCAGGATCTGCTCGATCAGGCCCTCGGTTCGCGCGTGCTGCTGCAGATCCATGACGAACTCGTGGTCGAAGTCGCGACGGGGGAGTGGGATGCCGTGGAGCAGATCGTCCGCACGCGGATGGGCGACGCTGCCGACCTGTCGGTGCCGCTCGAGGTGCAGATCGGCCGCGGTGGCGACTGGGACGAGGCCGCTCACTGACGCGGAGCGCGCGACGCTCTACGCTCGGAGGATGACCGACGCACAACGCACACCCACTCCGATCGACACGATCGCGGACCGCTGGGTGGACACTCTCGCCGAACTCTCGCCGGGCCTCGCGACCTACATCGGGCGCACGGAGCACAACGGGCGACTGGACGACTACTCGCCCGCCGGCCACGACCGCCTCGCCGCGGCGGCGGCGGACACGCTCCGGGCACTGGAAGCGGCAGAGACGGTCGACGACGTCGACGAGGTCACGAAGATGGACCTCTCTGCGGAGCTCGGTCTGCACCTGGACCTCCACGAGGTGAAGGCTCACCTGCGCGACCTCAACGTCATCGCCTCTCCCTCGCAGGACATCCGCGCCGTCTTCGACCTGATGCCCACCGACACCGTCGACGACTGGTCCGTCGTCGCCACCCGGCTCGCTGCGATTCCGGCCGCCCTCTCCGGCTACGTCGAGACACTCCGGCAGGGGATCTCCGAGGGAGTCGTCCCCGCGCGGCGGCAGGTGCGCGAGGTCGTGACGCAGATCGCGCGCTACACGAGCGACACCGGCTTCTTCGCGTCGTTCGTCGGCGAGGCGGCGCCCGCCGAAGGACACCTGCCCGCCTCCCTCGCGCGTGACCTGGCCGACAACGCCGGGGCGGCCCGGGTCGCCTACGATCAGCTCGCCGCGTTCCTGCGCGACGAGCTGGCGCCGACGGCGTCCGAGACCGACGCCGTCGGCCGCGAGCTCTACGAGCTGCACTCCCGCAGCTTCCTCGGTGCGACGATCGACCTCGACGAGACCTACGAGTGGGGGGTCGAGGAGCTCTCCCGGATGGTCGCCGAGCAGGAGGCGATCGCGAACGAGATCAAGGCCGGCGCCACCGTCGAAGAGGCCGTCGCCTTCCTCGAGCAGGACGAGAGCCGCAAGCTCCACGGGACCGAGGCGCTGCAGAAGTGGATGCAGGAGACCAGCGATCGCGCCGTCCAGGAGCTCGGCCGCACCCACTTCGACATCCCCGAGCCGATCCGCCGCCTCGAGTGCATGATCGCCCCGACGAACGAAGGCGGCATCTACTACACCGGGCCGACGGACGACTTCTCGCGACCCGGGCGCATGTGGTGGTCGGTCCCCGAGGGCGTCGACTCCTTCGACACCTGGCGGGAACTCACGACCGTCTACCACGAGGGTGTGCCCGGGCATCACCTGCAGATCGCCCAGGCCGTCTACAACCGGGCCGAGCTGAACTCGTGGCGTCGCCTGCTCGCGGGCTCGAGCGGTCACGCCGAGGGGTGGGCGCTCTACGCGGAGCGGCTGATGGCGGAGCTCGGGTATCTCGACGACCCGGCCGACCGCCTCGGGATGCTGGACGGTCAGCGAATGCGTGCTGCGCGTGTCGTCCTCGACATCGGAGTGCACCTCGGCAAGCCGCGGCTCGACGGCACCGGGATCTGGGATGCCGACTACGCGCTGGAGTTCATGCGCCGCAACGTCAACATGTCGGACGAGTTCATCCAGTTCGAGGTGAACCGCTACCTGGGGTGGCCGGGGCAGGCGCCGTCGTACAAGGTTGGTCAGCGCATCTGGGAGCAGATCCGCGACGAGGCCGCTCAGCGAGGCGGTGCGGACTTCGACATCAAGCAGTTCCACATGCGGGCGCTGCGGCTGGGCGGAGTCGGACTCGACACCCTGCGCGCCGCACTGCGCGAGGGCTGAGCGGGTCGAGGCTCGCTCGGACGTAACGGGGATGCCGGGAATACCCGGCATCCCCGTTATCGTTCATTCAGCTGAATGAAAGGGACGGACATGACCGCAGTGGAGCTCGGGCTCGACACCTTCGGGGACATCACGGTGGACGAGCACGGGGAGAGGGTGTCCAGCGCGCAGGCGATCCGGAACCTCCTCGCCCAGGCGACTCTCGCCGACCAGGTGGGCGTCGACTTCATCGGCGTGGGCGAGCACCATAGAGCCGAGTACGCGGTCTCCAGTCCCGAGATCGTCCTCTCCGCGATCGCCGCACGCACCGAGCGGATCCGGGTGGGCACGGCGGTCACGGTGCTCTCGAGCGACGATCCGGTGCGCGTGTACGAGCGATTCGCGACGCTTGCGGCGATCTCGGAGGGCCGGGCAGAGGTGATCCTCGGGCGCGGATCCTTCATCGAGTCCTTCCCGCTCTTCGGGTTCGACCTCTCCGACTACGAGACGCTCTTCGAGGAGCGCCTCGAGCTCTTCTCCCTGCTGCGTCAGGAGAAGCCCGTCACCTGGCAGGGGACCACCCGTCCCGCGCTGCAGGGGGCGGATGTCTTCCCGAAGACGGAGAACGGGATCCGCGCCTGGGTCGGCGTCGGCGGTTCGCCGGAGTCCGTCATCCGCACCGCGCGCTACGGGTACGGCCTCATGCTCGCGATCATCGGCGGTCCGGCGGCGCGATTCCGGCCCTACGTCGACCTGTACCACCGCGCGATCGGCGAGCTCGGCACCGAGGCGCAGCCCATCGGCATCCACTCACCCGGCCACATCGCCGACACCGATGAGCAGGCGTGGGAGGAGGCCTACCCGGGGTTCGAGGCGCAGAACAACACGATCGGGCGCGACCGCGGGTGGCCGCCGTACAGCCGGATGCGGTTCCAGCACGAGATCGGACCCGAGGGATCCATCTACGCGGGATCGCCCGAGACGGTCGCCCGGAAGATCGCCGACACGATCACGACCCTCGGCGCGGGGCGTTTCGACCTCAAGTACGCGAACGGCACGCTCGGGCACGACAAGCTCCTGCGTTCGGTCGAACTGTACGGAACGAAGGTCATCCCGCTCGTGCGCGAGATGCTCGGCGAGTGACCCGCGGAGGGCCGAGCGCCTCATACGATGCAGGGATGACCGCGACCCCGACGCGCACGCTGATCCAGCGACTCGACCGGCTGCCGTTCACGCGCACACACCTCCGGGTGCTGACCGGATCCGGCGCCGGATGGGCGCTCGACGCCATGGACGTCGGGCTCATCTCGTTCGTGATCGCCGCCCTCGTGAACGAGTGGCAGCTGACGACGGCGGAGACGTCGTGGATCGCGTCCGCGGGCTTCGCCGGCATGGCGATCGGCGCCACCGTCGGCGGGCTCCTGGCCGACCGGATCGGCCGGCGATCGGTCTTCGCCCTGACGCTGCTCGTGTACGGCGTCGCGACGGGCGCGAGCGCGCTCGCGGGCGGGCTCGTCGCCCTCATCGCGCTGCGGTTCCTCGTCGGACTGGGGCTCGGTGCCGAGCTGCCGGTGGCGAGCACGTACGTGAGCGAGTTCGCGCCGGCGCGGATGCGGGGGCGCATCATCGTCGTGCTCGAGGCCTTCTGGGCGGTCGGATGGACCGCATCCGCGCTCATCGGGTACCTCGTGATCCCCTCCGTTCCGGAGGGGTGGCGATGGGCGCTCGCGATCGGCGCGATCCCCGCCGTCTATGCGCTCGTCGTCCGCTGGGCCCTCCCCGAGTCGCCGCGCTGGCTCTCCTCCCGCGGACGTGTGACGGACGCCGACCGCGTGGTGACGGGGCTCGAGTCCTCGCCCGCCGTGTTCGGTCGCGTCGCTCCGTCGGTCGCGGAAGCACCCGACCCGGGGGTCGCTCCCGCCACGACCGTCGCGGCGCGCCTGCGGGGACTGTGGGCGCCCGCGGTCCGCGTCCGGACCGCGGCCCTCTGGGTGGTGTGGTTCTGCGTCAACTTCTCGTACTACGGCGCCTTCATCTGGATTCCGACGCTGCTCGTGTCGCAGGGGTTCGGCCTGGTGCGCAGCTTCGAGTTCACGCTCATCATCACGCTCGCGCAGGTGCCCGGATATGCGGTCGCCGCCTGGCTCATCGAGGTGTGGGGTCGCCGCGCGACCCTGTCCGTCTTCCTCGCGGGTTCGGCTGTCGCTGCGATCCTCTTCGGGCAGGCGACGTCCGTCCCCGCGATCCTCGCGACCGGGATGGCGCTGTCCTTCTTCAACCTCGGCGCGTGGGGTGCGCTGTACGCCGTGACCCCCGAGACGTATCCGACGTCGCTGCGCGCGACGGGAGCGGGATGGGCCGCCGGCGTCGGTCGCATCGCGTCGATCCTCGCGCCACCGGCTGTTCCCGCCCTGCAGGCCATGGGCGGCATCCCCGCGGTCTTCATCGTCCTGAGTGCCTTCTTCGCCGTGGCCGCGGCGGCGACGTGGGGTCTCGCCGAATCCCGCGGGCGGAGCCTCGCGGAGTGAGTGGCTCCTACGCTGGAGGGATGCCGCAGGACATCCGCTACGTCGCGATCGGGGATTCGTTCACGGAAGGCGTCGGCGATGAGCTGCCCGATGGGACCGTCCGCGGGTGGGCGGACCTCGTGGCGCAGGGATGGGCGGACTCACGCGGCGCCCCGATCTCGTACGCGAACCTCGCGATCCGCGGCAAGCTCATGCAGCCGATCGTGGAGGAGCAGCTGGAGCGAGCGCTCGCCCTGCACCCGACGCACCTCTCGTTCAACGGGGGCGGCAACGACATGCTGCGGCCCCGGACGCCCATCTCCCGCATCGCGGACGCGTTCACCCATGTCCTGCGCCGGTGCGACGAGGAGGGCGTGACGATGATCGTCCTCTCCGGTGCGAACCCCTCTGCGCAGCTGCCCCTGCCGCGACTGATCCAGCGGCGGGGCGACGAGCTGTCGCGGGCCGTGGTCGACCGCATCCGGGGGAGGGACGACCTCGTCGTCGCGCTGAACTGGCCGGACCGGGAGCTCTCTGACCCCTCGTTCTGGTCCGACGACCGGCTGCACATGAACTCCCGCGGGCACCACCGGGTGGCGGCGCGCGTGCTCGAGGCGCTGGGGGAGCGGGCCCCCGACGGATGGTGGCGGCTCGAGGAGGAGGACACTGCGGTCGCGCTCGGCCGTGGCCGCTACTTCCGCGAGCACCTCGGACCCTGGCTGCGGCGGCGTCTGACCGGCACCTCGTCCGGGGACGGGCGCGAGCCGAAGTTCGCCGACTGGATCCCCGTCGAGCCGCGCTGACCCCTGGATCGGCGTCCTGTCAAGAGGATCCAGGAATCTGGGAGGGTCCGGGATGATCGGAGCACACAGCCTAGAAAGGGAGTGTGCGCATGAGCATCGGAACCGGAATCGTGCTGTTCGTCATCGGGGCCATCCTGGTGTTCGCCGTCAATGTCGACGTCCAGTACGTCAACCTCGACATGATCGGCTACATCCTCATGGTCGCCGGCGCTGTCGTCTTCATCATCGGTCTCGTGCTGATGCTGCGGCGGCGTTCCAGCGAGTCGACCGTCCGAACGGTCGACCCTGTCGCGGGGGAGCGGGTCACCCGCTCCGAGACGCGCACGTCGGGAGACGGCACGTTCTGACACGCTGCAGGACCTCGAAGGCCCGTCTGTGAGACGGGCCTTCGTCGTGTGTGCCGTCAGCGACGAGGCCGACGGGGCGGATCCATTCCGATGTGGATGCGGGTGCGTCGACGCTCGATGCTGATGAACGTCGCTCCGAGGATCCACAGCGGGATCTGGACCAGGAAGGCGATGCGGAAGGCCTCGAGCCGGTAGGTGTCGGGCGTGCCGGCACCCTGGAGGTCGAGCACGAAGCCGATCGCGAAGATCGCCAGAAGCGCGGCGAGGAATCCCCCCGCATTCGTGACGCCGGTCGCGGTGCTGAGTCGATGCGACGGATTGTGCGTGCGGGCGTGGTCGAACGCGATCATGGAGGCGGGACCGCCCATCGCCAGGGCCACGAGGAGGATGATGAGCAGCCAGAGCGGCGCAGGACCCGGCCACACGATGACGGCCGACCAGGCGACGATCTGGAACCCGACCGCAGGGAGCACGAGCGCGCGGGAGCGGTGGAGCGGGGCGCGGCGCGAGAGCTCGCCCAGAACGGGGCCGAGGGCCATCCCGGCGAACACGTAGAGCGACGTGAGGGCGCCGGCCTCGGCGACCGTTCTCCCCTCGCCCGCCGTGAGATAAGGGAAGCCCCACAGCAGGATGAAGGCCGTCCCGGCGAAGGGCGTCGTGAAGTGCGACCAGAACGCGAGGCGTGTGCCGGGGTGAGCGAGCGCGGCGCGGATGCCGACGCCCGTGTCGATCGTCGAGGTGACGACGCGGATCGCGCCGGTGTCCGTGTCGACGCTCACATCGCGGACGCGGTCGGGCGGCCGGTTGCGGACGAGGGCGAAGACGAGGACCGCGAACAGGACGCACAGCCCGGCGATGCCGCCGAAGGTGACCGACCACGACGTGGCGTGCAGGATCGTGGCGATCGGGATGACGGCGACCAGCTGTCCCGCCTGCCCGAGGATTCCGGTCAGTTGCACCATCAACGGTCCGCGCTGGGCGGGGAACCAGGTGGCGACGAGACGGAGGACGGCCGGGAAGACGGCCGCGTCGCCGGCACCGAGGAGCATGCGCGCGACGATGGCGACACCCACGCTGGGGGAGAGGGCCATCGTCAGCTGGCCGACCGCCATGAGAAGCATGCCGATCGTCATGATCGGCCGAGAGCCGAATCTGTCGAGGAGGATCCCGACGGGGATCTGCATGCCGCCGTAGACCGCGAGCTGGACGACGGCGAAGAGCGACAGCGTCGCGGCGTCGGCCTGGAATCTGTCCGCGGCGTCGACGCCGACGGCAGCCAGGGACGTGCGATTGGTGACCGCGAGGACGTAGGCCGCCACGCCCGTGCCCCAGATGATCCACGCACGCACGCCCGGACCGGTTCCCCTCACCCCGCCCACGCTACTCTGCGGCGGGCGTACGCTGGCTCCACCCCACCCGGGCGAACGGAGGACGACATGAAGGCCACCATCGGCGACACGGTCATCGCAGAGGCGGATGACGACGAGATCATCCGCATCGAGGGGAACGCGTACTTCCCCCCGTCGTCCGTGAAGGAGGGGGCGCTGGTCGAGAGTCCCACCCCGTACACGTGTCCGTGGAAGGGAGAGTGCCAGTACTTCCACATCGAAGCCGGTTCGGAACGACTCGCCGACGGCGCGTGGTCCTACCCGAACCCGTACCCCTCCGCCTTCGAGAGGGTGGGGAAGGACTTCTCGGGCTACGTCGCGTTCTCGCCGGGGGTCACTGTCCGAGCCTGACGCGCCGTCGGCCTCACTCGTGCAGCGGGCCGAGCTCGGCGGCGGCGACGAATCGCGCCGTCACGGGGCGCGGCTGCTCGAGTTCGACGACCGTGATCCTGTTCCGCCCGGCGCGCGTGACCGGAGCGGGCACGTAGAGCGTTCGCTGCGGACCGTTGGACCAGTACCGACCGAGGAGGAAGTCGCCCACGAAGGCGTATCCCTTGCCCCATCCGGTCGTGTCGAGGAACAGGTCCGTCGGAGCATCGAGATCGAAGGCGCCGTCGGCCACCAACAGCTCGGGCGCCGCCGCCGCCTCCGCCAAGAGGACGGGCGCGGTGGTCCAGCCGGCGAGCTCGACGCCGTCGACCGTGACCGGCCCGATCAGGCCCTTGACCTCACCCAGCCGTTCGTCGTAGTTCACACGGCCCTGCTCCTCGAGGAGGATCGAGAGGTGCCGCCCGGCGGGCAGGCGCAGCGCGTGTTCGTGGCGGGTGCGCGAGAGCGAGCCGACGCGGATGCCGTCGACCGACACCCAGGCGTGGTCCCGTACCTCTCCGATCTCGAGGGTGCCGCCGGTGAAGCCCTCCGCCAGCGAGCATTCGTAGCGCAGCAGCGTGCCGGTGTGCCCGGCATCCTCGAACGTGACGATCCCCGCCAGCGCCGAGGATGACGCGGATGTCGCGGGGGCCGCGACAAGATCCACGTCGAACTGCGGGCGGCGTGCGGAGGCCGCCGGCGTCTCGGCGGGGACGGGCGCGTACTTCGCGATGACCTCACGGAAGGCGTGGAACTTCTCGGTCGGATCGCCTGCCTCGTCGAGCGGCGCGTCGTAGTCGTACGACGTCGTGATCGGCAGGTAGCGACCCTTGTCGTTCGCACCGTTGGTGGTGCCGAAGTTGCTGCCGCCGTGGAACATGTAGATGTTGACGGAGGCGCCGGCGGCCAGGAGGTCGTCCAACTCACGGGCGGCGGTCGCCGCATCCGTCGTGTGATGCTGCCCGCCCCACCAGTCGAACCAGCCGTCCCAGAACTCCGAGCACATCAAGGGGCCCGTCGGCTGATGGGCCCGCAGCGTCGCGAGCCGCTCGTGCGCCCGGGATCCGAAGGAGCCGGTGAGGTGCAGTCCGGGGAGGGAACCCGCAGCCAGCATGTCGTCCTCGGGCTGATCGACCGTCGTGAGCGGCACGGTGATGCCGGCGTCGCGCGTGACCCGGACGAGCTCGGCGAGGTAGTCCTTGTCCGACCCGTAGGCGCCGTACTCGTTCTCGATCTGAACGAGGATCACGTTGCCGCCGCGGTCGATCTGCCGGGGAGCGACGACGCGGTACACGCGGCGCAGGTACGTCTCGAGCGCAGCCTGGTACACGGCATCCGTCCGCCGCAGCCGGATGCCGGGTGTCGCCGTCAGCCACGTGGGCAATCCGCCGTTGTGCCACTCGGCGCAGATGTATGGTCCGGGTCGGACGATGGCGTGCATGCCCTCGGCGGCGATGAGGTCGAGGAACCGGCCGAGGTCGAGCCCGCCGGTCTCGGTCCACTGGCCCTCGACGGGTTCGTGAGCGTTCCAGGCGACATAGGTCTCGATGGCGTTGAGACCCATGAGGCGGGCTTTGCGGATGCGGTCGGCCCAGTCTCCCGGGTGGACCCGGAAGTAGTGCAGCGCGCCCGAGATGACGCGATGCGGCCGGCCGTCCAGCAGGAAGTCGCGGTCGCCGATGGCGAAAGTGCTCATGTGATCTCCGCTCGGGGGCCTGCGGTCCGGCGTTCGCGTGACGGAGGTGCCGCGTCGTCGCGTGAACTGCTATGTTTACGCAATCATGTCGCCTCAGCGTAGCACGCGACCGGCTCCCGACGAGGGCGTCGTCACCCCCGCCGCCGAACCCGCGGTGCGTCGGGGCGGTACCCCGCACGGCGGGCCGACGCAGGCCGACGTCGCACGGCATGCGGGCGTCTCGGCGCAGACGGTGTCGCGCGTCGTGACAGGTGCTGCGCGGGTCGACGAGCCGACCCGGGAACGCGTCCTCGCGAGCATGCGCGAGCTCGGCTACCGGCCCAACCGTGCCGCCCGCGCATTGCGTTCCGCCCGCTACCGCAGCATCGGCGTGGTCATGAGTGACCTCACCTCGTACGGCAGCGTTCGGACATGGGAGGCGATCTCGCGGGCGGGCGCCGCCTCCGGATACGCGGTCGCGCTCGTGCCGACGGCGCGCTTCGATCGCGCGGCGGTGACCGAGGCGATCGAGCGCGCCCGCGATCAGGCCGTCGACGGCCTCGTCATCGCGATCGGCGATCACCTCTCGGCGGGGGAGGACCTTCCGCTGCCGGACGACATCCCCGTCGTCGTCGTGGATGCCTCGGCCCTCGAGGATCGCTCCTTCGTCGACACCGATCAGACGATGGGCGCCGGCCAAGCCGTCGGGCACCTGCTCGCGCTCGGTCACCGCACGGTCCACCACGTCGCGGGGCCTGTCAACTCGTACTCCGCAGTGCGCCGCGAGGACGGCTGGCGGACCGCCCTGGCCGCGGCGGGCCGCGACGTGCCGGGGGTGGAGCGCGGCGACTGGAGCGCGCTGTCCGGCTACGCCGCGGGCTGCCGGCTGCGCGACCGCCCGGACGTGACCGCCGTCTTCGCGGCGAACGATCAGATGGCGCTCGGTGTCCTTCGCGCACTCCACGAGACGGGCGTCGCCGTGCCGGCTCGGGTCAGCGTCGTGGGATTCGACGACATGCCCGAGGCGGCGCAGTTCTGGCCGCCGCTGACCTCCGTCCACCAGGAGTTCGACGAGGTCGGCCGCGCCGCCGTCGACGTCCTCCTCACCCGCATCGACGACGCGGCGGCCGTCCGCCGTCTGCTCGTGCCCACCCGACTGGTCGTGCGAGGCAGCACGGCCCCCGTCCTTCGAAAGGCGACCCCATGACGTTCCACACCTCCGACACCGGCGTCCTCTGGCGCGGGGACGGGCAGACCGTGTCCATCCAGGCATGGGGGCGCGGCGTCCGAGTCCGCGCGTCGCTCGGCGCCGTCGACGACGCGCCGGGCGCACTCGTCGAGGTCTCGGACACCCGCGCGGCTGTGACCGTCGACGGGGCCGTCGCGACGGTCGCCGCCGGCGGGGTGCGTGTCGTGGCTGAGGAAGACGACTACAACGACTGGTCGACCGGGTTCTACACGACCCGGCTGCGGCTGCGAGTGCAGGATGCCGAGGGTCGGCTGCTGTTCGAGGAGATCACCGACGGCGGCGCACTCAAGCTCGCCGCGCGCGAATTCCGTCCCACCGAGGGCGGCGACCACCGACTGCGGCTCAGCCTCGCCACCCCGGCGGACGAGCACCTCGTGGGGATGGGCCTATATCAGCAGGACGTCGTCGACCTGAAGGGATCGGTGCTCGAACTCGCGCACCGGAACTCGCAGACCTCCGTCCCCTTCGTGGTCTCCAGCGCGGGGTACGGCTTCCTCTGGAACCTCCCCGCGGTCGGGCGCGCCGTCTTCGGCACAAACCGGACGGAGTGGGAGGCCGAGAGCGCCACCCAGTTCGACTGGTGGGTGTGCGCCGATCCGCGCCCGGCCCAGATCGCCGCCGCCTACGCCGAAGCGACCGGCCACGCGCCGATGATGCCCGAGTACGGGCTCGGCTTCTGGCAGTGCAAGCTGCGGTACTCGACGCAGGAGGAGCTGCTGAGCGTGGCGCGGGAGTACCGACGTCGCGGCATCCCGATCGACGTCATCGTCGCCGACTTCTTCCACTGGCGGTGGATGGGGGACTGGCGTTTCGAGGAGGAATACTGGCCGGACCCGGCGGCGATGACCGCAGAGCTGCGGAAACTCGGCATCGAGCTCATGGTGTCGGTATGGCCGCAGGTGGCCGCGGAGTCGGAGAACTTCGCAGAGCTCCGCGACGGCAACATGCTCGTGCGCACACGACGTGGCATCGACGTCCAGTACTACTTCGACGGGCAGTACACCAGGTTCCTCGATGTCACCGAGCCGCGTGCGCGGGAGTTCCTGTGGCGCAAGCTGGCCGAGAACTACGGTGCCTACGGAATCTCCGCGTTCTGGCTCGACGAGGCCGAGCCTGAGTACGGCGCTTACCATTTCGAGAACTACCGGCTCGCCGCGGGCCCCAGCGCGCAGGTCGCCAACCTCTACCCGCGGGAATTCACCCGCGCGATCGCCGACGGCCTGCGCTCGGAGGGCAACGAGCAGCCGGTCTCGCTGGTCCGCGCGGCCTGGGCAGGGTCGCAGCGGCACGGTGCGCTGGTGTGGTCGGGGGACGTGCACTCGACCTTCGCGGACCTGCGAGCGCAGATCGCCGCAGGCATCCACATGGGCGCCGCCGGCATCCCCTGGTTCACGACGGACATCGGCGGCTTCACGGGTGGAGACGTGCGGGAACCGGCCTTCCACGAGCTGCTGATCCGCTGGTTCCAGTTCGGCGCGTTCAGTCCCGTCATGCGCTTGCACGGCGACCGCGTGCCCGGCACGCCGATCGTCGATCCGCAAGGTGTCGCGCGCGTCGGAACGGGTGCCGACAACGAGGTGTGGAGCTTCGGCCCGGAGATCGAAGCGGTGCTCGTCGCCTACATCCGCCTGCGAGAGGACCTCCGCGACTACACGCGAGCCGCGATGGCGGACGCCCACCACGAGGGCTCGCCGGTCATGCGGGGCATGTTCTTCGAGTTCCCGGACGACGAGGCCGCCTGGACGACTCCCGGACAGTACCTCTTCGGCCCCGACATCCTGGTCGCCCCCGTCACCGAGCCCGGCGCCACCCGATGGGACGTGTACCTGCCGGCGGGACCGGAGTGGACCGATGCGCGGACCGGCGAGGTCCACTCGGGCGGTCAGACGGTCACCGTGGACGCCCCCCTCGCATCCATCCCGATCTTCCACCGGGGCGGGCGCGTCGGCCGGGCGCTCGCGCGACTCGCCGATCTCCCCGACCTTCCCCACCCCTGAAGCCGCCACGACTCGACGGAGAGCATCCATGAGCATCATCACCGCCACCACCCGCGCCCACCGCATCGACCGCCGGATCTACGGGCAGTTCGCCGAACACCTCGGACGCGGGATCTATGAAGGCCTGTGGGTCGGGGAGCAGGACGAGATCGCCCACAAGAACGGGCTGCGCACGGACGCGATCTCCGCACTCCGCGAGATCAGAGTCCCCGTGGTCCGCTGGCCCGGCGGCTGCTTCGCCGACGAGTACCACTGGCTCGGCGGTGTCGGCCCGACCGAGCAGCGCCGAGCGATGGTCAACACGCACTGGGGCGGGGTCGTCGACCCGAACACCTTCGGCACGCACGAGTACTTCGAGCTCCTACATCAGCTGGACGCCGAAGCATACGTCAACGGCAATGTCGGCAGCGGCACCGTCGCCGAGATGCAGGACTGGATCGAGTACATGACACTCGACAGGCACACCCCGATGGCCGAGCTCCGCCGGGCCCACGGACGTGAACAGCCCTGGAAGCTGCAGTTCTTCGGGGTCGGCAACGAGAGCTGGGGATGCGGCGGCAACATGCTCCCGCTCCACTACGCCAACCTGTACCGCCAATACCAGACGTTCGTGCGCGACTACGGTGACAGCCACGTCGCCAAGGTCGCCTGCGGGGCCAACGCGGACGACTACGAGTGGACCGATGTCCTCATGGCGCGTGCCGCCGGGCACATGGACGCGCTGAGCCTGCACTACTACACGCTCCCCACGGGAGAGTGGGACGTGAAGGGCGCGGCACTGTCCTTCGACGACGCGGCGTGGTACGACACCATCCACCGCACGCGGATGATGGACACGCTGCTGCGCCGCCACGGCGAGATCATGGACCGGCACGACCCCGCCCGCCGCGTGGGGCTCTTCGTCGACGAGTGGGGCACGTGGTACGACGTCGAACAGGGGACGAACCCCGGCTTCCTCTACCAGCAGAACACGATGCGTGACGCGATCGTCGCGGCGGTGAACTTCCACATCTTCCACCGCCACGCCGCGCGGGTGCGGATGACGAACATCGCGCAGATGGTCAACGTGCTGCAGGCGATGCTCCTCACCGACGGCCCGCGCATGGTGAAGACGCCCACGTTCCACGCGTTCGGGCTGTACGTCGACCACCAGGACGCCGAGTTCGTCGCGACGACGGATGCCGCGGGCCGTGCCGAGGGCCCCGCTGCGGCGCATCTCGACCACACCGTCAGCGTGAAGGACGACGTCTACACCGTCAGTGTCGTCAACTGGGACCTGAACGCGGAGTCCGAGCTCGTGCTGCGGCTGCCGGAACGCGTCGGCGAGGTGGTCAGCGCACGGATGCTGCACGCCGCGGCATCCGCTCACAACACCTTCGACGAGCCGGAGGCCGTCGCACCCGTCGACTTCACCGGGGCGGTCGTCCAGGGGAGCGACCTGCGGCTCGCCGTTCCGCCGCGGAGCATCGTCACGGTGCGCGTCCGGGCTGCCGGATGACGACGACCGCGGGCCGAGGGGGAGTGGAGCCGTTCCCCCTCGGGGCGGTCACGCTCACCGCGGGACCGTTCGCGCGGGCGAAGGAGCTGGCGCTGCAGTCCGCGCTGCAGCTCGACCCCGACAGGCTCCTCGCGCCGTTCCGCCGTGAGTCGGGCCTCCCGACCGGGCCGGGATACGGCGGCTGGGAGGCGGACGGCCTGGACGGCCACACGCTCGGACACGCCCTCAGCGCCCTGGCGGCGCACGCCGCGAGCGGATCCGCTGCGGCGCGAGCGCGCATGGAGCAGATCCTGGGAGCCCTCCGCGAGTGTCAGCTCGCCCTCGGGACCGGCTACATCGGCGGCGTCCCGGACGGGGTCGCGCTCTGGGACGAGATCGCCGACGGTCGCGTCGAGGCGCAGACGTTCGACCTCGACGGGCGGTGGGCGCCCCTTTACAACCTGCACAAGACGCTGACAGGGCTCGTCGACGCCGTCGTGTACGCGGGTTCGGGATCGGCCCGGGTGATCGCCGAGGAGCACGTCCGGTGGTGGGTGCGCACGTTCGCCGCGTTGACGGACGCGCGGGTCAAGCAGGTGCTGCGCACGGAGCCGGGTGGACTGACAGCGACCTTCGCGCGATGGGCCGAGGCGACCGGCGACACCGCGGCGTGGGAGCTGGCGCAGCGACTCGCGGTCCGGTCCTTCCTCGAGCCGCTCGCGGCGGGCTCGGATCCGCTCGACGGCCGACATGCGAACGCGCACATCCCGCTTGCCGTCGGCTATGCGGTCCTCGCGCGGATGGGTGCGCCGGCCGAGTACGGCCGCGCGGCGGACACGTTCTGGGAGAGTGTCGTCGGGCATCGCACGACGTCGATCGGCGGCAACAGCGTCAGCGAGCATTTCCCTCCCCGCGACGATTGGTCGAGCATGTTCACCGCGCGCGAGGGGCCGGAGACCTGCAACACCGTCAACATGGTGGAGCTGGCGCGCGAGATGTACCGCCGCTCGGGCGACCCCGCTCACCTCGCCTACATCGAACGCGCCCTCAGCGCGCACCTCCTCTCGGCGCAGCATCCCGAGCACGGCGGCATCGTCTACTTCACGTCGCACCGCCCCGGGCACCACCGTGTCTCCTCGCGACCCGAGGCCGGGTTCTGGTGCTGCATGGGCACCGGTCTGGAGGCGCCCTCCCGCTACGCGCTCTCGGTGTTCGGAAGAGCGCCCCGCCGCATCGACGTGCAGGTCCTCATCGCGGCCCGGCTCGAGGACGACGGCATTGTCGTCGAGGTCGGGACGTCCCGTCCGTTCGGGGACGATGCGATCATCACCGTCACGACGACCGCACCCCGGCGTCTGGCACTGCGCGTCCGTGTGCCCGACGGGGTCGTGCCCGGGTGCGCCGTCGCGCGTGTCGGCGGCGACACCGTGCACCCGTCGAGCGAGGGATGGCTCGAACTCGACCGGGAATGGCAGGGGCGCAGCACCGTGGAGGTGGAGCTGCCGCCCGTGCTGCGCTGGGAGCGCCCGCCGGGCGTCGAGGGGTGGGGCTGGATCGTCGACGGCCCGAGGGTTCTCGCAGAACGGCTGCCGGAGCCCGCCGTGGATCCGCGGGGAACGGATGCCCGGATGGGGCACATCGCCCGTGGCGCACTCCTCCCGCTCGCGGACACGCCGATCCTCGCGCCGGATGACCTCATCCGTGCCGAGCGGCGCGACGGGGGGATCGTCGTCCTCCCGCCGACATCCGCGCACGATGAGGTCGTCCTCGAGCCCTTCGCCGCGCTCCACGACGACCGCTACGTCCTCTCGTTCCCGGTGGCGTCAGAGGCGGATGCCGGGCGTCGGCGTGCCGAGCTGGTCGCCGAGGACGCCCGTGCCGACGCCCTCGACGCCCGGACGCTCGATGTGATCGCCTTCGGTCAGCAGCAGCCCGAATCCGACCATGGACTCGCCCTCGTGGATTCCGAGTCCGGCTACGACGAGGGCGCGCACTGGCGTCGCTTCCGCGCCGAGGGTGCATTCACGCTGCAGGACTGGAGTGCCACCGCGGTGAGTCTGCGGATCGCGTGGCTCGCCGACGATGTCCCGCGCAGGATCGCCGTCACGCTCGACGGCCACCTGCTGCTGGACCGGACGATCGATCCGCTGGACGAGCCGGTGCTCGACTTCGACCTCAGCGCACACGCCGATGGCAGGGTGCTGTGGGCGCTCGCCATCGGCGGCGCGGAGGGCACTCCTCGGCTCACCGAGGTGCGGATGATGAGCGCGCGGCTCGGGTAGTCCGCGCCGCGCGCCGGGTCATCCGTCGAATCGCCAGAACACGCATCCGTGGGGCGGGAGTGCGACGTCGAACGCCCGGGAGTCCGGGGCGACTCCGCGGACGGTGGAGTCGCCGGCGCGCGCGGGCCGCGTGGGGACGGATGCGCCGGTCCACACGTCGATCACGGCGTGCGGGGTGCGACCGAAGCCGAGGTCGCGAGAATCGAGCGTCGCCGTGAGCGGCGCCTCGGTCGTGTTGACGCCGGCGATCCACGTCGTCCCGCCGCCGATGGCGCGCCACAGCACCAGTCCATGCTCCCGGCGGATCTCGCCGCTGCTGTCCGCGCGGGTGAGCAGGTCGAGGATCCCGGGGTTCCTCAGCATCGCGATCGTTCCCGGGTCGGTCGTGGGGAGGTCGCCGCCGAACATCAGTGGAGAGCGGGCGATCACCCAGAGGGTGAGGAGCGAGCGCCGCTCGTCGGGGCTCAGCGCGTCTTCGCGGGGCTCGCCGCGTTCCGCGCGGATGCCGATCCGGCCGAGCGGCAGCATGTCGGCGTCCGGCCAGGCACCGCGCCCGGCGTGCGGCGCCCACCGCGCCATACGGCCGAGATTGTCCGCTGCGTCCTCCCAGCGGTCCCAGACGTCGTCGCAGATGCGCCACATGCTGGCGTGGACCGTCAGGTGATCCAGGTGCGCGGCCGAGAGGTCGCGGCCGGGGGAGAGGCTCAGCACGATCTGCCGGTTCGCGGCGGCGACGGCGTCGCTGTAGGCGGCGATGTCGCGCTCCTGGTACGGCCACAGCATGTCATCGGCCTTGATGAGGTCCACGCCCCACTGGTCGTAGAGCGCCACAGTGGAGCGGTAGTACCCGGCGGCATCCGGGTGGTCGTGGTCGATCCCCACGAAGTGCGGGTTCCACTCGCAGTCGTTGGCGGGGTCGGCGAGGTCGGCGAGCGGCGTTTCCGTGCCGTGGACCAGCAGGCCGTGGGCGATCGCCCGCCGCGGGATGCCGCGCATCACATGCAATCCGAAGTTCAGGCCGAGGGCATGGATCTGCTCCGCGAGCGGTCCGAACCCGAGGCCACCCGCTGAGGACGGGAAGCGTCCCGGATCGGGCTGCAGGCGACCGGCCCCGTCCAGGTGCAGACGTGCATCGTCGTTGTAGCCGTGCGAACGCGCGTCCGGGTCCGCCCAGTCGGCGTCGACGACGATCGTGTCCCACCCGGCGTCGCGCAGGTGCTCGGCCATGAAGCGGGCGTTGGTGAGGACCTCGGCCTCGGTCACCGTCGTGCCGTAGCAGTCCCAGCTGTTCCATCCCATCGGCGGGCGGTTCGGGCGTGCGAGGACCATGGATCTCCTGTCGTCGTGCTCAGCCGGCGACGGCCTGAGGGGCGGATGCCGCCGGCGCCGCGCCGACGAGAGCGGGAGTGACGGGCGACTCGACACGCGGGCGCATGCGGCGGGCCAGTGCTCGGGTGTCGAGGTACTGCTCGAAGGCGAGGACGGCCATCCCTGTCGCGACGCTGTTGACCCGCACGGGCGAGACGTCGAGCGCGAGCCGGGCGGCGGTCAGTTCGGGCGCGCGCTCCGCCAGCGCTGCGCGGGTGGCGGGGAGCAGCACGTCGCCGAGCGCCCACGCCGTCCATCCCGTGAGGGTGAGCACCTCCGGGTTGAGCACCGCGACGATGTCGGACAGTGCGATGCCGAGATAGCGCGCGGTGCGCGCGAGGGTTTCGGAGGCTGCCGGGTCGTCCGCGGCCTCACCCAGGCCCTGGATGAACTCGCGCTGGTGCAGTCCCAGCAGGTCATGGGTTCCGGCGATGTCCCGCAGGGTCTGCCGGATGCCGGGGACGCCGACGTACGCCTCGACGCAGCCACGCCGCCCGCAGCGGCAGGTGCGGCCGTCGAGCTCGAGCACCGTGTGCCCCCATTCGCCGGCACTGCGCGTCGCGCCGCGCAGAACGCGACCCTCGACGATGATGCCGGCTCCCACGCCGGTGCCGAGGTTCACGACGACGGCGGTCGAGCGTCCGCGTGCGGTTCCGAACCAGACCTCGGAGTGCCCCACCGCCTGCAGCGGGTTGGCGGTCACGAGTGCGCTCGGCAGGTGAGGACGCAGACGGTCTTCGAGGTCTCGAGTGTGGGTGGCCCACGCCGGGGTGGATGCCGTGCCTCGGGGGTCGGTCGAGGTCAGACCCGGCAGCCCCAGCCCCGCGCCGAGGAGGTGATCCGCATGCCGTCCGCTGCGCTGCAGCGCCTGCGAGACGGCGTGCAGGATCGCTTCGGCGATCCGATCGGTCGAGTCCCACGCCTCGTCCACGTCGATGTTGGCTGCGGCGATCTCGCTGAGAGCGGCGTCGAACACGACAGCCCGGATGTAGGTCTCGGCGACGTCGATCCCGAGGAGCGCCCCACCGGCCCCGTCGATGCGCAACAGCGTGGTGGGACGTCCCGCGCCCCCGTTGTCGACGCCGGCATCCGCGATCAGGCCGTCGTCGCGGAGCTCCGTGACGAGGTTCGACACGGTCGCCGCGCTCAGTCCGGTCGCCCGGGCGAGATCCGTGCGGGTCGCGGTCCCGCCCACGGCGAGAGCTCGGACGAGCTCCCGCCGTGAGGCGTCGCGGATCTCACTCGAGGAACGGGTGCGGGTCATGTCGTCGCGGGGCCGGGACCCGAGCTGATGCTCAGGCGCCACCGAGGCCGGTCTCGGCGACACCGCGCAGCAGCCACCGCTGCAGCAGGATGAAGACCAGCAGGACGGGGATCGACGCCAGGAACCCGGCGGCGAACAGTCCGGTGTAGTCGAAGGTCTGCGCCGTGATGAACGACGAGAGGTAGACCTGGACCGTGAGCGCTCCGAAGCCGGTCCCCGCCACCACCAGGGGCCAGAGGAATGCGTTCCACGCACCGAGGAATCCGAGCACGGTCAGCGCGGCGGCGAACGTCAGCGAATTCGGCAGCACCACGCGGACGAACGTGCCGATGTAGCCGAGCCCGTCGAGTTTGCCGGCCTCCTCCAGTTCTTTGGGGAAGGACAGGAAGAACTGTCGGAACAGGAAGACGTTGAACGCCGTGAACAGCGTCGGGACGACGATGCCCTGGAGCGTCTCGGTCCAGCCCAGCCACGACACGATGAGGTAGTTGGGCAGGAAGGTGGTGGCACTGGGGATCAGCAGCATCGTCACGGTCACCGCGAGCAGGAACTTCGACGCCCGGTTCGGGATGCGGGCGAGCCCGTACCCGGCCAGGGCGCCGATGACGATCTGGCCGACCGTCATCGAGACCGCCATGATGGTCGAGGTGATCAGCGACTGCCCGAATCGCTCGTCCGCGAAGATCTCGGCGAACTTGCCCCAGTTGGGGTCGGCGGGCCACCAGACGAACTGCTTCGACGTGACATCGGACGGCTGCGACACCGCCGTCTTGACCATCACGTACAGAGGCAGCAGGAACAGGATCGCGAGGACGACGAGCACGATGTAGCGCAGCGTCAGCTCCACACGCCGGCGCACGGGGTTTCCGACGACGGTCATGATGCACGCTCCTTCCGTGCGCCCCGGCGGGGCGCCTTCGTCTCATCCGCAGATCCGAATCCGAAGAAGCGGGACTGCAGGAGGGCGACCAGAACGACGACCGCCGTCACGACGAACGCGCCGGCTGCGCCCTTGCCGTAGTCCAGCTGCTGGAACGACAGATTGTAGATGTACAGCAGAGGAGGACGCACGGACGGGATGGTCCGCACGAGGTTGTAGAACTCGTCGAATGCCTGGAAGGCGGCGACCAGCAGGAGCAGCATGACGGCCGCGGTGGTGGGCCGCAGCTGCGGCCAGGTGATGGCGAAGAACCGACGCGGCCCGCGGGAGAGCCCGTCGAGGGCTGCCGCTTCATACAGCGTGTCGGGGATCCGCTGCAGGCCCGCGATGAACAGCAGCATGTAGAAGCCGACCTGCAGCCAGAGGCGCACGCTGACGATGACGACCCAGTAGTACGGGGACTGCGTCAGCCACGCGGTCACCGGCTCGAGCCCGAACGCTTGCAGCATCGAGTTGGCGACCGAGGAAGTCGACCCGCTGAAGATGCCGAGCTTCCAGATGAGAGAGGCGATCACGTACGAGAACGCCGTCGGCAGGAAGAACACGGAGCGGAAGAAGGCGCGTGCGACCGGGAGGTTCGCGACCAGCATCGCCAGCAGCAGCGACACGATCAGCGTGGTGGGGACGACCAGGATCGCGAAGATCGTGAACGACAGGAGCGACGACAGGAAGCTCGGGTCGGTCAGCAGGGCGACGTAGTTGTCGAACCAGACGAAGTCGGTCGGCGTGATGGTCGCGACCGCGCGGGTGAAGCTCAGGTAGAAGCCCCAGAACAGCGCGATGATGCTGAAGATCACCAGGCCGATGAAGAAGGGGCCGACGAAGAGCCAGAACGCACGTCGCGTGCCGCGGATCGGGCGGCGCGCGCGCGGCACGGTGGGCGGGGGAGTGGGCCGGTGGCCCGGGTCTGAGACCCGGGCCACCGGAGGCGTGAGCTGAGTCACTGCAGTGTGTCCAGCATGCCCTGCATCGTGGACTGCGCTGCCGACAGTTCGGACTTCGCGTCCGCGCCGTCGACGACGATGCGGGTGACCGCGTCGGTCAGGGCCGTGCTCATCGCGGGCGTGTAGTAGGGGCCGCCGGTCCAGCCGTACTCGGTCGTCAGGTCGACGATCTGCTTCGCCACACCGTCACCGAGGGTCTCCGCCTGGTCGCGGGCGTCCTTCAGCGGCGGGATGTGGAAGCCGTACGTGGTGCTGAACTCGATCTGCCAGTCGGTGTCGTCGATCCACTGCTGCTTGGCGATCTCCTTGGCCTTCTCGATCTTTCCGGACTTGCCGGCGACCACCTCGTTCCACTGGGACACGCCGACGATGGGCTGGCCGCCCTCGAGCGCGGGTACCGGGAAGGCAGCGACGTCGTCCCCGAGTGCCTCCTTGATGGCGGGGATGGCCCACAGGCCCTGCCAGCTCATGGCGACATCACCGGCGATGAAGGAGGTCGGGTCCCACCAGTCGGTCGGTGCACCCATGAGCAGCGAGCCGGAGTCGTAGAGCTCGTGGGCGGACGTGAGCGCCTCGGCGAGCTCGGGCGACTCGAGCGACACGGTCGTGTTGCCGTCGTCGATGATGCCGCCGGGCGCTGCCGGGGGAAGGTTGGCGGCGAGGATGCCGGCTCCGCCGTCGTTGCCGAGGAAGAGGCCCTTGTGGTCGGCATTCGTGAGCTTCTTCGCCGCCTCGACCAGTTCGTCCCACGTCTCGGGGACCTCGACGCCGGCCTCTTCGAACATGGAGGGCCGGTAGATGAACAGCTGAGCGTCCGTGATCATCGGGATGCCGTAGTACTTGCCGTCGATCGTCACGGGCTTGAGTGCGATCGGGAGGATCTGGTCCTTGATGGGCTCGACGAGATCGGTCAGGTCGGCGTACTGGCCCTGGCGCGCCGCCTCGACGTTGATCGCGTTGTATTCGAACAGGTCGATGCCTTTGCCGGAGGCGAGCAGTGCGTTCACGCGCTGCGCATAGTCGCCCTCGACCCACTGCAGGTCGATCTCGGCGTCCTCGTAGTCGTCCGCCCAGCGGTTGACCGCCTCCTGGACGCCCTCCTCGCCGTACTGGTGGTAGAACTGCGTGATCGGTCCGTCCGCGCCGCCGCCAGCGTTGCTGGAGCAACCGGAGATCAACAGCGCGGATGCGCCGAGGAATGCTGCTGTGACTGCGAGCTTGCGTCGCGTGGGTGATGTCATCCTTCTCGCCTCTCTGCGGGATGGTGACGGCGATACGGGAGTCTGATCGGTCCGCCGTCGCACCGATCGGCATTAATCTAATGCTTAAAAGAAGGGGTGGTCTACCCCCAATCCGATAACGGTTCGGACTCTGGCAGTATTCAGGCAGACATTCGCGGGATCGACCGTGGATACGGAAGAGGGCACCAGCGTGGGTAAGAGATCGTCGCGTGACATCCGCAGCGAGTCGCGGCTCGACGTCCTGCATGCCCTGCTGTCCTCCGGCACCTCGACGCGCGGGGAGCTCGCGCAGGCAACCGGGCTGAGCGTCGCCACCGTGGCCACGATCGTCCAGGAGCTTCGAGGGGAGGGGCTGGTCGCGGATGCCGGCAGTTCCGCCCTCGGGGCTGGCAGGCCCACCACGATGCTCCGTGTGAACGGCGACCGCGGCCGCATCCTCGGCATCGACGTCGCGGAGACGTACGTCCGCGCCATCGTCTTCGACGCCGCCCTCGAGGAGGTGGGATCCGTCGAGGTGCCGATGGACGACTCGCTGCCGTCGGTGAGCAGCGTCACCGAGAGCATCGTCCGCGCCGTCGACCGTGCGCTGAGTGAGACCGACGTCGACCGGGCGCGCGTCCTGGGGGCGGGTGTCGCGCTGCCGGGGCTGATCAGCGCCGAGGAGTCGGCGGATGCCGTCGCGCCCCGATGGGCCGCGCGCAACGTGGAGGTGCTCCACCGCTTGCGGCAGCGCATCGGCCTTCCGCTCGTCGTCGAGAATCCGCTGAAGGCGATCGCCACAGCCGAGCTGTGGTTCGGCCGGGGCCGTACGGCGTCGTCGATGGTGATCGCGAACCTCGGTACCGGCGTCGGAGCCGGCATCGTGCTCGACGGCAAGATCCTCCGCGGCGCCACACACAGCGCAGGGGAGTGGGGGCACGCGGTCCTCGTCCTCGACGGTCGTTCCTGCCGCTGTGGTCGGCTCGGCTGCGTGGAGGCGTATGTCGGTGCTCCCGGCATCCAGCAGACGCTCCGCGAGATCGCACCGGAACACGATCTCGCACGCGTGCCGCAACGCGAGTTCATCGATGGGCTCGCTCGCACGCACCGCGCGTCCGGGGGAGATCCGGTCGTCGAGGAGGTCCTCACGCGCACCGCGCACTACCTCGGCGTGGCTCTCGGGGACCTCGCGTCGATCATCGATCCCGAGGTGATGATGCTCACGGGATGGACCGCGTGGGCGCTCGGTGAAGACCTGGTGGACCCGACGAAGGCCGAGCTGCAGCGGCGCGCGCCGGCGGGAGCGACGGCGGCCGTGGAGCTCGGCGTCTCGACGGTCCGAGGCAGTTCCGTCGCGATCGGCATGGCGACGCTCGCCTTCGAGCGGTTCCTCGGCGACGTCGGGCTGTCCACGACCCGTTTGCCGCTGGCGCTCTGACCGCCGGGCGTTCGGCCATGGCGCCGGCGAGGGGAGCCGGACGCGTTGCTCACCGTCGTCCGGTGGTCACCGAGTTGACATAATGTGCATTATCGGATGTCATCGGTCGAGCATGCGAGCTCGGAGGACATCGAACTCGCATCCTGCCGCATCCGGATCGAATCCGTGCTCGATCAACCACCTCGCTGCGGTCAAGCTCCGGAAGGACCACCAGCCTCGGATGACGGATCTGTCGACGTCGTCCTCGCCGTATCCCGCGAGCAGGTCGTCCAGACACTCTTCGTGCCCGAGCGTCAGGATGGCCAGATCGAACATCGGATCGCCCGGAGCCGCCTCGGACCAGTCGATCACCCCGGTCACCTCATCGCCGTCGACGAACACGTGGGTGATCTGGAGATCGCCGTGGATGAACGCGGGTTTCCACGGTCGGAGCGCCATCTCGGCAATCGCCTGATTGCGGTCGATCACCTCGGCGGGAAGCACAGCGTTCCCGCGCAGCCAGGCGCACTCCCGTGCGAGCTCGGCAGACACGTCTGCGACGGCGGCCCCGGGCCATGGCGGCAGTGGCGCGTCGTGCATGCGCCGGATCGACGCGCCCGTCGCCGTCCACGCCGCCCGTGACGCCGTGGACGGCTCGCCCAGGACCCCGAGGGCCGTTCCTCGGACCATCTCGATCGCCAGGACGGGCGGCTGGTGCCAGCGGATCGGCGGTGTCGGTAGCGGTGCTAAGGCCATGGCGCGAGCCTCTCGTTCCGACCGCGCCGCATCCGCGTCGATCTTCACGAACATGTCGCCGACACGCAGCGTGGCCCGCTCCGCGTGCGCGACGATCACCTCGATGCTGTCCACGGCGTCATCCTGGCAGAGGGTCTCGGCTGTGTGCCCTGCTGCCATCAGGGTTCGGCGTGCGGTCGATCCGGCTCCCACCGCAGGAGATCCCCCGGCTGGCACTGCAGTGCCTCGCACAAGGCGTCGAGCGTCGTGAACCGCACCGCTTTCGCGCGCCCGTTCTTCAGGACGGCGAGATTGGCGGGAGTGATCCCGATACGAGCGGCGAGGTCGCCGACGGCCATCTTGCGCCGCGCGAGCATGACGTCGATGTCGACGACGATCGGCATCAGACCACCTCGTCCAGTTCCGTGCGCATCTCGATCGCCTTGCGCAGGAGCGACCGCATCACGACGACGACGAGGGCGACTCCCCCGGTCGCGACCGCGGCGCCGTAGATGAGACCGACGACGCCGGGAGCGATGCCACCGGGTACGAGGAGGGTGGCGAGGCCGGCTGTGAGGACGGCAGCCACGCTGATCGCACCGATGACCACATCGACGAATCGGAAGGCGCCGGCGGAGAAGACGACGTCGACGGCGGCCATGGACACGAGCCGCCAGATGCAGATCGCCACGACCTGCAGACACAACACCCAGAGTCCGAGGATGACCACGGCGGTGACCCGCCACCCCGCGGCGCTCGATGCGAGGTCCCTCCAGATCAGAGGGAGGATGCCGACCTGTACGAGCAGGGAGCCTGCCAGCGACACCACGAGAATGACGCGCAGAGTGAGAATGGTCGTGCGACTCATGATCGCCTTTCGATAATGATCTATCGAAAAACGATACCCACTCCCCCGCGTCAGACGCAACCGCCGCGGCGTCCTAGGCTCGACATGTGCTCGCAGTTCTCACGGGATTCGTCGTCATCGGCGTCGCCATCGCCGTGGGCTGGGTCATCGGGCGCATCGACCTGCTCGGGCCGACCGGCGGTCAGGTTCTCAGTAGGCTGACGTTCTTCGTGCTGAGCCCGTTCCTGCTGTTCGTCGTGCTGTCCCAGGCGGACGTCCGCACGCTGTTCTCGTCGCTGCTTCCCGTCTCGGCGATCGCCGCAGTCGTGATCTTCGCGATCTTCGTGTTCGTCTCGCGTTTCGTCTGGCGACGCCCCGCCGGGGAGGTGCTGATCGGTGCCCTTTCCGCCGGACAGGTGAACTCCAACAACATCGGCATCCCGCTCTCGCTCTACGTCCTCGGAAGCGCGGCGTTCCCCGCCCCGGTAATCCTCTTCCAGCTCCTCGTCCTCACCCCCATCACGATGGCGATCTTCGAAGCTCTCGCCTCCCCCACCGGGCGACGACCATGGCCGATCCTTCGGCGAACGGTCACCAATCCGATCGTCGTCGGTTCGCTCCTGGGCACGATCGCGTCGGCGACCGGCATCCCGCTCCCGCCGATCGTTCTCGATCCCCTGCAGCTGGTCGCGAACGCCGCCGTCCCGATCCTGCTGATCAGCTACGGCATCTCACTGAACGGCCAGCGCGTCCTGGGCCCGTCGGGACGTCGTCGGGACATCCTCCTGGCCACCGGATTGAAACTGGTCGCCATGCCCGCCGTCGCCTGGGCGGTGGCCGCGCTGCTGTTCCGGCTCTCCCCCGCCGAGGTGCTCGTCGTCACGGTCCTCGCCGCACTCCCCACGGCGCAGAACGTGTTCAACTACGCACAGCGATACGACACGGGCCGGACGATCGCGCGCGACACCGTGTTCCTGACGACGCTCGGATGCGTCCCCGTGCTCTTCCTCGTCGTGCTCTTGCTCGGTCCGGGAGCCTGAGCGTCAGACGCCCTCAGACGCCGAACGAGCTGGTGTCGCCGATGAGTCGGGTGTGGTCGGCCGGGACCGGCTCGACGGCCGCGCGGGCGACCTCCGCCGCGAACTCCGAGACGTTGTAGAGCTTCCCGGCGCTCTCGCGGCGTTCCGCGATGGCTCCCGGGTTGGCGCGCTCGAGGAGGGTCGCTGTGATCGTGCCTTCGATCATGTCGCCCGAGACGACCACGAACTCGATGCCCTGCTCCGTGAGCGCCGGAATCCGCTCCCGCAGGGCGTCCTCACCGGCGCGCTTGGACTTCGCGACGGGCTCGTACTCGGGCATCGTGGGCGTGGTCTCGATGAAGTGCGCCTGGTGGCTCGTGACGAAGACGACGCGGCTGCCTGCGGCCATGAGCGGCAGCGCCGCCTCGAGCGCGCCCACCTGAGCGTCACGGTTGAGGGTGAGCGCGTAGTCCTCGGCCATGCCGCCCTCCATGCCTCCGGAGGCGTTCAGCACGAGGATGTCGAGCGAACCGAAGCGTTCCTTCACAGCCGAGAACATCTCCGCGACGGATGCCGCATCCGTGAGGTCCGCCCCGACCGTCAGCACGTCGACCCCGAGCGCGCGCAGCTCGGTCGCGAGCTTCTCGGCTCGCGGCGCCTTGTTGCGGAAGTTGATGACGACGTTCGCGCCCGCCTGGGCGAGGTACCGCGCGGTGTCGGCGCCGATCCCGCGGGACGATCCGGTGACGAGGGCGGTCTTGCCGGTCAGGGATGCGGCGGGAACGGGCTGCGACATGGGGAACTCCTGCGGGCTTCTCGGCGGGTGCGCGAGACGGATGGGTCGAGCTCGAGCCTATCAATCGAGGCGGTTCCGCCTGGGCCTCGACAGCGGTTGGTAGGGTGCGAGGACACGCGCACCGAAGGAGCCGACGATGTTCCCCGATCTCATCCAGTACCTGTGGATCGGATGGCTCGTGCTCGCGGTCCTCTTCGTCATCATCGAGCTGCTGACGCTCGAGTTCACGTTCCTGATGCTCGCCGCCGGCACTCTCGTCGGCGGTCTCGGAGTGAATCTCGCGGGCGGCGTGTGGTGGCTCCAAGTGCTCGCGGCGGCTGCGGTGTCGGCCCTCCTGCTGTTCACCATCCGTCCGCTCCTCCTGCGTGCCCTCCACCGGTCGAGTCAGCACATCCCCACGAATGTCGACGCCCTCACTGGGATGTCCGCCAGAGTCGTCGCGGCATTCACCGACGGTGACGGCTCGGTCAAGCTCGACAACGGCGAGACCTGGACCGCGCGACTCATCGATGCCTCGGCATCCGTCGTGCCCGGTCAACGCGTCACCGTCACCGCCGTCCGCGGCGCCACCGTCCTGGTGGCACCCGAAGAAGGGAACCCCGCATGACCCTCCCCGCCCGCGTCGACGTCGGCGCGTTCGTCGGCCAGATCTTCATCGTCGTCCTGCTGGTCGTCGTCGCGATCTTCGTGGTCGTCGTGCTCTTCCGATCCATTCGCATCATCCCGCAGGCCTACTCGGGAGTGGTCGAGCGACTGGGCCGCTACCAGCGCACCCTCTCCCCCGGCCTCAATCTCCTGATCCCGTTCATCGACCGGCTGCTGCCGCTCGTGGACATGCGCGAGCAGGTCGTGTCCTTCCCGCCGCAGCCGGTGATCACCGAGGACAACCTCGTCGTCTCCATCGACACGGTGGTGTACTTCCAGGTCACGGACGCGCGCGCGGCGACCTACGAGATCAACAACTATCTCGGTGCGGTGGAACAGCTCACCACGACGACGCTCCGCAACGTCGTGGGTGGC
Organism: Microbacterium sp. NPDC080005; assembly: GCF_040702445.1. Lineage (NCBI taxonomy): Bacteria > Bacillati > Actinomycetota > Actinomycetes > Micrococcales > Microbacteriaceae > Microbacterium > Microbacterium sp. NPDC080005. Next base: position 970,836 of record NZ_JBFBLD010000001.1, on the reverse strand, counting down.
CTCAACCTCGAAGAGGCCCTGACGAGCCGTGACAACATCAACACCCAGCTCCGGGTCGTGCTCGACGAGGCGACCGGCAAGTGGGGCATCCGCGTCTCGCGTGTGGAGCTCAAGGCGATCGACCCGCCGGTGTCGATCCAGGACTCGATGGAGAAGCAGATGCGCGCGGAGCGCGACCGGCGCGCGGCGATCCTCACCGCGGAAGGGTCCAAGCAGTCGCAGATCCTCGAGGCCGAGGGGCGTCGACAGGCGGAGATCCTCCGCGCCGAGGGCGACAAGCAGGCCGCCGTGCTGCGCGCCCAAGGCGAGGCCGAAGCCATTCATTCGGTCTTCGACGCCATCCACAAGGGCGACCCCGACGAGAAGCTTCTCGCCTACCAGTACCTGCAGATGCTGCCGAAGATCAGCGAGAGCTCCTCGAGCAAACTCTGGATCATCCCGAGCGAGTTCACCGACGCGCTGAAGTCCTTCAGCACGGCCTTCGGGGGCGCCGACACGCGCCCGGACGGGACGACCCCCGCGTCATGACGCATCCGTGGTTCCTTGGCGAGGAAGTGCCGAGGGTCCTCGCCCATCGCGGCTTCGTCCCCTCCGACTCCGAGAACGTCGTGGAGAATTCCGTCGCCGCCCTCGCCGCCGCCCGCGCGGCCGGTACGGTGTACCTCGAGTCCGACTGCCACGTCACGGCCGACGGAGATGTCGTGCTCTTCCACGATCGGGATATGCGCCGGATCACCGGGGACCCTCGCCCTGTGGCCACCGTGCGCACGCGCGAGTTGGCGGAGATCATGTCCACACGGGGCGGGCTCGCCGTGCTGCCCGACGTACTTCACGCGTTTCCGGACGCGCGTTTCAACCTGGACGTGAAGGCGGATGCCGCCGCCGCAGCCGTCGGCACGCTCACCGCCCGCGAGTCGGACCGTGTGCTCCTCACGAGCTTCTCCGACACGCGCCGCGGCGTCGCCCTGGCCGCCTCGAGGGCACGCGGCGGTGAACCTGCGACCTCGGCCGGCACCGGAACGCTCGCGCGGGTCCTCGCCGCTGTGACGGCACGTCTCCCCCGTCTGGCTGCGCGTCGCCTCTCGGGGATCGACGCGCTGCAGATCCCCGAGCGGCACCGCGGCATACGGGTGCTGTCGCGACGTCTCATCGATGTCGCTCATTCGGCCGGCGTCGAGGTGCACGTCTGGACCGTCGACGACCCGGTACGGATGCGGCGACTCTGGGACACGGGTGTCGATGGTGTCGTCACGGACCGGACGGACATAGCCATCGCCGCGAGGCTGTCTCGCCTATAACCGCCGGTCCTGGAGATCGGCTGTGAATAGCACACTCGCTGAGGTCTTCTCGGATGATCCGCACAGGTGAGTTCGTTATACCTGAGGACGACGACGAGAGGACCACACAATGGCAGATCGCAGCCTGCGCGGCATGCGTCTCGGCGCTTCGAGCCTACAGAGCGAAGAGGGCGTCGTGTTCGTGGAGCGCACCAACCACACCTACGTCTGCACCCAGTGCGAGCGCGAGACAGTTCTCACGTTCGCGGCAGATGCCGAGGTTCCCGAGGCCTGGGAGTGCCGCACCTGCGGTTCCGAGGCCGTCCGACGCATCGGCGACACGGTCGCCGTGGTCGACCACTCCGGCGACAAGGCCGCACGTACCCACTGGGACATGCTGATGGAGCGCCGCACCATCCCCGAACTCGAGGAACTCCTCGAGGAGCGCCTGGCTCTGCTGCGCGCACGTCGTGGTGGCAGCTCGGACAAGCTCAGCGCCTGACCCTCACACTCCAGCGGCGCCGTCCTCCGTGGGCGGCGCCGCTTTCGTGCGCCTGCGCACGACGAGCCCCAGCACCGCGAGGACGGGCAGCGCCGACCAGCCCAGCAGCCATTGGACGGCGGGCCCCACGACGACGGCGGGTGTGAGGCCGGTGCGCAGGGGGACGTCCACGAGCAGTGAGCCGGCGGTGTCCGCGGCGAGGCCGTCGATGACGGATCCATCGGGCGCGATCACCTGGCTCGTTCCGACGGTCGAGATGTTGACGACAGCTCGGCCGGTCTCGATGGCGCGCATGCGGGCGAAACCGAGCTGCTGCAGATTCTCGTCGGTACCGCGGAAGTCGGCGTTGTTGGTCTGGAACATGTAGACCTCCGCGCCGTCTCGAGCGCCGTCCCAGATGACATCGTCGTAGATCACGTCGAAGCAGATGGCGAGGCCGACACCGACTCCGTTCACATCGAAGAAGGGCGGGTTCGTCCCGGGGGTGTACTCGCGCTGGATGAGTCCGATCAGATCGGGGGCGAGCGCCTCGAAGAACCAGCGGTCCGGAACGTACTCCCCCATCGGGACGGGGTGCGTCTTGTCATGGAGCGCCAGGGGGTTCTCCGCACCGGCCTCCCAGAGCATCGAGGTGTTGTAGACCTTGTCGCCGCGCTCGGTCGCGGCGTTCACGAGAAGGGGGGCGCCGACCTCGGTCGAGAGGTCGTCCAGCGCATCCGCGATAGACGTGTTGTTAATCGGATCGGCGTCGACGCCGCCTTCCGGCCACAGCAGCAGGTCGAGGTCCTGACCCACGAGCGGCTGAGTGGCCGCGAGCTGGGCGCGGAACACGTCGTATGGCTCGCGTCGATCGAAGTAGCCGGACGGCCCGTTGCCTTGGACCGCGCCGACACGCATCGTTCCGGCATCCGTCGTCGGGAACTGCGGGACGAGGACGAGCAGGACCGCTGCGATCGCGCCGGGCGCCACGAGCCGCGCGCGGCGCCACACCTTGAGGCGAACAGCCTCGATGACCGCCGCGACGAAGAACACCATGACGAAGCTGAGACCGCTCACTCCGAGCCAGGACGCGGGCTCGGCGAGGGGGCTGTCGGACTGACTCATGCCGAGCCGTGCCCATGGAAAGCCCGTGTAGGGCCAGGAGCCGACGAACTGCTCGCGCGCCGTCCAGGCCGCAGCGACCAGGGCCGGCAGGGCGATGACACGGGCCCAGGAGCCCGGCAGGACCCGCGGGAGCCAGCGGTAGGACAGCGTGATGAGGATGGCGCCCACGGCGTTCAAGGCCGTCTCGACACCTGCGAGTGCGAACCACGGGACGACACCGAGGTATCGCGTGATCCAGTCGATGTGGAGCAGATAGAACGTCGCCGCGAACACGGCACCGACCGCGACGGCGCCCCATGCCGAGCGTCCGATGAGCGTCACGAGCGTCATCGCGGTACCGACGAAGGCGAGCGGCCAGATGCCGACGTCGGGGAACGCGAGATCGAGCACGGCACCGCCGGCGACCGCGACGGGGAGAGCGAGCCAGAGCGGGAGGAGGGGGCGGACGCGCACGGGGGGAAGCCTAGATCAGCCGCGCTATGGCGGCGCTGAGGGTGGGCCTCACGCCTCCGCGCCGTGACGTGCCGAGTGATCGAGGTAGATCCTCGCGTTGCGCAGGATGCCGGCCTTCTCCTCGTCGGTGAGGGCGCGCCGCACCTTCGCCGGGACACCGGCCACGAGCGAGCCGTCGGGGATGATCGCACCTTCGAGGACGACTGCTCCCCCGGCGATCAGACAGCCCGCACCGACGATCGCGCCCGACAGGATGACCGAGCCCATCCCGACGAGCGTGCCGTCCCCGATCCGACAGCCGTGGACGACGGCATTGTGCCCGATCGAGACGTCCTCCCCGATCTCGACGCCGTGCGCGGCGTCGACGTGGACGGCGACGCCGTCCTGGACGTTGCTGCGCGCGCCGACAGAGATGGGAGCACTGTCGCCGCGGAGCACCGCGTTGTACCAGACGCTGGCGCGGTCACCGAGGGTGACGTCGCCGACGATGCGACCGCCCGCCGCGACGAATGCGGTGTCGGCGACGCGGGGCGCGGCATCCCCGACGGTGAGCAGGGTGGCGTCTTCGGACACGGGCATCGGAGAGCTCCTCAGAGGGCGATGTGGGTGAGCCTGCCGGCGACCGTCGTCGCGGCCACCCGCGTCGCGCGGAGGTCGGCGTCGTCGGACGCCAGCGGGTCTCGATCGAGCAGGGCGAGGTCTGCGGTCATCCCCGGCTCGAGAGCGCTGCCGGTGGCGGAGCCGCCCGCGGTGGATGCCGCGAGGGCCGTTGCCGCGTCGAGACCCTGCTCGGGACGCCACGCCGGCCGACCGCCGCGCGTGCGGTGGACCGCGGCCGCCATGCCGGCCCACGGGTCGAGCGGCGACACCGGGGCATCCGACCCGAACAGGAGATTGGCACCGGAGTCGGCCAGGGCTCGAAGCGGATAGGGCAAGGCGGTCTGCTGCGCCCACACGGAGTCCGTCAGATCGCGGTCGTCGACGGCGTGCTCGGGCTGCACGCTGGCCCCGACCCCCAGCCGGGCGAAGCGCGGGATGTCGGCGTGCGCGACGAGCTGCGCGTGCTCGATGGTGCCGGTGGCCCCGGTCGAGGCGAAGGCGTCCAGTGCGTGGGAGTTGGCGACGTCGCCGATGGCATGGATCGCGCAGGAGAGGCCCGCTGCGGTGGCGCGCATCATGAGATCTCGCAGCTCGTCGGGTGCGACCGTCAGCAGCCCGGTGTTGGTGGGGTCGCCCGGATACGGATGCGAACATGCGGCTGTCCGGGTGCCGAGGGAGCCGTCGGTGATGACTTTGAGGGAACCCACCCGCACCAGGCCCTCCGGGTCCACCGCGTCACCCGTCGCGAGTCCCAGGGCGATGGCCCGATCGAGCAGGTCGGGGTACACCCCGAAGGCGACCCGCAGGCTGTCGAAACCCGCGTCGAGACGCCGCGCCCACGCATCCGCGTTCCACGCCATGTCCAAGTCGACGATCCCGGTGATCCCGCGCGAGGCGGCGCGATCGAGCGCCTCGCGGACGAACCGGTCCGACACCGTGGGATCGACGTCGTTGAGCCGGCGGGAGATCTCGAAGGCCGGCTGCTCGCGGAGCACGCCGTCGGCCGTCGGCGCGATGGACTCTCGGCGGAAGGCGGCGCTGTTGAGCCAGACGCTGTGGACGTCGGCGTTGATGAGGTAGGTCGGGACCTCGCCGGTCTGCTCGTCGAGCAGGCGGAGCGAGGGAGCATCGGGCCAGAGCGCGTCGCGGAAACCCGTCCCGATCCGGCGGCCGTCGTCGAGTACGGGAGCGCGACCCATGACGGATGCCGCCTCCACCGCATCCGTCACATCGCCGAGCGGCGTGCGCTGGGCGACGAGCGCCCACTGCACCGTGTGGACGTGGTGATCCCACAGTCCCGGGACGAGCCAGCCGCCGGTGCCGTCCACGACCACGCCGCGGCGAGGCAGGGCGCCCGCCGGAGCGATGTCCCGGATGATCCCGCCGCGCAGGTGAACATCCACCGGTTCGTCGCCGAAGGGGTCGAGCCGGCCCGCGCCGGTCAGCCGGACCCCCGTGACGACGTCGACGCTCTCGCCGCGCGCCGCGGTCACGGCTGCACCGTCCGCGCCGCACGCATCGCGTCGCGGGCGCGTCGCATCTCGTCGGCCAGCCGGGGGTCCGCGTAGGGGCTCGCACCGGCGTCCAGGCGGTCGATGATCGTGTCGACGACCTCACCAGGCCGGTTCTGGCTCAGTTTGCGCTTTGCTGTGACGTGTGTCGGGGTGAGGCGGAAGCCGACGGTGCCGCGTTCGAGGCGTCGGACGAACTCCTCATCGTTCGGCGCCTCCCACATCCGTCGAGGTGCGGGGAGGGCGGACTCGAACCTGTTCACGAGGCGGTCCAGGACCTCCAGGTTCTCCTCTGGCGAGAGGATCTCCGGCACTCCGCGCAGATGGACGGACACGAAGTTCCACGTCGGGACCGCCGGCCCTTCGCCGTACCAGCCCGGGGAGATGTATCCGTGCGGCCCCTGCACGACGACGAGGAGCTCGGACTCCCCCAGCCCGTGGACGAGGTCGTCGGGCCGGCCGACGTGCCCGACGATGGTCAGGTCGTCTCGATCCGGGTCGAGCAGGACGGCGTAGTGCGACGCAACGAGCCCCGACTCGGTGTCGCTGATGATCGTGACCCAGGGGTTCTGGTCGATGACACGGCGCAGCTCGGCGACATCCGTCATCGCGAAGCTCGGGTTCTGTCTCATGTCGGGCGGTCCTCCTCGCCGTTCACGCCTGGCAGCGCGGGCACCAATAGAGCTTGCGGGCGGCCATCTCCTCGAGGACGATCGCCGTCCCGCACACTCGGCAGGGAAGACCGGCGCGGTGATACACCCAGTGCCGGTCGTCGCGATGCGCCATCGCACGACGGTAGGCCTCCGGATCGAGGTCGTCCATCGTCATCATCTGGCCGGTCTCGACACCGATCGCGAGCAGCCGCACCCAGTCGCGCCACAGTGCCCGGACGGTGTCCTCGGGTACCTCTCGACCGGGCGTGTGCGGGTTGAGGTTCGCGCGGAAGAGCATCTCAGCCCGGTAGACGTTGCCGATGCCGCTGACGACCTTCTGATCCATGAGCAGCTGCCCGATGGGGGTCGGTTTGCGCCGCACGGCGGCGACGAAGCGCTCCTCCCCCTCCGCCACGTCGTCGACCAGGGGGTCGGGCCCCAGAGCGGCCACGGTGGCGAGCATCTCGTCCACGGTCTGGAGCTCGCACGCCGTCGGGCCACGCAGGTCCGCGCAGGTGGATCCGGTGAGCAGCCGCAGGCGCACCTGTCCGACGACGGGCGGCGGCCACTCGGCATCCGTCTGATCCGTCAACCCGCGGGTCTGCTCGCTCATGCGTACCGCCCCGCGTGCGCGTCGCGGGGCCCCGATCGAGGCCAGCGAGTTCTCGCCCGCATCGTCGAAGACGGGGTCGACCCCGCGCTGATTCGTCTGACCCATGCGTCCGTTGGCCGATGCGATCGTGGGATCCAGGAGGATCTCACCGGCGAAGTCCCACGCGCCGTAGATCCCGAGGTGCACGCGCAGCCACACGTCGCCGTCGAACTCGAGGAACATCTGCTTGCCGACCGCGCGCGCCTGCATCGCCGTGCGTCCGTCGAGAACCGCCGCGCCCTCCGCGAACCGGCCCTGGGGGCTGGACGCCGAGACGGTCCGCCCGACGAAGTTGCGGTCGAATTGGCGCGCGATGCGGTGGACGGAATGTCCCTCGGGCATCAGCCCGCTTCCGGGTCGAAGGTCTCCGACGCATCGAGGACGTCGGGTTTCACCGCACGGGGATCGGCTTCGAGCGAGCCGTCCGTCTCGTAGGCGGCCAGCTGGGCGATGCGACGCGCGTGGCGCTCCTCGCCCGGGAACGGGGTCGCGATGAAGCGGTCGATGAATCCGACGGCCTCGTCGAAGGTGTGCTGCCGTGCGCCGATCGCGATGACGTTGGCATCGTTGTGCTCACGCGCCAGCTCCGCGGTCGCGATGCTCCACACGAGGGCTGCGCGGATGCCGCGGACCTTGTTCGCCGCGATCTGCTCGCCGTTGCCGGACCCGCCGAACACGACACCCAGCGTCTGGATGCCGCGGGCCTGATCCTCCGCGACGGCCTGGGCGGCGCGGATGCAGAAGGCAGGGTAGTCATCGAGGGGGTCGTACTCGACGGGACCGTGGTCCACGACGTCGTGACCGGCTTCGGCCAGGTGGTGCTGCAGGCGGGTCGAGAACTCCATGCCCGCGTGGTCGGTCGCGATGTGGATGCGCATGTGACGATTCTAGGGAGGCGGATCCCCCGTTCCGGCGAGCCTTCGGCGTAGGCTGGGACGGTTGCCGTCGGCGCCAGCAGCGCCCGTCCACGGCACCCCACCCTCACCCCTGGGAGACACGAACGTGCCTGGAGAGAACCTCACCCGCATCGAAGCGCAGGAGCGCCGCGCGACCGTCGAGACGCACTCGTACGACGTCGCCCTCGATCTGACGACCGGTGACGAGGTCTTTGCGTCGCGAAGCGTCATCCGCTTCGCGGCGACCGCAGGAGCGGCGACCTTCGTCGACCTGATCGCTCGCGGCATCCGCGAGATCACCCTCAACGGCCGCTCGCTCGACCCCGGCGCCGTCTACGCCGATTCACGGATCGCCCTGGACGGCCTCACCGACGAGAACGAGCTGATCGTCGTCGCCGACTGCGAGTACACCAACACGGGCGAGGGCCTGCACCGCTTCGTCGACCCCGTCGACGGCGAGGTGTACCTGTACACCCAGTTCGAGGTGCCCGACTCTCGCCGTGTCTTCGCGGTCTTCGAGCAGCCCGACCTGAAGGCGACGTTCCGATTCACGGTGACCGCCCCCGACGCGTGGAAGGTCGTCTCCAACTCCCCCACCCCCGAGCCCGTACCGGCGGGTCAGGGCCGTGCGACGTGGGCGTTCGAGCCGACCCCGCGGATCTCGTCGTACATCACGGCCCTCGTCGCCGGTCCATACGAGCAGACGTTCTCGGAGTTGACGAGCGCGGACGGCCGCACGATCCCGCTCGGCGTCTACGCGCGCAAGAGTCTGTGGCAGTACCTCGACGCCGATTACGTCTTCGAGAAGACCCGTCAGGGCTTCGCCTACTTCGAGGACAAGTTCGGCGTCCCCTATCCCTTCGCGAAGTACGACCAGCTGTTCGTCCCCGAGTTCAACGCCGGGGCGATGGAGAACGCGGGCGCCGTCACCTTCACGGAGACCTACGTCTTCCGGTCCAAGGTGACCGACGCCGTCAAGGAACGCCGCGTCGTCACGATCCTCCACGAGCTCGCGCACATGTGGTTCGGCGACCTCGTCACCATGAAGTGGTGGAACGACCTCTGGTTGAACGAGTCGTTCGCGGAGTGGGCCTCGACCATCGCGACCGCCGAAGCGACGGAGTGGACCGAGGCGTGGACGACGTTCAACGCCATGGAGAAGACCTGGGCGTACCGGCAGGACCAGCTCCCGTCGACGCACCCCGTCTTCGCCGAGATCAACGACCTCGAGGACGTCCAGGTCAACTTCGACGGCATCACCTACGCGAAGGGCGGATCGGTCCTCAAGCAGCTCGCCGCATGGGTGGGTATCGAAGCCTTCTTCGCGGGAGTCTCGGCCTACTTCCAGAAGCACGCGTGGGGGAACACCGAGCTCAGCGACCTCCTGGTCGAACTCGAGAGCACGAGCGGGCGCGAACTCACCACGTGGTCGAAGAAGTGGCTCGAGACAGCCGGCGTCAACACCCTGGCTCCCGAGATCCGCATCGACGGCGACGGCGTGATCACCCGGTTCGCGATCGTCCAGACCGCCCCGGCGGACTATCCCACGATCCGTCCGCACCGCTTGGGTGTCGGCTTCTACAGCCTGCAGGGCGAGGAGCTCGTCCGGACGCACCATCTCGAGCTCGACGTCGACGGCGACCTGACCGAGGTGCCGGATCTCACCGGTCACCGTCAACCGGACCTCGTGCTCCTCAACGACAACGACCTCGCCTACGCGAAGATCCGGCTCGACGAGAGATCGCTCCGTACCGCGACCGCGCACCTCAGCAAGATCAGCGACCCGCTCGCGCGATCGCTCGTCTGGGGCGCCGCTTGGGATCAGACGCGCGACGGTGAGGCCTCGGCGACCGAGTACCTCGATCTGGTGCTGCAGAACATCGGAACGGAGACCGAGTCGACGACGGTCCGCACGACCCTTGCGCAGCTGCAGTTGGCCGCGAACTCCTACGTCTCCCCCGATACGCGGGTTGCGGCGCGTGAGCGCGTGGCGGAGGGCCTCTGGAAGCTCGCCCACGAGGCCGAGGCCGGTGGCGACAGTCAGCTCCAGTTCGTCACGGCCTTCGCGTCGGCGGCATCCACCCCCGCGCAGTGGGATCGTGTCGCGCAGCTGCGGTCGGGCGCACTGACGCTCCCCGGGCTCGAGATCGACGCGGACCTGTCATGGGCCCTCCTCGTCTCGCTCGCCGCCGGCGGTGTCGTCACGGCAGCCGAGATCGATGAGGCCCTCGCGTCCGACAACACCGCGAAGGGCGGCGAGTTCGCCGCGCAGGCGCGCGCGGCGCTGCCTTCCGTCGAGGCCAAGCAGGCGGCGTGGGCGTCGCTCGTCGACAGCGCCGACCTGCCCAACACGGTCGTCCGCTCCGCGGCGGCCGGTTTCGTGCACCCGGCCGGCGTGAACGCGCTCCGCGAGTTCGTCGGGGCCTACTTCGACATGCTCCTGCCGGTGTGGGAGTCGCGGACCTATCAGATCGCGCAGTACCTGATCGTGGGGCTCTACCCGGCGCCCCTCGCGGACGCCGCGCTGCGCGACGCGACCCGCGCGTGGCTCGCCGAGCACCGTGACGCGCCCGCGGCTCTGCGCCGCCTGGTGAACGAGAACCTCGCCGGCGTCGAGCGCGCTCTGTCGGTGCAGGAACGGGACCAGCAGGACTGAGTCCGGACCCGCAGGAGGGGCGTCGTACCACGGTACGACGCCCCTCCTGCGATATCGCCCTCTCGGGGGACGCGCGGCTCCGCGCCGGTCCGTAGCGTCGAAGCCATGATCGTTGCAGAAGGCCTCACCAAGAGGTACGGAGACAAGACCGCCGTCGACGGGATCAGCTTCGCCGTCCAACCGGGCAAGGTGACCGGTTTCCTCGGCCCGAACGGTGCCGGCAAGTCGACCACCATGCGGATGATCGTCGGGCTCGACCGGCCGACCGCGGGGCGCGTGACGCTGGACGGGCGCGAGTACCGCTCGATGCGCTCGCCCCTGACCGAGGTCGGCATCCTCCTCGATGCGAAGGCGGTGCACACCGGGCGCAGCGCTCGCAACCACCTCCGCGCGATGGCGGCGACCCACGGCATCCCTCGTTCGCGTGTCGACGAGGTGATCGAGATCACCGGCCTGCAGAGCGTCGCCGGCAAACGCGCCGGCGGCTTCTCGCTGGGCATGGGGCAGCGCCTCGGCATCGCCGCCGCGCTCCTCGGCGACCCGCGGACCCTCATCCTCGACGAGCCCGTCAACGGACTCGATCCCGAAGGCGTGAGGTGGGTCCGCCAGTTCGTGCGCGCCCAGGCCGCGGAAGGACGGACCGTCCTCCTGTCGAGCCACCTGATGAGCGAGATGTCGCAGACGGCTGACCACGTCATCGTCCTGGGTCGAGGCCGAGTCCTCGCCGACGCCGGGATCGACGAGATCGTCCGTTCCTGGACCCGCACCACGGTCCACGTGCGATCCCCTCGTGCCGCCGAGCTCGCCACCGCGCTGGCCGCCCCCGACGTCACCGTGTCCTCGGGCGCGGACGGCGTGCTCGATGTGACCGGCCTGACCGCCGCGGCCATCGGCGACACCGCCGCGCAAACCGGCATCCCGCTCCACGAACTGACACCGCGCAGCGGCTCGCTCGAAGAGGCCTATCTCGCCCTCACCGAGGGTGCTGTCGAGTACCAGACCAAGGAGGTCGCGCGATGACCGCCATCGCCCCGTCCGCTCCCCCGACCCGTGCCGCTGCCACGACGTCTCCGACGACACGACTGTCGTTCGGGCGCGTCGTGCGCAGCGAGTTCCTGAAGCTGCTCACCCTGCGCTCGACCTGGTGGTCCCTCGCGATCACCGGCGCGCTCACGGTGGGACTCGCCGCCCTCATCGCAGGCGCCTCGTCGACCTTCGGGCCGGGCTTGAGCCCGGTCGCAGCCATCACGCTGCCCATCCAGTTCACGATGCTCGTCGCCGGCATCCTCGGGGCGATGGCCATCACCGGCGAGTACTCGACGGGGATGATCCGCTCGACGCTCACCGCCGAGCCGCGTCGTGGCCGCGTCCTCCTGGCCAAGGCCGTCGTCGTGGCCGTCACCCTCGTGCTCCTCGCCGCCGTGACCACCGTGATCGCGGGGCTCGTGGTCATGCCCATCCTCGGGGCCGACGCCTACGCGTGGGGCGACGTGAAGGAACTGTGGCTGCCGCTCGTGCTCAGCCTGCTGGCGATGGCGACCTTCGGGCTCCTGGGCCTCGGCTGGGGCTTCGTGATCCGCAACGGTGCCGGAGCCATCGCGACGACCGTCGGGATCCTGTTCGTGCTGCCCATCGTCCTGCAGCTGTTCATGATGTTCGGCGAGTCGTGGCAGTGGGTGGTCGAGCTCGGCCGGTGGCTCCCCTCGAACGCGACCGCTGCACTCACGAACGTCGACGGTGCGGACTTCTGGCCCTCGCTCGTCGCCGCGATCGCCTGGCCGGCAGGCACCCTCCTGCTCGGGTGGGCAGTCCTCCGCACCCGCGACGCGTAAGGTCGTCGGGTGATCACCGGAAGTCGTGGCGGAGCCTCTCCCGAGGCCGAGCCACGGCTTCCACGTCCCCCGGGTGTCCTCCGGCGGTTCTGGTCCCGTCATCCGGTCCTCGCCGACATCATGATCGCCGGGTTCTGCCTGCTCCTGTCGGTCGCGCCCGTCATCGCCCTCCCGGACCGGGCGCCCGAGGACAGTCGGCTCGATCCGGAGACCTGGGACCGGGTCTGGCCGGTGCTGGCCACGGTCGTCGTCCTGGGCTGCTTCGCATTGCTCGCACGCCGCCGGAACCCCGTGGCGGTCTTCGCGATCACGGTCGTCGTCGCAGCCGCCTACCTGTTCTCGCCGGTGTCGCTGGGCGGACCACTCGTGGGGATCGCCACGTACGCCGTCGCGGTCTACCGCGGGAACCGGACGTGTCTGGTCGCCGTCGGGGCCGGTCTCTCCATGCTTCTCGTGGTCGCGGGCGGGCTCGGTCTCAGCGGCGTGATCGCCGCCGACATCGCCTGGAACGTCCTGATCAGCGAGGCGCTCATGATGGTGATCGGCGGACTCATCGGGGCCAACGTCGGCGGGCGGAAGCGCTACGTCGAGGCCCTCATCGAGCATTCGCGTCGCCTCGTCGTCGAACGCGACCAGCAGGCCCAGCTCGCCGCGTCCGCCGAGCGGGAGCGGATCGCCCGCGAACTGCACGACATCGTCGCGCACTCCCTCACGGTGATGGTCGCCCTCGCCGAGGGGGTTGCCGCGTCTAAGGACGCCGCGCACGCCCGTCCCGGAGCGGAGGCCATCTCCGCCACAGGCCGGGAGGCCCTGCGAGACATGCGGGCGACGCTCGGCATCCTCCGCGACACGGATGCCGCTCCTCTGGCACCCCTGGCCCGCGACACGACGGAGGCGACCGTCGCGTCCGCCCGCGCCGCAGGGTTCGAGACGCACCTGACCGTCGTCGGCGAGCCCGATGTGCCGTCGGCCACCCGCCTGGCGGTGTCGCGGATCGTGCAGGAGGGCGTGACCAACGTCCTGCGTCACGCGCAGGCCGTCACCCGCATCGCCGTCGAGATCCGGTACACCGACGAGGGCGTGACTGTCTCGGTGATCGACGACGGCCGCGGCGTCCTGTCCGCGCCCGCTGGTGGCGGGTTCGGGCTGCGAGGCGTGCGGGAGCGCGTCGAACTCGTGGGCGGGACCGTCACGGCAGGTCCGGGTGAGACGCGAGGATGGGCGGTGCACGCGTGGCTGCCACGGAAGGAACAGGAATGACCGACCGCCCGATCCGTGTGGTGATCGTCGACGACCAGTCGCTCATCAGGTTGGGGTTCCGGATGGTCCTCGACGCCGCCGACGACATCGAGGTCGTCGGCGAGGCCGGAGACGGATCCGCGGGTGTCGAGGCCGTGGCGGCGCTCGCGCCGGACGTCGTCCTCATGGATGTGCGGATGCCGGGGGTCGACGGCATCGAGGCGACCCGCCGCATCCGTCACGAGCACCCGGACACCCGCGTGCTGGTGCTGACCACCTTCGACCTCGACGAGTACGCCTTCGGCGCCCTTCGTGCCGGCGCCGGTGGCTTCCTGCTGAAGGATGCCGGGCGTGAGGAGCTCGTCGCCGCCGTCCGTGCCGTTGCGGCCGGTGAAGCCACGCTTGCTCCCCGGGTCACGCGCCGGATGATCGAGCTCGTCACGACGGACGGGCACCCGGCGCCCCGCCCGCACCGCAGTCCGACGCTGACGGCGCGCGAGCAGGAGGTCCTCGACGCCATGGCGCGCGGGATGACGAACGCGGAGATCTCTGCGGCCCTGTTCCTCGGCGAGTCCACGGTCAAGACCCATGTCGGCCGCATCCTCGCGAAGCTCCCGGCGCGCGACCGCGTCCACGCGGTCCTCATCGCGCACGGTCTCGCCGACCCGGGCGACGCCTGACCCCGCGCTCGCTCAGGTCGGTCCAGGGCAGGCTCGATAGGATCGAGAGGATGACTGAACCGGGTGCTGTGAACTGGGAGACCGTTCGCGACGACTTCCTCCGCTTCCTCATGGAGGCCGGGTGGAACATCCTGTGGGTCGCGGTCACCGTGGTGGTCGCCCTTACCGCGTCGTGGCTGATGCGGCGGCTCATCGCCCGGGTCGTCGACCGCATCGTCACGGGGGCGAAGTCCCGTGCGGCCGCCGAGGACACGCGCGCGATCGACATGTCGCCACTGGCGCAGGTGCGCATCGTGCAGCGCACGCGCACTCTCGGCTCGATCCTCACGAACATCGTGAACGTCGCGATCGTGATCATCGCCGTCCTGACGATCGTCTCGATCATCAACCAGGGCGTGCTCGGCTCCTTCGCCCTCCTCTCGGCGGCCATCGGCGCCGGCCTCGGTTTCGGCGCTCAGAACATCGTCAAGGACGTGCTCAATGGCATCTTCATCGTCGCGGAGGATCAGATCGGCATCGGCGACGTCGTCGACCTGGGACTGGCAACCGGGATCGTCGAATACGTCAGCGTCCGTGTCACGCACGTCCGCGACGTGAACGGCACCCTCTGGTTCGTCCGCAACGGCGAGATCACCCGCATCGGGAACATGTCGCAGGGCTGGGCGCGGGTCGTGATCGACGTCGGCGTCCCCGTGGACGCGGACATCGACGCCGTCGAGGACGCCATGCTGACCGCCGCGAAGGACCTCGTCCGCGAACCGAAGTGGCGCACCCGCATCCTGGACAAGCCCGAGATCTGGGGGCTGGAGTCGATCGGCGGCGACACCCTCGTGACGCGTCTCGTGCTCAAGACCCGTCCGAACGCGAAGGACGACGTCGCGCGAGCGCTCCGCAAGCGCCTGAAGTCCGCCCTCGACGCCCTCGGTGTGCCGCTCCCCCAGCTGCAGTCCACCCTCCTGGAGGGCGCGGATGCCGTCCAGAGCATCCGCGGGGCAAATCCGCCCAAGACCAAGCCGCAGCAGGTCGCGCCTTCGGCACCGCCGCGGCTCGCCTGGCGACCGAAGAAGCGTGGGCGAACCGACGGGGACGCTCCCGAGGGGAGCGCCGCACCGTGACCGAACCCGTGAGCTTCTACGACGAGGTCGGGGGCCACGAGGTCTTCCGACGCATCGTCGACGTGTTCTACCGCGAGGTGGCGGCCGACGACGTGCTCCGGCCGATGTATCCGGAGGAGGACCTGGGCCCCGCTGCCGAGCGCCTGCTGCTGTTCCTCGAGCAGTACTGGGGCGGGCCGACGACCTACGGCGAGACGCGTGGGCACCCCCGTCTGCGGATGCGGCACATGCCGTTCCACGTCAACCCCGACGCCCGCGACCGCTGGCTTCGGGCCATGCGCATCGCCGTCGACGAAGCCGGATTGTCACCGCTGCACGAGGCGACACTGTGGGACTACCTGCAGCGCGCCGCCCACGCCATGGTGAACACCTTCGAGCCGACGGGGATCGGCCCGACAGCGAAGCCGCACGGTGGAGCCGCGCTGCCGCTGCACCCCGAGTCCTGACCCGTCATCGCCCGCCGGTGGCGCGGACGGCCGTCAGTCCCGTCGGATTCCCCGCGCGCACGAGAACATGGCCGCGGGCGAGCGTGACGCGCGTCCACGTGCCGGTGCGCAGCACCGATGCCGCATCCCCCGCATCCTCCGGGAGGAACCCGAGGGCGTCGGCGGCGAACGCGACCCCTGCGATGAGGCCCCCGAGGTCGTCGTCGGGACTCCCCCAGACCGCAGCCCGGACCGTGCGCACGAGATCCTCGCCGGGCGAGGCCGGCAGCGCGCGCGCGACCGCATCGACCCCGCGGCGCACGGCGCGCGTCAGGTTCTGCACCGGGACCGGCTCGCTCGGGATCCATCCGGTCCGCGGCGGCGATATGCCCGCCCACGCCGCGGACACGCCGCTGTCCGGAAGGCCGACGCGGGACGCATCGTCGCCGGTGCGCAGAGCCCCGGCATCCACCACCAGATCGCAGGCGAGCTCGGGGTCGATCCGGAGGAACCTCATGCCGAGGACGGTGGGGGTGTCCTCGCCGAATCCACGCGGCGACAGAGGCGCCGCCGAGACCGCCAGGGTGCCGCCGGCCGCACGCAGGCGGACCGCGGGGTCACCGAGTCGGGCGGCCCGGCGGGCGAAGGTGAGGAGGTCCGTCGCCGTGCGGGAGTCGGGGAAAACGAGCTGCGCGGCCATCCGACCTAAACTACCAAGCGGGCAGCGCATCCTGCTGTCCGGGAGGGGGCGTCGTGGGCGAATCAGGCCACATCGACGGTCTGCTGGCGGTGCTGGATCTGGCCTCCAGCGACGCACGGACGACCGAGGACATCTTCACGGGGGTGTCGCAGACGATGCCGCTGGGTCGGGTGTTCGGCGGGCAGGTCCTCGCGCAGGCGGTCATCGCCGCCGAGCGCACGGTGGCCGACGATCGGGCCGCGCACTCGATGCACGGCTACTTCCTGCGCCCGGGTGACTCCACCCGAGGGATGACGTTCTCCGTGGACCGCATCCATGACGGCCGGTCCTTCTCGACACGCCGGACACAGGCGTTTCAGGAGGGTGTGCCCATCTTCTCGATGATCGCCTCATTCGAGACGGATGCGACGGGTCTCGAACACCAGGACCGCATGCCGGACGGCATCCCGGGACCTGATGACCTGTCCGATGACGCCGTCCTCGCGGGCCTCCACCCGATGAGCAAGCGGCACTTCGACCAGAGTCCCATCGAGGTGCGTCACGTCGAGCAGCCCATCTACGCGACCGCCGGCGACGAGCAGGTCGCGCAGCAGTCGGTGTGGGTGCGCACGCGCGGCGATCTGCCGGACGATCCCCGACTGCACCGGGCCGCGCTCGCCTACATGAGCGATCTCACGATCCAGGAGTCGGTCCTCCGCGCGCACGGCACGTCGTGGGCGACACCCGGGCTGAAGGTCGCGAGCCTCGACCACGCGATGTGGTGGCACCGTCCCGCTCGCGCCGACGACTGGCTGCTCTATGTGCAGCAATCCCCGAGCGCGCAGGGTGGTCGCGGCCTCGCGACCGGGCGGATCTTCTCCCGCGAGGGCGAGCTGATCGCCTCGGTCGCCCAGGAGATCATGGTCCGGGTGCCCGCTCCCGCGTGAGCCGCGTCAGCGACGTCCGAGCGGAGGAAGCGGTTCGCCCAAGTAGGGCTCCCACGCGACGCGCGTCTCGGGCGACAGCCGGACCGGGCGCCCGGTCCCGGCGTCGACCTGCACGATGACGGTGGATGCCCGGGCGTAGAGCGTCCGAGGCTCCTGGCCGGCGGGCGTGAAGACCTCGTAGTTCACCTCGGCGCTCGAGCCGCCGATCTTGCCGAACCACATCTGGACGTCGATCGGCTCGCGTTGATAGGGCACAGGCGCGAGGTACTCGATCTCCTGCCGCGCGATCAGGGTCAGCTGCGCTGCGCCGTGGCTCGCGTCGATCACCGCGGTCGGCACCGCACGCTCGGTCGCCCCCGGCAGCCAGAAGGCGCGCACGCGCGCCTCCTCCAGCAGCTTCAGCATCGACGCGTTGTTGACGTGGTTGTACGCGTCGAGGTCCCCCCATCGCAGGTGGATGGGGACACGGATGCGGGCCTCAGTCACGCGTGAGCTTGCGGTACGTCGACTTCGCCGGGTTGGCGGCATCCGCACCGAGGCGCTCGATCTTGTTGGCTTCGTACGCCTCGAAGTTGCCCTCGAACCAGTACCACTGGTCAGGCTTCTCCGCCGTGCCCTCGTAGGCGAGGATGTGGGTGGCGATGCGGTCGAGGAACCACCGGTCGTGCGTGATGACCACGGCGCAGCCCGGGAACTCCAGGAGGGCGTTCTCCAGGGAGCTGAGCGTCTCGACGTCGAGGTCGTTCGTCGGCTCGTCGAGGAGCAGCAGGTTGCCGCCCTCCTTGAGGGTGAGGGCGAGGTTCAGGCGGTTGCGCTCACCACCGGAGAGCACACCGGCCTTCTTCTGCTGGTCCGGGCCCTTGAAGCCGAACTTCGAGACGTAGGCGCGCGAGGGGATCTCCGTCTTCCCGACCGTGATGATGTCGAGACCGTCCGACACGACCTCCCACAGCGTCTTGTTCGGGTCGATGTTCGCGCGCGACTGGTCGACGTAGCTGATCTTGACCGTCTCGCCGATCTTCAGGTCACCGCCGTCGAGGGGCTCGAGACCCACGATCGTCTTGAAGAGCGTCGTCTTTCCGACGCCGTTGGGGCCGATGACCCCGACGATGCCGTTCGGCGGCAGGCTGAAGCTGAGGCCGTCGATGAGCGAGCGGTCGCCGAAGCCCTTCTGGAGCCTCTTCGCCTCGATCACGACGTTGCCCAGGCGCGGGCCGGGCGGGATCGTGATCTCCTCGAAGTCGAGCTTCCGCGTGCGCTCGGCCTCGGCAGCCATCTCCTCGTAGCGGGCGAGTCGGGCCTTCGACTTCGTCTGGCGGCCCTTCGCGCTGGAGCGGACCCAGTCGAGTTCGTCCTTGAGGCGTTTGGCGAGCTTGGCGTCCTTCTTGCCCTGGATGTCGAGGCGCTCGGCCTTCTTCTCCAGGTAGGTCGAGTAGTTGCCCTCGTAGCCGATGAGGCGACCGCGGTCGACTTCGGCGATCCATTCCGCGACGTTGTCGAGGAAGTAGCGGTCGTGGGTGATGGCGATGACCGCGCCCTTATAGGCCTGCAGGTGCTGCTCGAGCCAGAGAACGCTCTCGGCGTCGAGGTGGTTGGTGGGCTCGTCGAGCAGGAGCAGGTCGGGCTTCTGGAGGAGGAGTTTCGCCAGCGCGACGCGCCGCCTCTCACCACCGGAGAGGGGGGCGATGGCGGCATCGGCGGGGGGCGTCCGCAGTGCGTCCATGGCCTGCGCGAGCTGAGAATCCAGGTCCCAGCCGTCGGCCGCGTCGATCTCCTCCTGGAGCGTCCCCATCTCGGCCAGAAGGGCGTCGAAGTCGGCGTCCGGGTCGGCCATGAGGGCGGAGATCTCGTTGAACCGGTCGAGCTTGGGCTTGATCGCTACGCCGTCCTGGATGTTCTCCAGAACCGTCTTGCTCTCGTCGAGCTCGGGCTCCTGCATCAGGATGCCCACGGAGTACCCGGGCGACAGCTTCGCCTCGCCGTTGGACGGGGTGTCGAGGCCCGCCATGATCTTCAGGATCGTCGACTTACCGGCGCCGTTGGGGCCGACCATGCCGATCTTCGCCCCGGGGAGGAACGCCATCGTGACGTCGTCGAGGATGAGCTTTTCGCCGACCGCCTTGCGGGCACGGACCATGGAGTAGATGTATTCGGCCATAACGCCCCAAGTCTACGGGCGACTCCCGCTCCGCGCGGCACCGCCGACCGCTCACCAGTCGATCGAGCGGGTCTCCCCCATGAGACATTCGCCGTCGGCCAGGCCGGGCAACACACGTGCCGTCGGACCGGGCACCGACGGGCCGACCTGGCCCACGAGGCACTCATCACCCACCCGCACCGAAAATTGGACGCTGTCGGCGGGAAGATTCACCGATGTCTCGTCGAAGGTCACCTGCATGGCGTCTTTCGAGAACCCGGCGTCGACGAGGGCGTCGATGTAGTCGCGGCCCTTCACCGACGTCGTCGCGCTCCAGACGCCGTCGACGACGGAGGTGAAGTCAGGCAGGAGCGCTTCTGCCGACCCTTCAGGCGGGCCCGGCGTTCCCGTCGGCGTCGGGGCCGGCGAGGACGGCACCGACGACGAGGCGATCGCCGGCTCGGAAGGTTGCGGCGCGGACTCGGGCGCGCACGCGGCGAGGGACACGACCACGACGGGGGTGAGCACGAGGAGGAGCAGGCTGATTCCCCGCAGGGGCTGGTGTCTGCGCACGGGCCAGAGTCTAGGGCGTGCGACCTCCGAGCCGGCTGGGTCGGGTCAGAAGGGTGTCCCGGCGGGCTCGGGTTCCCGGCTGTCCGCCCCGACGTCTTCGGCTGCATCCTCGGCCGGCGCCCATTCCGACGTCGGCGCCTGCCCCTCGTCGCGCGGACGCGACGTGCCGGTGAAGACCGTCGTGCCGAACGCCAGGTCGTGACCGACGGCGACGGCGTCGATCTCGGCATCCGTTCCCGACTTCTCGCCCGCCTCCCACCGCTTGATCGCGAGGGTGCCGTGCACCACCACGCGCTGGCCGCGACGGACGGATGCCGCGACGTGCTCGCCCAGCGTGCGGAACACCGACACGCGGTACCAGCTCGTCAGGCCGTCGACCCAGGCGCCGGCCTTCGCGTCGTAGCGACGGTCGGTGCTCGCGACGCGCAGCGACACCACCGGTGTGCCGTCGGGCAGACGACGGAACTCGGGGTCGGCGCCGACGTTGCCGACGATGGTGATGTGATCCTTCATGGCGACTCCTTGGGAGCTCGGGGGCACGGCGTGCCCGATGGACGCTCCGACGCCCGCGTGCCCGGCGGGCGTCGGAGCAGATTCAGGATCGTGCGGCGGCCGGGGGCGGGAACGCATCGGCCCCCGACCGGGGGATCCGATCGGGGGCCGACGCGTTGTGGAGGAGACTCAGCTGCGGGCGTACTCGCTGAACCGTGCGCGCACCTTGTTCACCTTGGGGACCGCCACGGCGAGGCAGTATCCCTGGCCCGGGTTCTTCGCGAAGAAGTCCTGGTGGTAGTCCTCCGCCGGGTACCACTCGGACAGAGGCTCCATCGTCGTCACGAGTCCGCCGCCCCACCAGTCCGCCGCACGCTCGGCGGCGCGCTGGAACTCCGCGCGCTGCGCGTCATCGGCGGGGAACATCGCCGAACGGTACTGGGTCCCGATGTCGTTGCCCTGCCGGTTCAACTGGCGCGGGTCGTGCATCGTGAAGAACGCGTCGAGGATCACGTCCGACGGGATGACGTCCTCGTCGAAGGTCACCTTGACCGCTTCGGCGTGTCCGGTGGCACCCGTGCACACCTGCTCGTAGGACGGCGAGGGCACGGAGCCGCCGACGTAACCCGATTCCACCGAGGACACTCCGTCGAGGGCACGGTAAGCGGCGTCGAGACACCAGAAGCAGCCTCCGGCGAGCACATAGGTCTGCATGCGAGACCTTCCTTTCACTGTTGGATCGTCACCCGTCACAACGCGTGCGGCGCCCGGGCTGTTCCCGGCGGGAGGAGTGTCGGTGGCCGAGCGTACCGTGTGCGGGAGGCGGAGGAGGGACCATGACGACGATCGACTCGACGACCATCCAGCGGCTGCGTGGCTACCGGTTGGTGGTGGTGTCCGATCGCGTCTCCCGGGTGGTCGACGGGTCGGGACGGGTCATCGGCCACGTCGCTCGGGCGGGCGACGGCGACGACGCCCGGTTCCGTGCACGTCGCTTCCGCGCGACGTCGGGCGGATTCGTCGATCTCGGCGGGTTCTGGCACCTCGAGGACGCCGTGGCCGCCCTGCACGACTCCCGCTGAGCCGATCAGACGATGGCGGCGACCGCCTCGCGCTCGTCGACGCCCTGGAGCGAGGATCGCCCGCTCACCTCGGGCCACACGCGCGCGAGTACCGCGACCGCCTGTCGGATCTGCTCCGGTGGTGCGGTGAAGGGCAGTCGCAGGTGCGCGTCGTATCCGCCGTCGACCGAGAAGCGCGGACCTGCGGACAGCAGGACACCCTCTCGCCGCGCCGCCAGGACCAGTCCACCGCTGCGCGGCGCGTCGAGGCCGACCCAGAGCGAGACGCCGCCCCGCGGGATCGGTACGCTCCACGCCGGCATCGCGTCGCGCAGGGCGGCGACGGCCGCATCCCTCCCGCGCCCGAGCAACTCGGCCCGCTGCGGGAGGATCTCCGGCATCGTCCGGACGAGTCGCGTCGCCACGGCCTGTTCGAATTCGGCGGTGCCGAGGTCTCGTCGAGGGCGCGAGGCGACGAGACGTCGGATGAACGCGCGATCCGCGCGGACCCACCCGACGCGGAGTCCGCCCCACACGGTCTTGCCGAGCGACCCGATGCGCACCGCCCGCGGTCCGAAGTCGAGGATGATGGGCTCGACCTCGTCGATCGCGAGCTCGGCGGTCGTCTCGTCGATCACGAGGACGGTGCCCACGCTGTCGGCGGCGGAGCGGAACGTCGCGGCATCCGCAAGGGTCATGCTCCGACCGATCGGGTTCTGGAACCACGGCATGAGGTAGGCGAGCGTCGGGCGGGCATGCCGGAACGCCTGCACCGCGCGGTCGAGGTCCCATCCGTCATCGACGGTGACCGGGGTGCCCGTCACGCGGGCACCGGTCGCCTTGATCGCCTCGGTGGCGTGCGGATAGGTGGGGGTCTCGAGCAGGGCCGTCGTCCCCGGGCGCAGGAGCGCAGAGGTGACGAGGTGGATCGCGTGCTGACCTCCGTTGGTCACGAGGATCTCGTCCGGCGCCGTCGGGACCCCGCGCGCCGTGTAGCGGTCCGCGATGGCCGTGCGCAGCTCGCTGCTGCCGACGATGTCGTAGCCCGGACGGCCGACGAGGGAGGCCGCGTCGGCACCGACCTCGGCGATGATGCCGGCAAGGCCCGGCCACGCGGCGGGACTCGCCTGCTGGAGATCGATCCCGTTCCCGTCGTCGAAGACACGACCGGTCCCTCGGCGCACCTGGGGAAGGGTGACGCTCCCCGAGCCGCGCGTGCTCTCGATGTGGCCGCTGTCGCGGAGCGAGCGGTAGGCGGCGGCGACGGTCGCCCGGCTCAGTCCGAGGGTCACGGCCAGCTCTCGCTCGGCGGGGAGGGCGGTGTGCGCCGGGATGCGGTTGTCGAGGCAGAGCAGTCGGATGCCGTCGGCCAGGGCCTCGTACGTGGGCGTTCGCGTCCGCCACCCGCCGAGGGCGCCTGCGAGGGCGCGGGCGCCGATACGTGAATCCATGGTCCACCGATCCGAGATTGGACTGTATGCAGAAGGCCAATCGTACGCTGAGATGGAGCCATGACTCTCCGACTCCTTCGTCTCGTGATCGGGCTCGCCCTGTTCGGCATCGGCTGCGCCGTCCTGGTCCAAGCCGGCATCGGACTCGACCCGTGGACCGTGCTCGCCGAAGGGCTCGCGCTGCAGACCGGGATCGGCATCGGTTGGCTCGTCGTCATCACGGGAGCGATCGTGCTGCTGGCATGGATCCCGCTGCGGCAGAAGCCGGGCATCGGGACCCTCGCGAACATCCTCATCGTCGGCACGGTGATGCAGGGCGCGCTGGCGGTCATCCCGGCGGTCGACGACTACGTCTGGGGGATCGTCGTCTTCCTCCTCGGCATCGCGCTCATCGCCGCGGCATCCGGGATCTATCTCGGTGCGGACTTGGGACCAGGTCCCCGCGACGGGCTCATGACGGGTCTCCACGCCCGCCTCGGCTGGCCGATTTGGGTCTGCCGGTTCGCGGTCGAGGGCAGCGTGCTGGTCACGGGGTGGCTGCTGGGAGGGACGGTCGGGCTCGGAACGGTCCTGTTCGCGGTGCTGATCGGACCAGGCGTGCACCTCGCGCTCGACATGTCGGCGCGCTGGCGGGCGCTGCGTGCGCGCCGCGCGGCCATCGCGGTCTGAGCGGTAGCCTGGACGGCGAGCATCCTTCCCTCCATAGCTCAGTGGATAGAGCGAGCGGTTTCTACCCGCCAGGTCGGGGGTTCGAATCCTCCTGGAGGGGCTCCGAGTCGCCGTGACCACGCCGACTCCTGTGGGAGGAGACCACGTGTCCGCTGCGGAGAACGACCGCCTCGTCTGGATCGACTGCGAGATGACGGGACTCGACCTGTCGGTCGACGAGCTCGTCGAGGTGGCCGTCGTCATCACCGACTTCGACCTCCGCGTCCTCGACCCGGGATTCCAGATCGTCATCAAGCCGGACGACTCAGCGCTGGCCCACATGAACGACTTCGTCACCAAGATGCACGAGAGCTCGGGGCTCCTCACCGAGATCCCGAACGGCGTCAGCCTGGCGGACGCGGAGTTTCAGGTCCTGGAGTACATCCAGCGTTTCGTTCCCGAGGGCAAGGCGCCGCTCGCCGGCAACACGATCGGGACCGACCGGATGTTCCTCGCCCGATACATGCCGCGCGTCGACCGCTGGCTGCACTACCGGAACGTCGATGTCTCGAGCGTCAAGGAACTCGCCCGGCGCTGGTACCCGCGCGCGTACTTCAACGCGCCGGCGAAGGACGGCGGCCACCGTGCCCTCGCCGACATCCGCGAGAGCATCCGTGAACTCGCCTACTACCGCCAGACCGTGTTCGTCCCCGCTCCCGGGCCGACGAGCGACGATGCGCGCAGCGCCGCCGCGGCGACCGTGTCATCGTTCGCCTCGGGTCTGTAATACACTTGTGTGGTTGCCCGGGAACGGGCACATGGTGGGTATAGCTCAGTTGGTAGAGCACCTGGTTGTGGTCCAGGGGGTCGCGGGTTCGAGTCCCGTTACTCACCCCATGCTTTCCCCTCATGAGGCGCGATCATGATCGAGATGGATGCCGAGGCCTTCGAGGCCCTCGTGGCGTCCGAGCTCGATGCCCTGCCCGATGAGATGGTGGCCGGTCTCGACAATGTCGTCTTCGTGGTCGAGGACCGGCCCGAGGACGGATCGCTGGATCTTCTCGGCCTCTACGACGGTCTGGCGCTCACCGAACGCGACCGGTACGGGATGGGCGATCTCCCCGATCGCATCATCGTCTATCGCGAGCCGCACCTCGACGCGTGCGACGACGAGGATCGGCTGCGCGATGAGGTGCACACGACGCTCGTGCATGAGATCGCGCACTTCTACGGCATCGACGACCGGCGTCTGCACGAGCTGGGATGGGCCTGACGATGAGCATCGCGGACCCCGACCTCGACGAACAGGTGGACCTGCGGGCATCCACCTCCGGACCGTGGCAGACCGTCGTGTGGAACGATCCCGTCAACCTCATGAGCTACGTCGTGCACGTGTTCCGTGAGTACTTCGGCCTCTCCCGCGAGAAGGCGCACCGATTGATGCTCGCCGTTCACCACGACGGGCACGCCGTCGTCGCGGAGGGTTCACGGGAGCAGATGGAGCTCCACGCCCAGGCGATGCACGACTACGGACTCTGGGCCACGGTCCGTGAGGCGGGGTCGTGACTGCCGCGCGCGCGACGCTGGAACTGACCCTGCTCGAGGCGGCGCACCTGTCCGATCTCGTCGGACAGTTCGAGGAGGTCGTCGCCGGCCGCGACAGCGGCGATCCTGCGCTCCGACGCCTCCTCCCGGATGCGTACCGCGATGACGACGACGCCGCGGCGGAGTTCCGCCGGCTCACCCAGGACGATCTGCTGGAACGCCGCCTCACGGATGCCGGTGTGGTCCGAGCCTCACTGCGCCGTGGCGGGCGCGACCTCGATCCTGCGGAGCTCGACCGCGCGCACGCCGAGGACGCCCTCGTCGTGGAGCTGACCGCTGAGGTCGCCGGAGCCTGGCTTCGCACCCTCGCCGCGCTGCGGCTCGTCCTCGCCGAACGCCTCGGTGTCACGGAGGAGGATCAGGGCGAGGAGGACGACCCCCGCTTCGGTGTCTACGAGTGGGTCGGGTATCGGCTCGACCTGCTCGTCCGCGTGCTCGACGGCTGAGAGCCCGTCACGGCAGCGTCACCACGATCTGTGCGATCTCGGTCGGTCGATGCTCGTGCAGGTGTGCGTCCTCCTGAGCAGCCCATCGACCCCAATGCGGGCGGTAGGTGTCGCCGTCCCGTCCGAGCGCGCGTGCCTTCCGTGCGGCATCCGGCGCATTCAGCCACACCGTGACCTCGGCCAGCCCCGCCGACTCCGGCGTGAGCACCCCGGCGCCTTCGACGATCACGATCGATGCGTCGGGCACGACAGCCTCCCGCCCCGACGGCCGATCGGCCGTCCAGTCCCACAGCGGCCACCGGGCGGTTCCGCCCTCACGGAGCGGGCGCAGGATGCGCTCCCGCACCGTCTCTGCTCCCGCGTGGAGACCGTCCCATCCCGGGTACACGTCGTCGAGCCGCACGATCGCCGCGTCGACGAGCCGCGTCGCCAGCGCGTCGGCGAACGTCGACTTCCCGGCGCCCGAGCGGCCGTCGATGAGGACGATGCTCGGGACACGGCCGACTCTGCGCACCGCGTCGGCCACCCGGTCGATCCCCGCCGCCATCGCGGCGGTGAGCTCCGTGTCAGCGCGTGAGGGCACGAATGACGCGGCTGAGCGCGCGCCCGGCGACCCACACGAAGGGGATCCCGACCGCGAGCAGCGAGACGAGGTTCGGCTCGAAGCGCAGGTCGTCGCCCTTGCGGATGTACGCGCCGACGGGGATCGCGGCTCCGCCGCCTCCCCCGCCTCCCCCGTTGGGGTCCTCCCCGGCGCCGAAGCCCGACCAGGTGAGCGCGACGGGGATGAGCCGGATGCCGTCGACGTCCTGCTGCTCGCCGTAGACAGTCGTCACGCCGAGGGACGCGAACTGCTTGCCGAGTTCGAGGGGGACGTTCGCCATGCGTCTACGCTAGCCGTTCGTGCGTCGCCGCACAGGGGCTTGCGTCCGGTCGATCACTGCTCCCGAGGCGGGCGCGGGTTCGTGGGCAGGGCGTTGACGTCGCGTCTCGGACCGAGGGTGCTCGCCCGTGTCACCGCCCCGCGTCCGAAGCGCGATCGTGCGTCGTCGAGCGCGGCATCCACCCGCCGCCACTCCGCGTCGTCGTCCCACAGCGCGAGGCCCCCGAAACCGTCGCCGGTGAGCCGCTCTCCCCGCACACCGATGAGTCGGACCGGTTGCACGAGGTCGATCTTCGAGAAGAGATCGAGCGCGACGTCGCCGATCCGCTGTCCGACGTTGGTCGGCTCGGGCACGCTGACCGACCGCGACAATGTCGTGAAGTCGGAAAAGCGCACCTTGACCGCGATCGTCCGGGCCTCCCAGCCACCGGCTCGCAGACGGGACGCGACCCGGTCGGCGAGGCGCCGGAACTCGCTGCGGAGGGTGGCGACGTCGGACACGTCCTCGAGGAAGGTCTCCTCGTGCCCGACACTCTTCTCCGTGTGCTCGGTCTGAACGGATCGCGGATCGATGCCTCGAGCCAGCTGGAACACCCGTGCTCCCATCGCCCGGCCGAGCGCCCGGTCGAGGACGCTCCGAGGGCTGTGCAGGATGTCCGACACCATACGGATGCCGCGGGCCTCGAGGGCCTCTACCGCCTTGGGTCCGACGCCCCACAGCGCTCCCACCGGCCGTGCGGCGAGGAACGCCTGGGTGTCGGGTTCGCTGACGATGAGGAGGCCGTCGGGCTTCGAGACCGTGGAAGCGATCTTGGCGACGTGCTTCGTCGCGGCGACGCCGACACTGCAGGTGAGCCCGGTCTCCTCGAGGACCCGACGGCGCACCATCCGGGCGATCTCCCCCGGGCTCCCCCACAGCCGCCGCGCGCCGCTGACGTCGAGGAACGCCTCGTCGATCGACAGCGGTTCGACCAGCGGCGTGATGTCGCGGAAGATCGACATGACCTTCTTCGAGAGTTCGGAGTAGCGCTCGAACCGGGGGACGACGACGATCGCCTGGGGACACAGCTGCAGCGCCCTTCCGACCGACATCGCGGACCGCACACCGAACCGCCGCGCCTCATAGGACGCGCTCGAGACGACGCCGCGCCCCTCCATCCCGCCGACGATGAGCGGCTTCCCAGCCAGCGACGGGTCGTAGAGGACCTCGACGGACGCGTAGAACGCGTCCATGTCGACGTGGAGGATGCGGGTACCGGTGTCGTCCGCGTCGTCCTGCGAGACGACGCGTCCCGTCCCGTCACCGCGTCCCATACCTCCATTGTCGACGATGCCGCCGACACCGCGCCCTGATCGGACGTCGGTGCGGCGGCATCATCGGACCGGGCTCAGGCCTGGCCGGCGCGCTCCAGGATCAGTTCCCGGACGCGTGCGGCATCCGCCTGGCCCTTCATCGCCTTCATGACGGCGCCGATCACGGCACCGGCGGCCTGGACCTTGCCGTCCTGGATCTTCGCGAGGACGTCGGGCTGGGCGGCGAGGGCCTCGTCGATCGCGGCGATCAACGCGCCGTCGTCCGACACGACCGCGAGCCCGCGGGCGTCGACGACCTCCTGCGGGGTCCCCTCCCCCGCGATGACACCCTCGAGAACCTGGCGCGCGAGCTTGTCGGTGAGCGTGCCGGCATCCACCAGCTTCTGGAGCTCGGCCACCGACTCCGGCGACACGAGAGCGGCGGGCTCGGCGCCCTGTGCGTTCGCGACGCGGGTGATCTCACCCGTCCACCACTTGCGGGCGGATGACGGTGAGGCGCCGGCGGCGATCGTCGCCTCCACCTCGGCGAGCAGGCCGCCGTTGGCGACGTCCTGGAACTCGAGGTCGGTGAAACCCCACTCCGTCTTCAGCCGCCGACGGTACACCGAAGGCGGTTCAGGAAGAGCAGCGCGCAGCTCCTCGATCAGCTCGGTGGACGGCTCGACCGGCAGGAGATCGGGCTCGGGAAAGTAGCGGTAGTCGTCGGCATCCGACTTCGGACGGCCGGGCGACGTGCGGCCGGTGTCCTCGTGCCAGTGACGCGTCTCCTGCGTGATGGTGCCGCCGGCGGCAAGGATCGCGGCCTGACGCTGGATCTCGTACCGCACCGCACGCTCGACCGAGCGCATCGAGTTGACGTTCTTCGTCTCGGTGCGCGTGCCGAGCTTCTCCTGCCCGCGCGGCCGCAGCGACACGTTCGCATCGCAGCGGAGGTTGCCGCGTTCCATGCGGGCCTCCGAGATGCCGAGCGAGCGCACGATGTCGCGGATCGCCGCGACGTAGGCCTTCGCGACCTCGGGCGCGCGGTGCTCCGCACCGAAGATCGGCTTCGTGACGATCTCGACGAGCGGCACGCCGGCGCGGTTGTAGTCGACGAGGGAGTACTCGGCGCCCTGGATGCGACCGGTCGACCCGCCCATGTGTGTGAGCTTGCCGGCATCCTCCTCCATGTGAGCGCGCTCGATCGGGATCTGGACGACGTCGCCGCCCTCCAGCTCGATCTCGACGCTGCCCTCGAAGGCGATGGGCTCGTCGTACTGCGAGATCTGATAGTTCTTGCCGAGGTCCGGGTAGAAGTAGTTCTTCCGCGCGAAACGCGACGAGGGGGCGATCGAGCAGCCGAGGGCGAGGCCCAGACTGATCGAGTACCGCACGGCCGTCTCGTTGACGACGGGCAGCGACCCGGGGAGACCCATGTCGACGGGCGCGACCAGCGTGTTCGGCGCCGCGTCGTGGTTCGCCTCGTTGGCCGGGTTGCCGGCGGGCGAGAACATCTTCGTCTCGGTGTTGAGCTCGACGTGGACCTCGAAGCCGAGAACGGGCTCGAACAGCTCGAGTGCCTCGTCGAAGTCCATCAGCGCATCCTTGGCCATCAGCGGGCACCTCCGAGGATCGGGGCGCGGTCGAGGATCGGACCGCCCCAGCTGTCGATGAGCAGGGCTTCCAGTGCCGCGCCGACGCGGTAGAGACGAGCGTCCTCGCGCGCCGGGGCGACGAACTGGATGCCGACCGGAAGTCCGTCCTCGGCCGCGAGACCCGAGGGGATCGAGATCCCGGGGACGCCGGCGAGGTTCACCGGGATCGTCGTCACGTCGTTGAGGTACATCTGCAGCGGATCGTCGAGCTGCTCGCCGAGCCGGAACGCCGTCGTCGGGGCGGACGGCGTCGCGATGACATCGACCTGTGCGAACGCCTGGTCGAAGTCGCGCTGGATGAGGGTGCGGACCTTCTGCGCACTGCCGTAATAGGCGTCGTAGTAGCCCGCGGACAGCGCGTAGGTGCCGAGGATGACACGACGCTTGACCTCGTCGCCGAAGCCGGCGTCGCGGGTCGCGGCCATGACGTCCTCGACGGTGCCGCCGGGGACGTTCACGCGCATGCCGAAGCGGACCGAGTCGAACTTCGCCAGGTTGCTCGATGCCTCGGCCGGGAGGATCAGGTAATAGGCGGCGACACCGTACTCGAAGTGCGGTGCGCTCACCTCGACGATCTCGGCGCCGGCTGCCTCCATCGCCGCGAGCGACGCCCGGAACGACTCCGAGACACCGGCCTGGAATCCGCTGTCGTCGAGCTCGCGGATGACGCCGACCTTGAGGCCCTTGAGGACCTCGCCGGTCGCCCCTTCGCGCGCGGCGGCGGCGAAGGACGGCCACGCGTCGGTCAGAGACGTCGCGTCGTGCGGGTCGTGCCCGCCGATGACGTCGTGCAGGAGCGCCGAGTCGAGGACGGTCCGCGACACGGGGCCGACCTGGTCGAGGCTCGAGGCCAGGGCGATGGCGCCGTAGCGGCTGACCCCGCCGTACGTGGGCTTCATGCCGACGGTGCCCGTCACGTGCGCGGGCTGGCGGATCGATCCGCCGGTGTCGGAACCGAGGGCGAGCGGCGCCTCGAAGGCCGCCACAGCCGCCGCCGACCCGCCGCCGGAGCCGCCGGGGATGCGATCGAGATCCCACGGATTGCGCGTGGGACCATACGCGGAGTGTTCGGTGGACGACCCCATCGCGAACTCGTCCATGTTCGCCTTGCCGAGCGGGACGAGACCCGCGGCGCGGGAACGCGCGACGACGGTGGCGTCGTACGGCGACATGTAGCCCTCGAGGATCTTCGACCCGCTCGTGGACGGCATGTCGGTCGTCACGAGGACGTCCTTGATGGCCAGTGGCACGCCGGCGAGTTCGCCGAGCTCCTCGCCGGCGGCGCGGCGACGATCGATGTCCTGGGCGACCTCGATCGCGTGGTCGGAGACGTGGAGGAAGGCGTGCACGTCGCCGTCGACGGCGGCGATCCGGTCGAGATGGGCCTGTGTGGCCTCGACGCTCGAGAGCTCACCCGCGCGCAGCTGGGCGGCGAGATCGGCGGCGGTCAGCTTGAGGATGTCGCTCACTGCTCCTCCCCCAGGATCGCGGTCACGCGGAAGCGGCCGTCGGCGGCATCCGGTGCGTTCTGGAGCACCTCGTCGACGGTCAGCATGTCGCCGGGCACGTCGGGGCGGAACACGTTGCGGAGGGGGATCGGGTGGCTCGTCGCGGCGACCTCGGGAGTCGCGACCTCGGACACCTTGGCGATGTTGTCGACGATCGCATCGAGCTGACCGGTGAGACGCTCCACCTCCTCGTCGCTCAGCTGGATCCGGGCGAGCACGCCGAGATGGCGCACGAGATCGGGGGTGATTTCAGACACCCGGACAGTCTAGTTCGGGCCGCTCGCCCTCCCGAGCCCGCACCCTAGGCTGGGGACGTGACCGATTCGCTCTCCGCCGATCGCCCGTGGCTCTCCTCGTACGCTGAGGGCGTCCCTCTCGACCTGTCCCCGATCGACGGATCGTTGATGGACCTGCTGGACGAGTCCGCCCGCGATTACCCGGATGCCCCGGCGTTGCAGTTCTTCGGGCGCGAGACGACCTACGCCGCGCTGCACGACGCCGTGAACCGGGCCGCCGCGGGGTTGCGCGACCTGGGCGTGAAGAAGGGCGACCGCGTCGCGATCGTGCTGCCCAACTGCCCGCAGCACATCGTCGCGTTCTACGCCGTCCTGCGCCTGGGCGCGGTCGTCGTGGAGCACAATCCCCTGTACACACCGCGGGAGCTGCGGACTCAGTTCCAGGACCACGGCGCCCGCCACGCGATCGTGTGGGACAAGGTCGCGCCCACCGTGCAGGGCTTTCCGGCAGACCTCCGGGTCGACGCCCTCATCGCGGTGGACGTCACCCGAGCGCTGCCGCTGCACACGCGGCTCGCACTGCGGCTTCCGGTGAAGAAGGCGCGAGAAGCACGCGCGGCCCTGACGTCGCCCGCCCGCGGTGCGCTGTCGTGGGACGACCTCGTGGGGACGCCGGCACTCCCGGCATCCCACCCCGGTCCGCAGACTGACGACCTCGCGGTCCTGCAGTACACCTCGGGCACGACGGGCACACCGAAGGGCGCGATGCTGAGCCACCGCAACCTGCTGGCCAACGCCCGGCAGAGCCAGGCGTTCATCCCCGCGGTGCAGCGGGGCGACGGATGCGTCTTCTACGCCGTCCTGCCGATGTTCCACGCGTACGGGCTCACCCTGTGCCTCACCTTCGCGATGTCCATGGGAGCGCGTCTCGTGCTGTTCCCGAAGTTCGACGCCGACATGGTGATCGACGCGATCAAGAAGCACCCGCCCACGGTCCTGCCCCTCGTCCCCCCGATCGCCGAGCGCCTGCTGGCACGGGCCCGCGAACGCGGGGCGTCGATCCGCGGCATCCGCATCGGCGTGTCCGGCGCGATGGCCCTCTCCCCTGCGCTGGTCGAACCGTTCGAGGAGGCGACCGGCGGGTATCTCATCGAGGGTTACGGGCTGAGCGAGTGCTCCCCCGTGCTGATGGTCAACCCACCGGCCGACAACCGGAAGGCGGGGACCATCGGCATCCCCATCCCTGGAACGGACGCACGAGTCGTCGACCCGGAGAACCCGTCCCGCATCCTCGCCGACGGCGAGCCGGGCGAGCTGGCCGTGCGCGGACCCCAGGTGTTCTCGGGGTACTACGGCAAGCCGGAGGAGACCGAGAAGGTGCTCGTCGACGGATGGTTCCACACCGGCGACATCGTCGAACGCGACGCCGACGGATTCTTCCGGGTCGTCGACCGCCTCAAGGAGCTGATCGTCACCGGCGGATTCAACGTCTCGCCCTCCGAGGTGGAGGCCACCCTCCGGCAGCACCCTCTGGTGGCGGATGCCGCGGTGGTCGGGCTGCCCGATGCACACAGCGGCGAGCAGGTCGTCGCCGTGGTGATCCCCGCCCCCGGCGTCAGCGAGATCGACGTCGACGACGTCCGCGCCTTCGCCCGCACGCGGCTGACCCCCTACAAGGTCCCGAAGCGGATCGAGACCGTGGATGAGCTCCCTCGCTCGCTCATCGGCAAAGTGTTGCGTCGGCAGGTGCGCGACGCGCTGCTCGCGAAGGGCGCCTGAGCCTCACTCCGCCGCCGGCGCCTCGCCCAGCGCGGCGGGTCCCTCGGTGACGAGGACGTGGAACTGGGCGGCGTCGATGATCCGGATGCCCAGGGCTTCCGCCTTCGCGAGCTTCGACCCGGCACCGGGTCCGGCAGCGACGAAGTCCGTCTTCTTGGAGACGCTCGACGCCGCCTTGCCGCCGGCCTGCATGATCGCCTCCTGCGCGCCCTCGCGGGTGTAGCCCTCGAGGGATCCCGTCGCGACGACCGTGACGCCCTCGAGCACACCGCCCGCCGCCGCGGCGGCGCCGGGACCGGGATGCCCGGGGGTCGACAGCCGCGCCCCCGCGGCCGTCCAGCGGTCCACGATCTCGACGTGCCAGTCGAGGGAGAACCAGTCGGTGAGGGCGTCGGCGATGATGCCGCCGACACCGTCCACGGCGGCGAGCTCCTCCCGCGACGCGGCACGGATCGCATCGAGAGAGCCGAAGTACTGTGCGAGTGCGCGGGCGGCCACCGGACCGACGTGCCGGATGTTCAACGCGACGAGGAAGCGCCAGAGGTCCTTCGTCTTGGCCTTCTCGAGCTCGTCGATGAGGGTGAGCGCCTGCGCCGACGGCTGCGGTCCGGTGAGACCCTCCTTCTTCTCGGCGGCCGAGGGGTTTCGGCGGAACGGCGCGCGACGGACGACCTCTCCGGTGCTCTCGTCGACGCGCGGCTCTCCCGTCTCGGCGTCGCGGACGATCACCTCGATGGGAACAAGCCGGTCGACCGTCAGCTCGAAGAGCCCGGCTTCGGTGTCGAGCGCAGGCTGTTGCGGTGCCAGCGGCTGCGTCAGTGCCGCCGCCGTGACCTCGCCCAGCGCCTCGATGTCGAGCGCGCCACGCGAGCCGATGTGCTCGACGCGGCCCCTCACCTGGGCGGGACAGCCGCGCGTGTTGGGGCAGCGCAGGTCGATGTCGCCCTCCTTGGCGGGGGCGAGGGTCGACCCGCACTCCGGGCACGCGGTCGGCATGACGAATGCGCGCTCGCTCCCGTCGCGGAGTTCGGCGACCGGCCCTAGCACCTCGGGGATGACGTCTCCCGCCTTCCGGAGCACGATCATGTCCCCGATCAGCACGCCCTTGGCTTTGACGACCTCCTGGTTGTGCAGGGTCGCCTGGCGCACGACGCTGCCCGCGACGAGCGCCGGCTGCATCTGGGCGTACGGCGTCGCCCGGCCGGTCCGACCGACCGAGACGATGATGTCGAGAAGGCGGGTCTGCACCTCCTCGGGCGGGTACTTGTAGGCGATGGCCCAGCGCGGCGCACGGCTCGTCGCGCCCAGCTCGTCGTGGAGCGACAGCTCGTCGACCTTCACGACGATGCCGTCGAGTTCGTGCGCGACGGAGTGACGCTTCTCGCCATACTCGGCGACGAAGGCGAGGACACCGTCGATGTCGTCGAACGTCCGGGGGTAAGGGCTGACAGGCAGCCCCCACTCGGCCAGAAGGCCGTAGACCTCGCTCTGCGCCGCCACCGGCGGATCGGGCCACGCACCGATGCCGTGCACGTACATCCGCAGCGACGACAACCGCGCCTCGCCGGCTTCGAGTTCGAGCCCGGACTTCTTATCGAGCTGCTGACGCAGACCGCCGCTGGCCGCGTTGCGGGGGTTGGCGAACGCCGGGAACCGACGGGCCGCGCTCTTCTGCGCCTTCTCCTCGTCGTAGCGCGGCCGGGAGGCGGCGTCCTCCACCACCCGGTCCCGCAGCCGCGCCTGCAGAGCGTTGAGCTCCTCGAAGGCGGCGACCGGGATGAACACCTCGCCACGCACCTCGACGAGAGCCGGATGTCCCTCCCCCGACAGTCGCTCGGGGATGCCGGAGACGCGCACCGCGTTGACGGTGACGTCCTCGCCGATCCGACCGTCGCCGCGGGTCGCAGCGGAGGTCAGCACACCGTTCTCGTACCGGAGCGAGATGGCGAGCCCGTCGATCTTGAGCTCCGTCAGCCACCGCACCTTCCGCCCCGCCGCCGCCTCGGCTTTGGCGCACCACTCGCGCAGTTCCTCGGGAGAGAAGACGTTGTCGAGGCTCAGCATCCGCTCGGCGTGCTCCACCGGCGCGAACATCGACGATTCGGCGGCACCCACCGTCTGCGTCGGCGAGTCCTGCCCCTGCAGCTCCGGGTGCGCGCGCTCGAGGGCCTCGAGACGGTGCATCCACTCGTCGTAGGTCGCATCGTCGACGAGGCCCACGTCGCCGCCGTAGTACGCCTCACGCGCACCGAGGATCTTCTCGGTCAGGCGAGCCGCCTCTTCGCGGGCCTCATCGAGCGTCAGTTCGGGGAGTTCTGCGTCAGCCACATCGACAGTGTAGGGAGGCCCGGCGACACCGCCGGGCCGCTGTCGCTCTCGCGCACGATGCGGTAGGCGAACGTCCCGGAGTAGCGGAACACCTCGCCCACCAGCGGCATCCGGAGCCGGACATCCACCCCCTGCCGGCCTCCCCCGGCGTCCGACTCGCGGACCTCGACCCCGGCGAGCGGAGGGAGCGGGACCCGGATGCCGCGGACCCACCAGGCCAGTCGCCGCGAGCGCAGCACCATGCCCCGCGGTGTCGCACTCGCCGACAGCCTGACCTCGAGACCACCGCGTCGGCCCAGCCGCTCGACGATCGCGCCCCTGTCCGCCCGCATCGTGTCCCGCATGACCCGCGTCACACGCGGGAATCCGAACCACCGGGTCCCTTCGAGCGAACCGTCGGGGCCGATCCGGTTCTCGACCACGAACGGCACGTCGCGGCCGCCTTCGGGGAAGAGCACATCGTGCCGCGCGGACCAGCGCAGCAGGGCACCGGCGACGCGACGATAGCGCGACCCCACCACCGAGTAGACCCCCTCGCCCACGCCGACGTGGCCGTCGAGGATCGCACCGAAGTACCGGCGCAGTACCGGAGGGAGGGTCTCCACCTCGGCCCCGAGGACACGCTCGTAGACGGAGAGGGCAGCATCCCGCTCGCCGGAGGTCATCTCGGCAATCTACCCGGGCCGCTGTCCGGTAGCGTCGAGGCATGCCCCGCCCCCGTGCCGTCGTCGCCGGTGCCGGCGGGTTCATCGGCCAGGCCCTGGTCTCCGCACTGGCGGGCGACGGGTACGACGTCGTCACGGTCGGACGCACCGCCCCTGTCGGCTGGGACGACCCCGGCTCGCTCGCACGCGCGGTCGACGGTGCGGACCTGCTCGTGAACCTCGCGGGAAAGTCGGTCGACTGCCGGTACACCGACCGCAATCGCGACGAGATCCTCCGTTCGCGCGTCGACACCACGCGCGCACTGCGGGAAGCGGTGACCGCAGCATCCACCCCGCCGCGGCTCTGGATCAACGCCTCGACCGCGACGATCTACCGTCACGCGATGGACCGTCCGAACACCGAGTCGGACGGCGCGCTCGGGCAGGGCTTCTCCGTCGACGTGGCGCGGTCCTGGGAGCGCGTGTTCTTCGCGGGAGACCTGCCGCACACCCGGCGGGTCGCGCTGCGTCTGGCGATCGTCGTCGGCGACGGACCCGCCACCCGCCTGCTGCTGACGCTCGCCCGCACCGGGCTCGGCGGCGCGCAGCACGACGGGTGGGTGCCGCCCCACCGCCGGTACCGGGGAATCGGCGACGAACCCACAGGCGGACGGCCTCCCTGGTATCGCACCCGAGGTTGGCAACGTTTCAGCTGGGTCCACATCGACGACGTGCTGAGCGCGGTCCGCTTCCTCATCGAACGGGAGGACATCGCCGGGGTCGTGAACGTGGCGGTGCCGGAGGCATCCGACAACCGCCGCCTCATGCGCACCCTGCGCCACGTGGTCGGGATGCCGGTGGGCCTTCCGTCGGCGCGTTGGATGCTCGAGATCGCGATGTGGGTGCTCCGGACCGAGCCGGAACTGATCCTCAAGAGCCGGTGGGTCGCACCGGCCAGGCTGCTCGACGCCGGATTCCGGTTCGCGCACACGGATCTGCGCGCCGCGCTCGACGGGGTCGAACGCGAGCGACGACTCAGACGGTCTGCGGGACGGCCGAGACGGTCCGCGCGATCGTGAACTGCCCGATGACCCGGGTCCGGTCGTACAGCACCGCCGTCTGACCGGGCGCGACGCCATCGAACGGTGCGTCGGGGACGACGGTGATCGAGCCGTCCGCGACGGTCGCGCGGGCGGGGACGGGTTCGGCGTGGGCGCGGATCTGCACGTCGCAGGCGAATGCGCCCTCTGCGGGCGGGCGTCCGGCCCAGCTGTGACGCTCTCCCGAGATCTCGGCCGTCGCGAGGGCCTCCTTGGGACCCACCACGACGGTGTTGGAGACGGGCCGCACCTCGAGGACGAACCTCGGCTTGCCGTCCGCAGCAGGGATGCCGAGCTGCAGCCCCCGACGCTGACCGACGGTGAACGCGTGGGCACCTTCGTGACGTCCGACGATCGTGCCGTCGCGGTCCACGACGTCGCCCTGTTCGGCACCGACCTTCTCGGCGAGCCATCCGCGGGTGTCGCCGTCGGGAATGAAGCAGATGTCGTGGCTGTCGGGCTTCTGCGCGACGGTCAGCCCGCGCTCCGCCGCCTCGGCACGCACGACCGCCTTGGACGGCGTGGTCCCGAGCGGGAAGTAGGTGTGCGCGAGTTGCTCGGCCGTGAGCACGCCGAGCACATACGACTGATCCTTCGCCTCGTCCGACGCGCGGTGAAGCTCGCGGCCGTCCGGCCCGTCGACGAGAGTCGCGTAATGGCCGGTGCAGACGGCGTCGAAGCCGAGCTCCAGGGCGCGTTCGAGGAGCGCTGCGAACTTGATCTTCTCGTTGCAGCGCATGCACGGGTTGGGTGTGCGACCCGCCCGGTACTCGCTGACGAAGTCGTCGATGACGTCGTCGCGGAAGCGCTCCGAGAAGTCCCAGACGTAGAAGGGGATGCCGAGCAGGTCCGCCGCCCGTCGGGCGTCGAGCGCGTCTTCGATCGTGCAGCAGCCTCGGCTCCCGGTGCGCAGCGTGCCACCGGCGCGCGAGAGAGCGAGGTGGACGCCGACGACGTCGTGCCCCGCCTCGACGGCGCGAGCCGCGGCGACGGCCGAGTCCACCCCACCGCTCATGGCTGCAAGTACGCGCATCGTTCCAGTCTACGAGCGTGCTGCCGCGCGGGCGCTGGATGCCGCCGCCCGACGGTACGCCTCAGGGAGTGCCGCGATGAAGGCATCGACGTCCGCGTCCGTCGTGGGACGCCCCAGGGTGACCCGCAGGACCGAACGCGCTTCCCGGTCGGTGCGGCCGAGGGCGAGCACGACGTGGCTCGGCTCGGCGACCCCCGCCTGACACGCCGATCCGGTGGAGACCTGCACGCCGGCGGAGTCGAGCAGGAAGAGGAGCGTCTCGCCGAGCGCGTCGGGGAACAGGAGGTGCAGGTGACCCGGCAGCCGCCGATCGGGCGAGCCGAGCAGACGCACCTGAGGCGCGACGGCGTGGACACCGGCCCGCAGACGTTCGGACAGCAGATGCAGTCGCACCGTCTCGGCATCCCGCTCCGCGGCGGTCAGTTCCAGCGCGACGGCGAGGGCGGCGGCACCCGCGACGTCCGGCGTCCCCGAACGGAGTCCCCGCTGCTGCCCTCCGCCATGGAGGACCGCGCCCATGCGGGCGTGACGGGAGACCACGAGGGCGCCGGTACCGACCGGTGCGCCGACCTTGTGTCCCGCCACACTCAGCGCGATGAGTCCGCCGCGGCCCGCACCTGGCCCGCGCAGCGTGGCGAAGTCGAGCGCGACATGGGCGATCGCGCCCACCGCGTCCAGATGCAGGGGGACATCCGCGGCCGCGGCGGATGCGCTCAGGGCGGTGACGTCCGATACGGTCCCGACCTCGTTGTTCGCGACGAGGGCCGTCGCGAGGGCTGCGCCGGGCAGTGCCGCCTCGAACGCTGCGACGTCGATCGCCGCGCTCTCGTCGATCGGCACGGGTCGCACCTCTGCGCCCTGGGCAGAGGCCAGCCACGCGACCGTGTCGAGGGTCGCGTGATGCTCCCCGTCGGGCAGGACGACCGCAGCCCGCTCCGGGTCGCGCGCCCACCAGGACCCCTTGAGCGCGAGGTTCACCGACTCCGTGCCACCCGAGGTCAGCACCACCTCGATCGGGTCGCACCCGAGCACGGCCGCGATCCGTTCGCGCGCGTCTTCGAGCACCCGTCTGGCCGCCTGGCCCGCGCCGTGCACCGACGACGCGTTCCCGGTGACCTCGGAGGCAGCGAGCCAAGCGTCGCGCGCCTCGGGCCGCAACGGAGTGGATGCCGCGTGGTCGAGATAGACCGCCATCACCCTCCGCCTGCCGCTGACCTACATCGCCTGGTTACTACTGTAGGACGCATGACCTCCGCTCCGGCCGGCCCGACGACCGCGGCGTCCGACACCCCCACCGCGGGGCTGCTCTCGGACGTGTACGACGACCTCGGCGTGCGCCTGCACGACGGCGGCGGGACGCTCCGTGTCTGGTCGGAGCACGCGACGGAACTCGAGCTCGTCGTCTTCGACGACGACGACCCCGACTGGATCGTCGACACCGTTCCGCTGACCGCCGTGGGCGGGGGCGTGTGGGAGGCGACGACGCCCGCGTTGCGGGTGGGGGTGACCTACAGCGTGCGGGTCGACGGGCCGCACGGACCCGGGATGACCTTCAACCCGGCCACGCTCCTCATCGACCCCTACGCGCGCGGGCTGTCCTCCCCCGGCATCCATTCATGGCGTTCGGTCGTGGTCGACGAGTGCTTCGACTGGGGGGACGTGCGCAAGCCGGCGACCCCGCTCGATCGCACCGTCGTGTACGAGGCGCACGTCAGAGGACTGACGAAGCGGCATCCGGGCGTCCCCGCAGCGCTGCACGGCACGTATGCGGGCGTGGCGCACCCGGCGATGATCGAGCACTACCGGAGCCTGGGAGTCACGGCGATCGAGCTGCTTCCCATCCATGCGTTCGCGAGCGAGCCCCGCCTGCTGCAGCTGGGCTTGACGAACTACTGGGGCTACAACTCGGTCGGCTTCTTTGCGCCGCACGCGGCGTACGCGACGGCCACGGCGCAGGCCGAGGGGCCGACCTCCGTCCTGCGCGAACTCAAGGGGATGGTGAAGCTGCTGCACGCGGCCGGCATCGAGGTCATCCTCGACGTCGTCTTCAATCACACCTCGGAACAGGGTCTCGGTGAGCCGCGGTCGAGCTTCCGCGGCCTCGACAACCGCTCGTACTACCGGCAGGCGCAGGACGGCACCTACATCGACGTGACCGGCTGCGG
The DNA here is from genome assembly GCF_040702445.1 of Microbacterium sp. NPDC080005. NCBI lineage: Bacteria > Bacillati > Actinomycetota > Actinomycetes > Micrococcales > Microbacteriaceae > Microbacterium > Microbacterium sp. NPDC080005. Next base: position 930,578 of record NZ_JBFBLD010000001.1, on the reverse strand, counting down.
CAACTCGCTCGACACCTCGACGGATGCTGCGGCCCGACTCGTCCTGGATTCGCTGCGCTATTGGGCGAACGACGTGCAGATCGACGGCTTCCGGTTCGACCTGGCGCCCGTCCTCGGTCGGGACCGTGCGCACACCTTCACGCCGGAGCATCCGCTCCTGCAGGCGATCATCGAGGACCCGGCGCTCGAGGGCGTCAAGATGATCGCCGAGCCCTGGGACGTGGGCATGGGCGGATGGCAGACGGGCGGATTCGGGCCCGGGTGGAGCGAGTGGAACGACCGCTACCGGGATCGTGTGCGCAATTTCTGGCTGAGCGACATCGACTACTCCCGACGCGCGGACATCACCCCCGTCGGCATCGGCGGATTCGCGACCCGACTGGCCGGCTCGGCGAACACCTTCAGCTCGGAACGTGGTCCCCTCGCGAGCGTCAACTTCGTCACGGCGCACGACGGCTTCACACTCCACGACCTGGTGTCGTACGACTCGAAGCGCAACGACGCCAACGGCGAGCACGGGCGCGACGGCGCCGACACCAATCGGTCGTTCAATCACGGGTTCGAGGGACCCACCGACGACGAGGGCGTCCTCGCCGCGCGCCGGAGAGCCATGCGCAACCTCCTCGGCACCCTTCTGCTGTCCGCGGGTGTCCCGATGCTGACGGCCGGCGACGAGACGGGACGCACGCAGAACGGCAACAACAACGCGTACTGCCACGACTCGGCTCTCACCTGGTACGACTGGTCGCTGCAGCCCTGGCAGGAGGACCTCCGTGCCCACGTCGAGGTGCTCACCCGCATCCGCCGCGAGAACCCGGCGCTGCGACCGGTCCGATTCGCGCACGCGGAGAAGACGGTCCCCGGGGCGTCCGTCATCGACTGGTACGACGAGGGCGGGCACACGATGTCGGTCGAGCAATGGACCGACCCTTCCCACCGGACACTGCAGTACGACGCCCGCTCGACCCCGGAGAACGAGGCGGCCAACCGGACCCTGCTGGTCGTCCACGGCCGTGAGAGCGACCTGGACATCACCCTGCCGTCGCTCGAGGGGGTCACCCGGTTCGTCCCGCTGTGGTCCAGCGTCGACGAGCGACCGCAGAGTGATACCGTCCCGCTCTCCCCCGGCGACGGGTTCACGGCGACGGGGCCGTCAATGTACCTGTTCCGGGCCGAGTGATCCAGGCCGTTTCGACCCTCGTCCGCCACCGGTAGGTTCGGAACGTGGCCACACAGATCTCCCCCGCTTCCGTCCGCAGCTCCGCAGAGATCCCGGTCCGGCCGGTGAAGGCGTCCAGGAAGGACGCCGGCATCCGGAACGGCCGCATCCCGATCGCCTCCCATCGACCGAGCGTGCCCGGCGGGCGATTCGCCCCGACCGCCTTCGTGGGCGAAGCCGTGCCCTTCACGGTCGCCGCCTTCCGCGAGGGGCACGATCGCATCGGCGTGCATCTGCGGTTGACCGCACCGTCGGGAGCCGTCACCCTCCACCGGTTGACACCCCTGGACGACGGGTTCGACACGTGGCGTGTCGTGGTCGCTCCCCTCGAGCAGGGCACGTGGAAGTTCCGCTTCGAGACCTTCGGTGACGACTACGCGACCTGGCGGCACGCCGCAGAGCTGAAGATCGCAGCCGGCGTCGATCCGATCCTGATGCGCGAGATTGGCGCCCGACTGTTCGAGCGGGCCGCCGCCGAGAAGACGCGTCCTGCGGACGAGCGCACTGCGCTGACGACAGCTGCACAGGCGCTGCGGGATGACGCGGTGGACGACGCCGCCGCACTGATCGTCGTCCGCGATCCAGGACTGGCCCGTGCCTTCGCCGATCGTCCGGCGACGTCCCTGCACACCCTGCACGAGGAGAACACGCTGCTCGTCGAGCGCGAACGTGCCGGCGTCGGAGCCTGGTACGAGTTCTTCCCGCGTTCCGAGGGTGCCGTCCGTCTCCCGGACGGGGGCGTGCGGAGCGGCACCTTCCGCACCGCGATCGACAGGCTGCCGGCTGTCGCCGACATGGGGTTCGACGTCGTCTACCTCCCGCCGATCCATCCGATCGGCGAGGTCAACCGCAAGGGTCCGAACAACACGCTCGAGGCGGGCCCGGGCGAGCCCGGCTCCCCCTGGGCCATCGGTTCCGCCGACGGCGGGCACGACACCGTCCACCCCGACCTCGGCACGCTCGAGGACTTCCGCGCGTTCGTGGACGCCGCGAACAGGCTCGGGCTCGAGATCGCCTTGGATCTCGCCCTTCAGGCCGCACCCGACCACCCGTGGGTGACCGAGCACCCGGAGTGGTTCACGACCCTCCCCGACGGGTCGATCGCGTTCGCGGAGAACCCGCCGAAGAAGTACCAGGACATCTATCCCATCAACTTCGACAACGACCCGGTGGGCATTCGAGCGGAGGTGCTGCGCATCGTGCAGCGCTGGCTCCGTCAGGGTGTGCGCATCTTCCGCGTCGACAACCCGCACACGAAACCGCTGCAGTTCTGGGAGTGGCTCATCCGCACAGTGAACGCGGAGCACCCGGACGTGGTCTTCCTGGCGGAGGCCTTCACCCGCCCGATTCCGATGCGAGCGCTCGCGCAAAGCGGCTTCCAACAGAGCTACTCCTACTTCACCTGGCGCAACACGAAGACCGAGCTCGAGGAGTTCTTCGCGTCCATCTCGGATGAGACGGCCGACTTCATGCGGCCGAACCTCTTCGTGAACACCCCCGACATCCTCACCGAGTACCTGCAGTTCGGAGGTCGCCCGGCGTACCGCATCCGCGCCGCTCTCGCGGCGACAGCGGGGGCGAACTACGGGGTCTACGCGGGCTATGAGCTCTACGAGAACGTCGCCCGCCCCGGCTCCGAGGAGAACATCGACAACGAGAAGTACGAGTACAAGTTCCGCGACTGGACCGCGGCAGAGGCCGCGGGCGATTCGCTGGCGCCCTACCTGCGGCGACTGAACGAGATCCGCCGGGCCCACCCCGCGCTTCGTCAGCTGCGTGGACTGCACCTGCAGGGCACCGACGACGACGCGATCCTCGCGTACGTGAAGCACCTCCCGGGTGCGCTGTCCGCCTCCGGCGCATCCGACACGATCATCGTGGTCGCGAACGTCGACCCGCACTCGACGCGCGAGACCACCGTCCACGTGGACTCGCAGATCTGGGGTCTGCCCCGCGGGCACGACTACGACGTCGAGGACCTCATCACCGGGGCGCACTGGACGTGGAACGAACACAACTACGTCCGACTCGACGCGTTCGCCGAACCCGTCCACATCCTCCACGTGAAGGCACGCTCATGACCCGTCCCGCTGACTCGATCCTGGATGCCGTGGGTGCCGGCGCCTACCATGCGCCGCACGACATTCTCGGCCCGCACGCCGAGGGCGACCACTGGGCGATCCGGGCACGCCGCCCCTTCGCGCAGACCGTGACCGCTGTCCTCGCCGACGGCACGCGCGTCGAGCTCGAGCACCTCCACGCGGGCGTATGGGAGGGATCCGCTGCGGCGCAGCCGACCGCCTACGACATCGTCGCCACCTACGAAGGCGCCCCCGACTACCGCGTCGACGACCCCTACCGTCACCTGCCGACACTCGGCGAGGTGGATCTGCACCTCATCCGCGAAGGTCGTCACGAGCAGTTGTGGACGGTCCTGGGCGCGCATGTGCGCCACTACGACGCCGTCAGCGGCGTCTCGTTCGCCGTGTGGGCTCCCAACGCCCGGGCCGTCCGCGTCGTCGGGGATCTGAACGGCTGGGACGGGACGCAGCACGCGATGCGCTCGCTCGGTTCCAGCGGCGTCTGGGAACTCTTCGTTCCGGGCATCGGTGTGGGCTCGGCCTACAAGTTCGAGATCCTCACGGCTGCGGGGCACTGGGTCATGAAGGCGGACCCGATGGCGCGTCGTGCCGAAGTGCCGCCGGCGACAGCGTCCGTCGTCACCGACAGCGAGTACACGTGGTCCGACGATGAGTGGATCGCCGCCCGCGCGTCGGGCTCCGTGCATGACAAGCCGATGACGACGTACGAGCTGCACCTGGGATCATGGCGTCCCGGTCTCGGCTATCGCGAGGCCGCCGACGAGCTCGTCGAGTACGTCGGAGCGCAGGGCTTCACGCATGTCGAGTTCCTGCCCCTGGCCGAGCACCCCTTCGGCGGGTCCTGGGGCTACCAGGTCACGGGCTACTACGCCCCGACGAGCCGGTTCGGCACCCCCGACGACCTGCGCTACCTCATCGACCGCCTCCACCAGGCCGGCATCGGCGTCATCATGGACTGGGTCCCTGGGCACTTCCCCAAGGACGAGTTCGCCCTGGCCCGGTTCGACGGGGCTCCGCTGTACGAGCACCCGGACCCCCGCCGCGGCGAGCACCGCGACTGGGGCACCTACATCTTCGACTACGGCCGCAACGAGGTCCGGAACTTCCTCGTCGCGAACGCCCTCTACTGGTTCGAGGAATTCCACGTCGACGGTCTGCGGGTCGACGCCGTGGCCTCGATGCTCTATCTGGACTACTCCCGCGAAGAGGGGCAGTGGGAGCCCAACATCCACGGCGGCCGCGAGAACCTGGAGGCGATCCGCTTCCTGCAGGAGGTGAACGCGACCGCGTACAAGCGGCATCCCGGCATCGCGATGATCGCCGAGGAGTCGACGAGCTTCCCCGGTGTGACCGCTCCGACCAGTCAAGGCGGGCTCGGCTTCGGGTTCAAATGGAACATGGGGTGGATGAACGACTCCCTGGTCTACATGGGCCGCGACCCGCTGTACCGGTCGCACCACGAGGGCGAGCTCTCGTTCTCGTTCGTCTACGCGTTCAGTGAGAACTTCGTCCTGCCGATCAGCCACGACGAGGTCGTGCACGGCAAGGGGTCGCTGTTCACCCGGATGCCGGGCGATCACTGGCAGCAGCTCGCCAACATGCGTGCGTTCCTCGCGTACATGTGGGGGCACCCGGGCAAGCAGCTCCTGTTCATGGGGCAGGAGTTCGGTCAGATGTCGGAGTGGTCCGAGGGTCGCGGCCTCGACTGGTGGATGCTGGACCAGCCCGCTCACCAGCAGTTGCAGCACTTCGTCGCCGCGCTCAATTACACGTATCGGGACGAGGCCCCCCTGTGGTCGCGCGACAGTGACGGGGCGGCCTTCTCCCGCGTGTGGCCGCACACGCCCGACAGCAGCGTCCTGGGCTTCGCACGGCGCGACCACGACGGCGGCACCGTCGTCGTCCTGTGCAACTTCGCGGGGGCTCCCCGTCACGACGTGCGGGTGACACTGCCCGAGGCGGGTGCCTGGGCGGAGATCCTCAACAGCGACGCGCAGGAGTTCGGCGGGTCCGGTGTCGGCAACTTCGGCGGGGTGACGACGGATGCCGACGGCACCGCCACCCTCGTGCTGCCGCCGCTCGGCGTGCTCTGGCTCCGCCACCGTCACGGCGACTGACGTTCCGGGTCCGGGCTGCGGCCCGGACCCGGAAGGGCGTCAGAACAGCAGGCTGGCGAGCCGGCCGCGGGCGCGGATGACCCGCGGGTCGGCGTCCCCGACGACGCCGAAGAGCTCCAGGAGTCGTTCCCGGACGGGGGCGCGCTCCTCCGACGGAAGCGCCGCGAAGAGGTCGAGCAGGCGGCCGAATGCGTCGTCGACGTGGCCTCCGGCAAGGTCCAGATCGGCGACGGCGAACTGTGCGTCGACGTCCCGCGGACCGGCCGCGGCCGCGGCCCGGGCCGCGGCGAGGTCGAGGTGCTGCACACGCGAGAGCAGGTGCACCTGCGCGAGGCCCGCCTTCGCGTCCTCGTCGCGGGGGTTCTCGCTCAGCGCCTGCTCGTACGCACGCGCGGCGGCGTCGTAATCGCCCGCTTCGATGGCGTCGAAAGCAGCCTGGTGCAGCGGCGGGAGGGCCGGAGCCGACGCCTCGCCGTCCGTCTCGGCGCCCTCGACGGGCACCGTACCGGTCACACCGTGCTGTGCGGCCAACTGGAGCAGCTGCGTGAAGACCTCGCGAACCTGAGCCTCGGGCACCGCCCCCGTGAAGAGCTGGACGGGCTGCCCGGCGACGAGCGCGACGACGAGCGGGATGGACTGCGCGCGGAAGCTCTGAGCCAGTTGCGGGTTCGCGTCCACGTCCACCTTGGCGAGCACGAGGCGTCCGCCGAGCTCGTCGACGAGCTTCTCGAGGATCGGGCTCAGCTGCTTGCAGGGACCGCACCACTCCGCCCACAGGTCGACGACAACGGGAACGGTCCGAGAGAGTTCGAGGACCTGTCCGAAATCAGCATCCGTGACGTCGAAGACCAGACGGGATGCGGGGGGCTGTCCGGCCGCGGGTGCGCCTGCGTCGGGCGGGGCGGTCGGCCGGTTGCGGAGGGACGAGAGGTCGACGGCGCCGCGCAGGACGGCTCCGGGTGCGGGGGTGCTCACTCTTTTTCAACCACCTTGGCGTCGAGGACGTTGGAACGGGATGCGAGCAGCTGGATCTTGTCGTTGGACCCTTGAGCGGGGACGAAGAAGTACAGCTGATCGGTGTAGCGGGTCTGGAACCCGGTGCTCGATTGCGAGACGCCGGACAGGGCCTTCACAACGACGTTCTCCCCCAGTTTGATGACGGCGTCGTCGTTGGTCGGTACGGCGGTCTCGTTCTCCGTCACAGTGACGGCGACGATGGCGCCGCTGTCGAGGGTCACGAGCGACAACGGCTCCGAGTCGCCCGGTTCGGCGAGGAACGACACCCGGCCGGTCTCCTCGCCCGTCTCGTTGAACTTCTTGAGCACCGCCGCGCGGTTCTCGGCGACGAGAGAACGGAACGTGTCCGTCTCCTTGTCGAACAGGGCGGCGTACTCGCTCTTGTCCCCCTTGTCCAGGACGTCCGCGTAAGCGGCGGCCAGATTCTCGGGGGGCATGAGGAGGAAGGGCGAATTGGGCTCGACGGCGACGGCGCCCACGTACTCCGCGGCGAGGTTCATCGTGGCGTCGGCGCGGAGGCTGGAGATGTAGGCGACCTTGTACTCGGCCCACGGGTCGCTCTGCGTCGCGGTCACCACCGTGGCGACGCCGTCCGCGTCCTCGACGACCGCCATGAACATGCGCGGCCAATCGTTCTTCGCCTGCGGCAGGAGCGCCGTCATCTTCCCGGCCGGGATGGCCGGCAGCGCGTCCGCGTCGGGGAGCTCGGTGCGAAGCCGGTAGTTGGTCTCCCGCTCCACAAGCGCCGGCCCCGTGAGGCGTTCCGCCGCCGCCTTCGGGTCCTTCGCCTCATCCGCGGCGGCGACCTGCTCGGCGATCCTGCCGAGGATCCGCTCGGCCTGCGTCTTCGTGACCGCGGGTGCGCCCTGCCCTTCCGGGACGATGACGGATGCCGTGGGCGACGGGGTCGCGTCGGGCTGAAGGTCCGGCCACGCGTCCGGCGAGCATCCGGTCAGGGCGATCCCTCCGACCAGGAGCGCGGAGATCGCCACCAGGGACCGCCGACCGCGTCCGAGACGGCGACGGGCCGGGGCTGCGGCGATCACGCCCTTGTCCGCTTCCTCGACCGACAGGTCGATCGGCTGCGTGGCCGTGATCGGAAGGCCCTTCCGCCGCGGACCCCGGGAGCGACGAACGTGACGCAGAGCGAGGACGTACAGCACGAGGCCGACGACCGCCATGAGGATGCCGCCCGCCAAGAGCGGTCCCGCCCACGGCGTCGTGACCCCGGTGGGCCAGGTGATGCTCATCGCCGCGGGAGCGGCTGACGTCCCGTCGGAGGCGACCAGCACGCTCATGTCATCCGGCAGACGAAGCGTCGTGGCGAGGGAGCCGTCCTGCTCGAACTCGTCCAGCCAGAGATCGGAGCCGGCGGGAGCTGCCGTCGGCGAGCCGGCCTCGACGGGCGCGGTCGCCGCCACGTCCTCGGAGACCGCCTGCCCCTCCGCGCCGAGCGTCACGTGGACGTACTCGGTGGGGGCCAGCCACGCCGTGACGTCTTGCGTCCTGGCGTAGGCGGCGAAGACCGGTCCGTCGCCGTCGACCCGGAGCGTCTGCGCGCCCGCGCGGCTCGCGAGGACAGCGCCGTCGATGAGGACGAAGGGAGCGTCGGCATCCGTGGTGATCGTCGTCGTCTCCGTCGCGGGCGCCTCGAGGATCGTGCGCTGGGCGACGCCTGCACCGATCATCAGCGTGGCAAGTACGAAGGCGATGATCGCCCACACGAATCTCACGAACCGTCGCCCTCCTCCAGCCGGCATCGGGGTGCGCGGCCGATCATTCGACATTCCAGCCTAGCGAACGGTGCTGGCAAACGCGTGGGAGGGCGTCGCTCCCGCATCGAGCACCGTCCGCGAACTAGGGTGAGTGCAGACCTGGGAAAGGGCATCGTGAAGATCCAGCATCCGTTCCGCACTGCGCTGATCGCCACGCTCGGCGTGGGTGTCGGCATCCTCATCCTCACCGGTGTGCAGACCCTTTCGACCGTGCTCCTCTACATCGGCACGGCGCTGTTCCTGGCCCTGGGCCTCGATCCGGTCGTCTCCTTCTTCGAGCGACGCGGGCTACCGCGCTGGGGCGCTCTGCTGGCGACGTTCGCGGCCCTGCTGGCCGTGGCGACGGCACTCGTGCTCATCGTCGTACCCGTCCTCGTCGATCAGATCGCGAAGCTCGTCCAGCAGATCCAGAAATTGGTGGAGAGCGCCATCGACCAGGAATGGAATCCGGTGACCGTCGCGCGCGACTGGTTGTCGCACACCTTCCCGCTCCTGCAGGTCGACATGGTGCTCGGCTACGTCAACGACTGGTGGAACGGACTCGACTTCGCGGACATCGGCGCCTCGCTGGGCACGGGCCTGCTGTCCTTCGGCGCAGGCATCGTGGCGACGGCCACGGGCACGATCATCGTGCTCATCCTGACCATCTACTTCACCGCCTCGATGCGCTCCCTCAAGCGCTCGGTCTATCAACTCGCGCCGGCCTCCAAGCGGGAGCGGTTCGTCAACCTCTCCGAGCAGATCACGGCGTCCGTCGGCTATTACGTGATGGGCCAGGTCGTGCTCGGGGCGATCAACGGCATCCTCAGCGCGATCTTCCTGACCATCATCAAGGCGCCGTTCCCCGCCGTGCTGGCGGTGATCGCGTTCTTCTTCTCGCTGATACCGCTCGTGGGGACCCTGACGGGGTCGGCCATCATCGTGCTCGCCTGTCTCGGTCTGGCGTCGCCGCTCACGGCCCTCGTCGCGCTCATCTGGTACCTCGTCTACATGCAGCTCGAGGCCTACTTCCTCTCGCCGAGGATCATGAGCCGTGCGGTATCGGTACCCGGCGCGGTCGTCGTCATCGCGGCGCTCGCCGGCGGGTCACTGCTCGGCCTGCTCGGAGCGCTCATCGCCATCCCGGTCGCGGCGAGCGTCCTGATCATCTATCGCCAGGTGCTGATCCCCCGCCAGAACGAACTCTGATCAGGCGATCCGCCAGCACGCGGTGTGCCAATGGCGCCGCGCGGCGAGATCGGCGGCGTCCCCCAGCACACCGTCGGCACGCCAGACGACGACGTGGGCCGTGCCGGCCGGAACCGTGCGACCGCATCCCGGACAGACGTAGTCCTTCTGCGCCTGCTGCGCGGACACCGGCTGCACCGTCCATTCCACGCCCCGCCGCTGCTCGGTGCGCTTCCAGCCGGCGAGCAGACGGTCGAAGGAGGCGTCAGGGGCGCTGGGCTTGCGCCGGTTGGACCGCGGCACGAGTCAGTACCAGCCCGAACGCTGCGACTTCCCCCACGCACCGCAGGGAGTCCCGTAGCGACCCTGGATGTACCCCAGCCCCCACGTGATCTGCGTGGCGGGATTCGTCTCCCAGTCCGAACCGACCGAGGACATCTTGCGTCCAGGCAGAGCCTGCGGGATGCCGTACGCACCGCTCGAGGCGTTGTAGGCATTCACTCGCCAGCCGGATTCCTTCTTCCACAGCGCGACGAGGCACGCGAACTCGGAATCTCCCCAGCCCCGGGCCGTCACCATGTCGTACGCGATGGCCTGCGCGCTCCCGGGGTTCGGGGACACGAACGGCGGCGACCAGGATGAGGAACGCGTCGAGGCCGACGACCGACTCTGCGTCGGCGTGGGGGTGGGAGTCGGGGTGACGTAGACCGTGTACTCGCTCGCGCGCTCCAACTCGACGGCGGGTGCGTCACCCGCCTGATACCGCTGCGCATCCTGCACGGCCGACGCGTACAGGGACAGCGGGTCGAGTTCGGTCGCCTCGGCAGGGTTCGGGAAGGAGACGAGCGGCACCAAGGTCGCACCGACGAAACCCGCGGTGGCCAGCACCGAGAACGCGGCCAGCACGCCGCGGCGGCGGGACCATCGGGCGGCACGGGCCGACCGCCGGGAGCGTCGGACGGATCGCGTCGCGACGCCGGCGCGCGATGGAAGGATCTCGTTGCCGGTGGTCACAGTGTCCCGATCATATCGACGTCGCGAAACACTCGCCACGCCGTCATCCGACGGACTGCATGACGTCGACGACGGCGTCGAGGACGGCGTCCACCTGCGCCTCGTCGTACCCGCGGAGCTGCATGCGGAACGCAACGGAACGGACCTGCTCGATCGTGAGGCCCTCCCCCGATTCGAGGTAGCGGGCGATCCTGCCCGCGACCAGGTCGACCTCGTCGACGCGATAACCGAAGCGGAGCGGCGAGACCCGACGGAAACGGTGACGCGGCTTCCGGGACAGGCGATCGAGGATCTCCTGCGCCAGCGCCCGGGACGCGCCCACCCACGCGCGAGCGCCGCGCTGCGTCATGGCCGCCACTCGCTCGCGCTGCGCGAACGCGTCCTCGATCCGGGCGAGGGCGGCATCGACGGCCTCGATCGCGTAACCGTCCCTCACGAGGGGGAACGCGACGGCGCGGACATCGCCCGAAGTGAGCGACACATCGTCGGACTCGAAGGCCGTCCGGGCCGATGCGAGGAAGTCGTCGACCGCACGGGGTGCATACCCTTTGCGTCGTCCGGCGGTCCTCGGGAAGGCGGCGGGTGAGGTCAGGTCGGTCATGCCAGTCCGCTCAAGGGGGTCAGGAGGATGTACAGGGCCAGACCCGGGACGAGCGAGGGGAGGATCGAGTCGAGGCGGTCGAGCACTCCCCCATGACCGGGCAGGAACGAGCTCATGTCCTTGATTCCGAGATCGCGCTTGATGAGAGACTCGCCGAGATCGCCCACGGTCGCCGAGACGAGGATCGCGAGGCCCAGCACCAGACCCGCCCACAGCGGGATCTGCAGCATGAGGACGCCGAGCAGACCACCGGCGACGAGGCTGACGACGACGGCCCCGGCGAAACCCTCCCAGGTCTTGTTGGGGCTGATGCGCGGCGCCATCGGATGCCGACCGAAGGCGACCCCGCTGGCGTAAGCGCCGGTGTCCACCGAGACGGCGATGATCAGGACGGCGAGCAACCACAGCTCACCGTGGTCCTGGCGCAGGATGACCAGGGCGAGACTCCCGTGGAAGACGACGTAGACCTGGACGAGTCCGCTCGCCAGGACGTCGGTGACGACGTCGCCGTAGCGGCGGCCGTCTCCGGCGGCCATCTGGGCGATGAGACGCCACACCACGACGAGGACCACGGCGGCGAAGAGCACGAACCACTGGGTCAGGTATCCGACGAACGCGGCACTGAGGACCAGCGCACCGCCGACGAGCTGCGGCGCGAGATCGACTCTGCGACCCGACGCCTGCAGCGCGCGGGTGAATTCGAAGGCGCCGAGAAGACACAACGGCACCGCGAACGCGATGAACGCCCACTTCCAGAACAGGAGCGAACCGAGCACGATAGCGCCGATGCCGAGGCCGATGAGTGTCGCCATGATGAGGTTGCGGCCCGACCGCGCATTGATGCGGTCGTTGGCCTCCTCGAACTCGACCCGGGCGCGCTCGATCTGACTCTCGAACTCGCTCCGCGCAGCTCTCACATGGGACTGGAAAGAGGACGGGTCGCCCGAGACCTGGCTCCCACGCCTCAGATCGGATCGGCTCGGGGGCGTATCCGGTCCGACCGCGCTCCCCGATGCGTCTTCGGACATGGCGCTGTCAGACCTCGAGGAGTTCTGCCTCTTTGCGCTTCAACGCGTCGTCGATCAGCTCGACGTGCGTCTTGGTCACCGCGTCAAGCTCCTTCTCGGCCCGAGCGAGGTCGTCATCGCTCACCTCGCCCTTGAGTGCGTCGAGCTCGTCCTTCGACTTACGACGGATGCCGCGGACGTGCACCTTCGCGTCCTCCGCCTTGCTCTTGACGAGCTTGACGTACTCCTTGCGGCGGTCGGCGGTGAGCTCGGGCATCGTCACGCGGACGATGTTCCCGTCGTTCGTGGGGTTCGCGCCGAGGTTCGGCATGTCGCGGATCGCCTGCTCGATCGCCTTCAGCGCCGACTTGTCGTACGGCGTGATGACCAGCGTGCGCGCCTCCGGCGCGTTGAGCGAGGCGAGCTGTGCGAGCGGGGTGGGCGTGCCGTAGTACTCGACCTGGACCTTCTGGAAGAGCTGCGGGTTCGCCCGTCCGGTGCGGACGGTCGAGAAGTCCTCCTTGGCGGCCTCGACGGCGCGGTCCATACGGGTCTTCGTGTCGGCCAGGATGTCGGCGATCACGGTCTCTCCATTCGTCGGTACGTCCGATCCAGTCTAGTCGGCGGCGCCCCCTGCCTCAGACGCTGACGAGGGTGCCGATCGATTCTCCGAGCAGCGCGCGGGTCACGTTGCCACCGGGCTCCATGCCGAACACCCGCATACCCATGCCGTTGTCCATGCACAGGCTGAACGCCGTCGAATCGACGACCTTCAAACCGCGCTGCAGCGCGTCCCGATAGGTGATCGTGTCGAGCTTCTCTGCGGAGGCATCCGTCCTCGGGTCGGCCGTGTACACACCGTCCACCCCGTTCTTGGCCACGAGGACCTCGACCGCACCGATCTCGAGCGCGCGCTGCGCAGCCACCGTGTCGGTCGAGAAGTACGGCAGACCGGCGCCGGCACCGAAGATCACGACGCGTCCCTTCTCAAGGTGACGCTCCGCTCGACGCGGGATGTACGGCTCAGCGACCTGGGTCATGGAGATCGCGGACTGCACGCGGGTGGCAGCCCCGGCCTGCTCGAGGAAGTCCTGGAGGGCGAGGGCGTTCATGACGGTGCCGAGCATGCCCATGTAGTCGGCGCGTCCGCGGTCCATGCCGCGCTGGCTCAGCTCGGCGCCCCGGAAGAAGTTGCCACCGCCGACGACGACGGCGACCTCGACCCGGTCCACAGCCGCGGCGATCTCCTGGGCGATCTGGCTGACGACATCGGGATTGACGCCCAGCTGACCTGCGCCGAACGCCTCGCCGGACAGTTTCAGGAGGACGCGGCGGCGTCCGGTGTTCTCGTCGATCACGCGGGATTCCTCTCGTCTAGGGGAGACTATCGAACGGCATGGAAAAGGGGTTCGCATCGTGTGATGCGAACCCCTCTCTCATGTGCTTACGCGCCGACCTTGAAGCGGGCGAAGCCGGTGACCGTGATCCCGGCGTCGGACGCGACCTTCGCGACGGACAGCTTGTTGTCCTTGGCGTAATCCTGGTCGAGCAGGGCGACCTGCTTGAAGAACGCGTTCACGCGACCCTCGACGATCTTCGGGAGGGCAGCCTCGGGCTTGCCCTCGTTCCGGGAGATCTCCGTGACGATCTCGCGCTCCTTCTCGACATCCGCCTCGGGCACCTCGTCGCGCGACAGGTACGTCGGGTTCGCGAACGAGATGTGCTGCGCGATCGAACGAGCGGTCTCGGCGTCGTCGCCCGAATAGGCGACGACCACGCCGACCTGCGGCGGCAGGTCCTTGCTGGTCTTGTGGAGGTAGACCTGGAAGGCGTCGCCGGAGAGCGTGCGCACGCGGCGCAGCTCGACCTTCTCGCCGATGATCGCGGCCTCGTCCGAGATGAGGTCGGCGACGCTCTTGCCACCGGCGTCGGCCGCGAGAGCCTCCTCGGCGGAATCGGCGCCTGCGGCAGCGGCCGCGTCGAGGACCTTCTCGGACAGGGCGATGAACCGGTCGTTCTTGGCGACGAAGTCGGTCTCGGTGTTCAGCTCGATGAGCGTGACCTTGCCGTCCTGCTCCTTCGCGGCGACGAGGCCCTCGCTCGTCGAGCGGTCGGCACGCTTCGCGTTGCCCTTCGCGCCCTTGAGGCGGAGGATCTCGACGGCCTTCTCGAGGTCGCCGTCGGCCTCCTCGAGCGCCTTCTTCGTGTCGACCATTCCCGTGCCGAGCTGCTCGCGCAGCGCCTTGATGTCGGCGATGGTGAAGTTTGCCATGGGTGGCGGCTCCTCAGTAGTTGGGGGTGTGTTTCGAGTCGCCTGAGCCCCGCGGGTGGCGGGGCCCAGGCGGGACGATCACTCGGCGGACTTCGCCTCGGTGGTCTCCTCAGCGGCGGGAGCCTCGGCGGTCTCCTCGGCCGCGGGGGCCTCGGCCGGAGCCTCAGCCTGCTCGGCCGGGGCGGACTCGAGCAGCTCGCGCTCCCAGTCGGCCAACGGCTCGGCCTCGGCCGACTCGTCGGTCGGGTTGTGACGCTGGATGAGACCCTCGGCGGCGGCGTCGGCGATGATGCGCGTCAGCAGGCTGACCGAGCGGATCGCGTCGTCGTTGCCCGGGATCGGGAACTGGAACTCGTCGGGGTCGGCGTTCGTGTCGAGGATGCCGATGACGGGGATGCCGAGCTTCTTGGCCTCGTCGATGGCGAGGTGCTCGCGCTTGGCGTCGACGACCCAGATGGCCGACGGCGTCTTCTGCAGGTTGCGGATACCGCCGAGCGACTTGTGCAGCTTGTCGAGCTCGCGCTTCTTGAGGAGAAGCTCCTTCTTGGTGAAGCCGCTCTCGGCCGGGTTCTCGAAGTCGAGCTCCTCGAGCTCCTTCATGCGCGCGAGGCGCTTGGAGACCGTCGAGAAATTGGTGAGGAGGCCACCCAGCCAGCGCTGGTTGACGAAGGGCTGACCGACACGGGTGGCCTGCTCGGCGATGATCTCCTGCGCCTGCTTCTTGGTGCCGACGAAGAGGATCGTGCCGCCGTGGGCGACCGTCTCACGCACGTACTCGTACGCCTTGTCGATGTACCCGAGCGACTGCTGCAGGTCGATGATGTGGATGCCGCTGCGCTCGGTGAGGATGAAGCGCTTGACCTTCGGGTTCCACCGGCGGGTCTGGTGTCCGAAGTGAACGCCGCTGTCGAGCAGCTGGCGAATGGTGACGACGGCCATGGCCGTTCTCCTGTTCGTTGTGGTTGATCGCGCCGGACGGATGGTCGCGGCGAGCCTGGTGCCCGGCACGCACCCGCTCCCGGAGGAGACCGTTGGGTGGGATGCCGCGATGTCGATCGACGGTGTCGGACCGAGCCGCTGTGGGCACGCGTAGTCACCCCGACGTGCGGGGTGCTCCACCAGCATAGCAACAACGCGGCTTCCTCCCCCGCCGTCTCCGCCCCGGATATGTCCCCACCCGTTCTGCACGCCCACCTCTCCGCGTCACCGCGGATCATGATGGCGCCATGACCTGGTCTCGCCGGATGATGCTGACCGTCGCCGCCGTGGTGACGGTGATCTCGCTGACACCGGTCCGCGTCGATGCGGCGACGGACGGTCGCCCGGAGTGGCGTCTTCCCGCGGCAGGGGCGAACGTGATCGTCCCTTTCGAGGCGCCGGCGCACGACTACGCCGCCGGGCACCGCGGCATCGACGTCGGACCCGTCGACGGCGTCGTCCTCGCGCCTGCAGCCGGGGTCGTCACCTTCGCAGGCACCGTCGTCGATCGCGGTGTCGTCACGATCGACCACGGTGCCGGCTGGGTGACGAGCGTCGAGCCGGTCATGGCGTCGGTCGCCGTCGGCGATGTCGTGCAAGCGGGAGAGGAAGTCGGCTCTCTCGCCACGGGAGGGCACGCGACGCCGGGGACACTCCACGTCGGAGTGAGGCTGAACGGCAAGTACGTCAACCCGCTGCTGCTTCTCGGCCGGGTTCCGCGGGCGGTCCTGTTGCCCTGCTGCTGATGTCCCCGAGGCTCAGGCCCGGGGATGGGCCAGTCGGTAGGCGGCGGTGAGGCGCTCCGTGGAGACATGCGTGTAGACCTGCGTCGTCCCGAGGCTCGCGTGGCCGAGCATCTCCTGCACGGCACGGAGGTCGGCTCCCCCGTCGAGCAGGTGCGTCGCCGCCGAATGGCGGAGGGCGTGGGGACCGACGGCATCCGTTCCGATCACCGGGCCGATGGCCCGTCGAACG
Source organism: Microbacterium sp. NPDC080005 (assembly GCF_040702445.1). Lineage (NCBI taxonomy): Bacteria > Bacillati > Actinomycetota > Actinomycetes > Micrococcales > Microbacteriaceae > Microbacterium > Microbacterium sp. NPDC080005. The sequence goes on along the minus strand of NZ_JBFBLD010000001.1, from coordinate 914,334 downwards.
ATGTCGTATGCCGTTCGGACGCCGAGGCGTCCCCCGCGGGCGCCGAGGAACAGCGCCGACGTGTCGCCCTCGCGCAGCAGGGCCGGCCGGCCGCGGACCACCCAGGCGTCCACCGCCTGCGCAGCAGGCGCGCCGTAGGGCACCACGCGTTCCTTCGCCCCCTTCCCGAAGACGCGCACGGTCGCCGTCGTCCGATCGAGGGAGTCGACGTCGAGTCCGCACGCCTCGGAGACGCGCAGCGCGGCGCCGTAGAGCAGCTCGAGCAGGGCGGCGTCGCGGAGCGCGATCGGATCCCCGGTGTCATCGGCGTCGGTCCGTCGGGCGTCGAGAACAGTGCCGAGAGCCGGCGCAGCCGCGATGGTCGGGAGTGTCCGGCCGCGTTTGGGCGTCACGAGCCGGAGCGTGGGGTCGTCCGTGCGAAGACCTTCCGCGGATGACCAGCCGAAGAAGCCGCGCACCGACGCGGTGCGGCGTGCGAGGCTCGCCCGGGAGATCCCGCGCTGCGTGGCTGACCAGAGCCACTCGCGGAGATGCTCGACGTCCACTTCCGCCACATCGGGGTCCGCCGTCGAGGCGACGAGGTCGGAGAGGTCGGCACGGTACGCGCGCACCGTCGCGGGTGACAGTCGGCGCACTTTGGCCACGTGCTCGGTGTAGCGCTCCACCGCGTCGGACATCCTCATGCGTCAAGGATGCCCCTCGCGGGGCTGCCCGGCCCCGAGGCGTGCGGAGGAACGGGGCGGATGCCGGTCAGCGCGCCGTCGAGCCGCGTCGCCATCCGTCCGGTCCGCGGTATGCGCGACCCTCGAGTTCGAGGAGCGCCAGCATCCCGCGGGCCTCGGCGGGGGCGAACCCCGCGCGGCGCGCGACGTCGTCCGCCGATCGCGGACTGCGCGGACTCAGGGCGTCCAGGATCCGGGTGGTGTCATCGACACGATCCGTTGTCGACCGGTGGTCGGGACCCTCACCGCCCAGCAGCTCCCGCACCTCATCGGCAGAAGTGACGCACCGCGCGTCGTACTCACGCAGGAGTCGGTGGCATCCGGCGGATGCGGCGCTCGTGACGGGACCGGGGACGGCACCGAGGGGCCGCCCGAGCGCCGCCGCATGTCCTGCGGTGTTGAGAGATCCGCTGCGCCACCCTGCTTCGACCACCACCGTCGCGCCGGACAGCGCCGCGATGAGACGGTTACGCTGCAGGAACCGCCACTTCGTCGGCGCGGTCCCGCAGGGGACTTCGGCGACCACGACGCCGGGACCCTGGGCGATCCTGGCGAGAAGTTCCGCGTGACCCGCCGGGTAGGCCCGATCGACACCTCCCGCGAGGACCGCGACGGTCACGCCGCCCGCAGAGAGGGACGCGCGGTGAGCGATTCCGTCGATGCCGTACGCGCCGCCGGAGACGATGGTCACGCCGGTGCGAGCGAGCTGGGTCGCCAGATCGGCGGTGACATGCTCCCCGTAGGACGTGGAGGCTCGCGCCCCGACCAGGGCGACCGCCGGCCGTCCGCCGCCGAGGGCGTCGAGGTCGCCCCGCGTCCAGATCGCGCGCGGCCCATGGACGCCGAGACCGTCGACGGTCGACGGCCATTCGCTGGTGCCGGGCACGATCAGCCGCGCCTGCACACGCCTCGCGCGATCGACGGCGTCGTCGATGGTGTCGGCCCTGGCCTGCCATCTTCTGCGTCCCGCTTCGAGTGCCGCCGATGTGCTGCCTCCCGCCCCGCGGGCGACCTCCAGCGCGTGGACGGGACCGAGTTCGGCGATGAGGGAGCCGGCCACTCCGTCCCCTGGCTCGGTGAGACACGACCACACCGCATGCGCGTGATGCACGGCGAGGGAATCCGCATCCGACAGGACGTCATCGGGAACGAGACCCGCCAGCCGCTCCCGTTGCCGCGCGGCGCTGACCGTCAGCACGACGACGTCCCGCGCTTGAGGAACAACGCTCCGCCAATGTCGGCGTTCTCAGGTCGATTCCTCGCCGCGAGATCGGCCAGCGTCCACGCGACGCGGAGGACCCGGTCGTATCCGCGGAGGGTGAGCGCCCCGCGATGCAGCGCGTCGTCGAGCGGTCGGGTCGTTTGGGGCTGGAGACGGAGCGGCCCTGATCGCAGCCACGATCCGTCCACCTCGCCGTTCGTGGTCCAGGGAGTCTCGGTGAGCCTGCGCCGGGCTCGTTCACGCGCATCCGCGACACGCTCGCGTGCCGCGGCACTCGTGACCCCGGGTAACACGCCCTGCGTCGCCGAGACGCGCTGCAGACCGAGCTCGATGTCGATGCGATCGATCAGCGGACCCGACAGCCGCCCGAGGTAGCGGCGGATGGCGAGGGACGGGCAGGCGCATGCGCCGCCGGGGACGCCGTAGTTCCCGCACGGACACGGGTTGGTCGCGACGACGAGCTGGAAGCGCGCCGGGAGGACGGCGCGGAACCCCACCCGGTGGATCTCGATCCGCCCCGACTCGAGCGGCTGCCGCAGCGCGTCGAGGGCATGCCCGCTGAACTCTCCCGCCTCGTCGAGGAAGAGGACACCCCCGCTCGCCCGAGCGATGGCGCCCGGCTGCAGGACGCGGCTTCCACCGCCGACCAAGGCGACTGCGGAGGCGGTGTGGTGCGGCGCTTCGAAGGGCGGCCGCCGCTGGAGCGTCGTCACCGGGAGGCCGGCCAATGATCGGATCGACGCGACCTGTAGCGCTGTCGGGTCGTCCAGATCGGGAAGCAACCCGGGAAGGCGTCGGGCGAGCATCGTCTTGCCCGCGCCAGGTGGGCCGCTCATGAGGAGATGGTGACCGCCGGCCGCCGCGACAATCAGCGCCTCCACCGCGTCGCTCTGTCCGATCACGTCCGCCAGGTCGGGCGTGTCCTCGGCCTCCCCCGAGCCGGTCACGGGCGCGGGGACGGGCTCGGTGACGACGTCCGGGACATCGAGCCCATGCGCGCGGGCGACATCGCGCAGACTGATCGCACCTCTCACCTCGATGCCCTCGACCAGCTCGGCTTCGGGGAGGTTCCCGTGGGGCACGATGACCCGGCGGAAGCCCGCCCGAGCCGCCGCGACGACGGCCGGCAGCACGCCGACGACCGGACGCAGCCTGCCGTCCAGCCCCAGCTCCCCCAGGTGCACCGTCTCCGCCAGCGACTGCCGGTCCAGAGGAGCCTCCGTCGCGACAGCTGCGATGGCCACGGCGACATCCAGAGCCGAACCGCGCTTGGGGAGGTTCGCCGGGGAGAGATTGACCGTCACATGGCGGCGCGGCAGGGGAAGGTCGCTGTTGGCGCAGGCGTTGTGGACACGCTGCTGCGCCTCACCGATCGCCTTGTCGGCGAGCCCGATGATCGAGAACCCGGGGATCTGGTTGGACAGGTCGGCCTCCACCTCGACGATGTCGCCCACCAGTCCGGTGAGGACGACGGACCATGTGCGGCCGAGGCTCATCGCAGATCCTCGAGGTGCTCGAGCACCGCGGTGTCGGGGTCCGCGCCCGTGATCCCGATGACGTCGAGCCGAAGGCGACGGCCGCGCGCGGCGTCCGGATGAGCGACGATCCAGGCTGCGGCCAATCGCCACAGCCGGTCGCGCTTGCGCGCGTGGACCGCGGAGAACGGATGCCCGAACCACTCTCCTCGGCGGGTCTTGACCTCCACGACCACCAGCTCGTCGCCTCGCGCGGCGACGATGTCGATCTCACCGCTGTGCGTACGCCAGTTCCGGTCGAGGATGCGATAGCCGCTGTGTCGGAGATGCCTCTCGGCACGCTCCTCACCGGCGCGGCCGAGGTCGTCTTTCGCTGCCATGGACCCACTGTCCGAGGCGCGTGCGGTTCAGCACCCGCGCGAGCGGCGTCCCGTGGAGAAGAGGCAGCTGCCGCGGTCTGGGGAGAAGGCTCAGCCGTCGAGCGAGAGCTCTTCCGGCAACTGGAAGTCGCGTCGCTGCAGCTCCTCCACGTTGACGTCCTTGAACGTGAGCACACGGACCGACTTCACGAAGCGGTCTGCGCGGTAGATGTCCCACACCCAGACGTCGTTCATCGAGATCTCGAAGTAGAAGTCGTGCTCGGTGTCCCGACGTACGACGTTCACCTCGTTGGCGAGGTAGAACCGACGCTCCGTCTCGATCACGTACTGGAACTGGCCGACGACATCGCGGTACTCCTTGTACAGGGCCAGCTCGAGTTCGCGGTCGTAGTCCTCGAAGACTTCGTCATCCATGGTGACTCCATCCTAGGCGGGCAGCTGCCGCCCTCGGACCTAGAAGAGGGTGGGCGCAGCGGCGATCGCCCACGACGCACGATGATGCCCGCTGAGACCGTGCTCCTCGATCGCCACCCGATGCTCCGCGCTCGCGTACCCCTTGTTCCGGATCCACCCGTAGATCGGGGCCTCCGCGTCCAGGGTGGTCATGTGTTCGTCTCGCGCGACTTTCGCGATGACGGATGCTGCTGACGCCGACGCGCAGTCCCGGTCGGCCTTGATGATCGGGAGCACTCCGCGGCCGACGGGCGCGACCGGGGTGATGTAGTCGTGATTGCCGTCCAGGACGACGAGCGCGTCGGAGATGTCGACGCCCTGTGTGCGGAGGCCCTCGATGGCGCGAGCCGCGGCCAGACCCAGGGCCCGCATGATCCCCACCTGATCGATCTCGGCCGCTGATGCCCACCCCACAGCGTGTGCCGGGACCCACGCGCGGGCGCGTTCGGCGATCGCCGCACGGCGCGGTTCGACGATCAGCTTGGAGTCCCGCAGGCCCTCGGGCACGCGACGCCGGCTGAAGGCGGCGTCCGCTGCCACCGCGCCGACGGCGACGGGGCCTGCCAGAGATCCCCGCCCGACCTCGTCGCACGCGATGATCAGGGGGTGCTCGCGGAGCAGCCTCCGCTCGACGGAGAGCGTCGGAGCGACCACCGCCATCACGGCGCCGGCACCCCGCGGAAGACGTCGTGATGCGAGTCGATCACACCGAACCGATCGAACGGCCAGGTGATGAGGAAGGCGCGCCCGACGATGTTGTCCGTGGGCACGAAACCGTGACCGGGCTGCTCCTGCTGATAGCGCGAGTCCTGCGAATTGTCCCGATTGTCGCCGAGCACCCAGATCGACCCGTCGGGAACCGTGACGTCGTAATCGAACTCGTCGGGCGCCGACTGGGAGGGTCCCAGGTCCAGATAGGGGGTCTCGTCGATCGGCACGTCGTTCACCGTCACCTGCCCGAGCGCGTTGCAGCAGACGACGTGGTCACCCGGCAGGCCGATGATGCGTTTGATGAGGTGATCGTCGCTGTCCGACGCCGTGAGTCCGACGAGCGACCCCAGCCAATCGAGGGCCGCCGTCAGAGGAGGCTGCGGCGGCTCGTACGTGGTCGGAAGCCAGCCACCCGGATCCCGGAACACGACGACGTCACCTCGCTCGTAACCGTTGAAGCGCGGAGTCAGCTCGTCGACCAGGATCCGATCGCCCTCCAGCAGCGTGCGCTCCATCGATCCCGACGGGATGTAGAAGGACCTCACGAGGAATGTCTTCACGAGGAACGACACCAGCACTGCGACCAGCAGGATCACGAGGACGTCCCGGATGAAGGGCCAGGGCCCGCGTCGGGGCCGGGAACGCGCGTCGCTGCCGAGCGTCGGCGACGAAGAGTCGGTCGTCATGCTGTCCTTCACCGGTGCCGGGGTTCGGCGACCATCCACCAGCGTCGCACATCGCGCGCGTGCGGAGCATCGAAACGCCCGGGAACGACGGATGCCCCGGGACCGGGTCCCGGGGCATCCGTCGAGGAGCGCGATCAGTTGTCGCGCTTCTCCTTGATCTTGGCCTTCTTGCCGCGCAGCTCGCGCAGGTAGTAGAGCTTCGCACGACGGACGTCACCACGCGTGACGACCTCGATGTGGTCGATCACCGGGCTGTGGACCGGGAAGGTCCGCTCGACGCCCACCTGGAAGCTGATCTTGCGGACGGTGAAGGTCTCGCGCACGCCGTCGCCCGAGCGACCGATGACGACACCCTGGAAGACCTGGATACGCGAGCGGTTGCCTTCGGTGATGTTGACGTGCACCTTGACGGTGTCGCCGGCGTTGAAGACGGGGATGTCCGAACGCAGCGAGGCTGCGTCGACGGAGTCGAGGATCTGCATGATCGTCACTTCCTGCGACCGCCTCAGGTCGATCGCGAGAGTAAGAGGAGAAAAGGATGCGGTGCCGGTCGGATCCGATGAGGTTCCGAACTCCCCCGAGGCAGAGAACTGTCACGGCACAAAGGGTCATTCTGCCATGGATGCCGACCCCGGCCAAACCGCGCTCTACCGACTCACGTGAGCGGGTCGCGGTGCTCCTCGACCACGACGACCCTGTCGGGCGTCTGCGCCGGCGCCGTGTACCTCCGGAGGATCACGGACGGGCGCGCCTCCTGGAACAGCTGCCGGAGGGAGAGCCAGAAGACGGCGAGGTAGACCAGCGTCGCTGCGATGAGCAGCGGCCAGAACCAGACCTCCGAGAAGAAGCCGACGGCGATCGTCAGGATGTGCCACACGCCCACTCCGGCGACGTCCCACCACGAGACCGTCCGGGTGTGCCGCACGGTGCCCCGCGAGCGGATCAGCAGCGTCAGGATGAGCTGGCCGATGAGCACGGATGGGATCGCCATGATCAGGACCCAGGCGAGGGCCCAGCCACCGGCATCCGACACGATCCACCCGACGACCAGCCACAGCGGGAGAACCACCGCACTCGGCAGGAGCCAGAAGAAGAATCCGCGACGCAGGGCCATATTCTGATGCTACGCCGCCCCGCGCCCGAGGGAATCGGCGTCAGCGGATCAGTCGCTGAGCAGGTCCGGTCGTCGTAGACGCGTCCGCTCGATCTGCTGCTCGCGCCGCCACTGCGCGACGCGTCCATGGTGACCGCTCAGGAGCACATCGGGGACGTCGTGGCCGCGCCAGGATGCCGGCTTGGTATAGGACGGGTACTCGAGGAGGCCGTCCTCGTGTGACTCCTCGACGAGACTCTCCGGGTTGCCCACGACGCCGGGAACAAGGCGTCCGACGGCTTCGATCATGGCCATCGCGGCGACCTCGCCGCCGTTCAACACGTAGTCGCCGAGACTCACCAGTCGGACGCGCCCGAGGGTCGCGGCGTACGCGAAGACTCGCTCGTCGATGCCTTCGTAACGCCCGCACCCGAAGACGATGTGCCGCTCCGTGCTCCACTCGCGTGCAAGGGACTGCGTGAACCGCTCCCCCGCGGGCGACGGGAAGACGACGAGGGGACCCGACTCCGCATCCGTTCCGTCTTCGCCGTCTGCGGCGATGGTGTCGAGGACCCGGCCCCAGGGTTCGGGTTTCATGACCATTCCCGCGCCCCCTCCGTAGGGGGTGTCGTCGACGGTCCGGTGTCGATCGGTCGTGTGATCGCGCAGGTCGTGGACGCGGATGTCCAGCAGACCCGCGCCTCGAGCGCGGCCCAGGAGCGAGACTTCGAGGACGTCGAAGAAGTCCGGGAAGATCGTGACGACGTCGATGCGCACGTCAGGACCCGGAAGCGCCCTCGTCGCCGTCCTCCGGACGAGCCTCCTCCTCGGCGGGGAGGTCTTCGAACAGGCCGGCGGGAGGAGTGACGACGAGTCGGCCGGCCGCCATGTCGACCTCGGGGACGATGGCCTTGACGAAGGGAACCAGGACCTCGCGGTCCTCCCCCGTCAGCTGCACGCCCAGCAGATCCTGTGCAGGGAAGTGATCCACGCGCGTGACGCGCCCGATCACACCCCCGTCACGGACCACGTCGAGGCCCACCAACTGATGGTCGTACCAGGCGTCATCCTCGACGACCGGTTCGGTGGCATCCTGATCGATCCAGAGGATCGCGCGGACGATGGACTCGGCAGCCGTGCGGTCGTCGATCCCCTCCAGGAAGACGACCGGGTGCGAATTCATCCATTTGAACTCGCGGACCGTGACGGTCTTACCGTGCCAGGGCGATGACTCCGGCACCTGCAGAGTGAACTCCGCGCCCGGCGTGAAGCGTCCGTCCGGATCGTCCGTGTAGAGCTCGAGCTTGAGGGCGCCCTTGAGACCGTGCGCCTTGACCAGGCGTCCGACGCGGAGCTGCGTGCGGGCCGACTTCGCGGACACGTCAGTCGTCCGAGACGTCGACGCGGACGCGCTTACCGTCGGCCAGAGCAGAGATGAGGGTGCGCAGGGCCTTCGCCGTGCGTCCGCCGCGCCCGATCACACGACCCCGGTCATCGGGGTGCACACGCACCTCCAGCACCTCGCCGCGGGGCGACGTGCTGGAGGCGATGGCGACGTCGTCCGGGTGATCGACGATCCCCTTGACGATGTGCTCGAGCGCGGCGGCCAGCAAGGTCTTACTCGGACTCGGTCGCGTCGTCGGCGGCCTCGGCCTCGGCGGCGGGCGCCTCGGCCTTCTTCTCCGCCTTCGGCTTGATGACCGACTTCTTGGACGAGTCGAGCTCGAACGGCGCCTTCGGCTCGGCCGTCTTCACGGTCGAGACGGCGTCCTTGTCACCCTTGAACTTGCCCCAGTCGCCGGTCAGCTTGAGGATGGCGGCGACCTGCTCGGTCGGCTGAGCACCGACGGAGAGCCAGTACTGCGCGCGCTCCGAGTCGACCTCGATGAACGAGGGCTGCTCGGTCGGGTGGTACTTGCCGATCTCCTCGATGACGCGACCGTCGCGCTTGGTGCGCGAGTCGGCGACGACGATGCGGTAGTAGGGCGCACGGATCTTGCCGAGACGCTTCAGACGGATCTTGACAGCCACAATTCTCCTGAATGGTGTTGCGAATGATGATGAACGTCGCCTGGAGCGTGGGGTGCACACCCGGCGGGAGCTCTGCGGTGGACCTCCGAGCCGGATAGAGGGTCGGGCAAGGCGGTCCAACCGTCCATTCTGCCAGATGCGGGAGGATGCCGCGAACCGCCGAACGGGCGTGACACACTGGGCCGCATGACGGTGACCTTCGCCACATCCGCTCGTTCGACCGTGGGGATCGAGTGGGAGCTCATGCTGGCGGATCGTTCGACCGGCGACCTCGTCCCGGCCGCCCCGAGCATCCTCGACCGGATCGAGGACCAGACGCGCCATGAACGACACACCGTGACCGGCGAACTGCTCACCAACACCATCGAGGTCACCAGCGGCGTCGGCGACACCGTCGCTGCGGCGGTCGACGACGTCGCCGATGCGATCGACCTCATCCGAACGGTGACGGATGCTCGCGATATCGAACTCCTGTGCGCCGGGAGCCACCCGTTCGCGCGGTGGTACGACCAGCAGGTGACCGACAAGACGCGCTACCACACGCTCATCGAGCGGACGCAGTGGTGGGGGCGGAACATGATGATCTGGGGCATCCACGTCCACGTGGGAGTCGAGGACGTCTCCAAAGTGTTCCCGTTGATCAACGCGCTCTCGGCTTACCTCCCCCACCTGCAGGCGTTGTCCGCGTCGAGCCCGTTCTGGGCCGGGGAACGCACCGGGTATGCATCCAATCGCGCCCTCGTCTTCCAACAGCTCCCCACGGCCGGGCTTCCATGGCGGCTCGAGTCCTGGTCGGAGTACGAGGCGTACCTGGATGACATGGTCCGCACCGGCGTCATGGCGGATGCCACCGAGGTCCGGTGGGACATCCGACCTGCGCCGCGGTGGGGCACCATCGAGATCCGCGCCTGCGACGGCATGTCGACCCTGCCCGAGCTCGCGGCCGTCGCCGCACTCGTCCAGGTGCTGGCCGAGCACTTCTCCCGCATGCTCGACGAGGGCCGACCGCTTCCCACCATCCAGCCGTGGTTCGTGCGGGAGAACAAATGGCGGGCCGCTCGGTACGGCCTGGACACCGAGATCATCGTGGATCGCGACGGACGGCAGCGCCCGGTCGCGGATCACCTCCGCGAGATCATCGAAGCGCTCTCCCCCATCGCGGCGGAGCTGCACTGCGCGAAGGAGTTCGCCGGCGTGGCCCAGATCCTCGATCAGGGGGCGAGCTACGAACGCCAGATCCGCGTCGCGGATGCCGCCGACGGAGACCTCCGCGAGGTCGTCCACCACCTCATCCGCGAGTTCCGAGCCGGACCGACACTGCGGGAGTTCGTGTCGGTCGGCTGAATCCTCAGTTCTTCCCGAAGAGCTTCTGGATCTCGGCGAGGTCGGCCTCCGTCGGCTGCGGCGCACCGCCCAGGCCGAAGCCCGACCCGGAGGGAGCCGAGTTCGCCGCCGCGAGCCCCGCATTCTCCGCGGCGCGCTTGGCAGGGTTCCCCGATCGGGACCCGCCGCTGCTCTTCTGCTTCTTGCCGCGCTTGCTCGAGGCGCCGGGCTTGCCGCCGATCGCACCCATGCCCGGCATCGAAGGCACGCCGCCTCGCGCCACCGTCTTCATCATCTTCGCCGCCTGGTCGAACCGCTGCACCAACTGGTTGACGTCGGTGACCGTCATGCCCGAGCCGCGCGCGATCCGGAGTCGGCGGGATCCGTTGAGGACCTTCGGATTGCGACGCTCCCCGGGGGTCATGGAACGGATGATCGCCTCGGTGCGATCGATCTCGCGCTCGTCGAAGCTCTCGATCTGCTGCTTCATCTGCCCCATACCGGGCAGCATCCCCAGCATCTTCTTCATCGAGCCCATCTTGCGGACCTGCTGCAGCTGCTCGAGGAAGTCCTCGAGGGTGAACTGCTCGGTCGCGAGCTTCTGCGCGACGCGCTGCGCCTCCTCCTCGTCGAACGCCTGCTGCGCCTGCTCGATGAGGGTGAGGATGTCGCCGAGGTCGAGGATGCGACTCGCCATCCGGTCGGGGTGGAAGGCCTCCAGGTCGTCGAGGCCCTCGCCGGTCGAGGCGAAGATGATGGGACGGCCCGTCACCGATGCCACCGACAATGCGGCACCACCGCGCGCGTCTCCGTCGAGCTTGGACAGCACGACACCGGTGAAGTCGACGCCGTCCTGGAACGCCTTCGCCGTGTTGACGGCGTCCTGACCGATCATCGCGTCGATGACGAAGAGCACCTCGTCCGGATCGGTCGCCTTGCGGATGTTCGCGGCCTGCTTCATGAGCTCCGCATCCACGCCGAGGCGACCCGCGGTGTCGATGATGACGGTGTCGTACTGCTGCCGGCGGGCGTACTCGACTCCCTCGCGAGCGACCTTCACCGGGTCGCCGACGCCGTTCCCCGGCTCCGGCGCGTAGATCGCCGCTCCGGCGCGCTCCGCCACGACCGTGAGCTGGTTGACGGCGTTGGGCCGCTGCAGGTCGCAAGCCACGAGAAGGGGGGTGTGTCCGTCCTTCTCGAGCTGCTTCGCAAGCTTGCCGGCGAAGGTGGTCTTTCCCGAGCCCTGAAGTCCCGCGAGCATGATGACGGTGGGCGGCTGCTTAGCGAACTGCAGACGCCGCTGCTGGCCGCCCAGGATCGCGACGAGCTCCTCGTTGACGATCTGCACGACCTGCTGCGCGGGGTTGAGCGCGCGATTCACCTCGTCACCGAGAGCGCGCTCGCGCACCTTGCCGGTGAAGTCCTTGACGACCTGGAGCGCGACGTCCGCGTCGAGGAGAGCCCGTCGGATCTCCCGCACGGTTCCGTCGATGTCGGCAGGCGAGAGCTTGCCCTTCGTGCGGAGGTTGCGGAAGGTCTCGGTGAGACGATCTGAGAGCGTGCCGAAGGTAGCCATGATGGCTCGAGTTTAGTCGAGACCGCGCGCGGTCCCGCCGTCGGCGGGGAGGGTGACCGCGGCGACCCTCAGCGCGCCGTCGAGCTCATCCGACAGCGGTCGTCGACCGGGCCCGCCCCGAGCCCATCGCTCGATCGCGATCATCACGGCCGCAGCGTGGGCGGCTCCCGCCACTGCAGCCCGGACGGGCGCGACTCCGGCCCACCGGAGGGACACCGCGACGGCCTGCGCGATGCGCGCCTGACGCACCGCCGCCGCGCGCTCGAGCTCGTCCTCCACCCCCATCGCTTCGGCGTGGACCAGCGCCAGCGCGAGACTGTCCGGCGTGAAGCCTGAGCAGAGCTCCGCCACCCCGCGAACGGGATCCGCGAGCGGCACCTGAGCGCGGAGGCGTTCGATCCTCTCATCGAGGGACGACCAGAGGATCGCCTCCTTCGACTCGAAGTAGTTGAAGAAGCTGGACCGGCTGACGCTCGCGCGTCCCGCGATGTCGGTGACGGATGTCGCGTGGTACCCGCGCTCGAGGAAGAGTTCGCACGCAGCCTCGGAGAGCACCTCCCGCGAGGACGCGCGGGGACGGCCGGTCGTCATGCGGAGATCCTATCCTCGGCGTATTGTTGCACGGAGTCCAACAAAGCCATCAGGAGTATCTGTGATCGACATCCTCACCGTCGGCATGGCGCCGACGTTCGTCCCCTACCGGCAGGGCTGGGACCTGCAGCGCGAGCTGCACGCCGAGATCGCCGGCGGGACCCGCCGCGACACCCTCCTGCTCCTGGAGCATGAAGCCGTCTACACCGCGGGGGCGCGCACCGCGCGTCACGAGCGTCCGGTGGACGGGACGCCGGTCGTCGATGTCGACCGGGGCGGGAAGATCACGTGGCACGGACCGGGCCAGCTCGTCGGCTACCCGCTCGTGCGCCTCCCGGAACCGGTCGACGTCGTCGCTCACGTGCGTCGTCTGGAGGATCTCCTCATCGCCGTCGCCGAGACGGTCGGCGTCGCCGGTGTCCGCGTCGATGGACGCAGCGGTGTGTGGGTCGACGTGGACGGTGTCTTCTCGAAGGTGGCCGCGATCGGGGTTCGCGTGCAGCGCGGTGTGACGATGCACGGCTTCGCGCTGAACTGCGACAACACGCTCGAGCCCTTCGAGCGCATCATCCCGTGCGGGATCACGGATGCCGGAGTCACGACGCTCAGCGACCGGTCGGGACGACGGATCACCCCCGCCGACATCCTGCCCGCCGTCGCAGAAGCGTTCGCGGCCGAGTACGGGAGCGAGGTCGCCGCGTGAGCTCGCCCGCCGCACCGGAGGGGCGACGGATGCTGCGCCTCGAAGTCCGCAACGCGCAGACGCCCATCGAACGCAAACCGGAATGGATCCGGACGAAGGCGAAGATGGGGCCCGAGTACCGGGAGTTGCAGGGTCTCGTGAAGGACGAGGGGTTGCACACCGTCTGTCAGGAGGCCGGATGCCCCAACATCTTCGAATGTTGGGAGGATCGCGAGGCGACCTTCCTCATCGGTGGCTCGCAGTGCACCAGGCGATGCGACTTCTGTCAGATCGACACCGGCAAGCCCGCGGACTACGACACGGATGAGCCGCGCCGGGTCGCGGAGAGCGTCACGCGCATGCGATTGCGCTACGCGACGGTGACCTGCGTCGCGCGCGACGATCTCGCGGACGGTGGCGCCTGGCTCAACGCGGAGACGGTACGCCGCATCCACGCCGACAACCCGGGGACCGGCGTGGAGCTGCTGGCCACGGACTTCAACGGGGATCCGGAGCTGCTCGACGTCGTGTTCGCGTCGCGGCCCGAGGTCTTCGCCCACAACGTGGAGACGGTTCCGAGGATCTTCAAGCGGATCCGCCCGGCGTTCCGATACGACCGCTCTCTCGGAGTGCTGACGCGGGCGCGGGATGCCGGCCTGATCACGAAGTCGAACCTGATCCTCGGCATGGGCGAGGAGCGAGGCGAGATCGAGGAGGCCCTGCGGGACCTGTACGCCGCCGGGACGGACATCATCACCCTGACGCAGTACCTGCGACCCACACCGCGTCACCTGCCGGTCGCACGCTGGGTGACTCCTCAGGAGTTCGTCGAGCTGAAGGAACTCGCGGAATCCATCGGGTTCCTCGGCGTCCTCGCCGGGCCGCTCGTGCGCTCGTCGTACCGTGCGGGTCGGCTCTGGGCCCGCTCGATGCGGTCGAAGGGTCGGGAGATCCCCGCAGCACTCGCGCACCTCGCCGATGAGGCGGAGGCGGAGGGGTTCGCACAGGCCGTGTGACGCCTCCTCCCCAGCCCGCGCTCCGGATCGCTCCTCCCCGGCGACAGGCGGGCCGCGGCCTGGCGCTGCTCCACGCTCCTACCGTCGGGATGCCGGATGTCCCGGCCCGATCGAAGGAGCCCCATGCGCACGTCACTTCCGCTCGCCACCGCTGTCGCTGCGGCCGCTGCACTCGCCGCCCTGCTGCCGCACGCGGCGGCGGTATCGACCCCCGGAGCCGTCACCGAGCCCGCGCCCGACACGGTGGTCGCGGTCACCGGAGACGCTGCCAACGGGTTCGACATCAGCTACTACGACGGGTCGGCCGACTTCCCGCCCACCGACTCCGAGGCCCTCGCCGAGTGCGGGGAGTACGACACCCGCATCGAGCGGGTGCGCTGCCGCACGGAGGTGCGCACCTGGTACCGAGACCTCGCCGTCTTGCGGGACGCGCTCGATTGGGCGAACGCCCCACGCGGCTGACGGCTCCTCAGTCGGCGCTGGTCACCGATTGCACGGCGCCGGAGACGTCGAGGTTCACGAGGAGGACGTCGTCGGTGGAGTCCGGATCGAGGGCGTACTCGAGGACGGCGAACGGATCCTTGCCACCGTGCTCGTCGGCCAGGATCGTCATGCTCATCAGCTGCAGGGACCGGATGACGTCCATGTGGGTGTCCCCGGACACGTCGACCAGGAGGTCGTCGAGATCCTCGCCCAGCATCTCCTGCTGCTGGAGGATGAACTCGGTCACCTCGCTCGTGCGGTCGTCCAGCTCGGAGACCATCGCGTTCCGCGCGCGGAGATCGATGGTCTCCAGGGCGGCGATCATCGCGGCCGCCACGTCGAGCGCGTCGATGGAGACATCGTCCTGGTCGGGCGCGGTGAGATCGACGGTCACCCGCTGATCACCGAAGTCCACGACCTCCGACCAGAAGATCGACCCGTCGGGTCCGGACTCGAGGAGTCCGAAGTAGTCGTGCTCGATCGCCATGCATCAATGAAACCAGCCTTGGAGGTCGCGCGCGACCGCCTGGGTCAATCGACGAGCGCCGAGGCGAACACATGAGGGGTGAAACCGGTCAGATCGCCGATTCCCTCGCCCTGCCCGAGCAGTTTGACCGGGATGCCGGTGCGTTCCTGCACCGCGAGCACGAAGCCGCCGCGAGCCGAGCCGTCGAGCTTGGTCAGCACGAGCCCGGTGACACCCGCGTGCTCCAGGAACGCCTGCGCCTGCATCACGCCGTTCTGACCGGTGGTCGCATCGAGCACGAGCAGGACCTCGCTGATGGGAGCCTGCTTCTCGATGACGCGCCGGATCTTCGTCAGCTCGTCCATCAGGCCACCCTTGGTGTGCAGCCGCCCGGCGGTGTCCACCAGGACGATCTCGGTACCGGTGCGGATGGCATGCTCGATGGTCTGGAACGCGACGGATGCCGGGTCCTGCCCCTCCTGCTGGGGACGGACGATCGCCGCGCCCCCGCGCTCGGCCCAGGTGGCGAGCTGATCCACGGCGGCCGCACGGAACGTGTCGGCGGCGCCGACGACGACCGAGCGCCCGAAGCGCCTGAGGTAGTTCGCGAACTTCCCGATGGTGGTCGTCTTGCCGACACCGTTGACACCGACGACGAGCACGACGGCGGGACGCTCGGTCAGCCGGAGGGTCGTGTCGAATTTCGCGAAGTGCTCCTCAAGCGTCTCGCGCAGCATCCGCTGGAGATCCTTCGGATCGGTCGTGCGGAAGCGCTCGACCTTTTCGCGCAACTCATCGACGATCCGCTCGGTGATGTCGGGCCCGAAGTCCGCGGTCAGCAGAGCCGTCTCGAGGTCATCCCACGTGTTCTCATCGATCGTCGGCTTGACGAACATGCCGCGCAGCGCGCGGCCGAGGGACCAGGAGCTCTCCGCCATGATCCCAGGCTAGTTGACGGCGTCAGCCCTTCTCGCAGGCGATGCCGTCCTTGTCGCGGTCCATCTTCTTGTTGCCGTTGTAGAGCGCCGTCGAGATGTACGGCTTGACCTTGAACGGCTTCTTCTTGCCGTTGACGGTGTTGTGGGTCACACCGGACCGCGCCACCCCGCCCTTGTAGCTCTTGTTCAGCGCCGTGCAGTTCTTGAACGTCGTGATCGGCGGCTTGGCCGCCGGGATGATCGCCCGGACGTCGCTCGCGGAGATCGCGGGCGCGGCCACCGCCGCGCCGGCGGTCAGTGGGGCGCCGACCAGCGCGCCCGCGATCACCATGGCCGCCACACTCCGTCGCACCGCATTCACGCGCGCAGCACCCTTCATCCCCACCCCTAGTGTCCAGGCACAGTCGCCGATGACCGCGCTGCGCACACGCTAGCGCACTCTGGCGGTCATACCCCGGCGCGTTCGCGCACGCGCTGCCCGACGACGGCGGAGACGCCGTCCTGACGCATGGACACCCCGTACAGGGCGTCCGCGATCTCCATCGTGCGCTTCTGGTGGGTGATGACGATGAGCTGGCTCGATGCGCGGAGCTGCTCGAACACGCCCAGCAGGCGACCCAGATTGGCGTCGTCGAGGGCGGCCTCGACCTCGTCGAGGATGTAGAAGGGGCTCGGGCGGGCCTTGAAGATCGCGGTGAGGAGCGCCACCGCGGCGAGCGACCGCTCACCGCCCGAGAGCAGCGAGAGGCGTTCGATCTTCTTGCCCACCGGCCGCACGGCGACCTCGATCCCCGTCGTCAGCGGGTTGTCGGGATCGGTGAGCGAGATCGACCCGGTCCCGCCGGGGAAGAGGATCGGGAACACCTCCCCGAAGGCCACCCTCGTGTCCTCGAACGCGGCGAGGAAGATGGTCTGCATCCGCTCGTCGAGCTCCTCGATGATCGTCCGCAGGTCGGCTCGTGTGCGGACGAGGTCGTCGAGCTGCTCCGTGAGGAATGCGTGCCTCTGTTCCAGAGCGGCGAACTCCTCGAGGGCGAGCGGGTTCACCCGTCCGAGCTGGGCGAGCTTGCGTTCGGCCTCCTGCAGTCGGCGCATCTGCGCGGTGCGATCGAACGGAACGTCCTCGTCGTCGTCGACCGGAATGGGGACGTCCGGGCTGTATTCCGCCAGGAGAATATCTTCGCTGAGGCCGAGTTCCGACTGCACCCGGTCAAGCAGGCTCTGCACGTGCAGACGCTTCTCGTGCATCTGGAGTTCGAGGCCATGGACCGATTCAGTGAGCCGGTTCAATCGTTCCCGGGTGGTCGCGTCGTCGCGGCGTAGCTCCGCGAGCTCCGCAGTCAGCGCGGTGCGGGTCTGCTCCGCATGCTCCAGCTCGACGCGGGCTTGCACCGTCGAACGGTCGATGGAGTCCAGGACAGGCGGCAGCGCCGCCACGACGTCCGCTGCGACGGCACGTTGGGCACGGCGGATGACCGCACGACGCGCCGCGGCCTCCGCCGCCGCGCGTTCCTTCTCCCGTTGCCGCTCGAGCTGTCCGACGCGGGTCTCGGCCGCGCGGACGCGCTCGCGCAGCGTCTCCACATCGAGCCGGGTGTCCATCTCCCGCGCGCGAGCCGACTCCAGAGCGTCGAGGAGCCCGTCGCGGGCTGACGCATCCAGGATCGGACGGGGCGCTTCCTCGGCGGCACTGAACGCGTCCGCCGCCGCGCGTGCGGCGTTCTCCGCGTCTCGAGCCGCGGCCTCGGCCTGCCCGAGGCCGGCGCGGAGCCGGTCGCATTCGGCACCGGCGGATTCGAGGCGAACCGTCGCACGGTTGAGCTGCTCCGCGTGAGCGGCGAGGGCGGAGTCGTGCTCTCGGAGCGCAGCCAATGCATCGCGCGTTCGCTGACGGGCGGCATCCCATCCCGCCTGCGCATCGGTGAGCGCCTCGCGCAGGGAATCCGCGATCACTGAGACCTCGTCGAGCCGCAGGCGAGCAGCGTCGCGCTCGGCGGCGAGCTCGAGTCGAGACCGCGATTGACCCGAGCCGGCGCTCAGCGTGCTGGCGGTGACCGTCTCTCCCGCGCGGGTCACGACCACGATCCGCTCTCCCGCATCGGCCGCGGCGACCGCCGCCGCGTGAGCCGCGTCGAGATCGGCGGCGATGGCGACGCCGGCCAGCACGGCCCGCAGACCCTCCGGCGCGTCGACGACGTCCGCAGCCCAGGTCCACTCCCCCTCGAGCGCGGGCTTCGACACAGCCGGCCCCCGACTCACCGCGATGTCGACGACACCGAGCTCGTGCTCACGAGCCGTCGCGATCACCTCTCGCGCCGTGGCGATGTCGTCCACGAGGACGCCCTCGGCGAGTGCACCGAGCGCGGCCGCGACGGCAGCCTCGAACCCGGACGAGACGCGGATGGCGTCACTCACGATGCCGCGGACCCCGTCCCCGCCGCGATCGACGATCGCCGCTGCTGCGTTGCGGATGTCGAGGGCGCGCCCGAGGGCCGCGGTCTCCGCGAGAAGCGACTCGCGCTCGCGCTCCGCGGCATGGAGGCGATCGCGGATGGATCCGACCTCTGTCTCCGAATCCGACGCCTCGCGCTGTGCGCGCTCGTACGCCGCCGAGAACACGGTCGACGTGTCAGCCGGGTCCTCGGACGCCGGCGCGATCGATGCCAGTGCGTCCTCGGCCTCGGCTCGACGCTGCTCGGCCGCGTCGAGTGCGCGTTGCTGGCGCTCGAGGGCTGTCCGGAGCGCCTCCGCCTTGGACGCAGCCGCCTCGGCGCGGCCCCGAAGCGAGGCGAGACGCATGTCGTGTTCGGAGACCAGCGCGCTCTGCGCGGCGATGTCGGTGTCCAGCGCGTCGAGCTCGGCGCGTGCGCGGATGACGTCGCGGGCTGCGGCGGCAGCGGCATCCTGAGCATCGCCGAGACCCGATGCGATCTGATCGATGTCCGCACGGGCCTCGTCGATGGCCCCCTGGGTGACCGTGGTTCCGACGTCGGGCTGATCGCTGTCGTCGTCGAGCAGAGCCAGGCGCTGACCGGCGAGCGAATACAGCCCGCGCAGCCTCTCCTGCACCCGGCCGAGCTCGAAGGTCACCGCGCGCGCTCGATCGACGGCCTCCGCGCGCTGATCGTTCTCGAGTTCCTCGATGCGTCGGCGGAGCCCGTCGGCGCGATCTTGAAGCACGAGCCGTTCGGCGTGCCGTTCGTGCTCGGCCCGTGCGTGGTCGGCGAGCTCCCCGCGAAGCCGAGCCAGTTCGTCGGCGTGCAGACGGGCCTTGGCATCCCGGACGACGGCGGCGATCGTCGCCGCCTCGCGGGCGATCTCCGCCTGCTTGCCGAGCGGCTTCAGCTGTCGGCGCAGCTCGCCGGCGAGGTCGCTCAACCGAGTGAGATTGGCCTCCATCGCCTCGAGTTTGCGGAGCGTCTTCTCCTTGCGGCGACGGTGCTTCAGGATGCCGGCGGCCTCCTCGATGAATCCGCGGCGGTCCTCCGGGCTCGCCTGCAGCACGGTGTCGAGGCGACCCTGGCCGACGATGACGTGCATCTCGCGGCCCAGGCCGGAATCGCTCAGCAGCTCCTGCACGTCGAGGAGCCGGCAGGTCTCACCGTTGATCGCGTACTCGCTCGATCCGTTGCGGAACAGGGTCCGGCTGATCGTCACCTCGCTGTACTCGATCGGCAGCGCTCCGTCGGAGTTGTCGATCGTGAGCTGCACCTCGGCGCGACCGAGCGGGCCGCGCGTGGCCGTGCCGGCGAAGATGACGTCCTCCATCTTCCCGCCGCGCAGCGTCTTCGCGCCCTGCTCCCCCATGACCCAGGCCAGCGCGTCGACGACGTTGGACTTACCCGACCCGTTGGGGCCGACGATGCACGTCACGCCGGGCTCGAGCGCGAAGGTCGTCGGTTGCGCGAAGGACTTGAACCCCTTGAGCGTCACGCTCTTCAGGTGCATGGGGGCCTCCGGGATCGACGTCCCGTCCACGCTAGCGGACGATCCGCATTCTCCACTTGACGCCGCGCCCAGGGCGGGTCTAGTGTCAGTGCTCGCGTCAGAAGTCTGAGAAAGGAGGTCCCCTGACATGATCATCGAAATGACACCCACCGGAGTCGCGTTCACCGCGTTCCCGTGCGCGCTGGGGACCGTCTCCTTCGGCGCCGCGGCGGCAGACCGCATCCGTTCCGGCCACTGACAGCCGCCGAACATCCCGTCCCCGGACGGTGAACGTCTCCACGCCCTGAGGGCGGACTCCGTCCGTCCCCTTCGGATGCCGGGCCTCGCTGCCCCGTCCTTCTCTGCGTCTCCTCGTGCTGCGGCACGATCCTCCGCCGCCCCCTGCGGCACCCATCCCTCCCATCGAAATGAGATATCTCATGTCCACATCCACCGCGCCGCAGCGCACCTCGGCGGTCCTCGCCGCGCTGCAGCATCCCACCTCGACGGACCTGCCCGTCCGTCAGACGATCATCGACCGGATCGCGCTCCGAGTGGCCGTCGCTCTCCTCATCTGGAGCACGCGTCCCGGTCCGGACCGCGAAGCCATCCACGCCCGTCGCGCTCAGCGTCTCGCACGCGAGGCGCGCGAGGCGGAGTGGGAACGCCGCCGTGCGCTCCTCGCTCCGCGCCGATGACATATCCGGGGGCCGCGACCCGCTCGCGGCCCCCGGCCCCAGCCTGAAAGAGACCATCATGACCACCGCAGCCCCCTTCGATCTCCGGCCGCTCACCGTCCCGACCTCCGTCGACGCGCCCGAGGCCGCCGACTTCATCGCCATGGTCGAGGTGCGCAACGAGATCTACCGTGAGATCAGCGCGAACGACGACGAAGCAGTCACTCCTGCCCAGCTCCTCCCCCACTTCCAGCCGGACCCCGACAACGACAAGCGCAGTTGGATCGTGCTCGTCGCAGACGAGGTCGTCGGACGGGTGATCGTCGACCTCCCCGCCGAGGAGGGGTCGCTGGTCGCCTACTGGACCGTCGAACTCCTCGAGCGGGTGCAGGGCAGGGGCATCGGCAGCGCTCTCCACGCCGTCGTCGTGGAGACCGCCCGCGACGCAGGGCGCTCCATCCTGCAGGCGTGGGCCGAGCATCCCGAACCGGTTCCCGGGTCGCCGTCGGAGCGGCTCGCCGCGCCGACCGGGTTCGGCGAGATCCCGCTCGACCGTCCGGCGCGCTATTTCCGGCGCCACGGTCACACCCTCGAGCAGGTCGACCGCAAGAGCGTGCTCGAGATCGAACCGGCGCTCGCGACCGTGCGAGCCCTCCTCGCCGACGCCGAGTCCCACGCCGACGGGTACCGCGTGGAGCAATGGATGCTGCCCACCCCCGAGGCGTATCGCGAGAGCTTCGCGTGGGCCAAGTCGCGTATGTCGACGGATGCCCCGGCAGCCGGGCTCGAGATCGACGAGGAGACGTGGGATGTCGAGCGACTCGCCCGCCACGACGCCCGCTTCGTGGCGGGCGGACAGACCGTGCTGGTCACGGTCGCCGTCCACGAGGCGACCGGCACGGTCGTCGCCTTCAACGAGCTGTGCTCCGGTGTGGATCCGGCGGCGGCGACCCAGCAGATGGACACGCTGGTCCTCCGCGAGCACCGAGGCCATCGCCTCGGGCAGTTGGTGAAGTGCGCCGGAATCCTGCGGTGGCGTGAGCTCATGCCGCAGTCCTCCCGCATCGTCACCTGGAACGCGGAGGAGAACCGTCCGATGCTGAGCATCAACGAGGCGATCGGCTTCGTACCGGCGGCCTACATCGGTGCCTGGAAGAAAGTCGTGGACTAAGCGCGCCGTTGGCACCGAGGGCAGTAGTGGCTGGACCGGTTCGTGAAGCTGACCCGCACGATCGGGGTGCCGCATCGCGGGCAGGGCTGTCCCGTCCGACCGTACGCGTTCAAGGAATGGGAGAAGTAGCCCGCCTGTCCGTTGACGTTGACGTACTGCGCATCGAAACTCGTACCGCCCTCGGCGAGGGCCCGGTCCAGCACGGCCCGGACCTCGCCGAGCAGGCGGCGGACGGCGCGCGTCGACAGCTCGTTCGCCGGTCGGTCCGGGTGCAGGCGCGCCGCCCACAGCGCCTCGTCGGCGTAGATGTTGCCGATACCGCTCACGACCGTCTGATCGAGGAGTGCGCGCTTGATCGCGGAACGGGTTCGGCCGAGCGCTGCCCGGAACGCACGGTCGTCGAAGGCGGGATCGAGGGGGTCCCTCGCGATGTGCGCCACCTGACTCGGGACGAGAGCGGCGTCACTTCCGCGGCCCGCGGCGGCGCCGTCGCCGGTCGGTAGCAGCCGGTCGATAGCGAGAGAGCCGAAGGTTCGCTGATCCACGAAGACCATCAGGATCTCGCCGTGGATCGGATGCCGCACCTCGAAGCGGATGCGCTCGTGACGCAACGTCGGAGTCCCCGGCTCGCGCAGCAGCATCTGTCCGCTCATACCGAGGTGACCGACGATCGCCTCCGGCGCAGCGGCATCCGCCTCGGCGAGGGGCATCCAGAGGAACTTGCCGCGACGCACGACGGCGTCGACACGTCGTCCGGCGAGGCGCGTCTCGAAGTCGCGGGAATCCCCGACGTGACGAGTGAGGGATCGCGCGTCGAGCACGGTGACCGCATCCAACCGAGCGCCGGCGAGAGCGGGGACGAGGCCGGCGCGGACGACCTCGACTTCGGGGAGTTCGGGCACGGAGGTCTAGACCCGCGCGGACAGTTCGCGCCAGACCGACAGTGCGGCAGCCATCTCGGCCTGCTTCTTGCTCGACCCACTGCCCATCCGGGCGACGTCGCCGACGGTGACCGTGGCGGTGAAGACGCGGTGGTGATCGGGACCCGCTGCTTCCACGCTGTACGTCGGCGCCGCGTGACCCAGACGCGCGGCCAGCTCCTGGAGGCTCGTTTTCGGGTCCATCGCCGCGCCGTAGCGCTCGGGGTCGTCCATCAGCGGGGACACGAGCCGTAGGACGAGTGCGGTCGCCTCCTCGGTACCGGCCGACAGGTAGGCGGCGCCGATCAACGCCTCCGTGGTGTCGGCCAGGATCGAGTCCTTGTCGCGCCCACCGGTCTGGTCCTCGCCGCGCCCCAGTCGCAGATGGGCGCCCAAGCCCATGCCGCGGGCGACTTCGGCGAGGGCGACGGTGGAGACGACACTCGCGCGGCGCTTGGCGAGGGAACCTTCGTCGAGCTCGGGGTGCGTCCGGTACAGGTGCACCGTGACCGCCATCCCGAGGATCGAGTCCCCCAGGAACTCGAGCCGCTCGTTGTGCGCGATACCCCCGTGCTCATAGGCGTACGAACGATGGGTCAGCGCAAGCGACACAAGCTCGGGGTCGATGTCGACCCCGAGCTTGTGTGTGAGCACCGAGTGATCGGTTGCTGCGTCTGTCACGACGCGACGATCAGATGTCGGCGACCTTGCGGCCCTTGTACTCGAGGAACAGCTCCGTGCCCTGCGAGTCGGTGACGACCTTCGCCTGGTGGGGACGGCTGTAGACGACCTTGCCGTTCTCGATGGTCTTGACGAGCGTGGGGGCCTCGGCCTTCCACTGCGCGCGGCGCGAACGGGTGTTGGAGCGGGAGACCTTCCGCTTCGGGGGGTTACCTGCCATGGTCAGCTCTTCTCTGTGTCGTCGGCGGCGGGGCGCGGCGCCTCGTCGTCGTGGTCTGGGGTTCGGGCCGACAAGGCGGCCAGCGCATTCCAGCGCGGGTCGATCTGGGTCTCCGGGACCGGTGTTCCGGTCAGCCTCTCGCCCGTGGACGGATCGAGTCCGGGGCAATCCGGCTGACACACCGGCTGGAACGGAAGCGACAGGACGATCGCATCCCTGACAGGAGTTTCAAGATCCACGTGGTCGTCTTGAACCTCGAAGTCAGTCGCTTCGTCCCCAGAATACCCGAAGAGCTCCTGAAACTCGACTTGGAGGGGGTGTGTCAGGTCGACGAGGCACCGGCTGCACTGGCCGTCGTAGGTGGTGGAGATCTCGGCGGTGACCAGGATGCCCTCGTGCACCGACTCCAGACGCACGTCGACATCGACGTCTTCGCCGGCGTCGACCCAGGCCAATCCCTCGCCCCACTTCTCCGGTGCAGGGACGCGGATCTCGAACTCACGCATCTCGCCCGGTGCACGGACGATGTCACGCACGGGAAGGACGAACGGACCGCTCACACGCTTTCTGACCACGGTCGTCCATCGTACGCGTGCGTGGACTCCTTGGGGCCGCGTCAGCCCCGCTGTGCTCCCGTGTCGAGGAACCGCGCGACCGGACCGGGGACGAACGGCGACACGTCTCCGCCCAGCGATGCCACCTGGCGCACGAGTGAGCTCGACACCAGCGCGTGCGCGGGATCGGGGAGCAGGAACACCGTCTCGACATGAGCGAGGTGGCGGTTCACGATCGCCATGGGCGTCTCGTAAGCGACGTCCACCTGCGAGCGGATCCCCTTGACGAGGACGCCCGCACCCACGTCGGTCGCGTAATCCACCAACAGCCCCACGCTCCACGCCGCGACGACCACGTCGCCCTCGATGCCGCTCTCGGCGATGGACTGCTCGAGCAGGCTCAGCCGCTGCGCGATCGGCAGCATCGCCTCCTTGCCCGGATTGTGGACGACGAGGACGTGCAACTGGTCGTAGAGGGATGCTGCGCGCCGGATCACGTCGAGATGACCGAGCGTCGGGGGGTCGAAGGAGCCGGGCACGACCGCGATCCGGTTGTTCATAGCACCCGAGCCTAACGATGCTTCAGGCGCGCACGGCGTCAGTTCTTCGCGAGGGCGGCGCGCTCCCGTTGGCTGACGCGACCGGAGATGGCTGCAGCGAGGCCCGGATGCCGGTCGAGGCTCGGATCCTCGGCAAGGAGGCGCTCCGCCTCGGCGCGCGCCGTGGCGATCAGGTCCGCGTCGGCCACCACACGCAACAGACGCAACGACGATCGGACGCCGGACTGCGCGTCGCCCAGCACGTCGCCCTCACCGCGGAGGTCGAGATCGATCTCCGCGAGCTCGAATCCGTCGGTGGTGGCGGCGACCGCCTCGACCCGTGCCCGCGCCGGCGTGTACGGGTCGGCTTCGGTGACGAGCAGGCACAGCCCCGGGACCGACCCGCGCCCGACACGCCCGCGCAGCTGGTGCAGCTGCGACACCCCGAAGCGGTCCGCCTCGAGGATGACCATGGTCGACGCGTTCGGCACGTCGACGCCCACCTCCACCACCGTGGTCGCCACGAGGACGTCGATGTCCCCGCGGGCGAAGGCCTGCATGACGGCGTCCTTCTCCTCCCCCGGCATCTTGCCGTGGAGGATCTCGACGCGGATGTCGCGGTAGTCGGGGTGTCCCTCGAGCAGCGCCGCTGCCTGCACGACGCCCCAGCGCGTCCGGCCGGGTTCGGCATCCTCCGCAGCGTCGTCCTCGTCGGTGTCGGTCGCGGCATCGATCGCGGGACACACGACGAAGGCCTGCCTGCCGAGCCGCACCTCTTCGGCGACCCGTTCCCACACCCGCGCGAACCACGCCGGCTTCTCCCCCACCGGGGCGACATAGGTGGAGATCCCCGCTCGCCCTCCGGGCATCGTCCGGATGGTCGAGACGTCGAGATCGCCGAAGACGGTCATCGCGACCGTCCGCGGGATGGGGGTAGCCGTGAGCACGAGGACGTGCGGCGAACTTCCCTTCGCGCGCAGCGTCTCGCGCTGATCGACACCGAAACGGTGCTGCTCGTCCACGACGACGAGACCCAGGTCTGCGAACGTCGTCGACTCGCTGAGCAGGGCATGCGTTCCGACGACGATGCGCGCCTGCCCCGACGCGACGCGCAGCGCCGCCCGCCGACGTTCTGCGGCCGGCTGCTGCCCGGTGAGGAGGGTCGGCATCAGCTCCGGCGCGAGGTCCCGTCCGAGCATGCGAGCGATGGAGCGGACATGCTGACCGGCCAGCACCTCGGTGGGAGCGATGAGCGCCGACTGCCCACCGGACTGCGCCACCTGCAGCATGGCGCGGAGCGCCACGAGCGTCTTGCCGGAGCCGACTTCGCCCTGGACGAGCCGGTTCATCGGCCACGCACCGACGAGGTCTGCGGCGATGCGCTCGCCCACCGTCAGCTGATCGGGGGTGCGCTCGAACGGCAGCGCGGCGTCGAAGCGCGTGAGGAGCTCGCCCGCGGGGCGTGCGGTGGCCGACATCATCCGCACGAACTGCCGCTGTTGGAGGAGGGCTGCTTGCAGCACGAACGCCTCGTGCATGCGCAGCGTCTCGCGCGCAGGCCCCACCTGGTCGAACGTCTCGGGTGCGTGCATGCGGACGAGAGCCGTCCGCGCATCGAGGAGCCCCTGCGCGGTGCGGAATCCGTCGGGGAGAGGCTCGGGCACGTCGCCGAGACCGGTCAGCACCTGGTCGACACAGCGCTTGACCTGCCAGCTCGAGAACGTGCTCGTCGCGGGGTAGATCGGGATGGGGACGTTGTGCCACGCCTCCGCGCTCAACCGCGCGGTCCCCTCATCGTCGAAGAGCTCGTAGTCCGGATGGGTCAGCTGCTTCTGGCCGCGGTACTCCCCCACCTTGCCGGAGAAGATGCCCTGCCGACCCGTTCGCAGATCCTTCACACGCCACGCCTGACCGAAGAACGTGAGGGACATGGTGCCGTTGCCGTCGCCGATGAGCACTTCGACGAGCTCGCCGCGGCGGCCGCGCATCGGGCGGGTCGTCGCGGACAGCACTTCGGCGACGATCGTCACCAGTTCCCCCACCGGGAGCTCGGCGATGGGTGTCAGCTGACCACGGCTCGCGTAGCGGCGCGGGTAATGACCGAGCAGGTCGCCGACCGTCGTCATCTGGAAGGCCCGCCGCAGCCCCTTCGCCAGAGTGTCGCCGACCGCCTCGGGGAGAGGTGTGGCGAGGGTGTACGACGGCATGCCTCGAGTCTAGGAGCGGTCGCGGACGCCGCTATCGTGGCGGGGTGACGAGGATCATCGCGGGAGACGCCGGCTCGCTGCCGCTGGCGGTGCCGAGCGCCGGCACCCGGCCGACGAGCGAGCGGGTGCGCGAATCGATGTTCGGCGCGCTCGAGGCCGCGGGGATCCTCACGGGTGCGGCGGTCCTCGACCTGTACGCGGGATCCGGCGCGCTCGGGCTCGAGGCGGTCAGCCGCGGCGCGGCCTCGGCCGACCTCGTCGAGCGGGCGCCGCGCGCGGCATCCGTCATCGACCGCAACGTGCAAGCCGTCGCGCGCAGCCTTCCCGGGCGCAGGGTCACCGTTCACCGCGCCGCCGCGGACGCCTTCCTGCGCAGCGGCGGACCGGGATTCGACCTCGTCTTCGTCGATCCGCCGTACGACATGACGGATGCCGAGCTGTCGACGACCCTCGGGCTGCTCGTCCCGCGGCTGGCCGCCACCGCGACGGTGATCGTCGAGCGCGCGACACGCTCCGGCGCGCCCCTCCTCCCGGAGCACCTCGTCCTCGACCGCTCGAAGAAGTACGGGGACACCACCCTCTGGTGGCTCGCGCTCTCCGCACCGGATCAGCCTTTGGCGGAATCCCAGTCCGCGTAGGGGTCCCAGCCGCCACGGCCCGCCGGCGGGGCGCCCCGGACGAGGACGGGAGCGTCCTGACGCTGGAGGACGCGACCGATCACTGCGAACCCCTCCGGCACGCGACCCGCCGGGAAGCAGGCCAGCAGGGCGTGGTCCTCGCCGCCCGAGAGCGCGTCGTCGTCGAGGGCCGCGTCGAGCGCCAGAGTCACCCGGGACGCGTCCGCGAGACGTGTCGCGTCCAGGATCAGCCCGTCCGAGACGTCCATCATCGCCGTCGCCCCTGCCCGCGCGGCGACGGCACCCAGGGCGACGGGGGGCCGTGGACGCAACTGGGCGGCGAGGTCCCGTCGCTCGGCATCGGTCAGCCCGTCCGCATCAACGGGCGCCGGCGTCCCCTCAGGGCCACGGAATCGCGTGAAGAGCAGCCGCAGCCCTCGGGACGCCGCGCCGAGCTCTCCCGCGACCGCGACCGCATCACCCGGGTGGGCCCCCGATCGCAGGACGGGCGCGACACCGTCCAGCACCCCGATGGCGGTGACGGCGACCGTGAGGGTGTCGGAGACCGTGAGGTCGCCGCCCTCGACCGCGCACCCGGGCGCCAACTGCTCCAGCGCGTCGCGGAATCCGGCGGCCAGCTCGTCGACGAAGGATGCCGGGAGCGCGTCCGGCAGGGCGAGCGCGACAAGCAGCGCCGTGGGACGGGCGCCCATCGCCGCGACGTCCGCGAGGTTGACCGCGGCGGCTTTGAAGCCGAGGTCGTGCGGTGAGGTCCAGGCGAGGCGGAAATCCGGGCCGTGGACGAGGGTGTCCGTCGTGGCGACGATGCGACCGCCCGGGGCCGCGAGCACCGCCGCATCGTCCCCGGGTCCGACCTCGGCCCGAGAGAGGGGACGCAGGATGCGCAGGATGCGGCTCAGCAGCTCGCCCTCGGAGACGTCGCGCACACGGAGCTCACCCATGGCTCCACGGTAGCCTGGAGGGATGGCTCGGACCCGATCGATCGTCGCGCTCACCCTCCTGATCGCCGGTGTCGCGGCGCTGGCGGGATGCTCGTCGACGGTCGCCGTCGACGCTGCCCCGAACGCCGACGATCCGCGCTGCGCGGAGGTCATGGTGCGGCTGCCCGACGATCTCGGCGATCAGCACCGCCGCTGGACGGACGCGCAGTCGACGGCCGCATGGGGGGACCCGACGACGGTGCAGTTCGCGTGCGGTGTGCCACCGCTCGGCCCCTCCGAGCTCCCCTGCGTCACCGTGGACGGTGTGGACTGGGTGGTCGACGACTCCCGCGCGCCGCTGTACCGGATCACGACCTACGGACGGGAGCCGGCCGTCCAGTTGATCGTCGATTACGACGAGGTGAGCTCGAGCGGTCCGGTGAGCGCGGTCAGCCGCCTCATCACCCAGCGTTTCGACGTCACCGGGCAGTGCGTCGCGGCATCCGACGTCGTCCCGTGATCGGCGTCAGCGCGCCAGTTCGATGAGCTCGGTGATGAGCTCCGGGTAGCTGAGACCGCTCTGGATCCAGCAGGTGGGGAACATCGAGATCGGCGTGAATCCGGGCATCGTGTTGACCTCGTTCACGAAGAACTCGGTCCCCGTGTAGAAGAAGTCGACCCGGGACAGCCCCTGACCGCCCACGGCCTCGAACGCGCGGGCCGCGATCCGCTGCATCTCCCGCAGCTCGCCGTCGTGCAGCTCCGCCGGGCAGACGAGGTCGATGCCCGGCGCGCCGAGGTACTTCGCCTCGAAATCGTAGAAGTCGCGCCCGCTGACGACGATCTCCCCCGCCACGCTCACCCGCGGGTCTGCTCCGTCGCGCCCCTGCAGCACGCCGCACTCGACCTCGCGGCCGACGACCGCCTGCTCCACGAGCACGCTCGAGTCCTCGGCGAAGGCGGTGTCGAGGGCGGCGTCCAACTCGTCCCACCCGGACACCTTCGACACCCCGACACTCGAGCCCGCCCGCGCCGGCTTCACGAAGACGGGCAGGCCGAGACCGCGGATGCGGCGCCGCCACAGGTCTCCGTCGCGATCGAGTCCCGCGCGCGTCACCGTGACCCACGGCACGACGGGCACACCGGCGGCCTGCAGGATGCTCTTGGTGGTGTGCTTGTCCATCCCGATCGCGGACATGAGAAGCCCCGCGCCGACGTACGGGAGGTCGAGGAGCTCGAGGAAGCCCTGCACCGTGCCGTCCTCGCCGAATCGACCGTGGAGGATCGGGAAGACCACATCGATGTCGCCCAGCGACTCCACCGTGCCGTCGGGGTGGCGCACGGACAGTCCCCGCTCCACGGTGGACTCCGGCCAGATGACCCGGGTGCCGTTGTCGACGACCTCGGGAAGGCGGTCGGCGTTCAGTGCGAACTTGTCGGGATCGTCGTCCTCGAGCACGTACGCGCCCTCGCGGGTGATGCCGACCGGGATGACCCGGTAGCGGTCGCGGTCAATCGCGCGAAGGACGCCGCCCGCCGTGGCGGAACTGATCGAGTGTTCGCTGGAACGCCCGCCGAAGAGCAGAACCACTGCCGCCTGAACCATTCTGAGTCCTCTCCTCGGTGGGCTCATCGTCATCCGTCGTGAGATGCGGTGCGATGTCGCGCGGATTCATCGCGCCGTCGAGGACCATCTTGACCTGCTCGACGATGGGCATGTGCACGCCGGCCTCGCGGGCCAGCTGAAGGACGGGCGCGACCGAGGCCAGTCCCTCCGCGGTCTGGTCCATCTGCTTGACGACTTCGGTGAAGCTGTAGCCCTGACCGAGGAGCCGTCCTGCTGTGTTGTTGCGGCTCAGCGGGGATTGGCACGTCGCGATCAGGTCGCCGAGCCCCGCCAGACCCTGCAGGGTCTCGGGCTGCG
This sequence comes from Microbacterium sp. NPDC080005, assembly GCF_040702445.1. Taxonomy (NCBI): domain Bacteria; kingdom Bacillati; phylum Actinomycetota; class Actinomycetes; order Micrococcales; family Microbacteriaceae; genus Microbacterium; species Microbacterium sp. NPDC080005. The sequence goes on along the minus strand of NZ_JBFBLD010000001.1, from coordinate 884,108 downwards.
CACCCTGCGCGACGGCGAAGTCCGTCATCTCGACGAGCCCTCGCGTGATGATCGACGCCTTCGTGTTCTCGCCGTAGCCGACGCCGTCGACGATGCCGATGGCCACCGCGATGAGGTTCTTCAGCACACCCCCGAACTCCGTGCCGATCACGTCGGTGTTGACGAAGGTCCGGAAGTACCGGTTGCGCGAGATGCGGGCGACGGCCTCGGCCGTCTCTTGGCTCGACGACGAGATGACCGCCGCTGTCGGCTGCTCGCGCGCGATCTCGAGCGCGAGGTTGGGGCCGGATGCCACGGCGATACGCGCGGGTTCGCAGCCCAGCTCCTGCTCGAGGACCTGGCTCATACGAAGCCCGGACTTCTTCTCGACGCCCTTCATGAGCGAGACGATCGGGACGTCGCTCCCGTCCACGAGGGGCCGGACGGCCTTCAGATTCTGGCGCAGCGCCTGGCTGGAGATGGCGATGTAGACCTGTGTGGCTCCGTCGAGGGCCTCCGCCAGGTGGTGCGTCGCGGACAGCCCGCGCGGGAGGTTGATCCCGGGCAGGTACTGCGAGTTGCGCTTGCCTTCGCGGATCTCGTGCGCGAGCTCCGCTCGGCGCGCCCACATGACGACGTCGGCGCCGCCGTCCGCGAGCACCTTGCCGAAGGTCGTCCCCCAACTGCCGGAGCCGAGGACTGCGACACGGGGAGCCGGGGTCTCGCGACGCGACGCTTCCCTAGGAGTCAAGGCGACCCGTCTCCCTCTGCCCGTGCTGAGCCGGATTCCACCGCTGCGCCGGAGGCTCGACGCCGCGCAGCCGTCCCAGCAGGATCGAGATGTCGCGCATGACGGCATCCGTCGCCGCCGTCAGGGTCGCGGGCGTCGTGTCGGTGTAGGCGGACAGGTCGACGGGAGGGCCCAGGAGCACACGCACACGGCGGCGCGGGGGCCACAGGCGCAGTCGCCCGTATCGCGGCAGGATCTCCTGCACGCCCCACGTCGCCACGGGGATCACCGGGAGCGGCTCGGGGGCGGCCAGGGCGAGGCGGACGGCGCCCGTCTTGCCGCGCATCGGCCACATGTCCGGGTCGCGGGTGAGCGATCCCTCCGGGTACACGATGACACCGCGCTGCGCCGCAACGAGCGCGTTCGACTGCGCGAGGGTCTGCTTCGCCGCGGCGGACGTGGATGCCCGCGCGACGGGGACCATGCCGGTCGCCCGCAGCAGCCAGCCGAGGACGGGCACCCGGAACAGGCTCTCCTTGGCCATGAAGCGCGGCGCGCGCCCCAGCCGCCATGTCGCGACGGCGATGATCACGGGGTCGAATTCGCTGTAGTGGTTCGGGGCGAGGACGTACGAGCCCTCCCGGGGAAGGTGCTCGCCGCCCTCGATCTCGATCTTCGCGAACCAGCCGGTCGCCGGCACGACGACCATCGCCGCCGGCCAGAAGACACTCGGTCGGGTCTTCTCCGGGGACGCGCGGCGACGGGGAGCCACCGCCGTCACTCCGTGACGTCGAAGTCGGCGCCGAGATCGGTCAGCTTCTCGAGGAACTTCTCGTAGCCGCGCCGGATGATCCCGATGTTGCGCACCGTCGACTCGCCCTCGGCAGCGAGGGCGGCGATCACGTAGGAGTAGCCGCCCCGGAGGTCCGGGACGACGACGTCGGCTCCGTGGAGCGGCGTCGGCCCGTTGATGACGGCCGCCTGCTCGAGGGCACGCCGCGGCACGCGGCGGTCCGAGCTCGCGATGCCGTCGGGGTGCACGACGATGTCCGCGCCCATCTGGACGAGCGCGCGGGTGAAGCCGAGACGGTTCTCGTACACCGTCTCGTGGACGACGGACTCGCCTTCGGCCTGCGTCAGCGCGACGATGAGGGGCTGCTGCCAGTCGGTCATGAAGCCGGGATGGACGTCGGTCTCGACCATGACGGGCTTCAGCGGGCCGCCGCGACGGAAACGGATGCCGTCCTCGGCGATGTCGAAGTCGCCGCCGACCTTGCGGAAGACGTTGAGGAAGGTGAGCATCTCCTGCTGCTTGGCACCGCCGACGAAGATGTCGCCGTCGGTGGCGAGGGCTGCCGCGGCCCAGGATGCGGCCTCGTTGCGGTCGAAGATCGCGCGGTGGTCGTAGCCCCGGAGCGACTCGACACCCTCGATGAAGATCACCCGGTTGGGCTCGTAGGAGATGATCGCGCCCATCTTCTGCAGCACCGCGATCAGGTCCATGATCTCGGGCTCGATGGCCGCGTTGCGCAGCTCGGTGGTGCCCTTGGCGCGGACTGCGGTCAGGAGCACCTGCTCCGTCGCACCGACGCTCGGGTAGGGCAGCTCGATGTTGGCGCCGTGCAGGCCTCCGGGAGCGGAGAGGCGGATGCCGCTGGGCAGCTTGTCGACGATGGCTCCGAACGAGCGCAGGGCGTCGAGGTGGAAGTCGATCGGGCGGTCGCCGATGCGGCATCCGCCCAGGTCCGGGATGAACGCCTGACCGAGCAGGTGCAGGAGCGGACCGCAGAAGAGGATCGGGATGCGGGAGGCCCCCGCGTGCGCGTCGATCTCCTCCATGTGGGCCGAGACGGCGCCGCTCGGGTCGAGGCGGAGGACGCCGTCCTCGAGGTCCTCGACGCGGACGCCGTGGACCTCGAGGAGCGAGCGGACCACGTGGACGTCGCTGATGTCGGGCACGTCCCGCAGGATGCTCGCGGTCTCACCCAGGAGAGCGGCCACCATCGCCTTCGTGGCGAGGTTCTTCGCCCCCTTCACCTCGACCCGACCGCGCAGCGGACGACCGCCGCGGATCCGGAGCGTCTGACCGGCGCTGCCGCCGGCCGGGAAGGACGCGGAGTCGCTGAGAAGTGTCTTCATGGGTGGGACCTCGTCTGTGGTGGGGAGGAAGCGTGAGCGGCCCCGTTGTGCGGGGCGCAGGCCGATCAGCGGACGGGGATCGTCCGCGGCCGCCACGCCTCGCGGCGCGCCTCGAACTGCGCGATCTTGTCTTCGTTGCGCAGGGTGAGCCCGATGTCGTCGAGCCCCTCGAGAAGCCGCCACCTAGTGTAATCGTCGATGTCGAAGGGGGCCTGGACGTCGCCGACCTGCACCGTGCGTGTCTCGAGGTCGACGGTCACCTCGCGCCCGGGCTCGGCCTCCAGTGCCGCCCAGATCGCCTCGAGGACCTCTTCCGTCACCACTCCCGTGACCAGTCCCTGCTTGCCGGCGTTTCCGCGGAAGATGTCGGCGAACTTCGTGCTGAGGACGACGCGGAAGCCGTAGTCGCGCAACGCCCACACGGCGTGCTCACGGCTCGACCCGGTGCCGAAGTCGGGACCCGCGACGAGAACGGAACCCTCGCGGTAGGCGTCCTGGTTGAGGATGAATGACGGGTCCTGCCGCCAGTTGGCGAACAGGGCGTCGTCGAAGCCCGTCTTCGTGACGCGCTTGAGGTAGACGGCCGGAATGATCTGGTCGGTGTCGACGGCGGAACGCTTCAGCGGCACGCCGACGCCGGTGTGGCGGGTGAACTTCTCCATGTCAGACCTCCGTCAGAGCCAGTGCGTCGAGATCGCTCGGGCTGGCGAGCCGGCCGAGCACGGCGGTCGCGGCGGCGACCTGAGGCGAGACGAGGTGCGTGCGACCGCCCTTGCCCTGGCGACCCTCGAAGTTGCGGTTGCTGGTCGAGGCGCACCGCTCACCGGGAGCGAGCTGATCGGGATTCATCCCGAGACACATCGAGCAGCCGGCGAAGCGCCATTCCGCCCCGAAGTCGGTGAACACCTTGTCGAGCCCCTCCGCCTCGGCTTCCAGGCGGACGCGTGCCGATCCGGGGACCACCATGACGCGCACCCCCTCCGCTTTGGTGCGTCCGCGCACGATTGAGGCGAACTGCCGCAGATCCTCGATGCGGCTGTTCGTGCAGGAGCCCATGAAGACGGCATCCACCGCCACGTCCTTCAGGGCGGTGCCAGGAGCCAGGTCCATGTACTCGAGTGCCCGCTCGGCCGCGGCGCGCTCGTTCGGGTCGCTCATCTCGGCGGGGTCGGGGACGACGCCGTTCAGGTTGACCCCCTGACCGGGGTTGGTGCCCCAGGTCACGAAGGGCTCGAGTTCGTCGGCGTCGAGGAATACCTCGGCGTCGTACACGGCGCCCTCGTCGGAGGGGAGCGTGCGCCAGTAGGCGACCGCCTCGTCCCAGTCCGCGCCCCGGGGAGCGTGCGGCTTGTCCTTGACGTAGGCGAAGGTGGTCTCGTCCGGCGCGATCATGCCCGCCCGGGCGCCCGCCTCGATGGACATGTTGCACATCGTCATCCGGCCCTCCATCGAGAGGGAACGGATGGCGGAGCCGCGGAACTCGAGCACGTAGCCCTGCCCGCCGTTCGCGCCGATCTTCGCGATGATCGCCAGGATGATGTCCTTCGCGCTCACGCCGGGCTTGAGCGTCCCCTCGACGGTGATGGCCATCGTCTTGAACGGCTTCAGCGGCAGGGTCTGGGTGGCCAGGACGTGCTCGACCTCGCTCGTCCCGATGCCGAACGCCATGGCGCCGAACGCACCGTGCGTCGAGGTGTGCGAGTCGCCGCAGACGACCGTGATGCCGGGCATGGTCAGACCGAGCTGCGGGCCGACGACGTGGACGATGCCCTGCTCCTTGTCCCCCAGCGAGTGCAGCCGCAAACCGAACTCCGCGGCGTTGCGTCGCAGAGTCTCGATCTGCGTGCGGCTCGTCAGGTCGGCGATCGGCTTGTCGATCTCGAGCGTCGGGGTGTTGTGGTCCTCCGTCGCGATCGTGAGGTCGAGTCGGCGCACGGGGCGGCCCTCGGCGCGGAGGCCGTCGAACGCCTGCGGACTCGTCACCTCATGGACCAGGTGGAGGTCGATGTAGATGAGGTCGGGGCTGCCGTCCTCACCCTTCACGACGAGGTGGTCGTCCCACACCTTCTCGGCGAGGGTCCGGGGACGGTCGGGAATCGTGCTCATGGTGTCTCCTGATGTCGGATGGCGCCCGCGACAGCCTCCGCGACGAGAGAGGGCTCAGAGCGAGGTCTCGTCGCGGCCGATAAGGAGTCGAGCGGTCCGCACCGCGTCAGACTACCACCGGGTCCGCCGGGGCGAGTCGCTCCCGGCGCGTAACACCACGTCTCACGGACTCCGCCCGCCGCCCGCGACGTGGCACGCTGTGTGGCCTGAGGGACAGGAGACGACGATGACGGAGCGAACCGCCGAGGGGTTCACGACGCGACAGGTCCACGTGGGGACGGATGCCGCGGCGGCCACCCCGCGCGCCGTGCCGATCCATCTCACGGCGGGGTTCACCTTCGACTCCTTCGACGAGGCCGCCGCCCACTTCGGGGCGGGTGACGGCTTCGGCTACACCCGTACGGGCAACCCGACGGTCGACGCCGTCGAACGCAAGCTCGCGTCGCTGGAGGGCGGCGCAGAGGCCGTTCTGCTCGCGTCCGGACAGGCGGCGCTCGCGGTGGCGCTGCTCGGACTCGTCACCGCCGGTTCGCACATCGTCAGTTCCACGCACATCTACGAGGGGACGCGGGGGCTCCTCGTCGACAACCTCGCCCGGCTCGGTGTCGAGACGACCTTCGTCGACGACATCCGCGACCCGGATGCCTGGCGTCGCGCGATCCGGCCCGAGACCCGTGTGCTGCTCGGCGAATCGATCGCGAACGCCCGCAACGACGTCCTGGACGTCGCCTCCGTCGCCGCGGTCGGCGAGGAGGTCGGGATCCCCCTCATCGTCGACAACACGTTCGCGACGCCCTACCTGCTCCGTCCTCTCGAGCACGGCGCCGCCATCGTCGTCCACTCCGCGAGCAAGTTCCTCGCCGGGCAGGGCGCCGTCCTCGGCGGTGTCATCGTCGACGACGGGCGATTCGACGCGTCCCGCTCCGGCCACCTCTTCCCGCACCTCGTCGAGGGCTCCGCGGTCGCGCCGAGCGTCTGGGATCGCCATGGCGGACGCGCCCGCATCGCGCACCTGCGAGAGAGCGTCGCACCCCGCTTCGGTCCCACACCGTCGCCGCTCACCGCGTTCCTCATCGGCCAGGGCGTCGAGACGCTCAGCCTGCGTGTGCAGCGGCAGTCCGAGAACGCGCTCGCCGTCGCCCGGTGGCTCGCAGAACACCCCGAGGTGGAGTCGGTCGACTACGTCGGTCTGGCGTCGCACCCCACCCACGACCTCGCCCGGTCCTACCTCCGCGGCGGGTACGGCTCGGTCTTCACCGTGACGCTGCGGGGCGGACTCCCCGCTGCCCGCTCCTTCGTCGAGGAGGTGTCGGTCATCACCCACATGACCCACCTCGGCGACGTACGGTCCTTGGTCCTGCACCCGGGTACGACCAGCCATGCCCGACGCTCCCCCGCCGAGCGTGCGGCCCTGGGCGTCCACCCCGGCACCCTCCGGTTGTCGATCGGCATCGAGGACGTCGACGACCTGCTCGCGGATCTCGCGCGCGGGCTCACGGCCGCGGCATCCGCTCTGACCGCGGACGTGGCGGTGGTCGCATGAGCCGACCGCAGCACTTCGGATGGTTCCTCGCGCGCGGTTTCGGGCCGCACGGGTGGGGCCACCCGTACCTCGATTGGGACTACGACTGGACATCGCCGGCGCTGTACCAGGACGCCGTCCGCACGCTCGAGCAGGCCGGATTCGATCTGCTCATCATCGAGGACGCCCCTTCGCTCGGATCCGCGGAGACCATCGATCTGCGCGTGCGGCAGGCGTTCGGCGGCCCGAAGCTCGACCCTCTCCTGCTGGCGCCGTACCTCTTCGCCGCCACCGAGCGCATCGGCATCGTCCCGACGGTGAACCCCGCCGCGACCCTGCCCTACACCGTCGCCCGGCAGTTCGCGACGCTGCAGCATCTCAGCGGCCATCGGCTCGGGCTGAACGTCGTCACCGACACCGGCAGCGCACGTCACTTCTCCACCGCGGCCCAGCTCGGGCACGACGCGGCGTACGACCGCGCGGAGGAATGGATGACGGCGGTGCGCGATCTCTGGCGCAGCTGGCCCTAGGGCGCGCTCATCGCCGATGCCGCGGCGGGTCGCTATGCCGACGGGACGAAGCTCCGCCCGACGGTCCACCGCGGCGACTACTTCGCCTTCGACGGTCCGCTCAATGCGATCCCGTTCACGGACGGCGAACCCGTCATCGTCTCGCCCGGCGGTTCGCCCCGCGGCCTCGGCTTCGCGGGCGCCAATTCGGACGTGCAGCTCGCACTCGCCCCGATGACGGAGGAGTCCGTCCGCGGCTACCGGCGCCGCATCCACGAGGCCGCGACCGCGGCGGGCCGTCGGCCCGAGGACATCACGATCCTCTTCGCGATCCAACCCGTCGTCGTGTCCTCCGCGGAGGAAGCGGACCGGATCGTGGCGGCGTCGCTCGACCCCGACGAGGCCACCCTCCGCTGGATCGCCGAGCACCAGTCCAGCGACCTCGAGACGGACCTCACGGGCCTCGATCTCGATCGACCGCTGGATCGGGGGATCTTCGGCGAGCACGTCTCGCACGGCAGCATCCGCCGCCTCCTCGGCGAGCACGACGAGGATGCGCCGCTGCGGCGGATCCTCGCCGCGCACGCGAGGAAGGGTCGTCTGCACGACGGCTCCGGCTGGGTCGGGACCGCCGAGGAACTCGCCGACCGCATCGACGAGTACGGCTCCTGGGGCAACGACGGCGTGCTTCTGTGGGGCGACCTCCACCCGGTCACGGTGCACCGCACGCTCGACGAGCTCGTCCCGATCCTGCGTCGTCGGGGCATCCTGCGACGGGAGTATGAACCCACCCTCCGGGCGAATCTCCGCCCGTTCTGAGGCGGCGCGTCAGTCCTTCTCGGACGGGCGGGGGTCGACCGTCGAGGGCGTGCCCTGCTCGTCGGCGACATCCTCCGCGTGGTGGACCGGGGTGGGCCCCGTCGCCGGAATCGGCTCCCGCAACCCTTCGCGGCGCGCGGCGATGAGGCTCGCGACGGTCGCGACGACCATCGAGGCGATGATCACCCCGAGCGAGACCCAGGTGGAGATCTCCGGCGCCCACTCGATGTGCTCGCCGCCGTTGATGAAGGGCAGCTCGTTCTCGTGCATCGCGTGCAGGACGAGCTTCACGCCGATGAAGGCGAGGATGAAGGCGATGCCGAAGTGCAGGTACTTGAGGCGGTCGAGCAGACCACCCAGGAGGAAGTAGAGCTGACGCAGGCCCATGAGGGCGAAGATGTTCGCCGTGAAGACGATGAACGCGCTCTGGGTGATGCCGAAGATGGCCGGGATGGAGTCGATCGCGAAGAGCAGGTCGGTCATGCCCAGCGCGGCGAAGACGATCACCATCGGGGTGAAGACCTTCTTGCCGTCGATGACGGTGCGCACCTTCGCGCCGTCGTACTCCTCGCTGATCGACATGCGTCGACGCAGCGCCCGGACGATGAAGCTCTCCTTCTTCTCCTCCTCGTCGTCGTCCTCGCTCGAGAAGGCCTGCTTCCAGGCCGTGTAGATCAAGAAGAGCCCGAAGAGGTAGAAGACCCAGCTGAACTGCTCGATGATCGCCGCGCCCAGCAGGATGAAGATGCCGCGCAGGATCAACGCGATGATGATGCCCACCATCAGCACTTTCTGCTGCGCCGCTCGGGGCACCGAGAACTGGCTCATGATGAGGACGAACACGAACAGGTTGTCGATCGACAGGCTGTACTCCGTGAGCCACCCCGCGACGAACTGACCCGCGTACTCGCCGTTCGTGACCACGAGCATGATGAGCGCGAACACGAGCGCGAGAGCGACGTAGAAGACGACCCAGAGCGTCGATTCCTTCGTCGACGGCACGTGAGGCCGCTTGATGATCAGCAGCAGGTCGGCGACGAGGATGAGCGTCAGGACGACCAGCGAGCCGACCTCGAACCAGAGGGGAAGCTCCATGAGGGCCTTTCATGCGGGGGGCGACCCCCAGAGTACCTTTTGAGGTGCCTGAGACGATGCTCCGTGACGCGACACTCCCCCATCGACAGAACGAACGAGGATGCCATGGCCGACCCGCTCGCGAGGCGTGACGCGGACCTGGTGGCCGCCGCCGGGCGTGGCGACCAGCAGGCCTTCCGCGAGCTCTATCGCGCCTACGCGAAGCCGGTGTACTGGCTGGCTCACGGCCTCCTCGGGAACACAGCCGATGCGGAGGACGTCATGCAGGAGACCTTCCTCGTCGCGTGGCGGCGACTGCCGGCCCTGGACCTGGTGAGCGAGTCGCTGCTGCCGTGGCTCGTGACCATCTGCCGCTTCCAGAGCGCGAACCGGATGCGGCGCCAGCGCCGCGATCGGCTCCACACCGCCGGGGCCGTCGAGGAGACGATCCCCGCCGCCGTCGACGTCGAGGACCAGGTGATCGGCACGGATCTCGCGGAACGCGTCCTGGCGGAGCTCGGGACCCTCTCGCCCCTGGACCAGCAGATCTTCCGTCTCTGTGCCACGGAGGGATACGCCTACGCGGCCGCGGCGGCGGAGCTCGGCATCTCGCACGCGGTCGTCCGCAACCGCCTCTCACGGGTGCGGACACGGCTGCGCACCGTCGTGGGATCGGAGGGATCATGACCCGGCACGAGATCGAGCTCCCCGACCTCACGCAGGAGAGACAGGACGACATCGAGGCCGCACTCCTCGCCGAGATCCGCGAAGAGGTCTCGCGATCCCGTGCTTCCTCGCAACGGCGACGGCGCCGCGGGTGGGCCTACACCGGCGCGGCGGCCGCCGTCATCGTCGTCGCAGGCTTCGTCGGGCCCGCCCTCGGCGGCCCGACGGCGGGCGAATCCGTCAGCGTGTACGACCAGAGCGCCGGCGGCGCCGTCGCGCCCGAATCGGGCGGCGATCTCGGCGGGGATTCCGGCGGCGACCAGGAAGGGAGCGGCACGGCATCCACGGCGGGTCGTGAGGTGGTCGCCACCGCCTCGACGGTTCTCGAGGCGTCGGATCCCGCTGCCGCCGTCGCCGAGATCGGAGACCGGGCCGAGGCATCCGGCGGCTACGTCGAGTCGATGAACGTGTCGGCCGCCGCGCCTGCCGAGACGACGGGAGCCGATGCCGTGTCGTCCCCGGGCGGCACCTGGGTCACCGTGCGTGTCCCGGCCGACGGGCTCACCACGTTCCTCACCGGCCTCGACGACCTCGGCGAGGTCACGTCGTCCGAGATCACCCGCGAGGACGTCACCGCGCAGTCGACCGATCTGCGGGCCCGCATCTCGGCGCTGCAGACCTCGGTCGACCGGCTGGAGGGGCTCATTTCGGATGCCGCGACCACGGCGGACCTGCTGACCGCCGAGGAGGCGCTGTCGCAGCGTCAGGCGGAACTCGATTCGCTCCTGGCGCAGTCCGAGGCGCTCGCGGACGAGGTCGCCCTGTCGAGTGCGACCGTCACGGTCGTCGAGCCGGGCGAGGTCGTCGCCGCCGACCCGCAGGGGTTCGGGGACGGGTTCTCGACGGGATGGAGTGCGCTCGTCGCGACCCTCAACGGGATCGTCATCGGCCTGGGATTCCTGCTCCCGTGGTTGGCAGTCGCCGGCATCGTCGTCGCCGTCGTCCAGCTCGTGCGTCGTGCTCGTCGCCGCGCACGACGGCGCGCAGAACCGCTGGAGGACGGACAGCCCGCGGCACGCTGAAACGACGACACCCCCGACCGTGTCGGTCGGGGGTGTCGTCACCGTGGTGACCCCAGCGGGATTCGAACCCGCGTTACCGCCGTGAGAGGGCGGCGTACTAGGCCGCTATACGATGGGGCCGTACTTTTTCGTTCCCTCCCTGCGGAGGCAACCGTTCAATTATGCATGACGTTCACAGCCGTGCAAAATCGGCGCCCCCTTGCCTCACGCCCCCCTTCGTGAGTTGACTGGGACGATGCGCGTCACGAAGCACGAACATGCCTGCCTCCGCCTCGACAGCGAGGGTAAGAGCCTCCTCATCGACCCCGGTTCCTTCACCCTGCCCCTCGACGATCTGAACGATCTGGTCGGCGTGATCCTCACCCACGAGCACCCGGACCACTGGACCCCCGCCCAGCTCGACGCCGTCCTCTCCCAGGCGCCGGGTGTGCCGATCTTCGGGCCTGCGGGTGTCGTGGCCGCCGCATCCGACTACGACGTCACCGCGGTGGAAGTCGGCGACGAACTGGAGCTGGGTCCCTTCCGACTCCGCTTCTTCGGCGGCACCCACAGCGTGATCCACGAGTCGATCCCCGTCATCGACAACCTCGGCGTCCTCGTGAACGACGACTTCTACTACCCGGGCGACTCCTACGCCGTCCCCGAGGGCGTCGAGGTCGGTCTGCTCGCGGCGCCCATCGGCGCACCGTGGCTGAAGATCGGCGAGGCGATGGACTACGTGCTCGCCGTGAAGCCGCGCCGCGCCTTCGGCACGCACGACATGACGCTTTCCCGCGCGGGTCTCGCGATGCACCGTGACCGGCTGAAGTGGGCGACGGAGCAGAACGGCGGCGAGTTCGTCACCCTCGATCCGGGAGAATCGACCGACCTCTGACATCGCACGCACGAACGACGGATGCCGCGGGGCTTTCGCTCCGCGGCATCCGTCGTTCGTGGGGGTCGAGACTCACTCGGCGTCGTGATCCGTCTCGATGAAGGCGACGAGCTTGTCGAGCGCCTCCTCGGCGCCCTCTCCCTCGGCCTTGAGCGTGACGACCGTTCCCTGCGTCGCGCCCAGACCCATCAGGGTCAGGATGCTGCCGGCGTTCTGGTCGGGGCCACCGGGAACGGCGATCGTGACGGGAACGCCCGTCTCCTTGACCGCCTGCACGAAGAGCTTGGCGGGGCGGGCGTGCAGTCCGGAGCTGCTCGCGACGGTTGCGGTCCGTTCGGCCATGGTGGATCTTCCTCCTTGAGTCGGTGTATCGAGACTATGCCGTCACGGCCACGGCAGGCACATCGGCGTCGACCGGACGACGGCGCACGAAGCGCTTGAGGAGCACGACGGCGACACCGCTGACGACGGTGCCCGCGGCGATCGCGACCAGCCAGAGCCAGAAGCTGTCGATGGCGAAGAAGACGAACACGCCGCCGTGGGGGGCCCGGGAGGTGACCGCGAAGGCCATCGACAGGGCGCCGGTCACCGCGCCTCCGAGCATCATCGCCGGGATGACGCGGAAGACATCCGCTGCGGCGAACGGGATCGCGCCCTCCGAGATGAACGCCGCGCCGAGCAGCCAGGCAGCCTTGCCGTTCTCGCGCTCGGGAGCCGTGAAGAGCTTCCGGCCGAGGACGGTCGACGCGAGTGCCATCGCGAGGGGCGGGACCATTCCGGCCGCCATGACCGCGGCCATGATCTGCAAGTAACGCTCGTCGCCGGCGATGCCCGCCGCGAGGTTCGCCGTCGCGAAACCGTACGCGACCTTGTTGACCGGGCCACCGAGGTCGAAGCACATCATGAGACCGAGGATGATGCCGAGCAGGATGACGCCGGCCCCGGTGAGCCCCGCGAGCCAGCCGTTCAGCGCGACCGTGAGTGCGGCGATCGGTCCGCCGAACACGAGCAGCAGGAGCCCGGAGGCGAAGATCGACCCGAGCAGCGGGATGATGACGACCGGCATGAGGCCACGCAGCCAGCGCGGTACGTCGAGGCGGTTCAGCCACCACGCCGCAAGGCCGGCGAGCAGACCGCCGACGATGGCACCGATGAAGCCGGCGCCCATGAACACCGCCGTCGCACCCGCGACGAACCCGGGCGCGATGCCCGGACGGTCGGCGAGACCGTAGGCGATGTAGCCCGCGAGGGCCGGCACGAGGAAGCCGAAGGACAGACCACCGATCTGGAACGCCACCGCTCCCAGGTAGTACAGCAGCCCCTCCGGCGGCAGATTCGCGAGTGTGAAGTTCTGCAGCGTGTACACCGCATTGTTCACCGTCTGACCGTCGGCGGTGTTGGCGATCTCATAGCCGGCCATCGCGAAACCCAGCGCGATCAGCAGACCGCCGCCGGCGACGAACGGGATCATGTAGCTGACACCGGTGAGGAGCGAGCGCTTGATCGCCCCGCCCAGAGAGGTCGGTGCGGCCGCGGACGCCGTGCTCGCCGTCGCCGAACCCGACACGCGCGCGGCGTTCGGGTTCTTCGCGGCGGCGACGGCCTCGCGGATCATCTGCGCGGGCTGCTCGATCCCGCGCTTCACGCCGGCGCGGACGACCGGCTTGCCGGCGAACCGCGCCTGCTCGCGGACATCGACGTCGACGGCGAAGATGACGGCATCGGCCTCGTCGATGATGCGCTGGTCGATCGCCTTGTAACCGCTCGATCCCTGGGGCTCGACGGTGAGGTCGACGCCCTCCTTCTGGCCGGTCGCCGTCAGGGCGTCGGCAGCCATGAAGGTGTGGGCGATGCCGGTGGCGCAGGCGGTCACCGCGACGATGCGCGCAGGGCGCCCGTCGATGAGGAGGGCTTCGTCGGCGGACGCGGGCGTCGGCGCGGCGGCGCGCGCCTCGGCGCGGGACGCAGGAGCCTGCGCCGCGGGCGCGTCCGAAATGGCCTCGCGGACGATGGCGACGACCTCCTCGGGGCTCCGGGCGGCGCGCAGACCCGCGGTGAAGTCATCGCGCATGAGGCTGCGGGCGAGCTTGGACAGGACGGCGAGGTGCTCCTCGGCAGCCGTGTCGGGGGCGGCGATGAGGAAGACGAGGTCCGCCCCGCCGTCCTCCGCGCCGAAGTCGACGCCGGGGTTCAGCCGCGCGAAGGCGAGCGACGCCTGGGTGACCGCGGCGCTCTTCGCGTGCGGGATGGCGATCCCGCCGGGCAGACCGGTCTCGTCCTTCTCCTCACGGGCCCACGCGTCGTCCGCGAGGCGGGCGCCGTCGGTGGCCCTCCCCTGCGCGGCGACGCGCTGGGCGAGCGCGTCGATGACGGCGCGCTTGTCGGCGCCGAGCGGCTCGTCGATACTGACGAGTTCCGCGGTGATGATCTCAGTCACGGTGACCTCCAGTGGTCGGGTTGTTCGTCGAGAGTCGTCGCACCGGCACGTCGCCGGTCGACAGGTCGTTCGGGGTCGGGGGTTGGGTGCCGGGGAGCGATGCGGCCGCCGATCCGTAGCGGATGCCGGAGCGCAACCGCTCCTCGGGTGCGGCACCGGCGGTCTCGGCGAGGAGGTACCCGGCGAGCGAGCTGTCGCCGGCACCCACGGTGCTGCGCACGCGCGTCGGCGGCGGCGTCCCGTGCCAGGCGCCGTCGGGCGTGACCAGCACCGCCCCGTCGCCGCCGAGCGTCACGAGCGCTGCGCCGACGGATGCCGGCACGAGCTCCTCAGCGATGGCCGCGACCGCGTCGGGGAGCGCGAGCGACGCGTCGAGGTCGCGACCTGCGAGCTCCACCAGTTCTTCGTCGTTGGGCTTGATGAGGTCGGGGCGTCCCGCCGCGACGACGGCCGCCAGTGCGGGTCCGGACGTGTCGACCGCGACGCGGGGAGCGGCGGTCCCCCACGCGGACCGGACGGCCTCGGTGACGGTCACGTAGTAGTCCACGGGAAGGCCCGGCGCGAGCGATCCGGCGAGGACGAGCCACGAGGCGCCCTCCGATGCGGCGACGACCGCCGCGGTGAGGGCGGCGGCATCCGCTTCGCTGAACTCGGCCCCGGGGAGGTTGAGCTTCGTCGTCGTTCCGTCGGGGTCGGCGATCGTGATGTTGGCGCGTGTGGCGCCGTCGTGCGGCACGGTGCGGACCGGAACGGCGGTCGCCCCCAGCGCGGTCGCGAAGGGGTCGGCCGTGTCGAGGGGAAGGACCGCGAGGGTGGGGCGGGATGCCGCGGCGACCACTCGCGCGACGTTGATCCCCTTGCCGCCCGCATCCTCCCGGACGCCGAGTGCGCTCTGGACCTCGCCGTGCTGCAGGGGCGCGGCGAGCGAGACGGCGCGGTCGAGGGACGGGTTGGTCGTGACGGTGACGATCATGCGACCTGCACCTCCACGTCGGCGTCACGCAGCGCGCCCGAGAGGGTGCCCGCGGGGGCGATATCGGTGAGGAGCACGTCGACCTCGCTCAGCGATGCGAACGAGACGAGGAGCTCGGCGTCGAACTTGTCGCCGTCGGCGACCACCACGATGCGGCGGGCCGAGGCGACGATCGCACGCTTCACAGCGGCTTCGTCGGGGTCCGGCGTGCTGAGGCCGAAGGCGGCCGAGAGGCCGTTCGTCCCCAGGAAGGCGATGTCCGGGCGGAGTCGACTGATCGCCTCGACGGTCTGCGCACCCACCGCGGCGGCGGTCAAGCCGCGCACACGGCCGCCGATGGCGGTCAGTCCGACCGCGGGTGCACCGGCCAGGATGTGCGCGACGGACATGGAGTGCGTCACGACCTCGAGGTCGCCGGCCGGGTGCGGTCCCGTCGCGAGCAGCTGTGCGATGGCTCCCGTCGTCGTGCCCGCGTCCAGGTAGACGGCACCGTCGAGCTCAGCGCCGAGGAGTTCGACGGCGGCGCGGGCGATGGCCTGCTTGGCGCCGCTGCGCTGACCCGATCGCTCGGCCACCGAGACCTCGGCCGTGCTGGCGCGAGCGCGATGGACCGCCCCACCGTGGACCCGACGGACGAGCCCCACGCGCTCGAGGGCGGCGAGATCACGACGGACCGTCTCGGTGGTCACTCCGAAGCGGTCGGCGAGGTCGAGCACGGCGACGCGGCCATCCGTGGCGATCAGCTGCTCGATCTGCTGCTGGCGCTCCGTTGCGTACATGTGGTCCTCCTCGAACAAGTCCACACGCTACAACAGAAACCAACACGAAACAAGATTGCGATATGCGCCGACGCCCCCGACTGTCGGCCGGGGGCGTCGGCGGTGGGACTACGTCGAGGTCAGGCCTCGCTCATCGCGAGCACCTCGCGCTGGCCGCGTGCCGCGAGCGCCGCGGCACGTGCGGCGATCCGGCGCTCCTGCTCGGCCTGGGCGGCGTCGATCGTCTCCTGGTCGAGCGGGACGCTCTCGACCTTGTTCACGCCGTTGTACTTCGCCAGGTAGGCGTCGAGCTCGGGGCCGGACTCCCACGAGGTGATGAGGCAGTAGCGGGGCGCGTCACCCGGGTGGTACGCCGCGTGCCACAGGCGCTGCGTGTCGATGACGAGCTGCGCGCCGGCGGGCAGAGCGATACGGGTCTCACCACTCGGGTCGGTGCGGTTGTCGCGCAGCACGAAGAAGCTGTCCTTGTCGTCGGTGAGGTTGAAGAAGCTGCGGACGACCCAGCCCGTGCCGTCCGGATTCAGCCGGTTGTTGTCGTCCTGGTGCAGGTTGTACAGGGCGTCGGCGTACGTGTTGGGCTGCAGTTCGATGATGCGGCAGCGTCCGACGTTCGAGCCGGGCTCGAGGGCGCGCTCGGTGAGCGTGGGGGCCTTCTCCGTCTGCGACGGGATCCAGACGCCGTCCTTGTCGGTGCGCGGCGGCTGGTGGTTCCAGAAGCCGTTGCACTCGATCTCGCCCTTGGCCGAGGCCAGCGGCGCGAACCGGGTGTCGCCCGAGGACTTCCAGTCGACGTACTCGACGTCGAGCCACTCCTTCGGGTCGATGTCCTTGCCGTACATGTCGAGGACGGCGTAGCCGGTCTCCTCGAGCAGAGCACTCTTGATGTAACCCATGCGGATCAACCTTTCTGTCGGGCGAGCGAAGTTTTTACAGGCCCGACTTAGGCAAGCCTACCTAGCCGCTCCGAGAGCCTCAGTAGACTCGACCGGGAATTTCGAGGAGCGATTCGGAGAACATGAGCAGCGCCACGAACGTCGATGCGACCGCCGTCAACACGATCGATTGGCTCTCCGCCTCGGACACCACGATCGTCGTGCCGGTCTACCAGCGGCAGTACCGCTGGGACATCGGCGGGTGCGAGCAGCTGCTCGGTGACATCCGGTCCGTCGCGGCCACCGGCGACGGTCAGACGCATTTCATCGGCTCCATCCTCTCGACGGCGAGCACCTCGGCGCACGACGACGCCCACCTCGTCCTGATCGACGGGCAGCAGCGCGTGACGACGTTGATGCTGCTGGTCGCCGCCCTCCATCACACCCTCCGGGACGACGACCCGTCACTCGCGGCCGAGCTCGAGTCGGTCCTCGTGCGCCGCGACCATCCGACGCGGACCAAGCTGCGTCCTCACGCGGCGTGGGCAGACGTGTTCGAGAGCGTCGTCCTGGACCGCCGCTCCCCCGCTGACGAGGAGCGATCGTCGCGCTTCGACGACAACTACGCGTTCTTCCGGAGTCAGATCCGCCGTGACGAGGCCGCCGACATCTGGCGCGGTCTGCGCAAGCTCGAGCACGTGTCCATCACGCTCGGTGCGGGCGCGAACGCTCAGCAGATCTTCGAGAGCCTGAACTCCACCGGCGAACCGCTTCGGGACCACGAGCTCATCCACAACTACGTCCTCATGGGACTGACGCACGCCGAACAGAGCGAGATCGAGAACGAGTTCTGGCTCCCCATCGAACGCAACACCGGCGAGCAGATCGGGGCGTTCTGGCGCGACTACCTCGTGATGCTGACGGGTCGGGAGGTCCTCGTGGAGGGTGAGCGCGGCGTCTACGACGCGTTCCGTCACGAGTTCCCCCGCCTCGATCGCGACACCCTCCGTACGCGCGCGCACCAATGGCGCGAGCTGTCGGAGATCTACAGGCTGCTCCTCGAGCCCGCGAAGGCGACGGATGCCGTTGCCTCCCGACACTTCGAGGCCATCAACACCCTGGGCCGCGGCATGTACCCTCTCGCGATGCGGCTGTACCGCGACCGCCTGCACGGTGAGCTGCCGGCATCCGATCTGTCACTCGCGCTGACCCACGTGGAGTCCCTGCTGCTGCGTCGGACCGTGGTGGGCCTGCCCATCGATCGGCTCGTCGCGAGGTTCTGCCGCGCGGCCGACGAGGGCATGGACGCTCTCACGCTCGCCATCGCCCGGATCACTCCATCGGACGAACGCACCCGGGTCGGTCTGCGCTACGGCGATCTGCCTCACGCAGGCTTCGTCCTCGCCCGCCTGGCGGGCGTCGACGCGGATGCCGACGTCGTCCTCGAGCACGTCCTGCCCGTCGCGCCCTCGGACGACTGGACGGGAGACGGCGTGCGCCGGTGGGCGGACCTGAGCGACGACGAGCAGAACGCTCACCGCGCGCTGGTGAACACGCTCGGCAATCTGACGCTCCTCGAGGAGGACGCGGCCGATCGCGTGTTCGACGCCTCGTTCCCCGAGAAGCGATCCGCGTACGCCTCGAGCGGCGTGGGATCCACGCGTCGGATCGCGGCGGCCGACGCATGGTCGACTGCGCAGATCACCGCCCGGACCGAGGAGCTGACCGCACGCTTCATGGCGACCTGGCGCCGACCCGGTGTCGTGGCGATCGACGATGACAACCTGACACCCATCCTCGACGCGAAGAAGCGACGCGGGTGGCCGCGGGGCTGGCAGCGCGAATTCGACTACGTCGAGTACCGGGGCGAGCACTGGGACGTGCGGGACGTCCGGTACCTGTTCAACCGCGTCTTCGCCCGCCTCTGGGCCGACTCGCGTCAGAGCGTCATCGACTACAGCGCGCGCCAGGGCGGCCCCGTCTACCCGGCGATGGCGTGGAACGGTCAATGGGATCAGCTGGGCGAAGGTCAGTACCTCTATCTCGGCTGGGATTCGAAGTACATGCTGACTGCCGTGCAGGGCGTGCTCGAAGAGGCCGGCTGGGCGTCGGAGGTCTTCGTCAAGTACTCCTACATCGGCGACGCGATGCGCTGAGCCTCAGTCTCCGTCGGCACCGTCCCCGCCGTCCGGAGCCGGAACGGGATCGACCGGGATCTCGATCCACGTCGCCGTGGTGGGCGACACGGAGAGCAGGTCCGGAGACCAGTCCGAGACCGCGGGCCCGTCCCCCAGCCGCTCCACGGGGTTTCGTGGCTCCATTGGTTCGGCGGGGAGCCCTGCCCATTCCGACGGTTCTTCGGGTCGCTGCGTGAAGAGTCCCATGCGACCATTGTGCGCCTGATGCGCTGAACCGCGCACCGGTTCCAGCAAAAGCAAAACCCCCGCCGGAGCGGGGGTTTTCTTCTTGCTGGGGTACCTGGACTCGAACCAAGAACAACTGAACCAGAATCAGCCGTGTTGCCAATTACACCATACCCCACCGGGTTTCAACCGGAGTCGTACCGAGGATCAAGCTTAGCCCACGGCACGGCCCCGGCCAAACCGGACGCGCATCCCGAGCGCGTCGGGCTCAGCTGCGCGCGGCCCGCAGCCGCTCGAGACGCTCGAGGGTGACGGGCTTGCCGAGGAGCTCCATCGATTCGAACAGCGGCGGCGAGACGCGACGACCGCTCAGCGCCACGCGCGCCGGGCCGTACGCGACGCGCGGCTTGAGGCCCAGCCCGTCGATGAGGGATGCCGCGAGTGCCGCCTGGATCGAGTCGGCGACGAAGTCGCCCTCCGGCAGCGCCTGGAGCGCCTCGATCGACCCGGCGAGCACCTCCGCGGCGTTCGCCGGCAACCCCTTCAGCGCGTCCTCGTCGTAGGACTCGACGTCGCGGAACAGGAAGCCGAGCAGTCCAGGCGCATCGCCGAGCATCTGCATGCGCTCCTGCACGAGCGGCGCCGCCTTCGCGAGCATCTCGCGCTGCGCATCCGTCGGCGGCGTGCTGACCACACCGGCGCCGACCAGGTAGGGCACCAGGCGTGACGCGAAGTCGGCGGGCTCCAGCATCCGGATGTGGTCGCCGTTGATCGACTCGGCCTTCTTCTGGTCGAAGCGGGCCGGGTTCGGGTTGACGTCGACGATGTCGAACGCCTCGATGAGCTCCTGACGCGAGAACACGTCGCGATCGGCCGCGATCGACCAGCCGAGGAGGGCGAGGTAGTTCAGGAGGCCCTCGTGGATGAAGCCCTTCTCCCGCTGCAGGAAGAGGTCGGCCTTGGGGTCGCGCTTGGAGAGCTTCTTCGTGCCCTCCTCCCCCAACACGAGCGGCATGTGCGCGAACCGCGGGACGAAGGTCGTCACACCGGCGTCGATCAGCGCGCTGTAGAGAGCGAGCTGACGAGCGGTCGACGGCATGAGGTCTTCGCCGCGCAGCACGTGGGTGATGCCCATCAGCGCGTCGTCGACGGGGTTCGTGAAGGTGTAGAGCGGGATGCCGCCGGCACGGACGACGACGAAGTCGGGGAACGAGCCGGCCGGGAAGGTGACCTCGCCGCGGATGAGGTCGACGTAGGTCACGTCCTCGTCCGGCACGCGCAGACGCCAGGCGGGCTCGCGCCCCTCCGCGCGGAACGCGGCCTTCTGCTCGTCCGTCAGCGTGCGGTCGAAGTTGTCGTAGCCGAGCTGCTTCGCGCGACCGTTCGCCTCGTTGCGGGCGTCGATCTCCTCGGCCGTCGAGTACGACTCGTATACGGCGCCGCTCGCGATCAGCGTGTCGAGGACCTCGCGGTAGATGTCATGGCGCTGCGACTGCCGATACGGCTCGTGCGGACCGCCCTTCTCGACTCCCTCATCCCAGTCGATCTCGAGCCAGGTCAACGCGTCGACGAGCTGGCGGTAGCTCTCCTCGCTGTCGCGGGCGGCATCCGTGTCCTCCACGCGGAAGATCATCTTGCCGCCGGTGTGCCGCGCGTAGGCCCAGTTGAACAGGGCTGTGCGGACCATCCCGACGTGGGGGAGCCCCGTCGGCGAGGGGCAGAACCGGACGCGGACGTCGGAGCCGGAGGCGGTCGTGGTGAGGGGGTGCGGTGCAGTGGACATCGCCCTCAAGTCTACGACCGGCGCCGCACCCGCCCCGCGCTCAGCGGCGTGCGTAGGGCGACAGGACCGTGATCGCGACGACGATCGCGAGGGCGACGAGGGCGAGCCCGCCGTAGCCGATGAGACCGAGGATGCCGCCGGCGAGGACGGCGCCGATCGCTGCGGACAGGGTCATCGCGGTGTCGCTGCGGCCCTGTCGCCGCGGTCGCAGTTCGGTCGGGGTGGCCTCGGTCAGCAGCGCCGCACCGCCGACGGTCGCGGCACTCCAGCCGAGGCCCAGGAGCAGGAGGGCGACGAGCACCGCGGCCGGCGAGTCGGGGGCGACGGCCGCGGTCAGGAGCGACGCGGCGAGGATCCCCTGACCGAGGAGGATCGTCTGCAGCCGCCCCCAGCG
This sequence comes from Microbacterium sp. NPDC080005, assembly GCF_040702445.1. NCBI lineage: Bacteria > Bacillati > Actinomycetota > Actinomycetes > Micrococcales > Microbacteriaceae > Microbacterium > Microbacterium sp. NPDC080005. Next base: position 863,007 of record NZ_JBFBLD010000001.1, on the reverse strand, counting down.
GTCGGCGAGGATGCCGAACACCGGTGACAGTCCGTACATGCCGAACACGTGCAGCGCGATCGTGACGCCCACGATGGTCGTGACGTTCCGGGGGTCGAGGTGGGACAGATGGACCGGCGTCATCGCCATCACCGACGCCATCGTCACATGGGATCCCGCCACGGCGAACACGGCGTACCGCGCGACGACGGGGCGATCGGGCTCGTCCACCCGCGGCGCCCCGGGATCTCGGGAGCGGGCGATCTGCTGCGCGACCCTCAGCGGGTCAGGGCGCAGCGCCGCCACGTAGAGCACGAGGGCGAGCGTCTGCGCGACGATCGAGAACGCGTACGACCCGGTGAGGGGCGGCATCCCGAGCCACCGGCCGACGGCCTCGCCGGGTGTCAGCATGAGTGGGCCGACCACACCGCCGACGGTCGTCGCCCAGACCACGGTGCCGAGGTCGCGTCCGCGGCGCCCCTGCCCCGACAGGTCGGTCGCGGCGAACCGCGACTGCAGGTTCCCCGCGTTCCCGGCGCCGATGAGGATGACGCCCGCAAGCAGGAGAGGGAACGATCGCAGCGCGGCCGAGGTGATCACGACGGCGATCCCGACCAGCGCCAGAAGGTTCCCCAGTGTCAGCGCCCGCCGTCGCCCATGCGCCGAGGCCAGACGGGCGAGCGGGATCGCGCAGAGCGCGGCACCGAGGGTGACGGATGCCGTCGCGAACCCCGACAGCGACTCCTCACCCGACAGATCCGCCGCCAGGAGAGCGCCGAGCGACACGGTCGCGCCGAACGCGACACCGCCGAGCACTTGACCGGCAGCGAGGACCGTGACGGTGCGTCGCTGGATGCGTGCGACGTCCGACGCCGTGGCGGAGAGTTCTCCTCCGTCAGGCATTCCGCGCCGTGTTGCGCAGGATGCCGAGACCCGTGATCTCCACCTCGAGCACATCTCCGGCGTGGAACTCCCCGATCCCTGCCGGTGTGCCCGTCAGGATGACGTCGCCAGGCAGGAGCGTGAAGGCGGCCGACGCGTAGGCGATGATGTCGGGGACCGAGTGGACCATGTCCGAGATCGGACCGTCCTGCCGGACCTCGCCGTTGACCCGCGAGACGATCCGCGCACCACCGTCGAGGTCGAACTCCGTCTCGATGATCGGCCCGAGCGGGCAGAACGTGTCGAAGCCCTTGGCGCGGGACCACTGGCCGTCGGAACGCTGCAGGTCGCGAGCCGTGATGTCGTTGCCGATCGTGTAGCCGAAGACGTAGTCGAGCGCCTTGTCGGCCGAGACGTTCTTCGCGACACGACCGATGACGACGGCGAGCTCACCCTCGTAATCGGTGCGCTGTGACTGCGGCGGCCGCACGATCGCGTCGTCGGGTCCGATCACGGACGTGTTGGGCTTGAGGAACAGCAGGGGCTCGCTGGGCGCCTCGCCCCCCATCTCGGCAGCGTGGTCGCGGTAGTTCTTGCCGACGCAGACGATCTTCGAACGAGGGATCGACGGCGCCAGAAGGGTGATCTCCGCGAGGGGGATCCGCTCCCCCGTCGTCTCGAACCCGGCGAACATCGGGTCGCCGGCGAGCTCGACGACCTCTTTCTCGTCGATGATGCCGTAGCGGATGGCCTCGTTGCGGCTGTACCGGACGATCCGCACGGGTCAGCCGTCCAGCCGGGTGAGCCAGCCGTGGACGTCCTCGGCGCGGCCGTACTGGATGTCGGTCAGGTGCTGTCGCAGTTCGAGCGCGAGCGTTCCGGTGGGCTGCGCGTCCTCGAAACCGGAGGCCTTCAGTGCTCCGATCGGGGTCACCACGGCGGCGGTTCCGCAGGCGAAGACCTCGACGATCTCACCCGAGGCGACCCCGTCGCGCCACTCGGAGAGCGAGACCGCGCGCCGCTCGACCCGGTGCCCCCGGTCCTCGGCGAGACGGAGGATCGAGTCGCGGGTGATCCCGGCGAGGATCGACTCCGACTCCGGCGTCACGAGGGTGCCGTCCTTCATGACGAAGACGACGTTCATGCCGCCGAGCTCCTCGACGTTGCCGTCCTCGTCGAGGAAGACGACCTGGTCGCAGCCCTTCTCGTACGCCTCCGCCTGCGGCAGCAGGCTCGCGGCGTAGTTGCCACCGGTCTTCGCCGCTCCCGTGCCGCCCTTGCCCGCGCGAGCGTAGTCCTCGCTCAGCCAGATCTTCACCGGGGTGACGCCGCCCTTGAAGTAGGCACCCGCCGGGCTCGCGATCAGGTAGTAGGCGACCTTCTCCGCGGGACGGACACCGAGGAACGCCTCCTTCGCGAACATGAACGGACGCAGGTACAGGCTCTGGTCGGCGCCGGAGGGCACCCAGTCACCGTCCACCGCGATCAGCTCGCGCAGCGACTGGAGGAAGTATTCGGCGGGGAGCTCGGGCAGCGCCATGCGGCGGGCGGAGCGCTGCAGGCGACGAGCGTTCTCCTCGGGGCGGAACGTGTGGATCGAGCCGTCCGCGTGACGGTACGCCTTGATGCCCTCGAAGATCTCCTGGCCGTAGTGCAGCACAGCGGCCGCCGGTGAGAGCGAGATCGGCCCGTAGGGCTGGACGCGGGGCCGGTGCCAGCCGCCCTTCGACGACCAGCAGATGTCGACCATGTGGTCGGTGAAGTTCGTGCCGAAGCCGGGGTTCGCGAGGATCTCCTCGCGGGCGGGAGGGGATGCCGCAGCCAGGTTCTTCGTCACCGAGAAGGTGAGGGGGGCTGCGGTCGAGTCGGTGAGGGTCATGTCAGTCCTGTTCCTCGCGCGGCGTCTGCGCGGCGCGCATCCACTCAGATTACGCCCGGAGGCGTGCGGTGATGGCGTCGCCGACCTGCGCGGTCGTGCGGGCGGAGCCGTCCCTGCTCTCGATGTCCTCGCGGGCCGCGCGGGTGACGCGCTCGGCCTCGCCCTGCAGTCCGAGGTGGTCGAGCAGCAGGGCGACGGAGAGGATCGCAGCGGTGGGATCGGCGATCTGCTGTCCGGCGATGTCGGGCGCGGAACCGTGCACGGGCTCGAACATCGACGGGAACGCGCCGTCGGGGTTGATGTTCCCCGAAGCGGCGAGGCCGATGCCTCCGGTGACGGCGCCGGCCAAGTCGGTCAGGATGTCGCCGAAGAGGTTGTCGGTGACGATCACGTCGAAGCGGCCCGGGTTCGTGACCAGGAAGATCGTCGCCGCGTCGACGTGCAGGTAGTCTACGGCCACGTCCGGGTGCTCCGCGGCCACCTCGTCGACGATCCGCTTCCACATGCCGCCGGCGTGGATGAGCACGTTGGTCTTGTGCACGAGGGTCAGCTTCCGACGGCGCTTCTGCGCCTGCGCGAAGGCGAACCGGACGACCCGCTCGACCCCGAACGCCGTGTTCACGGAGGTCTCGTTCGCGATTTCGTGCGGCGTGCCGGTGCGGATCGAGCCGCCGTTGCCCACGTAGGGGCCTTCGGTGCCCTCGCGCACCACGACGAAGTCGATCTCCCCCGGCTCCGCGAGCGGACCCGAGGCGCCCGGGTACAGGACCGACGGGCGGAGGTTGACGTAGTGGTCCAGCGCGAAACGCAGCTTCAGCAGCAGGCCCCGCTCGATGTTCGCGTCCTTCAGACGGGGGTCCCCCGGCATCCCGCCGACGGCACCGAGGAGGATGGCGTCGTGCGCGGCGATCGCGGCGAGGTCCTCGTCGGTCAGGGTGTCACCCGTCTCGAGGTAGCGGGCGGCGCCCAGGGAGAACCGGGTCTTCTCGAACGTCACCTCGGCTCCCTCGGTCACGGCGTCGAGCACCTTCTCGGCCTCTGCGACGACCTCCGGACCGATGCCGTCTCCGGGGATGACGGCCAGCTTCACGACGCGCGACATCGCTCTCCTCGTTCTCGGGGGGACCCGCGCGATCAGTCCTCGACGCGCGGGGTGCGGGTTCCCTTCAGCGTAGTGGCCGCGATGACGGCCGCGCAGACGACGAGGACGGCCCCGATGATCGAGGTGACACCCACGCCCGCATCGAAGGCGGATGCCGCGGCCTCGACGACGCGGTCGCCCATTGCGCCCGGGAGTCCGTCCGCGACGGTGACCGCCCCGCCGAGGGTCTCGCGCGCCGCCGCAGCCGCGCCCGCCGGCACACCGTCCGGGAGGACGATTCCGGCACGGTAGAGGGCGGTGAGGATGCCGCCGAGCACCGCGGTCCCGAGCACGGCACCGAGCTCGTACGCAGTCTCGGACACGGCGCTCGCCGCTCCCGCCTTCGCGGGCGGCGCGGTGGCGAGGATGAGTTCGTTGGACACCGTCTCGGCCGCACCGATGCCGATGCCGAGCAGCGCGAAGGCGCCGATGAGGATGCCGAGGGCCGCGGCATCCGTCGACACCGCGATCACGACGTACGCCGCGATCGACAGGGCGAGGGCGACGGGGACGACCACCCGGGGCGACACCCGGCGGGAGACCGGCACGACGGCGAGACCCGACACGATCATGAGCGCGAGTCCCGGGACGAGGGCGAGGCCCGCCTGCAGCGGGCTCAACCCGACGATCAGCTGCAGATGCTGCGTCACGAAGTAGAGGAAGCCGACGAGGGCGACCACGCTCAGCAGGTTCACGAGGAGCGCTCCGGTGAACGCGCCGCGACGGAACAGGCGCATGTCGAGCATGGGGCTCTCGGAGCGCAGCTGACGGCGCACGAAGATCCACCCGAAGGCCAGCCCGACGAGCACGAGCACCAGCGGGAGCGGCCCCGGACCGTGGACGGCGACTTCCTTGATCGCGTAGACGACCGGCACCATCGTCGCCATGCTGAGGACGATGCTGACGGGGTCGATGCGACCGGGACGCGGGTCGCGACTCTCGGGCACGAGGAGGGGCGCGAGCACCAGCAGCGGGATGAGGACCGGCACGGCGAGCAGGAACACCGAACCCCACGCGAAGTGCTCGAGGAGCACACCGCCGACGATCGGCCCCAGCGCGGATCCGGCTGAGAACATCGACGCCCACACGGCGATCGCGAGGCGCCGCTGGTCGCGGTCGGTGAAGATGCTCCGCAGCAGCGACATGGTCGACGGCATGAGCATCGCGCCGAACAGGCCCATCGTCGCGCGCGCCGCGATGAGGAGCTCGGCCGAGGGGGCGAAAGCGGCCAGCGCCGAGACGGCGGCGAACCCGGTCGCACCGATCATCAGCATGCGCCGGCGGCCGAATCGGTCGCCCAGCGATCCCATCGTCACGAGGAGGCCGGCGAGCACGAGCGGGTAGACGTCGATGATCCACAGCTGCTGCGCGCTCGTCGGGGTCAGGTCGCGCGCGATCTCGGGCAGCGCGAAACTCAGCACCGTGTTGTCGACCGACACCAGGAGCACGGGCAGCATGAGCACGGCCAGCGCCGCCCACCCGCGCCATCCCTGCCGCGTGCCCGCCGCGTCGGCCGTTCGGATCTCTTCCGTCAACGTCATCATTAGTACACCGTCCAGCCGGTATAGTAACAGAGTCAGGCGCTCATCCGCGAGAGGATCGGAGCATGAGCAGACCACCGAAAGCCAAGGAGAGCGTCCTCGGCGCGTTCGAGGCGGCGCTCATCGACGGCGGCGCCCGCGGCGCGACGATGGATGCCGTCGCCGCCGCCGCCGGGGTCTCCAAGGGCGGACTGCTCTACCACTACGCGTCGAAGGACGCGCTCGAAGCCGCGCTCCTGGAACGGATGAGGCGCCTCGTCGAGATCGACGTGGAGGACATGCTCCGGGCTCCCGAAGGCGTCATCGCGGCCTTCGTGCGGACGTCGGTGCACACCGGGTCGCCGTTGGATCGAGCCATCATCGCCGCGTCCCGCCTGGCGCAGACCGGCCACGCCGAGGCCTCCGACGCCCTGCGTCGGGTGCGGGAGCTCTGGGAGGAGGCGCTCCGCCCCCACACCCGCGACGAGACCGCGCTGCAGCTCGTGCTGCTCGTCAGCGACGGCCTGTACTTCAACAGCGCGCTCGCGACGGGCGCGCTCCCCGGCCCTCTCCCCCGCGGCGCCGAGCTCGACGCGCTGATCGCGCTCGTCGAGCGCGCCGCGCGCTAGCCGCATCCGCTCCCCTGCCACAAACGACCACCGCGCGCGGCGTGTCGTGACAGGGGAACGCGACACCGGGCCACCGCATCCGCTCCCCCGTCGCGAACCGCCAGCGCGCACGGCGCGTCGTGACAGGGGATGAGCGGATGCCGAGGCGGGTCAGACCTCGCTGAGCTCGATCTGCCGGAACAGGTCGGCGGCGACGGCGTCGCGCAGCTCGTCGAGCATCGTCTCGGGGATCGGCGAGTCGACCGTCAGCACGGACAGTGCTCGGCCGCTCGCGTCCGGCCGCGCGACCTGCAGGCCGGCGATGTTGATGCCCGCCTCGCCCAGCTTCTGGCCGTAGATCGCGACGATGCCCGGGCGGTCGGCGTAGCGCATGACGACGTGGTACCGGCTGATCGGGACCTCGACCTCGTAGCCGTTGATGCCGACGACCTTGGGCACCATCCGTGTGCCGGCGAGGGTGCCTTCGACAGTGAGGACGGTGCCGTCGGACAGCGTGCCGCGCAGGATCGTGATGTTGCGGTACAGCGGGCTCTCGGATTCCACGATGAGGCGGGTCTCGATGCCGCGCTGCTCCGCGAAGAGCGGCGCGTTCACGTACGAGACGTTCTCGCTCACGATGTTGGTGAAGATGCCCTTGAGCGCGGCCAGGCGGTAGACGCTCACGTCGTAGTCGGCCAGTTCGCCGCGCACCTCGATGTCGAGGCTCGTCAGTGCGCTCGGTGCGAGCCCGGTGAAGATCTGGCCGAGCTGCTCGACGAGCGCGATGCCGGGGCGCACGAAGGGGTCGATGACGCCACCGGCGACGTTGACGGCGTCGGGCACCAGGTCGCCCTCGAGGGCGAGCTTGACGGACTTGGCGACCGAGACGCCGGCCTTCTCCTGCGCCTCCTCCGTCGAGGCCCCGAGGTGCGGGGTCACGACGACGTTCGGGAGCGACAGCAGCGGGAAGGCTGTGCCGTCCTGCGCGGGCGGCTCGCTCGTGAAGACGTCGAGTCCGGCTCCCGCGATCTGACCCGTCGTCAGCGCGGTGTACAGCGCCTCTTCGTCGATGAGGCCGCCGCGGGCGACGTTCACGACATAGGCGGAGTTTTTCATGATCTCGAACTGCGCGGCCCCGATCATGCCCGTCGTCTCGGGGGTCTTGGGCATGTGGATCGTGACGAAGTCGCTCGTCCGCAGCAGCTCGTCGAGGGTGACGAGCTGCACACCCAGCTGCTGGGCACGCGTCGGCGTGACGTAGGGGTCGTAGGCGACCACGGAGACCCCGAAGGCCTGCACGCGGGCTGCGATGAGTGCGCCGATCCGCCCGAGGCCGATGATGCCGACCGTCTTCTCGTACAGCTCGGTGCCCGTGAAGGACGAGCGCTTCCAGGCGCCGGCGGCGAGGGACGAGTGCGCCGCCGGGATGTGACGGGCGAGGCTCAGGATGTGGCCGACGGTGAGCTCGGCGGCGGAGATGATGTTCGACGTCGGGGCGTTGACGACCATCACGCCGGCGCTGGTGGCCGCCTTGATGTCGACGTTGTCGAGGCCGACACCGGCGCGCGCGATGACCTTGAGCGACGGCGCGGCGGCGATCGCCTCGGCATCCATCTTCGTGGCCGAGCGGATGAGGACCGCGTCGGCGTCCGCGAGCGCCGGGAGGAGTGCCGCACGGTCGGCTCCGTCGACGGATCGGACCTCGAAGTCGGGGCCGAGGGCCTCGATCGTGGCGGGAGAGAGTTCTTCGGCGATGAGGACGACAGGCTTGGGCACGGCAGACCTTCGGGTACGCGGGGGTGGATCGCCACGGAGCCGGCCGAGAGGTGACCGACGACGGTACGCGGCTTGCCCAGCCTAGCGAAGACCCACGACCGCCCCGGACCGTGTGACACCCGTCACGATCCGACGAGCGAGTTCCCGTTCGTGATCGCGTAGGTGAGGATGTTCAGCCAGAACACGGCGACGAGACCGAGCCCCACGAGGAGGACGACCGCGAGGTGGAGCACCGGGCGTCGCCGCGCGAGGACGACTCCGGCGACGAACACAATGATGGGGAAGACGACGGAGAACAGCAGGATCGCCCATCCGCCGCCGTTCAGGCCCTCGACGCCCGTGGCCTGCGCGAGCAGGAAGGCGACGGCCGTCCAGACCGCGTACGCGTAGAACAGTCCGAAGAGACCGGCGACAGCGGCGGGCAGCCAGGACGGACCGCGGCGCACCGCCTGGTTCGAGGTCGTCACGATCAGACTCCGATCACGAAGGGCCACGGCAGGAGCAGGAACACGCCGACGACCAGCCACGCGAACCTCACCCACGCGGCGGACGCGCGGGTGAGCAGCATGACGCCGCCGAACCAGAGGGCGGGGGCCGCGACCGCGACCCACAGCGCCGGCACGACGGCCGCCGGTTCGAGCCAGAACGACGTCGCCGCCGCCAGCCGCGAGCTCCCGAGCAGCCACCCCACGGTGTAAAGCAGGTAGATGCCGCCGAGGAGCCCCAGGGACACGAGGGCGACGTTGCCGAGGGGTGCCGGCTCCGCATCCTCGTCCGCCGTCGTCACCGCCTCCGGCGCGGGGGCGACGTCGTCGCCGGGAGTGGTCTCACTCCCCTTCCCGACCGCACGCCACCCGTCGGGGAGCGCAGCGCCGGTGCGCTCGTGACGCGCCGGACGCGTCGGCGAATCGTCGCCCTCCCAGCGGAAGGCGTCCTCGTCGTCGTGAGGGTCGGAAGCCACGCTCCGAGTCTACCGACGCCGAAGGCCCGACCCCTTGTAAGGGTCGGGCCTCCGTGGCTCACGAAAAGCCGGTCCCGGCGGATGCGCCGAGGGCTGGATGCCGAAGGTCAGCGCGCGGCGGATCCTTCGGTGTAGTCGGCGTCCTGCTGCTTCCACGCGAACAGCGCGCGCAGATCCTTGCCGACCGCCTCGATCGGGTGGGCCGCGGCCTTGGAGCGGAGTTCCTGGAACTCCGCGGCGCCGTTGTCCTGGTCGTCGATGAAACGCTTCGCGAACGCGCCGGACTGGATGTCGGCGAGGACGGCGGCCATGTTCTCCTTGACACGCGGGTCGATGACGCGCGGGCCCGACACGTAGTCGCCGTACTCGGCCGTGTCGGAAACCGACCAGCGCTGCTTGGCGATGCCGCCCTCCCACATGAGGTCGACGATGAGCTTCAGCTCGTGGAGCACCTCGAAGTAGGCGATCTCGGGCTGGTATCCCGCCTCGGACAGCGTCTCGAAACCGTACTGGACGAGCTGCGACACACCACCGCAGAGGACGGCCTGCTCACCGAACAGATCGGTCTCGGTCTCCTCGGTGAAGGTGGTCTTGATGACGCCGGCGCGGGTGCCGCCGATCGCCTTCGCGTACGAGAGGGCGACGTCCCAGGCCTGACCGGAGGCGTCCTTCTCGACGGCGATGATGTCGGGGATACCGCGGCCCGCGACGAACTCGCGGCGCACCGTGTGGCCGGGGGCCTTCGGGGCGACGAGGATGACGTCGACGTCGTCGGGGACCTCGATGTAGCCGAAGCGCACGTTGAAGCCGTGGGCGAAGGCGAGGGTCTTGCCGGCGGCGAGGTGCGGCTTGATCTCGTCGTTGAAGATCCCGCGCTGGTGCTGGTCGGGCGCGAGGATCATGATGAGGTCGGCCCACTCGGCGGCATCCGCCACGGACTTGACCTCGAAGCCGTCCTCCGACGCCTTCGGCGCGGACTTCGAGCCCTCCTTGAGGGCGATGACGACCTCGACACCGGAGTCGCGGAGGTTCTGGGCGTGGGCGTGGCCCTGCGAGCCGTACCCGACGATGGCGACCTTCTTGCCCTGGATGAGCGAGATGTCGGCGTCGGCGTCGTAGAGGATCTCAGCCATGTTCGTGTGTGTCTCCTTGTAGATGTCGGTAGAGAAGTTCGGGTTCAGCCGCGCAGGACGCGCTCGGTGATGCTCTTGCCGCCACGGCCGATGGCGACCATGCCGGACTGTGCGAGCTCCTTCACGCCGAACGGTTCGAGGGCTTTGAGGAAGGCGTCGACCTTGCCACGGTCGCCGGTGACCTCGACCACGAGCGCATCGGTGGCGTAGTCCACGACGGACGCACGGAAGAGGTTCACGACCTCGATGACGTTCGAGCGCGTCTGGTTGTCGGCGCGGACCTTCACGAGCATGTGCTCGCGCTGTACCGAGGTCGAGTAGTCGAGCTCGACGATCTTGATGACGTTTACCAGCTTGTTCAGCTGCTTGGTCACCTGCTCGAGAGGCAGCTCCTCGACGTCGACGACGACCGTGATGCGCGAGAGTCCCGGCACCTCGGTGACGCCCACGGCGAGGGAGTCGATGTTGAAGCCGCGACGCGCGAACAGGCCCGCGACGCGCGTGAGGAGACCGGGCTTGTCCTCGACGAGGAGGCTCAGAACGTGCTTGCTCATCGTCACTCCCCCTGCTCGAAAGCCGGCGCGTGCTCACGCGCGTACTGGATGTAGCTGTTGCTCACGCCCTGCGGCACCATCGGCCAGACCATCGCGTCGGCGCTCACGACGAAGTCGATGACGACCGGTCGGTCGTTCGTCTCGAGCGCGGTGCGGATCGCGGCATCCACGTCCTCTTCCTTCTCGACGCGGATCGCGAGACACCCGTAGGCCTCGGCCAGCTTGACGAAGTCGGGGATGCGGATGGTGTCGTGACCCGTGTTGAGATCCGTGTTCGAGTGACGGCCGTCGTAGAACAGCGTCTGCCACTGGCGCACCATGCCCAGCGACGAGTTGTTGATGATCGCGACCTTGATCGGGATGTTGTTGATCGCGCAGGTGGCGAGCTCCTGATTGGTCATCTGGAAGCAGCCGTCGCCGTCGATCGCCCACACGGTGCGATCGGGCTGCGCGACCTTCGCGCCCATCGCCGCCGGGACCGCGTAGCCCATCGTGCCGGCGCCGCCGGAGTTGAGCCACGCGTTGGGACGCTCGTAGCCGATGTACTGGGCGGCCCACATCTGGTGCTGACCGACGCCGGCGGCGAACACGCCCTCCGGCCCGGTGAGCTCGCCGATGCGCGCGATGACGTGCTGCGGAGAGAGGAGCCCGTCGCTGGTGGGTGCCGCGCCGAGCGGGAACTCGGTGCGGAGACCGTCGAGGTAGGACCACCACTCCGAGATGTCGGGCTTCTCGACGCCGGCGAAGGCGGCCTCCAGGTCGACGAGCACGTCCTTCAGGTCGCCCACGATCGGGACGTCCGCCGTGCGGATCTTCGAGATCTCCGCGGGGTCGATGTCGACGTGCACGACCTTCGCGTGGGGCGCGAACAGGGCCGCCTTGCCGGTCACACGGTCGTCGAACCGTGCACCGAGGGCGACGATCAGGTCGGACTCCTGCAGGGCGAGCACCGCCGGCACCGTGCCGTGCATCCCCGGCATGCCCAGCTGCTGCGGGTGCGAGTCGGGGAACGCACCGCGCGCCATGAGGGTCGTGACGACGGGCGCACCGGTCGCCTCGGCCAGCTGGCGCAGCTCGGCTGCTGCCCCCGCGCGGACCACGCCGCCGCCGACGTAGAGGACGGGCTTCTTGGCCTCGGAGATGAGCTGCGCCGCGGCCTGGATCTGCTTGCCGTGCGCCTTGGTCACCGGGCGGTACCCGGGCAGCTCGATCTTCGGAGGCCAGACGAAGGGCGCCTTGGCCTGCTGGGCGTCCTTCGTGATGTCCACGAGGACGGGTCCCGGTCGTCCCGTCGACGCGATCTCGAAGGCGGCCGCGATGGCGCCCGGGATGTCGGCGGGGTCCTTCACGAGGAACGAGTGCTTGGTGATCGGCATCGTGATGCCCACGATGTCGGCCTCCTGGAAGGCATCCGTCCCCATCAGGGTCGAGTACACCTGGCCCGTGATGCAGACGATGGGCATCGAGTCCATGTAGGCGTCCGCGATGGCCGTGACGAGGTTCGTGGCACCGGGGCCGGACGTCGCGATCGCGACGCCGACGCGACCGGATGCCGCGGCGTACCCTTCGGCGGCGTGGCCGGCACCCTGCTCGTGGCGCACGAGGATGTGGCGCAGATCGGTCGAGTCCATCAGCGGGTCGTAGACCTCGATGATGGCCCCGCCGGGGAGGCCGAAGACATCCGTGACCCCGAGGAGCTCGAGCGAGCGGACGACGGCCTGCGCTCCGGTGAGCACGGGCGTGGACGAGCCTCCGGCCGGTGGCCGAGGCACAGCGGCGACGGTGTCAGAAGACATGAGTGATACCTCTGCGGTGATGGATGACGGAGTGTGTGGGGCCTAGCCCGTCGTCGCGCCCTCCGCAGCGGAGCGCACGAGCTTCGAGTACTTGGCCAGCACGCCACGGGTATAGCGCGGGGGAAGGGGCTCCCAGCCGTCACGGCGGGAGTTCAGCTCAGCCTCATCGACGAGTAGGTCGAGAGAGCGAGCCGCGATATCGACCCGTATCAGATCACCATCGCGCACGAAGGCGATGGGACCTGCGTCCACCGCTTCGGGTGCTATGTGGCCGATGCACAGGCCGGTTGTGCCGCCTGAGAATCGTCCGTCCGTCAAGAGTAGTACATCTTTTCCGAGGCCAGCGCCCTTGATGGCGGCCGTCACCGCGAGCATCTCGCGCATGCCGGGACCGCCCTTCGGGCCCTCGTAACGGATGACGACGACGTCGCCGGCGGCGATGCGCCCCTCTTCGAGCGCGTCCATCGCGGCACGCTCGCGCTCGAAGACCCGCGCAGGACCCTCGAAGACCGCGGCGTCGAAACCGGCCGTCTTCACGACGGCGCCCTCGGGGGCCATCGAGCCGTGCAGGATCGTGATGCCGCCGGTCGCGTGGATCGGGTCGTCGAAGGTATGGATGACGGTGCCGTCGATCGGGTCCGGGTCGAGGTCGCGGAGGTTCTCCGCGAGCGTCTTGCCGGTCACGGTCAGCGCGTCTCCGTGCAGAAGACCCTCGTCGAGCATCGCCTTCATGATGACCGGGATGCCGCCGTGCCGGTCGACGTCGTTCATGACGTACTTCCCGAACGGCTTCATGTCGGCGACGTGCGGGACCTTGTCGCCGATCCGGTTGAAGTCGTGGAGCGTGAGGTCCACGTCGGCCTCGCGGGCGATCGCGAGGAGGTGCAGGACGACGTTGGTCGACCCGCCGAGCGCCATCGCGAGGGCGATCGCGTTCTCGAAGGACTCCTTCGTGAGGATGTCGCGGGTCGTGATCCCCTGGCGGAGGAGGTTCACGACGGCCTCGCCGGAGCGGTGCGCGAAGTAGTCCCGGCGGCGGTCGGCGGACGGCGGCGCGGCGGAACCGGGGAGGCTCAGACCGAGCGCCTCGGCGACGGAGGCCATCGTGTTGGCGGTGTACATGCCGCCGCAGGCGCCTTCGCCGGGAGCGATGGCGCACTCGATGCGCTTGAGGTCGGCCTCGCTCATCTTGCCGGCCAGGCACGCGCCGACCGCTTCGAACGAGTCGATAATAGTGACGTCCTTCTCGGTGCCGTCGCTGAGCTTGACCCAGCCGGGGGCGATAGACCCCGCGTAGAGGAAGACGCTCGAGAGGTCGAGCCGGGCGGACGCCATGAGCATGCCGGGGATCGACTTGTCGCAGCCGGCGAGCAGGACCGACCCGTCGAGACGCTCGGCCATCATGACCGTCTCGACGGAGTCGGCGATGACCTCGCGGCTCACGAGGGAGAAGTGCATCCCTTCGTGGCCCATCGAGATGCCGTCCGAGACCGAGATCGTGCCGAACTGGAGCGGGTAGCCGCCGCCGGCGTGCACGCCCTCCTTGGCCCCCTGCGCCAGCCGATCGAGGCTGAGGTTGCAGGGCGTGATCTCGTTCCAGCTGGATGCGATGCCGATCTGGGGCTTGTCCCAGTCCTCGTCGCCCATGCCCACGGCGCGGAGCATGCCGCGTGACGTGGTGGCTTCGATGCCGTCGGTCACCGCGCGGCTGCGGGGCTTGATGTCGATCGTCTCGTCGGGTGAAGGCATTCTCGAAGTCTATTGCCGAGCGGCGACCCGCTCGCGTGCGAGAGTCGACAGCAAACCGGCCAGTTCTTCGATGTCGCGCACACGCACGGAGGCCGCGGTCTCTCCCGCACCGACTCGGATCCCGAGGTCGTCCGGCTCGAGGGAGCGGAGGGCGTCTTCGTCGGTGACGTCGTCGCCGGCGAACACGACGGCTGTGGCCTGCACGACCTCGCGGAGGTGCGCGACGGCGGCGTCCTTCCCGGCATCGGTGAAGGCGTACTCGACGATGTCGTGGCCCTGGCGCCGGCGCCAGCCCGGCGCGGCATCCGCCATCAGCCGGTCGACGCCGGCGCGCAGCCGCTCGGCGTCCTCCTCGTCGGCGACCGTACGGAGGTGGACGCCGAAGCCGAAGGTCTTGGGCTCGACCCAGGCGCCGGGGACCCCCTCGGCCAGGAGCTCGGTCTCGCTCCGGAGCCGGTCGCGCAGCGCGAGATCCGCCTCGCCGGCTATGTCAGTGGCGGGTGCGCCCGGAATCCAGTACTCGGCACCGTGGGAGCCGGCGAGCAGGATCGGCGAGTCGTCGTCATGCTCGGCGATGACCCGGAGGTCGGCGAGCGTCCGCCCGGAGACGAACGCCACGGAGGTATCGGGCGCAGCCAGAAGTGCTGCGACCGCGTCTCGCGCCGCCGCGGTCATCCGCGCCTCCATCGGCTGGTCGATGAGAGGCGACAGCGTGCCGTCGAAGTCGAGGGCGACGAGGAGCCGGTCGGTCGCTGCGACCTCACCGAGGTCGGTCACGCCCCTGCCTCCCGCGACTCGGTCAGATCCGCCAGGAACCGCTGGGACCACCGAGCGACGTCGTTCTCGCGCACCCGGCGACGCAGGGCCCGCATCCGGCGCTCGCGCTGTCGCTCCGGCATCTCGATCGCCTGCATGATCGCGTCCTTCAACCCTGCGATGTCGTGAGGATTGACCTTGATGGCCTGCGTCAGCTCGTCCGCGGCACCGGTGAACTCGCTGAGGACGAGGGCTCCCCCGCCGTCGACACGACTGGCGACGTATTCCTTCGCCACCAGGTTCATGCCGTCGCGGAGCGCGGTGACCAGCATGACGTCCGCGGCGAGGTAGAGGGCGACCATCTCCTCGCGCGGATAGGAGTTGTGCAGGTACTGGATCGCGGTGTAGCCGAGCTCGTCGGCATCGCCGTTGATGCGGCCGACCGTGAGTTCGATCTCGTCGCGGAGCTCCATGTAGGTCTGCACGCGTTCGCGACTGGGACTGGCGACCTGCACGAGAGTGACGTCGTGGACGGACAGCCTCCCGTCGGCGAGCAGCTCGCCGTAGGCCTTGAGGCGGTGGCGTATGCCCTTCGTGTAGTCGAGGCGGTCGACGCCGAGGAGGATCGCCTTGGGATTGCCGAGGCTCGAGCGGATCTCCGCCGCGCGAGCCCGGATGTCGGGACGGTTCGCCAGCTCCTCGTACTCCGACGCGTCGATCGAGATGGGGTACGCCCGGGCGATGGCCTTGCGGACACCGCCGTCCTCGGTCGGCACCGAGATCGCTCCCGCCTTCGTGTCGAAGCCGAGTTGGCGCCGCACCGCTCGAGCGAAATTGCCGGCGTCCGCAACGCGCTGGAATCCGATGACGTCGGCGCCCAGAAGACCCTCGAGCACCTGTCGCCGCCACGGGAGCTGGGCGTACAGGCCGTATGCGGGGAATGGAATGTGGTGGAAGTATCCGATCGTGAGATCGGGTCGCAGGTCCCGGAGCATCTTCGGCACGAGCTGCAACTGGTAGTCGTGGACCCACACCGTCGCACCCTCGGCGGCGTGCGTCGACGCCGCCTCGGCGAAGCGTCGGTTGACCCGCACGTACGCGTCCCACCACGCGCGGTGGTAGGTGGGCGCCGCGATGACGTCGTGATACAGGGGCCAGATGGTGTCGTTCGAGAAGCCCTCGTAATACAGCTGGACGTCATCGACGCTGAGGGCGATGGGGACGAGCTGCAGCCCGTCGAACTCAAAGGGATCGAGTTCGACCCCCGGCTGCCCGGGCCACCCGATCCACGCGCCGTTGTTGCGACGCATGACGGGGTCGACCGCCGTGACCAGTCCCCCCGGGGAACGACGCCACGGCTCGTTCTCGTCATCCGTCCGGTCGACCGGAAGGCGATTGGACACGACGACGAAGTCAGAAGCCACGGTCACGGAGTTCCTCTCGATGGGTGACTTCAGGCTAACAACCGCCGTGGGGCGCACTCACGCCACTAGCGTGGGTGGTATGCGCAAATACCTCTTCGGCACCGGGCTCCTGTCGGCACTCACCGGAGGCGTCACCCTGCTGCGCTCTGCACGGAGCGAGGAGAAGTTCACCTGGCGCACCGCTCTGGCGTGGCTCAGCTGGGGTATCACGATGGCCCTCGCCGTCGGGTCTGTCGTCGACACGCGCCGCGCATCCCGCGGGAAGCTCATCCCCCTGGACTCGCCGCGCGCCGACGACAAGAAGAAGCTCCTGAAGAAGCGCGTCTCACGTCGGCGCTGACCGTCACGGCGCTCACCGCGTGAGGATGAGCGCCTCCCCCTGACCGCCGCCGCCGCACAGCGCGACTCCGGCTGCGCCCCCGCCGCGTCTGGCCAGCTCGTGTACGGCGTGGACGACCAGGCGCGCACCCGAGGCCCCGATGGGGTGACCGATCGCGATGCCGCCGCCGTGGATGTTGACGACGGATTCATCGACGCCGAGCTCCCGTTGCGACTGCGCGACGACCGCGCCGAACGCTTCGTTGATCTCGATGAGGTCGAGGTCCGAGGGCGCGATCCCCTGCCGTTCCAGGGCCTGCGTCAGTGCACGCGCCGGCTGGGAGTGCAGCGAGTTGTCGGGGCCGGCGACTTGGCCCGCCGAACCGACCACCGCGAGGACCGCCCAGCCCTCGGCATCCGCTCGGGAGCGTGTGGTCACCACGACCGCGGCGGCACCGTCCGAGATGGGTGATGCGTTGCCGGCCGTGATGTCGCCGTCGGACGAGAAGGCGGGGCGGAGGCGGGCGAGCGTGTCGACGGTCGTGTCGGGGCGGATCCCTTCGTCCCGGGTGAGCCTCAGCGGTTCGCCCTTGCGCTGGGGCACCTCGACCTCGACGATCTCCGCGTCGAAGACGCCCGCATCGGCCGCCGCCGCGGCGCGCTGATGCGACAGAGCGGCCACGTGATCCTGGTCTGCGCGCGACAGCCCGAGTTCCGGATTGCGTCGTTCGGTGGACAGTCCCATCGACACCTTGTCGTAGGCGTCGGTGAGTCCGTCGACGGCCATGTGGTCGAGCACCTCGACCGACCCGTACGTCCAGCCGTCGCGGGAGCCCATCAGCAGATGGGGTGCGCGGGTCATCGACTCCATCCCGCCGGCGACGACGACCGACGCATCGCCCACCGCGATCATCCGCTTCGCGTCGATGACCGCGGTCAGCCCCGACAGACAGACCTTGTTCACCGACGTCGCGGGAACATCCCAGCCCAGGCCCGCGCCCACCGCCGCCTGGCGAGCGGGGTTCTGCCCGGCGCCCGCCGGAAGCACCTGCCCCATGATGACGGCGTCGACGGATGCCGGGGCGACGCCGCCCCGCTCCAGTGCGCCGCGGATGGCGAGAGCGCCCAGCTCCGGAGCGGTCAACGAGGCCAGCTGCCCCTTCAGGCGCCCCTGCGGCGTTCGTGCGGCCGCCACGATGACGATGTCGTCGGTCATGCTCCCACCTTCACATCCTGTGCGACGACGAGCTCGGGCTCGGTCGCATCCTTCACGTCCTCCACGCTGACCCCGGGGGCGGTCTCCACGAGCACGAGACCCTCCTCCGTCACGTCGATGACGGCGAGGTCGGTGATGATCCGGTCGACCACGCCACGGCCGGTGAGGGGCAGGGAGCAGTCGGAGACGATCTTCGGCGACCCGTCGCGGGCGGTGTGCTCCATGAGGACGATCACCTTCGCGGCGCCGTGGACGAGATCCATCGCTCCACCGGGGCCCTTCACCATCTTCCCCGGGATCATCCAGTTCGCGAGGTCCCCGCGGGCCGACACCTGCATGGCACCCAGGATCGCGGCATCGATCTTCCCACCGCGGATCATCCCGAAACTGAGCGCCGAGTCGAAGAACGCCGCTCCTGCGAGGGTGGTCACCGTCTCCTTGCCCGCGTTGATGAGGTCCGGATCGACGCCGTCCTCGCTCGGGTAGGGCCCGACGCCGAGGATGCCGTTCTCCGACTGGAGGACGACCGTCACCCCGTCGGGGATGTGGTTGGGGACGAGAGTGGGAAGCCCGATCCCGAGGTTGACGTATGCACCGTCGGGCAGCTCCGCCGCCGCGCGGGCGGCCATCTGCGTGCGGGTCAGTGCCATCTCACTCCCCCTCCGTCGCGACGGTGCGTCGCTCGATGCGCTTCTCGATCCCCGTGCCCACCTCGACCACGCGGTGCACGAAGACGCCGGGCAGGTGCACGGCGTCAGGGTCCAACTCGCCGGGTTCGACCAGCTCCTCGACCTGTGCGATGCAGACGCGTCCCGCCATCGCGGCCAGCGGATTGAAGTTGCGGGCGGCCTTGTTGAAGACGAGGTTCCCGTGACGATCGCCGCGCAGGGCGTGGACGAGGGCGTAGTCGGTGACGATCGCTTCTTCCAGGACGAACTCGCGGGACTGTCCGCCGACGTCGAATCGACGGACGTCCTTCGGAGCGGATGCCACGGCCACGCCGCCCGAGCCGTCGTATCGGCGCGGCAGACCGCCCTCCGCCACCTGCGTTCCCACACCGGTCTGCGTGTAGAAGGCCGCGATCCCCGCCCCGCCCGCCCGCAGCTTCTCGGCCAGCGTCCCCTGCGGGGTCAGTTCGAGCTCGAGCTCGCCGGAGAGGAACTGACGCTCGAACTCCTTGTTCTCGCCGACATACGAGGAGGTCATCTTCTGGATGCGGCGCGCGCGGAGCAGCACGCCGAGACCCCAGTCATCGACGCCGCAGTTGTTCGAGACGATCGAGAGGTCGCTCGTTCCCTGCGCGAGCAGCGCCTCGATGAGGGCGATCGGGTTGCCCGAGAGGCCGAAGCCGCCGACGGCGATGCTCGCGCCGTCGGGGATGTCGGCGACCGCGTCGGCCGCCGAGGACACTGTCTTGTCGATCACGGTGCACTCCTTCGTGTCGTTCCCTCCAGCATCCCCGTGCGGAGCCCGACCGCCCAGCGTGCGGTTGCCATGTGGAACGGAGCGCGTCTAGTGTCCACATCGTGGACTCTTCGCCGATCGTGCCCGGCGCCCAGGCGATCGCGCGTGCGGCCCGCTTGCTGCGACTGGTGAGTGCCGCGGGCGCGGACGGCAGGGGCGTGGGTGAGCTCGCGCACGAGGCGTCGCTCTCGCGATCGACGGCCCACCGTCTGCTGACCGCCCTGCGGGCCGAGGGCCTCGTGGACCAGGACGAGCGGACCGCACGGTGGCTCGCAGGCCCCGAGCTGTTCCTCATGGGCGCGGCAGCCGCGCCGCGCTACGACGTCACTCATATCGCCGGCGACATCGTCCGCTCCCTGGCCGTGAAGACCGAGGAGAGTGCGTTCCTCTCGGTCCGGCGCGGCGACGAGACGGTCTGCCTCATGCGCGAGGAGGGGTCGTTCCCGATCCGCTCCTTCGTTCTCAGCGAGGGCGTCCGCTTCCCGCTGGGTGTGGCCTCAGCCGGGTTGGCCATCCTGTCGTTCCTGCCGCAGTCGGAGGTCGACGCCTACCTCGTCCGCCACCCCGAACTGGCCGCGCGATGGGGCGATGTCCACGATGCGGATCCCCTGCGAGCGCGCATCGCCGAGACGCGGGACCGCGGGTACGCGCTCAACCCAGGGCTCATCGTGGCGGGATCCTGGGGTCTGGGAGCCGCCGTGTTCGACCAGGACGGGCGGCCGGAATGGGCCCTCAGCCTCACCGGGGTCGAGTTCCGGTTCGGCCCGGACCGCCTCCCCGACCTGGGTCGGCTGCTGCTCGCGCACGCGCACCAGCTGACCACCCGCATCCAGTCCGTCCGCCGTCGGTGACGGCAGCTGTCACAGGCCCGCGGTCTCGAGCCAGCGCAACCAGACCTCGCTGACCGTGGGGTACGCCGGGACGGCGTGCCAGAGCCGGTGGAGCGGCACCTCGCCCACGATCGCGATCGTCGCCGAATGCAGCAACTCGGCGACGTCCGGCCCCACGAACGTCGCGCCCACCAGCACGCCCCGTTCCGCGTCGATGATCGCCCGCGAGTTCCCCTCGTACCGATCGGAGTGAGTGCTCGCCCCCGCGACCCACGACAGGTCGTAGTCGACGACCTTGACGTCGATGCCGGCCTCACGGGCGGATGCCTCGGTATGGCCGACTGCGGCGACTTCGGGCTCGGTGAACACGACCTGAGGAACGGCGCTGTGGTCAGCGGTGGCGGCCAGCGGACTCCAGGCGGACGTGTCGACATCGCTGGTCGAGGCGCGCCGCGCGATGACGTCGCCGGCGACACGCGCCTGATACTTGCCCTGGTGGGTCAGCAGGGCGCGGTGGTTGACATCACCCACCGCGTACAGCCAGTTGTTGCCCGGGACCCGCATCGTGTCGTCGACCCGGATCCACGAGCCCGCCTCGAGCCCGACGTGCTCGAGGCCGACGTCCTGAGTGCGGGGCACGCGTCCCGTCGCCACCAGGATCTCCGCCGCGTGGACGACCCTGCCGTCGTCGAGCGTGACGCTGACTCCCTCGGCGGAGCGCGAGACGCTCTCCACACCGCGCCCTGTGAGCACGGTCGCGCCTGCGGCCGACAGCGCAGCGCCGACGGCCTCGCCGGCGAAGTCCTCGAGCCCACCGAGAAGGGTGGAGCGGGCGATGACGGTCACGTCCGAGCCGAGCGCCGTGAAGGCCGTCGCCATCTCGAGCCCGACGACGCCGCCGCCCAGGACGATGAGCGAGGACGGGACCGTGCGGACCCCGGTCGCCTCGCGACTGGTCCAGGGTGCGGCATCCTGCAACCCGGGGATATCCGGGATCAGCGCCGCGGAGCCGGTGCAGACGGCGACGGCGTGCCGAGCCCGCAGCGTCGTCGTCCCGCCGTCGGCCGCGGTGACGGTCACCTCCCGCTCCCCGGAGAGGCGTCCGTGGCCGCGCACGAGGTCGATGCCTGCACCCTGGAGCCACTCGACCTGCGAGGTGTCCTGGTAGTCGTGGACGATACGGTCCCGGCGCGCGAGCACGGCGGCCACGTCGACGCCGCCGGTGACCGCCTCCGCGGCACCCGCGACGTCCCGGGCCGCGCGGAGCGCCGCCGGAGCGCGCAGCAGCGCCTTCGAGGGCATGCAGGCCCAGTAGGAGCATTCGCCTCCTACGAGTTCGCTCTCGACGATCGCCGCGGTCAGACCCCCTCGTACCGCGCGGTCGGCGACATTCTCGCCGACGGGTCCCGCTCCGATGACGATGAGGTCGTATTCGCGTGTGCTCATGTCCTCACGCTAGTGACAACGCAGCGGTCGGAGGTCGGATCGACCCTGATCGTCTGCCATAACCCGTATGTGACGTCAATAGTCGACCCGGACTGCCGGGATGTCCGGCGTGTGTGGTTGGCTGAAACACCGGCCGAAAGGACCCCTCCATGGCGATCGAGTTCCGATCCGTCACCAAGCGATTCGGCGACGGCCCCGCGGCCGTCGACGAGGTCACCCTCGAGATGCCCGCGCGCAAGACGACGGTCCTGGTGGGGTCATCGGGCTGCGGCAAGACCACGCTGCTCCGCATGATCAACCGCCTCATCGAGCCGACCTCGGGCGACATCACGATCGACGGCGAGTCCATCCGGTCGAAGGACGCCGTCCAGCTGCGCCGGAGCATCGGCTACGTCCTCCAGAACGCCGGGCTGCTCCCCCACTACACGGTGGCAGACAACATTGCGACCGTGCCCGTGCTCACGGGGCAGACGAAAGCGGCGGCGCGGCGTCGCGCGCTGGAGCTGATGGAGGTCGTCGGCCTCGACTCGGCGTTCGCGGACCGCTATCCCGCCCAGCTCTCCGGTGGGCAGCAGCAGCGCGTGGGCGTCGCCCGGGCCCTGGCCGCGGACCCCAACATCCTGCTCATGGATGAGCCCTTCGGCGCCGTCGACCCGATCGTGCGCAAAGAACTGCAGGCCGAGGTCATCCGGCTGCAGCGCGAGCTCGACAAGACGATCGTCTTCGTCACCCACGACATCGACGAAGCCTTCCTCCTCGGGGATCAGGTCGTGATCCTGCAGAAGGGCGCGCACATCGCACAGCGAGGCACGCCGTCCGAGATCATCGAGAACCCGGCCGACGACTTCGTGGCCACCTTCATCGGAACCGACCGCGGCGCGCGCGCTTTCCGCGCGAAGCAGACCGCCCGCGGCACCGTGCTGGTGGATGAGGCGGGTCGCACGCAGGGTGTGCTGGTGGCGGATGCGGCGGAGACGTCGAGGTGACCTCGCCGTGAACTGGGTCCTCGACAACCTCGACCTCATCGGCCGGCTCACCGTGGCGCACCTGCGGCAGAGCATCGTCGCGATCCTCGTCGGGTTCGCCATCGCAGTCCCCATCGGGTGGGCGGCCTTCCGCTTCACTCGTCTGCGGGGCACCGTTCTCGGCATCGTCGGCATCCTGTACACGATCCCGTCATTCGGCTTGTTCGCCCTCATCAGCGCGACGAGCGGAATCCCCCTGCTGTCCGAGACGAACCTCGTGGTCGCCCTCACGATTTACGCCGTCGCCATCATGACCCGTTCTGTCACCGACGGCCTCGCCTCCGTCGACGCCGCCGTCCGCAGCGCCGCGATCGCCGTCGGTTTCGGGCCATGGCGGCGGTTCTGGACGGTCGACTTCCCGCTCGCGGGTCCGGTCATGCTGGCCGGCCTCCGCGTCACCGCCGTCTCGACGATCTCCCTCGCGACGGTCGGCGCGCTCATCGGTGTGCAGAACCTCGGCTACCTCTTCACGAACGGCTCGCAGCGCCGCATCCTGCCGGAGGTCTTCGCGGGTGTCCTCGCGGTCGTGGTGATCGCCCTCGTGATCGACGCCCTTCTCCTCCTGGCCGGACGCGCCCTCATGCCGTGGACCCGGCGCACCACACCGACCCGCTCGGCTCCACAGCTCCGGGAGGCGGTCGCATGAACGTCTTCCTCGACGCGTTCGCATGGATCTTCTCGCCGGACCGGACCACGGGCTACCTTCCGCTGGGGGAGGCGATCCTGCAACACCTCGGGTTCACCTTCGGATCCGTCCTGATCGCCGCGCTCATCGCCGTCCCGGCCGGATGGGCCATCGGCCACACCGGACGCGGGCGGGAGATCGCGGTCTTCCTGTCCGGAGCCGCGCGTTCGCTCCCGTCACTGGGCCTGGTCGTCCTGCTGTACCTCGTGATCGGCGTCAACTTCAAGGAGCAGGCCGCCGTCGTGGCCTTCGTCCTCCTCGCCATCCCGTCGATCCTGGCCGGCGCCTACGCGGGCATCGAGGCGATCGAGCGGACGACGATCGAAGCGGGGCGCGCCGTGGGGATGACGCCGATGCAGGTCCTCTGGAGGATCGAGGTCCCGCTGGGTCTGCCGCTGCTGATCGGCGGCATCCGCTCCGCCGTCCTGCAGGTGGTCGCCACCGTCACCATCGCGGCCTACGTCGGCCTCGGCGGACTCGGCTTCGCGCTCATCCAGGGCATTCAGACCCGCAACCCCGCCCAGATCCTCGGCGCGTCGATCGTCGTCGTCGTCCTCGCTCTCGTCCTCGACGCCGTCTTCGCGCTCCTGCAGCGCGTCCTCGTCCCGCGAGGCGTCACGGTGCAGCGCTCGGCGCCCGAACGCCGACGCCGTCGACGCCTCTCGCCCCAACCCGCCTGACCCACAGCACCACGACCCCACAGCACCCGGAGGCATCCATGTCCATCACCCGCACACGCATCCTGCCCGCCCTCGGCCTCGCCGCCGTCGCCGCACTGACCCTCTCCGCCTGCGGGTCGAGCGAGTCGCTGCAGGGGGGCGGTTCCGGCGGAAACGGCGAGAGCGCCGGCGCCGGCGAGTCGTCGACGATCGTCATCGGTTCGCAGCAGTACTACTCGAACGAGATCGTCGCCGAGATCTACGCGCAGGCGCTCGAAGCCGCGGACTTCACCGTCGAGCGGAACTTCTCCATCGGCCAGCGCGACGCCTACATGCCCTCGCTCGAGGACGGATCCATCAGCCTCTTCCCCGAGTACACCGGCAACCTGCTCCAGTACTTCGACCAGTCCGCGACCGCGACGACGCCCGACGACGTCTACGCCGCGCTCCAGGAGGCGCTCCCGGACAACCTGACGGCGCTCGACTACTCCCCCGCGACCGACCAGGACTCCTACAACGTGACCGCGGCCTTCGCGTCGGAGAACGACCTCACCGAGATCGGCGACCTCGCCGGCATCGAGGGCCTCACGCTCGGCGGTGCCCCCGAGCTCGAGCAGCGCCCCTACGGTCCGAAGGGCCTCAAGGACGTCTACGGCGTCGACGTCGCCTTCGAGGCGACCGCTGACACCACCGTCGACGAGCTCGTCGCCGGCAACATCCAGGTCGCCAACGTCTACAGCGCCGACCCGCGCATCGCGACGGACGACCTGGTCACGCTCGAGGACCCGGAGGGGCTGTTCCTGGCCTCCAACGTCGTCCCGATCGCCAGCTCCGACATCGCGGACGAGATCGCCGACGTCATCAACGAGGTGAGCGCCGCCATGTCGCCGGAGGAGCTCGTCGCGATGAACGTGGAGTCGTCGGTCGATCAGCGGAACACCGAGGACATCGCGGCGGACTGGATCGCCGACAACCTCGGCTGAGCAGTGACGATCGAGGGCCCGCAGGCCGCCGCATCCGTCAGCGTCGTGATCCCCGTGAAGGATGACGCGGACGGACTCCGGCGGTGCCTGCGGGCTCTCGCGCTCCAGTCGCGGACGGCGGACGAGATCGTCGTGGTCGACAACGGATCGCGCGACGATTCCGTCGACGTCGCCCGGTCCGCCGGTGCCACCGTCGTGCGGTGCGAGCACCCGGGCATCCCCGCGGCCGCGGCGGCCGGATACGACGCCGCCGCATCGGATCTCATCCTCCGACTGGACGCCGACTGTCTCCCGTCGGCGACCTGGATCGCCGCCATGGCTGCGTTCGCTGCTCGCCGGCCGGACGCCGCGGTGTTCGCGGGTGTCGCGCGCTTCGTCGACGGCCCGCGGTGGCTGAGGACCCCGCTCGCCGCCCTCTACCTCGGGGCGTACGCCCTGGTGCTGACCCCGACGCTCGGTCACCTCCCGCTCTTCGGCTCGAACCTGGGGATCCGCCGTGACGCCTGGCGCTCGGTGAGTGAGTCCGTCCACCGCGACGACCCCGAGCTGCACGACGACCTCGATCTCTCCTTCCACCTCGGGGAGCATCACCGGATCCGACTCGTGCCTGGCGCGGCGATGGGGATGTCCATGCGACCTTTCGCGTCCGCAACCTCGTTCCGGCGGAGGCTCCGGCGCGGGATGCGCACGGTGCTGCTCCACTGGCCGGCCGACTTCCCTCCGCTGCGCTGGGCGCGTCTCGCTCGACTCCGAGCGAGACGGCTGCGCCCCCTGCGCGACCCTCGGGGGGTGATCGCGTGAACCCGCTCCTGGGCTCGATCGAACCGCCGTTCCTCCACATCGCGACCCTGAACATCCGTCGTCCGATGCCGGCCCTGCTCAGCCGGGCCGCCGACCGATGGTCTCGTCGCAGGCCCGCGCTGCGTCGGATGCTCGGGCGTGAACGCCCCGCAGTCCTGGGGACTCAGGAGGTGTTCCCCGGGCCCGCTGCGGACATCGCCGAGGCACTCGGCCCGTCCTACACGAGGATCGGCGTCGGCCGGAACGCGGCCGGGCGCGGCGAGGGCTGTCCCCTCTTCTTCGACAGCCGCCGGCTGGAGCTCCTCGATCACCGTCAGTGCGCTCTGTCGGACACCCCGGAGGTTGCCGGCTCCCGGTCATGGGGGAATCCCGTCCCGCGCACCATGACGATCGGCGTGTTCCGGGATCACGTCACACGCGCGCGCTTCGCCGTCATCAACACGCATCTCGATCCCTTCTCACCGCGGTCCCGGGTGCGCTCGGCGGAGGCCCTCCGCGGCGAAGTCCGACGCGGGGGCCTTCCGACGGTCGTGCTCGGAGACTTGAACGCCGGCGCGGATTCGGCGGCGCTGCGAGCGCTGCGCGCGGGAGATCTGTTGACGGATGCCTGGGGCGCCGCCGCCGAGCGCGTGACGCCCGCGTGGGGTACGTACACCGGATACCGTGCGCCCGTCCGGGACGGCACCCGCATCGACTGGATCCTCACGACAGCGGAGATCACGGTCGAACGCATCGGGATCGATCCACGGCTCGACGACGGCGTGGCGCCGTCCGATCACCTGCCGGTCCATGCCGCCATCGAGGTACCGCGGTGAGGGAGGACTTCGTGCGACCGCCGTCCTCGGCCCTCGAATGGATCGCCGACGGCATCCGATTCCTCGGTCTTGTCAGCGTGGTGGCTGCTTTCGTGTGGTGGACCCCGACGGATGCCGGGATCCTGGCGCTCGCTCTCCCCGCGCTCCTCCTCCCGCGCCTGCTCGGCATCGTCCCCGGGTTCGACGTCTTCTACGGGGTGACGGTCAGCGTCGCCGCATGGAGCAATGTGCTCGACCTGTATACGTCTATCGCCTGGTGGGATCTTCTGATCCACTTCCTGGCGACCGCGGCGATCGCCGCCGTCGGACTCGTCGCTCTGCATCGGTGCGACGTCGTCCCGAATCCGACACGGCGTCGCAGCGCCATCATCCTGCTCCCCGTCATCGGCCTCGCCATCAGCGCCGTGTGGGAGATGGTCGAGTGGGCAGGCAAGACCTTCGTCGCCCCGGACATCTTCGTCACCTACCAGGACACGATCGGCGACATGGCCGTCGGCGGCGCGGGGGCGCTCCTGATGGGCTTCGCGCTCGCACGAGTCCGCATCGAACGAGCCGCGCATCATGCGGCGGACAGAAAGGAAGCATCATGGCCGATCTGAAAAAGGGCGACCGGGTGAGTTGGAACACCTCGCAGGGGCGTACGCGCGGCACCATCGTCGAGCGGAAGACGAAGGACTTCACGTTCGACGGTCAGGACTTCACCGCGTCGACGGAGGAACCGTCTTTCATCGTGGAATCGGAGAAGACGGGCGCGAAGGCCGCTCACAAGGGATCCGCGCTCTCGAAGCTCTCGTCCTGAGGCACCTCGACGCCGCCGCACCGCGCGGCGCGGCGCGGCATCCCACCCCCGGATGAGCGCAGAATCGTCGCATGCCCATCGTCGACAACGCCGTGTACGTGGACGGCCGCCGCATCCAAGATCCCGCGAACCTGAGTGAGACGTTCGAGCACACCCGGGATCACCACGGCATGGCCTGGATAGGCCTGTACCGGCCTACCGAGGAGGAGGTGGCGGCGGTGGCGGCGGAGTTCTCGCTCCACCCGCTCGCCGTCGAGGATGCTCTGGCCGGCCATCAGCGGGCGAAGCTGGAACGGTATGGCGATGTGCTGTTCACGGTGCTGCGACCGGCACGGTACGACGCCACGTCGGACACCGTCGACTTCGGCGAGCTGCACGTGTTCGTCGGCCCGGACTTCGTCGTGACGATCCGACACGCCGACTCCCCCGACCTCACACAGGTACGGTCCCGGATGGAACAGCAGCCGGAACTCCTTCGCATGGGTCCCGAAGCGGTGCTCTACGCGATCCTCGACCAGGTGGTCGACGAGTATGCGCCTGTTCTGGCGGGCGTGGAGAGCGACATCGACGGGATCGAGGAGACGCTGTTCAGCGGATCGGATGCCGGCCTGTCCCAGCGGATCTACACGCTGGCGCGCGAGGTCATCGCCCTGCACAAGTCGACGCTGCCGCTGGAGGACATGCTTCAGCGGCTGCTGGACGGCTCCGACAAGTACAAGGTCGACATCGAACTCCAGCGATCTCTCCGGGACGTCCTCGACCACGTCATCCGCCTCAACGAACGCATCGTGGCGTTCCGATCGATCCTCGACAACGCCCTGACCGTGCATTCGACGCTCGTCACGCAGCGCCAGACCGACACCTCACTCGAGCAGAACGAACAGGTGAAGAAGATTTCGGGATGGGCCGCGATCCTCTTCGGACCGACCCTCGTGGGAACGATCTACGGCATGAACTTCGACTACATGCCCGAACTGCACTGGACCTTCGGGTACCCGATGGCTCTCGGCTTGATGGTGGCGAGCTCCGTGGTCCTCTACGTCGTGTTCAAGCGGAAGAAGTGGCTCTGAGCGGGGACATCGTCGCGGAGAAGCAGAAGACCCCGGTCACTGGCGAGAGTGACCGGGGCCGTCCGTGCACCCCCTGGGACTCGAACCCAGAACCCACTGATTAAGAGTCAGTTGCTCTGCCGATTGAGCTAGAGGTGCGTGATTCGAAGAACTCGAACCGAGGGACAACACTAGCATCACGATCGACTCCTCCGCCAATCGGGACACCCCCGGCACTCACGAGGGCGTCAGGCGCACGACGTATCCTGGACCCGTGACGCCACTGCCTTCCGCGACGGATTGGACCGCCCCTTTCGACGGCGACCTCAGCGACGATCTCGCCCTCGCGCTGCGCCTCGCGGATGCTGCGGATCAGGTCTCGATGCAGCGCTTCGACGCTCCTGATCTCGACGTCCGGACGAAGTCGGACGCGACCCACGTCACCGAGGCCGATCTCGCTACCGAGCGCGCCATCCGCGACATCCTCGCGAAGGATCGTCCCGAGGACGGGATCTTCGGCGAGGAGTTCGGCACCAGCGGCGAGACGCAGCGGCAGTGGATCATCGATCCGATCGACGGCACCGCCAACTACCTGAAGGGCATCCCGATGTGGGCGACGTTGATCGCCCTGGTCATCGACGGCGTGCCGCGTGTGGGCGTCGTCAGCCAGCCGGCGATCTCCCGCCGCTGGTGGGGCGCGACCGGAGCGGGCGCGTGGACGAACGCCGCCGACGGGCGACCCCGACGGATCCACACGTCCGACGTGGGCGCCGTCGCCGACGCGAGTGTGAGCTTCCAGAGCATCGCCCAGTGGGACGAAGTGGGACGTGCAGACGACCTCCTCCGGCTGTCCCGCGCCGTCTGGCGGGATCGAGGGTACGGCGATGCGTGGCCGTACATGCTGCTCGCCGAGGGCCGGCTCGAGTTCGTCGCAGAGTTCGGCGTCCGCGAGTACGACATCGCCGCGCACGTCCCCGTGATCCTCGAGGCCGGGGGGCGCTTCACCGACATCGACGGGGACGAGCGACTCGATGCGCGCTCGTCGCTGGCGACCAACGGCATCCTCCACGACGACTTCCTCGGGGTGCTGCGCGCGTGATCCTCCGCCGACGCACCACGCGTGTCGCCACCGTCCTGGCGACCGGCGCCGTGGTCGTCCTCCTCGCGGCGGCGTGCGCCCCGACCGGTGGCCCGGGCCTCGGGACGGCGACGGCTCCCGCTCCCGGTGCGTCGGCGCCTGCCGCGTCTGCTCCGCCGACGATCGACGCCGCCGACGTCACCTGCGAGAACATGCTTTCGCCGGAGACCGTCGACAGCTTCACCGCGACCGGCTGGACGGTGCGTGAGGACCCGTTCGTGATCCTGGACCTCGAGCTCCCCGAGGGCACCGCCTGCACGTGGGGAGACTTCAGTTCTCCGACGAACGACGACCTCGTCCTCTTCGGATGGTCGCCGATCTCGACGGCCGACGCGGACGCTACCGAGGCGGCCTTGGAAGCCGAGGGGTGGCTGCGCGAGGACGACGACCGGGGTGTGCTGATCACCGAGGACCCCGACCTCGCGCTGCGCGTGGATGACGACGGCTACGGCGTCACCTACCTCTTCGGCGACGGCTGGGTGAAGGTCTCCGACACGCGTCAGGGCCTGGATCTGATCGAGCTCGGCTGACACCGACCGGCGACACGACGAAGCCCCCGGCATCCATCGGACACCGGGGGCTTCGCTCCGTGACAACGGTTCGTGGAGATGGGGGGAATCGAACCCCCGTCCATCGCTGAGAGACGGCGTCTTCTCCGGGCGCAGTCTGTAAGAGGCGTTCTGCTCGGCTCCGACCTTTAGTACAGACACATAAGTCGACGAGCCCAGCCTGAGAAGAGTCCCGCGTGACGCTCAGGCGACGTCACGCAGCAAGATCCCTTAGATGACGCCAGGGACCGTGAGGGGATCACTCACGGACTGACGGACTCGGGCTCGCTGCTTACGCAGCGAGGGCGAAGTCGGACTGCTTCTTATTGGCAGTTATTGGTTCGCAGAGATCGTTAACGAGATAACCCTGCATCCTCGGCCCGCTTCTCGCAGAGTCACAGGCGATGTCGAAACCGATCATCCCCGAGACGCCTGACGGCGTGTGGACCGTTGTCACACTGTGGAGTTGTCATGTGTCGGATGCCGTAGCGTCCGAGCATCCCAGAATACCACCCGGACGGCCACGTCAGTCGATGAGGAAGTGATCGCGCGCGAGCGGGGCGACCTGCAGCGTCTGCGCCTCCAATTCCCCGACCCATCGGAGCTCAGCGATCTCGGCGGCGGCCCGCGGCTCCTGGCCGGTCAGCGGGACGTCGAAGACGTCGGCGATCACGGTGTGCCCGGCCTCGTTCGCGGCGACGGCCCGGAAGACGCCCCGCGGCCGGAGATCGTCGACGGCGACCTCGACCCCGAGCTCCTCCCGGAGCTCCCGGACGAGCGTCTCGGCCGGGTTCTCACCGGGTTCCGGCTTTCCACCGGGTTGCATGAAGGCCGTCGTGCCCGCCTTCCGCACCAGCAGCAGTCGCCCCGAGGTGTCGCGGATGACGGCGGCCGAGACCCGGATGGAGGGCGCGGAGGCGATGTCGGAGACGGTCACGCCAGAACGCTAACAGGCCCCGCATCCGACTCGACGTAGAATCTCGTGTGCTTCCCGACACCCCGACCTCCGACGCCGCGATCGATCCTGCCGATCTCGCCACCACTCTCCGGGTGCTGACGACCCTGCCCTCCCTCCCCCGCACGCACCCCGACTTCATCGCCGTGCGGCAGGCGAGCGCCGCGATGTTCAAGGCGGCGAAGAAGGAGCGCCGGCGCGAGATCCGCGAGGCCGTCGCGACCGCGGACCGCGCCGTGGTCCATGCGACGGCGACCGGCGCGCCCGACCGCATCGACGACGAGACCCGCGGCATCCCGATCGCCACCCGCACCGCAGCTCCCATCGCAGGCGTCCTCAAGAAGGCTCGCGGCTGCTACATCTGCAAGCAGCCCTACACGATCGTGGACGCCTTCTACCACCAGCTGTGCCCCGAGTGCGCGACCCTCAGCCACGGGAAGCGGGACGCCCGGACCGACCTCACCGGTCGGCGGGCGCTCCTCACGGGCGGTCGCGCGAAGATCGGCATGTACATCGCGCTGCGGCTGCTGCGCGACGGCGCCCATACGACGATCACGACCCGATTCCCCCGGGACGCGGTGCGCCGGTTCCGCGCACTTCCGGACTCCGCCGACTGGATGGACCGCCTGAAGATCGTCGGTATCGACCTGCGCGACCCCGCCCAGGTCATCGCCCTCGCCGACGACGTCGCCGCAGCCGGCCCGCTCGACATCCTGATCAACAACGCCACGCAAACGGTGCGACGATCCCCCGGGGCCTATCAGCCGCTCGTCGAGGCCGAGCTGGCACCTCTCCCCGACGGCGTGCTTCCC
This sequence comes from Microbacterium sp. NPDC080005, assembly GCF_040702445.1. NCBI lineage: Bacteria > Bacillati > Actinomycetota > Actinomycetes > Micrococcales > Microbacteriaceae > Microbacterium > Microbacterium sp. NPDC080005. The sequence goes on along the minus strand of NZ_JBFBLD010000001.1, from coordinate 831,306 downwards.
GAGCTCGTCACCTTCGGACACACCAACGACCGTCACCCCGAGGCACTGGAGCGATCCGTCAGCGCGCATCCGATCCTCGCCGCCGCGGCGGACCGGGCGGACGCCCTCACCCGCGAGGCGATGGCGGCAGGATCGACCTCGCTCGACCGGCTCGCGGACGGGACCGCGATCGACGCGGGCGGGCTGATACCCGACCTCGACCGCACGAACTCCTGGGTGCAGCGCGTCGAGGAGGTGGACCCTCTCGAGATGCTCGAGGTGCAGCTCGCGAACACCACCGCCCCCTTCCTCCTGGTCTCGAAACTCCGGCCCGCGCTGGCGGCGAGCCCTGCCCGGCGCACCTACATCGTCAACGTCAGTGCCATGGAGGGCGTGTTCGAACGCGGCTACAAGGGCCCCGGGCATCCGCACACGAACATGGCGAAGGCCGCCGTGAACATGCTCACGAGGACGAGTGCGCGGGAGATGTTCCAGAGCGACGGCATCCTCATGACGAGTGTCGACACCGGGTGGATCACCGATGAGCGCCCCCACCCCACGAAGGTCCGTCTCGCCGAGGAAGGCTTCCACGCGCCGCTGGACCTCGTCGACGGCGCAGCCCGGGTGTACGACCCCATCGTTCGCGGCGAGGCGGGTGAGGACGTCTTCGGCGTCTTCCTCAAGGACTACGCGCCGGGTCGATGGTGATCGCGTTCCCCGCACCCGGGACCCGGGTCGTGGTGCGGTACCTGCTGCCCGACGGACAGGCGACGGATGCCCTCGGCGAACTGGTGACGGTGGAGCCCGACGTGATCGTCGTCGACGGCAAGCGCGGACTCGAACGGATCGGTCGCGCCACCGTCATCGCCGCGAAGGCCGTCCCGCCGCCGCCGGAGCCCCGGGCCCGGAGGGGCACGGTCTGAAGGTCACTCCCCCAGTCGGTTGCGGCTGCGCATCGCCCGCTCGGCTTCGCGCTTGTCCTCGCGTTCGCGGATCGTCTGCCGCTTCTCGTACTCGCGCTTGCCCTTCGCGACGGCTATCTCGACCTTCGCCCGACCGTCCGAGAAGTAGAGCTTGAGCGGGATGAGGGTGTACCCACCCGCCGCCACCGCGTGCGAGAGCTTCACGATCTCGTCCTTGTGGAGCAGCAGCTTCCGCGTGCGCTTGGAGGCGTGGTTGGTCCAGTGGCCCTGCGAGTACTCGGGGATGTGGACGGCGTCCAGCCAGGCCTCGCCGCGGTCGATGAAGGCATACCCGTCGCTGAGGTTCGCCCGCCCCTGCCGAAGGGACTTGACCTCCGTGCCGGTCAGCACGAGACCGGCCTCGTAGGTCTTCTCGATGGCGTACTCGTGGCGCGCGCGACGGTTGGTCGCGATGACCTGTTCCCCGCGTTCCCTGGGCATGATGACTCCTCGACGAGGCCGCACTCCGCGCGCGACCGGCCTGCCAGTCTAACGGAGGCGCGCGTTCAGGTGCGCAGCCAGCGGCGGATGGCGAAGCTCGCCGACAACGCCGCCAGGACGAGGCCCAGACCCACGATCACCGGGATCACGAGGAGAGCGTCCCGTCCGTCGATCCACGTCGTGACGAAGTCGATTTCGTCGACGAGGTATCCGTGGACGCCGTACTGCACACCCAACCAGACCGCGACGCTGGCGAGCGCCGAGCCGATGAAGGCCGCGAAGACACCCTCGAGGACGAACGGCGTCTGGATGAACCGGTTGGACGCACCCACCAGACGCATGATGCCGAGCTCTTTGCGTCTCGCATACGCCGACAGGCGGATGGTCGTGGCGATGAGGAGCACCGCCGCCACGAGCATGAGCCCCGCGATGCCCACAGCGAAATAGGTCGCGATCGTGAGAGCCGAGAAGAGGGGCTGCAGGTACTCCATCTGGTCCGTCACCTCCTCGACGCCCTGGACACCCGAGAACGCCTCGTCGATGACGTCCGTCTGCGTCGGGTCGTCGAGGTTCACCCAGTAGGTCTCGTTGAGCTGCTCCGGTGTGATGAAGTCCGCGTAGTCCTCGCCCATCAGATCGAGGACGTTCTGATACGCCTCCTCGCGCGTCTCGAAACGCACACTCCGGACGATGCCGTCCAGTGCGGGGCTCTCGAGCGTCTGCTTCACGGCGGCGAGCTGCTCATCGGTGGCTTGGCCGTCGCTGCAGGTGGTCTGAGTGGACCCGTCCCGACACATGAAGATCGCGACCTGGGCGCGTTCGGGCCAGTAGCCCTGCATCTTGGCGATCTGCATCTGCATGAGTAGAGCAGCTCCGACGAACGTGAGGGAGACGAAGGTGACGAGGATGACCGAGATCACCATCGATGCGTTGCGACGCAGACCCGTCAGGGCCTCGCCGAGGACGAGGCGGACCCTCATGCGGTCGGCCCCACTTCGTCGTCGTCGCGGCGCCCGAGGCCGAGACGGTCGGCCGCCCCGAGCCCGTCGATCTCACCGAGGTCGATCTCGGCGGGTGCGATCGGGATGCCTCGAGTGCCCGTGTCGGGCTCGGATGCCGCGACCCGGGTCCCGGCATCCGTCTGCACCTCGGTGACGGGCGGCGGGTCGTCGACGACGGGGACGGCGGGCAGTACGGTCTCGGGCTGGGGCGCGGGAGGGGCGATGGGTTCCGGGAGAGGCTCGACCGCGCCCGTGTCGTGCGCGATCTGCTTCTGCAGTTCGAGGACAGCCGTCAGCGCGGCCGTCGCGGCGGCGCCCTTGACGGTCTCGGGAGTCAGGACGGGCAGCCCCGACGTGTCGCCGTACCCGCCGTGGCGCTCGTCACGCACGACCACCCCGCCGCGCAGCTCGATGACGCGCCGCTGCATCTGATCGACGAAGCCGGCCTCGTGGGTGGCCATGACCACCGTCGTGCCGCCGGCGTTGATTCGGGCGAGCAGCTGCATGATGTCGATCGAGGTGCCGGGGTCGAGGTTTCCCGTCGGCTCGTCGGCCAGGAGGATCTGCGGGCGGTTGACGATGGCCCGTGCGATCGCGACGCGCTGCTGCTCACCGCCGGAGAGCTCGTGGGGCAGACGCTTCTCCTTGCCCGCGAGCCCGACCAGGGCGAGGGCCTCGGGCACGGACTGCTGGATGAACGCACGGCTCGAGCCGATGACCTGCAGCGAGAAGGCGACGTTCTGGAACACCGTCTTGTTCGGCAGGAGCCGGAAGTCCTGGAAGACGGAGCCGATGTGGCGACGGAAGTACGGGACCTTGCGGGTGCTGAGGCCGCGCACGTCGCGACCCAGGACGACGACCCGGCCGTCGGATGCGGTGTCCTCGCGGAGGATGAGGCGCAGGCAGGAGGACTTCCCCGAGCCCGAGGCGCCCACGAGGAACACGAACTCTCCGCGCTGGACGTCGAACTCGACGTCGCTGAGAGCGGGTTTGCTGGTGCCGCGGTACTTCTTGGAGACCTTTTCGAAGCGGATCATGGCCAGACGAGCCTAAGCGGCGGGGGCGCCGCACCCGTCAGCGACACTCCCGCGCACTCAGGGGGCTGCCAGGGTTCCCCGCGCGATGGAGTCGCCCGAGTGACCCGGGTCGCCGTCGACGCTCTCCTGCGAGATGTCGACGACGGTGAAGCGGCTCAGGTCGACGTCTGCGGGCACGTCGAACGTGCCCGTGTCTCCGTCGAGCACGCCGAGGCTGATCAGGTCGGACGCATCCGAGGTGAGCAGCCAGACCTCGCGGTACCCGTCGGCGGGAAGGGACGCCGTCAGGTCGACGACGACGCGGTCGTGCCCGTCGACGCGTTCCAGCATCGCTTCGCCCCGGGCGCCTGCCCAGGTCGGGAAGCCGTCCAGACGGGCCTCCGAGATGAGCTCGGGGCGCGGCACGATGCCGCCCGACAGCCACACGCCGGCGATGATGGCGACGGCAGCGACGGCGGCACCCACCATGACGAAGAAGACCGGGCGGCGACTCACTCGGCGCCGGCGCGCCACGTGCCGCGTCGCTGCCGACGGGACGTCGGAGGAGACCGGCGTCTCGTCGTCGCCGGCCTGCTCGTTCGGCAGATGGAGTTCGGTCCGGATCGATTCCCACACGCGGTCCGGCGGTGTCAGCAACTCCTCACCGGTGCGCGTCGCACGTCCGGCCTCGACCGCACGAGCGAACGAGGCGACTTCCGCCGCACACTCCGGACAGGAGTCGAGGTGACGCTGATCATCGTCGGAGACCTGCTCCCCCATCGCGAGGAGGGCGGCGACCTCGGGGTCAAGATGTGACACGGTGCGCCTCCAATCGGGCTCGCAGGCGAGTGAGACTTCGTCGGATGTGACTTTTGACGGTGCCCAGCGGCATCCCCAGTCTGTCGGAGATCTGCTGGTGGGTGAGATCCTCGTAGAACGCGAGCGCGAGAACGGCACGGGCGTCGGGCTCGAGCTGCGCGACCTCGTCGGCCACGAGCATCGCATCCGACACGTCGTGCTCGGCCACCGCCTCGGGGACGACGGCTTTCAACGCTTCCTCGAGACGGGCGGCCCGCGCCCGCGCTTCGTGCGCATCGGCGATACGGCGCCGGGCGATCGTGATCAGCCAGACACCCAGGGGGGCGCCGTCCACGCGGTAGGACGAGCGGGACGTCCACGCCGAGACGAAGGTCCGCTGCGTGACATCCTCCGCCTCGGTCGTGTCACCGAGGGATCGGACGGCGAGCGTGTAGATGATCCTCGACCAGCGGTCGTACATCGCCTTCACCACTGTCTCGTCGCCGGCGGCGAACCGTTCAGCGAGGTGCGCGTCGTCGTCTACGGCCTGCTCCTTCCGTGCAGCGAGCCGGGGCACCGTGATCGTCACGACTGCGCCCTCGCAATGAGCACCACGTTATCGCTGTAGGTGCGGGTCTGCCGATCGAAATCACCACCGCAGGTGATGACGGCGAGGGTGCGGGGACCCTCGCGGGTGAACAGCTCGTCGACGGGAAGCTCCGCGCGGGGAATGTAGGTGACGGACTGGGTGACATAGGTCGTGACCGTGCCGTCGGCATCCGTCACCGTGACCTCGTCCCCCTCCCGCGCATTGCGCAGCTTCGCGAGGGGACCCACCCCGTACTCCCGGTCGTCCACGTGGGCGGCGATCACGGTGGTTCCCTCCGCGTCAGCCGGAGCCTTGCCGAAGCGGTACCACCCGGCGATCGAGGGGCGCTCCGGGATCTCCATCTCGCCGGTGTCCTCGACTCCGACGGACTCCACGGGCATGTCGACGTCCAGAGACGAGATGGCGATGCGCTCCGGTGCCGGAACGCGGACGACGGCCTGCGGAGTGGCGGGAGCGACCGGGACGGAGGCCCGCGGTGTGGGAGCCGCAGGCTGAGGGGAGACCGTCCCGGCCGCGCCCGAACCGGTGCCGGAGGGGGATGACCCCACCCCCGACACCGGTGCACAGGCCGCCAGCATCAGGGCCGTCAGCGCGACGGCGATGAGCGACGGGCGGCGCATGTCGGGAACTCAGCGACGGGCAGCCGAGGCCCGGGCCGCGTACACGCCGCCGGCGACGAGACCGGCGATGAGCGCGGCACCCCCGGCCATCAGCCAGCCGTTCGCGCCGTTCTCGGCGACCAGACCCGCGGAACCCGTGTTGACGCCGTCAGGACCCGAGTGCAGGCCGTCGACGGTCTGCGTGGCGAGGGCGAGGTTGCCGTCCTCCGCCGAGCCCCAGGCGTAGGCGATCGTCAGGACGCCCTCCTGGATCTCGACGTCGGCCGGACCGATCACGGGGTCGGTCGTGCCCTCGAGCGCGACGGCGGCGCTCACGGTCCCGGCCGGCAGATCGAGCGAGTCTTCGTTGGGGTTGGTGAGGCTCGTGATGACCGCTTCGCCGCCGGCGAGGACGTCGACGGCGGGCGCTGCGGCCACGTGGCGGACGGTCAGCCGCCCTTCGCCTGCGGCCGTCTCGGAGGTGTCGTTGGTGAACAGTTTGGCGGTCGGGGTGCCCTCGGCGTCGAGGTGCGCGACCGCGGTGTAGTTCATGCCGGCCTCGAGCGCGAGATCGATGGGTCCGAGGACCGGGTCGGAGTCGTCGGTGGCGTCAGCGGCGGTCAGGGCCACTGAGTACGTCCCGCCGGGCAGCTCGAGGGGACCGCCGAGGTCGCCGGGCTGGAAATCGTCGATCGTCAGCTCACCGTCGACGTACACGTCGACAGGCGTGTCCGGGATCGCGTGCAGGACCGCCAGGTCGGCGGTGTCGGAGGTGGCAGCGGATGCCGGGGCGAATGCAGCGAATGCCACGGCGGCACCGAGGGCGACGCCCGCGGAGAGTGTCTTGCGCATGGGAACTCCTTCTGATTCGGCGCGAGGTGTTCGCGCTGTTGCAGAGGTATTCCGTGCGTCGTCCAGTTATGGATGCAGCTGGATGGAAAAAGTTCGCCGGATCTCTCCGGATCGACTCAGTCGTCGTCCTTGCGCTTGCGCCAGCGGATGCCGGCCGCGATGAACCCGTCGAGGTCGCCGTCGAAGACGACGGCAGGGTTGCCGACCTCATGCCCGGTGCGCAGGTCCTTCACGAGCTGCTGGCCGTACAGGAAGTAGGAGCGCATCTGGTCGCCCCAGCTCGCGGTGATAGTGCCGGCGAGTTCCTTCTTCTTCGCGGCCTCCTCCTCCTTCTGCAGAAGCATGAGGCGCGTCTGCAGGACGCGCATGGCGGCCGCGCGGTTCTGGATCTGGCTCTTCTCGTTCTGCATCGAGACGACGATGCCCGTCGGGATGTGCGTCAGGCGAACAGCCGAGTCGGTCGTGTTGACCGACTGGCCACCGGGACCGGACGACCGGAAGACGTCGACCCGGATGTCGCCCTCGGGGATGTCGACCTCCTGGGCCTCCTCCATGACGGGGATGACTTCGACGGCCGCGAAGCTCGTCTGTCGCTTGTCGGCGGAGCCGAACGGGCTGATGCGTGCGAGGCGATGCGTGCCGGCTTCGACCGACAGCGTGCCGTAGGCGTAGGGGGCGTCGACCTCGAAGGTGGCGGACTTGATGCCCGCGCCTTCGGCGTAGGAGGTGTCCATCACCTTGACGGGATACTTGTGGCGCTCGGCCCAGCGCAGGTACATGCGCATGAGCATCTCGGCGAAGTCGGTGGCGTCGTCCCCACCGGCACCGGAGCGGATCGTCACGACCGCACCGCGGTCGTCGTACTCGCCGTCGAGGAGCGTCTGCACCTCGAGCTGGCTGATGACCTTCTCGAGGTCGGCGATCTCGCGACGCGCTTCCTCCGCGGAATCCTCGTCGTCCATCTCCTGCGCGAGCTCGACGAGCACCTCGAGGTCGTCGAGGCGCTGCTCGACCTCGGTGATGCGCTTGAGCTCGGACTGCCGGTGGCTGAGCGCGCTGGTGACCTTCTGCGCCTTCTCGACGTCGTCCCAGAGGTCAGGAGCACCCGCCTCGTCGGACAGACGGGCGATCTCGGCGGAGAGTGCGTCGACATCGACGACCGCCTTGATCTCACCGAAGGTGGAACGGAGGGCCTGGATGTCCGCAGACGGATCGAATTCAAGCATGACACTCCAGAGTAACGTGGATGCCGATGACCGACCGCCCCGACTCCCCCAGCGCCCGAGAGGTGCTCTGGCGATTCGGACCCATGGTCTACGCGCCGACGGTGCTCTTCGCGATCGGCGAGGGCGCGGTGATCCCCCTCATCCCGATCCTCGCCGGTGGTCTCGGCGCTGATGTGGCCCTGTCCGCGCTGATCGCCTCTCTTCTCGTCGTCGGCCAGTTGGTGGGCAACCTTCCGGCCGGGTGGGCCGTCGCCCGCGTGGGCGAACGGGTGACGATGATCGCCGCCGGCGCGCTCGCGCTGGCGGTCTCCCTCGCCGCCGCTCTCGTGCCCGCGCTCCCCGTGTTCGCTGCTGCGGTCTTCCTCATCGGCTCGTGCGCTGCCGCGTTCGGTCTCGCGCGCCATTCGTTCATGACCACGCGCGTGCCAGTCATGTTCCGGGCGCGGGCGCTGTCGCTCCTGGGCGGCACGTTCCGCCTCGGAATGTTCACCGGGCCGTTCATCGCTGCCGCGCTCATCGGCCTCTTCGGAGACGAGCGCGCCACGATCTGGTTCTTCGCGGTCTGCCTCGTCGCGCTCATCGCCTTGGTCACGTTCGGTCCTGACCCGGAGAAGCAGTTCGTCGCGGCGCCCGCGCGCAGCCACGATGCCGAGGACTCCGGTGAACCCGTCACGGGGTCCATTCCGGTGGCTGAGCGCGTCGGCGTCTTCCGCACCATGTGGCGGCATCGCCGGGTCCTGTCACGCGTCGGTCTCGCGGCGGCGTGCCTGTCGGCCGTGCGCTCCGCGCGACAGGTGGTGCTTCCCCTCTGGGGCGTCTCGATCGGCCTCGACGCCCAGTCGATCGCGCTCGTCGTCGGTGTCTCCGGCGCGATCGACTTCGCCCTCTTCTACGCGAGCGGTCAGGTCATGGACCGCTTCGGGCGCCTGTGGGCCGCGCTGCCCGCCATGATCCTGATGGGCAGCGGCTTCCTCGCGCTGTCGTTCACCCACGACGGAGAATCCGCCGAGATGTGGTTCGCACTGTTCGCGGCGGTCCTCGGCGTCGGCAACGGTCTTTCGAGCGGCATCCTCCTGACCATCGGCGCGGATCTGGCCCCGAAGGACGACCCCGCCCCCTTCCTCGGATCGTGGCGGACGTTGACGGATGCCGGTGGCGCCACGACCCCGCTGATCGTGACCGGCATCACGGCGATCTCGTCGCTGTCGTTCGCCGCCGGTGCGGTCGGCGTGATCGGCCTGCTGGGAGCCGTCGCCTTCGTGCGCTGGCTGCCGCGGTTCCTGCCGCATGTGAGCCGCTGACGGTCTCCCTTCGTTTCGTCAGTCGAGCGAGGTGCGGCTCGTCGCCGTCGCGTCGAGTGCGACACCAGCGGGGACGAAGACCGACGAGATCGGCGGATGCCACGTCGCCGAGACGGTCACGCGCGCCGAGACGCCGTCGGGTGTCACCGCCGAGATCAACCTCACCCCACCGTCCACCTCGATGAGCGCCTCCGCCTGCTCGCGGACTCCCGCATCGGTGAGCTGCGCCCGCGGCTCACCGTCCCGCACCTCGAGAGTGAAACCGTCCGCGCCCGCCAGGGCCGCGGCATCCGCTGCCGCCTGCGTCCGCTTCTGCGCCAGGTAGAGACTCGTCGCGTCGACGCAGACGAAGACGAGGACCAGTGCGAGCAGTGCGTAGCCGATGGTCAGCAGGAGGACGCTGCCGTCGTCGTCGCGCGCCGTCATCCGTCCCTCCAGTACCGCGACACCTTCTGCACGGCGGAGGACTCGACACCGACGCGGGCCGCATCCTGGAGTCCCAGCACCGGCGGCACGAGAGGCAGGGGGACGGACGCCGCGACCGTCACCCGGACGGTCTCCCCCGCCCCGGGGCACGCCGCCGACTCCCCCACGCACGAGACGTCGACCTCGATCGTGTCGGGGTCGAGGTCGTACTCCCGAACGATCGAGTCGAGGACCGCTACCGCGCGGGCGTCGGCATCCCGGGCGCCCTCCGCAAGCGACACGGCCCGCGCGACGTGTCGTGACGCCGACTCGACGCCGAGGGCATGCGACTGGATGGTCCCGAGCGCCACGATGAGGTACACGATGGGCACCAGGAGGACCACTCCGCCGACGATGAACTCGAGTGCGGCGGACCCGCGCTCGTCGTCGCGGAGGGCCTCACTCGAGAACCTCAGCCGCGGCATGGACCGTCACCTCCCATCCGTGCGGCACGCCGAGCAGTCCGATCAGTGGGAGCCGCGTCGTGAGCGTCACCGCGACCGTGTCGTAGCCCAGCGCGGTCGAGTCCGCGGCCGTCGCGGTCTCGACGAACCCATCCCCCACGGCCCGTTCGACGACTTCGCGGGCCCGCTGCGCGCCGGCCGCGGTCTCGACGTCGGCGAGAGCCGCGTGGTACGCGCCCTCGACTGCGGCGTCATGGACGACATTGCGGACGTACACGGCCAGTCCGAGCTGCAGGACGCCGAGCGTCAGCACGGTCAACAGCACTCCCACGAGCACGAATTCGACCGGAGTCGATCCGCGTTCGTCAGACAGCAGCCGCCGCATTCGAGGTTCTCAGAAACTCGAGACCTGGTCGATCGCCCGCTCGAACAGCTGAGCCAGCGCAGGCCCCGCGAGGGCCCAGATCACGACGACGAGTCCGGCGGTCATCAACGTGATGAGCACCCAGCCGGGCACGTCGCCCCTCTCGTCGTCGCGGACGTCCGTGACGACGGCACCCCAGACTGTGCGCAGTCGGGAGAGTGTGGAACGGATCATGGTGTTCTCCTTTCGAACATGAGTCAGCCGACCCCGAGCCGCAGCATGACGATGCCCGGGAAGACGGCGAAGAGGACGCTCATCGGCAGCAGGAGGAACACGATCGGGAACAGCATCGCGATCTCCTTCTTGCCGGCGCTCTCGATGAGGGAACGTTTGGCGTCCTCGCGCGCGTCGCCGGCCTGCGCCTGCAACACGCCTGCCAGCGGCGCGCCGCGGTCGATCGCCGCGACGAGGTGTTCCAGCGCCCGCGCGAGGGCGGGCACGTCGAGTCGTCGACCGAGATCGACGAGCGCGTCGGAGAGGTTCGAGCCGGTGCCGCTGTCCAGGACCGCTCGGCGGATCTCGACCGTCAGTTCCCCCGAGCCGAGCTCCCCCGAGCCGAGCTCCCCCACCCGCCGCAGGGCATCACGGAGCCCTTCGCCTGCGGCCAGGCAGAGCGCGAGGAACTCCAGCAGCGTCGGCAGTTCCTCTTCGACACGGGCTCGACGTCTGCGTCCCGCCGACGTCAGCCGCAGATCCAGCAAGGCGGCAGCCGCGACCGCCGCTGCCGGCGGGAGCACGACGGCGCCCGGGCTCATGCGACCGATCAGCGCCAACGCCACGAGCACGATCCCGCCGGCGAGAGACCCCAGCACGACCCAGGTGAGCTGGCGAGCGCGGAAAGCCGCGGCATCCTGCGTCCATCCAGCCTGGCGCAGACGCTGTTCCAGTCGGGCCGCGCCGCCCAGTGCGGCCATCAGACGGTCGCGTCGCGTCCGCCATTCCGATCCGGCCGCATCCAGGGGTGTGAGACCACGCGGATCTGCGATGTCCCGAAGGTACGGCGCGATACGCCGCGACAGCGTCGGGGCGGCCAAGCGGGGCACCCGCGTGGCGACGAGCACGATGCCCGCGGCGAACGCGGTGCCGAGCACGATGGCGATCGCCACCTCCGTGAGCCCGCTCATGCGAACCACCGCCGCGGCTCCGGCAGCCGGCCGATGCCGAGCATGAGCCGGAAGGCGACGACCGACACCGCAGCCCCCAGCAAGATCACGGCAACCCCGTCGGGGCTGCTGTAGGCCGTCGCACCCTCGGGGCGGAGAGCGAGCAGTCCGAGGATCACCCAGGGCGCGACCACTCCGAGCACAGCGGCGCCGCGGATCCACGACTGACGCGCTTCGATCTCGGCGCGAAGTGCCGCCTCCGCCCGGACGGATGCGGACAACGCGCGGAGCACGCTGGTGAGTTCGGTACCACCCACCTGTCGTGCCATGCGGAGAGCCTCGAGGATGCGGTCAGCCACGGGATCTGCGAGCCGGGCTTTCAGGCGCAGTGCGCTCGAGTCGAAGTGTCCTGACGCCGAGACGTCGGAGGCGAAGGCGGCGAAGGCCGGACGGAGGGGCGGCGGACCGACCTCCCCGAGCGCCGAGACCGCATCGGGCAGCGACATCCCGGATCGCACGGATGCGACCAGCAGATCGCACACGTCGGGCCAGAGCTGTCGACGGCTCTTCTGGCGGCGGCGGGCTCGGCCGCGCAGCCATGCTGCCGGTGCGAAGGATCCCGCAGCTGCGGCGACCGCAGCGAACGCGGGCAGTGCCGTGACGAGCCACACGACCGCGCCCGACAGGGCTCCCGCAGCGCACGAGGTCGCGACGAGGTGACCGGGTGTGGCGTGCCCGAATCCGGCGTTCTGGAGCAGCCGAGCGGATGCGCCGTCCCGTCGTCCGGGCGCGGGGGTTGCGGAGCGCGGTGGCCAGAGCCACGGCGCCAGAGCGAGCAGGATCCCGGCGGCCAGGGTGATGCCGAGGAGCGTGGTCATCCGTCGTCACCGCCGAACAACGACCGGGTCTCGACGACGCCGTCGACGACCCGACCTGTCGGAGCGGCGATCTCGACGACCGCGCGGCGACCGTCAGCATCCCGTCGACAGTGGACGACGAGTCCGACGGACGCGGCGATCGCCGGGAGGAGGAAGTCCCGGTCGATGTTTCGCCCGGCCAGAAGGGGCAGCGAGCCGAGCTTGCGGAGCGCGTCCCTCGCGGAGTTGGCGTGGATCGTCGCGGCCCCGGGCACGCCGGTGTTGAGGGCGAGGAGCAGATCGAGCGCCTCGGCGTCGCGCACCTCGCCCACGACGAGCCGGTCGGGCCGCATGCGCAGCGCTTCTTTCACGAGGCGGCGCAGGGACACCTCACCGGTTCCCTCGAGGCTGGACTGGCGGCCCTGCAGCGCCACGAGATCGGGCGCCTGCGCGTTCAGCTCGAACGTCTCCTCGACCGTCACGATCCGGTGATGCCCGGGCGCGGCGGCGATGAGCGCACCGAGGAGGGTGGTCTTGCCGGCGTGGGTGGCACCCGAGACGATCACACTCGTGCCGTCGCGCATCGCCTCCCGCAGGATCGCTGCTGCTTCCGCACGGACCGAACCGGCGGCGACGAGGTCGTCGAGGGTGCGGAAGCGGGCGAGGAACTTCCGGATGTTGACCGCCCAGTGGCGGCGCGTGATGTCCGGGATGACGACGTGAAGCCGTGAGCCGTCCGGCAGGGATGCATCGACGAAGGGCTGACTCAGATCCACGCGTCGGCCGGTGGCGTGCAGCATCCGCTCGACGAGGTCGCGCACGGCCGCGTCGGTCAGGACGATCGGCGCGCGCTCACTGCGGCCTTCTCGAGCGATGTAGACCCTGTCGGGGGCGTTGACCCAGATCTCCTCGACCTCGGGGTCATCCAGCAGCGTTTGCAGCGGCCCGTACCCTGCGACAGTGGAGAGGATGTCGCGGACGGACGCCGCTTCGTCTTCGATGACGTCGACGCCACGAGCGAGCGCGAAATCGTTGTGCCGGCGCACCTCGGCTCGGGCGATGTACGCCGCGCGGTCCGGGTCGCGGGAGGGATCGACCTGTTCGCTTCGCAACCGCTCGCGCACCCGCTCGGCGACCGCGGACTGCCCACGGGGCGAAGTCGTGGAGGACGCGAAGCTCATGGCCTGGGATCCTCGCAACCCCGCCCGGAGCCGCGCGGGAGTTATCCACACGCCACGACTCCTGCGTGGAGCGGCGCCCCCCCCACGCGGGCGAAGGGATCCTCCACTACTTCGCCCAGGTCCCCACGTGGACGCCGACTTCCGGGCGCCCCTGCTGGACGACCCCGAGCTGATCCGACCGCCGCCAGGAGTCGGGATATCCCTCTCAGGTGTCTCCCACCGCGCGCCCTAGACTGAACGCACCAGCGGGAGTGGTGAAATCGGCAGACACGCAGGATTTAGGTTCCTGTGCCTTCGGGCGTGGGGGTTCAAGTCCCCCCTTCCGCACGAGGCACCCGCGTGCCTCACACCTTGCGCCCATCCGTCGGCGGGCCCACCGCCGCGAATCGAAGGACCTCCGTGCACCCCTTCGCACTGCTTCCCTGGCTCGATCCCGAGACCATCATCAACGCGGCCGGCCCGTGGGCCCTCGTCGTGGTCTGCTTCATCGTCTTCGCCGAGACCGGCCTGCTCGTCGGCTTCCTGCTGCCGGGTGACACCCTGCTGATCATGGCGGGCCTGCTGTCGAACCCGGTCACCCACGCCCCGAACGGCGTCTTCGGGATCAACGTCTGGGTGGTCGGCCTGCTGATCGGTCTCGCGGCGTTCCTCGGCGGTGAGGTCGGATACCTGATCGGTCGCAAGGGCGGACCCGCCGTGTTCGAACGCAAGGAGTCCGGCCTCTTCAGTCGCAGCAACGTCGAGCGGACGAATGCGTTCTTCGAGCGCTACGGTGGCGTGACGGTCATCCTCGCCCGTTTCGTGCCGATCGTGCGCACCTTCGCCCCGGTTGCCGCCGGCGTCGGCAAGATGGCATGGCACAAGTACTCGCTCTACAACCTGATCGGCGCCGTGATCTGGGGCTTCGGTCTGACGGTCGTCGGTTACCTCGTGAGCCTCATCCCGGGCGTCGGCGAGTTCGTCGCCGAGTACATCGACGTCATCCTGCTGGTGGCGGTGGCCGGCACCATCATCTTCATCGTGTGGCACTACTTCGCCGAGAAGCGCAAGGTCAAGCGCGAGATGGCCGCCGGACCCGACGGCGTCACCGACCAGGCCGAGGCGCAGCAGCTCGTCCTCGAGCCCGAGGCGTTCGACGAGCGCCCCGACGGCGAGACCCGGCGCCCCTGATCAGGACGCCTTCTTCTTCGCGGGCTTCTTCTTCGCCGCCGCCGGCTTCTCGTCGGCGGCGGCATCCTTCTTCCCGGAACCCGAACCCGCTCGGGCGGCGCGACTCTTCTCGACGCTCGCCCGCAACGCCTCCATCAGGTCGATGACCTCGCCACCGGAGGCATCCGTCTTCTCGCCGAAGGTCTCCGCCGTGTCGAAGGCGTCGCCCTTCTCGAGCTTCGCCTCGATCAGCGTGCGCAACTCCTGCTGGTATTCGTCGGCGAACTCGGTCGGGTCGAAGTCGCTCGAGAAGCTGTCGACGAGGGATGCCGAGAGCTCCAGCTCCTTGCTCGAGATCTTCACCGGCTCGTCCAGCACCGGGAACGACGCCTCCCGCACCTCGTCCGCCCACAGCAGCGTCTGCAGCACGAGGACGTCGCCCCGCACGCGGAGGGCGGCCAGACGCGTCTTCTGCCGGAGCGCGAAGCGGACGATCGCGGTGCGATCGGTCTGTTCGAGCGTCTGGCGCAGCAGGACGTAGGCCTTCGGGCTCTTCGAGTCCGGTTCGAGGTAATACGCCTTGTCGAGCGTCAGCAGGTCGATCTGCTCGGTCGGCACGAACTCGACCACCTCGATCTCCCTGCTGCGTTCACTCGGGAGCGCCGCGAAGTCGTCCGAGGTCAACACCACGGTGCGTTCGCCGTCGTCGTACGCCTTGTCGATGTCGGCGTACGGAACGACCTCCCCGTCGATCTCGCAGATGCGCTGATAACGGATGCGGCCGCCGTCGGCCGCATGCACCTGATGCAGGGACACGTCGTGGTCCTCCGTCGCGGAGTACACCTTGACGGGGACGTTGACCAGGCCGAAAGTCAGGGCGCCTTTCCAGATCGCTCGCATCACACCAGTAGACACCCGTCACAGCCGGTTCCGACAGGGCTTGCGCACTACTCTGGGCCCATGCCAGCCGCACCGCAGGAGGTCGTCGTCGACGGACGGCGTCTGCGGCTGACGAATCTCGACAAGGTCATGTACCCCGAGACGGGGACCACCAAGGGCGAGGTCATCGACTACCTCACCCGGATCGCGCCGGCGATGCTGCCTCACCTCGCCGATCGGCCCGTCACCCGCATCCGCTGGCCCGACGGGACCAGCGAGGGCTCGTTCTTCGCGAAGCACCTCGAGGCGGGTGCGCCGTCGTGGGTGCGCCGCCTCCCGATCGAGCACTCGACAGGCGCCAAGGACTACCCGCTCGTCGACGGGATACCGACCCTCGTCTATCTCGCGCAGGTGGCCTCGATCGAGCTGCACGTCCCGCAATGGCGGTTCGACGCGACCGGCGAGCGGAGGAATCCCGACCGCCTTGTGCTCGACCTCGACCCGGGCCCCGGCGCAGGGCTCGCCGAGTGCGCAGAGGTCGCGCGCTGGGCGCGCACCATCCTCACCGACCTGGGGATGGACCCGTTGCCCGTCACCAGCGGCAGCAAAGGCATCCACCTCTACGCGCCCCTCGACGGATCCCGCACGAGCGACGAGATCAGCGCCTTCGCCAAGGAGCTCGCACGCCTGCTCGAAGCCGACCACCCCGACCTCGTCGTCAGCCAGATGTCGAAGGCGGCGCGGCCGGGCAAGGTGTTCCTCGACTGGAGCCAGAACAACGGCAAGAAGACGACGATCGCGCCCTACTCGCTCCGCGGCCGGGAACGACCGACCGTCGCGGCGCCCCGCAGCTGGGACGAGCTCGACGACCCCGACCTGCGCCATCTGCTGTTCGACGAGGTCCTCGACCGGGTCGCGGACCTCGGCGACCTGTTCGCGCCGCTCGCGCCGACCGACGCGGGGCCTCTCACCTCGTACATCGCGAAACGCTCCGCGGCGAAGACGCCCGAACCCGTGCCGGACTCCCCCGCCGGTGCGCCGTCCGTCGGCACCGCCCGCTTCGTCATCCAGGAGCACCACGCCCGCCGCCTGCACTATGACCTGCGCCTCGAACGCGACGGCGTGCTCGTCAGCTGGGCGGTGCCGCGCGGCATCCCGGACTCCCCCTCGACCAACCATCTGGCCGTCATGACCGAGCCGCACCCCATGGAGTACCTGGACTTCGCGGGCGAGATCCCCGCCGGTGAGTACGGTGCCGGGTCGATGTCGATCTGGGACACCGGCACCTTCGATCTCGAGAAGTGGCGCGCCGACGAGGTGATCTTCACCGCGAGGGGGCGCGACGACGGCCCGCTCGGTTCCGTGCGCCTTGCCCTCATCCGCACGAGCGGCGAGGGAGAGAAGTCCCAGTGGCTCCTCCACCGGATGAAGACGGATGCCGCACCCGCCGCATCCGCTCGGCGAACGCCCGCGCCGACGCCGACCGCCTCGACGCCGCCCGCCCCGGCGCCGATGCTCGCGACGTCATCCACCCCTCCCCTGGCGCGCCGCGCGGCGGAGCGCTGGGGGGCCTGGGTCGAATTCAAATGGGACGGGGTGCGCGCCCTCGGGCTCTGGGACGGTCAGCAGCTGCGACTGCGGGCCCGCAGCGGCACCGAAATCACGGCGCGCTACCCCGAGTTGACCGCCGCGCCGGGGTTGGGCCCCGCACCGTGCGTGGTGGACGGCGAGATCGTCGCGCTCGACGAGCGCGGGCGTCCGAGCTTCTCGCTCCTGCAGCACCGCATGCATCTGACGAAGGCGGCCGAGATCGAGCGTGAATCGCGGCGGATCCCGGTGCAGTTCATGCTGTTCGATCTTCTCGAGATCGACGGGACGGATGCCGCGCCACTGCCGCTCGCACAGCGGCGGGAACTCCTCGAACAGCTCGCTGCCGGCGTGGACGAGCCGATCGTCCTGCCGCCCGTCGCGGACGACGTCGACGACGCCCTCGCCACGGCCCGTGGCCTCGACCTGGAAGGGATCGTCGTCAAGGACCCCTCGTCGAGCTACCGACGGGGCCAGCGCAGCGAGCAGTGGCTGAAAGTGAAGCTCACCCTGATGCAGGAGGTGGTGATCGGCGGCATCCGTCCAGGGAAAGGCGGACGAACGGGCGAGATCGGATCGCTGCTCATGGGCATCCCGACTCCGGACGGTCTCCACTACGTCGGCCGCGTCGGCTCCGGATTCGGCGACGCGACCCTGGCCCGATTGGACGCGGCTCTCACCCCGCTGCGGACCGATGAGAACCCGTTCGTCGACGTCGGCCGGGCCGAGGCATCCGATGCGCTCTGGGTACGCCCGGAGGTCGTCGGCGAGGTCGAGTACGCCGAGGCGACGCCGAACGGCACACTCCGGCACGCGCGCTGGCGGGGGCTGCGGCCCGACAAGACGCCGGACGACGTTCGTATGGAGAACTGACCGGGTTTCAGCGGTTCTGGATGAGGGTGAGCTGCGTTCCGTCGGGGTCGACGAGGAACGCGACGCTCCCTCCCCAGGGCTCGATCCGCGGCGGATGACGGCGGGGGAAGCCGGTCGTCGTCTCCGGCACACCCGCCTCTACGAGTCGCTCGTACCATTCGTCGAGCTCGTCGACCCGGAGGCAGCACATGAACGAGCTCGAGAGCGGGTCGACGTCGGGCGCTGGGAAGAACTCGAGCTGCACACCGTCGCGACGGAGGATGAGCCATCCCTCGTCGCGGTACGCGGCGGCGAATCCCAGGCGACCGTAGAACGACAAGGTGGAGTCGAAGTCCCGCGATGGCAGATTCGGGGTCGCCAGATCAGTCATGCGTCGGTCCTCCCGGTTCAGGCGTGGGCGTCGTGTTCGACGTGACCGGCGGGCTCGAGCTGGAAGGTCGAATGCTCGACGTCGAAGTGCCGGGACAGGCACGACTGCAGACGGGACAGCAGCGCGCCCGCGCGATCGTCGGCGAAGTGGTCCGGCGCGACCACGACGTGTGCGGTGAATACCGGCGCGCCGCGCGTCAGCTGCCAGACGTGGACGTCGTGCACATCGACGACGCCCTCCGTCCCGAGGATGTGATCGCGGATGTCGGCGACCTTCGTCCCCGCGGGCGCTCGTTCGCCCAACACGGCGAACACCTCGCGCAGCAGGCTGACGGCTCGGGGCACGATGAGCGCGGCGATGAGGAGGGATGCCACGGCGTCCGCCGGCATCCAGCCCGTGAGCCAGATGACCCCCGCCGCGATGATCACGACCACGGAGCCGAGGAGGTCCCCCATGACCTCGAGGTAGGCGCCGCGCACGTTGATGCTCGTGCGCTGGGCGGCGCTCAGCACGTAGAGCGAGACACCATTCGCGATCAGGCCGATCACGGCGACGACGAGCATCGGCAGACCCTGGACCTCAGCGTCCGCCGGGTCCATGAGCCGTCCGACCGCCTCGACCGCGATCCATGCGCCGAGGACGATGAGGATGACGGCGTTGAGGAGCGCTCCGAACACCTCGGCACGCTGGTAGCCGTACGTCTGGCGTTCGTCGGCGGGTCGCGCGGCGACGGATGCCGCGATCAGAGCGATCACGAGGCCGGAGCTGTCGGTGAACATGTGCCCGGCGTCGGCCAGCAGCGCGAGCGATCCCGTGAGGATCGCCCCCACGAGCTGGATCACGAGGACGGTCGCGGTGATGCCGAGCGAGACGGCGAGCAGCCGACGGGGATGGCCTCCCCGGATGCCGCTCGGCGCGTGATCGTGCATACCTCGAGGGTAGGACGCGGCCGACGCCGTCACGGCGATGCCGAGCAACTCGGGAATGAATCCGATTCTCAGGCTCAGCGCGACGCCGGTGGCCTCCTAGAGGGCGGCGAGCAGAGGAACCAGCGCCTCGAACGCGCGGGCGCGATGCGACGTCGCGTTCTTCTCGGCGGCCGTCAGCTGCGCAGCTGTGCGTCCCTGCGCGTCGTCGGGCAGGAACACGGGGTCGTACCCGAATCCGTTCTCTCCCGCGGGAGCCTGGGCGAGACGGCCCGGCCAGACGCCCTCGACGACGTGCTCGTCACCGCCCGGTACGACGAGGGCGATCGTCGAGACGAACTGCGCCGTGCGATGCGGGCTCGCGATGTCGGAGAGCTGGTCGAGGAGCAGTTCGTAGTTCGCGACGCCGTCCTTGCGATGCCCCGCCCAATAGGCCGAGAACACACCGGGCGAGCCGCCGAGCACGTCGACGCTGATGCCGGAGTCATCCGCCATGGCAGGCAGGCCGGTGTGGGCGGCGGCAGCGCGCGCCTTTATCAGCGCGTTCTGCGCGAAGGTCACCCCGTCCTCGACGGGCTCCGGTCCGTCGTACCCGACGACCTCGAGGTCAGGCCGCGTCGCCGCGACGATGGCGCCGAACTCCTCGACCTTGTGCGCGTTGTGGGTCGCCAGGACGATGCGGCTCACGCACGCTCCTCCGCCAGCGCGGCGAGCTGGATGTCGCGCAGGTCGCCGCATCCGTTCACTCCGAGCTCGAGCAGCGCGTCGAGTTCGCGCTTGTCGAACGGCGCGCCCTCCGCCGTGCCCTGCACCTCCACGAACAGACCGCGCCCGGTGACGACGACGTTCATGTCGGTTTCGGCACGCACGTCCTCGACGTACGCGAGATCGAGCATGGGCTCCCCGTCGATGATTCCGACCGAGACCGCCGAGACCGAGTCGAGCAGCGCCTTGGCGTTCTTGCCGACGAAGCCCTTCGCCCGACCCCACTCGATCGCGTCGGCGAGGGCGACGTGGGCACCCGTGATCGCCGCCGTGCGGGTGCCGCCGTCGGCCTGGAGGACGTCGCAGTCGATGACGATCGTGTTCTCGCCCAGCGCCTTCGTGTCGACGACGGCGCGGAGCGCACGACCGATGAGGCGGGAGATCTCGTGGGTGCGACCACCCACCTTCCCCTTGATCGACTCGCGGTCGTTGCGGGAGTTCGTCGCTCGGGGGAGCATCGCGTACTCGGCGGTGACCCACCCCTTGCCCTTGCCGGTCAGCCAGCGCGGCACGCCGTTGGTGAAGGATGCCGTGCACAGCACCTTCGTCCCGCCGAAGGAGACGAGGGCGGATCCTTCGGCGTGCGCGCTCCAGCCGCGCTCGATGGTGACGGGGCGCAGCTGGTCGACGGCGCGGCCGTCCGCTCGTGTCGTCTCGGTCATGAGGTCTCCTTGGGTAGGTCGATGGCGCCGGTCTGGACGAGACGGACGGTGCTGACACCGCGTCCCATCAACCGGTCGGCGAGGCGGAGGAAGTCCTCTGCGGAGTCCCCCGTCGCTTCGTACACGTGTGTGGGTTCGGCGTCCGCCCCTGCCAGCAGGTCGCGCGAGACGAGCTGACGGTAGACGTCCTTGGCGGTCTCGGTGTCGCTCGAGACGAGCGACACGTCGGGGCCCATCACGTAACTGATGGCACCCTCGAGGAACGGATAGTGGGTGCAGCCGAGCACCAGGGTGTCCACCCCGGCGTGACGCAGCGGCGCGAGATACTCCTCGGCGACGCGCAGCACGTCCGGCGTGTCGGTGATGCCCGCCTCCACGAAGTCCACGAAACGCGGGCACGCCTGCGCGAAGACGCTCAGCCGCTCATTGACGCCGAGCATGTCCTGGTAGACGCCCGAACCGATCGTCCCCGCCGTGCCGATGACCCCGATCCGACCGTTGCGCGTCGTCGAGATGGCGGTGCGGACGGCGGGACCGATGACCTCGACGACGGGGACGTCGTAGCGCTCGCGGGCATCGCGCAACAACGCCGCCGACGCCGTGTTGCAGGCGATCACGAGCATCTTGACGCCCTCTGCGACCAGGGCGTCGAGCACTTCGAGGCCGTAGCGTCGCACGTCGGCGATCGGTTTCGGCCCGTAGGGCGAGTGTGCGGTGTCGCCGATGTAGAGGACCGACTCCCTCGGCAGCAGCTGCGAGACGGACCGGGCGACGGTGAGACCGCCCACTCCGGAGTCGAAGATCCCGATCGGTGCGTCCGTCACGATCGTCCAGCCTAGTCTCGCGCGGGGGCGCGTTCGCGCGTGGATAGAGTGACCGCATGGGCATCTCCACGGCGCTGCTGACCGATCGCTACGAGCTCACCATGCTGGACGCCGCGCTCCGCGACGGCACCGCCAGCCGGCGCTGTGTGTTCGAGCTGTTCGGTCGTCGACTGCCCGGCGGGCGCCGATTCGGAGTGGTCGCGGGAACGGGGCGACTGCTCTCCGAGCTCGCCGACTTCCGCTTCGACGAGGCGGAGCTGGCCTTCCTCCGGGACAACCGCATCGTCAGCGCCGAGACCGTCCGCTACCTCGAGGACTACCGATTCCGCGGGACGATCAGCGGGTACCGCGAGGGCGAGCTCTACTTCCCCGGCTCGCCCATCCTCACGGTGGAGGGCTCGTTCGCCGAGGCGGTCATCCTCGAGACCCTCGCCCTGAGCATCCTCAACCACGATTCCGCCGTCGCCACCGCGGCAGCCCGCATGAGCATCGCCGCGGGTGACCGTCCTCTGGCCGAGATGGGCTCGCGACGCGCCGCCGAGCGGTCCGCTGTCGCCGCTGCCCGCGCCGCCTACATCGCGGGTTTCTCCGCGACGAGCAACCTCGAGGCGGGGCGTACGTGGGGAATCCCGACGATGGGCACCGCCGCCCACGCGTGGACCCTGCTTCACGACACGGAAGAGGACGCCTTCCGCAGCCAGATCGCGGCTCTCGGGACCGACACGACCCTCCTCGTGGACACGTACGACATCCGCCAGGGCGTCGAGACCGCGATCCGTGTCGCGGGTACCGGCCTCGGCGGCGTGCGCCTGGATTCCGGTGACCTTCCCACCGTCGCCGCGTCCGTGCGCGAACAGCTCGACGAGCTCGGTGCGACGAGCACTCGCATCACCGTGACGAGCGACCTCGACGAATTCGCGATCGCCGCGCTGGCGGCATCCCCCGTCGATGCCTACGGCGTCGGGACGTCGGTCGTCACGGGGTCGGGCACGCCGACGGCGGGGATGGTCTACAAGCTCGTCGCCCGCCAGGGACAGGACGGCGGATGGGTCTCCGTCGCGAAGGCGTCCACCTCGAAGGCGTCGGTCGGGGGCCGCAAGGCGGCGTTCCGCACGCGCGTCGACGGCGTCGCGACCGGCGAGCTCGTGGCGATCGCCGCCGGCTTCGACGACCTCGACACGCCCGCTGCGCACCCGGACGCCCGACCTCTGCAGGTCCTTCTCGTCGGGGAGGGGTCAGCGGATGCCGCCGCCCTGGGCCCGTCGGGCGTGACCGCCGCGCGGGAGCACCACCTCCGTGTCCGGGAGGAGCTCCCGGTGACCGCCCTCGCTCTCAGCCGGGCCGACCCGGCTCTGCCGACGGTCTACGAGGTCAGCGAGGCGTAGATCTCCTTGCACGTGGGGCACACCGGAAACTTCTCCGGGTCCCGCCCCGGAGTCCACTTCTTGCCGCACAGCGCGCGGACCGGCTTCCCGGTGATCGCCGACTCGAGGATCTTGTCCTTCTTCACATAGTGCGAGAACCGCTCATGGTCACCCGGCTCGATGGACTCCTCGCGGATCAGCTCCTCGAGTTCGCGGTCGAGTGTGGCGAGGCCGCCCTGATCCGGGCTGTCGATCGGCGTGCTCATTCCCCCGAGTGTACTGCGGGTCGGGCGGGCACGGCGGGGCGTCAGAGGGTTTCTGCGAACTCCATGATCCGGCTCGTGCGACGCTCGAAGACCACCCCGCCGATCACGATTCCCGCTGCCAGGACAACGGTTCCGACGACGATTCCGCTCCAGAAGGATGTCCAGGCAGCCTGTTCGTCTCCGCCCAGGGCAAGCCACGCCGTCCAGAGAGCAGGCATCGACAGGACGATGGCGCCGAACAGGACCGCGGCTTGCGCGGCGGAACCCCCCGTGCGCTGGGGTTGCTCGAACGGCCCCTCCCCCGGACGGGACACCGCGTACGGCGCCGCAACCGATGCGATCGAGCTCAGCCCCAGCCCCGTGGCGAACAGCGACACACAGACACCGACGAGAGCGGGGAGGACCGCCCATCGTCCATGCACCCAGACCGCAGCCGTCACCGCGAGTGCCAGCAACGGCACTCCCATGAGCAGCACCGGCACGAGCCGGCCGGCACGGTCGGCCACACCTCGGACGCCGGCCGAGATGTGCAGCCAGACGCCCGTCGAGTCGTAGGCGACGTCGTTGTGCACCAGCCAGCCGAGGAAGAGCGCGAGGATCGGCGGCGGGATGAGCGCCACCGTCTGCAGCGGTACTCCGACGACCAGCAACGGGAGCACGATCAGGACGGAGGCGATCGGGACGATCACCACGTTCGCGAGATGCCGCGGGTCGCTCGACCAGTAGACGATGCTGCGTGCGGCGACCGCGCCGCCCGGAGTTCCCGGCATGACCGCGAACCACCCGAGGCCGCGACGTTCGCGCATCGACACCTCTCGCTCCGTGGCGCTCATCATGACGCCGACGAGCAGCCGCCACGTCGCGGCCAGAGCGATGATCGTCGCGAGCGCGACGAGGATCGAGACGATCAGGGCGCCGCCGGAACGAAGCGGGATCGCCGCCGCCGCCCCGAACGGCGTGACGGCGAGCACCTGAGCCGCCTCAGCGAGCTGCGAGGGCAGCCCGCCGGACCACTCGAGCGAGAACGCGAACACCGCCACCGGGATCACGACGATGGCCGCCGCCGTCACCATCAGCCCCGTGAGCTGCGGCGACCGGCGATCGCGGAGCGCGACAGCGGAGACCGCCATCGCGCACCGAGCCGCAAGCGCCGTCGTGGCGACCAGCAGGAGCGCGGCGAGGACCGCGAGGGCCGCCGGCGCTCCGTGACCGGTCCACGCGACGATCATCGCGACGGCCACGGCGATCACGACGAGCCCGGGAAGTCCGAGAGGGGATGCCGCCATCACCGACCACGCGACCGTGCGCGGATCCGCTCCCGTCACGACGAATCGGCGCGGATCCAGGGGGTCATCGGCACCGGTGAAGAGCGGGACGAGGAGGAAGCCGCCCACCAAGAGCGAGCCGCCCACGACGATGAGCGTCGCCGCATCGGCATCCGGGACACGATCGAGTCGGACGAGCGCGACACACACCGCCGCCACCGCGACCGCGAGGACGCCGAAGGCCGCAAGACGACGGACGAGCACCATCGGACGCGCATTGAGCGACCCCGCGAGCAGCGCCAACCTCAGTCGGAGTACGTGTGCAACCACTCCAGGCCTTCCACGTCGCTGAGACCGCCGGAGAGTTGGACGAAGCGCTCCGCAAGGGTGTGATCGCCGCGCACGTCGTCCACGGAACCCTGAGCGAGCACCTGCCCGGCCACGATGACCGCGACGCCGTCGCAGACGCGCTCGACGAGCTCCATCCCGTGACTCGACAGGATCACGGTGCCGCCTCGCGAGACATAAGCCGTCAGGATGTCGAGGATGACCTCGCTCGAGACCGGGTCGACGGCTTCGAAGGGCTCGTCCAGCACGAGGAGTCGAGGCGCGTGGATCATCGCGCCGGCGAGCATGATCTTCTTCGTCATGCCGGCGGAGTAGTCGGACACGGGCCGGACGAGTGCGGCCGTCAGATCGAAGGCGCGGGCGAGGTCCTCGGTGCGCTCGGCGACGACGGCCGGGCGGAGACCGCGCAGGACGCCGTAATAGTGGAGAAGCTGCCGACCGGTCAGGCGATCGAACGTCCGCAGGCGATCCGGCAGGACACCCATGAGCGCCTTCGCGGCCCGGGGATTGCGCTGCAGGTCGACCCCGCCGACCACGATCGACCCCGCGTCCGGTCGCAGCAGACCGGCGATCATCGACAGAGTCGTCGTCTTGCCCGCACCGTTCGGCCCCACCAAGCCGTAGAAGGTGCCCGCGGGGATCTCCAGATCCACCGCGTCGACCGCTCGAGTCCGACCGAACGACTTCGACACCTGCGTCAGAAGCAACGCCGGCGCAGGAGCGTCGTCGGAATCCGCGACCTCGTCGACGGCGAGGACCGCTGTCGCCGGCTCCTCAGCCGGCGGGAGATCTGCATCAGGCTCAGGCTCAGGCTCAGGCTCCGGCTCCGGCTCCGGGGCAGGCTCAGGCTCAGGCTCGAGCTCCGGCTCCGGCTCCGGCTCCGGCTCAGGCTCAGGCTCAGGCTCAGGCTCAGGCTCAGGCTCAGGCTCCGGCTCCGGCTCCGGCTCCGGCTCCGGCTCAGGCTCAGGCTCCGGCTCCGGCTGCGGGGCAGGCACAGGCTCAGGGTCCGGGGCGGGTTCCGGGTCGACTGCCGGGGGCGCGACGTCGAGGTCCGACCCGGGCGCCACAGCGGCGTCTCTGTCGTCGAGGGCCGGATCGCCCCTTGGGTCTTCGACGTCGGGGACCGCGGCATCCGAGGTGATGACCGGATCGGACGACGGCGCGTGCGAAGAAGGCTCGACGACCGGGAGGCCTTCTTCTAGGCGGGCCGCCGCAACCGCCGCGGGCACGTCGGGTTTGGGGGGAAGCGGCGTCGTCTCGTCGGTCGAAACGGGAGGCGGCGACGGAACCGCAGTGGCGGCGCCGGACACGGGAGCCTTCTTGCGGGGCGGTCGTGTCTTGGGAGGCGTCACCCCTTAAACCTAGCAAGCCGGACTGGCCGACCCTCAGGCGTTATCCCCGACGTCGCACTATCACGAATGCACAACGGCAGGCCAGGATACGGGCCCTTTTCAGGTGACACCGATAGCATTTCAGACGGCACGAAGATGTGTCTTTCCGATGTACGGACAGTGACCACATCGTCAGGAGCACCACGTGACCAAGATCGTCATCCTCGCAGCCGGTATGGGCTCGCGGCTCGGCCGGAGTCTGCCCAAGCCGCTGACCGCGCTGAGCGACGGTCGCAGCATCATGGGTCAGCAGCACGACAACATCCACGCTGCCTTCGGCCCGAAGGCGCACATCACGACGGTCGTCGGCTATCGCGCGGAGACGATCGTCGAAGCGTTCCCCGACGTCGATTACGTGTACAACGACCGGTACGACCAGACCAACACCTCGAAGAGCCTTCTGCGCGCGCTCAAAGCCACCGGCAAGTCGGGTGTCCTCTGGATGAACGGTGACGTCGTCTTCGATCCGCGTGTCCTCGGACGCGCACTCGCCTTGATCGAGGCCGAGCAGTCCTTCGTCACCGTCAACACCTCCAAGGTGAGCGACGAAGAGGTCAAGTACACGGTCGACCAGAACGGCGACATCGCCGAGCTCTCCAAGACCGTGGTCGGCGGCCTCGGCGAGGCTGTCGGCATCAACTTCATCTCTCGCGCTGACAAGCCCGCGCTGATCGCTCAGCTGACGCAGGTCGACAACCAGGACTACTTCGAGCGCGGCCTCGAGCTGGCGATCGCCGACAACGGTCTGAAGCTGCGCCCGCTCGACATCTCCGACCTCTACGCTGTCGAAGTCGACTTCGCAGAGGACCTCGACCGGGCGAACCTCTACGTCTGAGACAGGGAACGACGCGTCCGACCGCGTCGTCAGATCCGCCATGAGCGATGTGCCGCGCATACACTCACTCCCCGATGACGCGCCGTGGGTGGGCGGTCTTCCTCCCGAAGGCTCCCCGGAGCATCCGTGGATGATCCGCGTGCTGGACCGGGTGCTCGCCGTCCAGCGGCCGGCCGTCCTCGCCCACTTGCGCGCGATCCGCACTCGACACCCGCAGGCAGGGCCGGCGGAGATCGCGCGCATCCTCGAGCGTCGCTATCTCGCCGCCGTCACGACGGGGGGAGCCGCTGTCGGCGCCACGGCCGTTGTCCCGGGCATCGGCACCGGGGTGACACTCGCGCTCAGCGGGGCTGAGACCGTTGGCTTCCTCGAGGCGACGGCCCTCTTCGCTCAATCACTCGCCGAGGTTCACGGCATCCGCGTCAACGACCCCGACCGGGCGCGTGCACTCGTCCTGACGATGATGGTCGGGCGCGAGGGCGTCGACTTGGTGAGCCAGTTCGCCCGCCAGGTCAGCGGCACAGGCCCCACCCGCGACGCGTATTGGGGGCAGATGATCACGACCTCTCTGCCACGTGCGGCGGTCGGACCGCTGATCGACCGTCTCAAAGGAGCGTTCCTCCGACGGTTCGCCGCTCAGGGCAGCGCGTCGCTCCTCGGACGGGCCCTGCCCTTCGGAATCGGAGCTGTCATCGGCGGCGGAGGCAATCACCTCCTGGGACGCCGAGTCATCGTGGGCTCCCGGCGCGCCTTCGGGCCGGCGCCGGTCAGCTTCCCCGCCGAGCTGGCGACGGTCGAGCCGCGCCGGTCATTGCGCGTCCGCCGGAAGGCGCGCGGCGCCGAACCCGACCTCGACCGGTAGCGTGGCCGCGTGCTCGCGCTCCTCATCACGCTCCTCATCATCAACGCGCTGTTCAACCTGCTCGTCTGGCCGACCTTCTTCCGTCGTGTCGCGCGCGACGCCCGGGCCCGCGACTCGCAGGGTCGCCCCACCAGGTTCCTGATCGTGCACGCGGTCCTCATCGGTGTCGCCCTCCTTCTCGCGGTGGCCTCCTCGATCGCCGCGATCCTCGCCGCGGCCGGCGTCGGCGCCTGAGCCGGGCGGGTCTGCACACCGGGCCCGCGGCGCGCAAGTGGTGTGGACGGCCGGCGAACAGTGACTAGCGTTGACGAGTGGTCACGACTCCCCCGCAGCAGCCGTCCGGCCGGATCCAGAGCCTGGACGGGCTCCGCGGGGTCGCTGCGCTCGTCGTCCTCCTGCACCACTGGCTGCTGATCGCCGAACCGCTCCTCGAAGGAACGGTCAGCTGGGCGGTGATCTCCCAGTCCCCGGTGAAGCTGTTGACCGCGGGGAACGAGGCTGTGCTGGTCTTCTTCGTTCTCTCCGGACTGGTGGTCGTCCTCCCGGTCTTCCGTGAGAACTTCTCCTGGATGGGGTTCCTCTCGGCCCGCGTCGTCCGTCTCTACGGCCCGGTCATCGCGTCCCTCGCACTCAGCGCGATCCTCATCCTGCTGGTGCCGCGCGACCGCTCGAGCATGCCGGAGGGGTCCTGGATGGCGGAGACCCACGCAGACAGCGTCGCGGTCGGGTCGTTCCTCTCTCAGGCGTCGCTCGTGCCGCGACAGTATCCCCTGAACAACCCCCTGTGGTCGTTGCACTGGGAGTTGCTCTACTCGATCGTGCTACCGCTGGCCACCGCGCTCGCGCTCCTGGTGCGTCGACACGCCCTCACGGCTGTCATCGTCTGCTGCGCGCTGAGCGTCGTCGGGCGCCTCTTCGAACAGAGCGAGCTGCTCTACTTCCCCGTCTTCGTCATCGGCACCATCATGGCGGCGCGTATGCCCGACCTGCTCGCCTGGGTCGAGCGCCCGAGGCCGCGGTGGTTCATGCCCCTGTTCACCGTCGTGAGCGTCCTCATGCTGATCGGCAGTTGGCTCGCCCGGCCGATCTTCCCCAGCGGGACCGACCTCAACCATCTCCTGTGGGCCTTCGCCGCGCCGGGCGCGGCCGGGATCGTCCTCGTCGCCCTCGCGTGGGGGCCGGCCATCCGACTGTTCGAGACGCGCCCGATCCAGTGGCTCGGCAAGATCTCCTTCAGCCTCTACCTCGTCCACGTCCCCGTGCTCGCCACACTCGCATTCGCCTTCGGTTCCGAGGCCTGGGCCCTCGTCGGCGCGCTCGGTGTACCCCTCAGCCTGCTCGTCGCCTGGGGGTTCTACGAGGCGGTCGAAGCTAGAATGCACAAGGCGGCGCGACGCGTTCACCGAGCAGTTGCGGCGCGAGCGCGTCGCCGGGCCGGAGAAGTCGCGCCCTGACCTGCCGTCGACGAGAGCACAGCACCCCTCATGCGTTCGCCCCTTCCGCCCGCCGTCACCCGCGCCGTCCGATCGCTGCTCACCCGCGCGAAGCGCGTGCCGACCTCCGAACTGATCGCCTGGGCACGGTCGCGACCCATCCAGTCCCGGACCGTCCTGTACGAATCGTTCGCAGGCAACGGCGCGCTCTGCAATCCGGAGGCGATCTTCCGGGCCCTCCTCGCTGACCCGGAGTTCGCCGATCTCACGCACATCTGGGCGATCAGTGACGCGGACGCCGCAGCCGCGCTCCGTGCGGAGTTCGAGGGGGACCGGCGCGTCGTGATCGTCCGTCGCGGCAGCGGCGCCTATTGGCGCGCGGTGTCGACCGCCGGCTACCTCATCAACAACGCGACCTTCCCTCCCGCGTTCAGCAAGCGGGTCGGACAGGTGTACCTGAACACGTGGCACGGCACGCCGCTGAAGCTGATGGGCTTCGACATGCCGGGGGGCGCGCGGGAATCCGCCAACACCCTCCGCAACCTGTTGAACGCCGACTATCTCCTCGCCGCCAACCCGTTCATGGCCGAGACGATGTACGAGGACGCCTATCAGCTGCGCAACGTGTACCGCGGCGCCATCATCGAGGAAGGCTATCCGCGCATCGATCGGCAGCGGATGTCCGACGTCGATCGTCGGCAGCGCATTGCCGACCTCGGCGCGGCTCTCGGGGTCGACCTGACCGGCAAGCGCATCGTGCTGTTCGCACCCACCTGGCGCGGGAGTTCCTTCCAGGCTCCGGACGCCGATCTCGCGCACCTGGCCGATCAGGCCGCTGGACTGCAGCGCGCCCTGGGCGATGACTCGATCGTGCTCCTGAAGACGCACCAGGTGGTGCACCGCGCGGCGAGCGGCATCCCCGCGCTCCGTCGCCTTCTGGTACCGAACACGACTCCGACGAACGTCCTCCTCGGCCTCGCGGATGCACTGGTCACCGACTACTCGTCGATCTTCTTCGACTTCCTCGCGACGGATCGCCCGATCGGCTTCCTCGTCCCCGACGGCGACGCCTACGGCGCCGAGCGGGGGACCTACATGCCGCTCGACCAGCTCCCCGGTCCCGTGCACACCGCCGCCGAGGCGCTCGGACGCGACCTCGCACCGCTGATGGCAACGGGAGCCGACGCGCACCCGCGGTACGCGGAGTGGGCCCGTCGCTTCGTACCCTACGAGGACGGCTCGGCCACCTCCCGGGTCGTCGACATCGTGTTCCGCGGGCGCACAGCCGACCGCCGCGTCCGCCCCGTGCGGCGCGATGAGCGCCCTCGCCTGCTCTTCTACCTCGGAGGGATGCGCCTGAACGGGATCACGACCGCTGCCGTGAACCTCCTCAATTCCCTCGACCCCGAGCGATACGACGTCACGGCGCTGATGGCGTTCCCCCGAGGAGGGACGACGAAGCACAACCAGTCCCGCCTGGACCCCGGCATCCGGCAGGTCTTCCGCCTCGGCGGGATGAACGGATCGAAGGCTCGACAGATCATGCGTCGCGTCGCCGACGTCAGCACCGACCCGCTCCGTGCGCACCGGCGGCTCGGGCACCGAACGCTGTGGCGGGACGAATGGACGCGCATCTTCGGGTCCGCCAAGTTCGACTGGGTGGCCGACTTCAGCGGATACAGCCCCTTCTGGGCGCACCTGATGCTGCACTCACCGCGCGCGGTGCGGGCGATCTGGCTGCACAACGAAATGGCGGCCGACCGCGATCGCACCGTGAACGGCAAGCAGCCTTTCCGCCGTTCGCTCGGTCGCGTCTTCGCGATGTACCGCGCCTACGATCAGCTCGTCTCGGTCTCGCCCGCTCTCACCGACCTCAACCGGGCCGAGCTGGCGGAGTACGCCCCGAGCGACCGCTTCGTCACCCTCCGGAACCTGCCCGACCTCGTCTCCACGCCGGCGCTCGACGAACGTGATGAGGAGGGCGAGGAGCCCGAGGAGGACGCCGCGCTGGGCGAGACGCTGGACGCCGCGCTCGCTGTGCCCGGCATCCGCCGATTCATCACCGTCGGGCGGCTCTCGACCGAGAAGAACCATGCCCGACTGATCCGGGCCTTCGCGATGCTGTCCGCCACCGACCCCGACACGCAGCTGCTCATCGTCGGTGGCGGCCCCCTCCGGACGGAGCTGGAGCAGCAGGTGCGTGACGCCGGCCTCACCGGTCGCGTGATCCTGACAGGACCGCTGCGCGATCCGGCATCCGTCATGCGGCGCTGCGACTGCTTCGTCCTCTCGAGCGACTACGAGGGCCAGCCGATGGTGCTGATCGAGGCCGCTCAACTCGGGCTGCCGATCGTGTCGACCGCCTTCGGCTCGGCTCGCGGCGCCCTCCCCGGGGACGACATGCACATCGTCGACCGCGACGACTCGGCCCTCGCCGCGGGCATGGCGGATTTCCTCGCGGGTCGGGTCGCCCCGGCATCCCTCGATGTCGGGACCTACACCTCCGAGGTCCTCGCGCAGTTCGACACCCTGGTCCCCCGCGCGCCTGCGTCCCACGGCTCTGCCGCGCGATCCTCGGGCACTCCGTGACAGTCGACGCGCCCGTTCCCGTGCCCGGATCGGGTGTCACGTTCGTGATGCCCGTGCTCAACGAACGGGACTACCTCGAGCGCGCCGTGCAGACCGTCCTGCAGCAGGATGTGGACGGACCTGCGGAGCTGATCCTCGCGTTGGGTCCGTCGACGGACGGCACCACGGAGCTCGCCCGGCGACTTGCGGACGAGGACGACCGCATCCGACTCGTCGACAACCCGCGTGCGGACATCCCGGTCGCCCTCAACCTCGCGATCCGCGCTGCCCACCACCCCACGATCGTGCGCGTCGACGCCCACTCCGAGCTCGCGCCGGGGTACACCCGTCGTGCGCTCGCCACCCTGGAACGCGCCCGCGCCGCGAACGTCGGAGGGGTGATGCGTGCCGACGGACGCACGCCGTTCCAGCGCGCCGTCGCGATCGCCTACAACTCCCCCATCGGTCTCGGCGGGGGGGCGTACCACGTCGGCGCACCGGAAGGTCCCGCCGAATCCGCGTACCTCGGGGTCATGCGGCGCGAGGTACTCCAGCAGGTCGGGCTGTTCGACGAGACCATCCGCCGTGGTGAGGACTGGGAGCTGAACCTCCGCATCCGGCGCGCGGGGTACCGCGTCTGGTTCGATCCGGAGCTCGCCGTCACCTATTGGCCGCGGGAGAGCTGGGTGCGACTGGCTCGGCAGTTCCTCGCGACCGGAACGTGGCGCGGCGAGCTCGTGCGCCGCTTCGGGCGGTCGAACTCGCTGCGGTTCTTCGCTCCGCCGGCGCTGGTCCTCGCCGTCGTCGCGAGCGTCGTGGTGGGTGTGCTGCAGGGTGCGGGCATCGTGGGAGGCGCACTCTCGGCGGTCCTGTCCGTGTTCCACCTTCCGCTCGCCCTCTACGTCCTCGGCATCGTCGCCGTCAGCCTCATCGCGGGTCGAGCACTGCGGGAGCGGTGCTGGCTCCTGGTCGTCCTGCCCACGATGCACCTCGCGTGGGGCGCCGGGTTCCTCGTCGGTCTGGTGCGGGGGGCGAAGGACACGATCGACACGTCGCGGCTCGATCGCAACACTCCGCTCCCCTGACCGGTGCGGTCTCAGTCCCGCGCGATCATCCCCTGATCGAGCAGACGTGCGACGACACGCTCGGCGGCGCGCCCGTCGTCGCGGGCATTGAAGCGGGCTGACCACGACTCGTACCGGTCCGCGAACCGCTCCGGCACAGCGGGGTCTGTGAGAGCCGCCGTCAGATCCTCCTGCGTCATGGCGACGGGCCCCGGCGCACGCTCGGCCAGGTCGAAGTAGAACCCTCGCAGCCGACCGCGGTAGTGCTCGAGATCCGGGACGAAGAAGTAGACCGGCTTCCCGGTGGCCGTGAAGTCGAACATGACCGAGGAGTAGTCGGTGATGAGCGCGTCCGCCGCGAGCAGGAGCGCCGAGATGTCGGGGTACCCGGTCACGTCGATGACGCGATGACCGCTCGCGTCCGAGCCCGGTAGGAGCGTCCGGGAGTGTCCGCGGACGAGGACGGTGGCCTCGGCATCCCGCGCCAACGCCTGCAGGTCGAGGAAGTCGACCATCTGATCCCTGTCGTCCCGCCACGTCGGGGCGTAAAGGATCACCCTCTCCTGTTCGGCGACACCCAGTCCGCGACGGATCGCGGCTCGATCGCCGGTGAGGAGGACGTCGTTACGCGGGTACCCCTCCACCCAGACGGGACGGCGACGGAAGGCGTATGCCGCGCTCAGGATGCGGGCGGCATAGGGGTTCTGCGCGAGCAGCACGTCCCACCGCCGGCTCTCCCGGAGGACGGCGAGAACCCGACGGGGGTCGAACCCCGGCCGGTCCAGTGCGAGCCGCTTGAGCGGTGTGCCGTGCCACGTCTGCAGGACGTGCTGGCCCGGTCGCCGGACGAAACGACGACGCAGCCAATCATTGACGACGAGCAGCCTCGCCGCGCCGCGCGCACGCCACCATTCCGGTGACCCCTCGACGACCGCCACCCCACCCGTCGGCACCTCTACGGATCGGTCGACGACGCTCCAGTAGCGGGTGACGGTCGGGGCGACCCGCGCGATCTCCTCGTCGATCGCGCGAGGGTTGCAGCTCGCGTTGCGTCCGTAGAAGCTCTCGAAGAAGACCGCGTTCTCGAGGTCGCCGGTGCCCTCCGCATACGCGCGCTCGAGCGCAGCCTGACCCGCGGCGGTTCCGTCCACGTCCGACAGCGGCGGGCCCACGATCAGCTCTCGACCTCGGATCTCGACGGCGACGTCCTCCCCTAGAGTGCGTCGCATTGGCGCGAGTTCCGGCGCGGACGACCCTGTGAGGTCGAGTTCCAGGCGGTAGTTTCCGCTCGGGAGGGCGCGCTCCGCTCCTCCCCACCGCGACACCCGCAGCGGCAGCACGGCGCGCCACCCGGCATCCGTACGGCTGACGACCGCGTCGGACGACGCTCGAGGGCCGACCGCGCGCACGCCGGCGGGGACGGCGCCGGTACCGTCGAGGGCCAGTCGGCCGCCGGGGAGGAGGGATACCTCGATCACGGCTGCCTCCTCGTCCGGGTCGTCGTCGCAAGCCCACGCCGGATGGCGCCGTAGACGCGCTCCGCGTTGCATCCGTCGCGGAACGCGTGCACGCGTGCGCTCAGTGCCTCGGCGCGGGCAAGCCGGCGCGCGCGCTCGACGTCATCGGTGAGGACGGTGGCGACCTGCGTCATGACCCCTGCCCAGTCCGTCGCGACGTCTTCCCCGGCCACGTCGCGGTATCGCCCGTAGAAGCCGCGCTCCACGGCGTAGCGGTCCTCGTCGGGTGCGAAGAAGACGACCGGCAGCGGAATGAGCGCGCTGTCGTACGCCAGCGACGAATAGTCCGTGATGAGCACGTCGAGGGCGGGAAGCGCGGGGGTCACGTCGGCCAGCAGGTCCGACCCCAGAAGACGGATGCGTCGGTTCGACGTCCCGGAGCGGTACTCCCCTGCGCCGAGCGGATGCGATCGCACCAGCAGCACGGCATCGAGACGCTCCAGCGCCGCGCCGATCATGTCCCATTCGGCGGTGGACGGAACCGCCGGGTCCGTCTCCCCGTCGCGCCAGGTCGGCGCGTAGAGCACGATCCTCGCGCCGTCGAGCGGGCCGACGAGCCCCTCGACATCGGCCCGTGCCTCTGCCGTCTCGCGACCGCTCGACAGCACGTCCACGCGAGGCTCGCCCGTGACGAGGACCTGCTCGTGACCGAGGCCGAAGGCCGATTCCAGTCGGCCGCGGACCAGGTGCGACGCGGCGGGGAGCACGCGGATGCGCCGCTGCGTGCGCCGGTAGGCGATCTGCAGGAGTCGGCTCAGTCCCGGCACGGGGAACGGAGCGCGCGCCGTGACCGGGGAATCGAGTCCCAGCCGCTTCAGCGGGATGCCGTGCCACAGCTGGACCAGGTAGGACCCGGACGTGGCGTAACGGTTCACGTCACCGGAACCGTGGGTGATGACGACGACGCGGGCGCGCGCCGTGAGCCAGAAGCCACGAAGTCCGCGCTTGGGCGCCGAGGGCATCCCGGCACGTCGCGCAGCGTCGGCATCCTTCTCCGTCCCGGTCAGCCAGACGGCGCGTTCTCCCGCGGCGCTGGCAACCTGCCACAGCGCGAGGGCACCCTCCCCGATCCCGATCGAGGAACCGAACACCCACAGATCGCGCGAGCGCGGGATCACCCGGGTGGCCACGACGCCCAGGACGTGCAGCGGGAGCCTCATCACCTGGGCGGCATTGCCCGACGCGAAAGAGAACGACCCCACCCCGCGAGCCTATCGCGGGGTGGGGTCGTGCTCCGGATGCTGCTACTCGGTGAGCTCGCCGAGTGTCACGTCGGCGCTCAGCGTCTTGCCGTCCCGGACGTACACGAGACTCGCCTTCGCGCCGGCGGCCAATGCGCGCACCTGCGCCGTGAGGTCGGTCGCGTCCCGCACCGGGACGCCGTCGAACTCGGTGACCACATCGCCGGACTTCAGTCCAGCCTGGGCCGCGGCGCCTCCCGAGGTGACGTCACTGATGAGGGCGCCGGCGATGTCACTGTCCTGCGCGTCCGCGGCGTTCCCGACCATCGCGCCGAGCAGGCCGTGTGTGGCGGAGCCGTCCGCGATGATCTCGTCCGTGACGCGCTTGACGATGTTCGACGGGATGGAGAATCCCACACCGATCGATCCCGCCTCGCTCGAGGAGGAGGATCCGCCGCCGGCCGTCGCGATCGCCACGTTGATGCCGATGAGGTCGCCCTTGTCATCGACGAGTGCGCCGCCGGAGTTGCCCGGGTTGATGGCGGCGTCCGTCTGGATGACCGCGATGGAGATCGTGCCCGACGACCCCGAGCCGCCCTGCTGGCCCTGGCCGAAGTCGAACTGGAAGGGTGACTCTCCGTTCTGCCCCTGGTCCTGCTGCTGCTCGCCCGAGTCCGGCACGGCGGAGGAGGCGATCTGGATGGAGCGGTTCAGCGCGCTGACGATACCCGTGGTCACGGTGTTCGCCAGGCCGAGGGGGGCGCCCACGGCGACCGTCGTGTCGCCCACATTGAGTTTGCCCGAGTCGGCGAAGGTGATGGGCGTGAGCCCGCTCGCGCCCGTCAGCTTGATCACCGCGAGGTCGTAGATCGGGTCGGTCCCGACGACCTTCGCGTCGTAGACCTTCCCGTCGGAGGTGGTCACGCGCAATGCGACGTCGGAGCTCGCGCCGTCCAGCGTCACCACGTGGGTGTTGGTCACGATGTAGCCGTCGGAGGTGAGGACCACCCCGGAGCCGGTGCCGCCGCCGTTCGAGGACGTCGCACTGATCGTGACGACGCTCGGGAGGGTCTTGGCTGCGATGCCGGTGGTCTGGTTGACCGTGTCGGGGTCGTTGACGGTGACCGTCGTCGATCCCTGCGACACCACGGAGCCGCCGTCGGCGGCGAACATGTCGTTGCCGATGGCCGCGCCGCCGAGCCCGGAGACCGCGCCGACGATGGCGGCGGCGACGAGGACAGCGACGATCTTGCCGGAGCCGACCTTCGCCTCAGTGGTGCGGGAGGCGTGCGTGTCGGTCGGCTGCGCACCGAAGCCGGCGCCCGCGGCGTGGTGGCCGGACGTCTGGGGGTGCTGTGTCGTCTGCGGCGCGTGGGCGAACCACCCGTTCCCCGGGTACGGGGCGCCGGTCTCCGGCTGGCCGGCCGTGCCGGGAGCGGGGTGACCGGTGGCACCCGAGTCGGGCAGCGGCGGACGCGGCGGCACAGAGGCGCCGGACGTGTTCGGGTCGGGGGTGTTCGAATCGCTCATGGGACTGCTCCTTCTTCGAGGCGACTTCAGAGTGCTCCCGGAGTCTGTGGGCCAGCTATGCCGACCCTCCGATCAGCCTATGGGAGTGGATGACGCCCGGGGTCGTACCGGGTGTCGTCGGCGCGAGCGGACGGTACGCTGGGCCGGTGCTGCACATCCCCGGTGCCTGGCAACGCGCAGCCCGCGGCGCCGGCCTCCTCGCCCCCGACGGAATGCTGGCCCCGACGATCTTCGCCGAGATCACCGCCGCGGCTGTCCGCCATGACGCCGTCAACCTCGGTCAGGGCTTCCCTGACGAGGACGGACCCGCCGAGGTCCTGGACGCCGCGATCCGTGCCATCCGCACAGGGATGAATCAGTACCCGCCGGGCCGCGGCATGCCGGTCCTCCGCGAGGCCGTCGCGGATCACCAGCGCCGGTTCTACGGAATCGACCTCGATCCTGAGCGGGAGATACTGATCACCGCCGGCGCCACGGAGGCGCTGACCGCGACCCTTCTCGCCCTTCTCGACGGCCCCGACGACGAGGTCGTCGTCTTCGAGCCGTACTACGACTCGTACGCCGCAGCGATAGCTCTCGCCGGCGCGCGACTCGTCCCCGTTCCGCTCCGGTGGCCGGCCCTGGAGCCCGACCTCGGGGATCTCCAGGCGGCGGTGAGCGACCGGACGCGGGTGATCCTCGTGAACGACCCGCACAACCCGACGGGCACGGTCTTCTCCGCCGAGGTGCGCGGCGAGATCCTGCGCCTCGCCGAGCTTCACGACGCCCTGATCGTCACCGATGAGGTGTACGAGCACCTGATCATGGAGGGGACGCACACCCCGATCGCCACTCTGCCCGGCGCCGCCGAGCGCACCCTGACGATCTCGTCCGGCGGCAAGACGTTCCGGACGACCGGCTGGAAAGTGGGCTGGGTCAGCGGTCCGGCCGATCTGATCGACGCCGTCCTGGCGGTGAAGCAGTATCTGACATACGTGAACGGCGCTCCGTTTCAGCCCGCAATCGCGGTGGGGCTCGGACTGCCCGACGTCTATTTCGAGGATCTCGCCGCGACGCAACGCGAACGGCGCGATCTCCTCGGCAGCGGCCTGATCGCCGCCGGCTTCGACGTCTCCACTCCGGCGGGGTCGTACTTCACGGTCGCCGACGTCCGGCCTGCGCTCGAGTCGGGCGAAGATGCGGCGGACTTCTGCCGTGCCCTCCCCGAGCGGGCCGGCGTCGCCGCGATCCCGCTCACGGCTTTCGTGTCGGACGACCACCGCGCGGAATACGCGAGTCTCGTCCGTTTCGCGGCATGCAAGCGGACGGACGTCATCGCCGAGGCCGCGCGTCGCCTGGCGGCTTCCGCAGGCTGACCGCGCACCGTCCAAGCACCGTCAGGCGCGGGGGGCGACCGTGTACCGCCGCAGCTTGAGTGCGGGGTTCACTCGTCGCACCCGGTCGACGACTCCGGCGTCGATGTAGGCCACCGCCACGTCGGTCGCGGTTCCGATCGACGCCACCGGGACCCCCAGCGGGTCGATGACGAGGGAGTGACCGACGCCGAGCGGGGGCGGATGATCGGCGCCCGCGACGTAAAGCGTGTTCTCGATGGCACGTGCCTGCAGGAGCGTGCGCCAGTGATCTTCCTTCAGCGGCCCCCGCACCCACTCGGCAGCCACGAGGACGACCTGTGCACCGGTGTCGGCGAGGGTGCGGGCGACCTCGGGGAATCTCAGGTCGTAGCA
This sequence comes from Microbacterium sp. NPDC080005, assembly GCF_040702445.1. Lineage (NCBI taxonomy): Bacteria > Bacillati > Actinomycetota > Actinomycetes > Micrococcales > Microbacteriaceae > Microbacterium > Microbacterium sp. NPDC080005. The sequence goes on along the minus strand of NZ_JBFBLD010000001.1, from coordinate 792,701 downwards.
GGTCATGAGGGCGAAACGGATGCCGCCGACCTCGAACGTCTCGGGCGCCTCGATCGTGCCCGGCTCCACCCAGTCCGACTCGCGCTGGCCGAAGGCGTCGTAGAGGTGCAGCTTGCGGTAGCGCGCGACGACGCCGTCCGCACCGACCGCGACGACCGTGTTGCGGACGCGATCACCGCTCGAGGCGCGCTCGACGAGACCGGCGACGATGTGGAGCTCGTGCTGGCGGGCCAGTCCGGCGAGGGCGCTCACGAACGCACCGTCGAGGCTCTGGGCGTGGGCCGCGAGGGACGCGTCGAACGGGTCCACGAAGTAACTGGAGTACTCGGGGAACAGGACCACCCCAGCCCCGCGGTTGCGCGCACGTGAGACGAGGTCGGCGATGGCGTCGAGATTGGCCGCCTCGTCGGCGGACGGGGCGAACTGGGCGACGGCGAGGCCGAGCGGAGCGACGGTCATGGAGTCCTTTCCGAACGACGGCGCGTGATGAGCGGGACGAGCAGCCACAGCGCCAGGATCACGCCGGCGAGGGCGACACCCGAGATCCAGGATGCCGCACCGCCGACCACGACGTCGAACACGAAGGCGACGACCCCGACGAGCAGAGCGGACACCAGCACGAGGGCTCCGATCATGCAGACGTGCCCGAACCGGACGATCACCGGCTTGGCGCCACGGGCGAAGAGGAGCCGATGCACCGAGACCGGTGCCAGCGCCACGACGGCGCTGAGGGCGGAGAGGACGACGAGGACCAGGTAGCCGAGTCGCTGCGCGGATCCCAGATCGGCGAACGACGGCTGGAACGCCAGAGCGAGAAGGAACCCGGTGAGGATCTGCGTGCCGGTCTGCAGCACCCGCAACTCCTGGAGGACTTCGCTCCAGTTGCGGTCGGCGCGCTCGTCGCGCGTCTCATCGCGACCGTCGGGCCGGGCATCGGCGGTGGCATCGGTGTCAAGGCGGACCATGAACCCATCCTGCCGACGGCGTGGCCGTTCACCGGACCGATTCGCGCACCGCCAGAAGCCGTGCTAGAGTTTTCTCTTGTGCCGCGGGGTGGAGCAGCTCGGTAGCTCGCTGGGCTCATAACCCAGAGGTCGCAGGTTCAAATCCTGTCCCCGCAACAAAAAGAAGAAGGCGTTCCCTCTCCGGAGGGGGCGCCTTCTTCGCTTTCCGGGTCATCCAGGCCTGCGTCAGTCGGGCAGCATCGCTCGCTCCATGTCGGCGAGGAAGCGCACGATGGTGCGGAGCTCGTCATCGGAGTACGGTCCGGTCGCCTCCTTCATGCGCCGGAGGCGTTCGCCGAAATGGCGGCGGAAGGTGGAACGCGCTTCGTCGGTCAAGGCGACGACACGTGCACGGCGATCGTGCGGGTGCGGCTTGCGCGTGAGGTATCCGTCCGCCGTGAGGCGATCGAGGAGCTTCGTCGTCGATGCCGTCGAGATCGCAAGATGCGTCGCAAGATCGTGCGGCTTGACCACCTCGCCGTGCTGCTCGCGGATGATCAGCATCCGCAGGGCCGCCAGGTCGGTCGTGTTCATGTCCATGTCGCCGCGCATCGAGGCGTACATTCGGTCCAAGGCGTCCGAGAAGGCGCGGACGGCCTCCAGGGCACCGAGCACCACGGCATCGCGTTCATTGCTCGGAATCCATGGTTCCGCCACCATTGGACACCTTTCCGGTCGGTCTGTAGCATGTCGAGTGATTGCTAGATAATCTAGCAAACTACGGGAGGAATCGTGTCGGACATCGAATACGTCGTTCTGCTGGACGATGACGGACGCGAGATCGGCACGGCTCCGAAGGCTAGCGTCCACGGTACGGACACCGCACTGCACCTGGCATTCTCCTGCCACGTCTACAACACCCGCGGGGAGCTGCTCGTGACGCGCCGCGCACTGGGCAAAGCCGCATGGCCGGGGGTCTGGACGAACTCGTTCTGCGGACACCCCGCCCCCGCCGAGCCCGTGATCGATGCCGTCCACCGCCGCGCCGCGTTCGAAGTGGGACTCACTCTGCGCGACGTCTCCCTCGCGCTCCCCCTCTTCCGCTACCGCGCCACCGACGCCTCCGGCATCGTCGAGCACGAGATCTGCCCCGTGTACGTCGCGTACACCGATGACGAACCGCACCTGAACCCCGACGAGGTCGCCGAGGCTCGCTGGGTGGACCCCGCCGACCTGGACGCCTCGATCACGACGACACCGTGGGCCTTCAGCCCGTGGCTCGTCCTGCAGGCACAGCAGCTCGAGCTGTTCGCTCCGCACGAGCAACGGAGGGCCTCGTGATCGCCCTGCCGTCGTCTACCTGGCGCGAGATCGACGACGCGTTGGACGTCGCCCTCGAGCGACTGCGGGTGCGATCGGCGGCACTGGGCGAGGCCTCCGCCGCGCTCGGTGACGCCACCGCGGCCTCGGCCACGGGGGGCAAGCGCCTCCGGCCCGCGCTCGTCGTCGCCGCGTTCGAGGCATTCGGCGGCGACACCGGTCGCTCCCCCGGCCTCTGGCGGGTCGCCGCCGCCTTCGAGCTGCTGCACGCCGCGTTCGTCGTGCACGACGACCTCATCGACGGCGACGTCGAACGGCGCGGCATCCCGAACGTCGTCGGGCGCTTCCAGGAACGGGCCCGTGCCCGAGGCGGCGACGCCGACGAGTCGCGCCTGCTCGGCTCGGCTGCAGCGGTGCTCGCCGGAGATCTGCTGCTGTTCGAGGCCACGCGACTGATCGCGACGGCGCCCGTGACGGCACCCCAGCGAGCGGCGTTGTTCGTCCTGCTCGATGACGCGATCCTGGTCTCGGCGGCAGGGGAACTGGCGGATGTCGAACAGTCCATCGGCGCGGACCTGCCGCCGACGGACTCATTGCTGCGGACGGCGCGAGACAAGACGGCGTTCTACTCGTTCCAGGCCCCCCTGGCCGCGGGTGCCCTCCTCGCCGGTGCGAGCGACGACGAGCGCGCCGCCCTGGAATCGGCGGGTTCCGCCATCGGCGTCGCCTTCCAGCTGGCCGACGACCTGATCGGAACCTTCGGCACGCGGGCCGAAGCCGGGCGCGAGCCCGGCGCGGACCTGCGCGCATCCAAGCGGACCCCGCTGATCGCGATGGCGGCCGAGACCGAGGCGTGGCCGCAGGTCGCGTCCGCCCTCGCCCTGGCTCCCACCGGCCCGATCGCGATCGAGCAGGCTCAGCGCGAGCTCACCGCGAGCGGTGCGCGCGAGCGGACCGTCGAGATGATCGCGCAGACCCTCCGCTCCGCACGCAACCTCGCCGCGGACGCCGCGCTCCCCCGGGACGCCGTCGTCCTCCTCGCCGCACTCGCCGCCGCCGTGGAGGATCGCATCCCGCGATGACCGACACGCTCTACGACGAGACGGCCGTCGCGGCTGCCGCATCCGTCATCCGTGCCTACTCGACCTCGTTCGGATTGGCGACGAGCCTCCTCGGTCCCCGAGTGCGGCCCCACGTGCGCAACGTCTACGCGCTCGTGCGCGTCGCCGACGAGATCGTCGACGGTGCGGCGTCGGCGGCGGGCGTGCCGGAGGACGAGCAGCGCGAGGTCCTCGATGCCCTCGAGACCGAGACCTACGCGGCGATCGATCGCGGATTCAGCGCCAACCTCGTGGTCCACGCCTTCGCACGGACGGCCCGCGAATGCGGCATCGCCCGGCGGCACATCGAACCGTTCTTCTCGTCCATGCGCACCGATCTCGAGCGCGCCGAGCACGACGACGCCTCGCACGACGACTACGTCTACGGATCCGCCGAGGTCGTCGGCCTGATGTGCCTGCAGGTGTTCGTGAACGCGGGCGCGCCCGCACCGCGCGACCCCGAGCCCGTCCTCGTCACCGGCGCGCGCCGCTTGGGCGCCGCCTTCCAGGACATCAACTTCCTCCGCGACCACGCCGACGACGCCGGACGGCTCGGGCGGGACTACCTCGGCGTGGCCGACGGTGCCGCACGCCGGCGCGAGGTCCTCGCCCGCATCGACCGCGACTTGGATGCCGCGGCCGCGACGATCCCGCTCCTGCCCCCCGACTGCCGTGTCGCGGTGGCCACCGCGCACGGGCTGTTCGCGGAGCTGACCGAACGGCTCCGCAAGACGGAGGACCTGAGCGTCCGCGTCCGCGTCCCCACGCCGGTCAAGGCCGCCATCGCGGCTCGCGCCGCGGTCGCACACCGTCGCACGTCTTCCCGCCACACGACACGACAGAACCGGAGACCTTCCGAATGAGCCGGAGCATCGCGATCATCGGCGGCGGCATCACGGGCCTCGCCACCGCCGCACTCCTGGCCGACCGAGGCGATCACGTGACCGTCTTCGAAGCCCTGGACGACGTGGGCGGACGCGCCGGCAGCTGGGAGAAGGACGGTTTCCGCTTCGACACGGGCCCGAGCTGGTACCTCATGCCCGAGGTGTTCGACCACTTCTTCGCGCTTCTCGGGACGAGCGCCCACGAGCAACTGGATCTCGTCCGACTGGACCCGGCCTACCGCGTCTACCACGAGGGCGAGCCCGCCCCCTTCGATGTCGTGTCCGGGCGGGATGCCGCCGTCTCCGCCTTCGAGGGCCGCGAACCCGGCGCCGGCGCGAAGCTCGCGACCTACCTCGACTCGGCCGCGGAGATCTACGACCTCGCGGTCTCCCGATTCCTGTACGACCCCTACGTGTCGCTCAAGGGCCTCGTCCACCCCGACGTTCTCCGCAAGCTCGGAACCCTCATCCCGCTGCTGCTGCGTCCGCTCTCGGCGCACGTCGAGAGCCGGTTCGCCGACCCGGTCCTGCAGCAGGTGCTCGGCTACCCGGCGGTGTTCCTCGGCGGCTCGCCCTACGACGCTCCGAGCCTGTACCACCTCATGAGCCACCTCGACCTCGACGACGGCGTCCTCTACCCGCGCGGCGGGTTGGTGCAGGTCATCCGTGCGATCGCGCGTCTGGCCGAGGGCCGCGGCGCGGAGATCCGCACCGGCAGCCGGGTCGAGCGCATCCTCACCGAAGGCGGGCGGGCCACCGGCATCCGCCTCTCCGACGGCACCGTCGTCACGGCCGACCATGTCATCTCGACCGCGGACATGCACCACACCGAGACCGCGCTGCTCGAGCCGGAGTCGCGGTCGCGCACCGAGGCGTGGTGGGACAAGCGCACGCCGTCGTTCGGCGCGCTCCTCATCCTGCTCGGCGTCGAGGGTGACCTCCCCGAGCTCGAGCACCACACGCTGCTGTTCACGAAGGACTGGAAGGCCAACTTCGACGCGATCTTCGGCGAGGCCGCGTCGGCCGGCATCCCGGACCCGGCGTCGCTGTATGTCTGCAAGCCGAGCGCGACGGACGGCGACGTGGCTCCGGCCGGCCACGAGAACCTGTTCGTGCTCGTTCCGATGCCCCCGGCGCCGGAGATGGGACGCGGAGGGGTCGACGGGGCCGGGGACGCCCGCATCGAGGCGGCCGCCGATGCCGTGATCGCCCAGATCGCCGACTGGACGGGGGTCGCCGACCTCGCCGATCGGATCCGTGTCCGGCGGACCATCACCCCCGGCGACTTCGCCGCGGACTTCGGTTCGTTCCGCGGGGGCGCGCTCGGGCTCGCGCACACGCTCCGTCAGTCGGCGATGTTCCGCCCCGGCCTGCGGTCGAAGGTCGACGGCCTGCTGTACGCCGGCCAGACCGTCCTCCCCGGAGTCGGCTTGCCGATGTGCCTCATCTCGGCGGAGCTCGTCGTGAAGCTGCTCGACGGGGACGCGTCCACGGGTCAGCTCGCCGAACCGGCACACGCGGAGAGCTGAACGCGGTGACGGGACTGTATCTCGTCGCCCTGGTCGTCTCGGCACTCGGAGTGCTGACCGTCGACCTGCGGCACCGGCTCGCTCTCGGGGCCGCGCCCGGCAGGACGCTTCTCCTCGTCGCCTGCGGAACCGTCTTCCTGCTGATCTGGGACATCGCGGGGATCGCGACCGGTGTCTTCGTGCGGGGCGACAGTCCGCTCCTGCTCGGCGTGGACCTCGCCCCGCACCTGCCGCTCGAGGAGCCCGTCTTCCTCGCGTTCCTCTGCCACCTGACCCTCGTGGTGCACGCGCTCGCCACACGGATCGCAGCGCGCCGGCGAGACCGGCGGGAGGCGGCGTGACCTATCCGCTGCTCATCGTCCCGTTCGCGGCCGTCACTGTCATCGTGACCCTCGTCTCGCTCCGACGCCCGGGCGCCCGTGAGCGTTTCGTCGCCTCGCTGTGGACCGCGCTGGTGCTCATCGCCTTCACCGCGGTCTTCGACAATCTGATGATCGCCGCCGATCTGTTCACCTACCCGGAAAAGCACATCAGCGGCATCCGCGTCGGCCTCGCGCCGATCGAGGACTTCTCGTATCCGCTCTGCGCCGCATTCCTGCTGCCGGCGATCGGCGCGCTCCTGCCTTCGCGGACGGAGACCGCATGAGTCCGCTCATGTTCGCCCGTCAGCTGTTCGTCTCGTCGCGCCCGGTGAGCTGGATCAACACCGCCTACCCGTTCGCTGCGGCCTACCTGCTCAGCGCGCGTGAGGTCGACCTCGTGCTCGTGATCGGCACGCTCTTCTTCCTCATCCCCTACAACGTCGCGATGTACGGGATCAACGACGTCTTCGACTACGAATCCGACCTGCGCAATCCCCGGAAGGGCGGTGCGCACGGCGCCATCCTCGACAAGGGGCTGCACTCGGCCGTCCTCTGGACGTCGGGGCTCCTGTGCGCCCCCTTCGCCGTGTTCCTCATCGTCGCAGGTCCCCCGGCATCCTGGCTCGTCCTCGCTCTGAGCCTGCTCGCCGTCGTGTTCTACAGCGCACCGCCGTTGCGACTCAAGGAGCGTCCCTTCGCGGACTCCGTCACCAGCAGCATCCACTTCTTCTCACCCGCCGTGTACGCCCTCGTCCTCACAGGCGCGACCTGGACGCCGCAGCTCGTCATCGTGATCGTCGCCTTCGCCCTGTGGGGTGTGGCATCCCATGCGTTCGGCGCGGTCCAGGATGTCGTCGCCGACCGCGAGGCAGCGATCTCCTCCATCGCAACGGCGCGCGGCGCCGCCTGGACCGTGCGATTCGCCCTCGTCGCGTACGGCGCCGCCGGGATGCTCATGCTCGCGACCTCGTGGCCGGGCCCTCTCGCCGCGATCGTGGTGATCCCCTACCTCGTGACGGTGTGGCCGTACCGTTCCATCCGGGACGAGGATGCCGCGGCAGCCACCCGAGGCTGGGACCGCTTCCTGTGGCTGAATCAGATCGCGGGGTTCCTCGTGACGCTGATCCTGATCTGGTGGTGGCTGCTCAGTCGCTGAGCAGCCACCACTCGGATCGGTGCGGGGTCACTCCCCTTCGAGCTGGATGAGCCGGTTGATGATGTTCGTGAGCTGCTCGTCGAGCTGGCCGTAGGTCGCCCAGTCACCGGACTGCAGCGCCTCGTTGCGGTCCATCATCACCTGCTGCGCCTGGTCGAGCAGTCGCGCGAACTCGTCGCCGGTGCCCGGGGCGTCGGTCCCGCCGCCGTCATCGGTGGGCGTCGGCGTCGGCGTCGGTCCCGCGGATTCGGTCGGAGAGGGTGTGGGCGTGGTGCCGTCGTCGCCCGCGGTTGCACCGGAGTCGCCGCCGAAGAGCTGGTCGAGCGCCTCCTGCAGCGTGTCCTCGAAGGCGACCTCATCACCGAAGGCGACCAGGATCTTGCGCAGCTGCGGCAGCTGCGTGCCGCTGGAGGCCTGGACGAAGATCGGTTGCACGTACAGCAGACCGCCACCGACGGGCAGCGTCAGCAGGTTGCCGGGAAGCACCTGCGACTGACCCTGTCGCAGCAGGTTGACCTGCTGCGCGATGGTCTCGTTCGAGCTGAACGTGTTCTGCACCTGGCCCGGACCCGGCACGGAGACGTCGGCACTGATCTCGAGCATTCTGAGCTTGCCGTAGTCCGCGCTCTTCTCGCCCGCGGTGTTCCCTGCGTTCGAGTCGACCGCGAGGTACCCCATGAGGACGTTGCGCGCGTTGTCCCCCTCGGCGGCCGGGATGAACGACGTGAACATCGAATACGTCGGGTCGTCCTGGCCCGGCATCTGCATCGTCAGGTAGTACGGCGGCTGCAGGTTCGTCTCGGTCACGGGGTCCTGCGGGGTCCGCCACGCGTTGTCGCGTCGGATGAAGGACTGCGCGTCATCGACGTGGTACATCCCGAGCATCGCACGCTGCACCTTGAACAGATCCGTCGGGTAGCGCACGTGGCTCATGAGCTCCGCGGACATCTCGCTGACGGGCTTCAGCGTCGAGGGGTAGACCTTCTGCCACGCCTGCAGGAGCGGATCCTGGTCGTCCCACGCGTAGAGCGTCACCGAGCCGTCGTACGCGTCGACCGTCGCCTTGACCGAGTTGCGGATGTAGTTGACGTCGTCGAGAGCGACTCGCGGCTGCGTGTTCGTGGAATCCGAGATGGCGTCTCGCAGGCTGACGATCGAGGAGTAGGGGTAGTTGTTGCTCAGTGTGTAGCCGTCGATGATCCACACCACGCGGCCGTCGACGACACTCGGGTAGGGGTCGCTGTCGAGCTCGAGGTAGGGAGCGACCTTCTCGACGCGCTGGACCGGGTTGCGGTCGTACAGGATCTGGGACTGGTCGTTGATGCCGTCCGAGAAGAGGATGTCCGTCGACTGGAACTTCAGCGCGTACAGCAGACGGTTGAAGGGATTGCCCACGTCAGGCCCGCCGTCACCGGTGAACGTGTACCGGGTCTGACCGGCACCGTCCTCACCGCGCGGGTAGTCGAGCTCGACCGGGTCGCTGTCGGTGGGCGCACCGACGATCGAGTACGTCGGCGACGATTCGCCGAAGTAGATGCGCGGCTCGTAGTCGGACTCGGTCGTGAGGTCGCCCGAGGTCGGGATGCCGCGCTCGAGGAAGACGGGATCGCCGTCGGCGGTCCGATCGGTGCCCTTCGCGGCGACCATGCCGTACCCGTGCGTGTAGACGAGCGTGTTGTTGTACCAGGACTGCGCGTTGCCGAGCTGGTCGAGGTTGAGCTCCCGCACCGACACGACGGCGTCCTGCGTCTCGCCGTCGATCTCGTAGCGATCGACGTCGAGCGGGTCCGTGAACCGGTAGTAGGAGCGGTACTGCTCGAGCTGGCGGACGGTCGGGCCGATGATGGCGGGGTCCATGATCCGGAGGGATGCCGTGGTCTCGGCGTCTGCACGCAGCTGGCCCTGCTCCGCGGTGGTGACGGCCTCGTACTCGGTCTTGTCGAGGCCGTCGATGCCGTAGGCGAACTTCGTCGCCTCCAGGTTGCGTTCGACGTACGGCGCCTCGTACGTCTCGAGGTTCGGCGCCACCTGGAACTGGGTGACGGCCCAGGGGTAGGCGACGCCGACGACGAGCGAGGAGACGATGAGCAGTGCGGTGCCGATGAGCGGGAACCGCCAACGACCGATGATCGCCGTGACGACGAACAGGGCTGCGACGATGGCTGCCGCGACGGAGAGGATCCCGAGGCCGGGGATGACCGCGTTGACGTCGACGTAGCTCGCACCCGTGAAGCGGTCGCCCTGCGTGGTCAGGGTCTTGTACTGGTCGAGCCACAGGCTCGCCGCCTGCACGGCGAGGTACAGCGCGGCGACGATCGCCAGCTGGATGCGGGCGGCCTTCGAGATGCGGAGCTCGCGCTGACCGACGCGCACCGAGCCGTACAGATACGAGACGACGGCGGTGACCAACAGGCAGATCAGGAGGACGGCGGAGGCGAACCCGAGCACCACGCTGTAGAACGGCATCTGGAACAGGTAGAACCCGGTGTCGAGACCGAACTGGGGGTCCGTCATGCCGGTGGGGACCCCGTTGACCCACAGCCAGACGGTCTCCCACTGCGCCGACGCGGCGAAACCGGCGAAGAACCCGAAGAAGACGGGGATGCCCCACATCGCGAGACGGCGGAGGGGCTCGACCACTTCCTGGTAGTGGTCGAGCTGCGAGCTCAGCCGTGCGTAGACCGGTCGGAGCCGGTAGGCGAGCTGGATGGCCGCGAACACGGGGGCCGCCATGGCGACGAATCCGACGAGGAACATGATGACGCGGGCAGTCCACTGCGTCACGAGGACGCCGTCGAAGCCCAGCTGCCGGTACCACTGCCAGTCGGTGTACAGCCCAGCGAACGCGAAGAACGCGATCACCAGGACGACGAGCACGCCGACGGTGATGGCGATCGTGCGACGGACGGGATTCGGAGGAGTGGACGTGGCCGGTCCGGCAGGTGTCGAGGTCACCCCCTCATCCTAGGCGGGGGTCGTCACGGGCACGGCCGGGCCGGCTCCGCTCTGGGCGGAATCGCAGGGGCAGAGCGCGGGGGTGCTCAGCCGGCGCTGCAGACCGGGAGGTCGTCGACGCCGTCGCCCGTGCGGATCGCGTCGAGCGCGGCGAGCGAGTCGTCCAACGTCGACACGGGGATGACCCGGAGGTCGCCCGGGATGTGTCCCACGACCTCGTCGCAGTTCTTCTCCGGAGCGAGGAAGTACTCGGCGCCGGCATCCAGAGCGCCGTACAGCTTCTGACGGATGCCGCCGATAGGACCGATCGTCCCCGCCGAGTCGATCGTCCCGGTCCCCGCGACCTGCTCACCGCCGTTGAGCTCGCCGGGAGTGAGGGTGTCGATGATCCCGAGTGCGAACATCTGGCCGGCGCTGGGGCCGCCGATGCGGTCGAGCTGGATCGTGACGTCGATGGGGAACTCGAAGTCGCGCGCCGTGGTGATGCCGATGATCCACACCGGGCCGTCCGTCGACTCGGTCTGCACGGGCGTGACGCGGACCGTGCGTTCGGCGTCGTCGCGGCGGATCACGAGCTCGACGGGGTCCCCCTGCCCCGCGTTGATGACGGAGCGCAGCTGCGCCGTGTCCTCGATCGAGGTTCCGTCTGCGGAGACGATCTCGTCACCGACCTCGAGGATGCCGGTGGCGGGAGAGTCCTCGGTGAGCGCGCCGACGCCGACATGGGCGCGCACCGTGTAGCCCAGCTCCGTGAGAGCGGCAGCCGTGGCCTCCTTCTGCGAGTCGACCATGAGCGCTGCGTTCTCCTCGTTGCGCTGCTCGGTGGTCGTCCCGGCCGGGAACACCTGGTCGATCGGCAGCACGGCCTCGGACGCGTCGAACCACGCCATTGCGAGCTCGAACCACGACGGCGTGCGTTCCCGGGTACCCGCGATCTGCACGGTGGTGAGGTCGAGGGCGCCGGCCGTCGGATACGTCTCGGCACCGCGGACCGAGATGAGGGGCACGTCGTCACCATCGGCGTTCTCGACCGAACCGAGGGTGTTGACGACGGGTCCTTGGCGCTGGATGACGAACCCCGTGGGCAGGAAGCTCAGCACGAGGAGCGCCACCAGGGCGATCACGAGCGCCCACACACCGCCGGAGAAGCGGCGGGAGCGACGGGAGCGACGGGATGATCGCGGTGCGACGGGGGTATCGGCGTCCTCGAAGAGCGACACACGGGTCCTTCCTCCGGCGCTCGTTCGCGACCGGCGTACACGGGATGTCTCCCGCTCGGACCGGGCGGAGAAAACCTGCCATTAGCGTAGAACGAGACGTCTCCCCCCTGCTGAAAGGCGCCTGACATGACCGATGACGCGGACAAGACCGGCGACGATCTGCCGGGCGACGACGACCTCGCCGAGATGCTGCGGCGGATGCTGGGCGGTCAGGGCGGGATCGACCCGGAGCAGCTGCGTCAGCTGTCGGCCATGGGCATCGACCCGGCCATGATGCGGACGATCATGCAGCAGCTCCAGGCCGCCATGGCGGGCGACGGCGGAGACGACGGAGTCGACTGGTCGGCAGCGAGGACGCAGGCGCTGCACATCGCGAACCGCGACGGGCTCGGCATCACCGCGGGCGCACGGACGGAGTTCGATCAGGCCTTCGCCCTGGCAGCCCTATGGCTCAGCGAGGCGACGTCCATCGGCGAACTCGCGCAGACACCGCGCCCGATCACGCGGGGTCAGTGGGTCGAGGCGACGCTCCCTGTGTGGCAGGAGCTCGCCGAACCGGTCGCGAGCTCGATCAGCGATGCCCTGACGGCGGCGCTCGAGTCGCAGACCCCCGAGGAGATGCGTCCCGCCATCGAAGGCGCCGGGCGCCTCATGCGGCGCGTCGGCGGCGCCCTGTTCGCCGGTCAGCTGGGCGCGGTCATCGGCAAGCTCTCGCTCGAGGTGGTGAGCGGCGGCGACGTCGGCATCCCGTTGATGCCGACCGGCGAGGCCGCGATCCTCCCCCAGAACTTCGCCGACTTCGGACGCGACCTCGAGATCGAGGAGGATCAGCTGGCGCTCGTCCTCGCGACCCGTGAACTCGCTCACGCGCGGCTCTTCCGTCACGCGAAGTGGCTGCGTCTGCACGTCATCTCGCAGGTGACCGACTTCGCCCGTGGAGTGCACGTCGACACGGACGCCCTCGAGGACCTGGCCTCGCGCTTCGATCCTTCCTCCCCCGAGGAGCTGAGGGCCGCGATCGAGAGCGGCGCACTCCTGCCGCAGCGGTCCGAGGCTCAGGTCGCGGCCCTCACCCGGCTCGAGAACCTCCTCGCGACCATCGAGGGCTGGGTCGACGTCGTCACCGCCGATGCGACCACCCGGGTCCCCTCCGCAGATCGCATCGCCGAAGCGGTGCGTCGCCGACGTGCCGTCGGCGGTCCCGGCGAGCAGGCGATGGCGTCGCTCGTCGGTCTCGAGCTGCGCCCGCGCCGCCTGCGCGAGGCTGCGGCGATGTGGCGGGCCGTGACGGATGCCGTGGGCCCCGCGGTGCGCGATGGTCTCTGGGACTACCCCGACCTCATGCCCAGCGCCGAGGACCTCGACGACCCCGCGGGACTCGTCGCCCGGCTTCAAGCGCGGGAGCGCGGCGAGGCGCCCGAGCGGGACGCCTTCGACGACGCCCTCGAGGCGCTGCTCGAGGAGGAGACCGGCGGGCAGGACGACACGTCGTCGTCCGACGACCCGCACGACGGGGACACCGCCCCCGGCGGACCTCGACCCGTCTGAGGCCCGCCTCCTCCACAGGCGACAGCCGCGGCCGCGCGGCGGAGGATCTGTGGACGGCAGGGCGGCGGCCGGGCACATCCCGGTCAGAATCGCCCCATGCTCCGACTGGCTGCCTCCCATCCCCCGCTGTGGCGCACCCCCAGCAGTGTGCAGCTCGGCATCGACGATCGACGCCCCCTGACCGGCGTGCAGCCGTGGCAGGAGCGTCTGCTCGACGCCTTGGTGAGCGGCATCCCGGACGGCCGGCTCGTCCCGCTCGCTCGCGAGCTCGGAGCGAGCCCGGAGCAGGCGCGGGCGTTCCTCACGCAGATCGCGGACGCCCTGGTCACCGAGGCCGAGCCGGTGCCGCCGGTGCGCGTCGAGCTGCCCGCCGATCTCGGACACGACGACGAGCGGACGCTGCTGGCGGGCCTCGCCGGTGCCGGCCTCGAGATCGACGCGTGCGAACGGTGGCCGTTGCCGCCGGGCAGGGGCCCCGTCGTGGTCGTCGCCGCGCATCTCATCGACCCGCACCGCGCCGCGCGTCTCACCGCAGAGGACACCCCGCACCTCCCCGTCGAACTGGCCGGGGATCGAGTCGTCGTCGGCCCCTTCGTCGTCCCGGGCACCTCGGCCTGCATCGCGTGCCTGCACGCCGACCGGCGGGACAGCGATCCGGACTGGCCGCTCGTGGCGGCTCAGCTGCTCGCGCGACCGTCCGTGCCCACCGAACCGCTCCTCGCGGTCGAGGCGGCGGCGCTCGCCGCACGCATCCTGCGCACCGGGGACGCGGGGAGGTCGGTCGTCCTCACCGCGGCCGGCGGACAGCGCGAGACCCGCGTGCACCGCCCTCACGCAGCGTGCCTCTGCCGATCTCCTGAAGGAATCTGGAGCGCTGACGCTCACGATTCCCGGAACGCCGGGCCCACGACAGCGACAGCGTACGCGCGGCCCGCGTGACCCCGACGTAGGTCAGACGGCGCTCCTCGTCGATCTGCTCGAAGGTCGTCGCGTACGAGATCGGGAGCAGACCCTCGCTGAGCCCCATGAGGTGCACGTGCGGCCATTCGAGGCCTTTCGCGGCGTGCAGTGTCGCGAGGGTCACCGTCCGCATCGTCGGTTCGTGCTGCGCCTTCGCCCGCGCGGTGAGCTCGTCCGTGAACGCTCGAAGCGTCGTGCCGTCGGAGGCCTCCTCGGCCAGACGGAGCACGGCGGCGCGCGCCTCCCACGCATCGCGAAGCGCCCCGCCCGCGGGTGGCGCTTCATCCGTCAGCCCGAGTGAGCGGAGCACGTCCCGGACGGTCGCGAGGAACGATCCCGACAGTGGCGCGACGGAGGCACCGCGAAGGGCCAGCAGAGCCTGGCGGACCTCGGGAAGGTCCCAGAACCTCTTCCCGCCGAGGACCGTGGCCGGGATGCCGCGCGACGACAGCGCGGACAGCAGCGGGGCCGACTGGGCGTTCAACCGATAGAGGACGGCGATCTCTTGCGGATCGACCCCGGCGGCGATCTGCGCCGCGATCCGGTTCGCGATGCCGTCGGCCTCGGCGGCGTCGTCGTCGTACGCCGTCACCTCGGGCGCGGGCCCCGCCGGTGCCGAGGTGACCAGTTGCAGAGCGCCGGGACGACCGCGCATGAGCTCGTTCGCGACGGCGAGGACCGCGGCATCCGATCGATAGTTGCGTTCCAGCCGCACGACGGTCACATCGTCCTCGCGCGAGGCGAAGTCGAGGAGATACCGGGGGTCGGCGCCCGCGAACGAGTAGATGGTCTGGCTGGCGTCACCCACGACGCACAGGTCACGCCGGTCGCCGAGCCACAGCTCCAGGAGCCGGTTCTGCACCGGTGACACGTCCTGGAACTCGTCGACGGTGAAATGCCGGTACTGCTCGTGCACGGCTGCGGCGACTCGCGGCTCCGACTCGATCATCCCCGCGCACGCGAGCAGGACGTCCTCGAAGTCGAGCTGCCGGCGTTCGTCCTTCAGCTTCTCGTAGGTGCGCTGCAGCGCCAGAAGGGGGTCGAGGGCCAGACCCGGGATGCCGCCGGGACGGTCGATCGCGTACTGCTCGATCGACCGCATGGTGACCTTGCGCCACTCGATCTGCGAGGCGACGTCGCGCAGCGTGGAGGCGTCCAGCCGGAGGCCGATCCCGTCCGCGGCGTGCGAAAGAAGCCGCACCTTGCTGTCGACGATGGCGGGCGCGGTGTCACGGGCGACCTGCGGCCAGAAGAAGTTCAGCTGGGCGAGGGCGGCAGCGTGGAAGGTCCGCGCGGCGACACCCTCGACGCCGAGGGCCCGCAGACGCCCGCGCAGCTCCCCCGCGGCCTTCGTCGTGAACGTCACCGCCATGACCCGCTGCGGGGAGTAGGCGCCGGTGTCGACGCCGTGCGCGATCCGATGCGTGATGACACGGGTCTTCCCGGTCCCGGCGCCCGCGAGCACGCACACGTGGCCGCGCAGGGTCGATGCGGCTTCGCGCTGCCGCTCGTCGAGGTCCGCGAGGGGGTCGACGCTCACTCCCCCACCCACCGGAGGATGAGGCTCCGCGCGATGGACGCGCGGCCCGGCAGGCGGATCTCCCCTCGACCGGCGAGGGCGTCGCGGATCTCGTCGCGGCTGAACCATCGGACGTCGAGGATCTCCTCGCCGTCGGCGCGCGCCTCGTCGTCGGCGACCGCGTGGGCCGTGAACCCGAGCATGAGCGATCGCGGGTACGGCCACGCCTGCGACCCGCGGTAGACGACGCGATCGAGCCGGACCCCCGCCTCCTCCGCGACCTCCCTCTCGACGGTCGTCTCGAGGGATTCGCCCGCCTCGACGAATCCGGCGAAGGTCGAATACGTGGGGATGTCCCCCCACGCGGCGTTCCGGCCGAGGAGCAGCCGCTCGCCGTCGGCACTGGCGACGGCGACGATCACGGCGGGGTCCGTCCGCGGGAAGTGCTGCCGACCGCACTGCAGACAGCGGCGGGACCACCCGGCCTGCTCGATGCGCGTCTCTCCCCCGCACGCCGGACAGAACGGCGCGTCGATGAGCCACCGTCCGATGCTCAGACCCTGCACGAAGCGGCCGGCCTCATCGGGATCGAGGTCGCCGCCCAGGGCACGCAGGCCGCCCCACTCGACGTCCGCGATCGCGGGCTCGTCGGCGGATGACGGGAGTGCAGCGACCGCGAGGGCACGATGCGCGTCGTCACGACCGAGGAACGCCCACCGTGCCCCCTCGGGCACGACATCGGGTGCCACCCACCGCAGGGCGTTCGACGGCGCCACGGGGGCACGGTCGCCGTGCAGCAGGAGAACGCGGGTGTTCGCATCGGCGCGGATGCGCTCGAGCAGATTCTCGTCGAGCCGCTCCTCGGCCGCGCGGTCGATGACTGCGCGGGCCAGTGGCGGCGGGACGTCCTTCGTCGTCATCGAGGACCTCTCTTGCGGGCGTGGCGCCGGTGCGCCGGGGCGCGCCCCGCCTACCCTGGGGGGCATGGCACGCTCTCCTCTCACTCTAGCCGCGGCTGCCACGGCGGTCCTCTCGCAGGCGACGGGTGTGCGCACGAGCATCACGGGTGCCGCGACCCTCACCGAGGGCGCCGGCGGGCGGTTCGACAGCGCCGTGGTGCACCTCGACGACGGGACCCGTCTGGTGGTGCGGGTGCCCGAGAGCGACGAGGCCGAGGCGGAGGCCGTCCGCGAGACGACCGCGCTGGCCGCACTGACGGCGGGTGTCCGGGCCATGATCCCGTTCCGCGCCCCCGAGCACATCGGCCAGACGCGTCTGGGCTCGCGCACCGCGCGCGTGCAGACCCACCTGCCCGGCTATCGCGTCGACGCCACCCAGATCCCGCCCGGACGCGGTGTCGCCACGGCCATCGCCGCAGCGATCGCCGGCATCCACGATCTGCCTGCGTCGATCGTGCAGGGGGCGGGCCTCCCCGTGCGCACGGCCGCGCAGGTCCGCGCGGACACGGAGCGACTCCTCGATCGCGCCGAGGCGACCGGTCGCCTGCCGTTCGGACTCCTCCGTCGGTGGAGCCGCGCCGTCGCCCTGGACGCCCTCTGGCACGTCGAACCCACGGTGACCCTCGGCGGAGTGGACCCGTCCGCATTCACCGTGACCGACGTCGACGGGGTTCCCACGGTCGCGGGCCTGCTCACCTGGGGCGGTGTGAGCATCGGCGATCCCGCCGAGGACCTGCGGTGGATCGCGAGCGCGCCCGATGCGGCATCCGACGTCATCGTCGCGTACAGCTCCGCCGCCGGCCGCTCCCCCGACCCGATGCTCGCCGAACGGGCCCGCCTGCACGCTGAGCTCGAGTTCGCCAAGTGGCTGGTGCACGGCCACGATTCGGCTTCCGAGTCCGTCATGGCGGACGCCGTGACGCTGCTCGAGTCCTTGGACGAGAGTGTGCGCGACGAGCCGCCGATCGGCAGCGGGACGGTCAGCGTCGACGACGCCATCGCGGCGCTGGGGCGGGTGCCCGCAGGGGCCACCGACGCCGTCGACACGTCGATGCACACCGATGCGTACGATCCGGGACTCATCGACGACCTCGTCGATGACGACGCCCCCTCGGAGCCCGCCGCTGCCGGCACCCTCGACCAGGAGACCGAACCGATCGAGTTCAGCGACTGGCCTGGTGCAGACGAGGCCCCCGCCGCGGACGAGCGCGACCCCGACGACGCCGCGAAGAACGCGCTGCGCCGGTGGACGGGCACCGCCTGAGGGTTTCGTCGTCAGCCGCGGAGGATGATGCCGTCGGCCACGTAATAGAGCGCGACGTCGATCTGCTCCATCGGCACGCCGTGCTTCGCGTGGTACGCACGGCGGTAGAGCTCGAGCTGCAGCATCCGCTCCGTCCGCTCCGTCTCGGTGCGAGGCGGGCGCCCGGTCTTCCAGTCGACGATCTCGATCCGGTCGCCGCGGCGGTAGACGGCGTCCAGCTTGCAGATCACGACGTGCGGGCGACCGTCCCCCAGCGCGTCGGGGTCGACGAAGTCGATCTCCGTCTCGACCTCGATCGGCTGCAGGTCTCCCCACTCCGACGCGAGGAACGCCTGCCGGAGCCGGTTCAGCGCCTCCGCATCCGCAGGCGAGGTCGACGACACCGCATCATCGTCGTCATCCCACAGGACGTCGTCCGCCGAACGTCCGCGCCCCACGAGGCCCGAGCGCTGCTCGACCCACGCATGGAAGAGGGTTCCGAGGCGGGTCTGGCGGTACGGGCGCTCCGGCAGCGGCCGCGCAGCGGCGGTCGCGGCGGCCGCGTAGTCGGCCACGAAGTCCTTGAACCGGGATGCCGGGATGCGCGTGGGAGCGGGCTGAGCGCGCCCGGCCGCGCGTGCCGCACGTTCGGCGAGCAGGAGTTCCAGGTCGCGCGTCGGCGTCGCGGGCGGCAGCGACATCGCCTCTCGCACTCGCACCGCGGCATCCCGCACGCGTGTCGCCCGCGCGCCGAGCGGGTCGATGGGCCACGCCAAGGTCGCCCGCGCACCCTCGTAGGGGTTGTCCGTCAGGTCGGACTCCGGCAGCGGGGTCCCGAGCTCCTCGGCGATCTCACGCACGAAACGGCTGACCTCTCGCGGCTTCTTCGTCCCCGCCCACGGCGCCGCAGAGATCAACAGGTGCTCCCTCGCGCGGGTCACCGCGACGTAAGCGAGCCGGCGCTCCTCGGCGAGATGCCGCTCGCGGATGCCGTCCTTGAACACCCCGTGCTCCTTTTTCAGGTCCTGCTGCGTCGGGGCGTCGTGTGCGCGCCAGAGGAACTCCGGCAGCCACTCCCGGTCGCCGCGGAACGAGTACGGCAGCACACCGAAGCCGAGCCATCCCTGTGCGTCCCGGAGTGCCGCGGGCAGCTCGTCCTCGACGGCGCGGACGACGGCGACGGCATCCCATTCCAGGCCCTTCGATCCGTGGATCGTGAGGAGCTGGACGACATCGTCCTCGGGGGGCTCGGTGCGGGGGGCGAACTCGTCGATCCGCTCGGCGCGGTCCAGCCAGGCGAGCAGGCTGGGCAGCGATCCCCGCTCGTCGGTCTGCAGGAAGCCGTGCAACTCGTCGACGAAGGCCCGGAGCTGATCGGATGCCGTGCGCGCGGGACCGCGTGACTCGTTGGCCGCGAGCTCGATGTCGAGCCGGAGTTCGTTCTCGATGAGCCGGACGAGCTCCGGGATCGGCAAGGCGGCCGCCCGCCGCAACCCGGCGAAGACGGCACCGGCCTCACGCAGTCGCTCGCGCGCGGCGGGCGTGAAGCCACTCAGCCACCCGTGATCGGCCTTCTGGCGGGCGACGAAGTCGAGCGCGGCGACGAGCGAGCCACCCTCGTCGCCCGCGGATCCGCGGATGATCTCCGCCAGTTCCGGCGGAAGAGGCTGCAGGGCGGTGTCATGGCGGACCAGGCGTGCCGCCACCTGCGCGAGCTCTCGCAGGTCGGCGAGGCCGATCGACCAGCGGGGTCCGCCGAGCAGGCGGATCAGGGCGGAACCGGCCCGCGGGTCGCTGATGACCCGGAGCGCCGAGACGACATCCACGACCTCCGGTGTCGACAGCAGTCCGCCGAGCCCCAGGATGCGATGCGGGATGCCGCACCGTCCGAGGGCTTCCGCGAAACGCAGCATGTGCTTCTTGCTGCGCAGGAGGACGGCGCCTGTCGTCGCCCGTCCGATGCGGCGACGTTCCTCCCGCACCACCCCGAACCACTCGGCGACCGCATCCGCCTCGGCGTCGACATCGTCGCGGACGACGATGTCGACCCTGCCGTCGGGAGCGCCCGGACGCGGACGGAGTGATCCCACGTCGACAGGGGCGTCGAGAGGAGCGAGCACCGCGCCCGCCGCGCGCAACACGTCGACGCCGTTGCGCCAGCTGGTGAGCAGCGCATAGGTGCGTCCCTCCGCATGCGGGTCGAACGTCCGAGCGAAGTCGCCGAGGTTGCCGGCGCTCGCTCCGCGCCATCCGTAGATCGACTGATGAGGGTCGCCCACAGCCATGACGGCGGTGCCCCCGAAGAGCGTCGCGAGGAGATCGGTCTGCACGACCGACGTGTCCTGGTACTCGTCGAGCAGCACGACCCGGTAGCGTTCGCGGAGCTCCGCGGCGACGGCCGGATGCGACCGCACGACCTGCAGGGCGCCGGAGACCTGGTCGGAGAAGTCGATGAGCCCCCGACGACGCTTCTCCGCCTCGTAGGTCCGGGCGAGCTCGACGAGGACGGAAAGTCCCGAGACCTTCTCGGCCGCCGTGCGGACGTCGGTGTAGACGGTGGTCCCGGCCCGCTGGCTCGGCCGCTCCAACACGTCCTGGAACTCGGCGGCGAAGGCCTCGATGTCCGTCGGATCGACGAGGTTGTCGACGCTGTCGCGGGCGAGGCGCAGCGCGGCGTCGATGATCGTGGACGGACGTTCCGCGCGATCGGGCAGACGGGGATCATCGGAGGACAGGACGACCTGCCGCATGAGCAGCCATGCCGCGGATTCACTCAGTACGACCGCTTCGGCGTCGCGACCGATCCGAACGGCGTTCTCGCGCACGATGGCGTCGGCGAAACTGTTGTAGGTCGAGACCGCCGGCCGCTCCAGGAGGCCGTCCGCCCCATCCGGTGCCGCCGGGGGCGGGGCGAGTGCATCAAGAGCCGCACGCCGTGCGGACTCAGGCGCGCCTGTCCGCTCGAGCTCGCCGAACACGTCGAGGCGGCCCTCGGCGTGAAGGCGCCCCAGGTGCGGCAGCAGGCCGCGCTGTTCGAACTCCGCAAGCCGTCGCAGACGTGATCCGATGCGCTCCGCGAGCTCGCCGGCGGCCTTCCGCGTGAAGGTCAGCCCGAGCACCTCGTCGCGGCGCACCAGCCGGTTCGCAACGAGCCACACGACGCGACCGGCCATCGTCTCGGTCTTGCCGCTGCCAGCGCCCGCGACGACGAGCGCAGGCGACAAGGGCGCCGAGATGACAGCTGACTGCTCTGGCGTGGGAGGGAACTGCCCGAGGGCCGCGGCGACGGCCTCGGGGCTGAGGACGGCCGGGATCACGCGGAGCTCACCGGCCCGATCGTATGGATGCGGCACAGCCCCCGTGTGTGGTCGTCGCGGCAGTGCTCCTCGAAGGGGGCGATGAAGGTGGTGCCGCGCATGATCCGCACCGCGTCGTCGACCCGGCCGAGGAACGCAGCACGCGTCTCGTCGTCGAACGGCTCCTGCCGCGGCTCGGCGTAGGGTCCGTTGCGTGTCCCTTTGAGCACCAGCAGCTTCGCACCGCCGGCTTCTGCACCCACCGCCGCGGGGATCGCGCCGCGCTCGAATGCGAGCTGGTAGGCGGCGAGCTGCGGGTTGTCGGTCGCCGCACGATCGCTGGTCGCCTCACTGCGCCCCGTCTTGAGGTCGACGATGACGACGCGACCGTCGCTGGTCCGCTCGACGCGGTCGATGTAGCCCGAGAGGATCGCCGGGTGGGCGGCATCCGGAACCGGGAGCTCGACCTCGAAGTGCGGCTCGGCGCCCACCAGGGTCGTGCCCGCCCGCTCCGTGTCGCGCAGATACGCGGCCAGGCGCGAGACCAGATCGCGCGCACGACGGCGCTCGGCCTCGTCGATCCACGGCGCCTCGAACTCCAGCTGCGCCCAGCCGGCCTCGACGTACGACCAGAGCGCATCCTCATCTGCGGTGGCGACGTGCTCGAGGGCGCCGTGGAGCAGGGTGCCGAGGCCCGCGACGGCGGTTCCGGGGTCTCCGCCCAGGTCACCGATGGCCCAATCCAGCTGGCACTGCTCGAGCGCGTGGATACGGGACGGCGAGACGCGCAACGGCGCCGCGTCGAGGTCTCGCAGCGCCGCGGTGCTCGTGGGATCGGCGAGGCCGTACCACTGGGCCGGGTCTGCTCCGGGCACACCGGCCGCCGCCAGGAGCGCGAGCTGACCCGCGGCATCCGCCTGATCCGCGTCCGAGGACCGTGGGTCGGTCAGGCGTCGCCGGTGAGCGGCGACGAGGCCGCGGAGGGTCAGCGGGTGCTCCGCCGATCGCGGTGCCGGCGAGGCGGGCGGCAGGAGGTCGAACAGGACGCTCGGTCCGGTGTCGTCGTCGTCCACGGCCGTGACGATGAGTCGTGAGCGCGCTCGCGACACCGCCCGCGCGAACAGCCGGAGCTCGTCGTGCAGCACACTCCGGCGGCGATCCGCCGTGTCGAGCTCCGTGTCCTCCTCGGCCAATCGCGCCGTCTCGAGCAGGCTGCCCCGCAGTCGGAGGTTCGGCCACACACCGTCCTGCACCCCGGCGACGACGACGGTGTCGAACTCGAGTCCGAGCGCGGCAGCGGGCGTGGAGATCTGCACGCCCGTCGCGACGGTACCCGTACGCAGGCGGTCCTCGGCCACTTCCGAGTGCAGGAGCGCCCGCAGGTGGTCGACGGGGGCTGTGCCATCCTCCCGCTCGCCGTGGCGCTTCGCCGCCTCGAACAGGGCGACCACCGCATCGAGGTCGCGGCGCGCCTGATCGGCCAAGGGCCCCTGTCCGTCGGCGAGCGTGCGCAGCTGGCGCTCGAGCCCGCGCTGCTCCCACACCGTCCACAGCAGCTCGTGCGCCGTCGCACCGGACCGGATCTGCTCGGCCACGTCGGCCAACGTCCGAGCGAGACGGGCGGCCCGCCGGGCCTCGGGGGTGTCGATGACATCGAACTCCACGGGGTGACGCACACCCGAGGCGAGGAGCTCGCGCGCGGACCGCTCGCCGCCGCCGCGGAGTTCCGCATGACGCAGCGCCGCGCGCAGCCGCCGGAGCTCGACCGGGTCGAGACCGCCGCCGACGAGCACGTCGAGGACGTCGTCGTCGGTGCGGACCTCCTCGGTCACCGCTGCGAGGTCGACGGCCCGAAGGAGGTCCCGGACGATCGGCGTCTCGGCGAGGGCGCGCGCCGGACCGACGGCCGCCGTCGGCACGTCCCGCGCCGACAGTTCCGCCTCCAGTGCGTTCACCTGGCGGGAGTCGTGGGCGATGACGGCCAGCTGCTCCCAGGGCACACCGTCGTGAACGTGCCGCTCGCGGAGCGCGCGGGCGATGAGATCGAACTCCTCCGCCCCCGAGCGGAGAGAGAAGGCGCGCACGCTGTCGTCCGGGTCGACGCCGGCGGGCGGATGCCGGTGGGCCACGAGGCCCGCAGCGCCGATGCGCGAGGTGATCTGAGCGACGATGTCCCGCTGAGCGGCGGTGCCGCGATGGACGCGGTCCAGGACGTGGGTCTGCGTCGCGAGGCGGGCGAAGTTCTCTGGGCGCGCGCCGCGGAAGGAGCCGGAGCCGACATCGGGATCGCCGAACGCGAGCACCGCGACCCCCCGCGCCCGACAGGCCTCGAGCACCTCCACGCCGCCCAGCGTCAGCTCCTGCGCGTCGTCGACGAGGATCACGCGCAGACCCGACACCGCCCCGAGCGCCGGCGAGCCCACCGGCGCGTCGCGCAGCAGTCCGACCGCCTCACGAACGAGTCCCGCCGCGTCCCGGTGCGCGCCGCGCATCCGCGCGCGGACGGCGCGGTACTCGCGTGCGAAAGACGCGAGCGAGGCCCACACCGGGCGATCCGTGGCCGCGGCACGCGCCGCGAGTTCGTCGGGCTCGATGCCGAGCGTCGTCATCTCCGCGAGGAAGGCGCGGATCTCGGCACGCAGCCCGGACGTGCCCCGGATGTCTGCCGGAAGCCAATCGGGCCATCGCGACGGGCCCGTGGCCTCGTCCTCCGCGTCTCCCATCAGCAGGTCCGCGATGATGCGGTCCTCATCGGGCCCGGTGAGCAGCTGCGGCGGCTCCTCCCCCGCGTGGACAGCGTGCGACCGCACCACCTGGTAGGCGAACGCCGGCACGGACCGGGCGAGCGGCCCACTCGTCGCGACGCCGACGCCGACGGCGAGTCGATCGCGCAGCGCGGTCGCCGCCGACCGTGTCGGCGTGAGCACGATGATCTCGTCCGGACGCATCCCGTCGTCGATGAGGGCGACGACACGGGCGACGAGGGTCGCCGTCTTGCCTGCCCCCGGCGCACCGATCACGACACCCGACGTCATCGGATCGAGCTGCACCACCGCCTGCTGCGCCGCATCGAGGACGAACGGCGGTGCGGGCATGCGATCCACGGTAATCGGCACCGCCGACACCCGTCGCGCAGCGGACCGCGCGTCGCACGTCGGCACGTTCGCCGACAGCGAGCGGCTGCGCGCGTCCCGCCCCGAGCCGGTGTCGTAGGCTCGAGACGCGCCCGGAGACCCGGGCCGGGAAAGGCAGGCACCACCGTGGAGATCCGCATCGGCATCGCGAACTCGCGCGAGCTCGGCTTCGACTCGAACGAGACGGCCGACGCCGTGAAGCAGACCGTCACCGCCGCTCTCGACAGCGGCGCGACCTACGTGACCCTCACCGACTCCAAGGGCGCCACCTACGTCATCCCCACCGCCGGCATCGCATTCGTCGAGGTCGGCACCGACCAGTCGCGCCGCGTCGGCTTCGTCGCCTGACATGCTGATCGTCCTGGCGCTGGTCTTCGGGGCGATCGGGGGGACGGCCGTGCACTTCGCGCTCCCGCAGCGCGCGCTGCGGGGTGTCGCAGTCGGCCCTCTGCTGGGTGCGTCCTCCGGCACCGCTACCTGGACCGCGCTGACCTGGGCGGGCCTCGGTCCCGATGCGGGATGGATCTGGCTCGCCAGCATCCTCCTCCCCATCGTGCTGACCGCCGCGGCGCTCACCCTCGTCTCGCGCTCGCGCGCTTCGCGCGACGCGCGCACCCGCCGCGAGCTCGGCATCGCCTGAGTTCCCCGCAGGCGGCCCCGGTCAGGCGTCGAGGCCGATGCTCGTCATGCGGCGCGAGTGCGCCCCCAGCAGCTGGGTGAACACGGGCTCCACCTGCTTCTCGTCGTCCCGGTCGAGGGCGCCCGGTCGTTCGGAGGTACCCGGTCGCAGTGCGGCCCGGGCGACGAGGAGGGTGTCTCCGACGAGGCGCCTCCCCCACAGGCTCAACAGCGAACGCAGTTCATCGTCGGCGGAGATGGCGTCGGTGATGATGCCCACGAGCGGCGACCGGTCGGCATCCGCTCGGAGGATCGCCGCCGCGCGGCGTCCCGTCTCGCCGTAGCTGCCGGACAGCGACAGGTAGAAGTCGTCGAGCAGGCCCGCCGTCAGGTGGACCGACAGCATCGTCTCGAGAGCTCGCGCGCCGTGAGTGGCCCGGCGGAACGCGTCGAGCGGCTCGCGGAACGGCAGCATGAGTTCGAGGGGATCCTCGCCGCGATCGCGGATGAGAGCGACGAGCGCCTGGTGCTTGGACAGCGCCGCCCCTGCGGCCCGCGAGAGGGATTCCTTGTGAGCGAGCTCCGGGCTGCGCTCGATGACGGAGCTGAGCGTCTCGACGTACCCCAGCTGCAGGTAGGCCGCCTGCCCCAGGTAGGTGGCGACGTCGGGCGCGAGCTGCTCGAAGTCCACACGACGGACGTCGCTCGCCTCGTCGCGCGAGCGCAGCCGTAGGATGCGACCGGGGGGCCGCCGCTGCCAGAACCACCTCACCACGGCACCAGCCTACGGGGCCGGGCGCACCCCTCCGGTAGGGTGGATGCGTCCCGGCGTCGGATCGGGACCCCGCGCCTGGGGCTGAGTGAAGGGCGTGGACCCTCATCACGGCGGCGTCTCACCGCCAGACAGGCACGGAAGCAGTCATGACCACGTTCGCAGACCTCGGAGTCGACCAGGACATCGTCGACACCCTCGCCGACAAGGGCATCGTCGACACCTTCCCGATCCAGGAGCAGACGATCCCCCTCGGCCTGCCGGGTCAGGACATCATCGGCCAGGCCAAGACGGGCACCGGCAAGACGTTCGGCTTCGGGATCCCCGTCGTCCAGCGTCTGGGCCTGAACCCCGAGCCGGGCGTGAAGGCCCTCATCGTCGTTCCGACCCGTGAGCTCGCGGTCCAGGTCTACGAAGACATGGACATGCTGACCTCGGGCCGCGCGACGAGTGTCGTGGCCATCTACGGCGGCAAGGCCTACGAGGGTCAGATCGACCAGTTGAAGGCCGGCGCGCAGATCGTCGTCGGCACCCCCGGCCGCCTCATCGACCTGAACAACCAGCGGCTGCTCGACCTGTCGAACGCGACCGAGGTCGTCCTCGACGAGGCCGACAAGATGCTCGACCTCGGGTTCCTCCCCGACATCGAGAAGATCTTCCAGAAGGTCGCGCCGGTCCGGCACACGATGCTCTACTCGGCGACCATGCCCGGCCCCATCGTGGCCCTCGCCCGCCGGTTCATGTCGAACCCCATCCACATCCGCGCGAGCGACCCCGACGAGGGCCTCACGCAGGCGAACATCAAGCACCTCGTCTACCGCGCGCACTCGCTCGACAAGGACGAGGTCATCTCCCGCATCCTGCAGGCCGAGGGTCGCGGCAAGACGGTCATCTTCACCCGTACCAAGCGGGCCGCGCAGCGTCTCGTCGACGAGTTGAACGACCGCGGCTTCAGCGCCGGCGCCGTGCACGGCGACATGAGCCAGGAGGCGCGCGAGCGCTCCATGGCCGCGTTCAAGGCCGGCAAGCGCGATGTCCTCATCGCCACCGACGTCGCCGCCCGCGGAATCGACGTCGACGACGTCACGCACGTGATCAACCACACGATCCCCGACGACGAGCAGACCTACCTGCACCGCGCCGGCCGCACCGGCCGTGCCGGGAAGACCGGTATCGCCGTGACGTTCGTCGACTGGGACGATCTGCACAAGTGGGCCCTCATCAACCGTGCGCTGGACTTCGGTCAGCCCGAGCCCGTCGAGACCTACTCGTCGAGCCCGCACCTCTACACGGACCTCGACATCCCGGCGGGCACGAAGGGACGCATCGCCACGGCGCCCAAGTCGGCCCCCGCACGCTCATCGGCCGCACCGGAGCGGGCTGCTGACGCGGCGGCCGACCAGTCCGGCGAGGCCGGCACGCGCCGTCGTCGCCGGCGGCGCTCCGGTGGCGGCGAGGCGAAGGTCGGCTCGACGTTCGCCGAGGGGGCGGATGCCGCGGCATCCGACTCGTCCGCGGGTTCGGGTGACACGCAGGACCGCACCGCCGACGGGGCCGGCACGCACGACGGAGCCGGCAAGGAGCACCACGACGGCAAGCCCGCTCCGGCACGCCGGCGCCGCCGTCGTCGCGGCGGATCCGGCGCCGGGGCGCCGGTCGCCGGCGCCTGATCACCTGTCGTCGCGCTAAGGCGTGACGAGCGAGCTCCCCGTCCCGAGGGCGACGATCCGCGCGATCGCGGCCTCGGGCGTGGTGTTCTCCCCGGGGACGTTGGGTTTGCCGCGACCGTGATAGTCGCTCGAGCCCGTCGCGATGAGATCGTGCTCCACGACGAGTCTGCGGAGCGTCCCGAGGGCGGGCTCCGTGTTCTCACGGTGCCCGAGTTCGAACCCGGCGAGGCCCGCATCGAGCATGCCGCGAACGAGGCGGTCGGGCAGCAGCCCCGCCCGACCGGCGGGGTGCGCGATGACGGGCACGCCGCCGGCGCCCGCGACGGCCGCGACGGCCGTGACCGGGTCGGGTGCGTACAGCGCGACGTAGTAGTCGCTGCGCGGTGACAGGATGCCGCTGAACGCCTCGCCGCGGTCGCGGACGTGACCGCGGGCGACCAGGGCGTCGGCGATGTGCGGCCTCCCCACCGTCGCCCCTTCGGCCGTCTGCGCCTCGATGTCCTCCCACGTGAGGGCGTAATCGCGGCCGATCCGGTCGGCCATCGTCCGGGCTCGGGTGAGCCGGGATTCCCGGATGCGGTCGGTCAGTGCCCGCAGACCCGCGTCGTCGGGATCGATGAGGTAGGCGAGCACGTGCACGCTCCGCCATTCATGGCGCGCCGAGAGCTCCATCCCCGGCAGGAAGGACATGCCGAGCGAGACGGCGGCATCGGCCGCCTCGGCCCACCCCGACGTCGTGTCGTGATCGGTGAGCGCCGCGGTGCGGATGCCGTGCCGGTGGGCCGCCGCCATGACTGCGGCGGGGGGCTCGGTCCCGTCGGAGTGATCCGAGTGCAGGTGCAGGTCGCCGGGCGCGAGCGGGCCCGAGGGAGCGACGGACCCGGCGGACATGATCTCGAGCGTACCGCGCGCAGAAACTCCCCAGCCTGCCCGCCTAATGTCGTGGTGTGCTGCGACTGACGGGGATCCTCTTCACGATCGCCACCGCCATCGTCGCCGCCGTGCTGACCTGGCCGCAGTTCTTCCGTCTCGAACAGACCTTCCCGATCGCGCAGTTGGTGTCGTTGCGCCCGGTGGTCGCGCTCGCCTTCGCGGTCCTCGCGCTCGTCGGGCTGCTGATCTGCCTGGGGCGGCGCTCGCGCGGCTTCGGCGCCGGGCTCGCGATGATCGGCGTCCTGGCCGCGGGGGCGAACGTCGGCATCCTGGTGGTCCGCGGTGTCGGCACGACCGGACTCCCCGAGAAGACCGCGGACAGCATCCGCGTCATGACGTGGAACACCGCCGGTCCCGCCACCGACGTCGACGCCGTCGTCACGACGGCGATCGCGATGGACGTCGACATCGTGGCACTCCCCGAGACCAATGACGACACGGGTGAGGCGATCGCGATCGCGATGCGCGACCGCGGCAACCCGATGTGGGTGCACGAGGAGAACTACCAGGGCTGGGACGCCACCTACACGACGCTGCTCATCTCCCCCGACCTCGGCGACTACGCGGTCGTCGAATCGGATGCGTCGGGGACGACGAACACCTCGGTCGTCCCGAGCGTCGTCGCGATGCCCGTGAACGGGGACGGGCCGATCGTCGTAGCCGTCCACGCCGTCGCCCCGCGCCAGGGCGACATGGACCAGTGGCGCAGCGACCTCCGCTGGATCGCGGACCAGTGCGCGAGCGACGACGTCATCATGGCGGGCGACTTCAACGCGACCGTCGACCACATGAGCCGTCTGGGGACCGGCGGCGGCACGATGGGCCGCTGCCACGACGCCGCCTCGGCCACCGGCAACGGAGCCGTCGGCACGTGGGACACCGCCTGGCCTGCTCTGATCGGGACGCCGATCGACCACGTGATGACGACGGATGCGTGGCGCGCCAGCGGTTCCGTGGTCGTCACCTCGCTCGACGGCTCGGGCGGCGACCACCGTCCGGTGATCGTGCAGTTGGAGCGGGCGGGCTGACGTCCCGCACAGTCGGTGCGAGACTGGGACGATGACCACCGACGATCGCGACACCATCGCACCGGAGACCACCGAGACCGCGGCTGCGGCGACCACCAACCGCAAGCAGCCCTTCCCCGCCGGGTTCCTGGATTCGATCTCGACAGGCTGGGCGCAGCGCCCTGCATCGCTGCCTGCGCAGCGGCCCGAGGCCGCCTACACCGCAGCGCGGCGCGCACGGGTCTCCGCCGCGTTCCCCGGCGCACGGCTGGTCATCCCGGCGGGCTCGTACAAGCAGCGCTCGAACGACACCGACTACCCGTTCCGCGCCCACTCCGCCTTCTCGCACCTGACCGGGTGGGGCGCCGACGCCGTGCCCGACTCGCTCCTCGTGTTCGAGCCGACGGGTGACGGACACGACGTGACGCTCTACCTCCGTGAGCGTGCCGACCGGACGACGACGGAGTTCTACGCCGACGCGACGATCGGCGAGTTCTGGATCGGCCCGCGGCCCGCACTCGACGCCGTCGCGGCGGATCTCGGCATCCCGACGGCCCACATCGATGCCTTCGAGAGCACGGCTGAGGACCGCTCGGTCGACGTCGACGACGAACTCACGCGGTTCGTGTCGGAGATGCGTCTCGTGAAGGATCCGTACGAGATCGCCCAGATGCGTCTCGCGGTCGAGGCCACCGGCCGCGGCTTCGACGACATCATCGCCGAGCTCCCGCGCATCGTCGACACACCGCGAGGCGAGCGGGCGATCGAGGGGGTCTTCCATCTGCGCGCGCGCACCGACGGCAACGGCGAGGGCTACGACACCATCGCCGCCTCGGGTCCCCACGCCTGTTACCTGCACTGGACCCGCAACGACGGCGCCGTCGTGCCCGGCGATCTCGTCCTCATCGACGCGGGCGTCGAGGTCGACAGCCTCTACACGGCTGACATCACGCGAACCCTTCCCGTGTCGGGGACCTTCTCCGCGGTGCAGCGACGCATCTACGACGCCGTCGTCGAGGCCGCCGACGCGGCCTTCGCCGCCGCGCGACCGGGCGTGAAGTTCCGCACCATCCACGAGGCGGCCATGGCCGTCATCGCGGCCCGCACGGCCGAATGGGGTCTCCTGCCCGTGAGCGCGGAGGAGGCGCTCGACGCCGACCGCGGCGGCCAGCACCGCCGCTACATGGTCCACGGGACGAGCCACCACCTCGGCATCGACGTGCACGACTGCGCGCAGGCCCGCCGCGAGATGTACTACGACGGCGAGCTCGAGGCGGGGATGGTCTTCACGATCGAGCCCGGGCTGTACTTCCAGATCGACGATCTCACCGTGCCCGAGGAGTTCCGCGGCATCGGGGTGCGCATCGAGGACGACATCCTCATGACCGCCGACGGCCCGGTGAACCTGTCGGCCGACATCCCTCGGACCGCGGACGAGGTCGAGGCCTGGATCGCACGCGGCCGCGCCTGAGATCCGCTCGATGACCACCGCCGGATACACAGCGCCGTCGGCGTTCACGACGCGCCCGCAGCTGACCGGGACCTTCGGCATGGCCGCGTCGACGCACGCCACGGCGACGGCCGTGGCGATGGCGGTGCTCGAACGCGGCGGCAACGCCTTCGACGCCGCCTGCGCCGGCGGGTTCGTGCTGCACATCGTGGAGCCGCACCTGAACGGGCCCGGCGGCGACCTGGTCGGGCTCTTCCAACCGGCGGACGCCCCGACCCCCACCGTCCTCATGGGCCAGGGTGCCGCGCCGGCCGGCGCGACCATCGCGCATTTCCGACGCGAGGGCCTCGACCTCGTCCCGGGTGCCGGCGGACTCGCCGCGGCGATCCCGGCCGCGGTCGACGCGTGGCTGCTCCTCCTCCGCGACCACGGCACCTGGTCGGTCGCCGACGTGCTGTCGTTCGCGATCGACTACGCCGAGGCGGGGCATCCGCTGCTTCCTGCGGCGTCGGCGACGATCGGACGGGTCGCGGACCTGTTCCGGGATCACTGGCCCGCCTCCGCCGAGCTGTGGATGCCCGACGGCTCCCCCGCGGCCGCGGGAACCTTGCACCGCAACCCCGCCTATGCCGCGGTGCTGCGCCGTCTCGCGGCGGCCGGCGCGGACAGGGGCGACCGTGTCGCCGCCATCGACGCGGCCCGCTCGGAGTGGCGCGAGCTCCTCGGTGACGCCTGCGAGGTCCTCGCAGATCCGCACCGTCATTCGAGCGGCACCGATCACGCCGCCGTCCTCACCCGCGAGGACCTCGTCGAGGCACCTGCCCGGTACGAGCAGCCGCTGTCGGTCGCCTTCCGCGGGCGCAGGGTGTTCAAAGCGGATGCCTGGTCGCAGGGTCCCGCGCTCCTCGCCGCGCTGCGGATCATGGTGCCCCTTCCCGACGACCTGCTCGACCCCTCGACCACGGCGGGAGCCCACACCCTCGTCGAGACGCTCAAGCTCGTCCTCGCCGATCGCGACGCGTCCTTCGGCGACGGAGCGGATGCCGGTGCCCTCCTCACCGACGAGGTCGCCGCCGATCGGCGCGCCGACCTGGGCGCGCGGGCCTCGTCGCAGTGGCGCCCCGCGCGACGTGCGGACACCGACCCCTGGACACCGCCGCTCCGTCGCGACGTCGCCGCGGCCGCGGGCACCGGCGAGCCGACCGTCGACCGGTCCGGCTCGACGCGAGGCGACACGTGCCACATCGACGTCGCCGATCGGTGGGGCAACGTCGTGTCCGTCACGCCGTCGGGCGGGTGGCTGCAGTCGTCCCCGACCATCCCCTCACTGGGCTTCTGCCTCGGAACCCGCCTGCAGATGTGCTGGCTGGACGAGCACTCGCCCGCGGCGCTCCGACCCGGTGCGCGGCCCCGTACGACGCTGTCGCCGACTCTCGTGCACGACGGCGACACCCGGATCGCCCTGGGGACGCCCGGCGGCGACCAGCAGGATCAGTGGCAGCTCCCCATGCTGCTGCGGATGTTCGTGGGCGGCTACACCGCGCAGCAGGCGATCGACGCCCCCACCCTCCACACGACGGCGATGGTCGATTCGTTCTGGCCTCGAACCTGGGATCCG
Organism: Microbacterium sp. NPDC080005; assembly: GCF_040702445.1. NCBI lineage: Bacteria > Bacillati > Actinomycetota > Actinomycetes > Micrococcales > Microbacteriaceae > Microbacterium > Microbacterium sp. NPDC080005. The sequence continues at coordinate 760,504 of NZ_JBFBLD010000001.1, read as the reverse complement.
ACCGGCGTCGTCGCCGAGGACCGTCTCGGCGAAGAGGTCCTCCGGGGTCTCTCCGCCCTCGGACACACCGTCACCCGCGCCGGCGACTGGGCGCTCGGCAGGCTGTCGGCGGTGGGCGCGGACCGTGCCACCGGCATCCTCTGGGCGGCAGCGAATCCCCGCGGTGTGCAGGGCTACGCGGCGGGGCGCTGAAGCCGCTCGCGAAGCCACGGCAGCGCAGCCGACGCGGTCGCCGCCCCGACCTGCACAGCGGGGAGGGCCCGCCCCGCGACCTCGAAGGAGTGCCGGGCACCCTCGAACCACAGGATCTCCGCGTCCCGGCAGGACGCGACGGCCACCTCCAGGTCGGCCAGGGGCTGCAGGAACGGATCCTGGGTACCGGAGAGGAACAGCTGCGGCGCGGGCACGGCCGGCAGGTGCGCGGTGCGGGCGTTCTCGGGCTTGCCCGGCGGGTGGAGCGGGTAGCCGAGATACAGAAGGGCGCCGGGCGCGATGCGCCCTTCGGCGGCGGCCATCGACGCCATCCGCCCGCCGTAGGACTTGCCCGCCGCGACGAACGGGATGCCGGGGGCCAGCCGGCGGCTGAAATCCTGAACCGCGGCCCACGTCTCGACGGCGTGTGCGGCGGGGCCCGGCATCCGTCGTCCCGCCTGCCGGTACGGAAAGTCGAAGCGCACCGTCGTGAAGCCGGCCGCGGCCCACGCCCGCGCCGCGCCCGCGAGGAAGGGGTGCTCGTGCCCGGCTCCGGCGCCGTGGGCGAGGGCCACGACGGCGATCGGATCGTCGGCGACGTCGACCGCCGCGGTCACCTCGGCCCTGCCGGTCGGCAGGGCGACGGGGATCATCGCGGAGCGTCGGGGGCCGGCGGCTGCGCGGGTGCGTCGCCGTCCTGCGGCGGCATCACGGGCGGCGCAGGCGCCGGGTCGACGCGTTCGCCGTAGCGCGGCGGGGCAACGGGGTCGACGCGCTCGCCCTGGACCGGGGCGGGCGCGGGATCGACGCGCTCCCCGGATGCGGGGGCGGGGGCGGCGGGGTCCACGCGCTCGCCATAGCGGGGCGGAGCGGACAGGTCCTCTCGCGGTGCCTGCGGCGCGGTGGGCGCGGCGCCCGCCCCGAGGAGTTCCTTGGCACGGCCGAAGCTCCGCGGCAGCACGGTCACGTCGTAGTGGTCGGCGATCACCTGGGTGACAGAGGTGAAGTCCCGGCGACGGCGGAGGATCGAGTAGCTGATGATGCTCATGAGCATGCCCAGGGCGATACCGACGAGCATCACGCCGACGAACAGCTGCAGAGCGGCGCCCGGGCTGCCGAGCACGAAGATGGCGGCGAACAGGAGGCCCAGCAGGACGCCGTTGATCGCGCCCGACCGCGCTGCGGTCGCGTAGCCGAGCCTGCCCGTGACGCGCTCGACCGAGCGCAGGCCCCGACCGACGATCGCGATGTCCTGTGCCGGCACATCGGAGCCGATGAGGGTCGACACCGACTTCTGCGCCGCCTCGTACGACGTGTATTCGGCGACCGTCGCGCCGTGCTCCTTCGGGGCCCCGCCCATCATGCTCATGCGCTCAGTCTCCCATGCCCGCCTTTGCGTGGGCGCAGTGAGGGCGAGGGATCCGCCGACTACGCTGGTCTGGTGAATACGCAACGGGTCTTCGTCGCGCGCCTGACCGGGTGCGCCGTCTTCGACCCCGCGGGCGACCGTCTGGGTAAGGTCCGCGATGTGGTCGTGATCTACCGCAAGGACGACCCTCCGAGAGTCGTCGGTCTCGTCGTCGAGATCCCCGGCCGACGCAACGTGTTCCTCTCCATCGGACGGGTGACCTCGATCGCCACCGGTCAGGTCATCACGACAGGACTCATCAACGTCCGCCGCTTCGAGCAGCGGGGCGGCGAGGTCCGTGTCATGACCGAGCTGATCGGCCGCAACGTCCACCTCACCGACGGGTCGGGTTCGGCCGTGATCGAGGACGTCGCCATCGAACGCGATCGACTGGGCGACTGGCAGGTCGGACAGTTGTTCCTGCGCCGCCCGAAGACCAGCGCATCGCCGTTCGCGAAGGGACCGACGACCTTCGCGCAGTGGAACGACGTACGCGACGATCAGGTGGCGGGGCAGACGCAGTCCGCCGAGCTCCTGGTCGCGTCGTACTCCGAACTCAAGCCCGCCGACCTCGCCAACACACTCCTCGACCTCCCCGAGGAGCGCCTGCTCGAAGTCGCGGAGGAGCTGCCGGACGACCGCCTCGCCGACGCGCTCGAGGAGATGCCCGAGGACGAGCAGGTGCACATCCTCGAGGCCCTCGGAGACGAGCGCGCCGCCGACATCCTCGACGCCATGGAACCCGACGACGCCGCCGACGTCCTCGGCCAGCTCTCCGACGCCCGCGCCGGCCAGCTGCTCGACCTCATGGAGCCCGAGGAGGCGGAGGACGTCCGCGCCCTCCTCGAGCACGGGCCCGACACCGCCGGCGGCCTCATGACGAGCGAGCCCATCGTGCTCTCCGCCGATGCGACCGTCGCCGAGGCTCTCGCCCTCATCCGTCGCCACGAGCTGCACCCGGCGCTCGCCGCCGCCGTCTTCGTGACGCTGCCGCCGTATGAGACGCCGACGGGGCGTCTGCTGGGCGTGGTCCACTTCCAGCGGATGCTGCGCTACCCGCCCCACGAGCGACTGGGTGCCATCATCGACGACACCGTCGAGCCGATCACCGTCTCGGCCAGCGCCGCCGAGGTCGCGCGCCTCCTCGCGAGCTACAACCTCGTCTCGCTGCCCGTCGTCGATCAGGCCCGCCACCTCGTGGGTGCCGTCACGGTCGACGACGTCATCGACTACCTGTTGCCGGATGACTGGCGTTCGCAGGACACCCCGCGCGAGACGCCGCAGGTGCGGCGATGATGGCACGCGCTCCCAAGTCGGGGTTCGAGGCGCCGCGGGGTCGACGCAGCCGCGTCCTCAGCCGACCGGCGCAGCCCTCGCGCGACCGGTTCGGGCGCTTCACCGAATGGATCGCGCGAGCGATGGGCACTCCGGCGTTCCTGCTGATCCTCACGCTGTTCTGCGTCGCCTGGATCGTGTGGAACACCGCGGCGCCGGAGGGGCTGCGGTTCGACGACGCCGCACTCGGCTTCACCGCCCTCACGCTGATGCTCTCGCTGCAGGCCTCCTACGCCGCGCCCCTCATCCTCCTCGCGCAGAACCGACAGGACGATCGCGACCGCGTGCAGATCGAACAGGATCGCCAGCGCGCCGAGCGCAACCTCGCCGACACCGAGTACCTGGCCCGCGAGGTCGTGGCCCTGCGGATGGCCCTCACGGACATGCAGGACGAGATGATCAGTCGCGACGTGCTCCGACAGGAGCTCAAGGCACTCCTCGAGCGGCTGGACGAGCGCGAGCAGCCGGGCGACGGCGCGCGATCGTCGTGAGCACGCCCTCGACGGTGGATGACGTCCGCCGGGCCGTGTCCGCGGTCGTCGACCCCGAGCTGCGACGTCCGATCGGCGAGCTCGACATGGTCCGGGACATCGCCGTCAGCGACGGCACGGCGCGCGTCGGGATCGCGCTGACGATCGTCGGATGCCCCGCCGCGGAGCGCATCGAACGCGAGGTCCGCGAAGCCGCGGCATCCGTCACCGGCGTGGAGGACGTCCGCGTGGACGTGGGGGTCATGACGCCTTCCGAGCGAGCGGGGCTCGTGGAACGGATCCGCGGCGTGCGGAGCATGCCGTTCACCCCCGACGCGCTGACACGGGTCATCGCCGTCACGAGCGGCAAGGGAGGCGTCGGCAAGTCCACGGTGACCGCCAACCTCGCGGTCGCCCTGGCGGCGCGCGGGCTCGCCGTGGGACTCATCGACGCGGACGTGCACGGCTTCTCGATCCCGGGTCTGCTCGGTCTGGTCGGCGAGGACGGCCGCCCGCCGCAGCCCACGCGCCTGGACGACCTGATGCTGCCGCCCGTCGCGCACGGGGTGAAGACGATCTCGATCGGCATGTTCCTCGCCGAGGGCGCCTCCCCCGCGGTGGCGTGGCGCGGTCCGATGCTGCACCGCACCGTGCAGCAGTTCCTCACCGACGTCCATTTCGGCGACCTGGACGTCCTGCTCATCGACATGCCGCCGGGCACCGGCGACGTCGCGATCTCCGTCGGTCAGCTCCTGCCCCATGCGGAGGTGCTCGTCGTGACGACGCCTCAGGCGGCGGCGGCCGACGTCGCGGTCCGCAGCGGGATCGTGGCTCGCCAGACGGGTCAACGCATCATCGGGGTCATCGAGAACATGGCGGCGTTCGCACTCCCCGACGGGACGGTCGTGGACGTGTTCGGTGCCGGCGGCGGCGAAGCGGTCGCCTCCGCGCTCTCCGCCGCGGGTGACTCGGTCCCCCTCCTCGGGTCCGTTCCGCTGAGTCCGGCCCTGCGCCGGGGCGGTGACACCGGTGCGCCCGTCGTGCTCTCCGACCCCGGCGACCCCGCCGCTCGCGCGATCTCGGCTGTCGCCGACGCGCTGACGACGACACGACCATCACTGGCCGGGCGCGCCCTGCCGGTCTCCCCCGCCTGAGGATCACCGGCGGCGGATGCCGCGCGTCAGGTCGCTTCGGAATCGAACGGGACGATGCCCGTCTCGGCATCCGCGGACCTCACCGGGTCGCTTGCCGGCGGGGAGGCGACCGCGGCGGCGGCCATGGCCGCGGCACCCGCCGCCACAGGTTTGACGGGCGCGTCGTCGATGAGGGCTTCGCGGATGATGCGCCGGGGATCGTATTGGCGCGGGTCGAGCTTGCGCCATTCGATCTCGTCGAAGTCGTCGCCCATCTCCTCCTTCACCCGCGTGCGGGCGCCGTCGAGCCAGTCGCGGACGCGGCGGGTCAGCCGCGCGAGCGAGGCGGCATAACCCGGCAGCCGCTCGGGTCCGAGCAGGAGTGCGGCGATGAGCGCGATGAGGAGGATCTTCTCCAGATCGAGCCCGTTCGACATGCTTCCCAGGTTACCCGTGCGCCTGAGGGTCACGGCATCCGCCCCCGCTTAGGCTGGGCCACGGAGGTTCACCACATGGGAGATCACGAGGCCGTACGCAGATTCGCCGCCGAGTCGACGGTCGAGCCCGATGCCATCGCTCGGGCGCGCGCTCACGCTCTCGAGATCGGCGCAGGCCCGGTCAGCCCCGAGGTGGGAGCGCAGTGCGCGGTCATCGCCGGCGCGAGCCGCGCCCTCAACATCGTCGAGATCGGCACGGGCGGCGGCGTCTCGGGCCTGTGGCTGCTGCACGGCTCACCGCGGGCGACCCTCACCACGATCGACAAAGAGCCCGAGCACCTCGCCGTGGCACGCAAGGCCTTCACCGATGCCCGTGTCCCGGCCGCACGCGTGCGTTTCATCACGGGGCGCGCCGCCGACGTCCTTCCCCGCATGAACGAGGCCTCCTACGACATCGTCCTCATCGACGCCGACCCCGACGGCGTCATCGAGTACGTCGAACACGGACTGCGCCTGGTCCGAGCCGGGGGCACGGTCCTCGTCCCCCGGGTCCTCGCCGGCGGCGCCGTCGCCGACCCTGTCCGCCGTGGCCCCCTCGAGACCGCCTACCGATCGCTGATCCAGGAGACGCAGGCCTCACCCGCCGTGATCGGAGCCCTGTCGATCGTCGGCGAGGGTCTGCTGCAGCTGACCACCGTCGCCGACGGCTCCTGAGCGCTCGCACCGCGTCCGAGGATGCAGAAAGGCCGGTCCCCGTGGAGACCGGCCTTTCGCATCGAGTCAGGGTCAGGCGGCGCCGACGACCCCGCTGAGGACGCTGTGCAGTTCCTTCGCCTCGTCGTCGTTCACCGAGACGACGAGTCGACCGCCCCCCTCGAGCGGAACACGCACGATGATGAGGCGGCCTTCCTTGACGGCCTCCATAGGTCCGTCTCCGGTGCGCGGCTTCATGGCTGCCATTGTGGGGCTCCCTTTCGTCTTCGGCCTTCCCCATTAGTCTACCCAATGGGGTGATCGCCTTCGGCGCGCGCGCCTCTCAGCGGACGCTTATCGTCACGGGATCCGGAAGAACGTGTCGCCCAAGGCGAGCATCTCGTGGATCCACAGCCACTGCCCGCCCAGGCACAGCACCAGCACCCCGATCCGCCACCACCGCGACGGCGGCACGGCGACGGCCGCCGCCACCGGGGTGAGGGGAAGCAGCAGCCGGAAGGTGCTCGACTGCGGGAAGAAGACCGCGAGCAGGTAGACCAGGTAGCTCGCGCCCCACAGCCGGACCTCCGGGCCCAGACGGCGCACCTGCGGGGCGCGCGCCAGGACGACGGCGACCCCGATGACCAGGATGACGAGGGCGACCGGGCCGAGCATGGGCGGCAGACCCCAGATCCCGAACCAGACCGAGGCGGCCGTCAGGAATCCCGAGAACGGGACGAACTGCTCCTCCGACCCGACCCAACTGCGCCGCCACGCCAGTTCGGTCTCCAGGTACGCAGACGGGTCGCCCGTCGCCACGCCGGCGATCACCTGCCACGCGAAGCCCACGATCGTCGCCAGTGCACCCGTTGCGACGATGTGCACGATCTGCCGTGTCGGCAGCGGGTCGACCCGCCGATGCATCCATCGATGGATCCCGTAGAGGCCGAGGAGCAGCGCGAAGGCGAGGACGCCCGGCCGGGTGAACCCCATCAGCACGATGAGCGGATAGAGCCAGCCGAAGCGCCGCCGCATGAGGGCCCACAGGGCGAGGAGGAGCCAGAGCAGGCCGAGGGACTCGGCGTAGCCCATCTGGAACAGCGCCGCGAGGGGGCCGTTGGCGAACAGGACGACCGCCCACAGCGCTGCCGTCTCGCCGATCCGTTCGCGCAGCATCAGGAACAGGACCACGGATGCCGCGTAGCCGGCGACCAGCGCCAGCACGACCGCTCCCGCCGGGTAGCCCCCGAGGACGGTCCCGAGGGCACGCGCGAGCCACGGGTAGAGCGGCAGGAAGGCCCACGCGTTCTCCGTCACCTGCCCGGTGTCCGTCACCGGCAGGACCGACGGATAGCCGCGATCCGCGATGACCCAGTACCACTGGGCGTCCCATCCCATGGCCAGCGACGGGATGGTCGCGTCCGCTCCGAAACGCGACGTGGGACCCGACAGGGTGGCGGCGGCCCAGAAGAACAGGGTGGTGACGAGGCGGGCCGAGAGGTAGACGGCGGCGACGGTGCCGGCGACGGAGGCTGCGGACCTCAGTCGCCGCTCAACCATGCCCGCAGGCCCCGCTCGACGTCCTCGATCTGAGCGAGAGGCACGCGCTCCTCGTCGTGGTGGGCGAGGTGCGGATCACCGGGACCGTAGTTGACCGCGGGCACACCCATCGCCGAGAAGCGCGCGACGTCGGTCCAGCCGTACTTCGGTTTCGGGACCGCGCCCACCGCCGCCACGAAGTCCTGAGCGAGAGGCGCGTCGAGCCCCGGCCGGGCTCCCTCGGACAGGTCGACGATCTCGACCTCGAAGCCTGCGAGGACGTCGCGCACGTGCGCCTCTGCGGCTGCGGCGTCCCTGCTCGGAGCGAAGCGGTAGTTGACCTCGACCTCGCAGGCGTCGGGGATGACATTGCCGGCGATGCCGCCGCGGATGGCGACGGCGTTGAGTCCCTCGCGGTAGAGCAGTCCGTCGACCTCGATCTCGCGCGGCCGGTACTCGGCGAGGCGGGAGAGGATCGGAGCGGCTTTGTGGATCGCATTCTCGCCGACCCACGCCCGGGCACTGTGCGCACGCACGCCCGCGGTGCGGACGACCGCACGGAGGGTGCCGTTGCAGCCTCCCTCGACCTGACCGTTCGACGGCTCACCCAGTATCGCGAAATCCGCCGCGAAGAGATCGGGACGGGATGCCGCGAGCCGGGTCAGCCCGTTGAACTCGGCGGCGACCTCCTCGTGGTCGTACCACATCCACGTGATGTCCACCCGAGGGTCGGTGAGCTCCGCCGCGAGTTTCAGCTGGACGGCCACCCCGGCCTTCATGTCGACCGTGCCGCGCCCCCAGAGGAACGCCTCACCGTCCACGTCCACGTCGCGCGTGGGGACGTTGCCGTTGATCGGGACGGTGTCGATGTGCCCTGCGATCGCGACGCGCTGCGCGCGCCCGAGCTGCGTCCGCGCGACGATCGTGTCGCCGTCGCGGTGGACCTCGAGGTGCGGGAGCTCCGAGACGGCCTCGAAGATCGCGTCGGCGAGGACGGTCTCGTCGTCTGACACGCTCGGGATGTCGCAGATGGTCCGGGTCAGGTCGACGGCGGAGGAGCGGAGGTCGAGCCGGGGCATGACGTCGAGTCTAACGACGGCCCGATAGCCTGGAATCATGAGTGACGCGCGGTGGGTCTGGGGTATCGGTCTGGCGACGACGAGCGAGGACGGCACCGTCCTCGACACCTGGTACCCCGCGCCGGCTTTCGGCCGCGCACCCGCCGACGTGGACACGTCAGCGCTCGACGCCTACGCCGGTGCCGATGACCGCCGCGCCGTCGCGGTGGGAGTCGTGGTCGTGGAGATCGACCTCGACGCCCCGCCCGCCGGGACATCCGACGCCTACCTGCGACTGCACGCCCTCTCCCACCGTCTCGTCGCACCGAACGAGCTCGATCTCACCGGGATCTTCGGCCACCTGCCGAACGTCGCGTGGACGAATGCCGGCCCGGTGCACCCCGATGACCTGACCCGCCTGCGGCCCGCGCTCCAGCGCGCCGGCATCCAGGTCGCCGGCATCGACAAGTTCCCGCGGCTCACGGATTACGTCGTGCCCACCGGCGTGCGCATCGCCGACGCCTCCCGCGTGCGCCTCGGTGCGCACCTCGCCCCCGGGACCACCGTCATGCACGAGGGGTTCGTGAACTTCAACGCCGGAACCCTCGGCGCCTCGATGGTCGAGGGGCGCATCTCCCAGGGTGTCGTCGTCGGCGACGGCAGCGACATCGGCGGCGGCGCATCGATCATGGGCACGCTGTCCGGCGGCGGCAGTCACCGGGTCTCCATCGGAGCGCGCACCCTCCTCGGCGCCAATGCCGGCATCGGCATCTCCCTCGGAGACGACTGCATCGTCGAAGCGGGCCTGTACATCACGGCCGGCACGAAGGTGATCCTCTCCGGCGAGACCCCGCGGGCCGACGGCACGGTCCCGACGGCGAAGGCCGCCGAGCTGTCGGGGCGCAGCGGCATCCTCTTCCGTCGCAACTCACTGACCGGCGCCGTCGAAGCCGTCCGGCGCGAGGGTGTGGGCGTCACCCTCAACGCCGATCTGCACGCCTGAGCGGATCAGCCCCGTAGGACGGCGGCGCGCGCCTCGCGATGCTCCTCGTCGCTGATGATGCCGCGCGCGCGGAGGTCGTCGAGCTCGACCAGTCGCTGCTCGATCGACGGCTGCGCAGCCGGTGCGGCGGCGACGGGTTCCGCCGGGGCGAGCACGTCGCTGCGGAGGACCCGCGCCGCGATCTGCGCGTCCACCGTCAGCGGATCGATGCCGGCGTCCTGCAGGATGCGGTACTTCCGTGCCCGGATCACGAGTCCGAAGATCGCGGCGCCGATCCCGAGGACGAGGATCAGCCCGAAGACGGCGGAGAACCCCGACGCCATGCCATCCATGCCGGTCCCCATGAGACCACCGTCGTCGATCCCCGGCGGGACGACCACCACGCCGTCATCGACGTACTCGCCGTCGTCGGACGACATCGCCACTTCCGGCATCCACCCCATGGGCACACCATAGCGGCATGCCGCCGGGGCGTCAGCGGGAAACGGGGTAGTCCCGCTCCGTCGCCCCGGTGTACAGCTGCTGCGGGCGACCGATCTTGGTCTGCGGGTCGTTCTGCATCTCGCGCCAGTGCGCGAGCCACCCGGGGAGGCGGCCGATCGCGAACAGCGGCGTGAACATCCGCGTCGGGAAGCCCATCGCCTTGTAGATGACGCCGGTGTAGAAGTCCACGTTCGGGTAGAGGCGACGCTCCTTGAAGTAGTCGTCGTTGAGCGCGATCTCCTCGAGCTCATTGGCGAGGGCGAGGAGCGGATCCTCGACCCCGAGCTCGCGGAGCACCTCGTCGGCGGACTCCTTCACGAGCTTCGCCCGCGGGTCGTAGTTCTTGTAGACGCGGTGTCCGAAGCCCATGAGCTTGACACCGTCCTCCTTGTTCTTCACCCGCTCGACGAAGCGCTGGACGCTCTCGCCCGAATCGCGGATGCGCGCGAGCATGTCGAGGACGGCCTCGTTCGCGCCGCCGTGAAGAGGGCCGTAGAGAGCGTTGATGCCCGCCGAGATCGACGAGAACTGATTGGCGCCCGTCGATCCGACGAGGCGGACGGTCGAGGTCGAGGCGTTCTGCTCGTGGTCCTCGTGGAGGATGAGCAGCCGCTCGAGCGCGCGGGACATGACCGGGTTGATCTCGTAGGGCTCGGCGTTGTTGCCGAAGTTCAGCTTCAGGAAGTTGTCGACGAAGCTGAGCGAGTTGTCCGGGTAGAGGAACGCGTGTCCGATGCTCTTCTTGTGCGCGTACGCCGCGATCACGGGGAGCTTCGCCAGCATCCGGATCGTGTTGAGCTCGACGTGCTCGGGGTTGTGAGGGTCGCTCTGACCCTCGTAGTACGTCGAGAGCGCGGCCGTCGCAGCCGAGAGCACCGACATGGGGTGCGCGGTGTGCGGCAGGGCCGAGAAGAAGTGCTTGAGGTCCTCGTGGAGGAGGGTGTGCCGACGGATCTTCTCGTCCCAGCCCGCCAGCTCGTCTGCGGTGGGGAGCTCGCCGTACAGCAGGAGCCATGCCACTTCGAGGTAGGTGCTGTGCTGGGCGAGCTGCTCGATCGGGTACCCGCGGTAGCGCAGGATGCCCTGATCGCCGTCGATGTAGGTGATGGCGGACTTCGTCGACGCCGTGTTCACGAAGCCGTAGTCGAGCGAGGTGTACCCGGTCTGCTTCGTGAACGAGGAGAAGTCGACGCTCGGCACCCCTTCGCTCCCGGCGACGAGCGGAAGCTCCGCGGTCGTGTCACCAATGGTCACGGTGGCCTTCTGAGGGGTGTCCGCGTTGGTCACGAAGCCTCCTTGCGGTCGTCGGGAGCGGTCTTTACAGCCTAACGGGGAGATGGCGCCTCTCCTGACGCGCCCAACGGATCGCGGCATCCGTGAGAGGAAACCTACGAAGATGCTACGAGGATGCGGTCAGCCGCCGGGCCGCCGCGGCGATGCGCTCGTCGGTCGCGGTCAGCGAGAACCGCACGTGCTGCGGGTAGTGCGAGCCGTAGAAGTGTCCCGGACCCGCGAGGATGCCGAGCTCGGCGAGCCGCGCGATCGACTCCCACGCATCCTCCCCCGCGGTGGCCCACAGGTAGAGCCCGCCTTCGCTGTGATCGATCCGGAAGCCCGCCGCCTCGACGGCCGGCTTGAGGACGTCGCGACGCGCCCGGTACAGCGCCCGCTGGTGCTCGACATGGGCGTCGTCGGCCAGCGCCGCGACCATGGCGTCCTGCACGGGACCCGGCACCATCAGGCCCAGGTGCTTCCGCGCGGTCACGAGTCCCGCCACCAGGTCGGCGTCGCCGGCGAGGAACGCGGCGCGATACCCGGCGAGGTTGGACTGCTTGCTGAGCGAGTAGACCGACAGCAGGCCCGTCAGGTGCCCGTCTGTCACCCGCGGGTCGAGGACGCTCGGCACAGCGGCATCCGCCCACGGACCGTCCCACCCGAGCTCGGCGTAGCACTCGTCCGAGGCGAGCACCGCCCCCAGTTCGCGCGCACGGTGGACGGCGCGGCGCAGGTCGTCGACGCCCAGCACACGACCGTCGGGGTTGCCGGGCGAGTTGAGCCAGACCAGGCGGGTCCCCGCGGGCCATTCGTCGGGGTCGTCGGACGCGAGCGCGTCGGCGCCGACCAGACGCGCACCCACCTCGTAGGACGGGTAGGCCGCCCGGGGATGGACGACGGTGTCGCCGGGCCCGAGCGCGAGCAGCAGCGGCAGCAGCGCCACGAGCTCCTTCGAACCGACCGTCGGGATCACGTGAGCGGACGTGAGCCCGGGGACGCCGCGTCGGCGCGCGTACCAGGCGGCGATCGCCTCGCGCAGCGCCGGGGTGCCGACCGTCTGCGGGTAGGCATGCGCGTCGGTCGCCCGCCGGAGTGCGTCGGCGACCACGTCGGGAGTGGGGTCCACCGGTGAGCCGATGGAGAGGTCGACGATGCCGTCAGGATGCTGCCTCGCGCGCTGCGCGTACGGGGCGACGGCGTCCCATGGGTAGTCGGCGAGGTCGCGGACGCTCATGGGAGGTCAGTGCGCCTGCGGCGGAAGCACCGCGATGACGGGGTGGTCCTTCGCGATGACCCCGACCTTCGCGGCACCACCGGGCGAGCCGATGTCCTCGAAGAACTCCACGTTCGCGGTGTAGTAGTCCTGCCACTCCGCCGGGAGGTCGTCCTCGTAGTAGATGGCCTCGACCGGGCAGACCGGCTCGCAGGCGCCGCAGTCGACGCACTCGTCCGGGTGGATGTAGAGCGACCGCTCGCCTTCGTAGATGCAGTCGACGGGGCACTCGTCGATACAGGCTCGGTCTTTGACATCCACGCACGGGAGGGCGATCACATACGTCACGGGATCGAGTCTAGTTCGTGGATCGGAGGCGGGATGCCGACGGCCACGCCACGACCAGCGCGGCGACCAGCGGCACGAGGAAGGTCCAGATCAGGCCGGGCGTGATCGCCGCACCCTCCGGCGGGGCGGGCACGACGACGGAGCCGCCGGGTCCCTCGTTGGCGAACAGCAGGGTCGCGACCATCGCACCGAGGCCGCAGGCGAGGGCCGACGCGCGCTCCCCCGTCAGGGTGCGCACCGCGATCAGGAGCGCGGTGAACCCCGTGGCCGCGACGAGCAGGCCGACCGGCACCACTCCCCAGACGACCGCCTGGCCGATCGTGCCGGCCACCCCGTAGACGACGCCGATGACGGCGGCGAGGACCCACGTGGCGATCCGGGCGAGCAGTGCGTTCACCTGCACAGTCTAGGCGCGCGCTTCCGGGCCGCTCATGCCGCCCAGCCCCACAGTCGCAGCAGAGCCGCGGTCGCGGCGGCCGCGACCACCACCACGAGGAAGGGTGCACGGATGACCAGCAGCCCGGCCGCGACCAGGACGGCAGGCAGCCGGGCGTCGACGACGACGGCCTGACCTGCACCCAGGGTCTGGACGACGACGAGCGCCGCGAGCAGGGCGACCGTGAGGAGGTCGATCGTGCGCGACGGTCGCGGCGCATCGAACCACGCCGGCGGCACCAGATAGCCCACGGTCTTCAGCGCGACGCAGACGATCGAGGCGAGAAGGATGGAATGCCACAGCGTCACGACGCGACCTCCGAGGTGGTCTCACGGGCACCCAGCCAGTTCGCCCACCCGACGACGAGCGCGACGACCGCGGCGACGAGGACCGGGAGGCCCGGCATGAGAAGCGGCGTCGAGATCGCCGCGACGACCGCCGCCGCGACGCCCACCGCGATCGCCTGACGACGGCGCAGACGCGGCCACAGCAGAGCGAGGAACGCTCCCGCGGCCGCGGCATCCAATCCGTAGGCGCGGACGTCCCCGAGCACGTCACCCAGCAACGCGCCGGCGAGGGTGGTGAGGTTCCAGCCGAGGTAGATGCCGACGCCGGTCACCCAGAAGCCGATGCGGCGCGCACCGGCATCCGTCTGCGCAAGGGCCACCGCCGTGGACTCGTCGATGGTGAAGTGGGATGCCGCGGCCCGCCGCCAGAAGCCCGACCCGACGACCGGCGACATCCGCAGCCCGTAGGCCACGTTGCGCATGCCGAGAAGTCCCGCCGACGCGATCGCCGCGCCCGGGAGTCCTCCGCCGCCGATCACACCGACGAAGGCGAACTGCGATCCGCCCGTGAACATGAACAGGCTGAGGACGCAGGTCTGCCAGACATCGAGCCCGGAGGCCACGGCGAGGGCGCCGAAAGAGACCCCGTACGCGCTCGTCGCCAGCGCGACTCCGAGGGAGTCGCGCCACGCCCGCCGCGTCGGAGGCTGCTCCTCCCCCGTCACCGCGTCAGGAGCCGGCGTCCTGGCGCTTCAGCCGCGAGGCGGCGCGGCCGCGCTCGGTCGCGTCGAGCACGACCTTGCGGATGCGCACCTTCTCAGGGGTCACCTCGACGCATTCGTCGTCGCGGGCGAACTCGAGGCTCTCCTCGAGCGTGAGCACACGCGGCGGCGTCATCGACTCGAAGGAGTCCGACGTCGACGAACGCATGTTCGTGAGCTTCTTCTCCTTCGTGATGTTGACGTCCATGTCGTCGGCGCGCGAGTTCTCGCCGATGACCATGCCCTCGTAGACCTCCTCGGTCGGCTGCACGAAGAAGCTCATGCGCTCCTGCAGCGCGATCATCGCGAAGGGGGTGACGACACCGGCGCGGTCGGCGACGATCGAGCCGTTCTGACGGGTCGAGATCGCACCCGCCCACTCGTCGTAGCCGTGCGAGATCGCGTTGGCGATGCCCGTGCCGCGCGTGATGGTGAGGAACTCGCTGCGGAAGCCGATGAGACCGCGCGAGGGGACGATGAACTCCATGCGCACCCAGCCGGTGCCGTGGTTCGTCATCGTCTCCATGCGGCCCTTGCGGCCGGCCATGAGCTGCGTGATCGCGCCGAGGTGCTCCTCGGGGGCGTCGATCGTGAGGTGCTCGAACGGCTCGGTGAGCTTGCCGTTCTCGTCACGACGCGTGACGACCTGCGGCTTGCCGACGGTGAGCTCGAAGCCCTCGCGGCGCATGTTCTCGACGAGGATCGCAAGGGCGAGCTCGCCGCGACCCTGGACCTCCCACGCGTCCGGCTGGCCGATGTCGACGACCTTCAGGGACACGTTGCCGATGAGCTCGCGGTCGAGGCGATCCTTCACCATCCGGGCCGTGAGCTTGTGCCCCTTGACCTTGCCCATGAGCGGCGAGGTGTTCGTGCCGATCGTCATCGAGATGGCCGGGTCGTCCACCGTGATGGCGGGAAGGGGACGGATGTCCTCGGGGTCGGCGATGGTCTCGCCGATCGTGATGTTCTCGAAGCCGGCGATCGCGACGATGTCGCCGGGACCGGCCGACTCGGCGGGATAGCGCTCGAGCGCGCGCGTCATGAGCAGCTCGGTGATGCGGGCGTTGCTCGTCGAGCCGTCGGAGCGCACCCACGCGACCGTCTGGCCCTTCTTGAGCGTGCCGTTGAACACGCGCAGGAGCGCGAGACGCCCGAGGAACGGCGACGAGTCGAGGTTCGTGACCCAGGCCTGCAGCGGGGCCTCGTCGTCGTACGACGGCGCGGGGACGTGCTCGAGGATCGCCTCGAACAGCGGCTCGAGGTCGTCGTTGTCGGGCAGCGAGCCGTTGTCGGGGCGGGTGCGCGAGGCGGCGCCGGCGCGACCGGAGGCGTAGACGACCGGAACGTCGAGCAGTGCGTCGACGTCGAGGTCGGGGACATCGTCCTGCAGGTCGGACGCGAGGCCCAGCAGCAGGTCGTGCGCCTCCTCCTCGACCTCCGCGATGCGGGCGTCGGGACGGTCGGTCTTGTTCACGAGCAGGATGACGGGGAGCTTGGCCTCGAGCGCCTTGCGCAGGACGAATCGCGTCTGCGGGAGCGGGCCCTCGGAGGCATCCACCAGCAGGACGACGCCGTCGACCATCGACAGGCCGCGCTCGACCTCCCCGCCGAAGTCCGCGTGCCCCGGGGTGTCGATCACGTTGATCGTGATCGGCTGATCGGTGTGGACGCCGTTGTAGGTGATCGCCGTGTTCTTGGCGAGGATCGTGATGCCCTTCTCGCGCTCGAGGTCGTTCGAGTCCATCGCGCGCTCTTCGACATGCGCGTGCTCACCGAACGAGCCGGTCTGGCGCAGCATGGCGTCGACGAGCGTCGTCTTGCCGTGGTCGACGTGCGCGACGATCGCGACGTTGCGGAGGTCAGGACGGAGGGCGTGCGCCATGAAGGGAGTTCCTTGCAGAGAGGGTGTTGCCGGGATGCCGGCAGTCCACTTTACCGCAGCCCGTGACACGCCGACGGGGCGAGGACCTTTCGGTCCCCGCCCCGCCGGTGTTCAGGTGATGCAGGTGAGCGATGCTCGGATCACTCGGTGTAGCCGACCAGGGTCCAGTCCGTGTTCTTGAACGTGGCGGTGCCGTAGTTCGCGAGGCCCTCGTCGGTCGCGACGACCTCCGGGTAGGGGTAGATCGGAACGCTCGGCAGGAAGTCGGCGATCACTTCGTTGATCTCCTTGGCGATGCCCAGACGCGCGTCCTCGTCGAGCTCGGCGTTCGCCTGCTCCCAGAGGCCGGCGAGACGGTCGTCCGTGACGCCCGAGTAGTTCTGCGGGGAGTCGGCGGGGGTGTAGATCGTCTCAGCGGACGAGATCGGGAACAGGGTGCCCTGCCAACCGAACGTCACCGCCTGGAAGTCACCGGCGTCGATGTTGGTGAAGTAGTTCTCGCTCGGGACCTCGTTGAGCGTGACCTCGACACCGATGCGAGCCAGGGAGTCCTGGACACCGAGCGCGCGGTTGATGTTCGACTGCGTGCCCGCGGGGACGGTGATCGCGAAGGTGAGGGTCTCGCCGTCCTTCGTCCAGCCGTCGTCGCCCTTGGTCCAGCCGGCCTCCTCGAGCAGGCTCTCCGCCGCGTCGGTGTCGCTGCCGATGACCTCACCGAAGACGTCGCTGTAGCCGGCCTGACCGGGCATGAAGATCCAGTCGCCGAGCGTGGTAGCCGGGGCGCCCAGCGGCTCGTTGGCGACGCGCGCGATCAGCTCGCGGTCGATCGCCATGCCGACGGCCTTGCGGACGTTGACGTCGTCGAACGGCGCGGCGGTCGCGTTGAAGGTCAGGTGCGACCAGGTGACGCCACCCGAGCGACCGACGACGGCGCCTTCCTTGCCGCTGGCGGTCTCGAGGGCGTCGGGAGTCTGGATCTCGATCGAGTCGATCTCGTCGTTGGCGTACGCCTGCGGGAGCGTCTCCTGCGCGATCACCTTGAAGGTGATGCTGTCGAGCTTCGGAGCGTTGGCGCCCCACCAGTTCGGGTTCGGAACCAGCTTGAAGATCTTCGCGCTGTTGTCGATCTCGTCGACGACGTAGGGACCCGCGGAGGGAACGGCCTCGGAGGCGAAGCCGCTGTTGAAGGCCTCCTTGTCGTTCGCGATGTCAGCGGGGAGGACCGGGGTGCTGAACAGGCTCGGCCAGTCGGCGTACGCACCCGTGAAGGAGACCGTGTACTCGAAGTCGCTCACGACGTCGACGGAGTCGATCGCGTCGAAGACCGACGACGGGACGACCTCGTAGCCCTCCTCCGCGCCGCCGGCAGCCGCGTAGGTCGCGGCGTAGTCCTCGGCCGTGATCGGGCTGCCGTCGGGCCAGACGGCGCTCTCGTTCAGCTTGACGGTGACGACCTGCGGTTCCTCGCTCGTGAGTTCGATCGAGGTCGCGTAGTCGGGGTTCGCCGTCCAGCTGCCGTCCTCGGCGATGACCCACATCGAGGAGAGCGTCGGCTCGAGGAGCTTCTGCACGTCGACGTTGGCCGCCAGGGCGTGGTTCGGGTTCCAGCTGCCCTCATCGGTCGGGCTGCTGGTGACGGACAGGTTGAGGTTGCCGCCGTCGGTGAGGTCGCCGTAGGACACCTCCTCGTAACCGACCAGGGGGAGCGATTCGGGCGACGCCGACGAGGACGGCGACGGCGACGACGTGGTCCCGCCAGCACAGGCGGTGAGCATGAGAGCTCCCGCGCTGAGCACAGCAAGACCCGCAAGTGCTGTCTTACGGATCATGTGCATCTACTTTCTTCTTGGGTCCGCCGGAAAGGACGGAGTTCAGGGGTCAGGTGACGACGAGGACGTTCTTGTCGACGTGGTGGCAGGAGACCTCGACGCGGCCGTGCCGCGCCAGCTCGGGGTACTCCCCCAGGCAGAGCCGCTGGTCCTCTTCGGGAAGGAGTCGGAACAGCGGGCACCGGGTGCGGAAGCGGCATCCCTGGATCTCGACGGCCGGGCTCGGCAGGTCGCCGTCCAGCAGCACGCGCTCCCGGGTGCGCTCGATGTGCGGGTCCGGGATGGGAGCCGCCGACATGAGCGCCTGGGTGTACGGATGCCGGGGGTTGCTGAAGACCTCGGCGATCGGGCCGGACTCGACGATCCGACCCAGATACATGACCGACACGTCGTCGGCCAGCTGACGGACCACCGCCAGGTCGTGTGCGACGAAGACCATCGACAGCCCCAGGCGGTCGCGCAGGTCCTGCAGCAGGTTGATGACACCTGCCTGGATCGACACGTCGAGGGCCGAGACGGGCTCATCGAGGACGAGCACCTTCGGGTTCGTCGCGAGTGCTCGCGCGATGCCGATCCGCTGCCGCTGACCGCCCGAGAACTCGTGCGGATAGCGGTCGGCCATGGCGGGGTCGAGTCCCACGAGTTCGAGGAGCTCCACGACCCGTTCGTCGCGCTGAGCCTTGGGGACGTCGTGCACGAGGAGCGGCTCCGCGATGACCTCGCCGATCGGAAGGCGCGGGTCCACGGCGGCGGCGGGATCCTGGAAGACGATCTGGATGTCGCGTCGCAGGTCGCGTCGACCCTTGCGGGTCAGCGACGCGACGTCCTTCCCGTCGAAGGTGATCCGACCGCCCTGCGGGGCGGTGAGCTCCATCATCTCGAGGATGGTGGTCGTCTTGCCGCATCCGGACTCCCCCACCAGGGCGAGTACGCGACCCTCCCGCAGGTCGAAGGAGACGCCGTCGACGGCCTTGACGTCGCCCACCCGGCGACGGAACACGCCGCCGCGGTAGAGCGGGAAGTGCCGCTTCAGGTCGCGTACCTCGACAATGGGCGCCTCTGTGGTCTCCGCCACGACCTCGGCCGGCAAGGGCTCGGGACGGGGGAAGATCTCGGAGCGCCGCAACGTCCCCTCCGCCAGCTCATCGGAGCGGTGGCAGGCGGCCAACTGACCGACCGCACGCCCGGCGGGGACGAGTTCGGGCTCGACCTCATGGCACACCGCGATCGCGGCGGGGCAACGCGCCGCGAAGGGACAGCCCTTCGGAAGCGATGCGAGGGACGGCGGACGCCCCTCGAGCGGAACGAGTCGCTCGGTCCCCGCGGTGCGGATGTTCGGCACAGACCGGAGCAGACCGACCGTGTACGGCATGACCGGCTCGCGGAAGATGGTTTCGACGCTGCCGTACTCGACCATCTTGCCGGCGTACATCACGCCGACGTTGTCGGCATGACCGGCCACGACACCGAGGTCGTGGGTGATGAGCGACACGGCTGCGCCCGTGATGCGCTTCGCCTCCTCGAGGACTTCCAGGATCTGCGCCTGGATCGTGACGTCGAGGGCGGTCGTCGGCTCGTCCGCGATGATCAGGCGCGGGTTGTTGGCGATCGCGATGGCGATCATCGCCCGCTGACGCATGCCGCCGGAGAACTCGTGCGGGAACGCCTTGGCTCGACGTGGGGCATCGGGGATGCCGACGACCTTCAGCAGATCGACGGCGCGCGCCGCGGCCGCCTGCTTGCTGAGGGCGGAGTCGTGCAGGCGCAGCGCCTCGGCGATCTGGTCGCCCACGGTGTAGACGGGGGTCAGCGCAGACAGCGGATCCTGGAAGATGATCGCCAGTTCACGGCCGCGGATGCCGGAGAGTCGCCGGTCGTCGAGGGTGAGGAAGTTCTGTCCCTGGAACAGGATCTCGCCCTCGACCTGCGCCGTGTCGGGCAGGAGACCCATGACGGCCAGGGAGGACACCGACTTTCCGGACCCGGACTCCCCGACGATGCCGAGGAACTCGCCCTCGTGGATCGTGTAGCTCACATCGCGCACGGCGCGCACGGGCGCCCCGTCGCGCTGGGGGAAGGTCACCGACAGGTTGCGGACCTCGAGGATCGGGCGTCGCTTGTCGCGAGCGGACTCCTCGACCGAACGCAGCAATTCGTCAACCACGGTTGGCTCCAGACGTGGGATCGATGGCGTCGCGCAGAGCGTCGCCGACGAGACTCAGGCTCAACAGCAGGACGACGAGCGTGCCGGCGGGGAAGACGAACAGCCAGGGGCGGGTCGCGGCCGCCGTGTTGCCGGCGGCGATCAGCGTGCCGAGGGACACCTCGGGCGCCTGCACACCGAACCCGAAGAAGCTGAGACTCGTCTCGGCAAGGATCATCGCGCCCACACCCAGCGTCGCGTCGATGATGAGCAGCGAGGCGACGTTCGGGACGACGTGGCGGGTGACGACGGACCACGTGCCGAAGCCCATGTAGCGCGCGGCCTTCACGAACTCACGCTCGCGCAGCGAGCGTGTCTGCGAACGGATCACCTGCGCCATGATCATCCAGCCGAACAGGGCGAGGAAGAAGGTCATGACGATCCAGCCGGACTCCCGGAAGAAGGGGAACAGCAGCACCAGGATGAAGAAGGCGGGCAGCACGAGCAGCAGGTCGATGAACCAGGCGATGACCTTGTCGCTCCAGCCGCCGACGTAGCCGGCGATGGCGCCGACGAAACCGGCGATGAGCGTCGCGAGCGGACCGGCGACGAATCCGACGATCAGCGAGATGCGCAGACCGGCCATCGTCTGAGCGAACAGGTCGTAGCCGAGGGTGTCGGTGCCGAACGGGTGCGCCGGGCTCGGCCCCTGGTTGAGGGAGAAGTAGTCGCGCGTCGTGTGCGAGATCGGCCAGACGAGCGGCCCGATGACCGCCCACAGGATGATCGCCACGAGCACCGTGGAGCCGATCCAGAACTGCTTCGACGAGCGCAGCCGCTGCCAGATCAGGCGTGAACGGGTGAGCGGCTTGCGAGGCTTCTGGTCGGCGGAGACCGAGAGCTCGGCGACCTCGGCCGATTGTTCGAGAGGGATGACCATGATTACCTCCGCACGCGCGGGTCGAGGGCGGCGTACAAGATTTCGGAGAGCGTCGACGAGCAGAGGATGAGGACGGCGACGAACATCGTCGAGCCGGCCACCGCGTTGACGTCGTCCTGCTGCACCGCCTGGATCGTCAGCTCGCCCATCCCGTGCCAGCCGAACATGATCTCGAGCATCGTCGCCCCCGCGACGAGGGTGCCGAAGCTGTAGGCGAAGAACGTCGACATCGGGATGAGGGCGACGCGCACACCGTGCCGGACCAGAGCCGAGCCGCGCGTGCGGCCCTTCGACCGCGCGGTCCGGATGTAGTCGGCACCGAGCACGTCGAGCATCGCGCTGCGCTGGTACCGGCTGTACGACGCGGCGGCGCCGAGGATGAGGACCAGGGTGGGCAGCAGGAGGTGTGAGAGCCGATCCCCCAGCTGCGGCCAGAACTCGTTCGGGATGCCCGGCGAGTACTGACCCGTGAACCGGATGATCTGCGATCCCGCCGCCTGATTGAAATAGGTGGCGAGGATCATGAGCAGGATGGCCATGACGACCGTCGGCGTTGCGAAGAGCAGGTAGGACGCTGCAGTGACGATGCGGTCGCTCGTCCGGTACTGGCGCACGGCGCCCCACACGCCGAGGACCACGCCGAGGATCGCTCCGATGATCGAGCCCACCAACAGCAGCTGCAGACTGACTCCCGCACGCGTGAAGATCTGCTCGACGACCGGCTGATTACCCGTGGTCAGACCGAGGGATCCCTGCGTGAAGAGGTTGCCGAGCCAGCGGAAGAGCCGGAGCAGCAGCGGGTCCTCGGGATTGACACCCCAACGGTCCAGGATCCCGTCGATGGTCGACTGCGGCACCGGAGGGTTCCGCTGAAGGAACCGGCGTTCGGGGACCAGTCCGATGCTCGCGAGCACGTAGGCCATCGAGGTCGCTACGAGGGTGAGGATCGCGTAATTCAGGATTCTCCTGATCAGATACAGCGTCACGCGTCTCGGGTGTCCTCTCCGGCCGTTCCGGCGTCGAGGACGCCTTGCCAATCGGGGCTTCGCTGCCCCGTCCGCACAACGCTAACAAACATGCCCATCGATCCGACCAAACGGTGAACAGTTCGTTTCACGATCTTTACTTCACGGATGCACAAGTGTCACAGAGGCGATCGTGAGGACCCCGAGCACGGCGCCGACGAGCAGCGCGGGAACGTCCCAGCGCGATGTCGCCACCCGCTCGGACGGCGTGGCCGCCTCCCGCAGCGCCTCCATGATGAGGGCCGCATCCGTGGCCGCCTCCGGCGTCCGGGTCATCCTCCGACGTGCAGGGAAGGGCCCGCCCCAGCAGTCGATGCGGCGCCCTCCGACGAGCACGACACGCAGCTGCGCGGACTGGACGACCTCCTCGACCGAGGACCAGGGCAGCTCGTGGATGCGCAGCGCGTTGACGATCACCGCACCGTCACGATCCGCCCGGACCTGCGACCGCCAGAAGAGCAGCCACGCACCCCACCCGATGAGGAGCATCGGCGCCGTCCACTTCGCCAGGAACACCCAGCTGCCCCGGACCGCCGCGTCGCCGATGAAGAAGGCGAGCATCGCCACGACGACCCAGAAGGAGACCATCGTCGAGGACGCGCGGAACACTCGAGGGCGGAGGAAGCGGGCATCCTGCCCGCCCCCTCCGCCACCCGAAGGCGTCGTCATGCACGCCCTCCGAGCGGGATGTCCGCACCGGGGATGGCGTCGAGAAGACGCTGGGTGTACTCCTGCGTCGGCGACGCGAAGATCTCGTCCACCGTGCCCTGCTCCACGACGCGGCCCTGCTCCATGACGCAGACCAGGTCGGCCGCGACACGGACGACGGCGAGGTCGTGGGTGATGAAGAGGTAGGTCAGGTCGAGCTCGGACTGCAGTTCGGCCAGCAGGCGCAGGATCTGGTCCTGCACGAGCACGTCGAGCGCGGAGACCGCCTCGTCGAGGACGACGATCGAGGGCTTGAGCGCGAGCGCCCGCGCGATCGCGATGCGCTGCCGCTGGCCACCCGACAGCTCGTTCGGGTATCGCCAGGCGACCTCCCGCGGAAGCGACACCTGCTCGAGCAGCTCGAACACCCGATCGCGCCGGGACTTCTCGTCGCCCACACCGTGCACGCGCAGCGGCTCCGCGATCAGCGCGCCGATGCTGCGCAGCGGATCGAGCGACCCGTAGGGGTCCTGGAAGACCGGCTGCATGCGGCTCCGCAGTGCGAAGATCTCCTTGCGGCTCATGCCCGACGTGTCGGCGCCGTCGACGATCACGGCACCGCTCGTGGGCTGCTCGAGCTGGAGGACCATCTTCGCCACGGTCGACTTGCCCGACCCGGACTCACCCACGAGCGCGAGCGTCTTGCCCCGGGGGATCTGGAACGACACACCGTCCACCGCACGGAAGGGCTCGCTGCGGAACCCGCCGGAACGGATCTTGTACTCCTTGACGAGGTCGCGCACCTCCACGACCGGCTGTGTGTCGGCGACCGCGTCGAGGTGCTCCACGCCGCGCCGCTCGGCGACGGCCTGGATGCGCTGCGAAGCGAGGCTCGGAGCCGCGGCGACCAGTCGCTGGGTATAGGGGTGCTGCGGATTCTCGAGGATGACCCGGCTCGGACCCGCCTCGACGATCTCGCCCTGATTCATCACGACGATCCGGTCCGCGCGCTCTGCGGCGAGACCGAGGTCGTGCGTGATGAAGAGGACGGAAGTCCCCTTCTCGCGCGTCAGCGAGGCGAGGTGGTCGAGGATGACCCGCTGCACCGTCACGTCGAGCGCGCTGGTGGGCTCGTCAGCGATGAGGAGCTTCGGGTCGGCGGCGAGACCGATGCCGATGAGGGCGCGCTGCCGCATCCCGCCAGAGAACTGGTGCGGGAACTGGTGCATACGTCGCTCGGCATCGGCGAGACCGGCCTGCTTCAGCACCTCGATCGCGCGCTGTCGCACCTGCTTGCGGCTGGACGCCAGACCGTTCGCCCGAACGGCCTCCTCGACCTGGAAGCCGATCGACCAGACGGGGTTGAGATTCGACATCGGGTCCTGCGGAACGTAGCCGATGTCGCGACCGCGGATCGACTCCATGTCGCGGCGGCTCGCCGTCGTCAGGTCGACCCCGTCGAGCATGATCGACCCGGCGGTGACCTTCCCGGTGCCCGGCAGCAGGTCGATGACAGCCGCGGCGGTCGTCGACTTGCCCGAACCGGACTCGCCGACGATCGCGACGGTCTCTCCCGGGAAGACGTCGAGGTCGACGCCGTGGAGGACCTCTCGCTCCTTCTTCCCGGTGGAGAAGGCGACCTTCAAGTCGCGGATCTGCAGAAGGGGTTGCGACACGGCGCTCTCCTTGTTGCTGCCGCGCAGCGAGGCGCGGCTCGACGGGATCCCAGTGGTGTCGGTCATCGCTGGGCCCTCGACTTCGGGTCGACGGCGTCGCGCAGAAGCTCACCGAGGGTGATGAACGCGAGCACCGAGATCGTCAGGGCGAGCGACGGCCACAGGAGGGCGAACGGTGCGGTGCGGATCGAGGACTGCGCCTGGCTGATGTCCGCACCCCACGACACGCCACCGAGGCCGACGCCCAGGAAGGACAGGGTCGCCTCCGCGACGATCGCGGTGCCGAGACCGAGGGTCGTGACGACGATCACGGGAGCCATCGCATTGGGGATGACGTGGCTGAGCAGTGTGCGGAAGCGCGACAGACCGATGGAGATCGACGCCGTCACGTAATCCGACTGCTTCACCCGCAGCACCTCGGCCCGGGCGATACGGGCCGTGCTCGCCCACGAGAAACCACCGATCGCGAGGGCGAGGACGAACACGTTCTTGTACTCCGCCAGGACCGACATCACGACGACGGCAGCGACGATGTAGGGGATCGTGAAGAAGACGTCGCCGACGCGCGACAGCAGCGAATCGAGGAAACCGCCGTAGAAGCCGGCCAGCGTCCCCATGATCAGGCCGATGACCGTCGAGATGACGGTGGCCAGGACACCCACCGACATCGACACGCCGGTGCCATGGACGACACGCGACCAGATGTCGCAGCCGAGGTAGGTGAAGCCGAGCGGATGCCCCGCCTCCGGGCCGCCGTTGCTCTTCGCGAGGTCGCACGCACCGCCCGACGGGGCGACCGAGGTGAAGAGATTCGGCGCGACCGCCATGACGATGATCAGCAGCGAGAAGACGATCGAGATCCAGAATGTCGGACGACGACGCAGGTCGCGCCAGGCATCCAGCCAGAGATTGCTCTTCTTCTCGGACAGGCGCAGCTGGTCGACCACCACCGTCTCGGTGCGGGTCGGCGCCACATAGTGCGTGGAGTTACTTGACATAGCGGATCCTCGGGTCGAGCAGGCCGTAGAGAAGGTCGACGGCCAGGTTCACCAGCACGTAGATGACGACGAAGATCGTGACGAAGGAGACGACCGTCGGGGTCTCGTGGCGGATGATCGCGTTGAAGAGGGTGTTGCCGACGCCGGGGACGTTGAAGATGCCCTCCGTCACGGTGGCGCCGACCATGAGGACACCGAACTGGGTCGCCGTGTCGGTCACCATGGGGATCATCGAGTTGCGGAGCACGTGGACGGGGATGACCCGGCGACGCGGCAGGCCCTTCGAGTAGGCGGTGCGGACCCAGTCCTGCCCGAGCGACTCGATCATGGACGCACGCGTGAGACGCATGCTCGACGCGTAGATGCTGAGACCGAGGACGATCGCGGGCAGCCACAGGTCGCCCCAGTCGTTCTGACCGCCGACGGTCGGCTTGAACCAGCCGAGCTGCACACCCAAGAAGTACTGCGCGAGGAAGCAGAGGACGAAGATCGGGATGGCGATGAAGATCAGCGCCGTCACGAGGGCGCCGTTGTCGAAGATCGAGCCCTTCCACACCGCAGACAGCGCACCGATGACCAGGGCGAGCACGAAGGCGATCGCGACGGACATGATGGCCAGGCGCATGGTGACCGGGATGGTCCGCGCGAGGACGTCGTTGACGCTCTGACCGGAGAAGGTGTTCCCGAAGTCGAGGCGGAGGACGCCGCCGAGGTAGTTCGCGTACTGGACGATGAACGGCTCGTTCAACTTGTACTGGTCACGGATCGCGTCGATGACCGCCTGCGGCGGCTGCTTGTCGCCGAAGAGCGCGGCGATCGGGTCGCCCGGGAGTCCGAAGACCATGTAGTAGATCAACAGGGTCGCGCCGATGAAGACCGGAATGACCTGAAGGATCCGTCGGAGGATGTAATAGGCCACCCTCGGCCCCCTTTCAGGGAAAAGACGTATCAGTGCTGACGCACGAAGAAGGGCCCCGCTCTGCGGCGCCCCTGTTCATCCATCCTCTGCCCGTCCCCTGTGAGAACGGTGAGACAGGCGGGTCACGCCACGAGGCGGTGACGGGTGACCGTCACCGCCTCGTGCGAGGTGATGCTGTGTGCGGGTTACTTGGTGATCTCGTAGTAGAGCGGCACCGAGTTCCAGCCGAACTCGACGTTCTGCACGCCGTCGGCCCAGCCACCGTTCACGTTGGAGTACCAGAGCGGAAGGGCCGGGAGGTCCTCGAACAGGACCGACTGCGCCTCGAGGAGGGTCGCGTTGCGTGCGGCCTCATCCGTCTCGCTGATGCCCTCGGCCAGCAGGTCGTCGAACGCCTGGTCCGAGTACTTGCCGTCGTTCGATCCGGCGCCGGTCGCGTAGAGCGGGCCGAGGAAGTTGTACAGACCGGGGTAGTCGGCCTGCCAACCGGCGCGGAACGCACCGACCTTCTCGTTGTCACGGGCGTCGAGGTAGCTCGCGAAGTCCGGGAAGGGCTGGCCCACCGCGGTGATGCCGAGCGCACCCGAGATCGAGTTCGCGACCGCGTCGACCCAGGTCTGGTGACCACCGTCGGCGTTGTAGGCGATCGTGAAGTCCTCGCCGCTGTAGGGCTGGATGGCGTTGGCCTGGTCCCACAGCTCCTTGGCGAGCTCGGGGTCGTACTCCAGGACCTCGTTGCCGGGGACCGAGTCGCTCCAGCCGTCGATGACGGGCGACGTGAAGTCCTTCGCCGGGGTACGCGTGCCCTTGAAGATGACCTCGGTGATCTGGTCGCGGTTGATCGCGTGCGAGATCGCGGCGCGACGCAGCTTGCCCTCTTCGTCGGTCTGGAAGCCGTCGAGCCACTCCGGGATCGTCAGCGACTGGAAGATCGCCGCGGGCTGGTTGACCGCACGGCCTTCCAGGTCGGACTCGTAGGTCTCGAGCGCGCTGTCCGGGATGGCGTCGAGCACGTCGAGGTTGCCGGCCTGCAGGTCCTGGTACGCGGCATCCTGCGTTGCGTAGAAGACGATGTCCAGGCCACCGTTCTTCGCAGCACGGGGGCCGTCGTAGTCCTCGTTGGGAACCAGGTCGATGCGGACGTCGTGCTGCCACGCGCCCTCCTCGGCCAGCTTGTACGGGCCGTTGCCGATCGGGTTCTCGCCGAAGGCCTCCATGTCGTCGAAGGCGGCTTCGGGGAGCGGGTAGAAGGCCGAGTAGCCGAGACGCTGCGCGAAGTCGGAGGCCGGCTTGTTCAGCGTGATGGTGAACGTCAGGTCGTCGACCTTCTTGAGGCCGGTCAGCTCGGAGTCCTCTTCGTAGCTGAACCCCTCGATGTCCTCGAAGAAGTAGGAGGCGTTCTGCGCGTTCGATGCGAGGGCACCGTAGTTCCAGGCGTTGATGAAGCTGTCGGCCGTGACCGCCTCTCCGTTGGTGAACGTCAGGCCGTCCCGGATCTTGACCGTGAGCTGCGTGGGCGAGTCCGTGGTGATCTCTTCGGCGGCGTCATTGACGACCGAGCCATCGGCCTCGTAGGAGATGAGGCCGGCGAAGATCGAGTCGACGATCTTGCCGCCACCGGTCTCGTTGGTGTTCGTGGGGATGAGCGGGTTCTGGGGCTCGGAGCCGTTGGTCGTGATGACCGCGTCGGTCGAACCGCCGGTGCCCTCGGTCTCCGTGCCCGTGCCGCCGCCGGAGCTGGCGCAGCCGGCGAGAACCAGGCTGGTGGCGCCGAGCAGGGCGAGCCCTGCGACGCCGATCTTGTTGCGCTTCAAAGTGTCCTCCATGAGACCTAATGAAAGCCCGGGTCGAGGCTTCGCGACCCAGGCGTGATGACAAGCACACTAAGCACGTTGAGCGCAATGCGACAAATCCCTCAGAAGACCGTTACACAGCCTTTACTTGGCAAGCCGACGATGAAGCAGTCTGATCGGTGGGGCCATCGGCATCCCACTCATACGATGCCGTGGCATCCTGACCGGATGGCCACCCCGACCGCTCTCACCGTCGATCCTGCCCCGCGTCGCCGAGCGCGCCTGTGGTGGGAGATCGGGATCGTCCTCGCCCTGTCGCTGGGGCGGTCGGCGGTCTACTCCGTGCTGTCGCTGATCGAGGCGCTGACGCGCGCGCCGCTCGCCGACCAGCAGACGTCGCTGAACCCGGGCGCCGCACCGTCGGAGGTGTGGGACGTCATCGGCCAGTTGT
The DNA here is from genome assembly GCF_040702445.1 of Microbacterium sp. NPDC080005. Lineage (NCBI taxonomy): Bacteria > Bacillati > Actinomycetota > Actinomycetes > Micrococcales > Microbacteriaceae > Microbacterium > Microbacterium sp. NPDC080005. The sequence continues at coordinate 732,129 of NZ_JBFBLD010000001.1, read as the reverse complement.
TGAACGCGGTGTTCGGGTTCGCGCCGGTCGCCCTCGCGATCTATCTGCTCTGGGAGCCCGCCCGGTCGGGCTTCGCCAAGATCGGACTGACCTTCGAGCGGTTCGGCCGGAATGTGGGAGGCGGCGCGCTGCTCGTCCTCGTCATCGGTGTGCCCGGTCTCCTCCTCTACGCCGTCGGACGCGAGTTGGGCATCACTGTCCAAGTGGATGCCTCGCCGCTCGACTCGTCGTGGTGGACGGTGCCGCTTCTGCTGCTGGCCGCGCTGCGCGCCGGCCTGCTCGAGGAGGTCATCATGGTCGGCTACCTCTTCGACCGACTGCGGCAGCTCGGATGGAACACGTGGACGATCATCCTGTCGACCGCGGCCCTGCGCGGTTGCTACCACGCGTACCAGGGCTTCGGCCCACTCGTGGGCAACATGGCGATGGGCGTCGTGTTCGGATGGGTCTACTCGCGCTGGGGTCGTGTCATGCCCCTCGTGGTGGCGCACGTCCTGATCGACATCATCGCGTTCGTGGGCTACCCGCTCGCGGCGCTCTGGTGGCCCGGCGTGTTCGCCCCGCCTGCAGGCTGACGCGCGGGCGCGCGGCTCCGTCTCGCGAGACTGCACGTCCGCGCCGAGAAAGCGGATGCGCGATGAGGTCTCGTAACCCCGGTGCAGTCTCGCGGCGGGATCGGGGATGGGCACGGGTTCCTCCCCCGGGCTGGCGGGGGTGACCGCGTCCACACCAGAGTCGCGCGATGCGCTCGGGGCGGCGCAGGGCGGGAACCCTCGGAGCCATGCCCGCGATCGCTGCCTCCTCGCCCGTCCTGCGCCAGGCCCCCGTCGCCTGCCCCGTGCCGCTTCTGCGGGCGCGGGACGTGCCGCACGCCGCACGTGCGGCGGCACGCGGCGAGCTCGTGTCCGTGGTGCGCGGGGTCTATTCGCCTTCCGCGTCGTGGCGGCAGCTCCCTGCGTGGGATCGCTACCTGGCCCGCGTCCACGCCACGATCCTCACTCACTCCGGGCTCGTCCTCAGTCACGAGTCGGCTGCGGCCGTCTGGGGGATGCCGGTCCTCGACGACCCCGGTGTCGTCCATGCCCTGGGCGACCCGACCCGCACCTCGCGCCTGCACGCCGGCCTGCGCATGCACACCACGACGGGCGCGCGGGACGTCGTCGACCTCGGCGGGTTCGCCGCCGTCGCACCCTCGGACTGTGCCGTCGATCTCGCGCGAGCGAGGCACGTGGTGGTGGGGCTCATCGCAGCCGACGCCGCGCTCCGCCTGGATTCCGCAGCATCCGTGGAGTCGCTCGTCGCACAGAACGAGCAGAGACCGAGTTCGCGCGGACGCCGCATCGCCCGGTGGCCTCTGCATCGTGCCAGGGCGGAGGCGGAGTCCACGCTCGAGTCCGCGAGCCGAGCGATCATCGAGCTGCTCGGCTACGAGGAACCCGAGCTCCAGACCGAGTGGAGCGGGCCGGTCGCGACCGACCGCACCGACTTCTGGTGGCCGGGATCGGGGATCGCGGGAGAGGCTGATGGCGACCTCAAGTACGACGGCCGGTACGGCGACCCCGCGTCCTTGCTGCGCGGCCGCCGGGAACGGGATCACCGACTCCGGTCGCGAGGCATCCGCTCTGTCGTGCACTGGGGCTGGTCCGACCTGGTCGACCCCGACGCTCTGGACGGTATCCTCCGCGGCGCGGGCGTGCCTCGGGTCGCACTCCCCGACCCCTACTGCCTCGCGACCGCCCGGATCGCGCTCGCCCCGCGCCGTCCCGCCGCGAGACTGCACTCCCGCGCCGAGACCGGAGTTTCACCCCGCGGTCTCGGCGGCCACGTGCAGTCTCGCGAAACGGGCCCCGGCCCCCGTCAGGCGAAGGCCTCGATCGGGGGGCAGGCGCACACCAGGTTGCGGTCGCCGTAGGCGTTGTCGATGCGGCGCACGGGCGGCCAGTACTTCGTGCGGACGATGCCGGGCACGGGGTAGACCGCGATCTCACGGGGGTAGGGGTGGGCCCACTCGCTCGTGATGACGGATGCCGCCGAGTGCGGCGCGTTCACGAGCGGGTTGTCGTTCGCCGGCCACTCCCCTGCCGCGACCGCGTCGGCCTCGGCGCGGATCGCGATCATCGCCTCGACGAACCGGTCCAGCTCCGCGAGGTCCTCGGACTCCGTGGGCTCGACCATGAGCGTGCCCGCGACCGGGAACGACATCGTCGGCGCGTGGAAGCCGTAGTCGATGAGCCGCTTCGCGACGTCGTCGACCGTGATGCCGGTGGCCTCCTTGAGCGGGCGGAGGTCGAGGATGCACTCGTGCGCGACGAGTCCACCCTCCCCCGCGTACAGCACCGGGTAGTGACCCTCGAGCCGCCGGGCGACGTAGTTCGCCGCCAGCACCGCCGCCGCCGTCGCCTGACGCAGGCCCTCGGCCCCCATCATCCGCACGTACGCCCACGAGATCGGCAGGATCGACGCCGAGCCGTAGGGCGCCGCCGAGACCGGACCGCCGTCGAAGACGTGACCGCCGGCGTGCTCGGCGCGCTGCGCCATCGGGTGCGACGGCAGGAACGGCGCGAGATGCGCCTTCGCCGCCACCGGACCTACACCGGGGCCACCGCCGCCGTGCGGGATCGCGAACGTCTTGTGCAGGTTGAGGTGCGACACGTCGCCGCCGAGATCGCCGAAGCGGGCGAACCCGAGCAGGGCGTTCAGGTTCGCCCCGTCGACGTAGACCTGGCCGCCGGCCTCGTGCACGGCGCCGGTGATGTCCATGACGTCGTGCTCGTAGACGCCGTGCGTCGACGGGTAGGTGATCATGAGCGCCGCGAGGTTCTCGGCGTGCGCCGCGACCTTGGCCCGGAGGTCGTCGAGATCGACGTTGCCCGCCTCGTCGCACGCCACGACGACCACCCGCATGCCGGCGAGGACCGCGGATGCCGCATTCGTCCCGTGCGCCGACGACGGGATGAGGCAGACGTCGCGGTGCACGTCGCCGCGCGAGTGGTGGTACCCGCGGATCGCGAGGAGACCCGCCAGTTCACCCTGCGACCCCGCGTTCGGCTGCAGCGAGACCGCGTCGTACCCGGTCACCTCGGCGAGCCACGCCTCGAGCTGGTCGATCATCACGAGGTAGCCGGCGACGTCGTCCGCCGGGGCGAACGGGTGGACCCGGGCGAACTCCGGCCACGACACCGCCGCCATCTCGGTCGCCGCGTTGAGCTTCATCGTGCAGGACCCGAGCGGGATCATCCCGCGATCGAGCGCGTAGTCACGGTCCGCGAGCTGCTTGAGGTAGCGCATCATGGCCGTCTCGGAGCGGTGCGTGTTGAAGACCGGGTGCGTCAGGTACTCGTCCGTGCGGTGGACGGCCTCGGGAAGGTGCGCGTGTCGATCGCGCAGCGGTACGAACACCTTCGACGAATCGACGCCGAAAACGGATGCCACGGCCTGGAGGTCGGCCACGGTCGTCGTCTCGTCGACCGACAGCCCGACGGAGTCCGCGTCGCGGAACCACAGCTGGTACCCACGGCGGCGGGCATCGGCGATCACGTCCTCGGCGCGGCCGGGCGTGCGCACGACCAGCGTGTCGAAGAACGCCTCGTGCATGACGTCGGCACCGGCCTCGACGAGCCAGTCGTGCAGGAGGGACGCCTTGGCGGTCGTCTCCTCGGCGATCCGCTTCAGCCCGTCGGGACCGTGGTAGACCGCGTACATCGACGCCATGACGGCGAGGAGCACCTGCGCCGTGCAGATGTTGGAGGTCGCCTTCTCGCGACGGATGTGCTGCTCGCGCGTCTGCAGCGACAGGCGGTAGGCCGGCGCGCCGGACGCGTCCATCGAGACGCCCACCAGGCGCCCCGGGAGCTGGCGCTCGAGGCCGGCCCGCACCGCCATGTACCCGGCGTGCGGACCGCCGAAGCCCATCGGCACGCCGAAACGCTGCGTGGTCCCGACGGCGACATCGGCGCCCATCGAGCCCGGCGAGCGGAGCAGGGTGAGGGCGAGCAGGTCCGCCGCGACGACGACGAGTCCCTTCTGCGCCTGGACGGCGGCGATCACCGCGGTCGGGTCCCAGACGCGCCCGGTCGCGCCGGGGTACTGGACGAACGCGCCGAACGCCTCCGGGACATCGTCGCCGTAGGAGGTCTCGCGGATCTCGACCCCGACGGCCGCGGCCCGGTGATGCAGGAGCGCCTTCGTCTGCGGGAGTGCGTCCGCGTCGACGAGGAACACGTTCGACGCCGACTTCGAGGCGCGGCGGGCCACCAGCATCCCCTCGACGACCGCGGTCGATTCGTCGAGCATCGACGCGTTCGCCGTCGCCAGTCCGGTCAGGTCGGTCACCATCGTCTGGAAGTTGATGAGCGCCTCAAGCCGGCCCTGCGAGATCTCGGGCTGATACGGCGTGTAGGCCGTGTACCAGGACGGGTTCTCCAGCACGTTCCGCTGGATGACCGACGGCGTGAGGGTGTCGTAGTAGCCCAGGCCGATCATCGCGCGCGCCGAGCGGTTCTGGGCCGCGAGGTCGCGGAGCTCAGCCAGTGCCTCCGCCTCGGTCGCCGCGGGCGGGATGATGCTCGCGCGCTCGGCGACGTGGATCGCGTCCGGGACGGCGGTGTTGACGAGCGCCTCGACGGACTTTCGCCCGAGGACCCGCAGCATCTCGGCCTGCGCGGCCGAGTCGGTCCCGATGTGACGGTCGCGGAAAGCCGAACTCACGCGTCGCCGCCCGTCAGCGCGACGTAGGCGTCGCGGTCGAGGAGGTCGCCGGCGGGCGAGCCGTCGGTCTTGATCCTCACGAGCCACGCATCGAAGGCGCCGGCGTTGACCGACGAGGGGTCGTCCACGACGGCGTCGTTCACCTCGACGACCTCACCGGTCAGCGGGGCATAGAGCTCGCCGACCGACTTGGTCGATTCGATCTCACCGCAGGTCTCCCCCGCGGTGACGGTCGTGCCGACGGCGGGCAACTCGACGAAGACGACGTCGCCGAGCTTCTCGGCGGCGTAGTCGGTGATGCCGACGGTCGCGACGTCGCCGTCGAAGGCGATCCACTCGTGCTCGGCGGTGTAGGACAGGGCGGTCAGATCGGTCATTTCTGTCTCCGGTAGAAGGGCAGGGCGGTGACGGTCGCGGGGATGCGGGTCCCCCGGACGTCGATGGTCAGGGCAGTGCCCTCAGCGGATGCCGAGGGGTGGACGAGTGCCATCGCGACGGGATGGCCGAGGGTCGGGCTGAGCGCTCCCGAGGTGATCTCGCCGACGGTGTCGTCGCCGGCGAGCACCGCGTAGCCGGCGCGCCCCGCGCGACGGCCGTCCGCGACGAGTCCGACCAGGACGGGAGCGTCGGTCACGTCACGCGCCGCGAGGCCGCCCTTGCCGACGAAGTCCGCCTTGTCGAGGGCGACGACGCGGCCGAGCCCCGCCTGCGACGGCACGATGTCGCGCGAGAGCTCGTGTCCGTAGAGCGGCATCCCGGCTTCCAGACGCAGCGTGTCGCGCGCGGCGAGTCCGGCGGGGACGAGTCCGCGGTCGGCACCCGCATCGGTGACGGCCTCCCAGAGGCTCGCGGCGACCTCGGTCGGGATCATCAGCTCGAAGCCGTCCTCACCGGTGTAACCGGTGCGGGCGACGAAGAGGCTGTGCCCCTGGAATGATCCGGCCGCCCAGGAGTAATAGGTCATGTCGGCGAGGGCGGGTTCGACGTCCTCGATGCCGGCAGTGGACTCGAGGATGCCGCGCGCCGCCGGACCCTGCACGGCGATGAGTGACATCCGGTCGGTGATGTCCTCGATCCGCGCGTCACCTGCGTCCAGCGCCCCGAGGGCCGCCGCGACCTCATCGCGGTTGCCGGCGTTGGAGATGACGAGGAACTCCTCGTCGGTGATCCGGTAGACGATCACGTCGTCGACGATGCCGCCGTCGGCGGCGAGGACGAGCGAGTACTTCGCCTTGCCGACCTTCATCGACGAGATGCGGCCGGCGAGGGCACGGTCGAGGAACCCCCCGGCATCCGTCCCCTCGATGCGGAACTCGGCCATGTGCGAGATGTCGAAGATCCCGGCCGCCCGGCGAACCGCGTGGTGCTCGGCCAGATCGGACGTGTAGCGGACCGGCATCAGCCAGCCGCCGAAGTCGGTGAAGGATGCCCCGAGCCGCTCGTGCAGCTCGTGCAGCGGCGATCGCCGCGCGTCGGTCGTGGTGTCGGTCATGCCGTCTCCGCTCAACATTCCACGACGCTGACCGCAAGGCCGCCGAGCGCCGTCTCCTTGTACTTGCTGCTCATGTCGCGCCCCGTCTCGCGCATGGTCGCGATGACCTCGTCGAGCGAGACGCGGTGGGTGCCGTCTCCCCACAGCGCCATCTTGGCGGCGTTGATCGCCTTCGCCGCGGCGATCGCGTTACGTTCGATGCACGGGATCTGCACGAGCCCGCCGATCGGATCGCACGTGAGACCGAGGTTGTGCTCCATCGCGATCTCGGCCGCATTCTCGACCTGCCGCGGGGTTCCGCCGAGGACCTCGGCGAGTCCGGCGGCGGCCATCGAGGAGGCCGAACCCACCTCCCCCTGGCACCCGACCTCGGCACCCGAGATCGACGCGCGCGCCTTGTAGAGGACGCCGATGGCCGCGGCGGTCAGCAGGAACGGCACCACGACCTCGTCACGGGGGCGCGTCGGCGCCGCGTAGTGGATCGCGTAGTGGAGCACAGCAGGGATGATGCCGGCTGCGCCGTTCGTGGGTGCCGTCACGATCCGTCCACCCGACGCGTTCTCCTCGTTGACGGCGAGGGCGACGAAGTTCACCCACTCCTGCCAGAGCGCCGGGTCGTTTCCCGCCGGGTCGTCGCGCAGCAGACGCTCGTGCCACGCCGGCGCGCGGCGTGCGACCCGCAGGCCGCCCGGCAGCATCCCCTCACGCGCGGCGCCGGACGCGACGCTGGCCGCCATCACGTCGGCGAGGTGGAGGATGCCGGCTGCGATGTCGTCATCGGCGCGCGAGACCCGCTCGTTGCGCTGCTGCACCTCCGCGATCGACAGGTCCTCGCGCTCGCAATGGGCGAGGAGCTCGGCGGCCGTCTCGAAGGGGAAGGGCACCGGGTCCGAGGCGGTCTCAGCGCTGCCCTCGCCGTCGCGGACGATGAAGCCGCCGCCGATCGAGTAGTAGACGGTATCGTCCAGCAGGACGTCGTCAGCATCCCAGGCCTGCAGCCGGAGCCCGTTGGTGTGCGCGGGCAGGACGGTCAGGGGGTGGAGGACGATGTCGTCCTCGCACAGCGGCACGTCACCGTCACCACCCAGCCGCACGCGGCGCTCCGACGAGATCGCGACGGTCCGCTCCTCGACCTCGGCGGGGAGGACCTCCTCCGGCTGACACCCCTCGAGTCCGAGGAGGACGGCCGTCAGTGTGCCGTGGCCGCGCCCGGTCGCCGCCAGCGATCCGTAGAGGTCGACCCGTACGCGCGCGGCGCGTCGCGTGTCGATGCGGGAGACGAAGTCGGCGGCGGCGCGCATCGGCCCCACCGTGTGGGAACTCGATGGACCGATACCCACGGTGAAGAGGTCGAACACGCCGATGCTCATGGACATCGCGTCGATCGAGCGGAGGGAGAGAGGAAGGGGGTCAACGGAACTCCTGACGGCGCAGCGGGATGCGGGTGAGTTCCTCCCCCTCTGTCATCGGCCTGAGAGATTTCGCGGGCCATGCCCGCTTGCCCCGTCGGCGGGCACCACACGGGTGCCGCTTTTCAGAGTGACCATGTCGGCTCGGTACGGGGGCCTGAGAGATTCCGGGGAGGGATTGCTCCTTCGGCAGCCGCGAGGGCTTCTCCCGAGCAGACGCGATGGTCCGGTGTGCGGTTGTGAGCGCGAGCCTATCACCGGGGCCCGTCGCGCCGATACGACCCGGTCAGTCGGTGGCGCATGCCCCTGACGAGACGGTCTCGTCGTCGGGCGAGGCCTCCAGCGCCGGACGCAGCTCGTTGGTCGTCATCGCGTAGCCGCGGGACGCGTCGTCCTGGCCGCGGGCGAACACCACACCGGTCACCTCGCCGTCCTCCGTGAGGAGCGGACCGCCGGAGTTGCCCGGACGCACGTCCGCCTCCAGCGCGTAGATCTCGCGGGGCTGCGAGGCGTCCTCGTAGATGTCGGAGACGACCGCGCTGCCGACCGACAGCACGTAGGCGGCACTGCTCGTGAAGGGTCCGCCCAGCGGATAGCCCTGCACCGCGACCGGGGTGCCGGCCGCGACCGGGTCCACGATCGTCAGCGGCGCGGCATCCAGCCCGTCGACGCTGATGACGGCGAGGTCGTCGATCGGGTCGAAGTAGACGATCCGCCCCTCCTCGGCATCCCTTCCGGGCAGCTCCACCAGTGGGGCGTCCACGCCGGCGACGACGTGGGCGTTCGTGACGACGAGGTCCTCGGCGACGACGAAGCCCGAACCCGTGAGCGACGCACCGCACGCGTACGCGTTGCCGCTGATGCGGGCGACGGATGCCGCGGCCCGCTCCAGCTGCGGATCGTCGAGCGCGACCGGGGGTGCTGTGGGCTCCACCTCGGGGGCCAGCAGCTCGCCGACGCGCGGGATCCCCTCCGAGACGATGAAGCCGCGGAACTCGGCGAGCGCGGAGTCGACCCCCGGCGGCGTGAGCGCATCGATCGCGCCGAGGACGCGTGAGGACGCGACCGCGGGGGCGACCACCGGCATCCCGGATCCGACGATCGCGCCGCTCGTGAGCAGGAGGACCACGGCCGCGGCGGCGGTGTTCACCACTCCCCCGAGGATGCGGTCGAGCGGTGCGAGGCGGGCCCTGTCGACACCCCGGCGCAGTCGCCTGCCGACCGCCGTCCCGAGCGCGGCGAGCAGGATGACGATGGCAAGCGCGATGATCGCGAGCACGAGGCTGCGGTACTCCCACCCGGTGAAGGCGGGCGCGATGACGGGGGTGAGCCAGACGGCCAGGACCGCTCCGAGGACGATACCGATGAGGGTGCCGGCGGTGGCCACGAGCCCGCGCAGAAGGCCGCCGAACAGCGCGGCGATGAGCACGAGCACGACAATGATGTCGACGACGAGCACGACGGGCCTCCCTTGACGAGTCCGCCCGGGAGAGCCGGCGGTTCCTCTGGATCAGCGTAGGCCGCGGCTGCTGGGAAATCGGTTCGTGTTGCGGTTCTGGTCAGTTCGACTATAAGATCGATCCGGCAGTTAAGGTCACCATGACACGAACATCCTCCCCTCCCCCCATCGGCGTCGCCGTCTCGACCGTCATCTTCCGGTTGCGGCGCGAGGCCGACGACGCGCGCATCGAGCTTCCCCTCGTCCGCCGGACGCGCGATCCGCACGAAGGCCAGTGGGCCCTCCCCGGGGGATGGGTCGATCCCGTCGAGAACCTCGAAGCCACCGCATCGCGCACCCTCGCGGAGACGACCGGACTCGCGCCCAGCTATCTCGAGCAGCTGTACGCCTTCGGGGACGTCGGCCGCTCGCCCGGACGGGTCGTGTCGATCGTGTACTGGGCCCTCGTCCGCGAGGACGTCGCGCAGGCGACCGAGCAGCACAACGTCGCGTGGTTCGATGCGACGGCGCTGCCGACCCTCGCCTTCGACCACAACCACATCGTCGACTACGCCCTCTGGCGACTGCGCAACAAGGTCGGCTACAGCCGCATCGCGCACGGCTTCCTCCCCGACCGCTTCACGCTCGCCGAGCTCCGGGAGGTCAACGAGGCCATCCTGGGGCGCCGCCTGGATCCCGCCAACTTCCGGCGTCAGGTCGAGGGGTCCGGCACCCTCATCCCGACAGACGACTTCCGCACGGGCAGCCACCGCCCGGCGCGGCTCTACCGCTACAACCAGGACGTCGAGCTGGCCGATCGCGGCCCGCTCCCGCAGTGAAGGACCCGACCCGTCATGAGCGCCACCCCCGTCACCCTCCAGCCCCGCCCGCTCGACCCCAGCGTCGACCATGAGATCCAGGCGATCGTCGCCGGCGACCTGACCACCGAGACGTGCAACACGGATCTGGCCGCCGGCCCGTGGACCTTCGACACCCGCCCGGGATACGGACCCGGATCGTCGATGGGCGACGTGATCCCGACGGGCGCCCCGCGCCAGGGCCAACTGCCCGCCGAGTACCGGGAGGCGGCCGAGGAGGAGCTCGCCGCCCGCATCGTCGCGGCGAAGGCGACCCTGGGCGACCGCGTCGTGGTGCTCGGGCACTTCTACCAGCGCGAAGAGGTCGTCACCCACGCGGACTACGTCGGCGACTCCTTCCAGCTGGCCAACGCGGCGCTCGAACACCCCGAGGCGGAGGCGATCGTCTTCTGCGGCGTCCACTTCATGGCCGAGACCGCCGACCTCCTCTCCCGTCCCGAGCAGTCCGTCATCCTCCCCAACCTCGCCGCGGGCTGCTCGATGGCCGACATGGCCGACATCGACCAGGTCGAGGAGTGCTGGGAGCAGCTCGCCGACGTCTACGGCGACATGGACACCCCGGATGCCGAGGGGCTGCTCCCCGTCATCCCGGTGACCTATATGAACTCCTCCGCGGCGATCAAGGGCTTCGTCGGTCGTCACGGCGGCATCGTCTGCACGTCCTCGAACGCCCGCACGGTGCTGGAGTGGGCGTTCGCCCGCGGCCGGCGGGTCCTCTTCTTCCCCGACCAGCATCTGGGGCGCAACACCGCGAAGGCGATGGGGGTCCCGCTCGAGCGGATGCCGATGTGGAATCCGCGCAAGCCCCTCGGCGGCTCGACCGAGGCCGATCTCGAGGACGCCCGGGTCATCCTCTGGCACGGGTTCTGCTCGGTGCACCGCCGTTTCACCGTCGACCAGATCGCCCAGGCGCGCGCGGAGCACCCCGGCGTCCGCGTGATCGTCCACCCCGAGTGCCCGATGGACGTCGTCGACGCCGCCGACGAGGCGGGGTCCACGGACTACATCCGCAAGGCCATCGCCGCCGCGACCGAACCGACGACGTTCGCGATCGGCACGGAGATCAACCTCGTCCAGCGCCTCGCGGCCCAGTTCCCGCAGCACGAGATCTTCTGCCTCGACCCCGTCGTCTGCCCGTGCTCGACGATGTACCGCATCCACCCGGGATACCTCGCGTGGGTGCTCGAGGGCCTCGTGGCCGGCGAGGTGCGCAACCGCATCCAGGTCCCGTCGGACGTCGCGGTTCCTGCGCGGGTCGCGCTCGAGCGGATGCTGGCGGCCAAGCCGTGACCACGGTCGTCGTCGTCGGATCGGGGATCGCGGGCCTCACCGCGGCCCTGCACGCCCACGGGGCGGGGTGCGACGTCACGCTCGTGACGAAGGCGACGGTCGCCGAGGCGAACACCCGCTACGCACAGGGCGGCATCGCGGGAGCCCTCTCCCCTGCTGACCGCACCGACGACCACGCCCGCGACACCCTCGTGGCGGGGGCGGGTCTGGCCGATCCCGCGGCCGTGACGGTCCTGGTCGAGGAAGGCCCCGACCGGATTCGCGACCTCATCGCGGCCGGCGTCGCCTTCGACCGCGACGAGCACGGCGCTCTGCGGGGCGGTCTGGAAGGTGCGCACTCCTTCCCCCGCATCCTCCACGCGGGCGGTGACGCGACCGGGGCCGAGATCGAGCGCGCGCTCATCGCGCGCCTGCGCTCGAGCGGCGTACGGCTGCGGGAGCACGCCTTCGTCACCGACCTCGTCCGCCGGGGAGGCCGTGTGGTCGGCGTCGAGCTGCACGGCGGCGAGCGCATCGCGGCGGACGCCGTGATCCTCGCCACCGGTGGTGCGGGCGAGCTGTTCGCGCACTCCACCAACCCGGCCGTCGCGACGGGTGACGGTATCGCGCTGGCCGCACGCGCCGGCGCCGCCGTCCGCGACCTCGAGTTCGTCCAGTTCCACCCGACGGTGCTGGCCGTCGGCGACGCCTTCCTCGTCTCCGAGGCCGTGCGCGGCGAGGGCGCCGTCCTGCGCGACGAGCGCGGACGGCGCTTCGCGCTCGAGGCTCACCCCGACGGCGAGCTGGCCCCGCGGGACGTCGTGGCGCGCGCGATCGCGGGTGCCATGGCACGCCAGGGCGGGCGCCCCGTCCTGCTCGACGCGACCGCCGTCCACAGCCCCGACCCGGATCAGCGGGCAGCGTTCCTCGCGGCCCGGTTCCCGACGATCGACGCGGCCGTCCGCGACCGCGGTCTGGACTGGGCGCGCGAGCCGATCCCCGTCACCCCGGCCGCGCACTATCTCATGGGTGGAGTCGTGACGGACCTCGACGGACGGACCGACGTCCCAGGGCTCTACGCCGTCGGTGAGGTCGCCCGCACGGGCGTCCACGGAGCGAACCGCCTGGCTTCCAACTCCCTGCTGGAGGGCGCCGTGTTCGGCGCCCGCGCCGGTGCCGCGGCAGCGGCCGATGCCGTCCGAGCCTGGCCCGTGGCCGCCGGCGCATCGACGCCGCCGGACGCCGACACGGTGGCCGTCGGCATCCCGCATCCGCCGTTCTCCCGCCGCGCGCTGCAGGAGCTCATGTGGGCGGATGCCGGTGTCGCCCGCGACGGCGCCGGGCTGAGGCACGCGGGCCGCACCCTCGCCGCGTGGCGGGCGGAGATGCCCGCTCCCGTGAGCGTCCGCGAGCACGAGGACGCAGGCCTGCTCCAGGTCGCCCAGCTCGTCGTCGCCGCGGCGAGCGCGCGCACCGGCTCCGTCGGATCGCACCTGCGCACCGACGACCCCGCCGCGTCCGCCCACGGTGGCGCCCGCACCGACCTGGAAGGGGCCGCATGATGCTCTCCGCCGTCGTCATCGAGAACACCGTCCGCGCCGCCCTGGCCGAGGACGCCCCGTGGGGCGACCTCACGAGCGAGGCGCTGATCCCGGCATCCGCCACCGCGACGGCGGAGCTCGTCGCTCGCGAGAGCGGTGTGCTCAGCGGCGGCGAGGTCTTCGCCGCCGCCTTCACCCTGACCGATCCGAGGGTCGAGGCGCTCGTCCATGCGTCCGACGGCACCCGCTTCGCGCCCGGCGACGTGCTCGCGACGGTCTCCGGCCCGGCGCGGGCCGTCCTGACGGGCGAGCGCATCGGGCTGAACTTCGCTCAGCGGATGTCGGGGGTCGCGACGCTGACCGCGCAGTACGTCGATACGGTCGCCGGCACCGGGGTGCGGATCACCGACACGCGCAAGACCACACCGGGGCTCCGCGCCTTCGAGCGTCACGCCGTCCGCAGCGGCGGCGGCGCGAACCACCGATACTCGCTCTCGGACGCCGTCATGGCCAAGGACAACCACCTCGCGGTCCTGCTCCGTTCGGGGCTGTCGGTCACCGAGGCCCTCCGCGAGGCCAAGACACGACTCCCGCACACGACGCACATCGAGGTCGAGGTCGACCGCCTCGACCAGATCGAGGCCGTCCTCGCCGCGGGGATCGGCACGATCATGCTCGACAACTTCTCCCTGGAGGACCTGCGCACCGGGGTCGGACAGGTCGCCGGGCGCGCGACCGTGGAGGCATCCGGCGGTGTCTCCCTCGAGACCGTCCGCGCCATCGCCGAGACCGGCGTCGACGTCATCTCCGTCGGTGCCCTCACCCACTCGGCGCGCGCGCTCGACCTGGGGCTCGACGTCCGCATCGACGAGGCCTGACGTGCTCTACCTCGACCACGCCGCGTCCGGTCCCGTGCGCGCGGAGGCGCGGGAGGCGATGTCGCCCTTCCTCGGCGACCGCTTCGGCAACCCGTCGAGCCATCACACGGTCGGTGAGGATGTCGCACAGGCCCTCGAGGACGCCCGCCGCCGCGTCGCCGGCGTGCTCGGGATGCGCCCCGGCGACGTGATCTTCACCTCCGGGGCGACGGAGGCGAACAACCTGGCCATCAAGGGCATCGCTGTGGCTGCGCTCCTGCGTCGCGGACGCCCGGGCCACGTCGTGACCACCGCGATCGAGCACGAGTCGGTCCTCTCGTCGGCCGAGTACCTGCAGCGCGTGCACGGCGTGGCCGTCACGCACGTCCCGGTCGACGGGGACGGTCTCCTCTCCCCCACGGCACTGACGGACGCCCTGCGGGACGACACCGTGCTCGTCTCGGTCGGTTACGCCAACAACGAGATCGGGACGGTGCAGGATGCCGCGGCCCTCACCGCCGTCACGGCGCCCCGCCGCATCCCGTTCCACCTCGACGCGGTCCAGGCGGCGGGATGGCTGCCGCTCGCCGGGACCGGCGCCGACGCGCTGTCGCTCGCGGGCCACAAGATCGGCGCCCCGCAGGGGATCGGCGTGCTCGCCATCCGCGGCCGCGTGCCGCTCGAGCCCCTGCTCCACGGCGGAGGGCAGGAACGCGACCGCCGGAGCGGCACGCAGAACGTCGCGGGCGCCGTCGGCTTCGCCGTCGCGCTCGAGCTCGCCGAGCGGGAACGAACGGATGCGGCGGCGCGCGCCACCGCACTGCGGGACGTCTTCATCCGCCGCGTGTGCGAGCTGGTCCCCGAGGCATCGTTGACGGGCCACCCCACGCGACGCCTGCCCGGGACGGCGAGCTTCACCTTCGCGGGAGTGAGCGGCGAGGCGATCCTGCTGGAACTCGAGCGGCGGGGTGTGGTCTCCTCGAGCGGATCGGCCTGCGCCGCGGGCAGCGACGAGCCGTCGCACGTCCTCGTCGCCCTGGGTGTCGCGCCGGAGGTCGCCCAGACCTCGGTGCGGTTCAGTTTCGGCCATCACTTCAGCGGTGACCCCGCACCGATCGCCGACGCGGTCGCGGCATCCGTCGCGGCGGTACGATCGCGGTGATGACCTCCTCGACCGTCACCATCATCGTGCCCGGACGCGATGTGGGCGCCTACGTCGACGAAGCCGTGACCTCCCTCCGCGCCCAGACCCGCGACGACTTCCGCGTGATCCTGGTCGACGACGCCTCGCGGGATCGCACGGCGGAGGTCTTCGCCGAGGTCGCCGCCGCCGATCCTCGCTTCCGGCTGCTCCGTCACGAGGTCGCGCGCGGCCTCGGCGCGTCCCGCAACGAGGCGCTCGAGCTCGTGGCGACCCCGTTCGTCGGATTCTTCGACGCCGACGACGTCATGACGCCGCGCGCCCTCGAGACGCTCGTGGGGAGCCTCGAGGACTCCGGCAGCGACGTCGCCGTCGGCGCGTACGTCCGGCTGCGAGCGGATGCCGCCGGTCACTACGCCCCCGGTGTCGTCCAACCGTGGGTCGCTGCGTCGACCGCTCCCGCGCGGCAGGGCACGACGCTCGCCGAGCACCCCGACGTCTCGGGCAACATCGTCGCCTGGTCGAAGGTCAGCCGCACCGACCTGTGGCGCCGCGAGGGCCTGCGCTTCGCCGAGGAGCGGGCGTACGAGGACCAGGTGGTGGCGCAGCAGCTGTACACCGCGGCGCGCGCCATCGATGTCGTCCCGGACGTCGTCGTGCAGTGGCGCGAGCGCGCCGACGGCACCTCCATCACGCAGCGCCGGCACGCCGTCCCCGTGCTCCAGGACTATCTGGACGGGATGCGGGGCGGCCTCGCGGTCCTCGACGCGGGCGGCTACTCCGCCGCGGCGCAGTCACGCGTCCGGCTCATCCTCGGTATGGACGTGCCCGCCCTGGTGCGGGTCGCCGAGCACCACCCCGACGACGATTACCGCCGGCTCCTCGGAGCGTTCACCCGCGACCTGTCCGACCGCGCGGCGCGAGAGGGGCTCGACCTCGACGCCGACTCCGCAGCACTCCGCGCCGCCGCCCTCGCCTGGTGAGCGCCGCGGCCTCCTAGACGGCGCCCTCGATCCGGCTCGCGGCGATCTGCTGGGCAGCGAGCTCGGCGTACAGCCCGTCGCGGGCGAGGAGCTCGGCGTGCGTGCCGGATTCGACGATGCGTCCGCCGCTGACGACATGGATGACGTCGGCGCCGACCACCGTCGAGAGTCGGTGCGCGATGGACAGCGTCGTGCGCCCGCGGGCGGCCTCGTCGATCGCCTCCTGCACCACGCGCTCCGACACGGTGTCGAGCGCCGAGGTCGCCTCGTCCAGCAGCAGGACGGGCGGGTCCTTCAGGAGCACGCGCGCGATCGCGATGCGCTGCTTCTCCCCGCCGGAGAGCCGATAGCCACGTTCGCCGACGACCGTGTCGTAGCCGGCCTCGAAGCCCGAGATGACGTGGTGGATGTTGGCGGCGATGCAGGCGGCTTCGATCTCGGCATCCGTCGCCTCCGGCCGGGCGTAGCGCAGGTTGTCACGGATCGATGCATGGAAGAGATAGGTCTCCTGCGACACGATCCCGATGCGGTCGATGATCGAGGCGTGGGTGAGGCTCCGCACGTCCGCGCCCGCGAACAGCACGGTCCCCGCCCCGGGTTCGTAGAGCCGGGGAGCCAGGTAGAGGATCGTGGTCTTGCCGGCCCCCGACGGGCCGACGAACGCGACATGCTGGCCGGGCTCGGCGACGAAGGACACGCCGTCGAGCGTCGCAGGGCTCTGCGGACCGGCATCCGGATAGCGGAAGGACACGTCGCGGAACTCGATGCGTCCGAGCGGCCCCGGAGCGGAGGTGACCTCGATCGCGTCCGCGCGGTCGGTGATGGCGGGGCGCAGGTCGAGGTACTCGAAGATGCGCGCGAACAGCGCCTGCGAGGTCTGGACGTCCAGCGCGACCCGCATGAGGCCCATCAGCGGCATCAACAGGCGCGCCTGCACCGTGGTGAACGCGACGACGGCGCCCGCCGTGATCGCGGGACCCCCGCCGCTGATGAACAGGCCGGCGACGAGGTAGATGATGGCCGGGACCGACGACATGATGATCTGCACGACGGCGAAGAAGCCCTGCCCGCTCATCGCCTGCCGCACCTGCAGACCGATCTGGGTGCGGTTCTCGGCGGCGTAGCGGGCGGATTCGGCGCGCTGGCGGTTGAAGGACTTCGACAGAAGGATGCCGGAGACGCTCAGGGTCTCCTGGGTGATGGCGCTGAGCTCCGACAGCGATTCCTGCGTCTGACCCGCGATGCGCGCGCGCACCTGGCCGACTCGGCGCTGCACGAGGACGAGGACCGGCATCATGACGACCGCGATGAGCGTGAGGCGCCAGTCGATCAGGACCATCGCGACGAGCGCGGAGATGACGGTCACCGTGTTGCCGAGGATGCTCGTGACCGTGTTGGTCAGCACTCCCGAGACGCCGCCGACGTCGTTCTGCAGCCGCGACTGGATGACCCCGGTCTTCGTCCGGGTGAAGAAGCCGAGGTCCATCGCCTGCAGGTGTTCGAACATCCTCACCCGGAGGTCGCCCGTGACGCGGTTGCCCACCGTCGAGGTGAGCCAGGTCTGCGCGATGCCGAGCCCGGCCCCGAGGACGAACAGGGCGATCATCGTCAGGACGAGGATGCCGAGCAGCCCGATCCGGGGCGCGGAGCCGTCGACGGGGAAGAGCGCGTCGTCGAAGATCCGCTGGACGATCAGCGGCGGGATCACCCCCACCGCCGCCCCCAGGATGACGAGGACGGCCGTCACCACCAGCCGACGACGGTACGGACGGAACAGCGCCACGACGCGCCGACCGAGGTCGGGGACCCGGGGCGCCGAGGCGTTGCGGCGCCGCTGGGCCTCCTCGTCGACAGCCCGGAACCCGCCCCGTCCGCCGCCGGGTCCGCCCATGCTCATCCCGTCACCATAACCCCGCGCGAGGATCGGGGCGCCGTCGCGGGAATGCCGCGCTCACAGCATCCGTTAAGCTGAACGGCTCGTCTCGGGCTCGGCACCTCCGCCGCCTCCCGCCCCACTCGAAGGATTCCCGTGCCCCTTTCGGACACCGCTTCCACTCCCGTCGTCCCGGCCGATTCGCGAACCGCGAGAACCGGTCCGGTCATCGCGCTGCTCGTCGTCGCCGCATTCGTCGTCATCTTGAACGAGACGACCATGTCGGTCGCCCTCACCGACATCGTCGCGGACCTGGACATCACCGTCGCTTCGGGTCAGTGGCTGACCACCGGCTTCCTGCTGACGATGGCCGTCGTCATCCCGTTGACCGGCTTCCTGCTCGAGCGCTTCCCGCTGCGCGCCGTCTTCTTCGCGGCGATGAGCCTGTTCGCCGTCGGCACACTCATCGCCGCCCTCGCCCCCGGCTTCGGCTTCCTCCTGGTGGGACGCATCGTGCAGGCCAGCGGCACCGCGATCATGCTGCCGCTCCTGTTCACGACGGTCCTCAACATCGTTCCGCCGTCGCACCGCGGACGGATGATGGGCCTCATCTCCGTCGTCATCGCGGTCGCCCCCGCGATCGGCCCGACGGTCTCCGGCGTGATCCTGTCGACGCTGACCTGGCACGCGATCTTCTGGGTCATGCTGCCCATCGCCCTCATCGCCCTGGGACTCGGAGCGGTGTGGGTCAAGAACGTCACCACGACGCGACCCGACGCACGTTTCGATCTGCTCTCGGTCCCTCTCTCGGCATTCGGCTTCGGAGGACTCATCTACGGCTTCAGCGCGATCGGGGAGTCGGCATCCGGTCACACCCCTGTGCCCGTCTGGATCCCCCTCGCCGTCGGCGCCGCATCCCTCGTCCTCTTCGTCCTGCGCCAACTCCACCTGCAGAAGACCGACAGCGCCCTCCTCGATCTCCGGACGTTCCAGACGCCGGCATTCTCACTCGCGATCGTGCTCGTCGTCATCGTGTTCATGGCGCTGTTCGGGTCGATCATCCTGCTGCCCATCTACCTCCAGCAGGTCCTCGGCCTGGACGTGCTCGGGGTGGGCCTCGTACTGCTCCCGGGCGGCATCCTCATGGGCGCGATGGCGCCGTTCGTCGGCAATGCCTTCGACCGCTTCGGGCCGACCCCCCTCGTGATCCCGGGGATGGTGCTGGCTGCCGCAGCTCTGTGGGGCATGACGTTCTTCGGTCCGGACACCGGTGTCGCCTTCGTCATCGCTGTGCACCTCACGCTGAGCCTCGGGCTGGGACTCACCTTCACCCCGCTCATGACATCCGCACTCGGCTCGCTCCCCCGCCGCTTCTACCCCTACGGTTCGGCGACGGTGGGCACGCTGCAGCAGGTCGCGGGCGCCGCCGGCACCGCCGTGTTCGTCGCGATCATGACCGTGGTCACGGCCGGTGCCATCGCCGGCGGCAGCGACGAGGTCATCGCCAAGGCCGACGGCATCCACGCCGCATTCCTCGTGGGCGCGATCGTCGCCACGGCAGCAGTCGCGCTCGCCCTGTTCGTCCGCAAGCCGGCTGATCAGGACGACGCCGACCTCCCCGCCGCCGCGCACTGACCGCCGGCACGCCGCCGTGCGATCGCCGCGTTGCGCGGCGTGAGCGGAGGACGCCGCCGGCGAAGCCGAGGCCGCTGGGCGGGAGCCGTCAGTCGATGCTGCAGGCGCCGCCGCCGCCGCAGCACGACGCGCTCTGGTCGATGATCTGCAGCGTCGGCTTCTCGTCTGCGGCATCCGGCGTCGTCGGGACGGGCTGCAGGATCGGGGTCGGCAGGTTCGAAGTCGCCATGACGATCAGCCTACGCCGCATAAACCCGGTCAGGGCCGCGGTCAAGGGCCCGCGACGGGTCCCGGTCGCGGCGTAGCGTGCCGGGCATGAGCACCTCGAACGGAACCCTCAGCGGTAAGCGTGTCGCGTTCGTCGCGACCGACGGATTCGAAGACAGCGAGCTGACCTCGCCGTGGCAGGCGGTGACGGATGCCGGTGCGACCGCGGTCCTCATCTCGCCCGAGTCCGGAACCATCACCGGCAAGAACGGCCACGAACAGCCCGTCGACATGACGACGGCCGACGCGGAGGCGGCGGAGTTCGACGCCCTCGTGCTCCCCGGCGGAGTCGTGAACGCCGACGACCTGCGCCTCGACGAGGCAGCCGTCCGCTTCGCGCGCGACTTCTTCGCGCAGCACAAGCCGGTGGGCGCGATCTGCCATGCGGCGTGGCTCCTCGTCGAAGCCGACGTCCTCGGCGGCCGCACGCTCACGAGCTACCCCAGTCTGCGGACCGACCTCGTCAATGCGGGCGCGACCTGGCAGGACGAGGAGGTCGTGGTCGACGCCGGCCTCGTCTCGAGCCGCACGCCCGACGACCTGCCCGCCTTCGATGCGAAGCTCGTCGAGGAGATCGCGGAGGGACGTCACGCCGCCCAGACCGTCTGACCGACCGGATGCCGCGCACCCGCACACACGCGGGCGCGCGGCATCCGTCGTCTCAGCGCTCCGCTGCGCCCGACCGGCGACGCGAGAGCACGATCCACAGCGTGATCCCGATGACGGCGACCGCGATCACGGCTCCGACGACGACCGGGACCACGGCTCCCTCGTCCTCGGGCATGGCCGCGCCGGCGACGTCGTCGGAGGTGATGGGGGCGCCGCCGCCGACCGTGAACGGGATGGTCCCGCTGATGGGATGACCGTCGCTGGAGACGACACGCCACTCGACGACGTATCCGGCTGCCGGCAGGTCGGCGACAGGAAGGGTGAGCGTGTTCGTGTCGATGGCCGGCGCGCCCTCTGCCCAGTCGCGCCCCGAAGCGTCGAACACAGCGACCGTCGCGCCCTCGGTCATGATGGCCGCCGAATAGGTGAGGGTGATCTCCGCCGGCGCCTCGGCGAGGTCGGCGCCCACGGCCGGTGAACTGCCCACGAGCTCATCGTGCGCCGCGGCCGGGTTGGCGACGGTGAGGACGGCGGCCAGCGCCAGAAGGACGCCGGCGAGAACGGCGCGGAGCGCAGCGGGGACGGACGAGAGGACACGCATCCCTCGAGTCTGCCGCGATCCGCTGTGTACGAGGTCGGAGCCGCCGTCTAGCGGTGGGTCGACGTCGACGCAAGGTGAGCCTTCCGCCGGACCGGGGAGCGTTAAGGTTCCCCCGGACGACGCGACGAAAGGACCGACCATGACGGAGCAGCCTGAGGGAGTGGAACGGCCCGAGGACCGTGGCGCGCCCAGCGCCGAGTACGACGTGCGGGTGAGCGAGCATGACGGTGTCACCCGCATCGACATCGCGGACGGGGCCGTCGCGCGACCCGGACCCGGACCCGGCCAGCCCGAAGCCGACGAGGACTGAGGAGGCGGCTCAGACCCCGAGCAGCTCGCCAGGAGTGACGCCGTAGGCCCGCCGGTGGAGGCGGACGAAGGCAGCTTCGGCGAACCCCCATCGTGCCGCGATCTCGGCGACCGTCACCGAGCCGCCCAGCGGAGCACGGACGAGGTCGGCGTGCGCGGCATCGAGTCGGACCGCGCTCAGGTGCTCTTCGGGTGTGCGCCCCGCGAGGGAATGCGTCCGGAACGCGCGGGCCAACGCGGCAGCGCCGACACCGGCCGCTGCTGCGGCATCGTCGATGGTGATGGGCAGGGAAGCGTGATCCTCCAGGAAGGCGACCGCCCGACGATAGGCGGTCTGCTGCTGCTCCACCGTCTCTCGGCGTGAGCGCGTCCCATCGACCGTGGCGAAGGTCTCCAAGGTGGAGACCGCGAGCGAGCGGAAGACCGATGCCCGCACGAGGTCGTTGCCGAACAACGGCTCTGCGTCGAACGCCATCGCCGTGGTCGACCGCCATGCCATGGACAGAGCCGGTGATAGCGCCGACGCACCGTCGAACGACAGCGTCAGGGTGTCGTCGTTGTAGACCGTCCGGGCCACATCGGTCAGGACGTCGACCGGCAGCGCGACGACTCGCACGCGGGCGTCCTGGAGCCGGCAGTCGAGCGTTCCCGGCTGGAAGAGCACCGGCGACTGCGCGGTGCCGCGGACACCCCCGACCTCCCACTCGTATCCATCGTCGCTCTGCACGACGATGACGGCTTCGAGGTCGCACGAGGCGCTGTAGCCGCCTTCGACATTCAGGCGACGCAGCCCGAACCGCTCATCGCCCGTGCTGGACTCCTCGAACACGAGGTCGTCGGCGTCGAGCTGGACATTGCCGTAGCTGCGTCGGATGTACTCCTCGGCCTCGCCGAGATCTGCGGATCGGAAGTGCTCCTCGATCACGGTCATGGGTCTCCTCACACCGGTGCCCGCCTGCCATTTTACGTGGCGCACGACGACGCGGAGCGGATCGATGAATGTGCGGGAAATGGATACTAATGCGCATAATGGATAGACCGCCGCAGAAGGAGTCCCGTGGGAAAGTTCATTTACAACGACCGCATCCGTGTGGATTTCGAGGATCGGGTGCTCGCCCACCTGCAGGTGGTCATCACGACCAAGCTGCGCCGCGGCGAGTCGTTCACCTTCATGTGGCGCAACGATCAGAGTCTGGGAGACGGCCGCCAGGTGGTCTGGCTGCACGCCGGCGCCGACCTCAACTTCCAGTACTTCGGGAGCCGACAGCCGACTCTCAACCCGGCCTGGCTCGACGCGCTGAGCTACGTCGCCAACTCGCCGTCAGGACTGTATCTCGTGCCGGAGCCGCAGGGCGGCGCGGCCGCCGGTGTCGGCTCGTCGGAGCGGATCGGCTGATGTTCCGCCCCTCGGGCGGACGGATGCCGCATGGGCGCTGACCTCCGCGAGGGCGTCCGGGATCAGACGGTCATCGCGACCGACGCCGCAGGCGCCCGGGCCGCTCTCGCGCAGCTGGCATCCGACGTCGTGATCCACGAGACCGGCACGCCGTTCCGACTCCGGCAGCGCACCGTGGGCGATGATCGCCTGCTCCTGACGTCCTTCACGATCTCGCCCGGGCTGCATTTCGAGTCGGGCGTCTCCGGCGCGATCGGCATCGCGCGCCGGCGGAACGGCGTCCTCCGGGCCGTCACCAATGGAGAGGAAGTGGACGCGAGTCGTCCGTTCCTTCTCCGGCCGGGCACAGCGGAATCGTGGTCGGAGAACCTCACGGCCGACCTCGTCAGCCTCGACCTGTCGGCCGTCGGCGCCTTCACCGGGTTCGACGAATCCATCCTGCACTTCGGCGCGACGAGTGCCCTCTCCCCCGACCTGCAACGTCACTGGGACCTGACGATCGACCACGTGACGCGGGTGCTCGGCGACAGCGAGCTGCTGCACAATCCCCTCATCCGCCAAGCCGCGGTCGACGCCGTCTTCGCGGCGACGGTGCACGCCTTCGACATCCGGTCCGACGCGGAGCGGACGGACGCGCGAGCCGGGTCGGATGCCGTCCGCCGGGCGACGGTGTTCATCGAGGAACGCCTGGGTGAGCCGCTCAGCGTCGGCGACATCGCTCGCGCGGCGCGGCTGAGCGTCCGTGGACTGCAGTCGGCGTTCGCCCGTGTGCTCGACACCACACCGGCCGCGTACGTGAGGACGACACGTCTGAGCGCCGTGCATGCGGAGCTCGCCGAGGCGGGGCCGTCGGGGGCGACCGTCGCCGAGATCGCGCGACGGTGGGGCTTCGCGCACCTGCCACGCTTCGCGAAGCACTACCGCGAGCAGTTCGGCGAGCAGCCGAGCGAGACGCTCAGGCGCGGTCGCTGATCAGTCCCAGCCGAGGTAATCCTCGATCTGGAAGGCCGTCTCCCCGGGGTGCGTCATCGGGAAGAGGTGTCCGGCGCCGGGAAGACGGACGACACTCGTGCGGTCCGCCGCAGTCGCCTGGAGGTCGTCGCCGTTGGCCGGAGGAGTGATCGCGTCCTCGGCGCCCTGGATGATCAGAATCGGCAGCGACGCCGCCAACGTCGCCCACTCGGCTGCGGGCGTCGATGCGAGGGCCGCGCTCTGCAGGTCCTCGACCACCAGGTCGCGCGAGCGCGCGAACACATCCCACGCGAGGGCGAGGTCCACACCCGGGCCCACGAGAGTGCGCACAGCGCCGTCGTCGGGAGCGTCGACGGGCGTGGCGAACACCGTCTGGAGGGCTCGGGCCGCATCGTCGTGCAGCGCCCGCGTCGCCTCGACACCGAGCAGCAGCACGCCGCTGACCCGGCCGGGGTGATCCAGGGCCACGGTGCGCGCCACGGCGCCGCCGAAGGCATGACCGCCGATCCACGACGCACCGATGCCGAGGTGGTCGAGCACGTCCACGACGTCCTGGGCGAGCTCATGCATCGAGACGGGAGCCGGGCCCGGACGCCGCGATCCGATCCGCACGATGCGGAATCCCTCCTCCTCGAGGATGCTCGCGAGTCCGCCGAGGTAGGCGACGTCGAGGCCCTGCGCGGGGAGGAGGATGAGGACGGGGCCGTCACCCTCGTCGATGAACGGGATGGCACGAGCCTCGGCGTCGAACACCTGGCGCTGGATCTGTGTCATGGAAGGGTCCTTCAGTTGTTGAAGCGGAACTCGACGACGTCGCCGTCCTGCATGACGTAGTCCTTGCCCTCGAGACGCGCCTTGCCCTTGGCGCGCGCCTCCTGCACCGAGCCGGTCGCCACGAGATCCTCGAACGAGATCACCTCGGCCTTGATGAAGCCCTTCTCGAAATCGGTGTGGATCACGCCCGCGGCCTGCGGCGCCTTCCAGCCCTTGCCGATCGTCCAGGCCCGGGCCTCCTTGGGACCGGCGGTGAGGTAGGTCTGCAGACCGAGGGTATCGAAGCCGACGCGGGCGAGCTGGTCGAGACCGGACTCGTCCTGTCCCGTCGAGGCGAGCAGCTCCGCGGCATCCTCCGGGTCGAGTTCGGCGAGCTCGGACTCGATCTTCGCGTCGAGGAAGACGGCCTGCGCGGGCGCGACGAGTGCCGCGAGCTCCGCCTTGCGGGCGGGGTCCGTCAGGACGGCCTCATCGACGTTGAAGACGAAGATGAACGGCTTGGCGCTGAGGAGCCCGAGTTCGCGGATCGGCGAGAGGTCGATTCCGGATGCCGAGAGGAGCTCGCCGCGCTGCAGCGCCTCCTGCGCGGCCTTGGCCGTCTCGAGCACCGAGGGGTCGAGCTTCTTGCCGCGCACCTCCTTCTCGTAGCGCACGATCGCCTTCTCGAGGGTCTCGAGGTCGGCGAGCTGGAGCTCCGCGTTGATGGTCTCCATGTCGCTCTTCGGGTCGACCGCACCGTCGACGTGGACGACGTCGTCGTCGGCGAACCCGCGGACGACCTGCGCGATCGCATCGGCCTCGCGGATGTTCGCGAGGAACTTGTTGCCGAGGCCCTCGCCCTCGCTGGCGCCGCGGACGATGCCGGCGATGTCGACGAACGACACGGTGGCGGGCAGGATGCGCTCCGACGAGAAGATCTCCGCGAGGGCGTCGAGGCGCGGGTCCGGCAGGTTCACCACGCCGACGTTCGGCTCGATCGTCGCGAACGGATAGTTCGCCGCGAGCACGTCGTTCTTGGTGAGGGCGTTGAAGAGGGTGGACTTGCCGACGTTGGGCAGTCCGACGATTCCGATGGTGAGAGCCACGGGCATCCACTCTACGCGGCGGTCGTGCGGCTGCGCGCCGGAACGGGTCCGCGCGACCGGCGGCGCGCCTCCGCCCCGCCCGCCCCACCGGCGGCGAGGGTGAAGGCATGCCCCTGGACTTCACCGCGATCGACTTCGAGACGGCGAATCCTTCCAACGCCTCCGCGTGCGCCGTGGGACTCGCCCGCGTCCGTGGCGGCAGGGTGGTCGCGTCGGAGGGGTGGCTGATCCGCCCCCCGGAGGGGCACGACCGCTTCTTCGAGATCAACGTCGGCATCCACGGCATCCGTGAGAGCGACGTCGCGACGGCGGCGACCTGGTCCGAACAGCTGCCCCGCCTGCTCGACTTCGTCGGCGAGGACATCCTCGTCGCACACAACGCCGGCTTCGACATGCGTGTCCTGCGCAGCGCGTGCGAGGTGACGGGGCACCTCGCTCCCGAGGCCCGCTACCTCTGCAGCCTGCACGTCGCGCGCAAGACCTACGATCTGCCGTCGTACCGGCTCCCGTTCGTCGCGGCAGCGGCAGGGCACCTCGATTTCGCCCATCACGACGCGACCGCGGACGCGCTCGCGTGCGCGCAGATCGTCATCGACGCTGCCGCGCGCGCCGGCGCGGGCGACCTCGTCGAGCTCGCGATGCTGCTCGGGGTCCGCATCCCGCAGATCCCGGCACCCGCCCCCGCCACAGCCGCCTGAGGCGACACGGTCCGCGCGGCGCGGGCCCGATGTCGGAGCCCTCGGGCACCATGACACACATGGATGCCGTCTTCTCCGTCCTTCTCGCCGTGATCTGTCTCGCCGTCGGCGCCCTCGCGGCGGGTGCGGTCGTCTCGGCCCGCGAAGTCGGACGACGCGGTGCGCTGCACGCCCAGGCATCCGCGGCGGAGGCGGCGCGAGACGCCCTGCAGACTCAGCTCGACCAGCAGCGCGCCCTCCACCGCGACGTCACCGCGCGCATCCACGCCGAGCAGGCGGCGCGCGACGAACGGGAACGTCGCGAGCAGACCGTGCTGCGCGCCCTCGCCCCCGTGCAGGAGACCCTCGCGACCATGCAGCAGAAGGTCGATCACCTCGAGCGCGATCGGCAGGAGCAGTACGGGTCGCTCGCCGAGCAGCTGCGGCGCGCGCAGGAATCCGACGAGGCGCTGCGGGCGACGACCGAGTCGCTGGCGGGCGCCCTGCGTTCGAACGGCGCGCGCGGCGTGTGGGGCGAGACGCAGCTGCGCCGGATCGTCGAGTCGGCGGGACTCACGCGGTACGTCGACTTCGACACGCAGACCTCGATCTCCACCGATGCCGGGGCGGGCCGCCCCGACATGATCGTCCGGCTCCCGGGCGACAAGGCGCTCGCGATCGATGCGAAGGTGCCGTTCGACGCCTATCTCGAGGCGAGCGCCATCCCCGTCACCGCCGTCGGCGAGGAGGCCGCCCGCCGAGGGAGGCTCCTCGCCCGGCACGTCGCCGCCGTGCGCGGTCACATCGACGCCCTGGCGAAGAAGCGCTACTGGGCCGGGATGCCGTCGAGCCCCGAGTTCGTGGTCTGCTTCATCCCCAGCGAGTCGCTGCTCGCAGCGGCGCTGGCGGAGGATCCGGCCCTCCTCGAGTACGCGTTCGGCCGACGCGTCGCCCTGGCCTCCCCTGTCAATCTGTGGGCCGTTCTCAAGACCGTCGCCTATACGTGGACGCAGCAGGACGTGTCGACCGAGGCCCGTCGGCTCTTCGACCTCGGCAACGAGCTGTACCACCGGCTCGGATCGCTCGCGGGCCACGCCGACGACTTGCGACGCGCGATCGAACGCACCGTCGACAGCTACAACCGCTTCGCCGGGTCTCTCGAGACCCGCGTGCTGGTCAGCGCGAGGCGGTTCCCCGGGATCGACGACACGCAGCTCGAGGCGCTCCCCTCACCGGTGACGATCGATGCGACGACCCGCCGCCTGACGGCTCCCGAGCTCCTCGAAGAGGCCCGGCTTCCCGCCGACCTGGGTGACCTGCGAGGGCGCCTCGCGGAACAGTGACGCGTCAGGACGGGAAGAACGTCATGAGGCCCACGACACCCACCGACACCGCGAGGAAGGCGCCGATCAGCCACCACGCGTTCACCTCGTGCCCAGGGGGCATCCGACGCCGCAACAGGACGTCCGGACGCCGGGCCGGGTCATCGACCACGGCGACGGGCGCCGTCACGGGGCGCACACCACCGTTCGCCTGACCCACGATCGGGATCTGGCCCGTCGGCGTGACGGGGAGGTGACCCGTGAGCGAGAGCTGGCCGGTGCGCGGGTCACTGGATGCGGTCGACATGTGGACTCCTGGGGGCGGTGGCGAGTGCCGGGGACAGCTGACACCACCGACCATTGTGCCAGAGGGGCCGGCCCGCATCCTGGGTTGACGCTCAGCGCGCGTGTCCGCTAAGGCCCGCTGCGTGAGATCCGGTCAGAGCCACTTGGAGGTCAGGTGCTCCGAGGAGATCCGCCGAAGGGTCCCCGATGCACCGCGCAGGACGACGCTCTCGGTGTAGACGAAATCCCCGACGCGACGCACACCGGCGACGAGTTCGCCATTGGTGACACCTGTCGCGACGAAGAGCGTGTTGTTGCCCCGCACCAGATCGTCCGCCTCGTAGACGTGGTCGTCGAGGGAGAGCCCCGCGTCGATCCCCCGCTGCTTCTCGTCGTCGTCGCGGGGCCACAGCCGGCCCTGGATGTGACCACCGAGCGCCTTGATCGCACACGCGGTGACGATGCCCTCGGGGCTGCCGCCGACACCCACGCACATGTCGGTGCGGGCGTTGTGGCGGGCGGCGTTGATGCCGCCGGCGACGTCGCCGTCGCTCATCAGGCGGGTCCCGGCGCCCGCTTCGCGGATCTCCTCGATGAGCTTCGCGTGACGCGGTCGGTTGAGGACGGAGACGACGAGTTCGTCGACGGGCTTGTCGAGCGCCTTCGCCAGGCGGCGGATGTTCTCTGCGATCGGCAACCGGATGTCGACGACACCGACACCCGCCGGGCCGGTCACGATCTTGTCCATGTAGAAGACCGATGAGGCGTCGAGCATGGCGCCTCGGTCCGCGACGGCGATGACGGAGAGCGCGTTGTTGCGGCCTTCGGCGGTGAGGGTCGTGCCGTCGATCGGATCGACGGCGATGTCGCACTGAGGTCCGCGTCCGGTTCCCACGCGCTCGCCGTTGAAGAGCATGGGGGCGTTGTCCTTCTCGCCCTCGCCGATCACGATCACGCCGTCGAAGTTGACCGTGGTGAGGAACGCCCGCATCGCGTCGACGGCCGCCCCGTCGGCGAGTTCCTTCTTGCCGCGCCCGATGAAGGGGACGGAACGGATCGCCGCCGCTTCCGTCGCACGGACGAGTTCCAGAGCGAGGTTGCGATCGGGATGCAGCGGACTCATGTCGGCAGTCAGACTCACCATGGGCTCAGCCTAGATCCGCTCGATGCGGGCGTCCGCGGATTCCGCGGCACCCAGCCCGAAGGAATGCCGAATCTTTCCGTGCGTGAAGAGTCTGTTCGCGCGTCGAGCTCGAGCCCGTGGACCCGCAAGGCCGACGCGGCGGCTTCGATAGAGTTGGGCTGAATCCACACCCCTTCCCGAGGAGCTCACATGCCCGTCGCCACCCCTGACCAGTACGCCGACATGCTGGATCGCGCGAAGGCAGGCGGATTCGCCTACCCCGCGATCAACGTGTCGAGCTCGCAGACCATCAACGCGGTCCTCCAGGGCCTGACCGAGGCCGGATCCGACGGCATCCTCCAGGTCACCACAGGCGGCGCGGACTACTTCGCGGGCCACACCGTCAAGGGCCGCGCCACCGGCGCCCTCGCCTTCGCGAAATACGTCACCGAGGTCGCGAAGAACTACCCGATCACGGTCGCGCTCCACACCGACCACTGCCCGAAGGACGCGCTTCCCGGCTTCGTCCTCCCCCTCATCGAAGCGTCCGAGGCCGAGGTCAAGGCCGGCCGCAACCCGATCTTCCAGTCGCACATGTGGGACGGTTCCGCCGTGCCCCTCGACGAGAACATCGAGATCGCCCAGGAGCTCCTCCCCCGGATGAAGAACATCAGCGCCATCCTCGAGATCGAGGTCGGCGTAGTCGGCGGCGAGGAGGACGGCGTCGCGCACGAGGGGTCGAACGACGCGCTGTACACGACGGTGGCCGACGTCACCAAGGCCGTCGAGGCGCTGGGTCTCGGCGAGAACGGTCGTTACATCTCCGCCCTGACCTTCGGCAACGTCCACGGTGTGTACAAGCCGGGCGGCGTGAAGCTGCGTCCCGAGCTCCTCGGCGAGATCCAGGAGGGCATCGCGGCTCGCTTCGGCACCGGCCCGAAGCCCCTGGACCTCGTGTTCCACGGCGGCAGCGGCTCGTCGGACGAGGAGATCGCGCTCGCGGTCAGCAACGGCGTGGTCAAGATGAACATCGACACCGACACCCAGTACGCCTTCACCCGTTCGGTGGCCGGCTACATGCTCTCGAACTACGAGGGTGTGCTGAAGCTCGACGGCGAGGTCGGCAACAAGAAGCAGTACGACCCGCGCGCCTGGGGCAAGATCGCCGAATCCGCGATGGCCGAGCGCGTCGTCGCCGCGACGCAGCAGCTCGGTTCCGCCGGCAAGTCGCTCGGCGTCTGAGCCTACGGCTCCATACGACGAAGCCCCGGTCCGCGCGGACCGGGGCTTCGTCGTGTGAGGAGTCAGTAGGACGCGGTGCCGAGGACATCGCGCGGGTAGAGGGCGTACCGGACTCCGTCGACCGCGAATGCGGTGTGGAGGTGGGGCCCGGTGGAGCACCCCGTGGAGCCGACCGAGCCGACGCGCTGGCCCGCCGCGACGACCTGTCCGGTCTTCACCGAGAACGCGCTGAGGTGGGCGTACACCTGCTCCAGTCGCATCCCGTCCACCGTCGAGGTCACGACGACCTCTTTCTGCTTGGTGTTGTTGGGAGCCCACGACGGGCACCCGGTCCTGATCCACACCTCTCGGACCGAGACGGTCCCGCCGCGCATCGCATAGACGGGAGTCCCGGTCGGGGCGGCGATGTCGTCACCGCTGTGGCCCGAGTACGTCGTGAATCTGCCATTCGGCCGCAACGGGTACGCCCATCCGTACCGCCCCGGCACCGACGGCCCCGCGGCGGTGGCACCGGGATCAGCCGACATCGCAGCGCTCGTCCACATACTGTCACCTTCAGCGTCCAGCAGCCGCAGGATGCCGTCATTGCCGAGCGTCGCGGCTCGCACCTCGAGTCCGGCCGTCTGCGACGACCACACCGAGACGCCGCGCTCATCGAGCAGGAGGAGCTCGCCATCGCCGGAGAAGAGCAGGCTGGCGTCGAGCGTTCCGGTCGTCCGAGCGGTGCGGAGGAGCGTGTAGTCGCGCGTGAGCGCGACGTTGCCGTCACCACGCAGCCCGAACGTGTACCGGCCGTCGGGTGAGGCCAGCTGCACCCCGGGGCGCAGGGTCGTGCCGGGAGTCATCACCGATCCGAGCGACCAGGCGACGCTCTTGCCCGCTGACGTCGTCGCCACGCTCCGGTAACTCTTCTTGACGCCGGTCACCGCGACGCTGATCGATCGTCCCGCCGCCCAGGTCGGCACCTCCCAGCTCGTCCCGGTCGCGCCGTCGACAGCTGTCCCGTCCACCCGCCACTGGACACGCACCTGGTCCGGGGTCGGCCGCCACGCTCCTGGGTTCACCGTCAGGACCTTGCCTGCCGCTGCCGTCCCGCTGATGGTCGGTGTGGGCGTCGCCGTGAAGGTGGCGAGCACGCCGACGCCGGAGGAGGTGCGGACGGCGGTCGTGTATCCGGCTTTCGTGCCCGCGATCCTCACCGAGACGCTGGTCCCGGCGTCGGCCGCGACCAGGCGGTACGTCCGCGCCGTCGCTCCGGTGATCGGGGCTCCGCCGCGCAACCACTGATACGTCAGGCTGACCCCCGCAGGGACCCACGTGCCCGGGACCGCCGTGAGAGTCGCCCCGACCGTACCCGTGCCCGTGATCGTGACGGAGGGCGGCGGGGACATGACTCGCCCGACGACGACACCCGCACTCGTGCGCACGAGCGGCGCATATCCCGTCTTGGTGACCGTGACGCGGACCGAGAGGGTCGCACCGCCGTCGGCGGCGACCGGCGTGTACGACGCCGCCGTGGCACCGGCGAGGGCCGTCCCCCCGCGCAGCCACTGGTAGGCGACCGACACGGGAGCGGGGCCGAAACCGGCGACGGAGGCGGTGAGCTTCGCGCCCACGGCCGCGGTCCCGGTGACACGCACGGTCCCTGCGGTCAGCGCAGGCGCGGTCGCAGGATTTGCCGTGGTGGCCGACGGTGTCGGTGAGGTGGCGGCCGTGGCGGGGCCCCCCGCGAGCAGCAGGCCGACGATGGCCGTCAGAGCGACGGTGGCGGAGGCGATCCTCCGGAGTGTGCCGGTCACGATTCCCCTCCCGAGATGATGCACGCGAGGGAACACCCGCAGCAGCCGTAAAAGTACCAGGTGCTATGAGCCGATGGCGAGGCCGCGGACAAGCCCGGGATCTCCGAAGATCGGGATCACGAGGCAGACGCTCACGATCACGAAGGTCGCGATCGCCCCCACGAGCGGGATCCACCAGCTGACCCGTCCGCGCGCCAGCGACCGCCATGCCCAGGCGGCGGTGACCAGCCAGCCGACGGCGAAGACGGCCGCGCCGATGCCGCCCCACAGTGCGCCCTGCGCCGTGTTCGTGAACTCGCCGTCCACGCCGGCGACCTCCATCCACGTGTCGGCGAAGGAGCGGAAGTCCACCAGCTGCGGGATCGCGCCGACGACGGTGACCAACCCGTAGGCCAGCAGGGCGACCGTGATGATGCGGTCGGCCATCCGGGTGGGCCGGGCCGCCACGGTCGTCGCGGGAGCGGTGGGCGGGTGAGGCGGATCGACGGATGCCGCGGGTGACGGCTCCGGGTGATGGATCGCCGCGCGCTGCTGCTCGGGCGTCGCGTACTCCCCGTACTGCGGTCGCGGCCGGGGGTCGTCGCTCACGAGCGGTTCCGTCCCCCGAGAGCACGGTCGTCCCGGCGACCGGACAGGTCCTGGCGCAGTTCCTTCGGGAGCGAGAACATGAGGTCCTCCTCAGCCGTCTTGACCTCGGCGACGTCGCGGTAACCCGCACCGGCCAGGTCTTCGAGCACTTCCGACACGAGCACCTCGGGCACCGACGCACCGGAGGTGACGCCGACCGTCTCGACGCCGTCGAGCCACTCCTGCTTGATCTCGTGGGCGTAGTCGACGCGGTACGCCGCCTTCGCGCCGTACTCGAGGGCGACCTCGACGAGTCGGACGCTGTTGGAGGAGTTGGCGGATCCCACCACGATGACGAGGTCGGCATCCTTCGCGACCTTCTTGATCGCGACCTGACGGTTCTGCGTCGCGTAGCAGATGTCGTCCGAGGGCGGGTCCTGCAGGTTCGGGAATCGCTCACGCAGGCGGCGCACGGTGTCCATCGTCTCGTCGACGGAGAGCGTCGTCTGCGAGAGCCAGACGACCTTGTCGGGATCCTTCACGACGACCGTGTCCGCCTCGTCGGGCGAGTTGACGACGGTGACGTGATCGGGGGCCTCACCGGCCGTCCCCTCGACCTCCTCGTGACCGTCGTGCCCGATGAGGAGGATCTCGAAATCGTCGCGGGCGAAACGCACGGCCTCGCGGTGCACCTTGGTGACGAGCGGGCATGTGGCGTCGATGGCCTGCAGTCCGCGGTCGGCGGCGGCGTTGACCACCGCCGGAGAGACGCCGTGCGCACTGAAGACGACGTGGGCGCCCTCGGGAACCTCGTCGACCTCATCGACGAAGATGGCGCCCTGGGACTCGAGCTCCGTGACGACGTGGATGTTGTGCACGATCTGCTTGCGCACGTACACCGGAGCGCCGTAGCGCTCCAGCGCCTTCTCGACGGCGATGACGGCACGGTCGACGCCGGCGCAGTAGCCGCGGGGCGCAGCGAGCAGGACACGCTTGGAGCCCTGGACGGGGAGGTCGACGAGCCGCCCGCGGGCTCCCGGGATACGGGGCATCGGCAGCGAAACGGCGGGAGAAGTCACCCCTCGATTGTACGAACCCCCGACTGTGTGGGGGACGTGTGCAGCAAGATGGGTGTCCGTGACGACTTTCCAGACCGAGCCGGGCGCCGCAGCTCCCCCGGACGCGGTGCACCCGCGGGACTCTTCGCCCGACGCGCCGACGTCGGTCTCCCGCCTGAACGAGACGATCCGCGACTTCGTGCAGAAGTGGGGCTCTGTCTGGGTCGAGGGCGAGATCACGGCGTGGAACCTCCGCGGCGGTCACGTGTTCGGGCGCTTGAAGGATGCCGGCGGTGACGGAATGCTCTCCTTCCGGATGTGGTCGTCCACCCTGCAGCGCACCCCGGACGACCTCAAGGTCGGCGACCGGGTGATCGCGTGCGTGAAAGCGGACTACTTCACCAAGACGGGCGATTTCAGCTTCACGGTCTCGGCGATGCGTCATACAGGCCTCGGCGACCAGCTCGAGCGCCTGGAGCGGCTGCGCACTGCGCTGCGTGCCGAGGGCCTGTTCGACCCGGCCCGCAAGAAGCCCCTTCCCTTCCTCCCCCACGTGATCGGGCTCATCACGGGTGAGCGCAGCGACGCCGAGAAGGACGTCCACCGCAACGCCGAGCTCCGCTGGCCCCACGTCGCCTTCCGCACCGTCTACGCGGCCGTTCAGGGCGACCGCTGCGTCCCGGAGACGCTCGCCGCTCTGCGGACCCTCGACGCGGATCCCGAGGTCGACGTGATCATCATCGCCCGCGGCGGCGGCGACCCGCAGTCGCTGCTGGGGTTCAGCGATGAGCGCCTCGTGCGGGCGGTGGCCGCGGCATCCACTCCGATCGTCTCGGCGATCGGTCACGAGAACGACCACCCGCTCCTCGACGAGGTGGCCGATCTGCGGGCCTCGACGCCGACGGATGCCGCCAAGCGGGTCGTCCCCGACGTGTCCGAGCAGCGCGCCCTGGTGCAGCAGCTGCGCAGCCGCGCCCGCTCGCGGCTCACGCAACGCGTCTCGCATGACATCGCTGCGCTGGCCCAGCTGCGCTCGCGTCCGGTGCTGCGCGACCCCGAGTCGATGCTGACCGGCCGCGTCCAGGAGGTCGTCGCGCTGTCCTCCCGTGCTCGTGACGTCATGAGACGACGATGGGATGCCGCGGCCCGCACGACGGCAGAGCTGCGCGCGTCGCTGCGCGCCCTCTCCCCCGGCGCGACCCTCGACCGCGGCTACGCGATCGCCCATCTCCCCGGGGGCGCGATCGTCCGCGACGCCGAGCAGGCACCCCGCGGCACGGACGTCGTCGTCACGGTCGGACGCGGCTCGTTCGCCGCGCGCTCGACCGGCGAGGTGGCGGAGTCCGCGGCGGACGGCCCGCCGGCCGCGATCTAGGATGGGAGCCATGACGACCGACGCGGGGGATGTGTCGACCCTCTCCTTCGAGCAGGCCCGCGACGAACTCGTGCACGTGGTCGCCCAGCTCGAGCAGGGCTCGCCGACCCTCGAGGAGTCCCTCGCCCTGTGGACCCGCGGCGAGGCGCTCGCGGCCCGGTGCGAGGAATGGCTGCTCGGCGCCAAGCGGCGCCTCGACGAGGCGCGCCCCGACGGCGGGACCGCCTCCTGATGGCCCGGCCCCGCATCGTCGCGGAGCTCGGCAGGCCCGAGACCCCGGAGGAGACCGCCGCACGCAAGGCCGCGGCATCCGAGCGCTACCGGTCCAGCAAGACCTTCCGGAACCTGATCGCGGCCCTCATCGTCTGCGTCGGGATCATGGCCGTGGTCTACCTGGGTGTCCCCCGCGGGACCCCTGCCGAGACCCCGGAGGCCGACGTCCCGGCGGCCGCCGCCGCAGCCGAGCGCACGGCGGGCCACGGTGTGGTCGTGCCCGGCGCCCCGGACGCCTGGCGAGTGAACTCGGCGGAGGTCGAGGGCGGCGAATGGCGCATCGTGTACGCCCCCGCCACCGGGTACGTCGAGGTGACGCAGGCCTTCGCTCCCCCCGAGGGCTGGGTCGCCCGGCAGCTCGGCGGCTACGCCCCCACTGCGACGACGACGATCGACGGCATCGAGTGGGACGTCTACGACCTCCCCAGCGCGGTCGACACCATCGACTACGCCCTGGCCACCACGGCAGGCACCGACACCGTCGTCATCGGCCTGGCCGCATCGACCGACCGCGGCGCCGCCGAGACCGTCGCCGAGAGCCTGGGCGACCAGATCCGCACCCTGAGAGAGGAGCTCCGTTGAGCACGACGACCCCCGCAGACGTCTGGACGGCGATGTTGGAAGGGAACCGGAGATTCGTCGCCGGTGAGCCGCGGCATCCTCGCCAGGACGCGGAACGCCGTCACGAGCTCGCGCACGCGCAGCGCCCGAGTGCCGCCCTCTTCGGGTGCTCGGACTCGCGACTGGCCGCGGAGATCATCTTCGACGAGGGTCTCGGCGACCTGTTCGTGATCCGCAATGCCGGCCAGGTCGTCTCCGACTCGGTCGTCGGCAGCCTCGAGTACGCCGTCGCGGTGCTCAACGTCCCGCTCATCGTCGTGCTCGGCCATGACGAATGCGGTGCCGTCCGCGCGGCCATCGACTCGACCGGTGTCGACGCGCCCGCTCTCCCCGCGAACATCTGGCGCCAGGTCGCACCGATCGTCCCGGCCGTACGTCGCGTCCTGAAGGCGAAGGACGGGACGACCGCCGAGACGGTGGATGCCGAGGAAGTCGGTCGCGAGCATCTCCGCGACACCGTCGCGGGCATCCTCCGCGCGTCCGAGCTCATCAGCGAGGCGGTCGCCGAGGGTCGCGTCGCGATCGTCGGCGCGAACTACCGCCTCGCCGACGGCACGGCCGTCCCCGACGTGGTCGTCGGCGACGTCGCCTGAGCACCCCTTCCCCCACGACAGTCACCTGAAACGAGGACGTGAACGACCATGACTGAGCCGACCGAGTACCGCATCGAGCACGACACGATGGGCGAGGTGCGCGTACCGAAGGACGCCCTCTACGCCGCACAGACCCAGCGCGCCGTCGAGAACTTCCCGATCTCGGGCTCCGGCCTCGAGTCGACCCAGATCGCGGCGCTGGCGCGCATCAAGAAGGCAGCCGCCCTCGCCAACAAGGAGCTCGGGACGCTCGACGGCGCGATCGCGGACGCGATCGCCTGGGCCGCCGACGAGGTCGTGACCGGGGCGTACGACGAGCACTTCCCCGTCGACACCTATCAGACCGGCTCGGGCACGTCCTCGAACATGAACATGAACGAGGTCCTCGCGACCCTCGCGACCCGCAGGCTGGGGTCGCCGGTGCATCCCAACGACCACGTGAACGCATCGCAGTCCTCGAACGACGTGTTCCCCACCTCCGTCCACATCGCCGTCACGCAGGCGCTGATCGACGACCTCATCCCGGCGCTCGACCACCTCGCGGTGGCGCTGGAGGAGAAGGCCGATACCTGGAAGAGCGTCGTCAAGAGCGGCCGCACCCACCTCATGGACGCCACCCCGGTGACCCTCGGCCAGGAGTTCGGCGGTTACGCGCGTCAGATGCGTCTGGGCATCGAGCGCGTGCAGTCGGTGCTCCCCCGCGTCGGCGAGGTGCCCCTCGGCGGGACGGCCGTCGGCACCGGCATCAACACCCCCCTCGGGTTCCCGCAGAAGGTCATCGCGCTCCTTGCGGCCGAGACCGAGCTGCCCATCACCGAGGCGAAGGACCACTTCGAGGCGCAGGCGAACCGCGACGGCCTCGTCGAGACGTCGGGTGCGCTGCGCACGATCGCGGTATCGCTCACGAAGATCAACAACGACATCCGGTGGATGGGCTCGGGGCCGAACACGGGTCTCGGCGAACTGCACATCCCCGACCTGCAGCCGGGGTCGTCGATCATGCCCGGCAAGGTCAACCCGGTCGTCCCGGAGGCGACTCTCATGGTCGCCGCGCGGGTGATCGGCAACGACGCGACGGTCGCGTGGGCCGGGGCATCCGGTTCCTTCGAGCTCAACGTCGCGATCCCCGTCATGGGCACGGCACTCCTCGAGTCGATCCGGCTGCTGTCCAACGCGATGCGGGTCCTTGCCGACAAGACCGTCGCCGGCCTCGAAGCCGACGAGGAGCGTGCGGCCGCCTACGCCGGCATGTCGCCCTCGATCGTCACCCCTCTGAACAAGCTCATCGGGTACGAGGCGGCCGCCAAGATCGCCAAGCACTCGGTCGCCAAGGGGATCACGGTGCGCGACGCCGTGATCGACCTCGGGTACGTCGAGCGGGGCGAACTCACCGAGCAGCAGCTCGACGAGAAGCTCGACCTCCTCTCGATGACCCACCCGGGTTGATAATCGGAGCGTGAATAGCGCCGCCGCACCACCGCGACGGGGCACGCCGGGCCTCGGGATCCTTCTCGCGGTCGCTGCGGCGGGCCTCGTCGGCGTGGGTGCGGCGGCGTTCGCCGTCGCCGTGCTGACCGCGCCCGAGACGGCCGGCTGGACCGCGCTCGTCTGGGCCGCGGCCGCCGTCCCCGCGCTCGCCGGCGTCGGTGTCGTGGGGTGGGCGATCCTCGAGCGCCGCAGCGTCGCCTCGCTGCCGGCCGGCGACACCGTCGAGGGAGCGTTCGAGACGCAGCGCCGCCTTCTCGACGACGTGCGCCACGAGTTGAAGACCCCCATCACGATCGTCCGCGGTCACCTCGAGATGATGGATGCCGCCGACCCCGACGACGTCGAGTCGATCCGCTCCCTCGGGATCGCCGAGCTGGACCGCATGACGCGCCTCATCGGCGACATCGATGTGCTGGCCGCGGTCGAGGGCGGGCAGCTCTCCCGCGGCGACGTCGATCTCGCCGCCCTCACGCAGCGCGTCTTCGAGATGGTCGGCGTCATCGGCGACCACACGTGGCGGGTGGAGCAGAGCGCCGACGGCGTCATCCGCGCGGATGGCGACCGCCTGCTGCAGGCATGGCTGCAACTCGCGGACAACGCGACCAAGTACACGCCGACCGGAACGGCGATCGAGATCGGCAGCGCGGTCCACGCCGGCGGTGCGCAGCTCTGGGTCCGTGATCACGGCCCCGGCATCCCCCCGGCGGTGCGGCACCGCATCTTCCGCCGCTTCGACCGCGGCGCGGGCAAGCGCCGCATCGGCGGGTCCGGCCTGGGACTCGCGATCGTCGACGCCATCGCGAAGGCCCACGGCGGCCACTGCGCCGTCGCGGACACCCCCGGCGGCGGTGCTACGTTCACCCTGGAGATCCCGATCGGCACCCGGGGGGCGCTGCCGTCCCCGATCCGTGCCGGCGACGTCCTCCTGCAGCGAGAGGCCACTGAATGACCCGCATCCTCATCGTCGACGACGAACCGCACATCGTCTCGCTCGTCTCGCGCGCGGTGCACGCCGAGGGCTACGAGGCCGTCGGCGCCGACGACGGCCCGGACGCCCTCGAGATCGCGCTCGCGGGTGACATCGACCTCATCGTGCTCGACGTCGGCCTGCCGACGATGGACGGCTTCGACGTGCTCCGCGAACTGCGGGGGGCCGGCCACACGACCCCTGTCATCATGCTGACCGCACGCAGCGGGACGAGCGACACGATCGAAGGGCTGGATGCCGGAGCGAGCGATTACGTCCCCAAACCGTTCGCGGTCGCCGAGCTGATGGCGCGCGTGCGCTCGCGCCTGCGTGACAGCGCCGCGAGCGCACCGACCTCGCTCACCCGCGGCGGAGTCACGCTCGACATCCTGGCTCGCCGCGCCACCGTCGACGGCCGCGACGTGGAGCTCTCCTCGCGGGAGTTCGCCCTCGCCGAGCAGTTCCTCCGCCACTCCGGCGACGTGCTCACCCGCGAGGCGCTGCTCAGCCGGGTCTGGGGTCTCGACTTCGACCCGGGTTCCAATGTCGTCGACGTCTATGTGCGCTACCTCCGCGCGAAGCTCGGCTCCGACCGCATCGTGACGGTCCGTGGCGAGGGCTACCGCTGGGAGTGAGTCCCTGACGCGGCGACGCCCCCGACCGCTCGGTCGGGGGCGTCGTCCTTCCACTGCCGGATCAGCTCAGCTCGCCCGCCTCCAGGAGGTCGGTCACGAGGGCGGCGATTGCGGACCGCTCGGAGCGCACGAGGGTCACGTGTCCGAACAGGTCGTGTCCCTTGAGCGTCTCGATGACCGAGGCGATCCCGTCGTGACGGCCGACGCGGAGATTGTCGCGCTGACCGACGTCGTGGGTGAGCACGACGCGCGAGTTCTGACCGATGCGGCTGAGGACGGTCAGCAGGACGTTCCGTTCGAGCGACTGGGCTTCGTCCACGATCACGAACGCGTCATGGAGGGAACGACCACGGATGTGCGTCAGCGGCATGACCTCCAGCATCCCCCGTGCGACGACCTCCTCGAGGACGTTGCCGGTGACGACGGACCCGAGCGTGTCGAACACCGCCTGCCCCCAGGGGTTCATCTTCTCCTGCTGGTCGCCCGGCAGGTAGCCGAGCTCCTGACCACCGACGGCGAACAGCGGGCGGAAGACGATGATCTTCTTCTGCTGCTGCTTCTCGAGCACGGACTCGAGGCCCGCGCAGAGGGCGAGCGCCGACTTCCCGGTGCCGGCCCGCCCGCCCAGTGAGACGATGCCGACCTCCTGGTCGAGCAGGAGGTCGATGGCGATGCGCTGCTCGGCGGAGCGACCGTGGAGTCCGAAGACGTCCCGGTCCCCGCGGACGAGACGGTACGAGCCGTCGCCGGTGACCCTCCCGAGGGCCGAGCCGCGCTCGGAGTGGATCACGAGGCCCGTATTCACCGGCAGGCCGCGCACGTCCTCGCTCACGCCGACCTCGCTGTCGTAGAGGTCGCTGACCTCGTCTCCGGAGAGGTCGATCGACGCGATGCCGGTCCAGCCCGAATCCACGGCCTGCTCAGCCAGGTACTCCTCGGCGTGCAGGCCCAGCGAGGCGGCCTTCACACGCATCGGAAGATCCTTTGACACGACCGTGACGGACTGGCCCTCCTGGCTCAGGTGCATCGCGACCGACA
The DNA here is from genome assembly GCF_040702445.1 of Microbacterium sp. NPDC080005. NCBI lineage: Bacteria > Bacillati > Actinomycetota > Actinomycetes > Micrococcales > Microbacteriaceae > Microbacterium > Microbacterium sp. NPDC080005. The sequence goes on along the minus strand of NZ_JBFBLD010000001.1, from coordinate 691,830 downwards.
GGATGCGGGTGTCGTTGTCCCCCAGCCGCATGCCGGCCGGGAGGACGGTCGGGTCGGTGTTGGTGAGTTCGACACGCAGCGTGCCGTCGGCGCCGACGGGCACGGGGAAGTCGAGCCGTCCGTGCTCCACCCGCAGCTCGTCGAGGTGACGCAAAGCCTGGCGGGCGAAGTAGCCGATCTCCGGATCGTGCCGTTTCCGCTCGAGTTCCGTGACGACGACGACCGGCAGCACGACCGAGTGCTCGGCGAAGCGGAACAGTGCGCGCGGATCGCTCAACAGGACCGAGGTGTCCAGCACGTACGTGCGGAGATCCTGGTCCGGAGTCGCTCCCGCGGACTCGTGCTGGTGCTGCTGCGTCTCAGGTGCTCGTGTGGCCACAACCCACTCCCGCCCCGGGTGGAACCCACCCGGCAGTCACGAGTCGACCTGGGGTCACGAGTCGTGAGAGGCCGACTCGAACAGGCGCTTTGCCCGTTGGGATGAACGTAGGCGTCGCCGGCGACACCGCGGCGCCACGACACGCCGCCGGATGCGTCGGATGCGTGAACTCTCCGTGTCAGCCGGGCAGGAGGGGCGCCGGCGTCGGCGTCGAGAGGATCGGACCGACGCGGGCGGCGGCGAATGCGGCGTCCAGGAGCTCGAACGCGGCGTCCGGGGTTCCCGCGTGCGGTGAGATCCGGATCACCCCGCCGCGCACCGTCGCCGTCACCCCCGCGTTCGTCAGCTCGGCGGCGATGAGCCCTGCTCGCCCGGTGTCCGGTGCCAGCGTGACGATCCCCGCATGCCGGTCACGATCTGTCAGGACCGGGATGCCGTGGGCGTCCGCGATGGCCATGACGCGACGCGCGTTCTCGGCGACGAGGGCGGCGATCGAGGGGATGCCGGCATCCGTCATCTCCCGCAGGGCCGCACGCAGCCGGCCCGCCGCCTGCGGATCCGGTCGCGAGACGGCATAGGCGGCTGCGCCGGCCTTCAGCGGTCCCACGTCGAGGTCGCCGAGCTCGGCCTCGGTCCCCGCGACTCCGGCGAGCACGGGCGCGATGCGCTCACGGGCGCGCGGGGAGAACCGGGCGAAGCCGGTGCCCCGGCCCGCGCGCAGCCACTTGTAGCCGTGACCGGCGACGACATCGGCTGCCGCCCAATCGACGTCGACGACGCCGAATCCCTGGATCGCGTCGACGATGAGCAGGCGATCGCCCACGACCTCCCGCAGGGCGGGCAGATCCACGAGGTACCCCGTCCGGTAGTCCACGAGACTCACGGCCACCGCGGTCACATCGTCGGTGAGCGTGTCCTGCACCGCCTCGGGCGTCACGCGGGTGATCCCGGCGTCGAGTTCCCGGACCGTCAGCTGGCCGCGCGCATCGGCCGCCCGGCGCGCGGCGACGGGGATCGACGGATACTCATGCGGCGACAGGAGGACCGTCCCCGCCAGGCCGAACAGCGCGTGGAACAGGGCATCCGTCGTCGACGGCACCAGGGTGACGTCGTCGACGGCCGCGCCCAGCGCGCCCGCCACCAGCGCGCGTGCCTCGTCGACGTGGCCGGCGACGAGCTCGATCCCCGAGGGCCTCCCGGTGGCCGAGAGCTCCTCGTCCGCCCGCGCCTCCTCCCGGACAGCGACCGACAGCGGACCGAACGATGCCCAGTTGAGGTAGCCGGTGTCCACGTCGAAACCGGCCAGATACGACTCCAGATCACTCACCGATGGATTGTCCCATGGACCCGGGCGAGGACCTCAGCCGCCGAAGCGCCGGTCCCGGTCACCGAAGTCGCGGATCGCGCGGAGGAAGTCGACCTCGCGGAGGTCCGGCCCGAGGGCTTCGACGAAGTAGAACTCGCTGTGCGCGGACTGCCACAGCAGGAAGTCGCTCAGTCGCTGCTCGCCCGACGTGCGGATGACGAGATCGGGATCGGGCTGTCCGCCGGTGTAGAGGTGTTCGCCGATCTGCTCGGGCGTGAGGCTCTCGGCGAGCTCCTCCAGCGAGCCGCCCTTGCCCTGATGCTTCGAGATGATGCTGCGGACCGCGTCGACGATCTCGCCACGCCCGCCGTACCCGACGGCGAGGTTGACATGCAGGCCCGTGTTCTCGCGGGTGCGCTCCTCGGCCGTCCGCAGGCCAGCGGCGAGCTCGGGCGGCAGGATCTCGGCCCGACCGACGTGCTTGACCCGCCACCCCGGCTCCTGCGAGAGGGTGTCGGCGAGGTCGGCGATGATCTCGATCAGATCGGTCAACTCCTGCGAGTCCCGCTTCACGAGGTTGTCGGTGGAGAGCAGGTAGAGCGAGACGACCTGGATGCCCAGCTCGTCGCACCACCGCAGGAACTCGTGCATCTTCGCCGCGCCGGCACGGTGCCCGTGGGACACCGTGGTGTACCCGAGCTGCCGCGCCCACCTGCGGTTGCCGTCGATCATCATCGCGACGTGATGAGGCACGGTGCCGGCCTCGATCTCGCGCCGCAGCCGGGAGCTGTACAGGCGGTACAGCAGCCCCCGTCCTTGAGTCGAGGAGGCGCGGGTCACACCGCTACGCTACTCCGGCAGGACGCCGGCGGTGAGCCGGGCGCGTATTCAGCGTCACGCATGACAGCCCGCGTAGGCTCACAGCGTGACACGACACGACTCCCACGACGGCCCCGAGATGCCTCAGCTCCCGCTTCTCGAGGCCGGCGTGGTCGGCAGTCAGGTCGAGGTCCGGCCGACCTGGCGCGGCTGGATCCACGCCGGGACGTTCCCCGTGGCGATCGCCGCCGGCGTGGTGTTGATCGTGCTGGCCCAGGGGACCCCCGGGAAATGGGCGGCCGCGGTCTTCATGGCCACGTCGCTGCTGCTGTTCGGCAATTCCGCGCTGTACCACCGGTTCGACTGGAGCCCCCGCACCAAGGTCGTCCTCAAGCGCATCGACCACGCGAACATTCTGCTGCTCATCGCGGGCACGTACACCCCCATCGCGACACTCGCCCTCGCGCCCGGTCAGGGCACGCTGCTGCTGATCCTGGTCTGGTCGGGTGCCCTCCTCGGCATCCTGTTCCGCGTCTTCTGGATCCACGCGCCGAGGTGGCTCTACGTGGCGCTCTACCTGCTGCTCGGCTGGGCCGCCGTCATGTACCTCGGCGACCTGCTGCGGGCCAGCGTCGCGATGATGGTGCTCGTCATCGTCGGCGGACTGCTGTACACCGGCGGCGCGATCGTCTACGCGTTGAAGCGCCCCAACCCCTGGCCGGGGCATTTCGGATTCCACGAGATCTTCCACGTCTGCACGGTGCTCGCCTTCCTGTGCCACTGGAGTGCGTGCCTGCTGATCTCGATCGATCCGCTCAGCCCTTCGCTGGGCCTCCCGGGCTGAGCCCGTCGGGGGCGTCCCCGCCCTCATCCTCCGCGCGCTCACCGCGCGCGGCCGCCTCCTCCGCGTCGAGCATCTCGTTGACGTCCGAGCGGTACTGTGCGCGACGGATGCGGCGCAGCATGTCGATCGCGAGGAGCACGATGACGATCGCCACGACCGCGATCGCGATGAAGCCGGCGACCCCGGGGGTGACGGCCTCGGGGGGCGGCGTCGTCGGGGTGGGGCTCGGCGAGACGGCGAGCCATCGCAGATCCGGCATGTGACCTCATTCCTCAGCCAGAGCGAATAGCCTGGGATTCCAGCCTAGAACGGATGCCGCATGACCCTGACCGACGTCGACCGCAAGCTCGCGGATCGGTACGGCCGGACGCGATCCGCGGCGTCGCGCCGCTGGACGTGGGTCGCGATCGGGGCCGTGGCGGTCGCCGCCACGGGACTGCTGGGGTGGACCACGGTGTCGAACGCGCTCAACTCGGTCGACGCCGACACGACGGGCTTCACCCTCCCCGACGAGCGCACCGTCGAGGTGCGCGTGCAGGTGACGGTGAACCCGGGGACACGGGTGGCCTGCTCGCTCGAAGCGCAGGACGCTGAGCACGGGATCGTGGGGTGGAAGATCGTCGAGGTGCCGGCATCCGACGACCATTCCCGCATCGTCACCGCGCAGATCCCCACGACAGCGCCTGCGACGACGGGTTTTGTCCGCTCCTGCTGGATCATCTAAGCTGAAGGTTCTCGCGCCCCGGTGGACCTGCCGGGGCGTTTGGCTTACCCATCGACCGCACCGGGAGATCACGTGTCCGAGACGTTCCTGACCCAGGAGGCCTACGACCGCCTCGCCGCCGAGCTCGAAGAGCTCTCGACGACCGGCCGTGAGGAGATCGCCAAGCGCATCGAGGCCGCCCGCGAAGAGGGAGACCTCAAGGAGAACGGCGGCTACCACGCGGCCAAGGACGAGCAGGGCAAGCAGGAGGCCCGCATCCGCACCCTGCAGCAGCTCCTGAAGGACGCCAAGGTCGGCGTCGCGCCGGAGTCCGACGGCACCGTGCAGTCCGGCACCGTCGTCACCGCGGTCGTCGCCGGCGGCGAAGAGGTGTTCCTCCTGGGCAACCGCGAGATCGGCGCGAACAGCGAGCTCGACGTCTACAGCGAGGCCTCCCCCCTCGGCGAGGCCATCATGGGTCTGCGCGAGGGCGAGAAGACGAGCTACACCGCTCCGAACGGTCGCGAGATCGCCGTCGAGATCGTCAAGGTCGAGACCTACTCCGGTCAGTGAGCCTCACGTGTCGGTGAGGCGACCGGCCGGCGAGCGGACTCAGTTGGGGACGACCGTCGGCGCGTAGCCGGCGTCCTGCAGGATCGCGAGCACCTGCGTCCGGTGCTCCTCACCGCGCGTCTCGACACTCAGCTGCAGGATGACCTCGCTGATCTGCAGTCCCTGGCCGTGGCGGGTGTGCAGGACCTCGATGACGTTCGCCCCCACCACCGACAGGAGCTCGGACACGCGGGCCAGCTGACCGGGACGGTCGGGCAGCGGGATCTGCAGAGTCATGTACCGACCGGATGCCGCCAATCCGTGCGCGACGACGCGCTGCAGGAGGAGCGGGTCGATGTTGCCGCCGGAGAGGATCGCCGCCGTCGGACCCGACGCGGTCACCTTGCCGGTGAGGATCGCTGCCACCCCGACCGCGCCGGCGGGCTCGACGACCTGCTTCGCACGTTCGATGAGGACGAGGATCGCGCGAGCGATGTCGTCGTCGCTCACGGTGACGACCTCGTCGATGAGGTCGCGGATGATGTCGAAGGGGATCGTCCCGGGACGCTTGACGGCGATGCCGTCCGCGATCGTCGGCGAGGTGTGCTCGGCGTCGATCGGGCGCCCCGCGAGGAGCGAACCGGGGTATCCCGCCGAGTTCTCCGCCTGCACGCCGATGACCCGGATGGTCCGTCCCTCGGCCGCCGCGCGGGCCTTCGTCGCCGCGGCGACGCCCGCGGCCAGTCCCCCGCCACCGATCCCGACGACGATCGTCTCGAGGCCGGGGATCTCGTCCATGAGTTCGAGCCCGAGGGTGCCCTGCCCCAGGATGATGTCGTGGTTGTCGTAGGGCGGGATGAAGACCGCCCCGGTCCGCTCCGCGAACTCCTGGGCCAATCGCAGGGGTGTTTCGACCGTCGCGCCCTCGAGGATGACGTCCGCTCCGTAGCCGCGTGTGGCCAGGAGCTTGGGGACGGGGACACCGAGCGGCATGAAGATCGTGGCCGGGATGCCGAGGGTCTGCGCACCGAGTGCGACACCCTGGGCGTGGTTGCCCGCCGAGGCGGCGACGACGCCGCGGGATCGCTCCTCCTCGGTCAGGCGCGAGAGACGGTAGGTGGCCCCGCGGATCTTGAAGGATCCGGTGCGCTGGAGGTTCTCGAGCTTCAGGTGCACAGGGGCGCCGAGGACGCTCGAGAGGAACTCCGAATCCTCGACGGGCGTGCGCGAGACGACGCCGGCCAGCTCGGTCGCGGCGGCCTCGAACTCGGCCAGGGTCGGGGCGGCGATCTTCGCCTGTTCGGTCACGCGGTCATCCTCCTGCGTCGCGGCACGGTACTCCAGATGAGGTCGTCGGGTCCGGGGTCCACCGGCTGCTCCCACCCTCGCCGCGAGAGGTAGAGCCAGACGACATTGACGAATGCGGCCAGCGGGACGGCGAACACCGCGCCCGCGATCCCGGCGATCATCGCTCCCCCGGCGACGGCGAGCACGACCGCGAGCGGGTGCACCTTGACCGCCGACCCCATGAGCAGCGGCTGCAGGACATGGCCCTCCAGCTGCTGCACGCCCAGAACGATCACGAGCATCCAGAGTGCGATCCACGGCCCGTTGTAGACGAGCGCGAGGAACACGGCGAGTGCGCCGGTCAGGACGGCGCCGACGAACGGCACGAAGGCGCCCAGGAAGACGAGTACGCCGATCGGGGCCGCGAGCGGCACACCGAGCAGCGCCGCACCGACACCGATGCCGATGGCGTCGATCGTCGCGACCAGGAGCTGGGTCCGCGCGTAGTTGATGACCGTGCGCCATCCCGCCCGGCCGGCCCCGTCGACCGCGGCGCGGGCGCGCGTCGGGAACAGCCGTACCGTCCACCGCCAGATCCCGCCGCCGTCCGCGAGCGTGCAGATGAGGATGAAGAGCGTCAGCAGGATGCCGGTGGCGACGTGGCCGAGGGTGGACCCGATGGCGAGGGCCCCCGACCACAGCAGCTGGGCCTGCTCCTGAAGGATCTCGAAGGCCTGCCGCACGGCGTCGTCGATCTGCCCGCCCGTCAGATGCAGCGGGCCCTCGATGAGGTAGTCGCGGAACTGCGCGATGCCCTGGATGGTGCGGTCGCGGACGGATGCGGCATCCCGCGTGATCTGCCAGATGGCGACCCAGAGGAGCCCGACCACGACGGCGATCGTCAACAGCAGGGTGAGGATCAGGGCGAGCCATCGCGGCAGTCGTCGCAGCAGGAGCGAGAACAGCGGCCACACGAGCGCCGTGAGGAGGATGGCCGCGAGGAGGGGGATGATCAGCAGCCGCAGCTGGATGACGATCCACACGAGCACCGCGATCGCCGCGGCGAGCACGAGGAACCGCCACGCGTAGGCGGTGGCGACCTTCAGTCCGCGCGGCACCGTCCCCGACACCTCGGTGGAGACCGTGCGTGAGCGCAGCACGTCGAGGAACCCGTTCCGGTGCTTGTCGTCGGTGCCGCTCACTGGGCCATCCTAGGACGTGCGCCTCTGCGGGCGCGGCGGGTCAGAACTGGATCCGCGGCGGCTCGGCGATCGCCGCGCCGTCGACCACCTCGAAGAACTCCCGCTCGCCGAATCCGAGCCGACGCGCGAAGAGGTTGTTCGGGAAGACCTTGATCTTGGTGTTGAGCTCGCGGACGCCGCCGTTGTAGAACCGTCGCGAGGCCTGGATCTTGTCCTCGGTGTCGACGACGGCCTGCTGCAACTGGAGGAAGTTCTGGCTCGCCTGGAGCTGCGGGTAGGCCTCGGCGACCGCGAACAGCGACTTCAGCGCCTGCTGCATGTGCCCCTCGGCGACACCCGCATCGGCCGGAGTGGTCGCGGTCAGGGTCTCGGCGCGCGCCTGCGTGACGTTCTCGAAGACCGCCTTCTCGTGCGCCGCGTATCCCTTGACCGTCTCGATCAGATTGGGCAGCAGGTCCGCGCGGCGCTTGAGCTGCACGGTGATGTCGCTCCACGCCTCATCGACGCGCACGTTCAGGGCGACGAGCGAGTTGTAGGTGGCCCAGAGGTAGACGCCGACGATGACAAGGAGGGCGACGACGACGAGGACCGCGATGAGGATTTCCATGAGTCTCCGATCGATAGCCTGATCATCCTAACGAGGCGGGCCCGATGGATGCGGATGCCCGGCCGCACTTCTCAGGCGTTGCACACGGGGCCTGGCTTGTAGGGTCGCAGGTGTGACGGGTCTGCGCACACACCGGTACCTCCGACTCGCCCTCGTGGGCATCGTGGTGGCCGTGGCGGCATCCGTTCTCATCGAGCTGATACGCAGCGGCGGGCGGCCCCTCCCGTCCATCAGCGACTACTACTACTCCCCCGCGGGCGGCGTCTTCGTCGGCGCGCTGACCGCTGCCGGCGTCGCCCTGCTGGTCCTCTCGGGCCGCGACGCGGAGTCCATGCTCCTCGACATCGCCGCCGTGTTCGCCCCGCTGATCGCCATCGTCCCCACCGGCTACCGCGGTGAGCCGTCCGTCCCGTCGGACGTCCTGCCGACCGTCCGGAACGGGGTCGGCGTGTACCTGACGATGGTGACGATCCTCGTCGCCCTGGGCATCGTCCTCGCGGCACGCGGGGACCTGGCCTGGCGGCGGGTGGCGATCGTCGGGGGCACCGCGTCCGCGGTCGTCATCGCTCTCGCGACCCTCGCATTCGCCCCGGGTCCTGCGGCTGTGTTCCCGTTTCCCGGTGGGATCAACCTTCACCTGGTCGCGACGGTCTGCTTCTTCGCGATGTTCGCGGCGATCCCCTGGGTGACGTCCTTCGGCGAGGATCCCCCTGCGGCGGGGTATCGCCGCGTCTACCTCGCGGTGTCCGTCGTCATCGCGGCGGCCCTCGTCACGACGGTCGGCGCGGCGATCGCGAACCCGGACACGGTGGGCGTGCTGATCGGCGAAGCGGTCGCCCTGGGCGCGTTCGCCGTGTACTGGACGGCCCAGACCATCGAACGATGGCGGGATGCGGACCCGCCCAGCATCCTGCCGCACTGACCGAAAGGCCGTGCCCCCGCTGGGACTCGAACCCAGACTGAAGCGATTTTAAGTCGCCTGCCTCTGCCATTGGGCTACGGGGGCCTCCGTCAGGGTATCCCGGAACACCAGAAGACCCCCGCCCCGGCGGAAGCCGGAACGGGGGTCTCACGGACGCGTGGTCAGCTTGCGGCGACCTTGCCGGCCTTCTCCGCGGCGACCGTCTTCGGGTCGATCGCGGGGGTCTCGGGAGCGGCCGGGCGCGGACGCGCGGCGAACTCCTCGAAGACGTAGCGAGGGTTCTGCAGCGTCTCCATGGACACGTTGTCCCGGCCGAGCCAGAAGTTCTGCCACCAGTCGCCGACGACGCGGAACTTGCGCTCGAAGGTCGGCATGGCGAGCCCGTGGTAGCCGCGATGGGCGATCCAGGCGAAGAAGCCCTTGACCGCGATCTTGCCGGACTGGAAGACGCCGTTGTAGAGGCCGAGCCCGGCGACCGCGCCGAGGTTCTTGTGGAAGTACTCCTTGGGCTCCTCGCCCCGGAGGACGGCCACGATGTTCTTCGCGAGCAGCTTGCCCTGACGAACCGCGTGCTGGGCGTTCGGGACGCAGAAGCCGCCGACACCGCCACCGGAGAGATCCGGCACGGCGGACACGTCACCGGCTGCCCATGCACCCTCCACGAACTCCTCCGGGGTGCCCACTCGCAGGTCCGCGCGGGTGCGGAGACGCCCGCGCTCCTCGACGGGCAGGTCGCTGCCGCGGACGACGGTGGGGTTGGCCATGACACCGGCAGTCCAGATGATCAGATCGGTCGGGATGACCTGACCGGTCGAGAGCTCGACGTTGCCGTCGACGGCACCCTTCACCTGGGTGTCGAGGTGGACGTTGGCGCCGCGCTTGGCGAGGTCCTTCAGGACCCACTCGCTCGTCTTCAGCGACACCTCGGGCATGATGCGCCCCATCGCCTCGATCAGGTGGAAGTGCGTCTCGTCGAACGAGATCGTCGGGTAGTCTTTCAGCAGCGCGCTCGCGAAGGCGCGCGTCTCGGCGAACACCTCGATGCCGGCGAAGCCACCGCCGACGACGACGACGGTCAGCAGACGGTCGCGCTCCGGCCCGGGGGGCAGGTTGGCGGCGCGGTCGAAGTTGGTGAGGATGCGGTCGCGGATCGCGACGGCCTCTTCGATGGTCTTCAGTCCGATCGCGTTCTCGGCGATGCCGGGGATCGGGAAGGTGCGTGAGACCGCGCCGGCGGTCACGACGATCTGGTCGTACTGCTCCTGCCACGGCTCGCCGAGCTCGGGCGTGATCGTCGCGGTCTTGGTCGCGTGGTCGATGCCGGTGACCTTGGCGATGACGATGCGCGTGCGCTTCAGGTGGCGACGCAGACCGACCACGACGTGGCGCGCCTCGATGCCGCCCGCTGCCACCTCGGGGAGGAAGGGCTGGTACGTCATGTACGGAAGCGGGTCGACGATCGTGACCTCGGCCTCACCCTTGCGGAGGTGCTTTTCGAGCTTCCACGCGGTGTAGAAACCTGCGTAGCCGCCTCCGACGACCAGGATCTTGGGCACAGTGGTAGTCACAGTCGGAAGAACTCCTTGATTCAACGGCTCGGCGGTCGCGGGGTGCGCGCCGATCGGATGCGCCGGGCAGCAGCGGTGACCCCGAGCACGACCAGTATAGTCCCCAGGCTGACCACGACGAGCGGCACGGTGCCGTAGCGCAGCGTATCGCTGCTGGGCAGCAGCGGCGAGACCGCGTCGCTGGGCGGCTCCGCCTCGGGCAGCGGCGCGACCGTGTACGGCGTCGGCGTGGGGCTGGCCTGGGGGGTCGACTCGGCGCGGCGGTAGAGCCGGATCCATTCGCGAAGGTCCCCCATCGGGTTCGCGGAGACCTTCGCCACGGGCGCCGAGACCGCTCGCGCGGCGTTGATCAGCCCGTAGCCGTACAGCGGGTCCGGGACCTTCTCGGCGCGATCGCTCGGCGTCGCGGTGGCGATGATCCGCTTGATGACGTTCGCGGCGTCCAGGTCCGGATGAGCCGACCGCACGAGCGCGGCGACTCCGGCGACGATCGGCGCCGCACCGCTCGTGCCGTCCCAGATGACGAGGTCGCCGTTGGCGGAGACACCCAGCAGTTCCTCGCTCGGCGCGGAGATGCCGATGACGATCCCCTGCGTCGACGCGGTGCGACTCGCCCGCCCCTCCCGGTCCACGCCGCCCACCGTCAAGACCCCGGGGATGGTCGCGGGAGCGCCGACCTCCTCGGTGCCGCTCTCGCGGTTGCCGGCGGCGACGACGATCACGACGTCGTGGTCGAAGGCGTAGAGGAACGCGTCGTCCCACGACCTGTCCCAATCGAGGGTGTTGGTCGTGAAGGAGAGGTTGATGACGTCCGCGCCGTGGTCGACCGCCCACCGGATCGCCTCGGCGACCTGGTCGACGAAGGGGACACTGGCCGAGTCACCGAACCCGATGGAGAGCGAGAGCAGGTCCGCCTCGGGGGCGACACCGATCATCCCCTTGTCCGCTGCGGTACCGCGCCCGGCCGCCAGGGAGGCTACCCAGCTGCCGTGGTTGCGATCGCTGTCCCCGACGGGGGTGCGTCCGTCCGCCTTGCCGACGCCCGAGAAGTCCGCGCCGCCCGTCACGGCCCCATCGAGTTCCTTCGGCCCCTTGCCGATGCCGGTGTCGATGACGGCGATGGTCGTGCCGGCGCCCTTCGTGGTCTTCCACGCGTCGGCGATGCCGTACTCCTTCAGCCAATACTCCATGTTGCGCACCGGGTCGACGGGCGGCGGAGTGGTGGTCGGGCCCGGCGCGGCGGCGGTGAGCAGCGCGGCGACGGCCACGAGCGCAACGGCAACGGCGGTGCGGACCCGCGTCATCCGGCCACCCTCGGTGTCGCACAGGTGCAGCGCTCGGGCGACCACGACCCGCGCGCGAGAGCGCGATCGCCGATGGGGTTCACGCCGGGGCCGGCGGCGAGGGAGTGCGCCGCGAGGGCGTGGAGGCACTTCACGCGGGTCGGCATCCCGCCGGCGGACACACCCGCGATCTCGGGCACGGTGCCGTGGACCTCGCGGTCCGAGAGGTACGCGGCGTGGGCGCGTGCGTAGGCCGCAGCGAGCTCCTCGTCCGCGGCGAGGTCGTCGCTCAGCTCCCTCATGACCTGCGTCGCCTCGAGCGCGGACATGGCGGCGGTCGCGCCCGGGTGGGTCAGGTAGTAGAAGGTCGGGAAGGGGGTGCCGTCCGGCAGCCGCGGCTCGGTGGCGACGACCGTCGGGTTGCCGCAGACGCACCGCGCGGCGATGCCGATCACGCCGCGCATGGGCCGTCCGAGCTGCTCACGCATGGTGTCGTGATCGGCGGCGGTGGCGGGCGAGAGGGTCGGATGAGGCACCGGTCAAGGGTACCCGGCCCCGGGTCCGGGAGGTGGGCGTTAGCCCGGGGCGACCGTCTCAGCGAGACCGGCTTCGGTCACCGAGCGCAGGAACTGCGTCATCCAGTCGCGCTGGGTCTCCTGGACGTCGTCGCTGACAGGTCGCTGCGAGGGCTCGATGAGGTCGGTGGGGAGGTCGTCGGCGACGAGGTAGACCACCTCGCCCGGCCGACGGTAGTAGAGCCGCTCGCGGGCCTGGGCGACGATGTAGGCCTCGTCACGCCACCGCTCGCGCTCGGTCGTCAGCTCGGTGATCTCGTCCTTCGTGGCCTCGACGTCGTGCGTGAGCGCGGCGATCTGCTGCCGCTGGTCGACATAGGTGCCGATCGTGGGCACGAGGACGAAGGCGGCGAGCACGACGAGTCCGAGCATGATCCCCATGAACCCGGACATCCGGATGCCGCCGACCCAGTCGCGTACGTCGACCCGACGACCCCCGCGCTCAGTAGGTGACTGCTCACGCGAGCTCCGGGCCGCACGGGAAGGGGGAGCCGATGGTCTGTCCACGGCTCCCCCTTCTCGTCGGTCAGTGTGCGGTGCGCTCGCCCGTCAGGCGCTGAAGCGCGGGAACGCGGCGGCGCCGATGAACTCCGCAGCCTCGCCCAGGTCTTCCTCGATGCGCAGAAGCTGATTGTACTTCGCGACCCGCTCGCTCCGAGCGGGCGCGCCCGACTTGATCTGACCCGAGTTGACCGCCACCGCGAGGTCCGCGATCGTCGTGTCCTCGGTCTCGCCCGAACGGTGCGAGAGCATCGTGGTGTAGCCGGCGCGGTGGGCGACGTCGATGGCGTCGAGCGTCTCGCTGAGTGTGCCGATCTGGTTGACCTTGACGAGGAGGGAGTTCGCCGCGCCACGCGCGATGCCGTCCGCGAGTCGCTTCGGGTTGGTGACGAAGAGGTCGTCGCCGACCAGCTGCACCTTCTTGCCGAGACGCTCGGTGAGCGCGGTCCAGTTCTCCCAGTCGTCCTCGGCCAGCGCGTCCTCGATCGTGACGATCGGGAACGAGTCGACGAGGTTGGCGTAGTAGTCGGTGAGCTGCTCGGCGGTCCAGTCCTTGTTCTCGAGGCGGTAGACGCCGTCGTTGAAGAACTCCGTCGCGGCCACATCGAGGCCCAGGGCGATCTGCGAACCGGGCGTGAAACCGGCCTTCTCGATCGCCTTGACGAGGAAGTCGAGGCCCTCGCGGTTGCTGGGGAGATCCGGGGCGAAGCCGCCCTCGTCGCCGAGGCCCGTCGCGTAGCCGGCGGCCTGCAGCTCCTTCTTCAGGACCTGGTAGACCTCCGCACCCCAGCGGAGCGACTCCGAGAAGCTCTCCGCACCGATCGGAGCGAGGAAGAACTCCTGCATGTCGATGCCGTTGTCGGCGTGCTCGCCACCGTTGATGACGTTGAACAGCGGCACGGGCAGCACGCGGGCGTTGGGTCCGCCGAGGTAGCGGTAGAGCGGCAGGTCGGCGCTGTCGGCGGCCGCCTTCGCGACAGCCAGCGAGACGCCGAGGATGGCGTTCGCGCCGGTGCGCGACTTGTTCTCGGTGCCGTCAGTGGCGATGAGGATCTCGTCGATGACGCGCTGCTCGCTGGCGTCGATGCCCTCGATGGCGGGGCCGAGCTCGTCGATGACGGCGTTCACGGCCTTGAGGACGCCCTTGCCGCCGTACCGGCTCTTGTCGCCGTCACGCAGCTCGTACGCCTCGAAGGCGCCGGTCGATGCTCCGGAGGGGACGGCTGCGCGCTGGACGATGCCGTCGTCGAGCAGAACCTCCACCTCGACGGTCGGGTTGCCGCGCGAGTCCAGGATCTCGCGTGCGCCTACTGCCTCGATCAATGCCACGGGGGTGTCTCCTTGCTTGTGGAGGATGGAACGGGAGCGTCGTCGGTCCGCAGACGAGTCTAGTGACGCGCGGGATGCCGCACAGGACCGGCCGTCACACGACGAGCGCGATCGCGATGCCGTCCCACCCCTTCCGGTCGAGCGTCTGCAGCGCCGTCGCCTCGAACCGCGGATCGTCCCGGAGCATCGCGAGGCCGGCGCGCACGCCGTCGACCTGCGCCCCGGCATCCGTCTCCACCACACGGCCGGACCGGACGACGTTGTCCACGACGACGACGGTGCCCGGTCGGCCGAGCCTCGCCGCCCAGTCGAGGTACAGGGCGTTGGACTCCTTGTCGGCGTCGATGAAGACGAGGTCGAAAGGCTCGTCGCCCTCGAGGGTCGGCAGGACATCCTCGCCGCGCCCCTCCCGCACCTCCACCCTGTCGGCGACGCCGGCGCGTTCGAGGTTGCGCCGCGCGACGGCGGCGTTGTGGGGTTCGGCCTCGATCGAGACCACCCGGCCACCGGCAGGAAGCGCGCGGGCGAGCCAGATGGTCGAGTAGGCACCGAGGGTCCCGATCTCGAGCACGCGGCGCGCACCGCTGATCCGCGCCAGCAGGTGCAGCAGCTTGCCGGACAGCGGCGCGACCTCGATCTCGGGCAGCCCCTCCTCGGCCAGCGAGGCGACCGAGGCGGCGAGCGCGTCGTCGTGGGCGACGAGTGTCGTCGTCAGGTAGTCGTCGACGTCGTTCCAGCGAGCGGGGACCGGATCGTACGGATGAGGATGCACCATGTCGCCACTCAATCGCCCCGGCGCCCCGACGTCAACGCGGCATACGTGGTCAGCAGCCCCGCCGCGGCGGCGGCATCGTCGACGGTGACGGTGAGGGTGCCTCCGTCGCGCCGGCGCACGAGGATCCCTTCCCCCGCCCTCAGCACGACGCCCTGCCGTCCGCCGCCGGACCAGCGGACGCCCCACCCGCCGAACTCACCGAAGGGCGAGACCTCGACCACCTCGGCCGAGAGGACGTCCTCGGTCGGGATGTGGACGCGCGGCCACCCCGCGGCGGAGACGACCGTGAGACCTTCCGCGTCGACGCGGACGTGGAAGCGCAGGGTCGTGGCGACGACGACGAACAGGACCACGACGACGAGGCCGGAGATGATCGCTGCGACGGGGTCGCCGAAGAACAGCACCGGCAGCACGGCGAGGCATCCGATCACGAACGCGATCCCGAGCACGACGGCACCGGCACGCGCGAGGGTGACCCCCTGCATCCAGACCACGCGCTCCCCCGCGCGGACGGGGACGGGGGCGGCGGTCGCCCTCGGGGTGGGACGCCACGGCAGGCGGGGTTGAACCGCCCATCCGACCAGACCGGCCGCGGCGGCCGCGAGGAGGGTGCCCGGCAGGAGCAGCACGGGGAGGGGGACCCCGGGGTCGGTCCGTCCGACCTGGATGCCGAGGGTCGCGACCCCCAGCGCGGCGATGAGCACGGCGAGGCCGAACGCGACCGCGCCGAGCAGACGGTAGGAGGCGCCGTGGTCGCCGCGGCGGAGCCCCCCGATGGCGGCAGCGAAGAGGAGGGCGGGGAGCCCCAGGCCGAGGAGCGCCGTCATCAACGGCACGGCCCAGGAGGGCGCGAACCCGTCGGGCGTGCCGGTCCACCCCCAGTGCGTCGCGACGACGTCCGGCACCAGAGGCAGAAGCAGCACCTGCGCGACAAGCGCGACGACGGTCACGAGCGCAGGCAGCAGGACAGCGACGAGGGTGAACCGTCGGCGGGCGAGGGTGTGGATGTCAGTGGTCACGAGCGGCCTCCTTGACGAGAGCGGACAGGGTGTCGGGCGAGACGCCCAGTGCCCGGGATTTGTCGACCAACGCGGCGATCTCGGCGCGCAGCCCGCCGAGGGCCGCACCTGCCGGGGTGACGACCGCCCCTCGCCCGCGCCGCAGGTCGACGAGACCCTCGTCGCGGAGATCCTGGTAGGCGTGCAGCACGGTGTGGAGGTTGACCTCGAGCGCGCCCGCGACGTCGCGCGCCGCGGGAAGCCGCTCTCCCGCCGCCAGCCGGCCGGACGTGATCTCGCCGCGCACCGCCGCCGCGATCTGCGTGAACAGCGGAACGGCGCTCTGAGGATCGACACGGATGAGCATGCGTTAATTATAGCGCAACTATAACTAACATCTCCATTCGCGTAGGTCCGCTACGCTCTCGCCGTGTCCTCCCCCGGCCTGTCGCGACGACTCGGGCTGGGCGATGCCGTCGTCATCGGACTCGGGGCGATGATCGGCGCCGGCGTCTTCGCGGCCTTCGCCCCGGCCGCGCAGGCCGCCGGTTCCGGCCTTCTCGTCGGTCTGACCCTCGCTGCCGTCATCGCCTTCGGGAACGCGACTTCGACGGCGCAGCTCGCCGCCGTGCATCCGACGTCGGGAGGCGTCTACGCCTACGGACGTGCCGAGCTCGGGCCGTGGTGGGGTTTCCTCGCCGGGTGGGGCTTCGTGATCGGCAAGACCGCCAGCTGCGCCGCCATGGCACTGACCTTCGCCGCGTACGTCGCCCCGCCCGGATGGGAACGTCCGGTCGCCGCGGTCGCCGCGATGGCACTCGGGGCCGTGAATCTGTTCGGCATCACCCGGACCGCGCAGGTGGCACGCGTTCTGGTGGCCGTCGTCCTGGTCGTTCTGGCGGTCGTGGTGGTGGCCGGCTCGTCGGCTCCGAGCGCGCCGATGCCGTTCTGGGGGGAGGGGGCCTTCGCCTCTGGTCCGCTCGGCGTCCTGCAGTCGGCCGGACTGCTGTTCTTCGCCTTCGCGGGCTACGCGCGCATCGCCACCCTCGGCGAGGAGGTGCGCGATCCCGCCCGCACGATCCCCCGCGCAATCGTCCTCGCCTTCTGCGGCGCCCTGGTCGTCTACGCCGTCATCGGCGTGGTCGCCCTTCATGCCCTCGGTCCCGACGGGCTCGCCGCCGCGTCGGCCCCGCTGGTGGCCACCGTCCAGGCCGCCGGCTGGGATGCCGCCACCCCGATCGTCCGGATCGGAGCGGCCGCGGCATCCCTCGGTGCACTCCTGGCTCTGATCGCCGGCGTCGGCCGGACCACCTTCGCGATGGCTCGGGAGGGGGATCTGCCCGGCGCCCTCGCCGCCGTCGACGCACGCTGGCAGGTCCCTCGCAACGCCGAGATCGCCGTCGTCGCCGTCGTCGTCGCGATCGTCGCGCTCGGCGACATCCGCGGGGCGATCGGGTTCTCGTCCTTCGGGGTCCTGATCTACTACGCGGTCGCCAACCTCGCCGCCTTCCGCCAGCGGGGCGAGGCGCGGCGCTACCCGCGGTTCCTGCAGATCGTCGGCGGGATCGGATGCGTCGTGCTCGTCGTCACCCTGCCGTGGCCGTCGGTGCCGGTCGGCCTCGGCGTCCTGGTGCTGGGCCTCGCGTACCGGGTGCTCCGGCGCCGGCGCCGGCCGTGACCGCGTCCCGGACGACCGGGAGGAGCGCCTCGGCGGTCCGCCGGTAGCCGAGAGCGCTCGGGTGGAAGCGGTCGAGGCTGAACATGCCGTCGGGATCGATGCGGAAGAAGGGCCCGACGGCTCGCCGCAGGGAGACGACCCCCGCGCCCTCGGCGCGGGCGCGGTCGGCCTGAGCCGTGGCCAGCTGCTGAGACACCCGGGAACCGATGCTCCGCAACGGCTGCGGCACGGCGCGGAGCGCGCCGAGGTCCGGGCACGTGCCGACGACGACGGCGGTGCCGTCGGCGCGCAAGCGGCGGATCGCCTCCGCCAGGTGCCCGGCGGCGACGGGCACGGGCACCCGATGCGTCACGTCGTTGCCACCGACGATGATCACGGCGACGTCGGCACGGTAGTCGGACGGCAGCGCGTCCAGCTGGCCGGCGAGGTCGGCCGATTCCGCCCCGATGACCGCCCCTGTGCGCAGGCGCACCGGACGGTCGAGTTCTCCGGCCAGACCCTTCGCGAGGCGTCCACCCAGGGTCTCCTTGCGATGCTGGGCCCCGAGACCGGCGGCGATGGAGTCGCCGAGCATCAGAAGGTCGAGGGGCGCGCCGCCGAGACCGGCTCGCCACACGCGGTCCGCCGACGGGGCCGTCTCCCCCAACGGCTTGCCGATCCGGCGCCGGGCGATCGCCGCCTGGCGCGCGAGGCCGACGCGGATGCCGAGACCGATGGCGCCCGCGACCCCGACGGCGGCGGCAGCGACAGGCAGGAGGATGCGGGACGAGAGTGGCACGAGCGCATTCCACCGCGACCCGGTGAACACCGGGCGACGCGGGGGTGACGCCCGAGATCAGGTCGTGGCCGGTGCCCGGAGGGAGTCCACCGCGGCGGCGATGCGCTTCTCGCGGGTCTCCGCCTTCTTCGCGTCGACGACGGAACGCACGATCTCCTTGCGACGCGACGGCGCGAGGGCGTCGAAAGCGGCGCGCACCTGCGGCTCGCCGTCGAGGGCCGTGAGGAGCTCCTCCGGCACCTCCACCTCGCGGTCATCGGTGTCGAGCTCGATCGTGGCGTCGACCTCGTCGCCGATCTCGACCCCGAGCTCGGCGCGCGCGGCCTTCGACATGCCGACGAGGTTGCGCCCGCCCATGACGCCGAGGCGCAGGCGCACCGTGCGCCCGGCGATCGTCACGCGGACCGCCGCCCGCTTGCCCCCGCCGAGCGCCTCGACCTGCTCGTCGGTTAACTCGATCGCGGTGGCGGGGCCGTTCTCGGGCAGCACCGTACGGACATGCAGCGTCATGCGCCGAACGCTAGCAGTCGTGACCCAGGCTGTCAGCCGAGCGGGCGCAGCTCGATCGCGGCGGACGACAGGCCCGTCGACACGGTGCCGAACGAGGTGTAGCCGTCTGCCGCCGACCGCTCCAGCAGCGCCTTGAGATTCTTGGTCCGCTGCTCCAGGCGCACGCGGGAACCCTGCCCGACGAAGAAGGCCTTGTGCGCCGCCAACTCCGCGAGCGGGACGTCGCGATCGGCGATGAGGACGACCGCGGTGGATGCCGCATCCTCCCCGGCGCCGATCAGGTCGACGATCCGCTCGAAGCCGATCGAGAACCCCACCGCCGGGACATCCTGACCGAGGAACCGCCCGATCATGCCGTCGTAGCGCCCACCGCCACCCAGCGAGTAGGAGACCGACGGGTGAGCGAGCTCGTAGATGGTGCCGGTGTAGTAGCCCATGCCGCGCACGAGGAAAGGATCGAAGTGCAGCGGTACCTCTGCGGTGCCCCGGGCGGCGGCGACCGCCTCGCCGATGCCGACGAGGTGGGCGACGACCTCATCGGACACGCCTGCGGGAAGCGCCTTGCGGATCTGCGCCTCACCGAACGGGAGGTACTCGCGGGTCTGCGGACGGCTCAGGAACGCCTCCAACGCGTCCACCGCACCCTGGTCGGCGCCACGGTCGCGGAGCTCCGCGACGACGCCCACCGGTCCCACCTTGTCGAGCTTGTCGATCGTGATGAGGACCCCGGCTCGGTCACCGGCGGTGAAACCGAAGGCGGCGAGCATCTCATCGAGGGCGCGACGGTCGTTGATGCGGATCGTGCCGCCCTCGAGGCCGAGCGCGTCCAGCACGTCGAGGCTCGCGGTGAGCAGCTCCACCTCGGCGCGGGCGGTCTCGTCGCCGATGATGTCGATGTCGCACTGGACGAACTGCCGGTAACGCCCCTTCTGGGGCCGTTCCGCCCGCCACACCGGGGCGATCTGAACGGCCCGGAACACCGCGGGCAGCTGCGCTCGGTTGGTGGCGTAGAAGCGGGCGAGCGGAACGGTCAGGTCGTACCGCAGACCCAGGTCCGACAACGCGGCGGGGTCCTCCGCCGCCTCGCGGATGGCATCGGCGTCGAGCCCGCGACGCAGGACGTTGAAGGCGAGCTTCTCGTTGTCGCCGCCGATCCCCGCGTGGAGCCGCTCGTAATCCTCGACGACGGGGGTCTCGATCTCGTCGAACCCGTGCGCACGGTAACGGTCGCGGATGACCGCGAGCACCCGCTCGCGGCGGGCTTTGTCTGCGGGGAGGAAATCGCGCATGCCGCGCGGCGGATTCACGGAGGGCACCGTCCTAGTCTCTCAGAACACCGCTCCCCGGTCCGGCGCGCGCGATCAGCGGGACTCCGCCTGACGCACCTCCCCGGCGAGCGTGCGCAACCGCTGTCGGAGGGCGCGTTCGGCATCCCACCCCTCCTCGCGCGCCCGGACGACGAGTGCGAGCAGCGCGTCACCGAGCCCGGCTTCGTCGGCGGGGGGCGTCGACGGAGGCTCGGGCGCCACTCCCACCTGCCGGGCCTTGCCCAGCATCTTCTGCGCGAGAGCGAGCGACGGCATGTGCATCGACACCCCGTCGAGGACGCTCGTGCGGGTGCGCTTCTCGGCCGCCTTGGCGGCGTTCCAGTGGACGAGCACGTCCTCGGGCGTGGTCGCGACCGCGTCGCCGAACACGTGCGGATGCCGGCGCACCATCTTCTCGGCGAGCGCCGCGGCGACGTCGTCGATGTCGAAGGGATCCGTCTGGTCACGCGAGGCGATCTCGGCGTGGAAGAGCACCTGCCACAGCAGGTCGCCCAGCTCCTCCTTGAGGTCCGCGCGGGTGCCCGCCTCGACGGCGTCGACGAGTTCGGCCGCCTCCTCCTGCAGGTAGGGCACGAGGTCGGCGTGGTCGATCTGCTGCGTCCACACGCAGCGGTCGCGCACGGCGTGCATGGTCTCCACGGCCTCCCGCAAGGGGTCGCGGTGGGATTCGCGGGCATGGTCCGTCATGAGGGACACGATACGAGGGATGCCGGGTGCTCCGGTTCCGCACACCGGGCGGTCCGGTCCGGGCGGCGCGCATAGGGTGGGACGGTGACCCCCGCCACCTCCGCACAGGGTCCCGCCGCGCCCGCGAGCGCGACCCACGTCTCCCTGCTGACCCTCAGCACGTTCGTCGTCGGATCCATGATCGGCGCCGGCGTCTTCTCGCTCCCGGCGACCTTCGCGGAGTCGACCGGCGTCGCGGGCACGCTCATCGCGTGGGCGATCGCGGGCGGCGGGATGCTGATGCTCGCCCTCGTCTTCCAGCGTCTCGCGGTGCGACGCCCCGACCTCGACGCCGGCATCTTCAGCTACGCGAAAGAGGGGTTCGGAAACTACGTCGGCTACTTCGCCGCCTTCGGCTATTGGGCGAGCGCCTGCGTGGGCAACGTCTTCTACTGGGTCTTCATCACGGGCACCCTCGGCGCGGTCTTCCCCGCCCTCGGCGAAGGGAACACCCCGATCGCGGTGGTGATCTCGTCGGTCGGGATCTGGCTGTTCTACGTCCTGATCCGCCGAGGCGTGCGCGAGGCGGCGGCACTCAACCGCATCGTCACCATCGCGAAGACGGTGCCCATCGTCGTGTTCGTCGTCCTCTGCCTGACGGTCTTCGATCCAGCGGTGTTCGCCGCGAACTGGTCGGGCGACGCCGCGACCGGTCTCGGCGAGCAGATCCGGACGACGATGCTCGTGACGGTCTTCGTGTTCATCGGCATCGAGGGTGCGACGGTGAACTCCCGGCACGCGCGGCGCCGGTCGGATGTCGGACGCGCCACCGTGCTCGGCTTCCTCAGCGTGCTCGCCGTGTTCGCCTCGGTCACGGTGGTCTCCTACGGCGTGATCCCGCGGGAGGAGATCGCAGGGCTGCGTCAGCCCTCGATGGGCGGCGTGCTCGAGGCCGCGGTCGGCGGATGGGGTGCGGCCTTCATCGGAGTCGCTCTCGTGGTCGCGGTGCTCGGCGCCTACCTGGCGTGGACCCTCATGGCCGCCGAGGTGCTGCTGTCCGCCGCCCGCGCGGGCGATCTGCCGCGCTTCCTGCGGCGCACCAACGCGAAGGACACCCCCACCGGCGCACTCACCATGTCGTCGCTGCTCGCGCAGGCGATGCTCGTGGTCGTCCTGTTCGCGCAGAATGCCTTCGACGCCGCCCTCGAGCTCACGAGCGCGCTGGCGCTCATCCCCTTCTTCCTCTCCGCCGCGTATGCACTCAAGCTCGCCGTGCAGGACGGCCGCCGGGGTCGTCTCGGCGATGGGATCGTCGCGGTGCTCGCGACGCTCTACACGCTGTACCTGCTGTGGGCGGCGGGGGCGACCTATCTGCTGCTGTGCCTGGTCATCATCGTTCCCGGCACGATCCTGTTCGTGATCGGTCGTCGCCAGCAGCGGGCGCGGGTGTTCACACCCCCCGAGGCGGCGCTGTTCGCCCTGGCGACGATCGGCGCCGTGGTCGCCGTCGTCCTCATCGCACAGGGCGTCATCGCCGTGTGAGGGTGGCGAGTGCCGGCATCCGCCGTCACGCGGAGAATGTCGCTCGCAATCCTCGCTAACGTGAAACGGTGCACGAACCGACCCCCACCGAAGCCATCGACCTCGTCGGCCGCTATGAAGCCGAGCAGGAGATCCCCGAGCGGATGCGCGCCGACGTGCGCACGCTCGGCGCGCTGCTCGGGCGCGTGCTGCGCGAGAGCGGCTCGCCCGGCCTGTTCGAGGACGTCGAACGGCTCCGCGTCGCGACCATCCAGGCCTACACCGACCCGACGCCCGAGGCGTTCGCGCGGGCAGCATCCATCGCGGACGCGTTCACCCTCGAGCGCGCCGAGGAAGTCGCCCGCGCCTTCACCTGCTACTTCCACCTCGTGAACCTCGCCGAGGAACACCAGCGGGTGCGGGTGCTGCGCGAGCGCAGCGGTCGCGGCGACGCGAGTGATGCCGGCGATTCGATCGTCTCGGCGTACCGTCGGCTCTCCGACGAGATCGGAGGGGAGGCGGCGCTCGACCGTCTGCAGGGGCTGCGCTTCCACCCCGTCTTCACGGCGCACCCCACCGAGGCGCGGCGCCGTGCGGTGTCGAACAGCATCCGTCGCCTGGCCGACCTCCTGCGCGAGCGCGACGCCGCCGAGACCGAGAGCCCCGACCGACGTCGCGCCGAGCGTCGCATGCTCGAGGAGGTCGACACCCTGTGGCGCACCGCTCCGCTGCGCGCCGAGAAGCCCTCGCCCACCGACGAGGTGCGCGCCGTCATGGCGATCTTCGACGAGACCCTCTACACGTCGATCCCCCACGTCTACCGCCGCATCGACGACGTCCTGCAGGGCGAGGATGCGGGGTCCCGGGCGCCCCTCGTGCGGCCGTTCATGCGCATCGGCTCCTGGGTGGGAGGCGACCGCGACGGCAACCCGTTCGTGACGGCGAAGACCACGCGAAAGGCCGCCGCGATCGCGAGCGAGCACGTCCTTCTCGGTCTCGAGCGCACCGCCGGCCGCGTCGGGCGCACGCTGACCCTCGACGCCGAGTCGACGCCGCCGACCGCTGAACTCTTGTCCCTCTGGCAGCGGCTGAAGGATGCCGACGAGGAGGCGGCAGCGGAGATCGCGAAGCGCTCCCCCAACGAGCCCTACCGGCGCATCATGCTGCTGCTCGCCCGCAAGATCGCCGCGACGCGCACCCGCAACGCCGACCTGGCCTATCGCGATCCCGAGCACCTGCTCGCCGACCTGCGCGTCCTGCAGGACTCCCTCGTCGCGGCGCGCGCTCCCCGTCAGGCGTACGGACACCTGCAGCACCTCATCTGGCAGGTCGAGACCTTCGGTTTCCACCTCACCGAACTCGAGGTGCGCCAGCACTCGGCCGTGCACGCGAAGGTGCTGGCCGAGCTCGAGGCGGGCGGATCGCGATCGGAGCTGACGGACGAGGTGCTCGAAGTCTTCCGCACCATCGCCTTCCTGCAGGACCGCTACGGCCCGCGCGCCGCCGGCCGCTACATCGTCTCCTTCACCCAGTCCGCGGACGACCTCGCCGCCGTCCACACCCTGGCGCGGTACGCGGTCGGCCCCGACGGCACTCCCCCGGTCCTCGACGTGATCCCGCTGTTCGAGACGTTCGCCGATCTGCAGGCCGCCCCCGGCATCCTGGCGCAGATCGTCGACCACCCGGCGTTCGCGTCGCGGCTCGAGGCGACCGGCCGACGTCTGGAAGTCATGCTGGGCTACTCCGACTCGTCGAAGGACGTCGGCCCGGTCGCGGCGAACCTCGCCCTGTACGAGGCGCAGGCGAAGATCTCGGCGTGGGCGGTGGAGCAAGGGATCGAGCTGACCCTCTTCCACGGTCGCGGTGGTGCGCTCGGGCGCGGCGGCGGACCCGCCAACTCCGCGATCCTGGCGCAGCCGCCCCACTCCGTCGACGGCCGGTTCAAGCTGACCGAGCAGGGGGAGGTCATCTTCGCCCGCTACGGCGACCCGGCCATCGCGATGCGGCACATCGACCAGGTCGCCGCGGCGACCCTGCTCGCCTCGGCTCCCTCCATCGAGGACCGCAACCGGAGCGCCGCCGAGCGGTACGCCTCGGTCGCGGCGACCATGGACGCGGCCTCGCGCGAGCGGTTCTTCTCCCTCGTGAAGGCGCCCGGTTTCGCACCGTGGTTCGCCCAGGTCACGCCGATGGAGGAGATCGGTCTCCTGGCGCTCGGTTCGCGCCCCGCCCGTCGCGGACTGTCGGTCGAGTCCCTCGCCGACCTCCGGGCGATCCCGTGGGTGTTCGCGTGGACGCAGGCACGGATCAACCTCGCCGGATGGTTCGGGCTCGGCACGGCGCTCGAGGCGGTCGGGGACGAAGCGACCCTGCGCCGTGCCTACGAGGAGTGGCCGCTGTTCCGCACTCTCATCGACAACGTCGCCATGAGTCTCGCCAAGACCGACGACCGGATCGCACGCCACTACCTCGAGCTCGGCGACCGCGACGATCTCGCCGCGCTCGTCCGGGAGGAGATGGCCCTCACCCGCCAATGGGTGGTGACGCTCACGGGCGGCACCGAGCTGCTCTCGAACCGTCCGGTGCTCGGTCGCGCCGTCAAGATGCGGAGCCCCTACGTCGACGCGCTGTCGCTGCTGCAACTGCGCGCGTTGCGCGGCCTCCGGGAGACGCAGGCGGGCGGGCAGGTCGATCCGGACCTCCAGCGCCTCCTCCTGCTGTCGGTCTCGGGCGTCGCAGCCGGACTGCAGAACACGGGCTGAGCCCTGGCATCCGCTGACACGCGTCCCGCCCCGGCGTCGCAGCGCCGGGGCGTTGCCGTGCGGCTCAGGCGTCCTGGGTCACCGGCACCGGCAGCGGGAAGATCTGGTCGAGGAGCTGCGCCGTCCACGCGATGAGGTCCGCATCGGCGAGCGCTTCGCCGCCGGCGGCCGGCAGCGGGACGACCATCGCCTCGCCACCGGAGACGACCTTCGCCTTGGGGTGCAGACGCTGCAGGCGCACGCGGATGGAGTCCGGGATGTGCGCGGGGGCGATCCGGAGGTTCGGTCCCATCGCGACGACGTCCGACAGCCCCGACTGCGCCGCGCGGCGCCGCAGCCGTGCGATGGAGATGAGCCCGTCGACCTCGGCCGGCGGCGCGCCGTAGCGGTCGGTGAGCTCCTCCAGGACGAGGTCGATGGCATCGTCCGCCGCGGTGACGGATGCCGCGGCCGAGAGCTTCTGATAGGCCTCGAGGCGCAGCCGCTCGCTGTCGATGTACGACTCGGGGATGCGGGCCTGCACCGGGAGCTCCAGGCGGAGCTCCGTGGGACCCTCAGTGTCCTCGCCGCGGAAGGTCGCGACCGCCTCGCCGATCATGCGGAGGTACAGGTCGAAGCCGACGCCGGCGATGTGACCCGCCTGCTCGGCGCCGAGGAGGTTGCCCGCGCCGCGGATCTCGAGGTCCTTGAGGGCGACCTGCATGCCGGACCCGAGATCGTTGTTGACGGCGATCGTCTCCAGACGGTCGGCCGCGGTCTCGCTGAGAGGCTTGTTCTCGTCGTAGAGGAAGTACGCGTAGGCGCGCTCGCGGGCGCGTCCGACGCGACCGCGCAACTGGTGCAGCTGAGACAGACCGTACTTGTCCGCGCGGTCGATGATGATCGTGTTCGCGTTGGCGATGTCGAGGCCCGTCTCGATGATGGTCGTGGAGACGAGGACGTCCGCCCGCCGCTCCCAGAAATCGTCGACGACCTGCTCGAGGGCGTGCTCGCCCATCTGCCCGTGGGCGACGACGATGCGCGCCTCGGGGACGAGCTCGGCGAGCTGCGCCGCGACCCGCTGGATCGACGAGACCCGGTTGTGGACGAAGAAGACCTGCCCCTCGCGCAGCAGCTCACGACGGATGGCGGCCGCGATCTGCTTGTCGCTGCGCGGTCCGACGTAGGTGAGGATCGGATGCCGCTCCTCAGGCGGCGTCGCGAGCGTCGACATCTCACGGATCCCCGTGACCGCCATCTCGAGCGTCCGCGGAATGGGGGTCGCGCTCATGGCCAGGATGTCGACGTTGGTCTTGAGCTTCTTCAGCGCGTCCTTGTGCTCCACGCCGAAACGCTGCTCCTCGTCGATGATCATGAGACCGAGGTCCTTGAACACGACCTTCTCGGTGAGGATGCGGTGGGTGCCGATCACCATGTCCACCGTGCCGTCGGCGAGTCCGGCGATGGTGTCCTTCGCCTCCTTGGCGGTCTGGAACCGCGACAGCGGCCGCACCTTGACGGGGAAGCCCGCGAACCGCTCCGTGAACGTCTCGAGGTGCTGCTTGGACAGGAGCGTGGTGGGCACGAGCATCGCGACCTGCTTGCCCTCCTGGATCGCCTTGAACGCAGCGCGGACGGCGACCTCGGTCTTGCCGAAGCCCACGTCGCCCGAGAGCAGTCGGTCCATCGGGATCGGCTTCTCCATGTCGGCCTTGATCTCGTCGATCGTCTGCAGCTGGTCGGGGGTCTCCGCGAACGGGAACGCCTCTTCGAGCTCGCGCTGCCACGGCGTGTCCGGCCCGAACGCATACCCCTTCGAGGCCATCCGCGCCGAGTACAGCTTGACGAGCTCGACCGCGATGTCGCGGACGGCCCGGCGTGCCTTGCCCTTGGCGGCGGCCCAGTCCGACCCGCCCATCTTCGACAGCTGCGGCGCCTCGCCGCCGACGTAGCGCGAGAGCAGGTCGAGCTGGTCGGTCGGCACGAACAGCTTGTCTCCGGGGTGCCCGCGTTTGGAGGGGGCGTATTCGAGGACCAGGTACTCGCGCTTGCTCTTGACCGCGTTGCGACCGCCCGAGGACACCTCCCGCTGGACGAGCTCCACGAACCGACCGATGCCGTGGGTGGAGTGGACGACGTGGTCGCCGGGCTTGAGCTGCAGCGGGTCCACGACGTTGCGGCGGCGCGACGCGAGCTTCTTGACGACACGCGAGTCCGCGCCGATGGTCCGACCGTAGAAGTCGCTCTCGGTGAAGACGGCGAGCTTCGCGTCGGCGAAAAGGAACCCCGCCTCGAGGGTCGCGACCGTCGCCACCGCGATCCCCGTCTCAGGGGGCTGGCTGAGGGCGTCGGCAGAGCGTGCGGCCAGCCCGCGTTCGGCGAGGACATCGCGCGAGCGCTCGACGAGACCTGAGCCGGATGCCGCGACCACCACCCGCCAGCCGTCGCCCAGCAGCCCGGCGATGTGTGCGGTGGCGCCGTCGACGTTGCCCTGGAAGGACGGGACGGCGGCGGCGGGCAGCCGCACGGCGGCACCGGTGCTGTCGATGAGCCCCTCGTCCGCCGCGTCCGCGGCGCCAGAGTCGAACGTGCTCAGCGTCCACCAGACGCCTCGACGGGACGAGGCGGCTTCGCGCAGTTCGGGGAGCGTGAGGAAGTCGCCCGCACCGAGGTCGACGGGGCTCTCGGCTCCGGCGGTCGCCGCGCTCCACGCGGCCTCGAGGAACTCACGGTTGGTCTCGGCGAGGGTCATCGCGCGGGTGACGGCGCGCTCGGGGTCGACGACGGCGACGGCGGCGCCCTCGGGGAGGTAGTCGACGAGCGGAAGGACGGCGTCCGCCACGGCGGGCAGGAGAGACTCCATGCCCTCGACCGGGATTCCCTGGCTCATCTTCTCGAGCATCGTGCCGAGTCCCGGCATCCGATCCCGCAGCGCGGCGGCGCGCTCGCGGACCGCCTCGGTCAGCAGCAGCTCGCGGCTCGGAAGGAGGGTCACGTCACGGACATCTCCGGGGAGCGACCGCTGGTCGGCGACGGAGAAGGCCCGGATCTGGTCGACCTCGTCGCCGAAGAAGTCCACGCGGTAGGGGTGGTCCGCGACCGGCGGGAAGACGTCGAGGATGCCGCCGCGCACCGCGAACTCCCCGCGCCGCGAGACCATGTCCACGCGGTGGTAGGCGAGGTCCACGAGCCGGCGCACGACGTCGTCGAGCTCCTGACCGCGGGTCCCGAGTTCGAGGCGGACCACACCGGCATCCGTCAGTCCCGCCGCGATCGGCTGCAGGGCGCCGCGGACGGATGCCGTGACCACGAGAGGCGTGCGACCGTCCCAGTCGGCAGCCTCGCGGAGCACGCTCAACCGGCGCCCGACGGTTTCGGCGCTGGGGCTGAGGCGTTCATGCGGCAGGGTCTCCCACGCCGGCAGATGCCGCACGACCGCGTCGGGGAGCAGGCACTGCAGGGCTGCGCCGATGCTCTCGGCACGCCGTCCGGTGGGCGCGACGAGGAGCAGCACGGGAGGCCGTCCCGACGCGGCGCGTCGTTCGAGGAGCCCGGCGAGCAACGGGGCGTCGAGGCCGGTCACCGCCGAGAAGTCGACGTCCGAGTCGGCGCCGTCGAGGGCCTCCCGGAAGCTGTCAGCCTGTTCGAGGGCGCGCACGATCCCGGGAATTGTCACCGGGGAAGTCTACGCGGCGCGCCGGACACCGGCGCCGGTCGGCGCGGGCGGGCGTCAGGTGCGCGGCGCGTGATGGCGCTGCTGCGCGGCGAGGAGCCCCTCCTCGACGAGCTGCTCCACGGCATCCGCCGCATCGGCGATCGCGATCGGCAGGTTCGCACGTTCCGCCGCGCCGAAGGGGTCGAGCACCCAATCCGCGGGATCCTGTCGTCCCGGCGGGCGGCCGATGCCCACGCGCACGCGCGGGAAGTCCGGCGAGCCGAGCGCTTTCGCGACGTCGCGGACGCCGTTGTGGCCGCCGTGGCCGCCGCCCACCTTCAGCTTCAGGGAGTCGAACGGGATGTCGAGCTCGTCGTGCACGATGACGATGCGCTCCGCCGGGATGCCGTAGAACTGCGCCAAGGCCGACACCGGGCCGCCCGACACGTTCATGAACGAATTCGGCTTGGCGAGCACCAGCTTCGGGCCGCCCGGGCGCAGCCAGGTCTCGGCCACGCGCGCGTTGGCCTTGTGCGAGCGCAGTGTCTCCGAGCGGCGCCGGGCGAGCTCGTCGATGACCATCTGCCCGACGTTGTGTCGCGTCGGTTCGTAGCGCGGACCGGGGTTCCCGAGGCCCACGATCAACCAGGTGTCGGCCATGACCGTCCCTTCTGACGACGAAGCCCGTCGCAGCGACAGCGGCGACGGGCTTCGATCGTGTCCGACTTACTCGGCGGATTCCTCGGCAGCAGGTGCCTCGCCGGCCTCGGCCTCGGCGCCCTCCTCGGACTCCTCCGCCTCGTCCTCGACGGGAGCCGGCGGCAGCGCGACACCGATGACGAGGGTGTCGGCCTCCGTCACGAGCGTGGCGCCACGGGGCAGCGTCAGCTCGCCGGCCGTGATGTGCGTGCCGTCTTCGAGGCCCTCGACCGAGACCTCGATGTTCTGCGGGATGTGGGTCGCCTCGACCTCGAGCGACACCGTGGTGTTCTCGAGGTTGGCGATCGTGCCGGGGAACGGCTCGCCCACGACGGAAACGGGGACGTCGACCTGGATCTTCTCGCCCTTCTTCACGACGAGGAGGTCGATGTGCTCGATGATCTGGTGCACGGGGTCCTTCTGGACGTCCTTGACCAGCGTCAGCTGCTGCTTGCCGGCGATCTCGAGCTCGAGCAGCGCGTTGGCGCGGCGGATGAGCAGCGAGACCTGGTGACCGGGAAGCGCGACGTGCACGGGATCGGTGCCGTGACCGTAGATGACGGCGGGGATCTTGCCGGCGGCGCGCAGACGGCGGGCGAAGCCCTTGCCGAACTGCTCGCGCAGCTCGGCGACGACCTTGGTGTCGGTCTCAGTCGACATGAGTGTTCTCCTTGCGGGCCATCACGGCCCAGTCGTGCGGGGCCGGTGCGGCCTCGTCAAGAGTCGGGGCCGATACGGCCCAGACGTGGTCTGTGGTTCGACTCGAACGCGTGCGCGTGAGGAAAGCCGCGAAGCCTGCTTCACCGCGTCGATCACGGATGCGCTGCATCCCTCGCCGAAGTTCGGGACGAGTCTATCAGCGCGACGGATACGATGGAATCTCAGCCCCTCACCCCCGAGACACGGAGGACCCATGGACTACGGATGGATGTCGCACGCACTGCTCTGGTTCGTCGGAGCTCTGAGTGCCGCGACCGCCGTGTGCCTCGTGGGTGCCTTCTACTCGATGGGCCGCGCCTACAAGGACTGACGCGTCACACGCGATCGCCCCTCCCGGTCCAGCGATTACAGTGACCGGAGGGTCCCATCACCCACCCCAATCACGCTCACACCTCACGTAGACCTGGAGCCCCGTATGTCGTCGACCCCCTCTCCCACCGGCCCCTCGACGGATCAGGATCAGGCTCCGCACGAGGCGACGCTGCAGCACGAGGGGGCGCCGCAGCCCGAAGAGGTCGAACGTCCCACCCACCCCGAGGCGGCGTCGACGAACGCTTCGGAGGGTCCGGCGAACATCGGTGTGGTCGGTCTCGCGGTCATGGGGTCGAACCTGGCCCGCAACCTCGCCTCGCGCGAGGGCAACACGGTCGCCGTGTTCAACCGCTCCCGGTCGAAGACCGACGAGCTGATCGAGGCGCACCCCGAGGCCGAGTTCGTCCCCGCCTTCACGTACGAAGAGTTCGCCGCCTCGCTGCAGAAGCCGCGCACCGCGATCATCATGGTCAAGGCCGGCAAGCCGACCGACGCGGTCATCGACGAGCTGATGCGCGTGTTCGAGCCGGGCGACATCATCATCGACGGCGGCAACAGCCTGTTCACCGACACGATCCGCCGCGAGAAGGCCGTCTCTGAGGCCGGCTACAACTTCGTCGGCATGGGCGTCTCCGGCGGCGAGGAGGGTGCGCTCAACGGCCCGTCGCTCATGCCCGGCGGACCCGACGAGGCGTGGGTCACCCTCGGCCCGATCCTGAAGTCCATCGCCGCGGTCGCCGAGGGCGAGCCGTGTGTCACGCACATCGGGCACGACGGTGCCGGACACTTCGTCAAGATGGTGCACAACGGCATCGAGTACGCCGACATGCAGCTCATCGCCGAGGCCTACGACCTCATCCGCCGCGGCACCGGAAAGTCCCCCGTGGAGATCGCGGACATCTTCGCCGAGTGGAACAAGGGCGAGCTGGAGTCCTACCTCATCGAGATCACCGCCGAGGTGCTCCGCCAGACGGACGCCGCCACCGGCCGGCCCCTCGTCGACGTGATCGTCGACCAGGCCGGCGCCAAGGGCACCGGCGCGTGGACGGTGCAGACCGCGCTCGACCTGGGCGTGCCCGTCTCCGGCATCGCCGAAGCCACCTTCGCCCGGTCGCTCTCCAGCCACCGCGAGCAGCGCGATGTCGCGGGCGGCCTCCCCGGCCCCTCCCCCGAGGACTTCACCGTCGACGACGCCGACGCGTTCATCGAGCAGGTCCGTCTCGCCCTCTACGCCTCCAAGATCGTGGCGTACAGCCAGGGCTTCGACGAGATCCGCGCCGGCGCCGCCCAGTACGACTGGAACATCGACCTCGGCGCCGTGAGCAAGATCTGGCGCGGCGGCTGCATCATCCGCGCCCAGTTCCTCAACCGCATCGCCGACGCGTACGACGCCGAAGCGGACCTCCCCGTCCTCCTCACCGCCCCGTACTTCGTGGAGGCGCTCGGCCGTACGCAGGATGCATGGCGCGAGGTCGTGCGGATCTCCTCGGCCGCCGGCATCCCCTCGCCCGCCTTCAGCTCCTCGCTGGCCTACTACGACGGCCTGCGCGCCGAGCGCCTGCCCGCCGCCCTCATCCAGGGGCAGCGCGACTTCTTCGGCGCCCACACCTACAAGCGCATCGACAAGGACGGCACCTTCCACACCCTGTGGTCGGGCGACCGCAGCGAGGTCGAGGCGGAGGACACCCACTGAGCCGCAGCGACACCGCGCTGCGCGTCCACCGTGCCGCCGCGCGCATCGTCCTGGCGATCCTGACCGCGCTCTACGCGTGGATGGTCGGCTGGATGACGCTGCGCGCGGCGCCGTACGGGTCCGACATCGCGTCCGGTCTCAACCGGCTGCTCGAGTGGTTCGCGCAGCGGCAGTCCACCGCCTGGATCACCTTCGACCGCGTCGAGTTCGGTGCGAACGTCGCGATGTTCGTCCCCCTCGGCGTGATCGCCGTGCTCTGGTTCGGGGTGCGCGGGTGGTGGACGGCGCCGATCCTCGGGGCGCTCGCCAGTGCGGCCATCGAGACCCTGCAGGCGCTCCTGCTCGACAGCCGGGTCGCCGATGTCCGCGACGTGATCGCCAACACGCTGGGCTCGGTCGTCGGGATGTGCCTCATGCTGCTGCTGGCGTTCTTGCTCTCTCCCCCGCATCCACGGCGGCAGCAGGAATACCGAGCATGACCGAAGCGGGGACATAGCGCGGTCATAGGAAGGTCATGAGAATGGAATCATGACCATGCCAGCCCCCCTCCTCCAGCGCCCCGACGGCTCCCCCCTGCGCGTCCTCGTCGTCGATGACGAGCAGATGCTGACCGACCTGCTCTCGATGGCGTTGCGCATGGAGGGCTGGGAGGTGCGGACCGCCGCGTCGGGCTTCGATGCGCTCACGGCCGCGCGAGACTTCGCCCCCGACGCGATGGTCCTGGACATCATGATGCCGGACCTCGACGGGATGGCGGTGCTGCAGCGTCTGCGCCAGGGGGGCGACGACGTCCCGGTGCTCTTCCTCACCGCGAAGGACTCCGTGAGCGACCGGGTCGCCGGGCTCACCGCGGGCGGCGACGACTACGTCACGAAGCCGTTCAGCCTGGAGGAGGTCGTCGCACGTCTGCGCGGGCTCATGCGCCGCGCCGGAGCATCCGCCGGTGCCGCCGACCCGATCCTGCGGGTGGGCGACCTCACGCTCAACGAGGACTCGCACGAGGTCTTCCGGGGCGACGACGAGATCGAGCTCACCGCCACGGAGTTCGAGCTGCTGCGCTACCTCATGCGCAACCAGCGCCGCGTGCTGTCCAAGGCGCAGATCCTGGACCGCGTCTGGAACTACGACTTCGGCGGCCGATCGAGCGTCGTGGAGCTGTACATCTCCTACCTGCGCAAGAAGATCGACGCCGGCAAGGAGCCGCTCATCCACACGGTCCGCGGTGTGGGCTACATGATCAAAGCGAGCCAGTGAGCACGACCCCCCGTCGTCGACGGCACCGCTGGAGCCTGCAGGCGCGGCTGATCACGGCGGTCGTCTCGTTCGTGTCCGTCATCCTCATCACCGTCGGCCTCGGCACGGGGACGGTGCTCGAGTCCATCCTCCGCGAGAACCTCGACGCGAAGGTCACGCGGGTGCAGGACACGATCGCGCTCGACTACAACCACCGCGCGGACCAGATCCTGGGTGCGAGTCGTCAGGAGCGGGGCACACTGCTCGTCGTCAACAACCTCGCCGGCCCCACGGCGGCCTACGTCGACGGCGACGGCGATGTGCGCACACTCGACACCCGCAAGATCCAGGTCAGCGCGCCGGACGGCAACAGCTGGGCGGACGCGACGATCGCCGGCCTCGGCGACTACCGACTGCGCATCGGTCCTTACTCGAGCATCATCGGCCTCCCGACCTCCGAGGTCACGAGTGTGAGTGCGCGCATCGTCACCACCGTCGCCCTCCTGACCACGGGCGGCCTCCTCGTCCTCGCCGCGGTCATCGCGCTCCTCATCCGCAGCGCCCTCGCACCGCTGCGATCCGTGGCGTCGACGGCCTCGCGGGTCGCGGCGCAGCCCCTCGCGGAGGGTGCCGTCACGATCAGCGAGCGAGTCCCCGAAGAGGACACCGACACCCACACCGAGGTCGGCCAGGTGGGGCACGCACTCAACACCCTGCTCGACCATGTCGAGACCTCCCTGGCCGCGCGACAGCGCAACGAGGAGCGGATGCGCGCATTCGTCGCCGACGCGAGCCATGAGCTGCGCACGCCCCTGGCGTCCATCCGCGGCTACTCGGAGCTCTCGCTGCGCGGCATCCGTCAGGCCGAGGCCGGCGGCGGCGCAACCGCCGGAGCAGTCGCCGAGACGACTCGCGAGTCGCTCGAACGGATCCAGGCGCAGTCCCTGCGGATGACGGCGCTCGTGGAGGACCTGCTCCTGCTGGCACGACTCGACGAAGGCACCGAGCTCGTCTACAGCGCGGTGGACCTCAGCCGCCTCGCCGTGGAGGCCGTCTCCGATGCGCGTGTCGCGGGAACGGACCACGACTGGGTGCTCGAGGTCCCCGACGAGCCCGTCATCGTCGCCGGCGACGCCGGCCGACTGCATCAGGTCGCCGCGAACCTGCTCACGAACGCCCGTGTGCACACCCCCGCCGGTACGCGCGTGACGGCGACCGTGGCGACCGAGGACGGCGACGCGGTCCTGCGCGTCCACGACGACGGACCCGGCATCGACCCCTCCGTCGTCGACGAGCTGTTCGAGCGGTTCAGCCGCGCCGATTCGTCCCGCGCCCGGCAGACCGGCGGCACGGGTCTCGGCCTCTCGATCGTGAAGGCGATCGTGGAGGGTCACGGCGGGCGCATCTCGGTGACGTCCGAGCCGGGCGCGACGACCTTCGAGGTCCGGATGCCCGCCCGGCCCGACTCCCCCGCTCAGTAGCCGCTGAACGCGTCCGTCGTGAGGGACTTCGCCCTCTCGAGGGCGGGAGTGAGGGTCGCGATCAGCGCGGGCGGCCCGGAGACGTAGGCGTGACGCCGGGCGATGTCGGGCACGAGGCGCAGCAGCCCGTCGGCGTCGAGGCGCGCACCGCCGGCCCAGACCCAGCCTGCGGGGAGGTCCTCGGGCTCGTCACGGGTGACGACGATGACCGGGATGCCGGCGGCCTCGAGATCGTCGCGGAACGCGAGCTCCTCACTGCCCGACGCGACGTACACGAAGACGACGTCCCGGCGGTCCTGCGTCAGCCGGAGGTGGCGCAGGTGCGAGACGAACGGCGTCACACCGATCCCGGCGGCGACCATCAGCACCGGGGCGTCGGCACGGCGCGGCAGGACGAAGTCGCCCCAGATCCCCGTGATGGCCAACTCGTCGCCGGGTTCGACCGTGGCGAGCGCCTTCTTGTAACTCGACTGCGATCCCTCGCGCATGGCGATCTTGACCAGCGGCAGCTCGGCCGGAGAGGAGAGGATGCTGAACTCGCGGCGCGTCCCGCGGGAGTCGGGGTGCGCGTGAGGCACCTCGAGCTCGAGGTACTGCCCGGGGGCGAATCGCACCGGGCGTTCCGCTCGGAAGCTGTACTCGCGGACGCTCGGAGTGAGGGGCGTGCGCTCGACGATCGTCAGGCGCACAGCAGTGCGCATCGCGAACACGAAGGCGACGAGGTTGCCGACCAGCAGGGCGCGCTCCTGGCCGAGCGTGATCTCGCCGAGCGAGATCGGCCAACCCGCCAGCACGCCGACGACTGCGGCCACGACGAACTGCTGCCAGCGGCGCGGCGGGAGCGTGAGCGGCTCGGACAGCATGAAGGCGCCGAGGAACAGGAACGGCGACGACAGCACGACCGCCGAGAACGTCATGCCGGGGTCGAGAGCGAACCCTGCCGACTGCGCCTGCACGATGGTGCGCACGAGCGCGACGGCGATCGCGACGAGGAGGAAGAGCCCCACGACGCGGACCTTCTCGGTGCGCACCAGCACGACGAGTCCGAGGAGCAGCACGGGCAGCGCCAGGATCGGAGTGCCGACCCACCACGCCGCCGCGCCGAGGTCCGGCGCCCAGATGCTGAGGATCGTGAGGGCCGTCGCCCCCACGGCGGCGGGGTTGAAGATGTGCCGTCCCTGCCAGGCCAGGAGGTACTTGGATGCAGAGGCGAGTGCCCCCGCGACGGCGACACCGATCAGCGGAAGGGGCTCGAGCGTCGGGCGCAGCACGAACACGAGGATCAATGCGGTGATGAGCGCGGACTCGATGCGCCAGGAGCGCCGGACGATCCGCTGGGCGACCGCGTCGACGAGGGCGATGGCGACAACCAGGACGGCGAGCGTGGCGAGGAACTCCACGGGGGTGACCGAGACCCCGCCGCCGAGCGAGAGGGCGAAGGTGATCAAGGCCAGCGCCGCGAGCGCGAGGAGCACGAGACGGTACATGGACAGCCGGCCGAGGACGCCGAAGGCACGGCTCCATGCGGCATTGAGGGACGTGATCACGAGAACAACTCCGCTTCGCATCGGGGGGACCATTCGACGGAGCCGTCGGTGCGCATGCGCACCCAGGCGACTCCCCATTCTGCGGCCAGCTGCGGGCCGCCGTCGAAGAACAAGGCCGTCGCGACCGCATCCGCCGTCATGGCGTCGGATGCCACCGCCCACGTCGCCGCGTAGGCGCGCACCGGTTCGCCCGTGCGCGCGTCGAGCACGTGGTGGAGACCGTCACCCCACGCGCGCCGGTTGACCGCGGACGCGCAGAGCGCGGCATCTGTCACCGTCCAGACACCGATGGCACGGGACGCGTCGTACGGGTGCTCGAGGGCGATCCGCTGAGTGACGCCCCGGATCGCGACGTCACCGCCGGCATCCACCACCGCCGCGCCGGGCACGCGAGCGAGGACGACATCGGCGAGCCGCCCCTTGCCGAGGGCGCCGACGTCGATGACCGCGGGTGCGGTCAGACGCAGGATGCCGTCCGACCAGCTCAGGAGGCCGCGCCACTCCCGCGGAGCGGCCAGGGCGCCCCGATCGGTCAGCGAGTACGCCGCGTCGTACCCGCGGCGGGCGATGCTCTCTCCGACGAGCGGGTTCACCGCACCACCGGTCGCGGTGTCGAGGGCGTCGTAGAGATCCAGCATCGCGGTGGTGTCGGCGGGTGCGGCGACCTCGCCTCCGCGCTCCCCCAGCCGTGCGACCAGGGAGTCCGAGCGGAACCGCGACCACTCGCGATCGAACGCGGCGATGGCGTCCGTGATCTCGTCACGGACGCCATCGTCCAGGGGGTCGGCGGTCTCGATCCGCCAGACGGTGCCGATCGCCTCGAACGTCCAGGTGTGGACGAGCGGGCCGGCCGTGATCATGACGCGGCTTCGGTCCGGATCTCGGCGACCGCTGCGTTGAACCCGCCGCTGGTCAGGGACGATCCGCCCACCCGATCGACGGACAGGTCGTCGAGGTTCTTGCCGACGACCTCGTCCTGGATGCCGCCGATGAACTCGCTCTGGTACTGCTCGCTCTCCCGCGCCTGCGGATCGCCGGTCACCTCGACGGCCGTGACGACGTTCGATTCGAGCGTCAGCGTGACGCTGATCGTCTCGACGGTCTCGGGGGTCTGATACGAGCCCTCGGCGGTGTACGTGCCGTCCTCGTAGGTCCCCGAGGACGAACCACTGCCGGCATCCGCCGACGGCTGCGACGACTCGCCGCCGCCGGTCGTCGTCTGGCCGGCGCACCCGGCGAGCAGGGCGAGCCCCGCAACGGAGGCGGCGGCGGCGCCGACGCGAATCGGTCGGGGTACGGCGGTGGTGCGGATCATGAGAGGTCCTCCTTCTGTCGTGCCCGCCCGGTCGGGGGCGCGGGGCGATGACTCCAGGAAAGCGGTCGCCGACAGGGCGGTGCTTGCAGAAGTCTATGGATCTCCTGCGAACCGGATCGGGACGCGGGGCCTCAGGCGGCGCCGTCGAACATGCTCGTGACCGAACCGTCCTCGAAGACCTCGCGGATCGCCCGTGCCAGCAGCGGAGCGATCGGCAGGATCGTGAGGGCGGGGAACCGCTTCTCGGGGGGGAGCGGCACGGTGTCGGTGACGACGACCTCGTCGATCGAGGGGTCCTGGAGACGCTCGACGGCAGGGTCGCTGAAGATCGCGTGCGTCGCGGCGACGATGACCCGCTCGGCGCCGTTGGCCTTGAGGGCCTGGGCCGCCTTCACGATCGTGCCGCCGGTGTCGATCATGTCGTCGACGAGCAGGCAGACGCGACCGTCGACCTGACCGACGATCTCGTTGACCGTGACCTGATTGGCGACATTCGGGTCGCGGCGCTTGTGGATGATCGCGAGCGGTGCCCCGAGGCTGTCGGACCAGGTGTCGGCGACACGGACGCGACCCGTATCGGGCGAGACCACCGTGAGCTTCGCGCGATCCTCCGCCGAGAGCGTGTTCTCGAAGTGCTCGAGCAGGACCGGCTTGGCGAAGAGGTGGTCGACGGGACCGTCGAAGAAGCCCTGGATCTGCGCGGCGTGGAGGTCGACGCTCATGACGCGGTCCGCCCCGGCGGTCTTGAACAGATCGGCGACCAGGCGGGCGCTGATCGGCTCACGACCGCGGCCCTTCTTGTCCTGTCGGGAGTAGGGGAAGTACGGCGCCACGACGGTGATGCGCTTCGCGGATGCGCGCTTGGCGGCATCCAGCATGATGAGGGTCTCCATCAGCCATTCGTTGACGGGCGGCCCGAAGCTCTGGATGAGGAAGAAGTCGCAGCCGCGGATCGACACCTCGAAGCGGGTGAGGATCTCCCCCGAGGCGAACGTGCGGTGCTCGGTCGGCACCAGCTGCGTGCCGAGGGCCGTGGCGACCTCGGCCGAGAGTTCTTCGTGCGAGCGACCGGACGCAACGACGAGCCGCTTCTTGGTCTTGGCCACCAGGCCCGGCGCGATGCCGCGCTCGGTGTCGAGGTCAACCGTGTGCTGCTTCTTGCGACCCATCGCCAGCTTCCTGTGCGGACCGGGCGCGAGCGGCGGCTTCTGCCGCTCCCGTTCCCGGTCGATTGTTCTCGACCCACCCGGCGATGTTCCGCTGGGGGGCGATGCTGAGGGCGAGGGCGCCGGCCGGAACATCCTTGCGGATCACGGCTCCCGCACCCGTCTTCGCGCCCTCACCGATCCTAACGGGCGCGACGAACACGTTGTGCGAGCCGGCGTGCACCTCGTCGGCGATCTCGGTGCGGTGCTTCGTGAGGTCGTCGTAGTTGGCGGTGATCGCCCCCGCGCCGAGGTTGACGTTGCGTCCGATGGTCGTGTCACCGACGTACGACAGGTGAGGGACCTTGCTGCCCTCGCCGATGGTCGAGTTCTTCGTCTCGACGAACGTGCCGATCTTCCCGCGCTCGCCCAGCTCCGTGCCCGGACGGACGTAGGCGAACGGGCCGACGGTGGCCTCCGCCCCGATGACGGCGAGGGTCGCGTCGGTGCGGGTCACGGTGGCGCCCCGGCCGACCTCGCAGTCCACGAGGCTCGTGTCGGGACCGATCGTCGCCCCCTCGGCGACGCTGGTGGACCGGAGGATGTGCGTGTTGGGAAGCACGGTCACGTCGGGAGCCAGGGTCGCCGTCACGTCGATCCACGTCGTCGCCGGGTCGAGGACCGTGACGCCTTCCAGCTGCCACCGGCGCACCGTGCGGGCGTTGAGGAGGCGCCCCACCTCGGACAGCTGCACGCGGTCGTTGACGCCGTAGGTGACGGTGGCGTCCTCGGCGACGGATGCCGCGACCCGTCGCCCGGCGCGACGCAGCAGCGCGACGGTGTCGGTGAGGTACTTCTCGTTCTGCGCGTTCGCGGTGCCCACCTGCGGGAGATGTTCGCGGAGGGCGGTGGCCGCGAACACGTACATGCCGGCATTGACCTCGGTGACGGCGGCCTCCTCGGCCGAGGCATCCTTCTGCTCGACGATGCGGGCGACACTGCCGTCGCTCTCGCGGATGATGCGACCGTAGCCGGTCGGGTCGTCGATGACCGCCGTCATGAGGGTCGCGTCCGCCTGCGCCGTGCGGTGCTCCGAGACGAAGGCGCCGAGGGTGTCGGCGTCGGCGAGCGGGCAGTCGCCGCTGAGGACGAGCAGATCGCCGTCGAACCCCTCGAGGGCGTCGAGGGCGACCTCGACGGCGCGGCCGGTGCCGGGGATCTCGTCCTGGTCGACGACGACGACCTCGGGCGCCACGCCCAGGACGGCGGCGGCCACCTGCTCGCGTTCGTGCCGCACGACGACCACGACGTGAGCGGGAGCGAGGTCGCGCGCGGTGTCGAGGACATGTCCGACGAGGGGACGCCCGCCGATGCGGTGCAGCACCTTCGGGAGCGAGGACTTCATCCGCGTGCCCTGGCCGGCGGCCAGGATGACGACGGCGAGGCGGGAGTCGAGCGCGTTCTCGGTCATGCTCCGCCGCCAGGACTCGAACCTAGACCTCACAGCTCCAAAGGCTGTCGTGCTGCCATTACACCACGGCGGACCGCGGCGCTCCGGGGTCCCGGCGGCCGCCCGTCAAGTCTGCCATGCGAGCGGGGGCGGGCGAGGACGACGGGGCGCCGCAGCCGCTCTGCGATGATGAGGGGATGGCTCCCGAACACGACGAGGTCGACCGGATCGTGAGCGCCTGGATCGCGCAGCGGCCCGATCTGGACTTCT
This sequence comes from Microbacterium sp. NPDC080005, assembly GCF_040702445.1. NCBI lineage: Bacteria > Bacillati > Actinomycetota > Actinomycetes > Micrococcales > Microbacteriaceae > Microbacterium > Microbacterium sp. NPDC080005. The sequence continues at coordinate 651,438 of NZ_JBFBLD010000001.1, read as the reverse complement.
CCCCGCTCGAGGTGCTCTCGCGTGTGGACCGGCTGTCGCGCCACCTCGATCGTGCCCGCCGTGAGGCGTTCCACCGGAGCGACCTCGAGCCGTGGGAGTGGGACGTCCTGTCCGCGCTGCGGCGCGCGGGCGAGCCGTACACGCTGAGCCCGAAGCAGCTCCTGCAGCAGACGCTCGTCTCCAGCGGCACCATGACCAACCGCATCGACCGGCTCGTCGATCGCCGACTGGTCGTCCGCGCAGCCGACCCCGGTGACGGCCGCGGAGTGCTCGTGACCCTCACGGAGGAGGGTCGCAATCGCGTCGACGCCGCGATCACCCGCCTCGTCGACGCGGAGGCGGAGCTGCTCGGCCAGATATCCCGGGCCGACCGCGACCGTCTCGCCGCTCTGCTGCGCAAGCTCAGCCTCGGCTTCGACGTCTGACCCGCGATGGCGATGCGCGCTCCGCTGCCCGTCCGCGACGGGGTCGGTCCCACACGCCTTCGGGTGCCGCGCACGGGACCGTGGGCGACGATCGCCGACTACGTGACGGGACGGTTCGCGCACATCGACCCCGACATCCTCCTCACCCGGTTCGACCGCGGTGAGGTCGTCGCGATCGACGGCACCCGACTGACGCGTGAGACGCCGCTCGGGGCGGAGGACTTCATCTGGTACTACCGGGAGCCGCCCGACGAGCCCCGCGTCCCCTACGAGGTGACGGTGCGCCACCTCGACGACGACCTCCTCGTGGTCGACAAGCCGCACTTCCTGCCGACCACCCCCGGCGGCGGATTCCTGTACAACTCCGCCCTCGTCCGGCTGCGTCAACGGTTCGAGAACCCCGACCTCACCCCCATCCACCGTCTGGACCGCGCGACGGCGGGGCTCGTGATGTTCTCCGTGCGACCCGCGACCCGCGGCGCGTACCAGACGCTGTTCGCCGACCGGGCGGTCGAGAAGGTCTACGAGGCGGTCACCGCAGTGCCCGCCGACGGGATGCCGCATCTCCCCCTCGTCGTGCGCTCGCACCTGACGAGCTCGCGCGGCAGCCTCCGCGCGATCGTCCACGAGGACCGGGAGCCGAACGCCGAGACGCGCGTCGAGGCGATCCGGGTCACCGCCGAACGGGCGCACCTCCGGCTCTTCCCGCGGACCGGTCGCATGCACCAGCTCCGCACTCACCTCGCCGGCATCGGACTCGGCATCCTCGGCGACCGGTTCTATCCGGACCTCCTCGACGAGGCCCCGGACGACCCGGAGCGACCGCTTCAGCTGCTGGCGCGAGAACTGCGGTTCGTCGACCCGTTGACGGGGCACGCCCGCGAGTTCACGACGGGGCTGCGTCTGCGCGAGGCGCCCTCCGACTGATCACGCGAGCTGCTCGCCGAGTTCGAACCACCGCTCCTCGGCCTCGGCGACCTCCGCCTCCATGGCACCGATGCGCTGCATCTCCTCCCCGAGCCCGACGTAGTCTGCCTGATCGTGGTCGGCGAGGGCGGTGCGGGCGGCTCCGATCTGGGCGCTGAGCTTCTCGATGCGCCGCTCGAGGCTCGTGAGCTCCTTCTCGGCCGCGCGTCGCTCGGCTCCGGTGAGAGCGGATGCCGTCGGCGCTGCCGCATCCGCCTTCTGGCCACCGGTGGTCGCCGCCCCTGTCGCCTGCGGCTGGGCGGCCCGCAGGCGCAGGTACTCCTCGATGCCGCCGGGCAGGTGGCGCAGCGTGCCGCCCATGACGGCGTACTGCTGGTCCGTGACCCGCTCCATGAAGTAGCGGTCGTGGGAGACGACGATGAGGGTGCCCGCCCACGAGTCGAGGAGATCCTCGATCGCGGCGAGCATGTCGGTGTCGAGGTCGTTCGTGGGCTCGTCGAGGATGAGGACGTTCGGCTGGTCGAGGAGGATCAGGAGGAGCTGGAGGCGGCGCTTCTGCCCGCCGGAGAGGTCCTTCACGGGCGTGGACAGCTGGGCCGACGAGAAGCCCATGCGCTCGAGCAGCTGCCCGGGCGTGAGCTCCTGCGCTTTCGAACCCGCGCCGAAGGTGTAGGTGGTCCGCAGGCGCGAGACGACCACGCGCACCGGTTCGTCGAGGTGGGGGTCGAGTTCGTCCATGCGCTGCGTCAGGGTCGCCACCTTCACGGTCTTGCCGTGCTTCACGCGCCCCGCGGTGGGCTGCACGACGCCGGAGACGAGTCCCAGGAGGGTGGACTTCCCGGCGCCGTTGACGCCGAGGATGCCGGTGCGCTCACCCGGGGCGATGCGCCACTCGACGCCCCGGATGATCTCGCGGCCGTCGTAGGACACCCCCGCGTCGAGCAGGTCGACGACGTCCTTGCCGAGGCGGGCGACGGCGAGCGACTGGAGGGAGACCCGATCGCGGATCTCGGGGACGTCGGCGATGAGCTCGTTGGCGGCGTCGATCCGGAACTTCGGCTTGCTCGTGCGGGCCGGTGCACCGCGGCGCAGCCAGGCGAGCTCCTTGCGGGCGAGGTTCTGCCGACGGGCCTCGATGGCCGCGGCCTGCCGGTCGCGTTCGACGCGCTGCAGGATGTACGCGGCGTAGCCGCCCTCGAAAGGCTCGACGATGCGGTCGTGCACCTCCCACGTCTTCGTGCAGACCTCGTCGAGGAACCACCGGTCGTGCGTCACGACCATGAGCGCACCCGAGGTCGCCGACCAGCGTCGCTTGAGATGCTCGGCCAGCCACGCGATGCCCTCCACGTCGAGGTGGTTGGTGGGCTCGTCGAGCGCGAGCACGTCCCAGTCCCCCGCGAGCAGTTGCGCGAGGGCGACGCGACGGCGCTGACCACCCGAGAGCGTGCCGATGGCGGCATCCCAATCCAGGTCGGACAGCAACCCGGCGATCACGTCGCGGACCCGGGGGTCGCCGGCCCACTCGTGCGCGGGTCCGTCGCCGACGACGGCGCGACCGACGGTCAGGTCGTCCGGCAGGACGTCCGTCTGCTCCAGCACCCCGATGGTGACGCCACCGCGAACCGTCACGCGCCCCGAGTCCGGCTCGCGGCGCCCGGCGAGCATCGCCATGAGGCTCGACTTGCCGTCGCCGTTGCGGCCGACGATGCCGATGCGGTCGCCCTCGTCGACACCGAGCGAGACGCCGTCGAAGACGACCTTGGTCGGGTACTCCAGGTGCAGGGCCTCGGCCCCGAGAAGATGTGCCATCCCCTCCAGGCTACGCGGCGCGGGGAGGGTGCCCGCTCAGTACCAGAAGCTCAGGCGCGGTGTCGTCGTCGAGGCGAACACGCGGGCGAGGCGGTGCGGATCGTCCGTCTCGATGCGTCCCGCGCGAGCGAGCGTCACGGGCGAGACGCCGCCGAGCAGGATCGCCGACAGCTCGGCGACACCGAGCTTCGCGAGCGGGACGCCGAGCGGCGCCTCGTCGACCACGTCGACGCCCGGCTCCTCACCGGCCGACAGGACGAACGTGCCCTCGGCGATCCCGAGCGGATCGGCGACCTCCAGAGCCACCACGTCGTCGACGTCGTACCCGCGCGCTGCGAGCACCGTGGGCACGTCGAGGATCCGCAGGTACTGGTGGTCGGCGATCCGGATGCGGGCGGCACGCTGATCGGCGATCATCCACCAGAGCGGCTCGTCGACCGACAGTTCGCTCGCTCGCACGGTGCCGATGAGATCGAGCGACAGGAGGAAGCGCCAGAGGCCCGCGTACGCGGCATCCGTCACCGCGAGGAGCTGATGGACGGTCGCGATCGACGCGGCCCAGTCGTCGTCGTTCTCGCTGACCGAGTACAGGGCGACACCCTCGACCTCGCCCTCCGGCGAGCGGTACTGGACCGCACGCAGCCGGTCGGCCTTCTCGGCGTCGGGACGTGTGCCGTAGGTGCGGTCCCAGTGACCGCCGGGCATCGCGATCTCACCCGGAGACGTCAGGCGGGTGCGCTCGTGCAGTGCGGTCGCGGCTTCCCGCGCCTGTTCGCGCGTCACGTAGTCGAGCCGGCCCGGAGCGATCGGACCGATCCACCCCGCTCGCCGGGTCTGGATCTCCCACGACGCGGCTGCGGCCGCGGGCGCGAATCCGAACCGCCCGTAGATGCCCGATTCGCTGACGGTCAGACCCGCGATCGGGGCGCCCTGCGCCACCGCCGTGCGCAGCTCGCCGGCCATCACACGCGAGAGCAGCCGCCGCCGACGGTGCGTGGGCGCGACGGTGACCGCGCTGATCGCGCACATCGGGATCGTGGCCGCGCCCGGGAGCGTGAGGTCGGCGATCCACGACGCGAAGGTGGTGACGGGTTCGTCCGGCTGCACGGCAGCGGGGTCGTAGACGCCGATCTTCCGGCGGTACCGGCTGCGGACGAAGGACTCCCCGCGCTGCACGTCGTTGCGCTCCCCGTCGAGGAAGCCGCGGGCGACGGCATCCGTCCACCGGTCCGAGGCGGCACGGTCCTCGTCGCCGACGCGGTCGATGCGGAGGCCGTCGGCCTCGATCGCGGCACGCAGGGTCTCGTCGAGCGGAGCGGAGTGGAAGGCGTCGCCGAGTGAGGTCATGCCCTCCAGGCTAGGGGGAGCCGCCGACGTGCGTCAGACGATCCGTGTGCCGGCGACCGGTCCGCTGACCGTGTGGGCGGTGCGACCAGCATCCGACAACTGCGCCGCGATCTCTCGCGCGTGGTCGTCGTCGGACGCGAGGAACGCGACCGTCGGGCCCGAACCCGAGACCAGTCCGCCGAGGGCGCCGGCGGCCATGCCCGCGTCCAGCACCTCGGCCAGTGCCGGGCGCAGGTGCACGGCGGCGAGCTGCAGGTCGTTGCGGATGACGGCCGCCAGGGCCGCGGCATCCCCCGACCGCAGGGCACGCAGCACCGCCGGGTCGACCTCGGGCATCAGGCGACCGGGCCCGATGTCGGCGACGTCGCGGAGGCGGTCGAGCGTGCCGTAGACCTCGGGCGTCGAGAGTCCGTCGCCGTCGGTGACCAGCACCCACGAGAATCGGCCCCGACCGAGCGCCGGGGCGAGCTCGTCGCCGCGACCGGTGCCGACGGCGGTGCCGCCGAGCAGCGCGAACGGGACGTCCGCACCGAGGCCCGCGCCGAGCTCGTGCAGCTCGGACGTGGAGAGCCCGGCCTCGATCAGCTCGTTGACGGCGACGAGGGCGGCCGCGGCATCCGCGGATCCCCCGCCCATACCGCCGGCCACCGGTACGCCCTTGTGGATCTGCAGACGGATGCCGCCCTCCCACCCGACCGCGTCGGTCACCAGGCGGGCGGCACGAAGGGCGAGGTTGCGCTCGTCGAGCGGAACGCCCGAGACGTCGACATCGCCCGTGACCGCGAGATGGAACCCCTCGTCGTGCGAGGCCCAGAGGTCCTCGTACAGCGAGACCGCCTGATAGACCGAGGCGACCTCGTGATAGCCGTCGTCGCCGACGGCGCCCACGTCGAAGAAGAGGTTGAGCTTGCCCGGCGCGCGCACGTGCACGCGCCGAGCGGGGTCGATGCTCAGGCTCACGCGTTCGCCGAGTCGGCCCAGAGGTCGACGTCGATCGCGCCCGAGAGCGCGTCGATGCGGGCGAGTTCGTCGTCGTCGAACGGTGCACCCTCGGTGGCGGCGAGATTCTGGTCCAGCTGCTCCGGCCGCGAGGCCCCGATGAGCGCAGAGGTCACGACCTCGTCGCGGAGGACCCACTGGATCGCCATCTGCGCAAGGGTCTGGCCGCGCTGCTGCGCGATGTCGTCGAGGCCCCGCAGCGTGTCGAGCGCCTTCTTGTTCAGCTGACCGTCGGGCAACGAGAAGCGGCTCTGCGCCCGGTCGGCCGTACCGTCGCCGAGGTACTTGTCGGTGAGCAGGCCCTGCGCGAGCGGCGTGAAGGCGATCGCCCCCATCCCCGCCGTGCGGAGCGATTCGGTCAGCCCGTCCTCGACCCAGCGGTTGAGGATGGAGTACGAGGGCTGGTGGATGACGAGCGGGGTCCCGAGATCCCGCGCGACGGCGACCGCCTCCTCGGTGCGCTCCGCGCTGTACGACGAGATGCCGACGTAGAGCGCCTTGCCCTGCCGGACGAGCGTGTCGAGGGCGCCGATGGTCTCCTCGATGGGCGTCACGGGGTCCGCGCGGTGCGAGTAGAAGATGTCGACGTAGTCGACGCTCATCCTCTTGAGTGACTGCTCGGCGCTCGCGATGAGGTACTTCCGCGACCCGTTGTTGCCGTACGGACCGGGCCACATGTCGTACCCCGCCTTCGACGAGATGAGGATCTCATCGCGATAGGGCGCGAAGTCCTCGCGCATCATGCGGCCGAAGTTGGTCTCGGCCGACCCGAAGGGCGGGCCGTAGTTGTTGGCCAGATCGAAGTGCGTGACACCACGGTCGAAGGCGTGACGCAGCAGGGTACGCTGGTTGTCGAAGGGGATGTTGTCCCCGAAGTTCCACCAGAGTCCCAACGAGATCGCCGGCAGATACAGGCCGCTCGAACCGACCTGGCGGAAAGCCCCCGCATCGTAGCGGGAGGACGCCGCCTGATAGGGGCGGTGGGTGTCGCCATTGCGCGACGAGGGGAAACGGTCCGCGTAATCGGTCATCACCCCAGGCTATCGATCGCAGGCACCCGAAACGTCGGCGAAACGACGGAGACCTAGTCTTGCCCGACGGGACAGACACATCGAGGGAGAACATATGGCGCGACTGACCGCACTGCCGTCCGAGGGTGGTTCCTGGACCGCTCTTCTCGAGCGCGAGGACATCGTCCTCATCGGAGGCATGCTGCACCTGCGCCATGACGACACCACCCCCGAGCAGGCCCGCATCGCCGATCTGCTGCTGATCGCCGACACGCTCGCCGATGCCGGGATCCCCCATCTCCTCATCCGTCACTCGCGCTCGGTCCCCGGGCTCGTCGTCGACCTCGCCCACCGGTCGCGTGCCCTGACGGCTCTGTCCGGTCGGGCCCTCACCGAACCGATCTACGCGAAGGCGAAAGGCGGCACGCCGGTGCCCTTCGGCGAACTGCGCCTGCGCGCCTCCGGCCCGTCCTCCGTGCGCGTCTTCCGGCCCCGCGTGGCCGGCGAGCTCCGTTACGGAGCCGGTTGCGGCGTGCGCGTCGAGTTCTGGCGGTTCGGCGAGGAGCTGGTCGAGGCGCCGCACGCGAACGACCTCACGCGACGCACCTTCGCCGCGGAGGACGTCGAGCCGGCCACCGTGGAGCGCTACGGCCGCACCTGGCAGACCGTGAACGGGATGTTCGACCCGCACCCGGGCGAGGTCACCCACGAGATCGACATGGTCTTCTCCTGGGTCGACGGCTCGTCCTCCGAGTTCCAGCGCCAGCGGGCCGCGCAGCTGTCCGAGTACGTCGTCGGCGACGGCGACGACGGTCCCGCCCGCTACCGCCATGTCGACGAGCTGCGCTACGCGCTGCGGAGCGTCCACATGTACGCCCCATGGGTGCGCCGCATCTTCATCGCGACCGACTCCCCCGCCCCCGCGTGGCTGCTCGACCACCCGAAGGTCACGATCGTGCGCAGCGAGGAGTTCTTCGAGGACCCGTCCGTCCTCCCGACGCACAACTCCCACGCCGTCGAGGCCCAGCTCCACCGCATCGAGGGGTTGTCGGAGCACTTCCTCTATTCGAACGACGACATGTTCTTCGGGCGTCCGCTCTCACCGGAGCTGTTCTTCTCGCCCGCCGGCGTCTCGTCGTTCGTCGAGTGCGACGTCCGCATCGGGACAGGCCCGCGCCGCGTCGCCCGCAGCGGCCACGACAACGCCCTGCGCCTCAACCGCGAGCTGCTGCGCGAGCGCTTCGGACGCACGATCGTCCGCGACCTCGAGCACTGCGCCGCTCCCCTGCGCCGCTCGGTGATGTTCGAACTCGAGCGCGAGTTCCCCGAGGAGATCCGGCGCACCGCGGCATCCCGTTTCCGCTCCGCCACCGACGTGTCGGTGACCAACTGCCTCTACCACTACTACGCGCAGTTCACCGGTCGTGCGATCGCCTCGACGGCGCCGCGCGTGCGGTACTTCCAGACGACGCAGGCCGCGTCGCTGCGCCGCATGGAGAAGCTCGCCGAGCGCAGCGACGTCGACATGTTCTGCCTGAACGACGGCGGGGACCACGAGGTCCCCGAACCGGTGCGCGTACGCGCGGTCACGGGACTGCTCGAGCGGCTCTTCCCGGTCCGCGCGCCGTGGGAGGACCCGGCGCTCAGCGCAGCGCCGGTACGCTCGGTCGAGCTGCACGCGTGACCGAACCGGTCACTCCCGCCACGCGAAGGCGGCGCTGAGCCTCATCGGGGTCGATGTACTCCAGCGGCGTCGAGACGTCGAGCGGGACCACCGAGTGGACGACGGTGTCGTCGTAGACGTGCACCATGTTGTACGCCTGTGCGCCGTCCTGCGGCCGCGTGCCGCCGACGGGCACCGTGAGGTCCTGCGCGTAGCATGTCGACGACGCGACCGAGACGGGGATGCCCGCGAAGGTCGCGAAGGTCGAGTAGTGAAGGTGTCCCGCGATGATCGCGCGAACGTCCGTCCCGCGGACGACGTCGGCGAGTCGTCGTTGGTCGCGCAGCTCGACGCTCGACGCCAGCGGCAGGACGCTGGGTACCGGCGGATGGTGCATGGCCAGCACGGTGCCGAGCGGCGCTGGGGTGGCGAGCACGTCCGCGAGCCAGCGCAGCTGCGCGTCGGAGAGCTCGCCGTGGTGGTGCCCCGGCACGCTCGTGTCGAGCGTCACGATGCGCAGACCGTCGAGCTCGTCCACGCGGTCGTACGGCGCCGTCGGGTCGGCGGGGGTCTGGTCGAGCAGACGCGCTCGGAACGCACCGCGGTCGTCGTGGTTGCCCATGACCCAGAGCAGACGCGCGCCGAGCCGCTCGGCGAAGGGCTCCACGAGCGCGCGGATCGCGTCGTAGGCGGCCGCCTCGCCGAGGTCGACGAGGTCGCCCGTGAAGACGACGGCGTCCGGGGCGATGCCGCTGGACTCGATGGCGGCGAGCGCCGCGGTGAGCGAGGCCTCGCCGTCGACGCTGTCGAACAGCCGGGGGCCAGGACCGCGCAGATGCGTGTCGCTGAGGTGGAGCAGGATCCGTTCGGCGGCCGGATGCTCGGCGCGGCGCATGGTCACTTCTTCCGTCGGTGCGGGGACTCGGGTGCCTCCGCCTTGCCCTGGAATGTTACCGGCATGTTTCGGGAACGCGCGGTGAACGACGCACGAAGTCATCGGAAACTCTGTGCTGACGCATCGGCTCCGGAGGGATCGACGGATGCCGCCGGCTCAGGCGCGTGCGATGCGGACGTAGTCCTCGATCGTCAGGTCCTCGCCGCGGGCGGTCGGTGCGACGCCGGCGCGCTCGAGCACCTCGGTCGCCGATGCGGACGAGCCGCCCAGCACCCCCGAGAGCGCCTGGCGGAGCATCTTGCGACGCTGCTGGAACGCCGCGTCGACGATGGCGAAGGTGCGCAGGCGCTCTTCCTCGGTGCCGCGAGGATCGGTGTCACGCTCGAACCCGACGAGAACGCTGTCGACGTTCGGCACCGGCCAGAAGACCTGGCGCGAGACGGTCCCGGCCAGTCGCCACGGCCCGTACCAGGCCGCCTTGACGCTCGGCGCCCCGTAGACCTTCGACCCCGCAGGCGCGGCGAGCCGCTCCCCCACCTCGGCCTGGACCATGACGACGCCGCGCTGGATCGACGGGAAGTGCTCCATGAAGTGGAGGAGCACCGGCACGCTGACGTTGTAGGGCAGGTTCGCCACGAGGACATCGGGTTCGCCGGGGAGTTCGCTCACACGCAGCGCGTCCTGCGCGACGACGGTGAGGGCGCCATCCGGGACGCCGTGTGCGGCGGCGGTGACCGGCAGACGCTCGGCCAGGCGGTGGTCGATCTCGACCGCGGTGACGGGCGCCCCGGTCTCGAGGATCGCGAGGGTCAGCGAGCCGAGGCCCGGTCCGACCTCGACCACCCGGTCGGCGGAGGTGACCCGCGCGGCGTGCACGATCTTGCGCACGGTGTTCGCGTCGACGACGAAGTTCTGCCCGAGCTTCTTGGTCGGCGTGACGTCGAGGTCGGCGGCGAGCGCGCGGATCTCGGCGGCTCCGAGGAGGGTGACGGGCATGGGTTCCAGCCTAGTTGCCGGGGTTCGCCCCGCCGATCAGGGGATGATGGGCGGATGACGGATGGCTGGGCGATCGCGGTGAGCGTTGCCGGCGGCCTGGTCCTGCTGTGGGTCGCGCTGCTCGTGGTCCTCGCCCTGCAGGTGCGGCGTGCCGGCGGAGCGATCGAGTGGCGCGAGGCGGTGCGACTCGTCCCGGACGTGATCCGCCTGATCCGCCGGCTCGTCGCGGACCGCGCGGTGCCTCGCGGCGCCCGCTGGTGGCTCGCGGGGCTCCTCGTCTACCTGCTCTCGCCGATCGATCTCGTCCCCGACGTCATCCCCGTGCTCGGATACGCGGATGATGCCGTCGTCGTGGTGATCGCCCTGCGCTTCGCGCTGCGGCATGCGGGCCGGGACGCCATCGAGCGCCACTGGCCGGGGACGGGGACGGGCCTCGAGAGTCTCCTCGCTCTCATCGGTCGGTCACGCACGTCCTGACCGATCCGTGCGGGCGGCTCAGCCGCCCTCGCCACCCGGGTCGATGGGTGCCCCGTCCCAGCCGTCGGGCAGGTCGCCGCGTTCCACGGGACCTCCGCGGTCGGCCCGCCGCTGCAGCTCGGCGAACATCCGATCGGTCTCCGCGACGGTCGGCGCACGAAGGCCCGCGGCCGCCTCTCTCAGATCCGCGGACGGGGCGCCATAGCCGTCGCCGCCGACGATCAGCACCGTCCGGCCGGGCTCGACGACGGCGTACTCCTCGATCCCTCCCGCGGACCGTCGCCAGGTTCCGCCGTCCTGCACGCACGTGGCGTCACCACCGCCCCACATCTGCTGGGCGGCGCACGCCGCGGCGTCCATCTCCCCCGGCCCGCTGCGCACGGTGATCATGTCGCCGGTGCCCGGTTTCGACCACGTCGCGGTCATCCCGCCCTCGTCCGTCTCGTTCACGGACTGCGGGGCCAGGTCGTACCCGTCGATCGTGGTGGTCACCACGAGGACGGGGTCGACACCGAGGTGCGAGACGCGCTCCGCGATCTCGTCGGGCGTGGCCGCTGCCGCCGTCGCGCACCCGGGGAGTCCGAGCACCAGGACGGCTGCGGCCACGGCGAGCATGACGCGACGAGGCATGCGGCTCACCCTAGCCGCACGCCTCCTCAGCCGGCGGCCGCCCGCGCCGCCGCGGGCAGGGCGTCGACGATGCGGCCGATGGCGGCGGCGTCGTGCGCGGCCGTGACGAACCACGCCTCGAACGCGGACGGCGGCATCGAGACGCCGCCCTCGAGCATCGCGTGGAAGAACCGCCCGTACGCATCCGCATCCTGGGAGGTCGCGGTCGCGTAATCGGGCACGCCGTTCACGACGGCCTCGCCGAAGAAGATGCTGAAAAGGGTTCCCGCCCACTGCACGACGTGCGGGACACCGGCATCCGTCAGAGCGGCGGATGCCGCGTCCGCGACGGTGCGCGCGACGGAATCGAGCGTGCGGTAGACCGCGTCGTCGGCGTGGGTCAGGGTTGCAAGACCCGCTGCGACGGCGACCGGGTTCCCCGACAGCGTGCCCGCCTGGTAGACGGGACCGGTCGGCGCGAGGAGGTCCATGATGTCGGCGCGCCCGGCGACGGCGGCGACGGGGAGACCCCCGCCGATGACCTTGCCGAAGGCGATGAGGTCGGGGACGACATGCTCCCCCGCGGCCTCGAGCACACCCGCGTAGCCCGAGCGCGACGAGCGGAAGCCCGTGAGCACCTCGTCGCTGATGAGGAGGGCGCCGTTCCGGTGCGCGATCTCGGACAGGAAGGCCGTGAAGCCGGGTGCCGGGGGCACGACGCCCATGTTGGCGCCCGCGGCCTCGGTGATGATGGCGGCGATCCGTCCCTCGTGGGCGCGGAAGACCTCCTCGACCGCGGCCCGGTCGTTGTAGCCGATGACGAGGGTCTGCGCGGCGATCGGTGCGGGGACCCCCGCCGACCCCGGCAGCGCGAGGGTCGCGAGACCCGAACCGGCCTGCGCGAGGAGCCCGTCGGAGTGACCGTGGTAGTGCCCGGCGAACTTGACGAGCAGGTCGCGACCGGTCGCGGCACGCGCGAGACGGATCGCCGTCATGGTCGCCTCAGTGCCGGTGGAGACGAGACGGATCTTCTCGGCGGCGGGGACGCGCGCGCGGATCTCCTCGGCCAGCTCGGTCTCGGCGGATGTGGGCGCGCCGAACGAGAGCCCGCGCTGCGCCGCCTGCACGACAGCCTCGATCACGGCCGGGTGCGAGTGGCCCAGGAGGGCGGGGCCCCAGCTGGCGACGAGGTCGACGTAGTCGCGGCCGTCGGCATCGGTCACGTAGGCGCCCTGCGCCGACACCATGAACCGCGGCGTGCCGCCGACGGAACCGTAGGCGCGGACGGGCGAGTCGACGCCGCCGGGGATGACTCCGCGGGCGCGGTCGAACAGCTCCTGGTTGCGGCTCATGCGAGTTCCTTCCCGGCGCGCAGCCAGTGCGCGACCTCGACGGCCCAGTAGGTGAGGATGACGTCGGCACCGGCACGGCGGATGCCGACGAGGCTCTCGCCGATCGCGCGCTCGCGGTCGATGAGGCCGGCGGCGGCGGCGTGCTCGATCATCGCGTACTCCCCCGAGACCTGATAGGCCCACACGGGCACGCTCGAGCGGTCCGAGACACGGGTGAGCACGTCGAGGTACGGCATGGCGGGCTTGACCATGACGACGTCGGCGCCCTCGGCGATGTCGACGAGTGCCTCCTCCACGCCCTCGCGGGCGTTGGCGGGGTCCATCTGGTAGGTCCGACGGTCGCCCTGGAGGGTCGACTCGACGGCGTCGCGGAACGGGCCGTAGAACGCGGAGGCGTACTTCGCGGAGTAGGCGAGGATCGCCACGTGCGCGAACCCGGCGGCATCCAGTCCCGCGCGGACCGCGGCGACCTGGCCGTCCATCATCCCCGACAGGCCGAGCACGTCGGCGCCGGCGCGAGCCTGCGCGACACCCATCTCGGCGTACACCTCGAGCGTCGCGTCGTTGTCGACCGAGCCGTCGGCGGCCAGCAGACCGCAGTGGCCGTGGTCGGTGAACTCATCGAGGCACAGGTCGGCCTGCACCGTCAGCCGCCCGGCCGCGGCGCGCGCCGCGACGGCGATCGCGCGGTTGAGGATGCCCTCCGGGTCCGTAGCGCCGCTGCCGACCGCGTCGCGCACGGCGGGGACGCCGAACAGCATGATCCCGCCGATCCCCGCGGCCGCGGCCTCATCGACGACGTCGGCGATCGCGTCGAGCGGATGCTGCGAGACCCCGGGCATGCTGGCGATCGGCTGGGCCTCGGTGATGCCCTCCTTGACGAAGACCGGGAGCACGAGCTGCGAGGGCACCAGGTGGTGTTCGGCCGCGAGGCGGCGCAGAGCCGGCGTGCCGCGCAGACGGCGCAGGCGACGGGTGGGGAACGAGGTCATGACGACTCCTTGACGGGGAGATGGGCGTCGAGCTCGGCGATCAACGCGTCGATGCTCTGGGTCTGTGCGGTGTGGGCGACGGTGAATCCGAGAACAGCCGCATCGCGCGTCGTCCCCGGTCCGATGGAGGCGACGAGTGTGGATGCCGGCAAGCGCCCCACCTGGCGGCGCAGCTCCCGGCCGACACTGAGCGAGGTCAGCAGCACGACGTCGATCGCGCCGGAGCGGAGACCGCCCGCGACCTCGGGCTCGAGGTCCACGCCGACGGTCCGGTAGGCGATGCAGACGTCGACGGCGAAGCCGCGCACCTCGAGCTCGTCACTGACGACCGCTTGGGCGAGGTCGCTGCGCACGACGAGGGAACGGCCGGTCGACGCGGGCGTCCGGTCCGCGCACCACTGCGCAGCGAGCGCCGCGGCCGACGACGGTCCGGCGGGCACGAAGTCCACCTCCCAACCGGCCTCGGCGACCGCGCGCGCCGTGGCGCGACCCACGGCGGCGATCCGGGTCGTCTCCGGGATGCGGACCCCGTGCTGTCGCAGCTGATCGACGCTCGCCGCGCTCGTGACGAACAGCCAGGCGTAGGTTCCGTCCGACAGGGCCGCGAAGGCCCGATCACGCGCCGCGGTGTCGCGGGGCGGGGCCGAGGAGATGACGGGAGCGACGACGGGCTGGGCACCACGGGCGCGCAGGTCGGCGGCGACCCGGTCGCCCCACCCACCGCCGCGCGGCACGAGGACGTGGGCGCCGCGCAGGCCTCCCCCGGTCATCGGGAGGTGCCCGCCAGATCGGCGAGGTCGGCGGCACCGCCCTCGAGGAGCTCGGCGACGACGTCGGCGGCGGCGGCGGCGAGGTCGACGTGCGGGTCGAGGCGACGCTCGGCCGTGACCGACCGCGTACCGTCCTCGGCGTAGACGTGCGCGACCAGGGTCACCACGTCGCGGTGGTGGACGGCGTCGATCGCGACCGGTGCGGCGCACCCGGCCTCGAGGCGTCGCAGCACGGCGCGCTCCAGATGCGCGGCGTGCGCGGTCTGGGCGTCCTCGATGAGCGCGACCGCCTCGGCGACGGCGGTGTCGCCGTCACGGACCTCGACGGCGAGCGCGCCCTGCGCGGCCGAGGTGGGCCAGTCGAGCACCTCGGTGATGGCGGCATCGCGGCCGATGCGCCGGAGGCCCGCCTCGGCGAGGATGATCGCGTCGTACTGCCCCTCGGCGACCTTCCGCAGCCGGCTGTCCACGTTGCCGCGGATGCCCTCGACCACGAGGTCGGGGCGACGCGCCCGCACCTGGGCGACGCGGCGCGGTGAGCCGGTGCCGACGCGGGATCCCGCGGGCAGCGCGTCGAGGGCGAGCCCGTCGCGCGAGTGCAGGACGTCGCGCTGCGAGGCCCGCTCCGGGACGGCGCCGACGACGATGCCGGGGTACGGCGCGGTCGGCAGGTCCTTCATCGAGTGCACGAGGAAGTCGCACTCGCCGCGCAGGAGGGCATCCCGCAGCGCCGTCGCGAACACGCCCGTGCCGCCCATCTGCGCGAGCGGGCCGGTGAGGACGTCGCCCTCGCTCGTGATCGGCACGAGTTCCACGCTCCGACCGGATGCCGCCGCCACAGCATCCGCCACGTGCTGCGACTGGGTCGTCGCCAGCAGGCTCGCCCGGGTGCCCAAGCGGAGCGCCGAGGTCACGGTGCCACCCCCGAGAGTGCCGGCTGGAAGCCGAGACGCTTGTTCTCGCAGCATCCGGGGCGGCACACGTCGTACCAGGGGCCGAGGTCGGTGACGGCGGGGCGCTCGGCGGCGGGGGTGCCGTTCAGGCGCTCCTCGACGAGGTCGACCAGACCCGCGACGTAGCCCGGGTGCGTGCTGGGGGTCGCGGTGCGGACGGCGATGAGCCCCAGATCCTCCGCGGTCTCCATCGCCTCGGTGTCGAGGTCCCACATGACCTCCATGTGGTCGCTCACGAACCCGAGCGGCACGATGAGGACGGCCTTGCGTCCCCGACCCGGCAGCTCCTGCATCGCGTCGTTGATGTCGGGCTCGAGCCAAGGCACCTGCGGCGGGCCGGAGCGGCTCTGGAAGACCAGCTGCCAGGCGCCCGGGAAACCGAGCCGCGAGATGATCTCCTCACCGACCGCGAGGTGCTGGGCGACGTACGCCCCGCCGGGTCCGAAGCCTCGCTCCGGCGGGCCGGAGCGGTCGGCGTCGGAGGTCGGGATCGAGTGCGTCGAGAACAGGATCTCGACGTCGTTCGCGAGGTCGGTGACACCGCGCTCGGCGAGTTCGGCGATCCCCGCACGGATGCCCTCGACGAACGGCGCGACGAACCCGGGGTGGTCGAAGAACTGGCGGACCTTGTCGATCTGCACGTCCTTCTGGTGGCCGGTGGCCTCGACGGCGTCCGCGAGATCCTCGCGGTACTGACGGCACGACGAGTACGAGCTGTACGCGCTCGTGGCGATCGCGAGGAGCGTGCGCCGGCCGTCGGCGACGGCGGAGTCGATCGCGTCGGTGACGTACGGCATCCAGTTGCGATTGCCCCAGTAGACCGGCAGGTCGAGTCCGCGCGAGGCGAGCTCGGCGTCCAAGGCGGCTTTGAGCTCGCGGTTGTGCTCGTTGATGGGAGACACCCCGCCGAAGTGGCGGTAGTGGTGGGCGACCTCCTCGAGACGCTCGTCGGGGATGCCGCGGCCGGCGGTGACGTTGCGCAGGAACGGGATGACGTCGTCTTGTCCCTCGGGGCCGCCGAATCCGAGCAGGAGGATGCCGTCGTAGGCCACCGGCGTGGTGGCGTGCGGCTCTCCCGCGCAGGTCCCCTCCGTCGCGTTCGGGATGACGCAGCCGTCGGCCACGACCACCCCCGATGCGCGGGGTGGCTTCGGGCGGAACCCCGCGCCCGGGGACCCGATGTTCTGCGCGCTCACGACAGCACCTCCGCCAGTTCGTCGATCTCCACGCGCCGTCCCGTGTAGAACGGGACCTCCTCGCGCACGTGACGACGCGCGTCGGTGGCACGCAGCTCACGCATCATGTCGACGAGGCTGATCGGGTCGTCGCTCTCGAGCGGGAGGAGCCACTCGTAATCGCTGAGGCCGAACGTCGAGACGGTGTTGGCGACGACGTCGCGGAAGGCGGCGCCCTTGCGGCCGTGCTCGGCGAGCATGCGGGAGCGCTCCTCCTCGGGCAGCAGGTACCACTCGTAGCTGCGGACGAAGGGGTAGAGGCAGAGCCACCCGCGGGCGTGCTCGCCGCGCAGGTACCCGGGGACGTGACGCTTGTTGAACTCGGCCTCGCGGTGCACGCCCATCGCGCTCCACACGTTCGTGAAGGCCGCGAGCACGGGGGTGCGGCGGAGGCCGCGCAACGCCTTCTGGAGAGCTGCCGGGTCCTCTCCGTGGAGCCACACCATCACGTCGGCCTCGGCTCGCATCCCGGTGACGTCGTAGAACCCGCGGAGGGTCACCTCGGAGGCGGGCAGCGCGTCGACGGCCGTGCGCAGTGCGTCGAGGTCGGCGCTCGATGCGGCGACGCGCGGGCGGGGGCCGGCCAGGATCGAGAAGAGCGTGTAGCCGAGGCCGGGGGCTGACAGATCGTCAGCAGACATGACGTACTCCTTCGGAGGGGGTGGGGTGGGACAGCAGTTCCGCCGCGACGGCGCGAGCGTGAGGGATGACGGAGGCGAGACCGGTCCCCGAGGCGACCGCACCGAGGAGCCGGATGCCGCGGCTCGCGGCCGCGGCCGCAGCGGCGACCTTCACCTCGGGGGTGACGACGGCGTCCGACCATGACACCGGCGTGATCTCCCGGACGTCAGCGGGGTTGACACAGACACCGGTCAGCGTGCGGACGGCGGCGGCGATCTCGGCGGGCGTCTCGAGGCCGCCGGCGGCGGCGTCCCGTGCGGACAGCCGGATGACGTGCGCACCCGCCGGCAGCGCCGCGGCGGCCCATTCCCACTTGGCGTCGACGTGGGTGAGCGCTTTGGCGGCCGAGGGCACGTCCGGGGCGGCGATGACGCCGGACCCGACCGGGTGGCGGTCGAACGCCGCCGAGGCGATCTCGGCGACGACGAGACGCACGGGTGCGGCCGCGGGCGCCGCGACGCCGAGCAGACGCGACGCGGATGCAGGTCCGGTCGCGACCACGACCTCGCGGGCGACGAGCGTCTCGCCGTCGAGGACGACGTCCGCGCCGGCGCTCGTCGTGCGGATCTCGCGGACGGTCGCTCCGGTGCGGATGACGGCGCCGGCGCGCAGCGCTGCCATCTCGAGTTCCGCCGCCAGACGCCAGAGCCCCCCCTCCACGCCGCGGACGGCGGAGCCGGCACGCGCGTGCGGCGCGAGGGCGTCGACGGCCGCCGTCAGCGAGCCGAGCTCCTGGAAACGCCCCCACAGGGCCGGATGAAGAGCCGAGAGGGTCACCGCATCGGCGCGCTGCGAGTACACGCTCGCGCACAGGGGCTCGACGAGGCGAGCCGTGACGGCGGCGCCGAACCGTGCCGTCGCGAGCTCCGCGAGGCTCGGCTCGACACCCTCGAAGACGGCCGGATCGACGGGGAGATGGCGTTCCCGCGCCGCCCGGCGCGCACCGGCGCGGCCGATCACACGGACGACATCGGCCGCGGCGGCATCCGCCGGCATCCCGATGAGGGCCCGCCGCGGGAGCGGCGCCCGTCCGACGCGTCCCATCCGCCGGCGGAACGCGACGTGCGCCCCGCCGGGGCGGGGCTCGACGAGCTGCACGGCGAGGCGCGCGTCGGCCACGAGGTCGGCGACCCCGGTCGTGCGGGTGGCGAAGGACTCGGCTCCGAGGTCCACGGCGACCCCGGCGACGGTGCCGCGGCGCAGCATCCCTCCGACGGCATCCCCCGCCTCGAGCACGACCACGTCCCGCCCGGCGCCGGCCAGCTCCCACGCCGCGGTCAGCGCGGCGACGCCGCCTCCGACGACGACGACGTCGTGCACGGCAGGGGAACCGGTCACGGTGCGCGCCAGTCGTGGACCGCCCGGACCACCGCCGAGATCGCGTCGGGGTCCGCTTCCATGGGCACACCGTGCCCGAGGTTGAAGACATGCGCACGGGCAGCGAGTCCCGACTCCAGCACGCGGTGCACACCCGCGGTCCGCACCGGCTCGGGGGCGAACAGCAGCGCCGGGTCGAGGTTGCCCTGGATCGTCAGGTCGCGATCGATGCGGCGGCGCGCCTCGTCGAGGGGCACGCGGTAGTCGACGCCGAGCGCGTCGATGTCGGGCGTCGCCATGTCGGCGAGGATCTCACCCGTCCCGACGCCGAAGTGCACGAGCGGCAGACGATCGACTCCCTCTGGCAGCGGCAGCGAGCGGGCATGCTGCAGCGCGGCGACGGATGCCGGGAGCACCGACGCGCGGTAGTCGTCCGGGTGCAGTCCGCCCGCCCACGAGTCGAACAGCTGCCCCGCGCTGGCACCGGCGTCGATCTGCAGAGCGAGGAAGCGCCCGGTGACCTCGGCGAGCCACATCGTCAGGTCCTCCCACGCAGCGGCGTCCTCGTGGATGAGGCGCCGCGCGGCGAGGTGATCCTTCGAGGGACCCCCCTCGACGAGGTAGGCCGCGAGCGTGAAGGGCGCGCCGGCGAAGCCGATGAGGGGCAGCGGCTCACCGCGCTCCTCGGACAGCTCGGCGAGCATCGCCGTCGTGCGACCGACGGCATCCGCGATGACGCCGCCACGCTCGACGACGAGCGCCGGGTCGATCGCGACGGCCCGGGCGATGTCGGCGGGGGTGCGCAACGGCTGCGAAAAGACGGGGCCGCGACCGGCGACGATCTCCACGTCGATGCCGATGAGAGCCAGCGGCACGATGATGTCGCTGAAGAAGATGGCGGCGTCGACGCCGTGCCGGCGCACCGGCTGCATCGTGATCTCGCTCGCGAGGGCCGGGTCGAGGCAGGCGTCGATCATCGAGCCCTGCGAGCGGAGCGCGCGGTACTCGGGCAGGGACCGGCCCGCCTGCCGCATGAACCAGACCGGCGTCGTCCGGGGGCGGTCGCCCAGCAGCGCGCGGACAAGACGGGACTCGCGGGTGCGCGCGGCGATGAGGGGGTGGCTGATGCCGGGAATGATGAGCTCCTCGAATCGGTTAATCGATATACTAGTCGCGATCCAAGGGGGTTCTCCGCACCGTGCTCGTCTGCCTCACCGCGCATCAGCGCTCCACGCCGTTCGATTCCCTCGAGCGGCTGTCGACGGTCGGCGACGACCTGGCCGAGCGTCTGTCCGCGGTCCACGATTCGATCCGGGGCGCGGTGGTCCTGGCGACCTGCAACCGCTTCGAGGCGTACTTCGACCTCGCCGAGGAGCCCGACCTCGCCTCCCCCGTCCCCGCCATGGATGCCGCCATGGAGGAGATCGCCGGCGCCGCCGACATGGACTACCGGTCGCTGCGCGAGAACGTCGACTTCGCCCACGGCAACCAGGTCGCCCATCACCTGTTCACCGTCGCGTCGGGCCTGGACTCCGTGGCCGTCGGCGAGGACGAGATCGCGGGGCAGGTCCGTCGCGCCCTCGAGGCGGCGCGCGGACGGGGACTGACCACGGCGCCCCTCGAGCACCTGTTCCAGCGCGCGACGGAGACCTCGCGCGCCGTGAAGAACACGACGCGACTCGGCGAGTCCGGCCGCTCCCTCGTACGCCTCGCCGTCGATCTCGTCAGCCCCCGCGTCGATTGGGCCACGTCCCGTGTGCTCCTCGTCGGAACGGGCCGTTACGCGGCCGCTGCCCTGGCGGCGCTGCGCGCTGTGGGGGCCGCCGACATCCGCGTGCACTCCCGCTCGGGCCGCCAGAAGTTCGCGAACCGCGAGCACCTCGTGCACGTGAGTGTGGCGGACTACGCCGCCGAGGCCGCTGCCGCCGACGTCGTGGTGACCTGCACGGCCACGACCGACACCTTCGCCCTCGACGCGTTCTCGCACGCGACCGCCCGTGCGGGCAGCACTCGCGCCCAGGTCGTCATCGACCTCGGCCTGCCCCGCAACGTCGACCCTGAGGTGGCCCTGCTCCCCGGCGTCGAACTGCTCGACCTCGAGACCATCCGACTGCACGCCCCTGTCGACGAGGCCGAGACCGTCGGGCAGGCGCGCGAGATCGTCGAGGCCGCCGCGAAGCGGCACGCTGCGGCGCGACGTGTGCACGAGGTGTCTCCGTCGGTCGTCGACCTCCGGGGCTTCGTGCACACCGTGCTCGATGAGGAACTCACCCGCGCACGACGGCGCGGCGACTCGGCCGAGGTCGAGACCGCGTTGCGGCACTTCTCCGGAGTCCTGCTGCACCAGCTGATCGCTCGCGGCCACACGCTGGCCTCGTCGGGATCGGGGCCGGAGTGGGCCGAGGCGATACGCACCGTGCTGCCCGAGCCGCGCCACGGCGGTTCACCGGACGAGGGCGAGCAGCCGTGACTCCGAGCGTCACTCTGAAGGACATCGCGCGCGCCGCCGGCGTGTCGACGGCGGCCATCAGTCAGGCGCTCAACGATCGCGGCAGCATGCGTCCCGAGACGCGCGAACGCATCAAAGCGATCGCCGCGGAACTCGGGTACGTCCCCAATCGGCATGCGACGGCGCTGCGCAGCGGTCGCACCATGACGGTCGGCTTCGTCATGGGCGACGATCCCGACGGCGATCGGCGGGGGGAACTCCGGCGCGTGCGCAAGCTGACCTCCCTCGTCCGCGCCTCCGCGGCGCACGGGTTCACCGTCACGGTGCTGCCGGACTCGAACCCCGACCTCCTCGCGGGCACGACCCTCGACGCCCTCTACGTCCCCGACGCCCGCGGCAACCGCGAGCTGCTGCTCGCCGCCATCGCCCGCGGCATCCCGATCGTCGCGGACGATCAGTTCGTCGACGGCTCCCGGGGTCTCAGCATCCGCACCGGCTACGACGCCGCGGTACGCGCGGGACTCGACGAGCTCGCACGCGCGGGCGCTCGGCGGATCGCGTTCCTGACGGAGGACGGCGGCGCTCCCCGCGATGAGATCGGGCGGGCCGCGTACGAGATCTGGAGCTCCGTGCGCGGCCGCGAGCCTCTCGTGCGCGCAGTCGACGCCTCGCGGCGCACCCTCCCCCGCCTCATCACCGATGTCCTCGCCGACGGCGCGGACGCGATCTTCGCCGGCGCGGAGGACGGGCCGGACGTCTATCTGCAGCTCGAGGAGATGCGGCTCGTCATCCCCCGCGACGTCCAGCTCGTCGCCCTCTGCTCCACCGACTGCGCCGTCAACCGCCGCCTGGGCGTGACGCACGTCTGCATCCGGCCGGACCTCGCGGCGGAGGCGATGTTCGACACGCTCCCGGCCGCGCTCCTCGACGACGGCCCGCGGGTCGTGGACCTGCCGTGGGAGCTCGTACCGGGGTCGACGACGCGTCCGCCGGTGCCGGCCGCGCTCGCTCAGTCCGTGAAGGCGCCGTAGACCTCGAGGGTGTTCTGCGCGAGCTGTGCGCAGAGTTCCTCGAGGGGGATGCCGAGCTCATCGGCCATGAACCGCACGGTGACCGGCACGAGGTACGGGGCGTTGGGGCGCCCCCGGTGCGGAGTCGGTGTGAGGAAAGGCGCGTCCGTCTCCACGAGGATCCGCTCGCGCGGGGTCACGGCGAGGGCGTCCCGCAGGTTCTGGGCGTTCTTGAAGGTCACGTTCCCGGCGAAGCTCAGCCAGTAGCCGCGGTCGGCGCAGTACCGCGCCATGTCGGCATCGCCCGAGAAGCAGTGGAAGACGGTCCGCTCCGGGGCTCCGACGCGGTCCAGGGTCTCGAGGACCGCCGCATGCGCGTCACGATCGTGGATCTGCATCGCGATCCTGTGACGCTTGGCGATGTCGATGTGCGCCTCGAAGCTCAGCATCTGAGCCGGGATGCCCTCGTCCTCGGTGCGGAAGAAGTCGAGCCCGGTCTCCCCCACCGCGCGCACCCGCGGCTGCGCCGCCAGCTCGTCGATGACCGAGATCGCCTCGTCCAGCCGACCGGCGGCGTGGTAGGCGGGGGCCTCGTTCGGATGGATGGCGACGGCGGCGAGCACCGCCGGATGGGATGCCGCGGCCCACGCCGACCACCGGGACGACTCGATGTCGCCGCCGGCCTGCACCACGCCGACCACACCGACCTCGGCCGCGCGAGCGAGCTGGTCATCGAGGCCCCGCGGCTCGTCGCCGTCCTCGATCTCGAGGTGAGCGTGGTTGTCGTAGACGGCGACAGGGAGCGGATCGGGCGCTTCCGGCCAGCGGACGTCGCGGGCCGACTGCTCCCGCTGACGGACGTAGGTGCTGGGATCGGTCGTCATGCCGTCTGCTCGACACGCGGGAACAGCGGCGCGAGCGCCCCCACGCGGGTGCCGGCCGGCAGCTGTCCCCAGGCGCCCGCCTCACGCAGCGGCTGCGCCGTGAGCTCGCCCGGAGCGCCGAGGGCGTCCCACAGCGTCGCGGTGGACGTCGGCATGACGGGCGAGAGCAGCACGGCCAGCGCGCGCAGACCCTCCGCCGCCGTGTACAGCACCGTCGAGAGGCGACCGCGGTTCGCGTCGTCCTTCGCCAGCGCCCACGGCTCGTTCTCGGTGATGTAGCCGTTGAGCTCGTCGACGATCGTCCAGATCGCGGCGATCGCCTCATCGGGGCGGAACGCGGTCATCGCAGCGTCGGCCGCGGCCGCGGCATCCGCCACCGTCGACTGCACGCGGAGGTCGAGGTCCGTGGCGTCGCCCGGGGTGGGGACGACACCGTCGAAGTAGCGTCCGATCATGGCGATGGTGCGCGACGCGAGGTTGCCGAAACCGTTCGCGAGCTCGGCCTGGTAACGCGCCGACAGGTCCTCCCACGAGAACGACCCGTCCTGTCCGAACGCGATCGCCGAGAGGAAGTAGAACCGGTAGGCATCGGAGCCGAAGACATCCGTGATCTCGGTCGGCGCGATGCCGGTGAGCTTCGACTTGGACATCTTCTCGCCGCCGACGAGCAGCCAGCCGTGGGCGAAGATCCCCTTCGGCACCTCGAGACCGGCAGCCATGAGCATCGCGGGCCAGATGACGGCGTGGAAGCGGAGGATGTCCTTGCCAACGACGTGGTAGGCAGGCCAGCGCCGCTCGAACTCCGCCGGGTCGTCGCCGTAGCCGACCGCGGTCGCGTAGTTCAGCAGCGCGTCCACCCAGACGTAGATGACGTGCGACTCGTCCCACGGCACGCGGATGCCCCAGTCGAACGCGGAACGCGAGATCGACAGGTCTTTGAGGCCGGATCGCACGAACGAGACGACCTCGTTGCGCGCCGAGTCCGGGCGCACGAAGTCGGGCTGGGTCTTGTAGAGCTCGAGCAGCCGATCCTGGAACTCGCTGAGCTTGAAGAAGTAGTTCTTCTCCTGCAGCAGTTCGAGGGGCTTGGAGTGGATGGCGCAGACCTTCAGTCCTTCGAACGGACCGGTGCCGTCGACGATCTCGGCCTCGGGCTTGAACTCCTCACAGCCCACGCAGTACAGCGCCTCGTACTCACCGGCGTAGATGTAGCCGCTGTCGTAGAGCGCCTGGACGAACTTCTTGACGCGCTCCTCGTGGCGGGGCTGCGTCGTGCGGATGAAGTCGTCGTTGGCGACGTCGAGCGTCGTGAGCAGCGGGAACCAGCTCTCCTCGACGAGCTTGTCGACCCACTCCTGCGGGGTGACGCCGTTCGCGGTCGCGGCGCGGAGCATCTTCTGCCCGTGCTCGTCGGTGCCGGTCAGCATCCAGGTGTCATCGCCTGCCTGCCGGTGCCAGCGCGCGAGCGTGTCCACCGCCACCGAGGTGTACCCGTGCCCGATGTGGGGCAGATCGCTCGGGTAGTAGATGGGGGTGGTGATGTAGAAGGAGCCGCCGGAAGTCACCAGGAGATTCTACGGGCGACGGCGCGGGCGACGCCGTTCATGACGGCTCAGGCGCTCGCGCGCGGGACGAGTGTCGTGGGGAGCACGATCGACTCTCCCGGGCCGCCGTCGATGACCTCGAGCAGGACCTCCACCATCCGTCGCGAGATCTCCGACCACGGCTGTCGCATGGTCGTGAGGGGCGGATCGGTCGTCGCGGCGAGGCCGGAGTCGTCGAATCCCGCCACCGCGACGTCCTCGGGGACGCGACGACCCGCGCGGCGGAGCGCGGCGATCGCTCCGACCGCCATGATGTCGGATGCCGCGAACACGGCGTCGATGTCGGGCGCCCGCTGGAGCAGGCGGGTCATCGCCGCCTCGCCCGCCTCGCTGGAATAGACGTCCTGCTCGACGAGCGCGGGGTCGAAGCGGTCGCCCATCTCGTCGCGGAACCCGATGAGGCGGTACCGCCCGCCCGGGGTGTCGTCGGGACCGGTGATGATCGCGATGCGCTGGTAGCCGCGGTCGAGCAGATGTCGGGTCATCTCCCGCGCGGAGCCCTCCTCGTCGACGGAGACCGTGGGCACGTGCGCGCGGTCGCCGAGCGGGACGCCGGTGCACACGGTGGGCACCCCTGCACCGGTGAGGGCGGCCAGCAGCGGATTGGACTCGTGGGACGAGATGAGCAGGACGCCGTCGACGTGACCGGCCCGGACGTAGCGCTCGATGTTCGCGTACTGCGAGGGGTGCTCGGCGATGAGGAGGACCAGCGTCGTGTCGCGAGCCGCGAGCGCCTCGGTCGCCCCGCGCAGCAGGAGCGCGAACGTGGGATCGGCGAACAGCAGGTGCTGCGGCTCGGTGAGGAGGAACGCGACCGAGTTCGCCCGGCCGGTCGCCAGCGCACGCGCGGCGTGGCTGACGGTGTAGCCGGTCGCCTGGATCGCCGCCTCGACGGCGACGCGGGAGGCTTCCGACACCCACCGACCGCCGTTGATCACGCGCGAGACGGTGCCATGGGAGACGCCGGCGACCTCTGCGACGTCCCGGATGGTGGGACGTCTGCGCTCGGAGGGGAGGACCACGCGCTGACTCTATACCCGACTCGGCACAGGCCCCGACGCGGTCTGGGACCGGTCACAGTTCGATAACAGGAGCCGGGTGACGCACGGCATCCGCAATAGACTCCGATCGAACCTGTTACCGGTCCCAGCCCTCTCCAGGGCGCGGCACCGCGACACCGCCCGATCGATGAGGATGGCACCGGAGCATGACGAGCCCCGCTTGGCCGCGACTGGAGGGCATCGCCTACGGCGGTGACTACAACCCGGAGCAGTGGCCGCGCGAGGTCTGGGACGAGGACGTGCGTCTGATGCGCGAGGCGGGGGTGAACCTCGTCAGCATCGGGATCTTCTCGTGGGGCCTCCTCGAGGTCCGTGAGGGCGAGTTCGACTTCGGCTGGCTCGACGACGTCATCGCCCTGCTCCACGCGAACGGCATCGCCGTCGACCTCGGCACGCCCACGGCCTCTCCCCCGGCCTGGTTCTTCGCGCAGTATCCCGACGCCCGCGCCGTGACCAAGGACGGCGTATCGATGGGCTTCGGCGCCCGCGGCATGGTGTCGCACTCGGCGCCCGAGTACCGCGCCGCGATCGCCCGCATCGCCGGCGCCCTCGCCGAGCGGTACGGCGACCACCCCGCCGTCGTCCTGTGGCACATCCACAACGAGTACGGCGTCCCCGTGGGCGAGGACTTCTCGCCTCACGCGGTCCGCGCCTGGAGGCGCTGGCTCGAGGAGAAGTACGGCTCGATCGCGGGCCTCAACGCCGCCTGGGGAACGGCTTTCTGGGGACAGCACTACGAGGAGTGGGACCACGTCGGGGCCCCCGCCGCGGCCCCCTCGACGATCAACCCGGCGCAGAAGCTCGACTGGGCGCGGTTCACCGACGCCATGCTCCGCGAGTGCTTCCGCATCGAGAAGGCCGCGATCCGCGCGCACGCGTCCCAGCCCATCACGACGAACTTCATGGCGAACCAGCACCACGGCGTCGACCTCTGGGCCTGGGCCGACGAGGTCGACGTGGTCTCGGACGACCACTACCTGTGGGCGGCCGACGAGGAGGGCGAGATCGGACTCGCGATCGCCGCGGACCTCTCGCGGTCGGTCGGGGGCGGGAAGCCCTGGATCCTCATGGAGCACTCGACCTCGGCCGTCAACTGGCAGCCGCGGAACGTCGCGAAGCGCCCCGGCGAGATGGCGCGCAACTCCCTCAGCCACTTCGGACGCGGGGCCGACGGCATCCTCTTCTTCCAGTGGCGGGCGGGACGGTCGGGCGCGGAGAAGTTCCACTCCGCGATGCTCCCCCACGCGGGCACCGCATCGCGCGTCTTCCGCGAGGTCGTCGACCTCGGCGCGAAGCTCGGCCGGCTCTCCGAGGTGCAGGGATCACGCGTCGAGGCCGAGGTCGCGGTCCTGTGGGACTTCGAGTCCTTCTGGGCGCAGGACCTCGAGTGGCGCCCCTCCGAGGACGTCAGCCACGACGAGCGCATCCGCGCCTTCTACGAGCGACTCTGGCGCGACGACATCACGGTCGACTTCGCCCTCCCCGGCCACGACCTCTCGCCCTACCGCCTCGTCGTGGTCCCGTCGCAGTACCTGCTGTCCGCAGCGGATGCCGCGAACCTCACGGCCTACGTCGCGCGCGGCGGCACGCTCGTCGTGTCCTTCTTCTCGGCGGTCGTCGACGAGAACGACGCCGTCCACCCCGGTGGGTACGGCGCGCCGCTGCAGGACGCGCTCGGAGTCCGCGTCGAGGAGCACCTGCCCTTGCGACAGGGGGACGTTGCAGGGATCGCACTCGGCGACGAGCGCTTCGCCGCCGACGTCTGGCAGGAGGACCTCGTGGTGACGGGCGCCGATGTGCGCGCCGTGTACACCGACGGTCCCGCCGAGGGGCGGCCCGCCGTCACGCGGAACGTGCACGGTGGAGGTGTCGGCTGGTACATCAGCACGCGACCGGATGCCGAGGGCCTGCGCGCGATCATGCGCGAGGTCTACGCGGACGCCGGCATCGACCTGCCGCCGACGCCCGACGGCGTCGAGACGATCCTCCGGCGCGGTGACGCGGCGGACTACCTCGTGGCGATCAACCACGGCACCGACGAGGTGTCGCTCACGACCTCCGGCACGGATCTGCTCACGCAGGCCGATGTCCGGGACACGCTGGTGCTCCCCGGGGGCGACGTCGCCGTCGTCCGTGTGGCGCACACAGCTCCACGGGGCGATCGATGACCGATCGCCCCACGACGGGACACCGTCGACCGCACTGAGAGAGAAGCCGTCGTGGCCACCCGGCCACGACGATCACACCCCGGTCGTGACGGCGCGACCTCGCCAGAGGCCGCCGGACCGACCACATCCGGAAGGAAGATCCATGCGCAAGATGGGTATCGGCCTCGCCGCACTGGCGGCGGGCTCCCTCCTGCTCGCCGGCTGCGCGAGCGGCACCGGCACGACCCCCGCCCCGGCGGAGTCCGAGGCTCCGATCGATGCCAGCGGCGTCACCCTCACCGTCTGGACCGACGAGAACCGCAAGCCGGCGATCGAGGCGGCCGCGAAGACGTTCGAGGACGAGACCGGCGCGAAGATCGAGCTCGTCCAGAAGAACTTCGAGGACATCCGCAACGACTTCACCAACCAGGTGCCCACCGGCGAGGGCCCGGACATCACGATCGGCGCGCACGACTGGCTCGGCAGCCTCGTCCAGGCCGGTGTCGTCTCGACGGTCGACCTGGGCGAGTCGGCATCCGACTTCGAGAAGGTGGCCACCGACGCGTTCACCTACGACGGTCAGACCTACGCGCTGCCGTACTCGCTCGAGACGATCGCGCTCATCCAGAACACGGATCTCGTCGGCGAGGACGCACCGGCGACGTTCGACGACATGATCGCCGCGGGCACCGAGTCCGGCGCGGAGCGGCCGTTCGTCATCAACACGGCGGGCCAGACCGGTGACGCCTACACGATGTACGGCCTGCAGACGTCGTTCGGTGCGCCGGTCTTCGTCCAGGACGACTCCGGCTCGTACACGAGCGAGGTCGGCATGGGCGGCGACGCCGGCACTGCGTTCGCGACCTGGCTCGGCGAGCACGGCGAGAAGGGCTCGGGCGAGATCTCGACCACGATCGACTACGACACCAACAACGAGCTCTTCGCCTCCGGCAAGGCCGCGTACACGATCCAGGGCCCCTGGGCCGTCGAGACGCTCACGGCGCAGGGCGCGAACATCAAGGTCAACCCGATCCCGTCCGCCGGCGGCGAGACGGCTTCGCCGTTCGTGGGCGTGCAGGGCTTCTACATCTCCTCGGAGAGCAAGAACGCGCTCGTCGCGCAGGAGTTCCTGACGAAGTACCTCGCCACCTACGACGCGCAGAAGGCTCTGTACGAGGCCGACCCGCGCATCCCGGCGTGGTCCGAGCTCGCCGAGGAGGTCTCCTCCGACCCCGTGATCGCCGGCTTCGTCGCGTCGTCGCAGAACGGTGTGCCGATGCCGAACATCCCGCAGATGGGCTCGGTCTGGGACCTCTGGAACGCCGCCCAGGTGCAGATCATCAAGGGCGCCGACCCGGCGGGGACGTGGACCAAGATGGTCTCCGACCTCGAGGCGACGATCGGCTGACAGTCGTCCGGGGGCGGGGCGCATCGCCCCCGCCCCCGGGCACCATTTTCCTCGAGAGGGAGACGACATGACGGCTCTGCAGAGCCCCACCCTGCCGGAAGAGGCGCCCGCGCCGGCCGAGTCGCACGCCAGACGCTGGTCCGGGCCCGGCTGGGGGTTCCTGGTCAAGCTGGTCCTCATGGGCCTCGTGAACGCGGTCGGACTGCTCGGCATCGTCGCCGCATTCCAGGCGGAGTCCTGGATCGTCTTCGGCGTCGCCGTCGCGCTGCTGCTCGCCGCCGACGTCGTGTACTTCACGAAGCGGGCGCTGCCCCTGAAGTACCTGCTCCCGGGACTGTCGTTCCTCCTGGTCTTCCAGGTCTTCATCTTCCTGTACACCGGCTACATCGCCTTCACGAACTACGGCGCGGGCCACATCGGCTCGCA
This sequence comes from Microbacterium sp. NPDC080005, assembly GCF_040702445.1. NCBI lineage: Bacteria > Bacillati > Actinomycetota > Actinomycetes > Micrococcales > Microbacteriaceae > Microbacterium > Microbacterium sp. NPDC080005. Next base: position 621,992 of record NZ_JBFBLD010000001.1, on the reverse strand, counting down.
GGAGCAGGCCGTCACCTCCTCGCTCGCGCAGGGCGAGCGCCGTGTCGAAGGCGCTCCGACCCTTCCTCTCACCGTCGTCGAGCGCGGCGGCGAGCTCGGCTTCGCCGTCGTCGAGGACGGCCAGGTCCTGGCGGGATCCGCCGACGACCCGCTGAGCGCGGTCGGCCCCGCCCCGGCATCCGGCGCTGCCACCCAGGTGCCGGGCTGGAACGTCGTCCCGCGCAACCAGATCATCGGCGACCAGGCGACGCAGCAGGCGGTCATCGACCTGCGCGTGCCGGTGTCCGACGACCCCAACGAGGGATCGATCCGCACGCGCGACGGGTCGAGCGGCGCGGTCTACCTGTCGACGATGACGTGGGATGCCGAGACGCAGACCATCACCGACAGCGCGACGGGCCTCGTCTACCACGCGACCCCCACCGGCAACTTCGTCGCCGACGACGGAACCGCCCTCCCGACCGGCTGGGTCGTCAACGTCGGCTTCGCGAACTTCGTCGAACTGTTCACGAACCCGGCGATCCTCGAACCCCTCGGTCTCGTGACGGGCTGGACCTTCGCGTGGGCCGTCCTCTCGGTCCTCATCCCCTTCGCGATGGGTCTCGTGTTCGCCCTGATCTTCAACGATCCCCGCGTGCGGGGACGCAAGGTCCTGCGGACGCTGTTCATCCTCCCCTACGCGTTCCCGGCCTTCATGTCGGCACTGCTGTTCCGCGGCATGTTCAACGCGGAGTTCGGTGTCATCAACGAGTTCTTCTTCGGCGGCGCGAACATCGACTGGCTCGGCGACCCGTGGCTCGCACGAGGGGCCGTCCTCTTCGTGAACGTCTGGCTGACCTACCCGTACTACTTCCTCGTCTGCACGGGCGCCCTGCAGGCACTTCCGCAGGATGCGCTGGAAGCGGCCTCGATCGACGGGGCGGGCCGGTTCCGTCAGCTGCGCGCGATCATCCTGCCGCTCGTGCTCGTCTCGACGGCGCCGCTGCTGATCTCGTCCTTCGCGTTCAGCTTCAACAACTTCACGATCATCTACATGTTCAACAACGGCGGGCCGGCGATCCCCGGCGCACCGTACGCACTCGGATACACCGACATCCTCATCTCCGCGATCTACGACATCTCGGGTGTCTCCGGCGGCGCGGCCGACTATGGCCTCGCGAGCGCCCTGTCGATCCTCGTGTTCCTCGTCGTCGGCGTCGTGTCGGCGATCGCCTTCCGTCAGACCAAGAAGCTCGAGGAGTACCAGTGATGTCCGCTCCCTCCCCCGCCGCCGCGAACACCGCGACGATCACGACCGGATCCGCCCGCCCCGCTCGTCCGGCGACGCTGCGCCCCGCGCAGCGCAAGCGCTGGGTGCTGGAGGTCGGCTGGAAGTACCTCGTCGCCGCCGGCATCCTCTTCTACGCGATGTTCCCGCTCGTCTACGTGTTGTCGGCGTCGTTCAATCCGAACGGGACCCTGTCGGCGGCGAATGCCCTCTTCTCCGTCGTCGACATCGGCAACTACACCGCCCTCGGCGGCACGAGCTACTGGGCCTGGTACGGCAACACCCTGCTGGTCGGCGGCGCATCGGCCGCGGGAGCCGTCCTCATGGGGGCGGCGGCCGCCTACGCGTTCTCGCGGTTCCGTTTCGCGGGTCGACGCGTGAGCCTCACGGCGCTGCTCATCGTGCAGATGTTCCCGCAGGCGCTCGCCTTCGTCGCGATCTTCCTCATGCTGCTCACCCTCGGCGAGGTGTTCCCGGCGCTCGGGCTGAACTCCAAGATCGCGCTCATCTGCGTCTACCTCGGCGGTGCGCTCGGGGTGAACACCTTCCTCATGTACGGGTTCTTCAACACGATCCCGATGGAGATCGACGAGTCGGCGAAGATCGACGGCGCGACCCACGCGCAGATCTTCTGGCGACTCATCATGCCGCTCGTGACGCCGATCCTCGCCGTCGTCGGCCTGCTCGCGTTCATCGCGGCCTTCGGCGACTACATCATCGCCAAGATCGTGCTCGTCTCGGAGGACAACTGGACGCTCGCGGTCGGGATGTTCCAGTGGGTGTCGAACCAGCTCGCGAGCAACTGGGGACTCTTCGCCGCGGGGGCGATCCTCGCCTCGGTGCCGGTGCTGGCGCTGTTCCTGTCGCTGCAGCGCTACATCGTGGGAGGTCTGACCGCGGGCTCCGTCAAGGGCTGAGCGGCTTCTTCGCCGCGACCGCGGCACGGTAGAGGTCTCGCGAGGGGAGTCCGGTCTCCCGCGAGACCTCGCCGGCGGCATCCTTCAACCGCATCCCCGACGCGACGAGCGCCTGCACCTGCGCGAGCGCGTCATCCTCGCTCACCGCTCGGACGCTCGCGCCCTCGACGACGACGACGATCTCGCCGCGCACGCCCTGCCGAGCCCACTCCGCGAGCTCCCCCAGCGGAGCGCGCACGACCTCCTCGTGGAGCTTCGTCAGCTCGCGGCAGACCGCCGCGCGACGCCCGGACCCGAAAGCCTGTTCCATCGCCGTGAGGGTGTCGGCCAGGCGAGACGGCGCCTCGAAGAAGACCATCGTGCGCGCCTCGGACGCGAGCGCGCCGAACACCGCCCGGCGCTCCCCCGCTTTGCGCGGCGCGAATCCCTCGAAGGTGAACCGGTCGGTCGGCAGCCCCGCCAGGGCCAGCGCCGTGATGACCGCGCTCGGACCGGGCAGCGCCGTGACGTCGACGCCCTGCTCCACGGCGGCGGCGACGACCGCGTAGCCGGGGTCGCTGACCGTCGGCATCCCCGCGTCGCTGAGCAGCAGCACGTCCTCGCTCGCGGCGAGCGCGACGAGCTCCGCGGCGCGCTGCTTCTCGTTGTGGTCGTGCAGGGCGATCAGACGCGGCCGATTGTCGATCCCGAGTGCCTGCAGCAGCCGCTGCGTGGTGCGGGTGTCCTCGGCGGCGACGACGGTCGCCTGCTCGAGTGCGGTGCGCAGCCGCCCGGTCGCGTCACCCAGATTTCCGATCGGGGTCGCGGCGAGGATCAGCACCGCCCCAGCATAGGCTGGTCGCCGTGAGCTCGACCGCGGAACCGCTGCTGCCCGCGGTCCCCGCGCGGCAGCCCCTGAGCGCCCGTCTCGACACCGCGCGGCGGCGCCTCGCCGTCGACGCGGTGCTCGGTCGCCGTCTCGCCTGGATCGCGCCGCTGGCGATCACACTGCTCGCCGGCATCCTGCGGTTCTGGAACCTCGGGCACCCCCACGCCATCGTCTTCGACGAGACGTACTACGTGAAGGATGCCTGGAGTCAGTGGAACCTGGGCTACGCGTCCACCTGGCCCGAGGACGCCGACGCCCGGTTCACCGACGGCGAGACGGACATCTACACGGACGCGCCGAGCTTCGTCGTGCATCCACCCCTCGGCAAGCTCCTCATCGGGGCGGGGATGGCCCTGTTCGGCCCGACCTCCTCGTTCGGATGGCGCGTCGCCGTCGCCCTGGCGGGGACGCTGGCGGTCCTCGTCCTCTATCTGATCGCGTGGCAGCTGACCCGATCGGTGCTCTTCAGCTCGGTCGCCGCAGGTCTGATGGCGATCGACGGTCTCGCCATCGTGATGAGCCGGGTGGCGATCCTCGACGTCCTCCTCACGTTCTTCGTGCTCCTGTCGGTCTGGTTCTTCCTCATCGACCGCCGTCGTCATCTCGACCGTCTGGCCGAGGCGATGCTCAGACGGGATGCGGCCGGTCGCGCCGCCTGGTGGGGACCGGTGCTCTGGGGACGCCCGTGGCTGGTGGCCGCGGGGATCGCCGGCGGGGCGGCGTGCGGGGTGAAGTGGTCGGGCGCCTGGGTGCTCGCCGCCCTCGGGCTCTACACGGTGGTCAGCGACGCTCTCGCGCGGCGACGCCTCGGCATCCACTTCTGGCCGGCGGATGCCGTGCGCCAGGGCGTCGCATCCTTCGTGCTCCTCGTGCCGGTGGCGGTCCTCGTCTACCTCGCCGCCTGGACCACGTGGCTCACCACCGACGGCGGCTACGAGCGACACTCCGTCGATGCGGACCCCGCGCGCGGATTCTGGTCATGGGTGCCGCTGCCCCTGCAGAACCTGTGGCACTACCACCAGACGATCTACACGGCGACGGCGGAGATCACCTCGTCCCACCCCTACGCGAGCCCCGCCTGGCAATGGCCGCTCCTGCTGCGGCCGACGTCGATGTACGCGAACAGCACGGCCGACGGCGTGGGCGGCTGCGCGAGCGCGCGCGGCTGCATCGAGATCCTCTACTCCATGCCGAACCCGCTGCTCTGGTGGCTCGGTGTCCTCGCCGTGCTGTGGCTCGCCGTCCACGGGGTGCGCACGCGGGACTGGCGCGCCGCCGTCGTCCTCGCGGGCGTCGCCGCAACCTACGTGCCGTGGCTGTTCTACCCGAGCCGGACGATCTTCCAGTTCTACACCGTGCTGATCCTCCCCTTCCTGATCCTCGCGCTGACGTTCGCGCTGCGGGCGATCGCGGGCTCCCGGCACGCCGACCCCCACCGTCGAGCGGCCGGGCGCCGCACGGTACTCGTGATCCTCGGAGTGATCCTCGCCGTCTCCGCGTTCTGGTACCCGCTCTGGTCGGCGATCCGGGTGCCGTGGGAGTTCTACTGGCTGCACAACTGGCTGACGGGATGGGTCTGAGGACGACCCGTCAGTAGGCTGGGGGCGTGTTCCGCTATCCCACCCCGACGCTCGCCGCCGAGGCCGGGTACGCCATCGCCGGCGACCGCTTCGCGATCCTGCTCGGCTCCGGCGTGGGTGAGGGCGTGATCGCCCGGTTGTGGAACGCCGCCGCGGCCGAGACCGCCGTGCTCGAGGACGTGCTGAGCGTCCTCGTCGCCGGCGGGATCCATGACCTCCCCGACTTCGCCGTGGCCGAATTCCCCGACGACGGATCCGATGCCGTGCGCGTCGCCGTGCGCGGCCGTGCGGTCGTCGAGACCTCCGACCGCACGCGGGTCTCCGGCGCCGATGCGCGGACGTGGATCGAGACGGCGCTGGCGGGCGCCGTCGGCATCCGTCTGGCCCTCGGAGCAGAACCCGCCGGCGGCGACCTCCTGCCCCTCGGGCTCGGCGTGACGCGCGCCGACGAACTGTCGTGGGGACGTCCCTTCCCCACCGGGCGCGAGCCCTCGGCGGACGTCACGCCGGCCGCCGAGGGCGATGCGCCCCCGGGGACCGCGGCGCCCGTGACCGTCGCGATCCCGACGGTGACGCCGCCCGTGTCGCCTCCCGCGCCCGCCCCGGTCCGCGGCGAGGAGATCGACGTCCTGCAGACCATCTCGGTCGACCGCAGTCTGTTCGCGCGTCCGTTCGGGGACGACGAGGAGCTCGAGCTCCCCGATTTCCTCCGCGAGGACGCCGCAGCGACGGAGGCACCCGACGACCGGACGCTGTACGCCTCGCGGCGCGGATCCGCCCCGACGGGCTACGCCCTGCGCCTGCCCGGTGGCCGCACGGTGCCGCTCGACCGCCCCGTCGTCCTCGGCCGCAGCCCGCGGCCCGCGCGCCACCCGGGGGCCCGCATCGAGCCGGTACCGTCGCCGCGCAAGGAGATCTCGGGGACGCACCTCGAGGCCGTCCTCGACGGCGACACCCTGGTGGTGCGAGACCTCGACTCGACGAACGGCACGATCGTGCGTCCGCCGACCGGCGCAGCGGCGCTCCTGCGCGGCGGTGCGGCCTCACGCGTGCCCCTCGGAACCGAACTCGACCTGGGTGACGGTGTGACCGCCGTGTTCGACACCGCCGGGCCGCTGACGGCGGGATGACGGGCCGCGTGTCCAGCAGACTCCCCTCGACACCGCCCGGGATCTCGGGCTTCACCTACGTCCGACCGTTGGGCGCCGGCGGATTCGCGGACGTCTTCCTGTTCGAGCAGAACCTGCCGCGACGGCCCGTCGCGGTGAAGGTCCTGCTGGAGGACGTCGTCGATGAGAACGTGCTGCGGATGTTCAACGCTGAGGCCGACGTCATGGCGCGTCTGAGCGCGCACCCCTCGATCCTCACGATCCACGAGGCGTCCGTCTCGGCCGACGGCAGACCGTACCTCGTCATGGAGTACTGCCCGACCTCGCTGACCCACCGGTACCGTCGCGAGGAGATCCCGGTGTCCGAGGTCCTGCAGCTCGGAGTCAAGATCGGCTCAGCGCTCGAGACCGCGCATCGCGCCGGTCTGCTCCACCGGGACATCAAACCCTCGAACATCCTGGTGACGGCATTCGGGTCGCCCGTGCTGTCCGACTTCGGCATCGCCGCCGCCGTCGACGGCAGGCCCGAGGCCGAGGAGGTCTTCGCCATGTCGGTGCCGTGGTCGGCGCCCGAGATCGTCGACGAGCGGGTCTCGGGGTCCATCGCGGCCGAGGTGTGGAGCCTGGGCGCCACGGTCTACTCCCTGCTGGCGGGACGCAGCCCGTTCGAGCGTCCCGGACGCGGACAGAACACGCGCGACCAGTTGAAGGCGCGCATCCGGAAGGCGGTCTACACCCCCGTCGGTCGCGCGGACGTGCCGCCGGAACTCGACGCCGTGCTGGCGCGCGCGCTCAGCCGCGACCCTGCCGCGCGCCACCCCTCAGCCGCCGCTCTCGCGCACGACCTGCAGCTCGTCCAGCACCGCATGGGACTGCCGCACACCCCGCTGGAGGTGGCCGTCGACGAGTGGGCCTCGGCGGGAGCCCACGTGGACTTCGGCGACGACCGCCCGCGCGGGCCCGTCCGCTCCTCCGTCACCCGCGCCACGGCGCGCCCGGAACGCCGGCGTCGGACGCCGCCGCGGCGGCCCGACGAGGGCACGGTGCTGGCGGGTGCCGAGCCGGCCGAGCGGATGCGGCGGGGCACCGTGATCGCGATGGTCGTCGGCGGCGTCGTGCTCGCCGGTGCGGGCGCCGCGACGACGTTCTTCCTCCTCGGCGGAGCCGGCTGAATGGCGCGCCCGCACGACGACCGCCCTCCCGTCCGCCGTTCGACCTGGATCGGCGCCGGTGCCGTCGCCGCGATCGTCGCGGTGGTCGGGACGCTCGCCGTCGTCTGGCCGGGCTACGACGCGCAGCAGACGCCCGTCGAGGACCCGACCGTCTGGGCGCTTCAGACCGGAGCCGGAAGCGGCTACGCCCGCGTGAACCTCGATCTCCGCGAGGTCGACACGGTCAAGCAGGTGGTCAATGCGACACAGGTCGCCCAGACCGCCGACCGTCTGTTCGTGTTCAGCGAGGGCGGGTCGGCCTTCTCCGACGTCGACCTCGCCCAGCCCGCCGACCTCACCGGGGACGACGAGGACGCCTCGTCGCCGACTCCGGCCGGCACCATCGAGATCGTCTCCGCCGGCGACGCGATCGTCTACCGCACCGAAGGCGGCGGTGTCTTCGGTGCGACACTGTCCGGCGACGGGGCGGCATCGCCGATCGACCCGTATGCCGAGGTCGAACGCGCCCCGGGAGAACAGGCACCGAGCTTCGCGGCATCCGCCGTCGCGGTCGACGCCGACGGTGTCGCGTACGCCTATTCGGCGGCTGAGAGCGTCATCGTGCGCGCCGACGCGGCGACCGGCCGCATCCTCTCCCAAGACCCGACGCCCATCTCACCCGTCGACGCGCAGCTGAGCGCCGTCGGCGGCCGCTGGGTGCTCTACGACGTCGCGACCGGCGACGTCGTAGTCGAGGATCGGGACGACGTCGTCGCGTCGGAGCCGGTCAGCGGTGCCGTCCTCCAGCGGGCCGCGACGGGCGGGACCGGCGTCGTGATCGCCGACCCCGGCGGCATCACGCGGATCCCGCTCGATGCGGGAGATGCAGAGCGGGTCCTCGACTCCCCCGGTCTCGGGACGCCCGCCGTCCCCGTGGCGTCGGGCGGAACCGTCCACGCAGCGTGGCTCGGCGACGGCGCGGGAGCGGGCACGCTCTGGTCGAGCAGCCGGCCGTCCGAGACGACGTCGTTGGACTACGCGGGCGCCGACATCGGCGACGCGGTCGATCCCGTGTTCATCGGCAACGGCTCGCGGATGGCGCTGAACGATCGGGCGTCGGGCTGGGTGTGGCGCGTCCCCGACGGTGCGCTCATCCCGTCGTCGCAGCAGTGGCGGGTCGAGGACACCAGCGAGGCCGCGCCGCAGAACGACGATCCGGTCGAGCGCGTCCTCGACCCGAAGCCGCCCGTCGCCGTCGACGACGACTTCGGTGTGCGGGCGGGATCGGTCGCCCTCCTCCCCGTGCTCCTGAACGACCACGACCCCAACGAGGACGTCCTGAGCATCGACGTCGGCGGGATCGAGGGCGTCGACAGCGCTTTCGGCACCGCCTCGGTCACGAGCGCGGAGCAGCAGATCTCCTTCAGCGTCGCCCCGGAGGCGACCGGGACGACGACCTTCCGCTATCGCGTCACCGACGGCACGTCCACCGGCGGACGGCTCTCCGAGTACGCGACCGTGACCCTGCGCGTCGTGCCCGAGGAGGACAACGCGGCGCCGGTCTGGTGCGGAGTCGATGGATGCCTCGCCACGTGGCCCGCGCTGTCCGTCGCCCCCGGCGGCACCGTCTCGGCCGACCTGCTGCGCGGCTGGGTCGACCCCGACGGCGACCCCGTGTACCTCGCCGGGATCGACGGGGCGCCCTCGGTCGGCACCGCGACCACCTCGCCGGAGGGCGAGTTCACGTACCGGCACCCGGATCCGAACGCGACGGAGGCTGCGAGCATCCCGGTCTCGGTCGTCGTCTCCGACGCGCGCGGCGCGACAGCGGCCCAGGCGGTCACGGTACGGGTCACCCCCTCACCCGATCTCCACGCCGAGTCCTTCGCGGCGACAGGGGTCGTCGGCGAGCCGCTCGACATCGACCTGGCGCCTCACGTCACCGGCGCGGCCGGCGCACTCACCATCGGCTCCCTCGTCGCCCTCGACACGGAGCGGACGACGGTCACGCCGAACCCCGCGACGCTGCGCATGACCTTCGACGCCCGGGAGGCCGGCTCGTACGTCGTGCAGTACTCCGTGCGCGACGGGGTCGGTGAGGCATCCGCCATCGCCCGCATCACGGTCCGCGATCCCGCCGACGCGGTCGTGACCACACCCCCTCTGACCGCCTTCGTGCGCCCGGGTGAGGACACGACGATCGACGTCGCCTCGGCGGCCTCGAACCCGGCCGGTGTCGTCCTGCTGCTCGAGGACATCCGACCCGACAGCGATCCGACGGCCTCTCTCGCCGTCGACCTCGTCGGGCAGAGCCTCCTCCGGGTCAGCGGGACGACCGACGACGGCGAACCGGGCCGTCTCGGTGTCGTGCGCTACCGGCTCACCGACGGCCGCGAGGGCTCAGCACCCCTCGCGGAGGGCGAGGTCACCGTCATCCTGCTGCCGACCGGATCGGCGGAGCGGCCGACCGCCGTCGACGACACGGTCACCGTACGCGGCGGGACTCAGGTCGACATCCCCGTCCTCGACAACGACCACGCACCCGCGGGCGCCCTCATCGCGATCGACCCGTCGTCGATCGTGAACGAGACCGGCGGCGGTCTCGCCTTCGCCTCGGGGCGGATGCTGCGGTACCTGGCGCCGCGCGAGGCGGGCACCTACGCCCTGACGTACACGGTCTACCGGCTCGGATTCCCCGACATCGTCGACACCGCCCGCGTCACGGTCACCGTCACCGGGGGCGACGAGAACCGCGATCCGGTCCCCCGCGCGCTCGTCGGTCGCGTGGTCGCGGGCCAGTCGGTCACGATCGGCTTCGACAGATACGGCGTCGATCCCGACGGCGACGATGTGTCCCTCGACGCCATCACCACCCAGCCCGCCGACGGGTCGGCGACGATCTCCGCGGACGGTCAGTCGATCGTCTACACGAGCCGCGAGGGTGCGACCGGCCAAGTGCGGTTCGAATACCGGGTGAAGGATGCCCGGGGTCGCACGGGCATCGCCGAGGTGCGCGTCGGGGTGACCGCCCGACAGAGCGACCCGAGCCCCGTCACCTTCAGCGACTACGTCCAGGTGCAGGCGGGCACGGACAGCACGGTCGTGGTGCGGCCCACCGACAACGACGTCGATCCGTTCGACAGCCCCCTCGAACTCACCGGCGTCACACCGAACGCTCCGGAGGACGGTCCCGAATACGCGGCACTGGCCGACCGCATCACCGTGGCCGACGACGGCGCGGTCACCGTCGTCGCCGGCACCGCGCTCGGGACCTTCTCCTACACGTACGAGGTCTCCAACGCGGACGGCGACACCGCGATCGGGCTCCTCGTGGTGAAGGTCGTGCGCGATCCCGTCCCCGATCATCCCGTCATCGCCGACACGGTGCTCTCGATCGAGGACCGGGACGGGTTCACGGGCGGAGTGGACGTCCTCAGCGGCCGCGTGTCGTGGACCGCAGGCGATCCGGCCGGCCTGAGCCTGCGCCTGTGGGGCGACCCGAGCGACCTCCGCGTGTCGGGCTGGCGGATCTCGGGTCCGCTCCCCGAGCGCACGCGGCTCATCCCCTTCGCCGTGAGCGGGACGGCCTACGACGGCACCGACGTGACGACCTACGGGTTCCTGCGCGTCCCGGGCACCGACGACGTGCGCGTCGCCCTCCGTGCGGGCCTCGACCCGCTCCGCGTGCGCGAGGGTGAGAGCGTCGATGCGGACGTCGCGGATCTCGTCGCCCTGCCGGACGACGCCGTCCTGGTCGTGGACCGCGACGGCGCCAAGGCCGGCGGTGCCCGCGCCGATGCGTCATGCCGCGTCGTGTCGGGCACTGTGGTGCGCTACACCGCCGGGCGCGGCGCCCCGTGGTCGGACTCCTGCATCGTCGCCGCACGGGTCGCCGGGCAGCAGCAGCCGACCTACCTGACGCTTCCCGTCGAGGTCGAGGCGGAGATCCCGCAGCCGTCGTTGCGCAGCGCCTCGCTCGGCGTCCGTCCCGGGCAGACGCAGACCTACGACCTGACGCGGATGGTGCGCTGGGCCGGTGTCGCCGACGAGGACGCACTCGTCTTCGACGTCGACTACTCCGGTGACCAGTTCGAGGTGGCCGCGGACGGTGCCCTCGTCGCGGTGACGGCTCTCGACGAGGCGCGTCCCGGCCGCGAGGAGCAGGTGAGGATCTCCCTCCCGAGCCACCCCGATGCGAGTCCCGCGGGGCTCGTCCTCACCGTCGGGCCGTCGCCGTCCGCCCTCCCGCGCGGAGGGTCGGCGGTGCAGACCTGCTCGCAATCCGACGGCAGCTCCTCCTGCACGATCGAGGTGATCGGCGCCGACGGCGAGGTCAACCCTCTGCCCGGCACCCCGCTCCGGGTCGTGGCCGCTGCGAGCTCGGGCACCTGTGCGGGGGTCAGCTTCGCGCCGGCGGGCGATCGCGCGGTGCGCGCCAGTTGGCGATCGGATGCCGAGGGTGCCGCGCGCTGCGCGGGGACGTTCGTCGTCGAGGACGCCCAGGGCCGCCAGTCCAGTGGGGACCGCAACGGCTCGGTGATCCTCGACCTGCGAGGGCTGCCCGCCGACCCGACGCGGCTGGAGTGGACGGCCTACACGGATGACTCGGTGTCGCTCCGGGTCACGTCGGACACCGCCTCCTACCCCGCTGTCGAGGGCTACCGCATCACGCTGAACGGCCGCGAGGTCGCCTCGTGCCCCGCGTCGGGCAGATGCGAACCGATCTCCGCCCCCGTCGGCGAGCAGCGCGTGTACGAGGCGCGCGCGGTGAACGGGGTCGGCGCCTCCCGTGGCACCGCCCGCACCGAGGCGTGGGCCTACCGGCCACCCTCCCGACCGACGGGCGCGAGCTTCGAGCCGGTGCCGAACGGGCGCGACGGCGGACGTGCCACCGTCACGGTGACCGGTCTCGACGACACGACCGGCAGCGTCCGCCTCGCCGGAGGGGTCGCGGGCAGCGCGACGCAACCGGTGCGGAACGGGGTGGCTGTCTTCACCGGCTATCTCGTCGGGGCCAACGATGCGAAGAGCCTCACGGCGACACCGCTCACGGAGTTCGAGCTGCCGCGGGTCGCAGGCGGCTCGAGCGAGGGGCGCTCGCTCGAGCTGCAGGCCCACGGCGTGGGTGCGCCGAGCGTGTCGCTGTCGCAGTCGACCACCTCCGACTCCATGACCGTCTCGGTGCAGGTCACGGCGGAGAGCGAAGGCACCGAGCCGCTGTTCGGGTACAGCGAGCAGTCCGCGGCGCAGTGCACGCCCGACACCCGCGAGTCCCGCCGGACGTTCGCCGCCGAGGCCTTCCGCTCGAAGACCGTCTACGTCTGCGTCACGAGCACCTATCAGGGACGAGACGGCTTCGGCGTCACGGCCGGCGAGATCACCGCCCGTCCCACGGGGAGCGTCAGCGCACCGGCTCGACTCACGTACACCGTGTCCGCCGCACCGACCGGGGACCAGGGATCCGGGTTCACCTACGCGGCGAGCGCGCACAGCGATCCAGGACGACCGCCCTTCGACGATGCGCGGCTGCGATACCTCCGGAACGGCCAGGTGGTCGACGACTTCGCCCCCCGCGTCAACGAGCCGGACGATCAGTGGAGCGCCCAGTGGTGCGACACCTTCGTGGGCATCGAGGTCGAGTGCTCCGATCCGACCCCGATCGTCCCCGCCCGCGGGAGCGCCGACTGGCCCGTGTTCGTCTCGACGAACGACCTGCCGTCGTGCCGCTCCGACGAGGCGGCTCCCGACTGGTTCCCGAGTGGGATCGGCACCGATGTGGCATCCGTCCGCAAGGATGTCACCGAGGGTGCATCCGGAGTGCAGCGAGTGGAGTACACGATCGGATGGACCGGCGCGCTCCGCGAGCTCGATCCGGTGACCGTCGGCGTCGACTGCGAGCAGATCCCGCCGCCGACCGAGCCTCCCCCCGCCCCGGATCCGGACCCCACAGATGATCCGGACCCGACCGAGACCACGCCGCCCGGCGCAGAGGGACCATGACCCTCCCCGCCGAGCGATCTGAGAGGACCACCATGACGATCACCCCGGAGCAGGGCGCCTGGTTCGCCGACACCTTCACCAAGCTCGTGGACAACGTCGAACAGGTGGTGCTCGGCAAGCGGCACGTCATCGAGCTCGCGTTCACGGCGATGGTCTCCGAGGGGCACCTGCTCCTGGAGGACTACCCCGGCACCGGCAAGACCTCGCTCGCTCGTGCGATGGGCCGTTCGGTCCAGGGGACGAGCTCCCGCATCCAGTTCACGCCCGATCTCCTGCCGGGCGACGTCACCGGCATCACCGTCTACGACCAGCGGCGCGGTGAGTTCGAGTTCCATCAGGGTCCGATCTTCGCGAACGTCGTGCTGGCGGACGAGATCAACCGCGCGTCGCCGAAGACCCAGTCCGCTCTCCTGGAGGTCATGGAGGAGGGTCACGTCACCGTCGACGGCATCACGCGCGGCGTGGGTGTCCCCTTCCTGGTCGTGGCCACCCAGAATCCGGTCGAGCAGGCCGGCACCTACCGCCTGCCCGAGGCTCAGCTGGACCGCTTCCTGATGAAGACATCGCTCGGCTACCCCGACCGTGCGGCCACGATCCGCATCCTCGACGGCTCCAGCGACGGCCCGCGCGAGGTCGGCCCCGTCATCACCCCGCAGGGGGTCGTGAGCATGGCCGACATCGCGCGCGGCGCTCACCTGGGCCCGCTCGTGCTCGACTACATCGCCCGCATCGTCGAGGCGACCCGCCTGGCACGGGAGGTGCGCCTGGGTGTCAGCGTGCGCGGAGCACTCGCATTGACGAAGGCCGCCCGCACCTGGGCGCTCGCGCACCGGCGTACCTATGTGACTCCTGACGACGTGAAGGCGCTGGCCGTCCCTGTGCTGGCACACCGACTGATCCTCGATCCCGAGGCGGAGTTCGACGGCGTCACGGCGGAGGCGGTCGTCGGTCAGGTCCTGCTCGACGTCGTGCCCCCCACGCAGCAGGAGCGCACCGCGGAGCGCGGTCAGCGAGAGAACGTGTGAGCTCTTCCACCGAGTCGCGCCTCACCCGGACGTCGGCGGCGACCGGGCATATCCGCACGGGCTTCGCGGCCGAGCGGAGCACCACGGTGCTCGCCGTCCGCGGTCTGCAGGGATGGCGCCGGCTGCGGGGAGCGGTCACCGGCATCGTGCGCTCCGTGGCCGACACGGTGTCGCCCGCGGGCTGGGTCGTCGTCGCGGTCGCGGCAGTCGGCCTCGTGGGGGGCGTGACCTTCGGCCTCCTCGAGTGCGCCGTCGCGGGCGCGGCGGCGGGGGTCCTGCTCCTGCTGTCGGTCCCGTTCCTGTTCGGCGCCCGCGCGTACGAGGTCGCATTGCGCCTCGCGCACGACCGTGTCGTCGCGGGGACCACCGTCGAGGGGCGACTCGTCGTCACGAACATCGGACGCCGTACGGCGCTGCCCGGACGGGTCGACCTCCCGGTGGGCGACGGCCTCGTGGACGTCCACGTCCCGCTCCTGCGGCCACGGCACGAGATCGCCGAGACGGTCGCCATCCCCGCACGGCGGCGCGGCATCGTGACCGTCGGTCCCGCCCGCACGGTCCGAGGAGATCCTCTCGGCATCCTCACCCGCGAGGCGACGTGGCAGGAGACCCACACGCTGTACGTGCACCCCGTGACGACGCCGCTGCGGAGCACCGCCAGCGGCCTCATCCGCGATCTCGAGGGCAGCCCGTCCCGGACGATCGTCGACGCCGACTTCTCGTTCCACGCGCTCCGCCCCTATGTCCCGGGCGACTCCCCCCGTCAGGTGCACTGGAAGTCGACCGCCAAGACCGGCGCGATGATGGTGCGCCAATACGAGGAGACCCGCCGCTCCCGCATGATCCTGGTGCTGGCGCGCGGACAGGACGAGTTCGCCGACGACGACGAGTTCGAGCTCGCGGTCAGCGCCGCCGCGTCCATCGGGGTGCGCGGCATCCGCGACGGACGCGACGTCGATGTCGTCGCCGGTGCCGAGATCCCGGAGTTCGCCCGCGGTCGGATGCGGACCTTCCGCACGCTCACGACGATCTCGACACGGACCCTGCTCGACGACCTCGCCGGGATCGACCGCGGTGTGAATCCGAGCCCCCTCCGCGAGGTCGCGTCCCTCTCGGCTGCGCGCCACGCGGATGCCTCGATCGCCTTCCTCGTCTGCGGATCCTCCCTCACGCCGTCGCAGCTGCAGAGCGCCGCGCTCGCCTTCGGGACGGAGGTGGCCGTCGTCGCCCTGGTCTGCGCGCCGACGGCGGAGCCGGGCATCCGGCGGCTCGGGAGCATGACGGTCGTCTCCATCGGACTGCTCGAAGACCTCCGCCACCTCCTCGCGAAGGGCGCCCAGTCGTGAGCGCCGCGATCGAGCAGCAGAGCGCTCGGCGGACGGCTCGTCGGCCCCCGCAGGCACCGTCGGGTGCGGGCTTCCTGCTCGGCCAGGCGCTCGTGCTCGATCTCGTCCTCGCCGTCGGCGCCGTCGCCACGTGGCCGATCTACCGCAGCACTGCGCTGATCATCGTGCTCACCGCCGGGATCGCGGCCGGTCACCTCGTCGCCGCCCTCGGCACGCGGTGGCGCTGGTCGGCGTGGTGGGTCGCCCTCGCCACCCTCGCCGTCTACGTCGCCATCGGTGTCCCGGTCGCCGCCACGGGCTCGCTGGCCTCCCCCGACGCCGCCCTGCGCGCGCTGGTGGACGTCGCGACAGCCCCCGTGACCGGCTGGAAGGACCTGCTCACCCTCGAACTCCCGCTGGGTTCGTACCAGGCGACCCTCGCTCCTGCTCTCCTCGTCTTCGTCGGCTGCACCGTCGCCGCACTGTCGATCGCCTGGCGAGCCAGGAGATGGTGGATGCCCGCGGTCCTCGTCGCCCTCCTCCCCACCGCCTTCGGAGTCGCCTTCGGCGCGCGCGCCCTGTCCGCTCCACTGCGCCTGGGCACCCTCGCCGTCCAGCCCGAGACCCTCGTCGGAGTCGGCGCCGTCCTTGCCGCCCTCGTCGCGGTGGTGTGGCGGTCCGACCACGATCGCCGGCGGGCACTGGCCACCGCGGCCGCGGCCTCGGGGGTGGCGCGAGGTCCGCGCGGTCGTCGCCGTGGCCTCACCGCACGTGTGACGACCGCGACGGGGATGGTGATCGCCGCCACCGCTGTCGCCGCGCTGTGGGGGCCATGGGCGCTGGCGGACCGGCCGCGCGAGGTGGCGCGCAGCGTCGTCGAGCCGGTGCTCAAACTCGAGCGTGCGCCGAGCCCGCTCGCGGCGTACCGGGCGTCCTTCGACGACGACCGGTACGACGAGGCGCTGTTCACGGTCTCGCCCGCGCAGGGCGTCGACCGGGTGCGCGTCGCCACGCTTCCCTTCTACGACGGACGCACTGTGCGCGCGGTCGCCCCGGACGCCGGTCTCACCGATCCGGCGACGGCCTTCACCCGCGTCCCGTCCCGACTCGATGCCGACGCGCCCGGCGAGGTCGCGGTGTCCGTCCGCATCCAGGCGGGCACGGGAATCTGGGTGCCCACGGTCGGCGACCTGCGCGCCGTGTCATTCGAGGGGTCCCGGGCGGCCGAGCTCGCGGACGGCTTCTTCCTCAACGCCGCGACGGGCGCCGCGATCGACATCGCCGATCCGGCCCCCGCCGACGGGGACGCGTACCGCCTGGTGGCGTTGGTTCCGGCGGAGGCCGAGCCGGTGGCATCCCTCACCCCGTCACGCAGCGGCCCCGCCCTGCCCGCCGAGGTCGTGCCCGCCTCGCTGATCGAGTGGATGGACACGCAGAACGCGGGAACCGGCGGCGCGGCGCTCGACACGCTTCTCGACCGACTTCGGAGCCGGGGGTATCTCAGCCACGCGCTGCTCCTTCCGGGCGGCGATGCGCCGGCCTGGTTGCGAGACCTCGGGGAGGCGGGATTCCAGCCATCCCGCGCCGGCCACTCCACCGATCGCATCGGCGCGCTCTTCACGCAGCTGATCGAGCGTGAGTCGAGCTCGCCGGACGGCTCCGACGCCGACCTCGTGGCCGCCGTCGGCGACGACGAGCAGTTCGCCGTCGCGGCCATGCTCATCGCCGACCAGCTCGGGTTCGACGCCCGCGTCGTGGTCGGAACCCGACTCGCCTCCCCCGAGGGACTGCCCGTGTGCGAGGACGGTGTCTGCCGCGGCGGCGATCTCGCGGCCTGGATCGAGGTGGCGAATGCGGCCGGGCGATGGGTCCCCGTCGACGTGACCCCCCAACACGAGAGCTTCCCCTCCCCTGACCTCGAGCAGCGCCGCGACCCTGAGAACCCGACACAGGTGCGCCGGGACGAGGCCGAGCCCGTGCTCCCCGCCGACGCCTCGCCCGCCGACGGCGAGCGCAGCGAACCCGAGTCCACCCCGCAGGAGGCCGATCTGACGGCGCTGTGGACTGCGCTGCGGATCGGCGGCGTCTCGCTCCTCGCGCTCGTCGTGCTCGTCGGCCCCCTCGTGACGATCCTGACCGTCAAGGCCCTCCGCCGCCGTGGCCGACGGCGCGGCGACGTCGCGGCGCGGTTCACCGGCGGGTGGGAGGAGTACGTCGACACGGCGGTCGACCACGGCTACACGGCGCCCGCGCACCTGACGCGTCAGGAGCTGGCGCGCCTGTTCGCCGGCGGCGCTGAGGACGCGGCCGGTGTGCGTCTGGCGACCTGGGCGGACCGGTCCGCCTTCGACGCCGCTCCACCGAGCGCGGCCGAGAACGACGAGTTCTGGCGGATCGTGGCCGCCGAGCGCGCGCGCTTCGCCGCGGAGAAGGGCTGGTGGGCGCGGCTGCGGGCGCGACTGTCGCTGCGCTCCCTGCTGCCGCGCCGACGCGCGGGGCGCCGATAGGGTGTGCGGTGCGGGATCGACGGAATCGATGACGGAGGACGAGCACAGATGCAGAGCGTGATCACGGAGGTCCCTGTCGCGGCGGAGGTCGCAGAGGCGGCCGGGGCCGCGGCCGGCGTCGCCGTCGCCGCGCTCGTGTTCGCCGTCGTGCAGCTGATCCTGGCCGCCGGCCTCTACGTGTGGACGGCTCTGGCGCTCGGCGCGGTCTTCCGCAAGGTCGACCGCCCCCCCTCCCGCGCGTGGGTCCCGGTCCTCAACCTCTGGATCCTGTTCGAGGTGGCCGGGATGAAGGGGTGGTGGGCGGTCGTGCTGATCGGCGGCGGCCTCCTCACCGCCGTCCTGGCCTCGGTCACCAACGCGTTGTTCGTGGCGTCCGCGCAGAACGCCGCCTTCGGCGGCTCCGGCGGCGACGCCGCGGGCGCACTCCTGGGCGCCACGCTCGTCCCGATCCTCCTCCTCCTCGTCTTCCTCGCGGCCGCCGTCGTCCTCCTCCTCCGGATGATGGGACCGTTGAACCGCGGTTTCGAGCGTGGCGCCGGGTTCGTCCTGCTCGGGGTCGCACTCCTCCCCGTCTGGGCCTCCGTCATCGGCTGGGGATCGGCGCGCTGGCGGGGGCTGTCACGCCCCGGCCTGCCGCCGACACCGTTCGCCGACGACCCGCGGCCCGCGCGCTCGGCGGCATCGGCCCCGGCGGACACGGCCGCGTTCGCCCCACCCGCCTCGGCCCCCTCCCCGGCAGCCTCCCCCGCCCCGGCCTGGTCGCCGCCGTCGCTCGCGCCCGCCACGCCCGCCGCGCCGCCCGCGGCCCCCGCCGCGTCCTGGCCGACCGGCACCGAGGTCGAGGAGCATACGGTCATCGCCGCGCACCGACGCCCGGCCGCGTCGCTGCGCCTTCCGAACGGGCAGACGGTCGCACTCGCCGGCGATCTCGTCGTCCTCGGGCGGAACCCGAGTCCGCCGGCCGAGGCCCCCGGTGCCCATCCCGTCGCGGTCGACGACGCCACGAAGACGATCTCGAAGACCCACGCACTGCTCCGCCGCGACGCCGGAGGGTGGAGCATCACCGACCTCTCGTCGACGAACGGCGTGATCGTCGGCGACGGCGACAGCGAGATCGCGGTGGGCACGGCGGTCGCCCTCGCGGGCCGGTTCCTCCTCGGCGACGCGGAGCTGTTCCTCGACACGGGGGCGAGATGACTTCTGACCGGTCGCCGCACGTCGACGTCATCAGCGGCGCACTCACCGACACCGGCCTGCGACGTCGGGTGAACGAGGACGCACACCTCGCGAGCTACCCGGTCTTCATCGTGGCCGACGGCATGGGCGGTCATGAGGCCGGCGACCGTGCGGCCGCGGCCGTGGTCGACGCATTCCGTGGGTTCGTGGGACGCAGCGACGTCGCGCCGGAGGAGGTCGCCGAGGCGGTTCACGCCGCCCATCGCGCCGTCGGGGCCATTGCGCGCGGCACGACCCGCGGCGCAGGCTCGACCCTCACCGGCATCGTCGCGGTGCAGCACGACGGCGAGCAGCGGTGGCTGGTCGTCAACATCGGCGATTCCCGCGTCTACCGCCTGATCGCGGAGCGGCTGGAACAGCTGACGATCGATCACTCCATCGCGCAGGAGATGGTGGATGCCGGGCGCCTCGCACGCGAGGACATGTCCTCGTTCGAAGGGCGCAACGTCATCACGCGCGCCGTCGGCGGCGAGCGCAGTCCGGCCGACTTCTGGCTGCTGCCGGTGGTCACCGGCGAGCGCCTCCTCGTCTGCTCCGACGGCCTGTCCGGGGAGATCACGGACGAGGCCATCCGGGCGGGACTCCTGAGCGGTGCATCGCCGGCGCAGACGACCGGTGCGCTCGTCGCCCAGGCCCTGGCTCACGGCGGACGTGACAACGTGACGGCGATCGTCGTCGACGTGGTGGGCGGCGGCATCCACCCCCGTCTCGAGGACACGACGGGCGGGCTCGTCACGAGCGAGCCCGCGACCGGCACGATCGAGGTGGAGACCGTGCCGTCGCGACGGAGACGCCATGACTGACCCGCTGGACGACCAGACCCGTCACGCGCCCCGCACACGTCGCGAGCTGCGTGCGGATCGCGAGGAGGCGACGCGCATCGTGGCCCGCCGCACCGGCTCCGCTCCCGACCCGACGGCCGGTTCCGAGGACGAGACGCTGATCGCCGATCGGCGCACGGACGACCCGACCCGCGCGACGGCGAGGCCGCTCGTGCCCCGGCCCACCACCGGGGGCACCGCCATCGCGCACGGGCGGGCGGACACCCCGCGGACGGCCTCGGCGCCGGGCACGCTCGTGTCCCAGTCCGTCTATAGGCCCCGTCGCGTCGAAACGGGCCCCGCCATCGTGCGGACGGACATCGCGGCGCCGCCGCTAACGCCGTCCGCGCCGCCGAGGCGGACCCACGGAGGCATCCTGCTGCTTGTCGCCCTCGCGGGGACGGCGATCGTCGCCGCCGCCGTGTGGGGCATCGTCGTGATCGTTCAGGGGGGAATCGGATGACGGAGGACATCGAGATGACGGCCGAGACGGAGGCCGCCGAGCTCGGCATCGAATTCTGCGGGGAGTGGTTCCATCCCACGCCGGGCGAGACGTTCTCGATCGGTCGCGATGCGGACCTCGTGATCGACACGAACCCCTACCTGCACCGGCGGCTCCTCGAGATCGAGTCCTCGCAGGGGATGTGGTGGCTGACCAACACGGGACGATCGATCTCGGTCGCCCTCGCCACCGCCGACGGTGCGTACCAGGCGATGCTCGGTCCCGGGACACGGGTGCCTCTGGTCTTCCCCGAGCTCGTCGTCATGTTCACCGCGGGCGCCTACACGTACGAGTTCACGATCCGCAACGGCTCCGCCCGGTTCACCGGCAGGATCTCGGCCCTCGAGGGCGACAGCACCGACGGGGGCACGACGATCGGCGCGGTCCCGATGACGGCGAGCCAGCGCCTGCTGCTGATCGCACTGTGCGAACCGATCCTGCGCGGCGGGATGATGGGATCCAGTCAGATCCCCTCGTCCGCGAAGGCGGCGGAGCGCCTGGGGTGGCCGCTCACGACCTTCAACCGCAAGCTCGACAACGTGTGCGACAAGTTCGACCGCGAAGGCGTCCAGGGCCTCCGCGGCGGCGCCGGCAAGCTCGCCACCAATCGCCGCGCGCGGCTGGTCGAGCACGCCGTGCTCTCGCGCCTCGTGACGGCTGCGGACCTGCCCCTCCTCGACGCCCCGCAGACCGCCGACCGCTGACCGCCGGTCCTCGGACGGGCGGGCGGCGACCGCCGGCATCCGGCCGCGCGATAGCATCGAAGGCTGTGTCCGCACCCGTCCCCGTCATCTCGTATCCCCCGGAGCTGCCCGTCAGCGCCGCACGGGACGAGATCGCGCGCGCCATCGCGGAGCATCAGGTCGTCATCGTCGCCGGTGCCACCGGTTCGGGCAAGACGACGCAGCTGCCCAAGATGTGCCTCGAACTGGGCCGCACCCGCATCGCGCACACCCAGCCGCGGCGCATCGCCGCCCGCTCCATCGCCGAGCGCCTCGCCCACGAGGTGCAGGTGCCGCTCGGCGGCGCGATCGGCTACAAGGTCCGCTTCACCGACGAGGTGACCGAGGCCACGCAGGTCACGCTGATGACCGACGGCATCCTCCTCAACGAGATCCACCGCGACCGGCTGCTGCGCCGCTACGACACCATCATCGTCGACGAGGCCCACGAGCGGTCGCTCAACGTGGACTTCCTGCTGGGTTACCTCGCCCGCCTCCTGCCCGAGCGTCCCGACCTGAAGGTGATCATCACCTCGGCGACGATCGATCCCGAGAGCTTCGCGGCGCACTTCGCGGCGCCGGGCGCGGACAGCGAGCGCGTGCCTGCGCCGATCATCGAGGTCTCGGGCCGCACCTACCCCGTCGAGATCCGCTACCGCCCGCACGACACCGAGTCCGAGGACGACGTCGACGGGCTCCTCGCCGCACTCCGAGAACTCGACCGCGAGCCCGACGGCGACGTGCTCGTCTTCCTTCCCGGCGAGGCCGAGATCCGCGACGCGATGGATGCCGTCCGCGGCCTGTACGCGAAGGACGCCCGCCCCACCGAGGTGCTGCCCCTGTTCGGCCGGCTCTCGTCCGCCGAGCAGCACCGCGTCTTCGAGCCGTCCTCGGTCGCGGGCGTGAGGCGCCGCGTCATCCTCGCCACGAACGTCGCCGAGACGAGTCTGACGGTCCCCGGCATCCGCTACGTCGTCGACACCGGCACGGCGCGCATCTCGCGCTACAGCGTGCGCTCGAAGATCCAGCGCCTGCCGATCGAGGCGATCTCGCAGGCGTCGGCGCAGCAGCGCTCCGGCCGCGCCGGGCGCACCTCGGCGGGCATCGCGATCCGTCTCTACGGTGAGGACGACTTCGCGGCTCGTCCCGAGTTCACCGAGCCCGAGATCCTGCGCACGTCGCTCGCCTCCGTCATCCTGCAGATGCTCTCGCTCGGATTCGGCGACGTCACCGAGTTCCCGTTCCTCACGAAGCCCGACAGTCGCGGCGTGAAGGCGGCAGTCGAGCTCCTGACCGAGTTGCGCGCCGTCGCCGGCCGCACGGGCGCCCTCCGGCTCACCGGACTCGGCCGCCGCATCGCACGCCTGCCGATCGACCCGCGCTTCGCACGGATGCTGCTCGAGGCCGAGAAGCTCGGGGTCTCACGGGACGTCCTCGCGATCGTCGCCGGCCTGTCGATCCAGGACGTGCGGGAGCGCCCCGAGGAGCGGCGGGAGGAGGCCGACCGGCTGCACGCGCGGTTCGTCGATCCGACGAGCGACTTCCTCACGCTGCTGAATCTCTGGAACCACCTGCGCGAGCAGCAGCGCGAGCTCGGCTCCAGCGCGTTCCGGCGCCTGTGCCGCAGCGAACACCTCAACTACGTCCGCGTCCGGGAGTGGTTCGACGTGCACCGGCAGCTGAGCACGCTGTCGCGTTCCGGGTCGCCGAAGGACACCCCGCGGCAACCCGCGGGCGCCGCCGACCCCGACGCGCTGCACCGCGCGATCCTGTCGGGGCTCCTCTCGCACATCGGCATCCTCGACACCCGCTCGGTCACGACCGATCCCGCCAAGAAGAACGCTCGCAAGCCCCTGCCGCAGTACCGCGGCGCGCGGGGCGCCTCGTTCGCGGTCTTCCCCAGCTCGGGACTGCGCAAGGCCTCCCCCGACGCCGTCATGGCCGCCGAGCTCGTCGAGACCTCGCGCCTGTTCGGTCGCACCGTTGCGGCGATCGACCCCGCCTGGGCCGAGGACCTCGCGGGCGACCTCGCGCACCGCAGCCTCAGCGATCCGCACTGGTCGAAGGATGCCGGCGCTGCCGTCGCGGCGGAGAAGGTGACGCTCTTCGGCGTCGAGATCATCCCCCGCCGCCGGGTGCAGCTCGCCCGCCGCGACCGCGATCTGGCGCGGGAGCTGTTCCTGCGTCACGCGCTCGTCGAGGGCGAGTGGAACAGTCAGCACCTCGACAAGCGCCTGACCGCGTTCGAGCGTCGCAACGGGGAGCTCCGCCGGCAGCTCGAGCGCATCGAGGAGCGGGAGCGGCGCCGCGACATCCTCGTCGGCGACGAGGCCGTGTACGCCTTCTACGACACGCGGGTCCCGCACGACGTGTTCGACGTGCGTTCCTTCGAAGCATGGTGGCGCGAAGCCCAGCCGCGCACCCCGAAGCTCCTCGACATGACGGAGGCGGACCTCCTCGGCGAGGCCGCACGCACCGACGAGCGTGACTTCCCCGCCCGCTGGCGACAGGGCGACCAGGTGCTCTCCGTCGCGTATCGCTTCGAACCCGGAGCCCCCGACGACGGCGTGAGCATCGTCGTGCCGCTCGCCCTGCTCGCGCAGCTGCGGCCGGACGGATTCGACTGGCAGGTCCCCGGCATGCGCGACGAGCTCGTCACGGCGCTCATCAAGGCGCTCCCCAAGGCGATACGCCGACACGTCGTCCCCGCTGCGGACTGGGCGGCGACCCTCGGCGACGAGCTGCGCGGCTCGGGCCCCGAGGACACCGACGGCCTCCCGGCCTCGTCGCTGCGGGCGGCATTGGCCGCGCGCATCCAGCGGGTCGCCCATCAGCCGGTCACCGAGCGCGACTTCGACCTCGACCGGGTTCCCGCGCACCTCACGGTCTCGTTCCGCGCCGTCGACCAGCGCGGTCGCACGGTGGCGTCGTCCCGCGACCTGCGCGCGCTCCAGGACCGCCTCGCCGGCCGAGCCCGGGAGTCGGTGGCCCGGTCGCTCACCCCGACGAAGGGGCCCGCACCGTCGGCATCCCCGTCGGCAGCCGTTGCGGCCGCGAGCGCGCCGATCGAGCGCACGGGCATCACGACGTGGGACGTCGGCGACCTGCCCGCCGTCGTGGACACGAAGGTGGCGGGCGGTGTCGTACGGGGCTACCCCGCCCTCGTGGACACGAAGGATGCGGTGTCGCTGCGCATCGAGGCGACCGCCGAGCGGGCGGCCGAGCTCACGCGGGCGGGCGTCCGCCGTCTGCTGCTGCTCGCCGTCCCCTCCCCCACCGCCTACGTCATGGATCACCTGACCTCGCCTGAGAAGCTGGCGCTCGCGGCGTCGCCCTACCCCTCGGCGAAGGCCCTGATCGAGGATGCCCGGGTCGCCGTGGCCGACGCCGTCATGGGCGAGACGGTCATCCGCACGGTGGCCGGGTTCGAGGCCGCACGCGACGCCTTCTCGCGCCGTATCGTCGACGAGCTGTTCCAGACGGTGTCGCTGGCAGCCCGCATCCTCACCCTGCAGCGCGACGTCGAACGCGCGGTCAAGAACCAGAACTCGATGACGCTGCTCGCGGCCCTCGGCGACGTGAAGGGTCAGCTTGCGGCGCTCATCCACCCGGGCTTCCTCTCCCGCACCGGCACCGACCGCCTCGCCCACCTGCCCCGATACCTGCAGGGGGCGAAGGAGCGGGTCGACACCCTGGCCGACAACCCGGGTCGCGATCGTCAGCGGATGACCGAATACGAACGGGCCGCCGCCCTGTACGCGGATGCCGGCGGCACGCTCCCCCTTCCGTCCGGCGCTCCTGCGCACCTCGCGCACGCGCGCTGGCTGCTCGAGGAGTTCCGGATCAGTCTGTTCGCCCAGCGCCTCGGCACCGCGGAGCCCGTCTCGCTGCAGCGCATCTCCAAGGCGCTCGCGGAGCGCGGCTGAGGTCAGCTCGCCCGCAGGAGATCGCGGTAGAACCCGATCCCGCGCAGCCACGACCCGACCCGGATGCGCTCGTCGTGCGAGTGGAGGGCCTCCCGCTCGGCGCGCGTCAGATGGAACGGTGTGAACCGATACACGTGATCGCTGATCGACGTGAACCACCTGCTGTCACTCGCCCCCAGCTGGATGTAGGGCGTCGGGAGGACGTCTCCGCCGAGCGCGGACGCCGTCGCGGCGGCGAGGCGGTCCCACGCGGAGCCCGACCACGGCGACACCGGCGAGGGCTCCGACGCCGACTCGACCTCGACCTGGATGTGACGGTCGCCGATGACGCGACGGATGCGGGCGGCGGCCGACGCCGCGGTGTCCCCCGGCAGGAGGCGCACGTTGACGCTGGCGCGGGCGGAGGTCGCGAGCACGTTCGCCCCCGCGGCGCCGGAGAGCTCGGTCACCACCGCGGTCGTCCGCACGAGGGCGTTGAGCTCGGGGCCGAGACGTGGGAAGACCTTCGCGAGAAGTCTCCCGGTGACGCCGATGCTCGCGAACACGGGGCGGAGGGGTCCTGAGGTGTGCGGGGCGACGGTCTCGAACATCGCGCGAACGGGCGGCACCAGCCGGGTCGGGAAGGGGCGCCGGTGGAGTCTCAGGACGGCACGCGCGAGTCGCGCGGTCGCGGGATCGCGAGGCGGTGTCGACGCGTGCCCGCCGAGTTCCCGGGCCGTGAGGCGCACCGTCATGACGCCGCGCTCGGCGACACCGATGACCGCGGTGGGAACCTGCACCCCGGGGATCGCGCCCTCCACGACCGCTCCGCCCTCATCGAGCACGAGCGACGGGTGCACGCCGCGCTCGCGCAGCACCGCGACGATCGCCTGCGCGCCGTCGCCGGCGATCTCCTCGTTGTGGCCGAAGGCGAGGTAGACATCGTGTCGCGGCGTGAACCCCTCGGCGACGAGGGCGTCGACCGCCTCGAGGATCGCGACGAGCGAGCCCTTGTCGTCGACCGCGCCGCGGGCGTGGATCTCGGCCTCCTCGCCGGCCCCGACCGTCTCGGCGGCGAACGGGGGGCGCGTCCACTCCTCTGCCACGACGGGCACGACGTCGATGTGGGCCATGAGCACGAGCGGAGCCGCGGCATCCGTCCCGCGCCAGCGGTAGAGGAGCGAGTACCCGCCCACGATGTCGCGCTCGAGCACGCCGTGGAGGGAGGGGTAGAGCCGGGCGATGGCGTCGCGGAAGGCGACGAACGCGGTGTCGTCGGCTGCAGGGTCGTCGGTCGGCATCGACACCGTCGCTATCCGCAGCAGCTCGCGGAACCGCTCCACGGCGGCGGCGTCGGTTCGGGTCACGATCCGACTCTAGATCGGGCCCGCCGCCCACGCCGATAGGCTCGGGACATGACCTCTCTTCGCTGGGGAATCCTGGCCACCGGCGGCATCGCGCACGCCTTCACCTCCGACCTGAAGACCGCCGGCCGTACGGTGACGGCGGTCGGGTCGCGCCGGCTCGAATCCGCCCGGGAGTTCGCGGAGAGATACGCGATCCCCCGAGCCCACGGCTCGTACGAGGACCTCGTCGCCGACCCTGAGGTCGACATCGTCTACGTCGCGACACCGCACAGTCATCACCTCGCCGGTGCCGCCCTCGCGCTCGAGCACGGCAAGCACGTGCTCATCGAGAAGCCGCTCACCCTCGACGCCGACCAGGCCGTCGCGATCCGCGACCTCGCCGCCGACCACGGCCTCCTGGCGATGGAAGCGATGTGGACGCGCTACCTTCCGCACATGGTGCGCCTCCGCGAGATCCTGGCGGACGGTGTCATCGGCGAGGTCCGCGTGGTCAGCGCCGATCACACGCAGAACATCACCGACGACCCGACGCACCGGCTCAACGACCTCTCACTCGGCGGTGGCGCGCTCCTGGACCTCGGGATCTATCCGATCTCCTTCGCGTGGGACGTCCTCGGAGCGCCCGCCGAGATCCGCGCGACGGCGCAGCTGGGGAGCACGGGAGCCGACACCGACGTCGCGATCGCCATGGTGCACGCGGGCGGCGGCGTCTCGTCCTTGCTGACGTCCTCACGTGCCGCGGGCGCCAACGCCGCGCAGATCGTCGGAACGGCGGGGCGCATCGAGATCGACGGCGTGTTCTACGCGCCCACGACCTTCCGCGTGTTCGACCGCGAGGGAGTGGTCGTCGAGGAGTTCCGCACCGAGATCGAGGGGCGCGGGATGCAGTTCCAAGCCCTCCACGCCGAACAGCTCATCTCGCAGGGCCGCACCGACGGCGACATCCTGCCGATCGACGAGAGCGTCGCGATCATGGGCACGCTCGACGAGATCCGTCGGCAGATCGGCGTCGTGTACCCGCGCGGCTGAGCGGCGGTCTCAGGCCGGGTCGCCGATGTCCCGTCGGCGGCGGGCGAGTTCGGCCCGCAGCCGCTCCTCCTCGATCTCGCGTTCGAGGTCGGCGAGCTGCTGCTCCGTCGAACGCGCGTCCCGGGGTCGCACCGGAGCGGCCGGCGGCTCGGTCGCCCACGGGGCGAACTGCGGCGGACGACTGACCTCGCGGCGAGGGTACTCCCGGCCGATCGCGAACCACAGCACGGTGCCGAGGAACGGCAGCAGGATGACGACGAAGATCCAGACCGTCTTGGGCATGTGCTTCACGAGACTCTGGTCCCGCGTGATGATGTCGACGAGCGCGAAGATCATCCCGGCCAGGACGACGAGCGAGACCAGATAGGGCATGGGCCCGAGTCTATGAGCGGGCGATGAACGACCGCATCCCCTCTTCCACGGGAGGAGGAGGGGATGCGGTCGGCCGGCGAGCGGGCTAATTCAGCCGTTGGTCAGGGCACCGATGAGGCCGCTCACGACCATGTAGAGACCCACGGCGCCGCCGCAGATCCACATCGTGATCCGCGCTGTCGTGGGGCCGGGACGGTCGAGGTCGCCTCCCGAGGACATCTGCTTCGCCATCTCAGTGACCTGCCCGACGCTTGTTGTAGACGTCGAAGGCGACCGCGAACAGCAGCACGAGGCCCTTCACGGCCTGCTGCCAGTCGATGCCGATGCCCATGATGGACATGCCGTTGTTCAGGACACCGATGATCAGACCACCGATGATGGCGCCGCCAATCGTGCCGACACCGCCCTGGACGGCGGCCCCGCCGATGAAGGCCGCCGAGATCGCCTCGAGTTCGAAGCCCTCACCCGCCTTGGGCCCGGCGAGGTTCAGACGCGCGGTGAAGATGAGGCCCGCGAGAGCGGCGAGGACGCCCATGTTGACGAAGAGCCAGAAGTCCACTCGGCGCGTCTTGATGCCCGACAGCTCCGCCGCGTGCCGGTTGCCGCCGATCGCGTAGATGTGGCGGCCGAAGACCGTGCGGTTCATGACGATCCCGTACACGAGCACGAGCACGGCCAGCACGATCAGGGTGACCGGGATGCCCTTGTAGGACGCCAGTGCGAGGGTGAACCATCCGATCACGACCGCGACCAGCGCGAGCTTGGCGATGAACCAGAGAAGGGGGTCGACGTCCTGGTCGTACTTCTGCCGCCCGAGGCGCGTGCGCACCTGCTGCACCGCGAGGGCGACGATGGCCACGGCTCCGATCACGAGGGTGAACAGGTCGGGGTCGGACTCGCCGAACAGGCCCGCGAGGAAGCCGTTGCCGAGCGAGCGGTACTCGGTCGGGAACGAGCCGATGTTCTGGTTGCCGAGGACCACGAGGGCGAGGCCGCGGAAGATGAGCATGCCCGCGAGGGTCACGATGAACGCGGGGATGCCGACGTAGGCGACCCAGAAGCCCTGCCACGCGCCCACGAGGGCGCCGATCAGGAGCGAGAGGACGATCGCGAGGCCCCAGGGCAGTCCCCAGTGGACCGCCAGGACACCCGAGACCGCACCGATGAAGGCGGCGACCGAGCCGACGGACAGGTCGATGTGACCCGCGATGATGATCATCACCATGCCGATGGCCAGCACGAGGATGTAGCCGTTCTGGACGACGAGGTTCGACAGGTTCTGCGGACGCAGCAGGATGCCGTCGGTGAGGATCGCGAACAGGACGACGACCGCGATGAGGGCGATGAAGATGCCGTTGCGGCCGAGGTCGGACAGGACCGTCGTCAGCCAGCGGGTGACGCGGTTGTCGGCGGGGTTGATGCCGCCGCCGGCGGCCGTCTCCGGGGGTGTGGTGGTGTTCGACATGTGTGTCTCCTGCCCCGTCAGCGGGGCTTCTCCATGGTCATGAGCTTGAGGACGTGTTCGGGGGTGGCCTCGCTGATGGGCACCTCACCGGTGATGCGGCCCTCCGACAGCGCGTACACGCGGTCGGAGATGCCGAGCAGTTCGGGGAGCTCCGACGAGATGACGATGACGCCCTTCCCGGCGGCGGCGAGCTTGTTGATGATCGTGTAGATCTCGTACTTCGCTCCGACGTCGATGCCTCGCGTCGGCTCGTCGAGGATCAGCACCTCGGGATCGGAGTAGATCCACTTCGACAGCACGACCTTCTGCTGATTGCCGCCGGAGAGCTTGCCCGTCTTGGCGAGCACGGTCGGCGCCTTGATGTTCATGCTCTTGCGGTACTGGTTGGCGACGGCGAACTCCTCGTTGTCGTCGACCAGGCCGGCCTTCTCGAGCTTCTTCAGCGATGCCATCGAGATGTTGCGCTTGATGTCCTCGATGAGGTTCAAGCCGTACGTCTTGCGGTCCTCGGTCGCGTAGGCCAAGCCGTTGGCGATGGCCTCGGACACGGTGCGAGTGCGGATCTCCTTGCCGCGCATGAAGACCCTGCCCGAGATGCGGGTGCCGTAGCTGTGCCCGAACAGGCTCATCGCGAACTCGGTGCGACCGGCGCCCATGAGGCCCGCGATGCCGACGATCTCGCCCGCACGGACGGTGATCGACACGTCGTCGACGACGACGCGCGTCGGGTCCTGCGGGTGGTGCGCGGTCCAGTTCTCGACCCGCAGCAGCTCGTCGCCGATCTGCGGTTCGTGGTCGGGGTACCGGTGCTCGAGGTCGCGACCCACCATGTCCTTGATGATGCGGTCCTCGGTGACGTCGGTCTTCGCGATCGTCTCGATCGTCTTCCCGTCGCGGATGACCGTGACGGCGTCGGCGACCTTCTTGATCTCGTTCAGCTTGTGGCTGATGATGATCGACGTGATCCCCTCCTCGCGGAGGCTGAGGATCAGGTCGAGCAGGTGGTCGGAGTCCTCGTCGTTGAGCGCGGCGGTCGGCTCGTCGAGGATGAGGAGCTTGACCTCCTTCGACAGTGCCTTGGCGATCTCGACGAGCTGCTGCTTGCCGACACCGAGCTGATTGACCTTCGCGGTCGGGTTCTCCCGCAGGCCGACGCGCTTCAGGAGCTCGGCGGCTTCGAAGTTGGTCTTGTTCCAGTCGATCAGGCCGCCGGGGCCCGTGCGTTCGTTGTTGAGGAAGATGTTCTCGGCGATCGACAGGTAGGGGCTGAGGGCGAGCTCCTGGTGGATGATGACGATGCCGCGCGCTTCGCTGTCGCGCAGGCTCTTGAACTCGACGACGTCACCGGCGTAGTGGATCTCGCCGTCATAGGTGCCGTGCGGGTAGACACCCGACAGCACCTTCATGAGCGTCGACTTGCCCGCGCCGTTCTCGCCGCAGATGGCGTGGATCTCTCCGCGCTCGACGGCGAAGTTGACGTTCGACAGCGCCTTCACGCCCGGGAACGTCTTGGTGATGCCGCGCATCTCGAGGATGGTCTCGGTCACGATCTCCGACTTCCGTGAGGGATGGATGGGGGTGCGTCGGCGGCGAGGCGAACCCCGCCGCCGACGCGGATGGTCAGTGGTGGAGCGGGGTCAGAGACCCAGTTCCTCCGCCGTCCAGTAGCCGGTGTCGACCAGAGCCGACTGCACGTTGTCCTTGACGACCGGGACCGGCGCCAGCAGGTACGACGGGACGACCTTGACGTCGTTGTCGTACGTGGTGGTGTCGTTGGTCTCGGGCTCCTCGTCGTTCAGCACGGCGACGGCCATGTCCGCGGCGACCTTGGCGAGCTCGCGGGTGTCCTTGAAGATGGTCGCGTACTGCTCACCGCTCAGGATGGCCTTGACCGAGTCGACCTCGGCGTCCTGACCGGAGATGATCGGCCACTCGTCCCCGACGGAGTAGCCCGCGTCGGCGAGAGCCGAGATGATGCCGCGGGAGATGCCGTCGTAGGGCGAGAGGACCGCGTCGACCTGGGTGCCGTCGCTGTAGTTCGCCGTCAGGATGTCCTCCATGCGGCTCTGAGCGGTCTCGCCGTCCCAGCGGAGCGTCGCTGCCTGCTCGATGCTCGTCTGACCCGACTTCACGACGAGCGTTCCGTCCTCGATGTACGGCTTCAGGACGTCCATCGCTCCGTTGAAGAAGAAGAACGCGTTGTTGTCGTCCAGCGAGCCGGCGAACAGCTCGATGTTGAACGGGCCCTCGGGCGCGCCGTCGACGGGGTTGCCCTCGAGGTCGGTCAGGCCGAGGCCGTTCAGGACCGTCCACGCCTGCTGGTTGCCGACGAGCTCGTTGTCGAACGTCGCGTAGTAGTCGACGTTCTCGGTGCCCTTGATGAGGCGGTCGTAGGCGATGACCGGGATGTCGGCATCCGCCGCGTTCTGCAGGGCCTCGGTGAGCGTCGTGCCGTCGATCGATGCGACGATGAGCGCCTCCGCGCCCTTGGTGATCATGTTCTCGATCTGCGAGACCTGGGTGGGGATGTCGTCCTCGGCGTACTGGAGGTCGACCTGGTAGCCCTGGTCCTCGAGGGCCTTCTTGACGGCGTCGCCGTCCTGGATCCAGCGCTCGGAGCTCTTGGTGGGCATGGCGACGCCGATGAGGCCGCCGTCGCCGCCGCCCTCGTTGCCGCCGCCACCGGCGGTGTTGCCGCCTCCGGCGCACGCCGTGAGCGCGAGGGCGCCGGCTGCGATGCCGACGAAGATGATCCTCTTGAGTTTCACTGTGTTTCCTTTCCCGTGGACTTCGGTGTCGTGGTGTCCGGTGTGGTGCATTCGACCCGTGAGGGTCTGTGTGGGGTGGCCGCGCCCGGTAACGGGCTACCGGCGGCCGTCGGTGATCGGTTCCCGGAGCAGTCGCGCGCGACCGGAGAGGTCCGCGATCGACTCCGCCGAGAGGGGTTCGGTGTCGCCGGCGACGGCGGCGAGGGTGGCGGTTCGAGCGATCCCCTCCAGGACCTGCGCGATCCGGACCGCCTCGCGCGATGATGGGGCCACGCAGAAGGCGCCCAGGCCCGTCACGAGGACAGCGGGTGCGTCGCCGCCGCGCAGCGCCTCGATGAGCGCC
This sequence comes from Microbacterium sp. NPDC080005, assembly GCF_040702445.1. Classification (NCBI taxonomy): domain Bacteria; kingdom Bacillati; phylum Actinomycetota; class Actinomycetes; order Micrococcales; family Microbacteriaceae; genus Microbacterium; species Microbacterium sp. NPDC080005. Next base: position 589,713 of record NZ_JBFBLD010000001.1, on the reverse strand, counting down.
ACCGGATCGACCCGCGGACCGGAAAGGACGGGCACGGTTCCGCCGAACTCGCGAGCGGCCTGCGCCGTGAGGCAGGGGATCTCCCGCCCGCGCGCCGCCCACGCCGCCGCGTGACCGGTCTCGAGGTGGACGAGGGCCGTCGCCCCGTCGAGCTCGCGCAGGACCGCCGCGTAGAGCTCGACATCGGCAGGACGGATGCCGCTCTCTCCGGGCGTTCCGGCGACCGGCCGACCGGTCAGCGACAGCACCATCATCTTCTCGGGGGTCGAATCGTCCTCGACGTCCGTCGGACGGGTGACGAACAGGTCGGCGCCGGGAACGCGTTCGCAGAGCGTCGCCGCAGAGAGGCCGCGGCGGGAGAGGTCGATCAGGAGCGAAGCCACGCGCTCGCGGGTGCGGGCGACGGCGACCTCGGTCTTCACCCCGCTCACGTACCGCTCGTCCTTCGACGTCATTGCCCGACTCCTTCGTCTTGCGCGGCCGCCGTCACCCCTCTCGGGTGATGGCCATGTGACCGTTCACATCGGAGATGATGCACCCACAGCCGCAGAGATGTCAAACACGACGCGCCGCGAGGGTCAGAGCCGACCCGCGGGCGCCGTCGACGAGCGCACGACGAGCTCCGGCGCGAGGGCTGCGGAGGGAGAGGATGCAGCGTCGTCGAGCAGGACCTCGACGCATCGACGTCCGAGTTCGGCGAAGTCCTGGCGAACGGTCGTCAACGGCGGCCAGAAGTGTCCCGCCTCGGGGATGTCGTCGAACCCGACGATGCTGACGTCACGCGGACAGTCGAGGCCCTCGTCGCGTACGGCGTGGAGCAGCCCGAGCGCCATCTGATCGTTGGAGGAGAAGATCGCGGTGAAGTCGCGGTAGCGCAGGAGCTCCCGCCCCGCGTAGTAGCCAAAATCCGCCGTCCAGTCCCCCAGGATCGGCGCCGTCGTGGCGAGATCCCACGCGTTGATCTCCTCGAGGAAGCCCGTCATGCGCGCCTCGGCCTCCATCCAGTCCTGCGGACCGGCGAGGTGGTAGATGGAACGGTGCCCGAGCTCGATCAGGTGACGCGTGGCCAGGCGCGCGCCGGTGATCTGGTCGACCGCGACGGAATGCCCGGCGGCCTGGTCGGTGGACTGCAGCGTCACGAAGGGGACGTCCACGGCGTGCGCGGCGATGGCGCGGATGACCCGCACCTGCGGGGCGATCACGACGAGGCCTTCGACGGACTGCGCCATCAGGTGCGAGATGCCGTCCGGGATCGACTGCGGATCGCCGGGATCGATGTTCGCCGTGGAGACCCAGTAGCCGCGGGCCTGAGCGGCGGCCTCGATCGCGGCGATGGAGGAGGCGGGTCCGTACTGCGTCGCCGAGGCGGCGAGGATGCCGATCGTCCGCGACCGACTCGTCACGAGGGCACGCGCCGCTCGGTTCGGGCTGTAGGAGAGCTCTCTCATGGCCGCGAGCACGCGGTCGCGCGTCTCGGGCCGGATGCTCGGATGGTCGTTCAAGACGCGGGAGACCGTCTGGTGCGAGACCTCGGCGAGGCGCGCGACGTCCCGGATACTCGCTCTCCGGCCGGCGGCATCGTCGCTCATCGGGCCCCTCGCTGGATGTTCACGGTCACATGGATTCAGCGCCATTATGCACACGAACCCCCTCGACCCACCCTATGTCTCACGGATTCACGGCTTCCACGTGTGACAGACGCGTCTGTCACATCGACGCGAGCGCCGATTCCCGATTTAAGCTGACCGCATGTCCGACCTCTCGCGTCATCTGCCGCTCAGCAACCGCGAACGCGTCGACGAGTCCGCCGTGACGGGCGACTGGCGCGAGGCGATGGCGGATGCCGTCCTCTCAGCGGCCCCGCTGATCACCTCGCCTGACGACGAGGCTCGGTTCCTCGCCGATGCGGGCCTCGACGGGGCGCTGCCGCTGGCCGACGCGGCGGCGCGCATCCGCGCCGGTCGGCGCCGCCGCATCCGATCCCTCGTCGATGCGACGCGCGCACTGCTCGTCCTCGCGGGCGATCGACCCATCGACCTGCCCGCCACGACCAGCGGCGCGGTCGCCCTGTATGCCGTGACGCGCATGCCCTTCGAGCGCCGCGCCGCCGTGTCGGGCGCCACCCTCGTGGCGGAGGACGCGGGCTGGTCCCTCGGCCGCGGTCCGGCACGCTCGGCACCGGCGCGGGACATCCTCACCTTCGTTCTCGGTCTCAGCGACACGGTTCCCGGGACACCTTCGCGCCGCGAACTGTAAGACTGGGGGGATGCCGGACTCCTCCACCCCGCGTGTCGCGGTCTACCTCGATTTCGACAACATCGTCATGAGTTGGTACGACCGGGTGCACGGTCGGAACAGCTACTCACGGGATCGACAGCGGATCGCCGCGGATCCCGACGAGAAGGAGATCGCCGACCGCCTGTCGACGGCGATGATCGACGTGGGCGCGATCATGGACTACGCCGCCTCGTTCGGGACGCTCGTCCTGACCCGGGCGTACGCGGACTGGTCCTCCCCCGTCAACTCGCTGTACCGGCAGCAGCTCGTCGCCCGAGCCGTCGACCTCGTGCAGTTGTTCCCCGCGGCGGCGTACGCGAAGAACGGCGCCGACATCCGCCTCGCCGTGGACACCGTCGAAGACCTTTTCCGCCTCGAGGACCTCACCCACGTCGTCATCGTCGCCGGCGACAGCGATTACGTCCCGCTGGCGCAGAGGTGCAAGCGCCTCGGGCGCTACGTCGTCGCGGTCGGCGTCGCGGGATCGACGGCCAAGTCCCTGGCCGCCGCCTGCGACCAGTTCGACGCCTACGACGCGCTCCCCGGGGTGGCCGTCCCCGAACCCGAGCCCGCTCCCGAGGCGGCTCCGACCGCGGCTCGACGCCGCCGCAAGACCGTCGACCCCGTCGAGCAGCTCCTGTCGCGGGCACTCCGGCTGGAGCACGAGCGCACGGACGAGGAGTGGGTGCACCTGTCGGCCGTGAAGAACCTGTTGAAGCGGATGGACCCGTCCTTCAGCGAGAAGGCGCTCGGTCACCGTTCGTTCTCGGACTTCGTGAAGGATCATCCGAAGGTCGCCGAGCTGGACGAGACCACGAACATCGTGCGCGTCCGGCTCGTCGACGCCGTCTGACATGGCGGGCCCGAGACAGCCCTTGCGCGGTAGGGTGTCCCCGTGGCTCGCCGGTCAACACCGCCCGGCTCGCAGTCCTCGCTGCGAGAAGCGAATCGTGCACGTCTGCTCGATTCGCTGAAGCGTCATGGGCGTCTGACGCAGATCGAGCTGGCGGGAGCAACCGGCCTCTCCCCCGCGACGGTGTCCAACATCGTCAAGGAGCTCACCGCGACGGGGGTGCTGCACACCTCGTTCACCTCGCGCAGCGGCCGTCGCGCCACCCTCGTCTCCCTGGCCCGCCAGGTGGGCCTGGTCGCGGGCGCGCATTTCTCGACTCGCAAGCTGCACGTCGCGATCGCCGACGCCACGCGGTCGGTCGTCGCCGAGACCTCGCTGCCGCTCGCGCCCGATCATCGTCACGACGCCGAACTCGACCGCCTGAGTCTGCTGCTCGGCGACATGGTGGAGGGCCTGGGCGGGTCGCTCTCCGACCTCCTCGCCGTCGGGCTCGCCCTCCCGGCGCCGGTCGACCCGCGGACCTCCGTCATCTCGACTCCGGGGCTCCTTCCCGGGTGGGACGGCGTCGACATCGCGCGCAGCCTGTCGGCCCGCATCGGCCGCCCCGTCCACGTCGACAGCGAAGCCAACCTCGGTGCCCTGGCCGAGGCACGCGAGGGCGCCGCCCGCGGCGCCTCCTCCTCGGTCTACATCACCGTCGGCCACTCGATCAGCGCGGGCCTGCTCGTCGACGGCGACCTCTTCCGCGGTGTGAGCGGCCGCACCGGTCAGATCGGCCACATGACGATCGATGAGAACGGCGGCCGCTGCCGCTGCGGCAATCGCGGCTGCCTCGAGACCGTCGCCGCCGGCCCCGCGCTGCTCGCGGGATTCACCGAGGCCGACGGCATCCACCGCCTGCGCGACCTCGTGACGGCAGCGGGTGACGGCGTCGCGGCGGCCCAGCGGACGATCGCGGATGCCGGGCGCCACATCGGCATCGCCGCGGCGAGCCTGTGCAACCTCATCGACCCCGAACGCATCGTCGTCGGCGGTGAGCTCGCGCGCGCCGGCGAGATCCTCCTCGCGCCCCTGCGTCACGCCCTCGAGCGCTCCGTCCTCGGCGGAGGTGTCCCCGAGATCGTGGCGTCGGACTTCGCGGAATGGGCCGAGACCCGCGGAGCCATCGCGCTCGCTCTCGATCACGTCGCGGTGGACGCAGACCTGGTCGCGTTCACCGCATGAGACGGCTGCTCGCCGCCCTCGTCGTGGTGGGGGCAACGGCCGCCGCACTGTCGGGCTGCGCGCTGCCGGACAACTCCCCCGGCCGCACGACGATCGGCCTCCTCCTCCCCGACAAGAAGACCGCCAGGTACGAGACCTTCGACCGGCCGGTCTTCGAGGAGCGCATCGCAGAACTCGGCGACGCCCAGGTGCTGTACACGAACGCGGATCAGGATGCCGCACGCCAGCAGCAGCAGGCGGAGTCCGCCCTCGCGGCGGGCGCGGCGGTGCTCGTGCTCGACCCCGTCGACGGACGCGCCGCGGCGTCGATCCTGGCCGCAGCGACCGCCGAGGGCGTCCCCGTGATCTCGTACGACCGGATGATCGTCGGCGGTGGGACGCCCGCGTACTACGTGTCGTTCGACAACGAGCGGGTCGGCGAGCTGCAGGCAGAGGCGCTCGTCGCGGGGCTCGAGCGCGAGGGCCGGACGGACGGCGGCATCCTCATGGTCCACGGTTCGCCGACGGACAGCAACGCGGCGCAGTTCCGCGAGGGCGCCCGCCGGGTCATCGCCGACGCCGGTCTGCGCATCCTCGCCGAGTACGACACCCCGGACTGGAGCCCCGACAAGGCGCAAGCCTGGGTCGCCGGCCAGATCGCGCAGTACGGCGACGAGATCGTCGCGGTGTACGCCGCGAACGACGGCACCGCGAGCGGCGCGATCGCCGCCCTCCGCGCGGCCGACGTCTCGCCGTTCCCCCTCGTCACCGGGCAGGACGCCGAACTGACCGCGCTCCAGCGCATCGTCTCGGGCGATCAGTACATGACCGTCTACAAGGCCCTGCGCACCGAGGCGACGATCGCGGCCGACGTGGCCATGCAGCTCGCGGCCGGGGACCGGCCGACGGGCGACACGACGGTCGACGGCATCCCCGCGACGCTCCTCACGCCCGTCGCCGTCACCGTCGACGACATCGCCACCACCGTCGTCGCGGACGGGTTCTGGACCCTGCAGGACATCTGCACCCCGGCCTACGCCCAGGCGTGCGCCGCAGCGGGATTGGAGTGAGCCACCCGTGACCGTCTCCTCGCGCCGGACCGGCGACCACGTCCTCACGATGCGCGGCATCGACAAGCGGTTCGGTGCCGTCCGCGCGTTGAACGGCGTCGACTTCCGCGTCCGCGAGGGCGAGGTGGTCGCCCTCGTCGGCGACAACGGCGCGGGCAAGTCCACGCTCGTGAAGGTGCTGGCCGGAGTCCACCCCGCCGATTCGGGCACGATCGAGCTGGACGGCGAGACGGTGCAGCTCTCCACCCCCGCCGACGCCCAGGACCTCGGCATCGCCACGGTCTTCCAGGATCTCGCGCTGTGCGAGAACCTCGACGTCGTCGCCAACCTCTGGCTCGGCCGGGAGCTCCTCGAACGGGGGCGGCTCGACGAGGTCGCGATGGAGGAGCGGACCTGGATGCTGCTGCGCGAACTCGCCGCGAAGATCCCCTCCGTGCGGGTGCCGGTCTCGACGCTCTCGGGGGGTCAGCGTCAGACGGTGGCGATCGCGCGCTCGCTCATCGGCGAGCCGCGGATCGTCATCCTCGACGAGCCCACCGCGGCGCTCGGCGTCGCGCAGACCGCCGAGGTGCTCAACCTCATCGAGCGACTGCGGGACCGCGGGCACGGTGTGGTGCTCATCAGCCACAATCTGACCGACGTGCTCGCCGTCGCCGACCGCATCGTCGTCCTGCGCCTCGGGCGCAACAACGGGGAATTCGACGCCGAGGAGGCCACCAGCGAGGTTCTGATCGCGGCGATCACCGGCGCCCTGGACGCTGCGCGCCCGCATCGCGATGACCTCGAACCACGCGCCCCCGTCATCCCTCTCGCCGAGGCCCGACGGCGCGCGGAGGGCGATCGATGACCCGCGACGCCGGCGTCGTCGCCCTTGCGCTCGCGCGCCTGCGGTCAGGCGAACTGGGTCGGATGCCGGTCGTCATCGCCCTGGTCGTGATCGCGATCGTCTTCCAGACGCTCAACCCCGTCTTCCTCACCAGTCGGCACCTGAGCGACTTGCTCATGCAGTGCGCGGCGATCGGCACCATCTCGCTCGGCATCGTCCTGGTCCTCCTCATCGGCGAGATCGACCTGTCCGTGGGCTCGATGTCGGGTGTCGCCGCCGCGATCCTCGCCGTCGGAGCCGTGCAGCTGCGGTGGCCGCTCCCGCTGGCGGTGGCGGCCGCGATCGCCGCCGGCTGCGTCGTAGGAGTCTGTTACGGCGTCCTCCGGACGAAGCTCGGGTTGCCGAGCTTCGTCGTGACGCTCGCGGGGCTGCTCGGCCTCCTCGGGGTCCAGTTGTGGGTCCTCGGCGACGCCGGGTCGATCAACCTCCCGTTCGATTCGTGGATCGTGCAGTTCGCGCAGCAGATGTACCTGCCGCATTGGCTGGCGTATGCGCTCGCCGTGGGCACCGCGGTCGCCTACACCGCGACGCTGCTCCGCCGCGCGCGACGGCGAGCGGCAGCCGAGCTCGAGAGCGAGCGCACCCTCACCATCGTCATCCGCGGCGTGCTGCTTCTGACCGGGCTCGTCGGCGCGTGCTGGTACCTGGGTCTCTCGCGCGGCGTCGGTGTCATGTTCGTGCTCTTCGTCGTGCTCGTCGTGATGGCCCATCTGGCCCTGACCCGCACCCGCTGGGGGCGGTCGGTGTTCGCAGCGGGCGGCTCGATCGAGGCGGCGCGGCGGGCCGGCATCCGTGTCGACCGCGTCGTGATCTCGGTCTTCGTCCTGTGCTCGGCATTGGCGGCCACCGGCGGGCTGCTGGCGGCCGCTCGCCTGGCGGCGGCGAACCAGAGCACCGGTGCCGCCGACACGAACCTCAACGCGATCGCGGCGGCCATCATCGGTGGCGCGTCCCTCTTCGGAGGTCGAGGGTCGGCCTTCGCGGCGCTGCTGGGCGTCGTGGTGATCCAGGCGATCTCCTCCGGCCTCACCCTCGTGAACCTGAGCTCGGCCGTGCAGTTCATGGTCACCGGAGCGGTCCTCGTCTTCGCCGTCGCGCTCGACGCCGTCACCCGGCGGTCGCGGATGGGATCCGGCGCCCTCTAGCGAGTCGCACCCGCGCCGGAGGACGCTGTGGGTCGCCGCGCAGCGGGTCGTCAGCGGTGACGAAAGCGTTATGTTCACATCTTGACTTCATTTCGTGAACGCATCAAGATCATCGTCAAGCGCGATGTCGCGCTCGTTTGATTTCACTGTCGAAAGGCGAACGATGAAGAAGTCCCTGTCCGTCGCAGCAGCCCTGGGGGCCGTTGCACTCCTGCTCGCCGGCTGTTCCACCTCGAACACCCCGGCACCCGCGGGCTCGAGCGGCGGCGCCGAACCGGCCGAAGCCGGCCGCGCGTGCGTCATCCTCCCCGACGCGGCGTCCTCGCCCCGCTGGGAGAACTTCGACCGCAAGTACCTGGATGAGGGCCTCAAGGCCGCCGGCTTCGACGTCGACATCCAGAACGCGCAGGGCGACACCTCGAAGTACGCGACCATCGGCGACCAGCAGCTCACCCAGGGCTGCGGCGTGATGTTGCTCGTCGACTACAACGGCGCCGCTGTGGGTGTGGCCACCAAGGCGAAGTCCCAGGGCATCCCCGTCATCGCCTACGACCGTCCGTTCCAGGGCGCCGACTACTACGTCTCCTTCGACAACGTCGAGGTGGGCAAGCTCGAAGGGCAGACGGTCCTCGACGGCCTCGAGGCCGCGGGCAAGGACCCGGCGACCGCGGCCGTCTACTACATGGGCGGCGACCCGACCGACGGCAACGCGGCGATGTTCAAGAAGGGCGCCGTCGAGGTCATGGAAGCAGCCGGCATCAAGCCGGTCGCGGAGCCCCCGGGAGTCTGGGACGGCGCGAAGACGCAGACCAACTTCGAGCAGGCGCTCACCGCCAACGGCGGCAAGGTCGACGGCGTCTGGGCCGCAAACGACACCAACGCGGACGGCGTCATCAAGGTGCTCCAGGACCGCGACCTCACCGGTGTCGCCGTCTCGGGCCAGGACGCGAACGTCGAGGGCCTGCGCAACATCCTCACCGGGTGGCAGACCGCCACGGTCTACAAGCCGGTCAAGGATGAGGCCGAGGCCGCGATCAAGGTCGCGACCGACCTCCTCCAGGGATCGACGCCGAGCGCCGACCAGAAGCTCGAGGACGGCACGCCGTACATCGCGGTGACGCCGCAGCTCGTCGGGCCCGACGAGGTCAAGGATGTCGTCGCCGCCGGCGACGCCTCGGCCTCGGACGTCTGCTCCGGCGAGATCGCCGGCGTCAGCCTCGCCGACAAGTGCGCCGAGTACGGCGTCGAGTGATCTGACGAGGGTGGGGATGCCGCGAGCCGCGGCATCCCCACCCTCCCTGTCTGCGCGACACCTCGACCTCTCAGGAGAATCCGCATGAGCGAACCCATCATCGAACTCCGGCGCGTCACGAAGTCCTTCGGCCCGGTCAGCGTCCTCAAGGGCGTCGACCTCACGGTCCGACCGGGAATGGTCACCGCCCTCGTCGGCGACAACGGCGCCGGAAAGTCCACTCTCATCAAGGGCCTCGCCGGCGTGCAGCCCTACGACACCGGCGAGATCCTCGTCGACGGCCAGGAGCAGTCGCTCCGGACCCCCCGCGAAGCGGGTGCCCTGGGGATCGAAGTCGTCTACCAGGACCTCGCCCTGTGCGACAACCTCGACATCGTCCAGAACATGTTCCTCGGCCGCGAGGAGGTGATCGGCGGCACCTTCGACGAGGGGCGCATGGAGAAGGAGGCGTCCGACACGCTGCGGTCGCTGTCCGTGCGGACCGTCAAGAGCGTCCGCCAGAAGGTCTCGAGCCTGTCCGGCGGCCAGCGGCAGACGGTCGCAATCGCCCGCGCGGTGCTGAAGAAGGCGCGTGTGGTCATCCTCGACGAGCCCACCGCAGCCCTCGGCGTCGCGCAGACGGAGCAGGTCCTCAACCTCGTCCGACGGCTCGCCGATCAGGGTGTGGCCGTCGTGCTCATCAGCCACAACCTGGCCGACGTGTTCGCGGTCGCCGACGACATCGCCGTCCTCTACCTCGGCCAGATGGTCGCCCAGGTCGCGACCACCGAGACCACCCGCGACGACATCGTCGGCTACATCACCGGAACCAAGGTCCCGCCGGGCGTGCAGCTCGTCGGGACATCCACGATCCCCGTCGGAGGCGACGCATGAGCACCAGCACCCGGACCGCGGCGGCACCCGACCCCGTCGTCAGCGACCTCATCGGCAGCGGCGTCGAGGGCGGCGTCGGCGATCAGATCAATGCCTGGCTGCAGCGTGTGCGCGGCGGCGAGATGGGGGCGCTGCCGGCCGTCGGCGGTCTCATCCTCCTCGTCATCCTCTTCAGCATCCTGAGCCGCTTCTTCTTCACTCCCGTGAACTTCGCGAACCTCATGAGCCAGGCGGCATCCCTCGTCGTCCTCGGCATGGCGCTGGTGTTCGTGCTGCTCCTCGGCGAGATCGACCTGTCGGCGGGTGTCACCGGCGGCGTGGGCATCGCATCCTTCGTCGTCCTCAACGTCAAGCTCGACGTCCCGTGGCCGCTCGCACTCGCTCTCGGCCTGCTCATCGGCCTGGCGACGGGAGCCTTGATCGGCTTCCTCGTGGCGCGGATCGGCATCCCGTCGTTCGTCGTCACCCTCGGCCTGTTCCTCGGGTACCAGGGCCTCGCTCTGCTCATCATCGGCGCGGGCGGTCTGTACCCCATCGAGGCGCCCGAGCTGCTGGCCCTGCAGAACGGACGACTCCCGGTCTGGGGAGGCTGGGTCATGCTCGCCGTGATGCTGCTGGTCTCGGGCGGACTGTCGTTCTGGGACCGCCGACGCCGCACCCGGGCGGGCGTTCCCAACCGGCCGATCGCGCTCGTGTGGGCGAAGCTCGCGGTGCTGGCGATCCTCGGCGGCGCGGCGGTGTTCGTCCTCAACCTCAACCGCTCGCAGTCGATCATCCCGATCGAGGGCGTGCCGATCATCGTCCCGGTCGTGCTCACGATCCTCTTCATCGGGACGTTCGTGCTCGACCGCACCAAGTTCGGCCGATACGTCTACGCGATCGGCGGCAACGCCGAGGCGGCACGGCGCGCGGGTATCAAGGTCCGCTGGGTGAAGTGGTGGTGCTTCGTCATCGCCTCGGGCCTGTCGGTGGTCTCCTTGCTCTTCAACCAGACGCGTGTCGGCTCGGTCGACGGCGCGGTGGGGCGCGACATCGTCCTCTCCGGCGTCGCGGCGGCTGTCGTGGGTGGCGTGAGCCTCTTCGGCGGTCGCGGGCGTCTCATCCACGCCGCGATCGGCGCGCTCGTCATCGCCATCATCATCAACGGGCTGGGGCTGCTGCAGATGGATGCCGGCTTCAACCTGCTCGTCACCGGTGGCGTCCTGATCCTCGCCGCCACGGTCGACGCGCTGTCGCGACTGCGCACCGGGGGTATCCGCACCTGACGGTGCGACGGAGATGAGGGTGGCCCCGGTCCGTCTGACCGGGGCCACTCTTATCTCGTCAGTCCCGCGTCGACCCCTGATCCCGCGTGCACCCCTGATCCCGCGTGGACCACAGCGCCCACGCGACGAGGACCGGCTGGAAGAGCAGCCGCGCCCAGCGGGCCTTGTCGCTGTCGAGGCGGAAGCCGTCGCGCCGGCCGAGCGCCTGCGCGACGTTGCCGGGGAAGATCGCGATGAAGAAGGTCGCCAGGATGACTCCGACCCGGCGCCGCTCCTTCGGCAGCGCGACCAGCGCAGCGCCGAGCATCATCTCGACGGCGCCCGAGGCGACCACGACGCCGTCCTTGTCGATCGGCAGCACATCGGTGACGACGTCGGGGACCTGCGCCTGGAACTCCGTGCGCGCCCAGAACAGGTGGCTGAGGCCGGCGAACACCATGGCGCCGGCGAGTACCCAGCGTGCGAGAGTCTTCATCGTCCGAGTATCCCCCGACGGGGGATGCCGCGGCCCGGCGATACCCTCGAATCGTGACCTCCCTCGCGCCCTTCCCGTTCGCGCGGCTGTCCCGCTCTCCGGACGTCGAGGCGCCCGGGCTCGTGGCGGCGGATGCCGCGGATCGGCTGATCCTCGACGAATCGGCCGCAGCGCGGGCCGCCGCGGCGCCCGGTGAGATCGCGGTCATCGGCGACGCCTACGGCGCGCTCGCGCTGGGGGCGGCATGGGACGGCGGCACCGGCATCCGTGTCCATCAGGACGCCCTCGTCGCCGAGCGCGCGCTTGCGCGGAACGCCGCTGCGCTCGGGCTCGCCGCGCAGGTGACCTCGCTCCCCCTGGCCGCCGAGGTCGTCTCGGGCGCCCGCGTCGTTCTGCTGCGCCTCCCCCGCTCGCTCGACGCCCTCGACGACGTCGCCGCGCTCATCGCAGCGCACGCCCGCCCGGACGTCGTCGTCTACGCCGGAGCACGGCTGAAGCACATGACGCGCGCGATGAACGACGTTCTGGCGCGCTCCTTCGTGCAGCTCGACGTCACGCTGGCGCGCCAGAAATCCCGCGTGCTGGTCGCACGGTCTCCGCAGGACGGCCACGATCCCGTGCCGGCTCACGGGGAGGCCGACGGTCTCGCCCTGCGCGCCTTCGGCGGCGCGTTCGCGGGTGCGCGGCTCGACATCGGCACCCGTCTGCTGCTCGCCCACCTCCCCCGTGACCCCGGCGGCGACACCGCCGACCCGCTCATCGACTTCGCCTGCGGGACGGGCGCGGTCGCCGCCCATCTCGCCCTCGCTCACCCGGAGCGACGCGTCTACGCGTCCGATCAGTCGGCTGCCGCCGTCGCGTCGGCCCGGGCGACGGCCGAGGCGAACGGTGTGGCCGATCGGGTCGAGGTGGTGAGGGACGACCTGCTCCAGGCACGCGCGGAGGCCTCGGCATCCTTCATCGCACTGAACCCGCCCTTCCACAGCGGCGCGGCAGTGACCGATCGGCTCGCGCCGCGGATGTTCGCCGACGCGGCTCGCGTCCTGAGATCCGGCGGAGAACTGTGGTGCGTCTGGAACTCCGGACTGCGCTACCGGGGCGAGCTCGAGCGGATCGTGGGACCGACGCGGCAGGTGGCGCGCGATGCGAAGTTCACCGTGACGGTGTCGACGCGTCGCTGACGAGCGTTCACCGGCCGCCCGGCGGTCCGAGGATCAGCAGGGCGACGTACAACGCCACGACGGCGACCACGATGAGGGCGACGAGGATGCCCGCGTGGCGGAGGAACCACCGCAGCAGCCGGTCGATCGGGCGGCGGTCGCGGGGGTCGTCGGTCTCGTCGAGCCGCCACTGCCCGTCGAGGCGCCCGGTGCGGCGCAGCCAGATCTCCATCGGGAGGGTCGCGTACGGCACGATCGCCGAGGCGACGGCGAGCAGGGCGACCCCCGGACGCCAGCGGTTGTTCAGGGCGACGAGGATGGCGGTCGCCCCGTACGAGAGGAAGACGAAGCCGTGGATGCCGCCGCCGATGGTGACGGCGACGGCCGGCCCGCCGACGGCGCGGACGATGAGTCCGGCGATCAGAAGGGTCCAGGAGATCAGCTCGCCGATGGCGAGGACGCGATACAGGGTGGCGGGGGTGCGGAACACCCCTTCAGGCTACCTGAAGGACGCCGCCGAGCCTGCGCGATAGCTGTGATCGATCAGCGGCGCGTCGACCACAGTGCCCACGCGACGAGGACCGGCTGCAGGAACAGCCGAGCGAAACGCTTGGCATCGGAGTCGAGCCCCGGGACGTCACGGCCGGTGCGCCAATGGTGCACGTTGCCGGGGAAGACGGCCACGAACAGCGCGGCGACCGCGACCCCGATACGACGCCGCTCGCGCGGCAGGAGGACGAGCCCCGCCCCGAGCATCAGCTCGACCACGCCCGACACGACGACGATGGTGTCCTTGTCGGTGCGCAGCAGACGGGTCGCCCAGTCGGGCACAGCGACGCGGAAGCCGCGACGGAGGGTCGTGAGGTGACCGGCGCCGGCGGCGACTAGGACGGCCGCCAGCGCCGATCGCGCAACAGAGCGCAGCGGATCGCGCCGCGACCGGTTGCGACGTCGCGTCATTCGACCACGCCGGCTCGGATGCCGTCCAAGGACTCGGCGACCTTGGGGTGCGCCTGCGCGAGGGCGCGGTCGAGCGCGGCGAGCCGCTCCTGCGCGTCCTGCAGGACCTTCGCCCCCCGCGGGGTGACGCTGAGGTCACTGGCGGCCCCGGCCTGTGCGGTCGCGTCGGCCACCAGGCCGTCGTCGACGAGGGCATGCACCGCCGCATGGGCCGACTGGACGGTGATCCGGGACCGGCGCGCGAGTTCTGAGAAGGAGATCCCGGGTTCGGCGCCGATATGACCGAGCAGACCGAATTTCCGCGTCGAGATGCCGAGGTCGCGGAGCTCGGCGGCGAGCTGCGACTCCCACGCGGCGGAGACGGCGAGCAGTGCGATCACCGGGCTGAAACGCGGTGCATCCTCGGTCGGGGTATCTGCCACGCGAGCAGTCTATGAGTCAAGGGACAGCCGGCCCGTGATTTGCGTGGCAGGGACCGGCCCCGGGAGCCAATACAATCAGCGCTATGATGCGCGCGAACGCCCATCCCACCGCAGCGTTGGCCGCTGCGGTGATGGCGTTCGCCCTGGTGGCTCCCGTGTCGGAGGCGTCCGCTGCCACGACGGTACCGGATCACCACGTCCATACCGCCGTCCCCAGCGTCCCCGCGGCCCTCGCCGAGCTCGCCTCTCTCGATCGCGCGGGCATCGCCGATCTGCTCGAACGGACCCCCGGGCTGATCGCGACCCTGCTGACGCGGACGTCGGCCGGCGAGGCCGCGGCGTGGTGGACGGGGATGGATCTCGCGCATCGCGCAGATCTCATCCGCACCGCGCCCCTCCTCGTCGGTTCGCTCGACGGCATCGACGCCGTCGATCGCGTGCGGGCGAACCGGTACGCGGCGCGCACCCGACTGGCGCGTGTCGACGAACGACTCCAGCGCCTGACCCGCGGCGACGACGAGGACGACGCCGCGCAGCTCGGTGACCTCCTGCTCGAGCGCCGCTACCTCACGAGGGTCGTCGCCGGCGACGTGCACCTCTACCTGTACGCTCCCGAGCGCGGCGCGATGATCGAGATGGCCGGAGATCCGTCGACGGCCACCGGCATCCTGCTCGTCGTGCCGGGCACGAACGCGTCGGTGCGCAGCTTCATGGTGGACGACCCAGTCACCTCCTTCGCCGACTGGCAAGTGGCCAACGCCGATCCCAGCTCGCCCATCGTCGCATTCACGGTGCTCGCCGCCCCGATGCCTCAGATCTCGCTCGATGTGGTGGCGGGACCGCAGAACAACACGATCGCGACGGCCGCCGGCGCGGACTACGCTCGCATCGTGAAGGGAATCGACGTCGCTTTCCCGGGTCTTCCGACGCTCAGCTACGAGCACTCCGCGGGCTCGCAGGTCGGCAGCGCAGCCGAGGTGCACGGCGCCCGCTTCGACGTGCGGTTCCTCGCGGGCGGGGTCGGTGCCACGGACGGCTACCAGCCCGTGGCCGGAACAGCGTATTACGCGGCGCAGGCGGCGGAGGATGTCAACCGCTACTACGCCGGCTTCCAGGTCGGCGACATCGGCTACGGCGTCGGTCCCGAGGAGATCCCCGGGGTGGTGATCGTCGACCCGGGATACACCGAGGAGCAGGCGACGGGCTCCGTCGGCGCGATGCTCATGCAGGGGCTCGACCTCCATAATCGGCTGTTCAGCGGCGACGGACGCACCAACGGAACCGTCCTGAAGGATGTACGCCTGCTTCTGGCCTCCTTGGCCCGCGGAAGCGGCGGCTGATGCGCGCCCGGTCCGGCGCAGCGACGATGCTGCTCGTGACCTTCCTCACCGGCCTCACCGCCTGCTCCGCGAGCTCCGGCCCGTCCTACGTCGAGGTGCGCGCCCAGGTCGAGGATGCCGTCGCGGAGATCGTCGCCGCCCTTCCCGACGGCGCCGAGTTCCTCCCCGACGGCGGAGCCCGCGCGCAGACGTGCGACTCGGAGGTGAGCCCGCGCGGACGGGCGGCCGGCGACTTCGCGACGGTGCACGGCGCGGTCAGCCTCCCCGAGGGGACGGATGCCGCGACCACCGTCACCGAGCTTCCTGTCGCCCTCGGCGACGGGTGGGCCCTCGAACCCGCCGGCGTCGACCTCGACATCGCGACCGTTCGGCTCAGTCGCGCCGAGACGAACGTGTCTGTGGATGTGACGGAGTCCACCGTCGACGGGCGCCCCGGGCTCGACCTGCTCGCGGTGTCGGAGTGCGGCCGCGCGGGCTGAGCCGCGCCGTGGGATGAGGGCGCCGTCGACGGCTCATTCGTGGGCATGTCCGCGGATGCAACGGATCCGACCCGACACGCCGCGAGAGCGATCTGCAGCCCGGCGTGTCCGCGCGCATCTGTCGCGTCAGCAAGCGGCACCGCCGGCGAGAGCGGTCAGGACGAGGGTGATCGGACGGAGTCCGCTCGGTCCGAGGGCGCGTGGGCGAGCCGCTCGATGACGGTCCTCGCAGGGTCGAGTTCGTACCGCTCGAGGGACGCCGTCGAGAGGAAGCCCATGTGAGGCGTGACGATGGCGCGCGGATGCGTGCGAAGCGGATGGTCGCCGGCGGGCGGTTCGGCGTCCAGGACGTCGGCGACATAGCCGGAGAGGTCGCCCCGGTCGAGTGCGGCGCGCGCGGCCGTGCTGTCGACGAGTTCGCCACGCGAGACGTTGACCAGCAGCGCGCCAGCACGCATCCGGGCGAGAGCATCGGCGTCGATGATGCCTCTTGTCGACGGGGTCGCCGGGAGGTGGAGGGAGACGACGTCGGACTCTCTCAGGACGTCGTCCATGCCCGTCAGCTCGACACCGTCGGAGGACTCCATGACGGCAGGATCGGCCGCGACGATCCGGGCGAAGAGCGGCCGTGCAAGGCGCGCCAGCTCGCGTCCGATCCGCCCGTAGCCGATGAGGCCGAGCACGAGGTCGTTCGCGGCGCGCGGGACGACGTCCAGATCTGCCGTCCATCCGCCGCCCGACACCACTCGCCGACCCGCGGGTAACTCGCGGAGCGCGGCCAGGATGAGCGCGAAGGCGTGGAGGGCAACCTCCTGCGAGGAGACACCCCCGAGCCCCACCACCTCGACACCTCGTGCGTCCGCGGCCGCGATGTCGACCATGTCGACGCCGGTGGACGTCGTGCAGACGAGCCGCAGCGATGGGAACAGATCGAGCTGCACCTGCCCGAAAGCCGCGAACCCCACGATCGCCGCTGTCGCCCGATCCGCGCCGGGCGGCAGTGGAGCGTCCAGACCGTCCCACAGCACCACGACCTCGAACCCGGCATCCTCGAGCAGGATGATCCCCGGCCGCGGATCCAGGTCGCCGACTTCCGTGATGACCACCACGCTCACGCGGAACGCTCCGTGTGCGTCGGCGCGAAGAGCCCGATCGTCTGCGGCAGCACGATCACCGACGGGCCGGGGGTCTCCCACGCGGTACGGAGATCAGCGGCCAGAGTCGTGGGCGTCGTGGCAACGGCATGCGCGCCGAAGGACTGCGCGAGGGCGACGAAATCGGGCATCGTGAGATCGGTCGCGGTCGCCGCGCCGAACGCGCCCGTCATGTACTCGGCCAGGATGCCGTAGCCGCCATCGGCGACGATGAGCCACGTGAGGTCCAGACCCAACTGGACGCACGTGGCGATCTCGGCGATGCCGTACATGGCGCCTCCGTCTCCGGTCACGGCCAGCACCGCGCGGGAGGGATCCGCGAACGCCGCGCCTATCGCTGCGGGGAAGGCGTACCCGAGGCCGCCCGCGCCCTGCGCCGTCGCGAACGTCCCGTCGCGACTGTCCCAGGCCGACCACGCCCAGTAGGCGATCATCGTCATGTCCCAGAAGCTGTCTCCGTCGTCGGGAAGCCCTTCACGGATCGACGCGAGGATCCCGCGTTCGAGTTCCAGCCCTTGGCTGTCGAGGCGTGCGCGGACCACGTCGGCCAGCGCGGCGATCTCCTCGACGCGGTCGGTCCGCCGCCTCGGATCGCTCCCCGAACCGAGGGCGTCGGAGAGGCGCTCGAGCGCATCGCGCGCGTCACCGTGGAGGCCGAGGCCGGAGTGGTTCGACCCGAGCACGCCGAGATCCGCGTCGAGCTGGATGACCCGTCCCTGCGGGCGGAGCGTGAAGTAGTTGCTCGACAGCTCCCCGAGCCCGCTGCCGACGACCAGCAGGACGTCCGCCCCTTCGAGGTACTCGGTCGTGGCGATATCCTCGATCCACGTCCCTGCAGCGAGAGGATGCGTGGTCGGCACCGCGTCCCGTCCGCTGAAGGTCGAGAAGACGGGCGCGTCGATGGCCTCGGCGACCCGGAGCAGGGCGTCTGATGCTCCCGCTCGAACGGCGCCGCCGCCCGCGAGGATCACGGGTCGTTCAGCGACGTCCAGCATCCGGGCGGCCTCAGCGATCAGCTCGTCACGCACGCGCGGGGACCTCGGATGCACCCGAGCGTCGACGACGGGCGGGACGTCGTTCCCGACGGGCGCGAGCAGGATGTCCTGCGGGATCTCCACCAGGACCGGACCCTGCGGCACCGAGAGAGCGAGCTCCCACGCCTCGATGAGCGCGGACGGGATCTGTGCGGAGGTACGCACGGTCCAGCTGCCCTTGACCACTTGGGCGAATGCCGCCGACTGGTCCTCGAGTTCGTGGAGGTGACCGCGCCGCGATCCTCCCAGACCGTCGACGGGGATCTGCGCCGAGATGGCGAGCACCGGCACGGATGACCCCGCAGCCTCCATCAGGGCCGGGAGCGCGGTGAGAGCACCGGGTCCCGTCGAGAGGAGGAGAGGGGCGACCGTGGCGCTGCAGCGAGCGAGGCCGTCGGCCATGAAGCCCGCGTTGTTCTCGACGCGCGCCGGCAGCAGCTCGATCGGTGCGCGACGGAGCGCGTCGAACAGGCCGAGCGCGTGCTGGCCGGGGATGCCGACCACGCGGTCGACGCCGAGTGCACGGAGAGTCTCGACCGCCACGTCCCCGCCGGTTCTGCCACCGGTCATCCGAGCTCCACCCCGGATGAGAGCGCCACCGCCGACGACGAGGCCGCCTCGAGCTCACCGGCGACGACGCGGGTCAGCACCGAGGTGAGCACCTCGAGGCCGGCGAGCATGTCGTCGTCCGACGTGAACTCACGCTCGTTGTGGGAGATGCCGTCGACGCTCGGGACGAACAGGAGGATCGTGGGCACGACCTCCTTCATGTTCGTCGCATCGTGGCCGGCCACGGTGGCGGAACGGCGATGCGGATGCCCCCGCCGTTCCGCCTCCTCCGCGGCGAGGACGATGCCCTCCTCGAGGAACGGGCCGCTGGACCATTCGGTGACCCTGACGATCTCGATGTCGACGCGCGCGAGGCGCCTGATCTCATCGATACGCGCCTTCAACGTATCGATCGCGGTGTCGAGGATGTGGGTGGCGGGCGACCGGACATCCACGAGCATGCGGACCTCACGAGCGATCGCGACCGGGGAGTTCGGGTCGAGGTACATCTCGCTCACCGCCGTGTGAAGCTGCTCGGGCTCGAACCCGTCGACGAGACGTCGGACGGCGACGATCAGCTCAGCGGCCCCGTACAGGGCGTCCTTGCGATCGGCCATCGGCGCTGCACCGGTGTGGGACTGTTCCCCGCTCACGACGATCTCGAGTTTGTGGGCCGTCCAGGTCGTCGCGACGACACCGATCGTCGTGCCCGTCTCCTCGAGTTCACGACCCTGTTCGACGTGGATCTCGAGGTAGGCGGCGACGTCGAGCCCCGCGAACGCACCGCGACCGCCGATGTCATCGAGAGCCTGCGCGACTGTCGTGCCTGCCGGGTCCGTCGTGGCCAGAGCGTCGGCTACGCCGAGGAGGCCCGTGAAGACCGCGCTCCCCATCATGCTCGGCTTGAAGCGGCTGCCCTCCTCGTTGAACCAGTCGACGACGGCGACGTTGAACCGCGGTTGCGACACGGAGCCGACGGCGGTCCGCGCAGCGTGCGCCGCAGCCAGCACGCCGTAGGCGCCGTCGAAGCGTCCGGCGAGCGGCTGACTGTCGAGATGGGAGCCCACGAGGACGTAAGGCGCGCCGGGCACGACCTCCATCAGGCCGAAGATGTTGCCGATGGCGTCGGTCTCGACCCGGAGGCCGTTGCCGGCGAGCCACGCGGAGAACCATCCGCGGGTCTCGCCGTCGGCCGCGCTGGCGGCCTGCCGCTCCACGCCCCCGCCCGGGGTTGCTCCGAAGGCGGACATCTGCCGGAAGTCGTCCAGGAAGCCGCTCTGCGTCATCGGTCCCACTCCCGGACGAGCTCCATCGTGGAGCAGTGCAGTCCCCCGCCGTTCTTGAGCATCTCGCGGAATTCGATCGGGATCACCTCGACGCCGTGCCGATCGGCGAGCATCTCGGCCGTGCGCGGCAGATGGGCGGGGAGGATGACGCGTCGGCGGTCGGTGACCAAGAGGTTCGTCGACCATTCCTCATCAGGGTGAACGTTCACGGTCTCGATACCGAGGGACCAGAGCGCCGCCATGTAGTCGTAGGGGGCCAGACGCGGATTGATGAGGGCGAGATCGTCGTCGAGCATGACCGAGCACATGTCGAGGTGGATGAGGTAGCCGGGCAGGCTCACCTGCTCTACACGGATGCCGAGCGGTTCCAGGATGCGCATCAGCTGACGCCCTCCCTCCGGATTGCACCGCACCGAAGTCCCGAAGAAGGCGAGATCGGGTCGCACCTTGACGAAGCTGCCTCCTTCGACGAGCCCCGAACCCGTGATCATGCCGAGGATCGGCATGCCCGCTCCCGCCACGGTTGCGGCGATCGACTGCTCCTCCCCCCGTCGCATCCGAGGCGCGAGCCGCCCGATCACCGCGCCGCCCGGCACAGTGATGAGGGGATCGCGCGTGTAGACCGCCTTCGTGAAGCTCGGGTCGAGATCGGGGGCGAAGACGACGTCGATCGACTCCGCGCGCAGCGCGTCCAGGAATCCGTCGTACTGGGCGTGGACGAGGTCGAGGTCGGGCAGGTCCTCGCCGGTCCAGTACCAGCGGCGATCCGGATCGACGAACGCGCCCATGTCCGGCTCATACGCCTCAGCGCGCACCGCGGCGAGACCCGCGCTGGGCCGACGCATCAGGACGGAGCGAAGCCTGCCGACCTCGTCGGCCGCACCCCAACGACGTCCCCACACATCGGGCAGCTCGTCATGGAATGCCGGCAGCGGCTCGGGTCCCATCAGGTGATGGAATCGGCCGTCCGATACCTCTTTGGTGGAGTCGATGGCACTGGTCACGATGCGGTGCTTTCTGCGTGGGAGTGGGAGTCGGGGCTGACACGGGTCACGACCGATGCGCGCGGATCCCAGTGCAGGGTCACGTGCTGATCCACTGCGACCCGGGTGGGACGTGCGGCATCCTCGCGGGAGATCAACTCGGCTCCCGATCCGGTGACGACGATGACCTTTCGCGAGTCACCGGCGTACACGACGCCGCGCACGACGCCGTCCACACGCGAGTGCGCTTCGGGCGCCCGTCCGGGCTCGGCGATGTCGACCAGCGACGGTCGCACCATCACCGCCACAGCCGCGTCACCGACGGGCGAGCCATCGACGAGCGTCGGCGGGGAGAACACGATGCCTTCGGCGAGCTCGAGCGTGCCGTCACCCCGCACGGCTCCTCGGAACAGGTTCGACTCGCCGACGAAGGCCGCTGCGGTGTCGTCAGCCGGCCGGTGGTAGAGCTCGTCGGGCGTGGCGAACTGAACGAGGCGACCGTGATCGAGCAAGGCGATGCGATCGCTCATGGTGAGGGCCTCCTCCTGATCGTGCGTGACGTTGATGACGGTCAGCCCGAGTTCTCGGCTGAGTCGACTGATCTCGAGCTGCAGTGCGTCGCGCAGGTTCCGGTCCAGCGCGCCGAGCGGTTCGTCCATGAGGAGGAGCCGCGGCCGGCTGACGATCGCGCGGGCGAGTGCGACGCGCTGTTGCTGGCCACCGGACAGCTGAGTGATACGACGTCTGCCGAAGGTCGGGAGGCGCACCGCCTCGAGCGCCTCCGCGACGCGGCGCTGACGTTCGGCCCGCGAGAGCCGGCGCATGCGGAGGGGGTAGGCGACATTCTGTTCCACGCTCAGATGCGGGAAGAGAGCGTAATTCTGGAACACCATGCCGATGTCGCGCTTGTGCACGGGAACCGAGCGCAACTCGCGTCCGTCGAGCAGGAGCGATCCCTCGTCGGCGTCGTCGAAACCGGCGATGATCCGCAACAGCGTCGTCTTGCCGGAGCCGGAGGCGCCGAGGAGAGTCACGAACTCGCCGGCGGCGACCTCGAGGCTCACGTCGTCGACCGCGGGCGTGCCGCCGTATCTCTTGGTGATGGAACGGACGCTCAGTGCGGCGCCGGGCGCGCGCGGCGGTGCGGTGGGACTCATCGGGAGCTCCTCGGTCTCTTCAGGGCACGGGCGGACAAACGGGCGCTGATCGGCCCGATGGCGAACACGATCAGCGCGATCGCGAAGGTGACGACGGTGACGATGAGCGCCACCGCGGATACCGAGGGCTCGACACCCGAGCGGAGTTGGCTGTACATCAGCACCGGGAGGGTCTGGAACCGCGCGTCGCTGAGGAACGTCGCGACGACGACCTCGTCCCACGAGGAGATGAAGGACAGCAGCCCGCCCACCATGGTCGCGGGTGCGATGAGAGGCAGCGTGATGGTGACGAGGGTTGTGAACTGTCCCGCTCCGTGTACGCGTGCCGCCTCCTCGACCCGAGGGTCGAGCGTCCGCAGGAGGGCGAGGACGTTGACGAACACGTACGGCAGGCCGAGCACGCCGTGTGCGAGCGCCAGCCCGAGGACGTTGCCGGTGAGCCCGAGTCGCACGTAGACCAGGTAGAAGCCGATGGCTCCCACCACGAGCGGGAGGATCATCGGAAGAACCGAGACCGCCGTGAAGACGGAGGCGATGGGGCCCCGGGTGCGTGCGGCTCCCAGCGCGAGGGCGCCGCCGCCGACCATGGCGAAGACCGCGGCGAGCAGCCCCACGGCGAAGGAGTTACCGAACGCTCTCATCCACCGCCGATCGCCCAGGACGTCCTCGATCCAGCGCAACGAGACGCCGTCCGGCGGGAAGGTGACCTGGGTCCCGCTGGTGAAGGCGGTCGCGCAGATGACGATCGTCGGGAGGATCAGAACGACCGCGATGATGACGCCGACGATGCGGACGGTGATGCCGACTCTCATACCGAGGTCCTCTCCGTGGCGATACCCAGCACGCGCCCGAGCCCGAGGAATCGAGACGCGACGCCCAGGATGACGATGACGGCGGCCAGCAGCAGAACGGCCATCGCCGACCCCACGCCTGTGTTGAGCAGGGTGTTGGTCTGCTCGACGATCGACTGCCCGATGACCTGGTTCCCCGCGCCGCCCAGAAGCTGCGGAGTGATGTAGTACCCGAGCGTGAGGACGAAGACGAGGAGGCTCCCGGCGGCGAGACCGGGGAGCGACAACGGGAAGGTCACGCTCCAGAACGCCCGTGCGCGCGTCGCGCCCAACCCGTGGGCCGCGACCGCGAGGTCCGGCGAGATCCCGCGCAGCTGGGCGTAGATCGCGAGCACGGAGAAGGGAACGAGGATGTGGGTCATGCCGATGAGGGTGGCCAGAGGTGTGCGGATGAGCTGGATCGGCTCCTGGATGACACCGACCGTCTGCAGGAAAGTGTTGATGAGCCCGGTGTCGTTGAGCAGCACCTGCCACGCGTAGCTGCGCACGAGCAGGCTCGTCCAGAACGACAGCATGAGAGCCACCATCAGGACGCGGGACAGGACGGGTCCAGAGCGGGCCATCGCGTAGGCGTAGGGGTAGCCGATGACCGCGGAGCTGAGGGTGACTGTGGCCGCGAGGGTCGCGGTGTTGCCGATGGAGCGGAGGAAGGATGCCGAGGCGAGCGCGTCGGCGAAGTTGCCGAATCCGGCGTCGAAAGCCCGCTGCACGACGATCGCAAGCGGGAGTATCAGCGCGAGGACGACGAAGAGGAAGCCGAGGAGGCCGACGCTGATCCACCAGCGTCGACCCCCTCCGTGATGGATCAGGATGCCACCCATGCGGACACTGCCTCGAGGACGTCCGCGCGGTTCGCGTTCCACCACTCGAAGTCGGGGACGATCGGAGCCGCGTCACCCGTGCCCTCGTTCGAGGTCGGGACGTCGGCGAGCTTGTCGTCCGGGATCGTGGCGTGGGGGTTGCCGGGACCGTAGGTGAGGTAGTTCACGAGGTCACCGGAGTGCTCGGTCGAGGTGATGTAGGCGACGAGAGCCATGGCGTTGTCCAGATTTGGGCTGTCGGCCGGGATGGTGACGTAGTCGGCCGACTGGATCTGCCCGTCCCATGACATCGCGATCGGAGAACCCTCGGCCTCGGCTGCGGTGACGCGGGCGTTGTAGCACGCTCCCACGGTCGCTTCGCCCGACGTCACCAGGTCGATGCACTCCGCACCGCTGGTGATGAAGATGAGGTCGTCCTTGATCGGCGCCAGGGCGGCGAACACCCGGTCGATGTCGAGCGGGTAGAGGTCGTCGCGGCTGACGCCGTCCGCCAGGAGGATGGCCTCGGCGAGACCGAAGAAGCCTTCGCCCGCGTTGATGGCACGCTTCCCGGGGAACGCGTCACCGTCGAGCCAATCCGCCCAGTTCTGGGGGCCTGCGTCGCCGAAGGCGTCGGTGTTGTAGGTCACGACCGTCGAGTAGACGAACATCGGGACGCCCTTGGCGGTGACCGGCCACTGACCGTCGAACGCATCGCATTCGACGATGTCGCAGTCGATGTCGGCGAGCCCGTCGTTCGCCTCGGTGAGCCCGAAGTCCAGACCAGCCTCGGCGACGTCCCAGGTCACGTTTCCGCTTTCGATCATCTGCAGCAGCTTCGAGTTGTCCATCGACGGATCGAGGATCGCGTCGACTCCGGTCTCCTCCGAGAAGGGGTCGAGCCACGCGGCGGTGATGGCGTCGCCACCTGCGCCGCCGTAGCCGGCGAAGGTGACCTCGCCGCTCAGACCGGATCCGGCTTCGGCGGAGGGTGAGGGACTGGACGGGGAACACGCGGTGAGCGCGAGGACGGCGGCGACGGATGCGACCGTCGCTGCGACCGCGGTGCGGTTTCGGGACATGGTGAGCCTTTCTCGGTTCGGGTGTCACTGAGAAGTGGGTGGAGCAAAGGAACATCCAGGACGTGTACGCCTATCCTGTTGATGCGTCGGAACCTCCGGAATTGGAGGAAACGCCTGTCTCCGACTGTCGCGTTGGAGACTTCTCCGACGTCGGCGACGAAAGAAGCCGCAATGTTTCGACGGCGTTTCGACGGGCCTCAGCGGGTGTTTCCCACCCGCTCGTCGCCGAGTCGGCGAGGGCACAAGGATCGAGAATGGCCGCATGAACGTGGGAGAGCTGCTCGCTGACCCGAGCCTCTCCCTGACGCTCGCTGTGGCGGGCGACCTCGACGCCCCGATCGAGTGGGTGCACGCCATCGATCGGTACCCCGCATCCGAGTTCATGTCGGGAGGGGAGGTCGCCCTCACCTCGGGGCAGTGGTGGCCCGCTGTGTCCGCCGACGTCTACGTGCGCGACCTGGTAGCCGCACGCGTCATCGCCCTCGGCTTCGGTCTCACGAACACGGTGAACGAGCTTCCGACCCAGTTGGTCGAGGCGTGCGAACGTCTCGGGCTGACGTTCTTCCTCGTGCCGATCGAGGTGCCCTTCATCAGCGTCATCAAGACTTTCGTCCAGGCGGAGCGACGCACCTGGGAGCGCCCGTTGCGACGGCATCTCGACTACTACCGGACGTTCGTGGCGGCGCTGCGCGAGGACCGCAGCCTGGCGTCGATGCTCGCCTCGTTGTCGAGCGGTCTCGGCACCACGATCGGTCTCGTCGCGGACCGGGAGGTGTCGGGGGTGACCACGACCGAGGCGATGTTCCCGATCCCGCTTCTCAGCGAGGGCGTCATCGATGCCGAGCTCTACAGCGCGACCGACCCCGCGTCGTTCAGCGTTGAACAGCAGGCGGTGCTGTCCGTGGGTGTTCCGTTCATCGCCCTCGAGGTCGAACGCATCCGGTCGGTCCGACGGACCGTGGACGGCTACACGCGCGAACTCTTCACGTGGGTGCGCAGCGAGGACCACGACGCGGTCACGATTCTCGCCCGGCTGCGCTCTCTGGGAGTGACAGGAGCGGACGACCTCGCTGTACTCGCCGTGCGGCACCGCGATCCCGATGCGGTCCTCGTGGCCGTCCGTCGTGAGGCGGGCTCGGATGCCGCGGCTGCGCGCTTCGACGATGCGGTGCTCGTGTGCATCGCCGGCGCCGCGGTCGCGGACCGTGTGGTCTCCGGACTCCCGCGGGGCTCATCTACGGGCCGCGGCTCAGCTGGCCCGGCCGACCGGCTGCGACTCTCGCTCATGCAGGCCGAGCACGCCCTGTCACTCGCCCGACGCGCGGGCTCCGGCGCCGTCGTCGGGGCCGAGGACCTCAACAGCCCCTCGACGATCATGTACTCGGAGGCGTCAGAGCTCATCCGCGAGACCGGGGCGGCGCTGCTGCGCCCGCTGCGGGACTACGACGACGAGCGTGGAGGCCAGCTCCTCCACACTCTCGAGGTGTTCCTGCGCACGGGCGGACGGCTCAGCGCCGCCGCGAACGAACTGTACGTGCACCCGAACACGCTCCGTCACCGCATCCAGCTCATCGA
Source organism: Microbacterium sp. NPDC080005 (assembly GCF_040702445.1). Lineage (NCBI taxonomy): Bacteria > Bacillati > Actinomycetota > Actinomycetes > Micrococcales > Microbacteriaceae > Microbacterium > Microbacterium sp. NPDC080005. The sequence continues at coordinate 563,582 of NZ_JBFBLD010000001.1, read as the reverse complement.
GGACATCACCGGACGAAGCCTCTCCTCGACCCGGGACCGCACCGACTTCGATCTGGCGCTCTCGCTGGCAGAGCAAGGACGCCTCGACCCGTAGTCACCGATCGAGACGACGGGCAGCGAGTGTCGCCAGAGCGGCCGCCAGGTCGCCCACCACGGCATCGTCGAAGCGGACCCGCGGCGAATGGTTCCATTCGGCCGGGTCAGCGTCTGCGGGTGAGGCCGACAGCAGCACGAACGCGCCGGGAACGGCTTGGAGCACCCGCGAGAAGTCCTCCGACGCCATCAGCGCCTCTCCCCCGAGGTCGGAACGATCCGCACCGAACGTCTCGGCGAGGATCGTATGGACGAACTCCGCCTCGGCGTCATCGTTGACGAGGACGGGGTAGTCCGCGGAGAACGCGACCTCGGCGCGGCACCCGTGTGCCGCCGCGACGCCGTCGGCCACGCGCTGGACCTCCCGGCGCATCCGCTCATCCGACCCGGGCGACAGCACGCGCACGGTGGCGCCGAGCGAGGCGGTATCGGGGATCACATTGATCGCCGAACTCCCGGTGAGCTGCGTGACCGTGAGGACGACCGGATCGAGCATCGAGAACCTGCGGGTGACCATGACGTGCAGCGCGGTGACCAGTTCCGCGACGGCCGCGACGGGATCGATCGCATCGTACGGGCGCGAGCCGTGCCCTCCGGCTCCGTGCATCGAGATGTGGAGGTCGGCGACCCCGGCCATGAGAGGCCCTCGCCGGGTGCGGAAGCGTCCCGCGGGGCCGGGGATCACGTGCGCGGCGTAGGCGGCCACGGGATGTGAACCTGAAGCAGTCAGAGCGCCTTCCGCGATCATCAGGGCTGCGCCGTCGTCTCCTTCCTCCCCGGGTTGGAAGAGGAAGACGACGTCGCCCGCGAGGCCCCCTCGCGCCTCCGCAAGCAGATGCACGGCGCCGATCAGGGCGGCGGTGTGCAGATCGTGACCGCACGCGTGCATGGCGCCGTTGGTCGAGGCGAAGTGGACCTCGGATTCCTCGGGCAGTGGCAGGGCGTCCATGTCCGCCCGCAGGAGCACCGTCGGGCCGGGCTGTGATCCGCGGAGGACAGCGACCACCGAGGAAAGTGCCTCACCGGTGGTGATCTCGAGGTCCAGCCCCTCGAGGGCGTCCAGGATGAGACGTTGCGTCACGGGCAGGGCGAGGCCGACCTCGGGCTCGCGGTGCATGCGCCGCCGCAGCGCGACCAGCTCCGGCTGGAGCGCCCGCGCCGCCCGTACGTAGTCGGTCACACGCTGCGCGCGAACGCGAGACTCGCCGCAAGCGCCGCATCGTCGTCGCCGACGTTGTACTCGATCGTGTACGACGCGACCGCGGGCATGGTGCGCAGCTGCACCGTGAGATCGGACGCACCGACCGATTCGGCCAGGAGCGGACCGCGCTCGGTCGCCGCGAGATGCACGAGGCTGATCGCGTCGGCGTGCCGGGTCATGGCCTCCACGGGGTCGACCTCTTCGGCGACGAGGTGGTACCAGTCCGCGAGGAGCCCGACCCGGTTGTCCATCCCGATCATCGATCGCATCAGGGCGGAGTGATCGAGAGTGTTCATGAGGAAGCTCTCGACGCGTCGGAGCCCCTCCAGGGCGATCCCGACGCCCGCGGGTGTGTCCGGCAGCACCTCCGCGATCGCTGACGCTGCCCGCTCGAAACCGCGGATCCGCGGCTCGTCCTGCCACGGCGTGTTGCGACACGCCGGCAGGACCACGATCTGATCCGCGCCGAGCTCGTGAGCCTGCTCGAGCGCGCCGCGCAGATAGCTCTGCGCACGAGCGCGGGACGCCCGATCGGGGGAACCGAGCTCCGCGTCGCTGTTCCAGGCCCAGCACATCGATGGCACCGACAGACCCGCAGACGCGAGTTCCTCCCGCAGGGCGACGGTGTCCGCGCCTGGGATCGCATCGAGCTCGATCGCGTCGAAACCCGCCGCTACGGCCCGCCGGAGGGCAGTCGGCCGGTCCCCGAGCACCCATTCGCTGACGCTGATGCGCATGCCGTCTCCCTCGTGTGTGGCGGCGAATTCTTTACAGGCGTACAGATTATGTATACGCTCAGGCCACGTCAAGACGAAAGCCACGCGCATATCGACCACCGAGGAGCACTGCGGATGACCATCGACGACACTCACGACGTGCTCATCGTCGGAAGCGGGATGATGGGAGCCGCCGTGGCGCGACTGCTCCGCGACGCCGACCCGCAGATCCGCATCGCGATGGTCGCCGGCGGTCCCAGTGTCGGCGACACCCCGGGTCAGCACCTTCATGACGTCGAGGATCCGGAGGTGTGGGCGCGCTACAACCGCAAAGTGTCCTCAGGCGTGCAGGCCTTCTACACCGGCGTGAAGCCCAGCCAGGGAGTCGGCGGCAGCATGCGCGACGTCTCCCCCGGGATGTACCACCTCACCTCGCTCGGCGAAGAGGCGGCTGAGATGCCGAGCGCCTCCGTCGCGTGGAACGCGGGCGGCATGGGCATCCACTGGACCGCGGCGACCCCGACGCCCTGGGGCTCGGAGCTCGATCCCGCGCTGAGCGACGCCGAGTGGCAGCGGGACATCGACCGCGCGTCCGATCTGCTTCGCGTGAACCGGGAGCCGTTCCCGCTGACTCCGGCCGGCGAGGCCGTCGCACGCGAACTCAGCGCCCACTTCGACGCCCGCCAAGCGCCGGGACGCGAAGTGCAGAACATGCCGATGGCCGTCAACCTGCGCGACGACGGGCGAAAGGAGCGGACGAGCCCGTCCGTCATCTTCGCGCCTCTGGCAAAGCCCGCCACAGACCCGTCGTTCACCTTCATCGCGAACAGTCTGAGCACCTCGCTGCTGCACGAGGACGGCCGCGCGACGGGCGCGGTATGCCGCGACATCGACAGTGATGAGACCTTCGAGGTGCGCGCGAGGCGGATCGTCGTCTGCGCCGACGCGATCCGCACACCCCAGCTGCTGTTCGCATCCGGCATCCGACCCGACGCTCTGGGCCGCTACCTGAACGAGCACTACTTCCTCACCGGGCAGGTCATCGCAGACCCCGATCGTCTCGGGATCTCCGTGGATGAGCTGGTGCCGCCGACCGACCTCGAGTGGGCATCCGACTGCCTTTGGGTGCCGCAGAGCGACGAGTCTCAGCCCTTCCAGGTGCACGTCATGACCAAGACGCTCGTCGACGACGATCTGACCCCGACCGGCTACGCGGTCGGCATCGAGTACTACATCCGCACCGAGATCCAGCGCGAGAACCGACTCGAGTTCTCGGAGACCGAGGTGGATGCGACGGGGATGCCGCGCATCACCGTTCACTTCGACTACACCGACACCGACCGTGCCGGCCTGGAGGCGGCGCGTGCGGACCAAGCGGTGGCTGCCTCCCGTATGGGAGCCTTCGACCCGGCGACCGAGTCGGCGGCGTTGGGCGCCGGCGGCTCGTTGCACTACACCGGGACTGTCCGGATGGGGCCCGCGGACGACGGCACGAGCGTGTGCGACCTCGACGGCCGGGTCTGGGGCTTCGACAACCTGTTCGTCGCCGGCAACGGCGTCATCGCCACGGCGCTCGCCTGCAACTCCACGCTCATCGGGATGACGAGCGCCGTGCGCGCAGCCGCCGCGATCCTCCGCGACATTGAGTCGACATGACCGGCGCGCGCGGACCGTATCGCACCGGCATCGAGACGCGGAGGGCGCTGATCGAGAACGCCATCCTCGTGTTCGGCGAACACGGATTCCGTGGCGGCTCGCTGCGCATGATCGCGGACACCATCGGCGCGCCCGCATCCCAGATCGTCAACCACTTCGGCAGCAAGGACGGCCTCCTCACAGCCGTGCTCGACCACTGGGACGCGCAACAGGTCACCGTGGGCGAGAATCACGGGCTTGCCTACGTCGAGGAGCTGCGCACCCGCATGGCCTACAGCCGTGACAACCCCACCTGGGTGGAGTTCTTTCTGACGCTCGGGTCCGAAGCGACCGCGCCCGACCATCCGGCCCACGACTACTTCGTGGCCCGCTACTCCCACATCGCCGACCGACTGCAGGAGGAAATCCTCCGGGCTGCCGACATCGGCGAGATCGCGTCGATCGATCCGGCGGCAGCGCGCGTCGAGGCGCAGCGGCTGAGCGCGATGATGGACGGCCTGCAGCTCCAATGGCTGCTGGACCGCCGACTCGACCTCGTCGCGGCGTTCGACGACTACCTCGACAGTGTCATCGCGCGTTGGCGCCGACAGACCCCTTGAAACGCCCACATCACAGGAGACACGGACATGTCCATTCAGATCGGTATCCAGCTGTATTCGGTGCGGAACTCCCTCGCCGCCGACCCCGAGGGCACATTGAACGCCCTCGCCGACATGGGACTGACCCGCCTCGAAGGAGCAAACCACCGCGCCCTCACCGAGGACGGAATCGGCTTCGGCATCCCGGCGGAATTCCTCGCGCAACTCATGCGGGAGCGCGGGATCGAGATCATCGGTTGCCAGATCAACCCTCTCGACCTCGACCGCCTGCCGGCGATCCTCGAGTTCCAGGAGAAGATCGGAAATCGCCGCATCGGATGCGACATCGAGTTCTACCCGTACGGCGACGTCGAGTACGTCAAGCGCCGCGCGGACTTCTTCAACGAGGTCGGACGCAACGCCGCCGAACGCGACATGACGTTCTTCTACCACAACCACTACATGGAGTTTCAGCGCTTCGGTGACCGCACCGTGTACGAGCTCCTGATGGACTACACCGACCCCGACCTCGTGAAATTCGAGCTCGACACCTACTGGGCGTATCGCGGCGGCGCCGACCCCATCGAGCTCTTCCGGACCTACCCGGACCGGTTCGTCATGAGCCACCAGAAGGACTTCCCCGCAGACTCTCCCCGCCCACTGAACATGTACGACGGCAGCGTCGCACCCGACGCATCCATCGACATGCCGATGTTCCTGGAACTCGAGAAGGCGGAGGAGTTCGCCGAAGTCGGCACGGGTGTGCTCCCGATCCAGGACATCATCGACGCGGCTTCGCAGCTCCCGAACTTCGCGTACATGCTGCTCGAACAGGACTATTCCGCGGGATCCGAGCTGGACTCGGTGCGCACGAGCCTGGAGGCATTCGCCCGATACGACGGCATCGACCTCTGACCCCGCTCGGTTGATGCGGGACACCTCACCTCGGCTCCCGCGTTTACCGCCTCGCAGGGCAGTGCGCAACCCCGGTACGGGCCGCCCGAAACGCTCGCACAGTAGCGCTCCCAGGACACGAGTCCTCGAAGTAAGGGAGCAACTATGTCAGTCGGAAATGGACCCGCGGGCACCGGCGGGGCCGACGCTCAGTCGGCGAAGTCAGAGACCGTGAAGGAAGAGGCGTCCGCCGTCACGGGCACCGCAGCCGACGCAGCCAAGGACGTCGCACACACCGCGAAGGACGAGGCCGCATCCGTCGCCACCGAGGCGAAGACCCAGCTGAGGGACCTTTACGCGCAGAGCCGGTCGGAGGTCTCAGACCAGGCGGCACAGCAGCAGGAACGCATCGCGGGTGGACTCCGAGCCGCGGGCGAAGAACTCGGATCCATGGCTCGCAACGCAGACGGCGGCGGCATCGCCACGGACCTCGTGCAGCAGCTGTCCGATCGTCTCACCGGCGCTGCGGCCTGGCTGGGCGACCGGGACCCCGCCGCGGTGTTGGATGAGGTCAAGAGGTTCGCACGGCGACGCCCCCTCGTCTTCATCGCGGGCGCGGCGGTCGTGGGTGTCGTCGCGGGCCGGCTCGTCCGCGCGTTGGCATCGCATGATGACGCGGGTACGGCGTCATCCAGCTCGGCGCTGACGCCGCCTCGGGCCGCCCCGCCGGTGCCGGTGTCCGCTCCGACCACACCGGTCGCGGCAGCGGAGCCGTCGAGCCTCGACCCCATCGCGGGCGACACCTCCGGTGTACTGCCGTCGTCCGAGACGCCTCTCTACGACGAGTCGGCGGGAACCCTCGGTGGCGCAGACGGGAGGATCTCGGATGAGCGACGCGACACCTTCTGAGCGCAAGGCCGCCACGACCTCTCTCGGCGACCTGCTCGGTGAGGTGACGCGCGACCTGTCGACGCTCATGCGGCAGGAGATCACGCTCGCGAAGGCCGAACTGAAGGAATCCGCCACGACGTCCGCGAAGGGCGCAGGTCTGCTCGGCGGCGCCGGGTACGCGGCATCCATGGTCGTCCTCTTCCTGTCCCTCGCCTTGTGGGCCGCTCTCGCGACCCTCGTCGGCTGGGGCTGGTCGGGCGTGATCGTCGCGGTCCTGTGGGCGATCGTCGCGGCTGTCCTGTACGTGGTCGGCCGCAAGCAACTGAAGGAAGTGCAGGGAGCGCCGCAGACCGTCGAGACCCTGCAGGAGATCCCTGAGACATTCAAGAGAAACGAGGAGAACCGATGAGCGATTCACCTGACGCCATCCGCGCCGACATCGAGCGGACCCGCGCCGAACTCGGATCCGACGTGGACGCGCTGGCCGACAAGGTCAACCCGTCCAAAATCGTCGACCGCCAGACGAGCAAGATCAAGGGTGCCGTCGGCTCCGTCCGCGACAGGGTCATGGGCGCGGCCGAGGGCGCCGGCTCATCCGCCCACGATCTCGCCGGATCGGCTCACGACGTCGCGCACGACGTCAAGGCGAAGGCGGAGGGCAACCCGCTCGCAGTGGGCCTGATCGCCTTCGGCGCTGGTCTCCTCGCTGCCTCGCTGATCCCTGCTTCTGCGAAGGAGAAGGAGCTCGCCGAAACGGCGAAGGAGCAGGCGCAGCCTCTCGTCGACGAGCTCGGTGAAGTGGCGAAGGATGCCGCGAGCCACCTGAAGGAACCGGCCCAGGAGGCCGCCGCGGCGGTCAAGGACCGCGCGCAGGAAGCGGTCGAGACCATGAAGGATGAAGGATCCAGCGCGGCAGGGACGGTCACGGACCGCGCGCAGGAAGCGCGCAGCAACGTCAGCGACAACTGATCAGGAAAGGGACATCATGAGCGATCCCATCGCAGACAAGCCGAGTCAGGCCGAAGGCGACATCGGCGACGACGACATCACGAAGGACGAGCAGGAGTCCGACGAACAGGACGACTGACGTCGGTCGGAGAGGTCCCCGCCCTCATGGGCGGGGACCTCTCGCGTTGTCGCAGCGCGTCTCAGTCTTGGAAGGTCAGTATCCCTGTCGCGAGATGAAACGGCGCGGGCACCGGGGGCGTACGGCCGTGGCGAAGGCGATCGAGGGCGAGAGCCCACCAGGACCGGTAGTGGCGTGTCCCCGTCACGAAGACCGTCATGCCTCCGTTGGTGTCGATGTGGACTGCCGGATCGCACACCCCCGCGCTCATCCAGGCCGGGGTGTCCGGATCGTCGGTGTCGAGGATACGTCGAGGCGCGCTCCACGCGGCGCGATCCGGCGACGCCGATGCGGCGGTCATCGTCCAGAGCCCCTGCGCCGGATACGGGGACGTGCGATGCAGGTTCGTACCGCGGGCGAGCACGATCACCCACCCTTCGGGGATGCGGGCGAGGGCGACGTCGAAGAATCCTTCGCGTGACGTGGCGAACGTCCGCGGCTCGCTCCAGCCGGTGATCCCGTCGAGGCTCGTCGTGCAGCGCAGTTCGTAGTCCGGCAGCTCCCCGGCGGCGACTTCATGCGGAGTGGCGAGGTACCACATCACGTGCCGACCGGACTCCCGGACGACACGCGGCTCGAGAGCGCTCGGCCTCTCGTCATCCCCCGCCACGAGAGGCTCCCCGCTGCGCTGCCATCGACCCTCGACCATTTCGAGGACGCCGATCGAGTATCGACTGGTGGGCCCGACATGGCTTCTGCCGCTGCGGCCCGCGTAATAGATGCGGGCGGGGAAAGCGCCGGATGCCGGAAGGTAGGACGGTGTGTGCATCCCGCCGCCGTCCCACGCCGTCCGGGGCGGGTCCGCCACGATCGCCCGAGCCCGACCTCTGCGATCGGTCTGGACCGCCCAATCGGCGTCCACGAGTGAGCTTCCGCTCACGGATTCTGCGACGTACAGCCGGTTGCGGAAGCCCGTCGAATAGCCCCCGAGGAAGAGGAGGCTGCGGTCGCCGTTGAGAACGAGATCACCGCTGCCGACTCCGAGGAGACCGCGTGCACTCCCGCGGTCTGAAAGCGGCGTCGGTCGAAGTGGCGCTGGAGGCCTGCCGTTGGTCTGCGGAGGCTTGGGGTGCACGATCCTTGCGGAGAGCGCACTGACCGAGCTCCATAGATGAGCGCCCTTATCCAGCGCGGTGTCCTTGACTCGAGTACAACAAGGCCGATACCCGGCGGTGGATCTACCGCCCCAGTCGAAAACGCAAAGATGACGAGAGCGACGGCGCCGAGGAAGGTGACCAACGATCCTATGAAGAGGACGGGGACTGGAGCTCTCACGCTTGCCTCCCTAGCTCACGAACAGGCTCGGATTGCACTTGACTACACGCGGTCCCCTTCTACCGCTCATTCGTTGGGGTTGAACCGTCACGCGGCCCGGGAGCACGACGAATCCGACGGCGCAGGATGGAGGCTATGATCGCGGAGCATATGCCGGCCAGCCACAGAACTATCATCACGGCCTTCGCGGCTTCGGAATCAGTGATGTAGCCCACAAAGCCGAACACCGCGCCTACGCCTCCTAACACCAGCGTCAGGCTCGAGGCGATGATCATCCGCCTTAGAAGACGTCGCTCGCGCATTCCGCCACCGCTATGCCTTCGACAACTAAACTGCGCCGATCACTTCTGCCCCTGCGACTCCCACTGCAGCGCCTGCGGCAGCACCCCCAGCGGGGCCCCCGGCGGCGGTTCCCGCCGCTACGGCAATGCCGCCTAGGTGAAGTGTCTCTGCAGCCGCACCGCCGATGAATGCTGCTCTCGCCGCGGACGCCACACATCTATTTACGCCGAAGATCTGGCCGGTGGGGTCGATGTTGTTGATGGGGTCGCCGCCGGCGTAGGCGTATCGGTTGGCGTTGTTGGGGTCGAGTGGTGTGTCGAGGGTGTCTTGTTGGGTCCAGCGGCCGAGGGTGGGGTTGTACCAGCGGTTGCCGTAGTGGACCCATCCGGTGGCGCGGTCTTGGATGCCGCCCTTGAACATGAACGGGTTGGAGAGGAACCCGTTGCCCTGCCCGCCACCGGTGAGGACGCCAGTGCCGTAGGGGTCGAACGTGTTGAGTAGGCGGTGGTGGCGTAGTCGGTGAGCATGCCGACGGGGGTGCCGAGTCCGTCGTAGACGTACAGGGTTTGGACGCCGCCGGCGGTGGTGAGCATGAGGGGTTCACCGGTGACGGGGCCGTTGTCGATCCACGCCATGGTGGTGCCGGCTTGGACTTGCTCAACGACGGGGAGACCCGCCTGGTTGGTGCGGCCGTAGACGAGTTTGTAGTCGCGGGCGCTGTACTCCTGCTGGAGGACTTCGACCTGGCTGGTGCCGGAGTACTTGTAGTTGTACTGGTTCCCGCCCGGTTTGGTGACCTTCGTCATCTGCTGCGCGCCGTTGTACGTGTACGTCCCGGCGGTGTCGGCGGTGAGGTTCCCGGTCCCGTCGTATGTGTACCCCGTTGTGGTGAGTTGGTTGCCTGCGTTGAAGGTCAGGGTCTGGCTCGACGGTGACGTGCCGCCGGTGACGTTGGCGGTGAGCCGGTTGCCTCGCGCGTCGTACGTGTACGTCCATGTGGCGGGGTTCGTGCCGCCACTCTGGGTGACGCTGGTCAGCCGCGCCGCGGTGTCGTACCCGTAGACGTTGATCATTCCCGTGATGTTGTCCTTTGACCAGTGCAGCTTCGCCCGGTCGTTGGCAGTGGCTGTCCCGCACGAGGAGGTGCTGGTGATGTTGTAGCAGTAGGACGTGTCGAACTGAGTGGTGACGGTTCCGTTGCTTGTCCGGGTTTCGCCGATCGCTCGGGACACCCGGCCGGAGGTGTCGTACACCTGACGTGTGTGCGCGGTCCACGTGGTGTTGGTCGCATCGGTCCGCAGCCACGAGTCTGTGCGGCGGCCTTGGTCGTCGACGGCGAACCGAAGGACGTCACCCGCGCCATAAGTGATCTGGGTGGGGACTCCCGCGTCGTCGAAAGCGTTGGTGGTGGTGCCGCGGCTGTCAGTGACGGTGACGAGGTTCGACGATTGGTCGTAGCCGTAGCTGATCGTCCCGCCGAAGAAGCTGTTCACCCTGGCGATGAGACGACCCAGCTGGTCGTACGTGTACGTGGTAGTCCCGTTCGCATCGACGCGCGTCGCCGGGAGCCCACGGTCGGTGTACGTGTTCGTGACCGTCGCGGTCCCGTCCGAGAACGATGTCGTCAGCAGGCGGTCCAGCTTGTCGTACGTGTACGTGGTGGTCGTGCCATCCCCATCGGTCGCGGTCTTGAGCCGCCCGAAGTCGTCGTACGCGAACGCACGCGCACCGAGCGAGGAGCCGGTGACGGGGGTCATCGAGGTGAGCTGCTTGTTGGTGTTGTACCCGTAGAGGGTCTTGTTCGACCCGTTCCCCGGCGCCAACGCCGTCGCAACCGTCCCATCCGAGTTGTACGTCAGGGTCGCGGTCGCCGCGTTCGCTTCGGTGCTGGTGAGCTGATTCCCGACCCCGTTGTACGTGTACGTCGACGAGTTCGCGGCGCTGTCCGTCGAGGAGGACGCGAGGTACTGCGTCGATGCGGCGGTGTTCGCGAACGCTTGCGAGCTGGTCTGCCCGCCCGGTGCCTGCAGCGAGGTGAGCGAGTCTCCCCCATTCGCCCCATACGTTGCGGTCGCGGTGCCGGCGGTGGAACCGGCGCGGGAAGTTGCCGTGGCAGTGTCCCCGTTAGGGGTGTAGGTTTTCGCCTTCTCCCGGCCCATCTCATCCACCGACTTGGTCACCAAGCGCGTGGAACTGTTGATCGTGTACGAGATGTGCGGAACCGACGCCACCGAGGCTGCCTAATCCGTGTTCGGACGAGCCAGATACCGGCTCGTCGACGACGGGTATGCGAACCGCGTCACACTCGTCCCCGGAGACCCCGCGGTCGTGTTCGCCTGCGACACCGACACCACCCGGGACGACGTCGACGACTCGTACCCGATCGTCACGACCGCGCCGGAGGGACCCGTGATGCTGGTCAGCTGCTGCCCGGTGTACCCGAACGAGGTGGTCTTGTTCTCCCCGTCGACGATCGAGGTCAGGTTCTGGGAGGTGTCTTTCACCCACTTCACCGACCGCGACAACGCGCCCGTCGTCTGTGAGGCGGTCAGGGTGCGGGTGGTGCTCGAGTATGTGAACGTCGCGGTGCGCGCCGTAGTCGGGCCCGCGCTGCTGACCACCGTCCCCACTGTCCCGTACGGGTCGTACGTGAGAGTGGTGGTGTTCCCGTTGCGGTCTGCGATCGAGGTCGCGCGCCCGTCACTGTTGAACGTGATCACCTGACGCGACTGCCGGTCGGTGAGCTTGTACCCACCCGTTATCGACACCAGGTCCGCCTTCGCCCCCGCCGGGCTCGTGAACGCGCTCCCGGTCCCAGTGGTGTACTTCCAGGTTGACCCGTCACCGGCGGTGTAAGTCAGCCCTCCCCCGCCGTACGAGGCCGCGAGGAACCCGGCACCCTGCGCGGTGAACACCCACCGGTTCGCTACCGCAGTGTTCGACGCGCCCGCCGAGGAGCTCAACGAGTCGTACGTCTGCCCAATGCCGACCTGGCCGGTCACGCCCACCAGCGACAAGCTGCGAGTCGACACGCGCAGGTTTCCCGTCGCGACATCCGCCCCCACACCGACCTGGTCGGAGATCTGGAACGGGATCTCGGTCGCACCCGGCCGAGATCCCGTCACCCCGACCGTGACTGGTCCGGTGGGGAGCGCGGCGTACGCGGGAGCCGCGATGCCCACCAACAACGCTGCGCTGAGCAAACCCACCGAAACCGCAGACATCAACCGCTTAGCCGAAGAAACGCACCCAGGCCCCGACCTGTCGTCATGAAGGCCGCAGCAACATTGCCCGCGGGTGCTCGAACCTTAGCGTTCCCTATGTCAAACCGGAAGATAAAGAGTTCCGGCCAGACGAGGGTTCCAGGGATGCCGACGGCGACGCGCCAACAGCGGCTGACAGGCCCGTCAATCCTTTGCGACGACGCCGCTGTAGGCGAGCCGAACGACGGCTACAGACGCGGGGAGCAGCCGGAAGCGGATCCCCTCGGCCGAGGCGAAGATCTCCGCCGCCGATGCGCGTGATACGCCGCGCCCGTCGCTGCGACGCCCGGTCGAGGTATCGATTTTCCCTTCGGCGAGACCGCAGACCTCGACGACCAGGTCGATCTCGGCCCCGCCGTGGTTGACGACCGCGAGCCCGTGCTCCCCCGCGCTGTTGCGGGCACCGAGCACCTGGACGCCGGTGGGTGACTCGCTCTCGTAGGTGATGAAAGCGCCGGCTCCGAGCCCCAGTTCGATGCTCAGCAAGCGGAAGGCGTCCGCCTGGGGCCGCAGCGTCGCATGGTCGCCGTGCCAGTCGTAGATACCCTGCACGATCCGGCCGTCGTAGTTCTGATCGGGGTGGAGGTCGACGTTGCACGGCAGCGCGGACATGAAAGCGGCTCCCGTCAGACCCGGCACCTCGGCGAGCATCATCAGCGCGCCGGCGGCATAGGCGCAGGCTGCGGTTCCCGCGATCTCGGGCTGCGCGGCATCCGGTCGCCAATCGATGTTCCACTCGTTGAGGTACACCGCAGGCAGGGACCGGCCGGCCTCGTGGAACAGGTCGCGCAACGCGTCGAGCTGCAGGTGGTCGGCAGGGCGTGGGTCGTAGACGTGGTAGCTCGCGAACTGCAGATCGCCGGCCGGGATGCGTCCGTCACGCAGGAGGGGACCGATGCTGCCGAAATCGCCGCCTCGCCGATCCTCCCCTGTACCGCCGACCCGCACGTGGTGGTCGACACGACGGATCGCGCGCGACGTGTGGACGTAGACCTCCACTGCGGCGTCCTCGGCCGTCGCGAACGCACTGCCGTCGATGTCGATCATCGCCGGTGTGAGCGGTTCGTTGAGGATGTCGACCTCGTCGATGTGCGTCCCCCACCGCCGCAGGATCTGCTCGACAATGCTCTCCCACACGCCCCAGTCGACGGGGAGACCTGTCTCGCGCCCGTTGTGGGACAGCCACCGGGGCGTGTGGAGGATGTTCAGCTGCGTGCGCATGCCCGCATCCTTCGCCCGCGTCAGCAAGGAGAGTGCGCCCCAGTCCCAGGTGTCGGGATCGATGAGCGACGCATCACCCGACCTCCACTGCGCAAGGGTCGCGCGGGGATGCGTGTCTGCGAACAGACGGTTGGTGTGGATCGTGCCCCGCTGGAAGCGGATACCCGCCGCCTGCAGCAGCGGGTATACATCCGCGGCGTGGTCGCGTGACGGTTCGTTGGCGACGCCGAAGAGGAGAGGACTCGCATTGGTGTTGCTCGGCGAGCGGAAATCCACCCGAGCGCGGATTCCGCTCACCGTCGCGTCGAGTCTCGGAGCACGACGTCGGTCGCCAGGACCCGGGTACGAGCAGTCTCACCCTCGATGGCTCCGAGGATCTCCTCGACCATCGCGCGGGCGACGCTCGACACCGGCTGATGGACCGTCGTGAGGGCGGGATCCGCCTGGGTCGCCGCCGACGAGTCGTCGAAGCCGGCGACGGCGACGTCCCCGGGCACCGCGAGACCCGCCGCGTGAAGCGCATCGATGACGCCGAGCGCCAGGAGGTCGGAGGTGGCGAAGATGCTGTCGAGTGTCCGACCGCTCTGCAGGAGTTCCACGGCCGCCGCGCGACCGGCAGCCCGGGAGTACTCCATCGCGGACTGGACGTGGATCGGCCCTTCGCCGTAACCCGCGGCGAACCCGCCGATGCGTTCAGCCGGTCCGGAGGTGTGCGGGTACGCCGCGACGACCGCGGGATGCCGCATCCCCGACGCGCGGAAATGCTCGCCCAGCGCGCGGGAACCGGTCTCATCGTCCGCGTAGACCATCGGCAGACCGACCGGCTCGCTGAAGGGATTGCCGCAGACCACGACGGGGAGATGCCCTTCCTGGAAGAAGGCGACGAGAGGGTCGATCGTCGGCTCCGCGGGCGAGATGAACAGCACACCGTCGACGTGCCCCGCACGGAGGTATCTCGACACCCGCTCCCGAGCGGGACCCGTCGCCGCTGTCAGGAGCACGAGCGAGTAGTCGGCATCCGCGAGGGCGTCGGTGGCTTCCTCAAGGATCAATGCGTAGTTGGGATCCTCGAACAGCTTCGTGGGCTCCACACCCAGAACGAGCGCGACACTCTGCGCGCGCTGGGTCACGAGGGACCGCGCGCGGGCATTGGGGACGAAGCCCGTCGACGCGACCGCGTCCATGACCCGCGCGCGGGTCTCGGGCTTGACCCAGTTCCGGTCGTTGAGGACACGCGAGACCGTGCCGATCGACACCCCCGCGCGTGTCGCCACGTCCTGGATCGTCACGGTGTTCTTCTGCCGCCGTCGTCGGGGTGCGGTGTAGACGGGGTCCGTCATGTCATCTCCTTCCCGCCGTCAGCGCCGCTGCATCATCCTGGTGGTGGAGATCTCCCCCCACTGCCAGGGGCGCGCGATCTCCACCCTAGAGCCGGGTGGTGCCGTCACCGTCAGCTCGGAACCCCGCGCGCTCCTCTCCCAGGCCACCTCGTACATCCCGAAGGGCGATTCGTAGCGCACGGCGGCTCGGTCGACCCCGGGCACCGTGGCGGGGTCGACGACGACCCGCCGCCAGCCGACGTCGTCCGGGTGCCGCCGCAGCCCGCCGACACGACCGATGATCCATCCGTCGATGGCTCCGAGCATGAAATGGTTCTGGGAGATGACGCCCGCCTCACCGTCGGAGCCGTGCCATGACTCCGGGAGCGCCGTCGCGCCGCGCGCGAGCTGGCGACCGTACCCCGGCACGTCGGTGCGTGAGATGACGTCCATCACGACATCGTCGCGACCCGCCGCGCTGAGGGACCGCACGAGCGCGGGGAGGCCGATCTCACCCACGGTGAACGAGTTCCCGGCCCGCTGGACGGCAGCCAGGAGCGCCGCCGTGAGGGAGGCGCGCTCTTCATCAGGGACTGCGCGCGAGTCGAGAGCGAGGGCGAGGGATGCCTGACTCCCGGAGCCCCAGGAGCCGGGATCCTCGTCGCGGAACTCCTCCCGCCACCTGCGCCAGACCCGGTCGGCGTGCGCCGAGTAGGCCCGGCGGGCGTCATCGTAGTGCAGGAGCCCCGCGAGCGCCGCGGCGCCGTCGAGCGCCTTCGCGTACCCCCATGTCGCCACTAGTTCGACGGGCGTCGACTCGTCGATCTCCACCCAGTCGCCGAGCCCGTGGCGCAGCAGCCCCGCCTCCTCCCGGGTCTGCAGGTAGGACAGGTATCGCTGCGCGGCGGGCCAGGCCAGCCGCGCAGCGGCGACCTCGCCGTACTGCTCGTGCAGCCGCAGAGGCACCTCGACGATCGCGCGCCCCCAGTTGACGTCGTCGCGGAAGGCGGTGATGTCGCCCTTGTGCGGCCAGTAGTCGAAGACGACATGCTCGGGTGCGATGTTGGGGATGAGCCCCTCCGGCGTCTGCGCGGCGACCATCTGCCGCACGGCTTCGGTGAGATGCGCACGGACGTCGTAGCCGTACGTGAGCGTGTCGAAGCAGAGGTGCTGCTGCTCGAGCCAGCCGAGCTTCTCGCGGTGGGGGCAGTCCGTGAACGTGGTGAACATGTTCGACTGCACCGCGCGATCGACCGCACCGTGCAGGCGATTCAGGAAGTCGGACGAACTCGAGAACCGCAGCAGGGACTCGTTCCCGGCTCGGAGAACCTGCCACGTCGCCGTGGTGCCGGCTGGAGCACCCTCGACATCGAGGTACCGCCCTCCGTGATAGACGAATCGGGGCGACCACGACCGGCGCGCCGGTCCGAGGACGGCCCTGTCCCATATGGGCGAACCGGTCGTCGACTGATCGACCCGACCGTCTGTCCCCCGGATCTCACCGGGGATGAGTGTGATCGTGGCCGCCTCGTCGCCGGTGACGGTGATCCGGGGCCGCCCGGCGGTGTTCACACCGAAGTCCCACTGCTGCTTCCCTCCCCGGTCGCGGGTGGGGGTGCCGTCGAGTTCTGCCACGACCCTGACCGATGGCGCGGCTCGCCAGTGGTGCGGCGGCGCGGCGACCTCCACGGCCGGCGTCCATGCATCGCCGCCCGGCCCGTGATCCACTTCCCCGCCGTACCAGTGCGCAACGGTCGTCCCCGACGACCGGGCTTCCCAGTCCCCGCTCGTGACGACGGTCTGCCGAGTGCCGTCGGCGCGCCAGATCTGGATGAGGGCCCGCACCCACAGCGACTGACCGGTACGCAGGTACTTCGTGTACCGGCCCGGCAGATCCGGCAGGTAGGCCATCCCGCCGCCCAGTGCCAGCGAGAGTCGTCGTGCACCCGGCGGCAGGGCATCGGTGATGTCCCACGTGACCGCGGGGGTACTCCCGCCGGGCTGCGCGTACCCGGGTTCCAACTCCCCCGCGATCGCCGTCCTGCCGTCGACGAGCGGGACGACGACTCCGTTTCCGGTGAACGACAGGAGCACGCGGGTGACCGTGTCCTCGATCAGCAGCGATGTCGCGAGCTCCGGCATCCCGACATCCGCGCGGGGGTCGACCCACGCGGGGTGGGTGATCGCGGCTGCGGCGCCCAGATCCCACACCGGGGCTTCGATCCGTGCGGCATCCGACCACTCGATGCCCCCCTCCGCCCGCGTGCCGACCTGCCAGTAGACGACCTCGCCGTCGCTGAGGGGCTGCCGGGGCCACTCGAGGAAGGCACCCGGCACCGGTTGCTCGGCAGCGGCGGGCAACTCGTCCGGGGAACCCGCGAGGCGAACGACGAACCCCTCGAGATCGTCTGCAGCGCCGCCCACCCGCCACGACAGGGGCGGAGTCGGACTGTGGATGCCGACCGGATCGGTCCACCCGCCGGCTTTGAGGGCGTACGCGCGCGGCGTCATCGGTGTCGGCGTCGTTGATCGGCCGCCTGCGCGCTGACCGACATCACCCCGTGGGAAGGTGCCTCGGCCAGCCTGCGGCGGGCGACCGGATGTAGCCAGACGGCCGCGTCGGGGTGGAAGCCCAGGACGTGGAGCGTCAACCGCGACGTGCCCGCCGGCACTCGGACGTTCCACGGCGTGCCGTCCCAGAAGCGATCGCTCAGGATGACTCCGTCGGCGTGGACGACCGCGACGTCGCCGATCCAGTCGATCGTCGCCTCGAGCGCGTGCGCGCGCAGATCCGCAGGCACCTCCACCGTGTACTCGTCGCCATCCTCGATGACGCGTTGGGTGCCCGGTGCCGCAGCCCGGCCCTCACGCGCACCGTAGGTCGCGGCAGGCCCCGCGCCCGTCGCTCCGGCGACGACGGCCAAGTCGCGCGCCGCGAGGACATCCGGGCCGGTGGGCTCGAGCGTGCGCACGCGGAGGCTGTCGAGGTCGAGCCGGCGGACGGGGTCACCCGTCCGAGACCACGCGATGACTCCCTCGGCGTCGACGTCGAGCTCGTCGCGACTCAGATAGAGCTGATCGTCGATCATCCAGACGTCGAAGGTGTGCTCCGCGGCGAGGACGACGACGGCGTCGTCGCCGACGACCCACGCCCACGTCGAGCCTGTCGCCTCCCGCACCTCGCCTCCGATCTGGACGCGAGGCGGAATACCCTCGTGCGCGAGCAGGACCAGCACCGAACCGCCACCGGGGCGGTCGAGGAGGGCCAGCGGACTCGCCGTTGCCCAATCGACTTCCGTCTGCCCTGCCGACAGACCGAACGGGAAGCGCGCGACGGTGCCCTGCGGGATACCGATCGGGTCATCGGGGAACACGATGTCCCGTTCGGGTGTGCGGATGTGGAATCGGATGGAAGAGATGTCATCGAGGGTGTCGTGCGGCTGCTGCCAGTTCACGAAGACGACGCCGGTCGTGCCATCCGATCGCACCGCCCACCGCGGCGTGGATCCGTCGCGCACATCGCGAGGACCGGAGTCGGGGAGCGTCGACGGCATCTGCACGAGGTGAGACCCGAAGTGCCGGAGGAACGCGTGCTGGGTCCGCAGCAGAGCATGCGTGCGGGTGGGTCGACCGGCCGCACCGATGGGAGCGTGGAAGTCGTAATCGTACTCCGGCATGTCGTTTGGATAGGCGGTCACCAACGACTCCTGCAGCCCGGGACCCGGGTTCAAACCCCCGGCGTACATGTAGTACCCCTGCCACGCCGAGCCGTTGCCGATCTTCGCGTTGGCCACCGCGGCGATGTCCGCCGCGTCGAGGACCGGTCGACGGTGGTAGGCCGTGGCCATCCCCCCGCCCAGCTCGCAGGTCACGGCGGGGAACTCGTCACTCGGCGGTCGCCGATCCGCCGGGGCCTGCGTGTCGTGCGCAGCGCGGACGTCGGCACCGATACCGGGATCGTCCCAGACGTGGCTGAAGAAGAAATGCTCGCGGAACGTGTCGTCCCACGGCGCATCGGCGTCGACCCAGAAGCCGTCGGCGTACCCGCCGAACATCGGCAGCACCTCGTGCGCGGGCAGCTGAGCACCGCCCCATGCCGTCGCCATGTACAGGGGGGCGACGAGCCCCGCCTCCACGGCCATGCCCTTCAGCGTCGTGATGTGGCCGGGCTGATCGTAGAGCTCGTTCTCGATCTGGATGCCGATGACCCGGCTTCCCTCTCCCAGGCGCCCGGCGAGCTGCGCACCCAGCTCCTCGAACCACGGCCGGACGAGCGCCAGGTAGGCCGGGTCGTCCGTCCGGTGCGCGACCTCCGCGTGCTGCACCCAATCGGGGAACCCACCGTTGCGAACCTCGCCGTGGCACCACGGCCCGATGCGGAGGATGACGTCCAACCCCGCGCGGGCGGCCGCGTCGACGAAGCCGGCGACGTCGCGGTTGCCGTCGAAGGCGGGCGGATTGTCGGGACGCGGCTGGTGGTGGTTCCAGAAGATGTACGCCGCGACGGCGGTGAGTCCGCCGTTGCGCATCAGCCGCAGCCGCCGGTCCCACTCGCTCCGCGGGACGCGGGTGAAGTGGAATTCACCCGACACCGGGAAGTACGGGGCGCCGTCCCGGGTGAGGTAGCGGTTGGTGAGGCCCGGGCCTTTCGAGGCGGCGGGTGTCATCGGATGCGGGCGAAGAGGCGTTGTCCACGGCTGGACCTCGGCCATCAGAGTCGTGGCGACAGTCGTTGTCACAGGGCACCCTTTCGTGTGGCGGTAGGCGTGGCCACCCTAACCTAAAATCGGTTTTAGTTTCTCGTTGACAACCACCTCGGGAACGTTCTATCGTCGCGGCTTGAAACGTTTTTAGTCCGCGCCATCGTGGTGCCGGTCGAGGGAGATTCGGTGCGAAGCATCTACTGTCCGTTCCAGGTCGCGTCATGACCGTGCAGGTGGGCTCGTTGCCGTCCGCACGACAGGCGGAACCGTCTGCGCCCGGAGTGCGGAAGAAGCGGATGCCGGTGGCCACCGGCATCCGCCCGCCGTTCTGGTACGTCGTGCCGGCCCTCGCGCTGTATACGGCCATCGTGCTGTGGCCGAACGGTCAGGGCCTGTTCTACTCGTTCACGAACTGGGACGGCCTCGGCTCGGTCTGGGACGCCGTCGGCATCGAGAACTACACCCGCGTCCTCTCCGACCCGAACTCGATCCGCGCGATCGTCAACACGTTCCTGCTCACCATCGTCGTGACGGTGGGGCAGAACGTCGTCGGTCTGCTCCTCGCCCTCGGCCTCAACGCCCCCATCAAGAGCCGCTACGTCCTCCGCCTGGTGTTCTTCCTCCCCGTCGTGCTCACCCCGATCGTGGCCGGGTACCTCTGGCGGTATCTGCTGACCCCCAACGGCACCGTCAACACCTTCCTCGAGAGCGTCGGGCTCGGTGCGCTGCAGCAGAACTGGCTCGGCGACCCCGACATCGTCATCTACTCGATCTGCGCAGCGATCATCTGGCAGGGCGCGGGCTACTCGATGGTCATCTACCTCGCGGGGCTCCAGGCCGTACCCGCCGAAGCTCTCGAAGCCGCCGCCATCGACGGGGCGGGCTCGTTCCGCCGGACCTGGTCGATCACGCTCCCGCTGATCAACGGCGCGATCGTCGTGAACCTCCTGCTGACACTCATCGCCAACCTTAAGCAGTTCGACACCGTCTTCTCCATGTCGGAGGGCGGACCCTCAGGCGCGAGCGAGACGATGGCCACACTCGTCTACAAGACGGCCTTCACCTATCTGCAGTACCCGAGCGCGCTCGCGCAGGGTGTCGTGCTCACGGTCCTCGTCGGCGTCATCGCATTCGCCCAGTTCCGACTCACCCAGCGGAAGGCCCTCGGATGAACCGCTACACGACCCGCACGCTTGCCCTGGAGGTCGTCCTCGTCGCGGTCGCCGTGATCTTCATGATCCCGATGTTCGTGCTGCTCGCTGTGGCACTGCGTGATCCGAACGGGACCGAGGGATTCCTCGGCTTCACCTGGCCGCTCAACCTCGGCAACCTCGCGACGGCGTGGAACGAATCGGCGATGGGCCCCAGCATCGTGAACAGCGCCGTGATCACCACCGTGTCGGTGGCGCTGATCATCGGCCTGTCGGCGACGGCCGCGTACACCCTGACCCGCAGACTGCAGCGGCTCTCGCGCGGCCTGTTCTACCTGTTCCTCGCAGGCTTCCTTTTCCCCGGCCAGCTCGCCATGCTGCCGCTCTACCTCAGCTTCGCCTCGCTCGGCCTGGTGGGGAACCCTCTCGCGGTGGTCCTCATCAACGTCGGCGGGTTCCTGCCGTTCTCGATCTTCCTGTACTCCGCATTCCTCCGAGACCTCCCCCGCGACTACGAGGAAGCCGCGACGCTCGACGGCGCGAGGTCACTGCGGATGTTCTGGTCGGTCGTGTTTCCGTTGCTCCGTCCCGTCACGGGCACGATCGGCATCCTGACCGCCCTGTCGGTGTGGAACGACTTCTTCACGCCCCTGCTTTACCTGGCGGGCAGCAGCAGTCAGACGGCCCCGCTGTCGGTCTACACCTTCGTGAGCGTCTACAGCGCCAATTGGCCGCTCGTCTTCTCGGCTCTGATCACCTCGGTCATCCCGATCCTCATCGCCTACTTCCTGATGCAGCGCTTCATCATGCAGGGCTTCGCATCAGGTCTCAAGGGCTGAACACTCCCGTTCCGCCTCTCTTGCACCATCACCCGGAAGGCACATCATGCTGTCACTGAAGACATCAACACGCGCGGGCACCGCTGCCCTCGTGATCGCCGTAAGCGCTACGGCGCTCGCGGCATGCTCCACCTCTCCCGCCGGCACCGGCGGCGGGGGCGGGGACGCGCAAACCCTTACCGTCGGCACCAATGGCGGAAACGCGATGAAGTCCGTCATCGACGACTTCATGGCGGCCCACCCCGGCGTCAAAGTCGAGATCCGCGACTCCCCCGAGAACTATCAGCAGATCACCGCAACACAGCTCACCGGCAACACGGCCCCAGACGTCGTCCAGGTCTTCCCCGGCACCGGCAACAACGTCAGCGTCAAGATCGCCGGCGACAAAGGCTTCCTCGCGGACGTCTCCGACGCCGAGTGGGCCGGGGAGATCCCTGACGCAGCGCGCGACCTTCTCAGCACCTCCGACGGCGCTCTTGTGGCGGTGCCGATGACGTTCTCCTCCATCGGGGGCATCTATAACCAGGGCGAGCTGGACGAGCTGGGCCTCGCGATCCCGACGACGTGGCAGGAGGTGCTCGACTTCTGCTCGGCCGCAACCGATGCCGGCAAGGTGCCCTACGGCCTGGGCCTCGCCGACACGTGGACCACGCAGCTGATCCCATACGCGCTGACCGCGACGCTCGTCTACGGTTCCCAGCCCGATTTCGCTCAGCAGCAAGTCGACGGGACGGCCACGTTCACCGATTCGGCATGGGCCGACGCTCTCGACAAGTACCTCGAACTGGACGACGCGGGGTGCTTCAACGAGTCCCCAAACGGCACGCCGTACTCCGAGGCGCAGGACGGCATTCGCAGCGGTGACACGCTCGCGACGGTCAGCGTCGCAGCCGAAACAGCGGCCATCGCCTCCACCGGCCCTGACGGTCTGCAGCTCACCTATGCCGCGTTCCCGGCGACGGACAACGCGGAGGACACGTACCTCTCCGCGACCACCGGTCCGTCCTTCGCTGTCAATTCGAAGAGCTCGAAGCTCGATTTGGCGAAGAAGTTCCTCGACTTCCTCGCCAGCCCCGAGACGCAGATCGCCTACGCGACGTCGTACGGCGACACCGCCGCCCTCCCTGGCGACCTCACGCAGGACAGCCAGGTCGCCGAGCTCGTAAGCGGATACGTCTCCGAGAACAAGATCTCGACGTGGCCCGACCAGCTCTGGCCCAGCACCACGGTCCAGCCCGCCATGTTTGACGGCGTCCAGGCCCTCTTCAGCGGTCAGGACACCGTCGACGGAGTCCTGTCGAAAATGGACGCGGCCTTCCAGCAATAAAACACGGACCACGGGCCGCGCTCTCCGACGAGGAGGCGCGGCCCTTGGTGCTACCGTCTCGCCGTGTCCTTATCGCCGCGGCATCAGGCCTCGGGGTTCAGAGAATGCCCGGTCAGGGCGGAGCGCGGGGGCTGGATCTCCGGTTCAGCCTGATCGCAGCCGTTTGCCTGTGACGACATCGACTTGAGGTAGCGGTCACCTAACGCGGCCCCGGCGCATGAATGGTTGGTCATGACCACCATTGCGGCCGGACCGAGTGATCATCCGCGATCGGCCGTATTCCTCGGTGTATTCCAAGGACGGCACTGGTCAGATGTTCGTGAGCCCCTCGCCGCGTCTCCTCTAGTCAGCCGGGATGGCACCTGATCGGGGCAGACTCTTCACTGGCCCCGTCGACGCTCGGGGGATGATCTGCTCGAAGGCGCGCCCCCCTGTATCGTCCGCCTCACGCCCCTCGAGCTTCGCCAGCACGAGGTCAGCGATGAGCCGACCGAGTGCCGCCCCGTCGATGCGGATGCTCGAAAGGTGAGGGATGAAGAGGGACGCGAGGGGAGAATCATCGTGGCCGATCACCGAGAGGTCGCCCGGCACGTCCACCCCGGCAGCCATTGCCGCACCGATGACCATCGCCGCGATGTCGTCGTTGTAAGCGACGACCCCGGTGACACTTTCAGCAACCCAGCCGCGGACGAGCGCTTCGAGATCTTCTCTGGCAGCGGTCACGGGCGTTGGCGGCTCGCATGTCACTCCAAGCGCCGCTGCTGTTCGTTGCGCGGCCTCGCTTCGCTGACGGCTGAGATTGACAAGGCGGGGGTCAGGTGTCGTGGCGATCGCAATCCGGCGGTGTCCAAGATCGCTTAGGTGCTCGACCTGGAGGACCGGGCCGTGGCCTCCAGTGTCGCCGTCGTCGACAGCCGTCGCGTCGTTCGGGTCGGGGATGATCACGCGTATGCCCTGCTCGCGCATGGCCGCAACGTCTGCCTCTGCAAATGGCAGAAACCCAAACACCACGTCTGGGTCTAGCAGTTGCCATAGCGGGCGGGTCTTTCCCGTGGCGTGGGGCGTCCACGTGACTAGCGAGTACCCCGCCTCATCGAGGATGAGTGACGCCTCCTCGATGTAGTTGTGAACGCTGAAACCCTGGGGCCAGTCGGGCAGAATCAACAGGACGATGCGTGTCCGACCGCTCGCAAGGGCCTGGGCGGCCGCACGCGGGCGGTAGCCGAGGGCCCGCGCGGCGTCGAGAACCCGCTCGCGAGTCGCTGCCGAGATGGACTGCCCGGGGGTGTCGTTCAACACGTAGCCCACCGTGGCGCGGGAAACCCCAACGACGCGCGCGATATCGGCCGCGGTAGCGCGGCGCGTATGCGAACCCGTCGTCACGTCATCGCCTTCTTCGCGTGCATGTGCTCACTCTACTTGCGGGCGCAAGTTGTCCCCTGATAGATTCTTCCCGCTTGCACGCGCAAGTGACGCTGCTGAAACGTTTCAGCGCCGACCGCTATCCGACAATGGAGTCTCCACGATGAGCGCCCCCTCCGACCACAACTCAGCCACCGACGTTCCCATGCCGCATCCGGTTCCACCCGCTCCCGGTGCGGCGTCGGAGCTGATAACCGATCGCGACGCGGCAGCGGAACTACCGAAGGTCGGCGCGCGTTACATCTGGTTGATGACGCTCGCGCAGTTGGGCGTCTTCATGGCATTCATTACTCCCCTCGCGATCTCCCTGACGATCCGCGTGAACACGCTCGCCCCGGGGCACCCGGAATATCTCGGGTTCATCACAGGAGCCGGCGCACTTTTCGTCATGCTCACTTCGCCCTTCATGGGTATCTGGAGCGACCGCACGCGCACGCGGTTCGGCCGGCGACGCCCGTTCATGATCGGCGGCATGTTGGTCGGCGTGATCTCCCTCTTGGTTATGGCACTGGCGCCGAATGTGCTCATCGTCGGCTTCGGCTGGATCCTCGCGCAATGGGGATGGGGCACAACGCTGAGCAACCTCAACATCTCTCAAGCCGACCGACTCCCCGAGTCGCAGCGCGGCCGTGTGGCGGGGCTCAGCAGCTTCGCGACCCAGATAGCTCCTGTATTTGGCGTGGTGATCGCTCAGTTCTTCACCGGCGACCCGCTTCTGCTTTTCCTGGTTCCCGGCGCCTTCGGCGTGATCCTGGTCACGCTTTTCGTCGTGCTCGTTCACGAGGACGATAGCCGCGGCATACCTAAGGACCCGATGACGGTGACGCAGCTACTCTCCAAGTACATTTACAACCCACGCAAGCACCCAGACTTCTCCTGGAACTGGCTAGGCCGCTTCCTCTTCTACACAGGCATCACCCTCAGTACGACCTACACCGCGTTCTTCTTCGCAGACCGTATGGGCGTCCCCGTTGAGTCGGTCACCGGGGTCATCGCGTCCCTCAGCCTCGGCGGAATCCTCGCGGTTACGCTCGGGGCATTGGGCGGCGGCTTCCTCTCGGACCGCCTGCACCGCCGCCGGATCTTCGTGCTCGTCGGTGGGGTGATCATGGCGGCCGGCATGCTCACGCAGGGATTCGCCCCCGACCTCACCTTCCTCATCGTGGGCTCGCTGCTGGGATCGATCGGCTTGGGAATGTTCGCCGCGGTCGACCAGGCGCTCCTCCTCGACGTACTCCCCGAGCGTGAGAATAACGCGGGGCGCTTCATGGGCATCGTCGGGTTCGCAACTTCCATCCCGCAGTCCGTTGCACCTCTCGTGGCCTCCGGGATTCTGCTTGTCGGGGTCACCGGAGAAGCTCGGAACTACACGCTGCTCTACGTCATCGGCGCCGTCTGCGTCGTGGCCGCCGGAGCGATTGTGCTCCGCATCCGTTCGGTCCGCTAAGACCCTCGTTTCCGCCCCTGCAGCAGAGAGCTCCACAGAAATGACGACATCCCGACTCGGCGCCTTCATCACCCCGATGTCATCCACAGGGGCAGAGGGGGAGGCCGCCGCGTACCTCCGTCGCCCCTTCGCACTCACGTCACTGCCCAAGCGGGCAACCCTCCGAGCCACGGCCCTCGGCGTAATGGAGGCGCGACTGAACGGCACGGTCGTGGGCGACGAGGTCCTGGCACCAGGGTGGACCTCGTACCGTCACCGCCTCGTCGTGGCCGAGCACGATGTCACCGATGCGCTCGTGCTAGGCGAAAACGTCCTCGCTGCGATCGTCGGCGAAGGTTGGGCGTTGGGCCGCCTCGGGTGGGAGAACAAGCGCAATCACTACACCACGCGCCCCGCACTTTTCGCCGAGCTAGTTCTCGAGTATGGCGACCGCACCGAGATCATCGGGAGCGATGCGACATTCCGCGCCGGCACCGGTGGCACCAGGGACAACAGCATTTACGACGGCGAAACATTCGACGCTCGCCTGGAGCAGGCAGGGTGGGATGTCGCGGGTTTCGATGATTCGTCATGGGAGGGTGTCGAGGTGGTCGAGTGGCCGCTCGAGGCGCTCACCGACTCCCCCGCCGAGCCCATCCGCCGCGTCGAAATTCTTCCCCCCGTCGAAATCCTCACGACGCCCTCGGGCAAGACAGTCGTCGATTTCGGCCAGAACCTCTCGGGTCGCGTGCGCTTCACGGTCACCGCCGAGGCGGGAACCGTCATCACCCTCCGGCATGCAGAGGTCATGACCGGGGGCGAGATCGACGTCGAGACGCTGCGGACAGCGAAGGCGACCGATCGCTTCATCTCCGCCGGCGGCACCAGGACCTGGGAGCCGCGCTTCACCTTTCATGGCTTCCGGTACGTCGAACTCGACGGCTGGCCCGGAGAGGTCGACCCCACCACCATCTCCGCCGTCGTCACGCACTCCGACATGCGCCGTACCGGCTGGCTCGAGACGTCTGACCCGCTGCTGAACCAGCTGCACTCCAACGCGGTGTGGTCGATGCGCGACAACTTCGTGGGCGTCCCGACCGATTGCCCCCAACGTGATGAGCGGCTGGGCTGGACAGGCGACATCAATGCCTTCGCTCCCACCGCGGCGTTCCTCTATGACGTGCGGGGGGTGCTCCGCTCCTGGCTTCAGGACCTCGCCGTGGAGCAAAAGGCAACCGGATTCGTCCCGTGGGTCGTGCCCGATGTCCTCTCGACCCCGTCGTCTCCCACGGCACTGTGGAGCGACGTAGCGGTGAGTCTGCCGTGGGCGCTGTACCGGGAGTACGGCGACCGCGCGATCCTCGAGAACTCCTATGAATCGATGACATCCTTCATCCGTCAGGTCGAAGGTCTCCTCGACGGGGATGGACTGTGGAGCAGCGGTTTCCAGTACGGTGACTGGCTCGACCCCGATGCGCCTGACGACAACCCGGCCGGCGGCAAGACCGACCGTCACCTCGTCGCGTCCGCCTACCTGTGCAAGACGACGCGCGAGATGGCTGATACCGCGCGCGTTCTCGGTCATGATCAGGATGCTGCGGAGTTCGCCGCCCTCGCCGAGCGCGTGCGCGCCGCCTTCCGCCGCGAGTATGTGACCGAGAAAGGGCGCGTCGCCGGCGAGACCGTGACCGGGTACTCTCTAGCGATCGCTTTCGGCATCCTGGACGACGAGCAGCGCGCGCACGCGGGCGATCTCCTTGCCCGCCTTGTCGCGAAGGCCGGATACCGCATCTCGACAGGCTTCGCAGGCACGCCCCTGGTGACAGATGCCCTATCCAGCACCGGACACCTCGAGGAGGCCTACCTCCTGCTCATGGAGACCGGCTGCCCGTCGTTCCTCTACCCGGTCACAATGGGCGCGACCACCATCTGGGAGCGTTGGGACTCGGTGCGCCCTGACGGCACGATCAACCCCTCGGGAATGACGTCGCTCAACCATTACGCTCTCGGCGCCGTGGTCGATTGGATGCACCGGACGATCGGCGGGCTCTCTGCGCTCGAGCCGGGCTACACCCATATGCGGATCGCTCCCCAGGTCGGCGGCGGTCTCACCTCGGCGTCGCTTCGACACACGACTGTCGCCGGCGACGTGGAGGTGTCGTGGCAGCGCGACGGGCAGAGCATGACGCTCATCGCAATGGTTCCGGACGGCGCCACTGCCGAGGTCGTCCTCCCGTCGCACCCCGACGGAGAGACACACGAGGTGGGTGGCGGGACGCACCGCTGGACCTACGAGATTCCCGCGGCCGCGGGAGGCAGCTACGACCTCGATTCCACCCTCAAAGAAATCGCTGACGACCCCGCCGCGTGGCGGGAGTTCTTCGGTGCCTTTTCCGCCCATTTCCCCGGGGTACCCCTCGACGGAAACGCCCCGGAAGCGGCGTTCATGACCGTCAGCACCATGCTCGAGTACGTGCCCGGTGCGTCCGATGAGCTGCGTGACGACCTCGCCGCCGCCCTGGCTCGCGCCTCTGAAGGAGCATCCGCATGACCGTCGACGTCTCCCACCTCAGCCTTGAGCAGAAGGCTTCCTTGCTCTCCGGGCGCGACTTCTGGTCAACGAAGGAGATCGACGAGGCGGGCGTGCCCTCGATCGTGCTCACCGACGGACCGCACGGCATCCGTCGCCAGGCAGGCGATGCCGATCACCTAGGCATCCACGACAGCCTTCCCTCCACATGCTTCCCTCCAGCCGTCGCCATCGGGTCCAGCTGGGATCGGGAGCTCGCGCGCACCGTCGGTGCTGCAGTCGGCGATGAAGGTGCAGCGTTCGGCGTATCGGTCGTTCTCGGGCCGGGCATCAATATCAAGCGGTCGCCGCTATGTGGTCGCAACTTCGAGTACTACTCCGAAGACCCGCTGCTCTCTGGTGAGCTCGGTGCCGCCCACGTGCAAGGCCTCCAGGGCGCCGGACCGGGAGCCTCGGTCAAGCACTTCGCGGCGAACAATCAAGAGGCTGAGCGCATGCGCATCAGCGCCGACGTCGATGAGCGCACCCTCCGGGAAATCTACCTCCCTGCCTTCGAACGAGTCGTCCGCCAGGCGAAGCCGGCGACCGTCATGTGCTCGTACAACAAGGTCAACGGCGTCTACGCCTCGCACAACCCGTGGCTGCTCACCAAGGTCCTGCGCGACGACTGGGGCTTTGAGGGCGCGGTCGTGTCTGACTGGGGCGCTGTCAGCGACCGTGTCGAAGGTGTGCGCGCAGGTATGGACCTGGAGATGCCTGGCAGCCACGGTGCGACTGACGCGCAGATCGTCGCCGCGGTGCGCGATGGCCGCCTCGATGAGGCGCTCGTTGACGCATCCGCGCGGCGAGTCCTCAGGCTGACCGACCTCCCACACGACGCGACCGACGACCTCGACGTTGACGGTCACCATGCCGTCGCCCGAAGGGCCGCGGCGGACTCGGTGGTGCTGCTGAAAAACGACGGCGTCCTCCCCCTGGCGACCGGAGCAACGATCGCCGTCGTCGGCGCCTTCGCGACCGCACCGCGATATCAGGGCGGGGGCAGCTCGCATATCAACCCGACCCGTGTCGACACGGCCCTCGAAGAGATGCGCGCGCTCGGCGAGGCGCGGCACTCGCGGGTAACGGCGGCTCCTGGATTCTCTCTCGACGGCAACACTCCCGCCGGCCATGCCGAAGCGTTGCGCAGCGAGGCCGTTGAGGTCGCCGCCGCTGCCGACGTCGCGATCGTCTTTGCCGGGCTGAGCGACCGCGAGGAGTCAGAGGGCTTCGACCGCGAGACCCTGCTGTTACCAGAGGAGCAGGTGACGCTGATCCGCGCGGTCGCCGCGACCGGAACACCGACGATCGTCGTACTCTCGAATGGCGGAGTCGTCTCACTCGAAGGCTGGCACGACGACGTCGCCGCCATCGCAGAGGCATGGCTCCTGGGGCAGGCCGGTGGCGGCGCCATCGCCGACGTGCTCTTCGGCGTAGTGAACCCGTCAGGGCATCTCGCCGAGACGATCCCCCTCCGCTTGGAAGACAACCCGAGCTGGCTGAACTTCCCTGGCGAACAAGGGCATGTGCGGTACGGGGAGGGCGTTTTCGTCGGTTATCGCCATTACACCACCGCCGGGGTGCCCGTGCGATACCCCTTCGGGCACGGCCTGTCGTACACGACCTTCCGCACCGACGCCCTGGACGTCCAGGTCGAGGGTGACGACGCCGTGAGAGTCGGCGTGACCGTCGCCAATATCGGCGAGCGCACCGGCAAGCACGTCGTGCAGGTGTACGTCTCCACTTCGACAGGACCTGTCCGACGCCCCCTGCGCGAGCTGCGAGCGTTCGAGAAAGTGGTGCTCAAGCCCGGGGAGTCGCGTCGCGTCGACTTCCAACTAGACCGCCGCGCGTTCGCGTACTGGGACATCGAAGTGGGCGACTGGGTGGTCCCCGCCGGTGCGTACGCGGTGCAGGTGTGTGACAACGCGTCATCCGTCGTCGCGGAGGAGACGGTGACTCTCGCGGGCGACTCGCTGGTGCGCGAGCTCACGCTGGAGTCGACGGTCGGTGACTGGTTCGGGCACCCCATCGTTGGGCCCCAGCTCATGGCCGGGCTCACGGCATCCATGACCCCCGAGCAGGCGGAGCAGGCTCAGCAGAACCCGGACGGCTTGAAGATGGTCGAATCGATGCCGATGCAACAGTTCCTGGTCTTCACGAACGGCGCGATTCCGGTTGAGGCTCTGGAGCAGCTGATCGGGCTCAGCAAACGGCCCGCGCCGGCGGCATGACCGTGACGCAGACCCGCACCGTTCTTCTCACCGGAGCAACCGGAAATTGGGGGCGCGCGACCCTCCGTGCGTTTAGCGAGCGATCCGACATACGAGTCCGCGCCTTCGCTTTGCCCACGCGTGCCGACGACGCGGCTCTCGAGGAGTTCAAGGGAATGCCGAACCTGGAAACCGTACGTGGAGACCTCACGCGGTTCACCGACGTGCGGTCGGCAATCAAAGACGTCGATGTCGTCCTCCACGTCGGGGCCGTCGTTTCGCCATTCGCGGACGAGCGGCCCGAGCTCGCGCGTCGGGTGAATATCGGCGCGATGCAGAACCTCATCCGCTCGGTGAAGGAACTGCCCAATCCTGGAGCCGTCGCAATCGTCGGAGTCGGCTCGGTCGCCGAAACCGGCGACCGCCAGGCGCCTGTGCACTGGGGACGCGTCGGCGACCCGCTGCGGGTGTCCCAGTTCGACGAGTACGGTCAGACCAAGATCATCGCAGAGCGCCTCCTCATCGACTCTGGACTGCCGAGATGGGCTTGGCTGCGCCAGACCGGCATCTTCCACCCCGGCATGCTCGAGATCCGCGACCCGATCATGACGCATTCGCCCTTTGCGGGCGTCATGGAGTGGGCGACCGCGGAGGATTCCGCGCGGCTGCTTGTGGGCGCGGCATGTGTCGACGTTCCCGACGAGTTCTGGGGCGGGATCTACAACATCGGCGGCGGCGAGCAGTGGCGGCTCACTAACTGGCAGCTGCAGAACCTCATCGCCGAGGCTTTGGGTGTACGCGACATCCGCCGGTGGTACGACCGCAACTGGTTCGCGCTGAAGAACTTCCACGGCCAGTGGTACACCGACAGCGATCGACTCAATGACCTCATCCCATTCCGTCAAGACACCGTGACCGATGCGCTAGACCGTGCAATCGCGGCGGTCCCCGCGTCGGTCCGCTTGGCGGGAAAGGTGCCGCCGTGGATCGTGAAGAATCTCGTGATGCGCCCGATCACGCTCAAGCCCCGCGGCACCATGGCGGCGGTGCGAGCCAACCAGGCTGACGAAATAGCGGCGTCATTCGGTTCGCGGGAGGCGTGGGAGGAGATCGGCGATTGGAGCACTTTCACAGCGCCCGAACCGTCGCGCGTTCCCCGCCTACTCGATCACGGTTACGACGAAGAGAAGGACCCCGCACAGTGGTCGCTCGAGGATTACGCCGGCGCCGCGCGATTTCGAGGCGGCGAGTTGCTCAGCACGGAGGTGGGCTCGGTGGCGACGCCGTTGGTCTGGCGTTGCGCTCTCGAGCATGTCTTCGCAGGTAGCCCTCGGCTGATCCTCGCAGCGGGACACTGGTGCCCCGCTTGCGTTCGTGACCCAGCGGGGTATGCGCAGCAAGCCCAAGCGAATCGGCATCTTGCTCAAGTTGAGTCACCGTCCCCGGCGCTCGCACACGCTCCCTGGCAGTCCTAGACATCGCCCGAGTGTTCGCGCACTCGCACTGGACGCCGTTCTCCGCCGCGTCATCCCGCAGACCGGCTCGGGTGCTGACCTCGACGGGCTCCGACGCGCCGACGACACCCCGGCCCCCGCCGCGAGCCGCGGACCGAGCAATAGTCGAGATGAACGGGCGGTGGGCGCTAATGAGTGCAGCCCAGTGCTTTACGGCTGGGCGAAGATGGACGAGGCGATGCGAGCAGCGGTAAGAGACCCGATCGCCGGCACAACAGAGTTCGACGCGACTCGAAGGGCTCACCGTCTGGTGTTCAAAGCTCCCATAATCCGGGGCAATCCTCCCAAGTAGCGGATGCCAGAGAACCCTGCCTCGTACACTCGTACACTCCCCGAATCGGACTAGTGGGTACTCACTAAAGCCCCTGGATCGTTACTCTTCGAAGCGGCGGAAGTCGTCCCTGTGGATCGCAGCACCATTCTCATCGAAGACGACGTGGGCCACGTGTCGGCTGAGTGCTATCGCGCAGCCCACCGCGACCGCGATCGACCGTACGGGGTATTCACCGTTCATCACCTCGCCACCCTCGATCCGGTTGCGCCAGCTGCCCGCCTGCCAAAATGTTTCGACATCTCCCTGGGTCATCACACTCCCTTCGATACGGAGGTCATATCGGAGGCTCCGCAACCCGCAACGCCCCTTGCGCATCGACCGGACTGCGTTCCCGCCAGGTTTCGGGCGCGATCGGTGACGGTGCGCGCCGTAGCCCAAGTGCCTCGATACCCTCTCGTCTCGCCCGCCAACGAGCGAACGGGCTGAGCGCCGATGTACGGCCAGGAGTTGCCCGTCGGATCAGTAGACTGCCTCGCGCGAAAGCCGAGCGTGCTCGCCAAGCAGTCGTGCTGCTTTGATCAACGCGAACTTGGGTGTGTACAAAGTGGCAAGCGTCGGAGTCGACGCCTTTCGGATCATTTGGGGTGATTCATGAGCGCTTCTTCTTACGCTGAACGCGCCTTCTATCCGCCAGTCATACGGCAGCTTGGGGGGCCGCAACGTCCAGTCTTGGACGCGCTGGCGTCGCTCGCTCGCTACATCCCGGCGGAAGGATTAGCGCTTTACATCGCCGTGGCCGCGTTTGCCGGAGATGCCCTGTGGCTGGTTGTCGTAGGCCTGGTAGCCGCCGCGGCGTTGACCTCCCTTACAATCGTGCTCACTTGGCTCGACGCTCGAGCGGTCCTGGCTGACGCGGAGCGACCTGGCGCGGGTCGTCTGCTTCTGACCCTGGTCGTCATCGTGGCTGCGCTTCTGATCTACGTCTCGGCTCTCGCAGATAATCCGATCACGTCGGGGCTGCCAGGTGGAACGACAGCAGGCGGAGTCGCGGTCCTGATAGCGGCTGCATTTCTATCGATCTTGGGCCCTCGGCTGGGCCTCGAACGGGCGCAGTAACAGGCCGAGCGGCAACCCCTACTGGTGCAGCGCCACAGCGTCAGCGGCGACTCCTGTAGCGCCTGGGAGACCTTCGACTACCGTCGCCCCGGCGGTGTAGAGGTGGCGCCTCCGGTCGCTTTGGGTCAGCCCGATCCGGCATTGATTCAGAGCAGACGCGCCAGGAGCCTCTCTCCGTCGTCGCTGTGCACCCTGAGTCACTACGAACGCGCTCACTTCACTACGTTCGTGGAGCGCCCGCGTCATCACCTGGGTGGGTCAGAACCGTGATTGATAGGCGCGAACGAGCGCTCGGCCGTAATCGTTCCCGTTCGGCGTGCGAACAAGCGATCAGCTGCCGGAGTGTCTTCTCGTCGATGCCTGTCTTCTGGTCAACACCCCTCACCCCTCGCCCCTCCATCGCAGAGATCAGATTCACGACGATTAATCGAGCGACCTCGACGTCGTCAGAGGAAGCCGGCGCCTGCGGCCACCCATCGGTGTTTTCTGCGGGGAAGCCTCGCTTCCGAGGCCTCCCCGCAGACGATCCCAGTGTTTCCATGGCTCAACTACTCGAAAAGGATCAAGTGAGCTGACGAGAGATCACCTTGACTTGGAAAAGCTCAGGTTCGCTGACGCCCGATACCTACTCAGAAGTCCCAGTCGTCGTCCTCGGTCGCGACCGCCTTGCCGATGACGTACGAGGAGCCCGACCCACTGAAGAAGTCGTGGTTCTCGTCGGCGTTGGGCGACAGGGCCGACAGGATCGCGGGGTTCACGTTGGTGACCGTCGCGGGGAACATCGCCTCGTAGCCGAGGTTCATCAGGGCCTTGTTGGCGTTGTAGTGCAGGAACTTCTTGACGTCCTCGGTCTGGCCGATGCCGTCGTAGAGGTCCTGCGTGTACTGCACCTCGTTGTCGTAGAGCTCGTAGAGCAGCGAGAACGTGTAGTCCTTCAGCTCGTCGCGCTCGGCCTGGCCGAGCGTCTCGAGTCCGCGCTGGAACTTGTAGCCGATGTAGTACCCGTGCACGGCCTCGTCACGGATGATGAGGCGGATGATGTCGGCCGTGTTCGTCAGCTTCGCCTTCGACGACCAGTACAGCGGCAGGTAGAACCCCGAGTAGAAGAGGAACGACTCGAGCAGAGTCGAGGCGACCTTGCGCTTGAGCGGCTCGTCGCCACGGTAGTAGTCCATGACGATGCGGGCCTTCTTCTGAAGGTTCTCGTTCTCCACCGACCAGCGGAATGCGTCGTCGATCTCGGGCGTCGAGGCGAGCGTCGAGAAGATCGACGAGTAGCTCTTCGCGTGCACCGACTCCATGAACGCGATGTTCGTGTAGACGGCCTCCTCGTGCGGCGTGATCGCGTCGGGAATGAGCGAGACGGCACCGACGGTGCCCTGGATGGTGTCGAGCAGCGTCAGCCCGGTGAACACACGCATCGTGGTCTGCTGCTCCTCGGGGGTGAGCGTCGCCCACGACTGGATGTCGTTGGACAGCGGCACCTTCTCGGGCAGCCAGAAGTTGTTCACGAGGCGGTTCCACACCTCGAGGTCCTTGTCGTCCTGGATGCGGTTCCAGTTGATCGCCTGGACCGAGCCGAGGAGCTTCAGGGGTTCGGGGGTCATGTCTTCTTCCTCTATCGAGTCTCGGCCGGTCAGAGCATGCAGGAGACGCACTCGGTCATGTCGGTGCCCTCGAGCGCCATCTGACGGAGGCGGATGTAGTAGATCGTCTTGATGCCCTTGCGCCAGGCGTAGATCTGGGCCTTGTTGATGTCACGCGTGGTGGCGGAGTCCTTGAAGAACAGCGTCAGCGACAGACCCTGGTCGACGTGCTGGGTCGCGGCGGCGTAGGTGTCGATGACCTTCTCGTAGCCGATCTCGTACGCGTCCTCGTAGTACTCGAGGTTGTCGTTCGTCATGAACGGCGCCGGGTAGTAGACGCGGCCGATCTTGCCTTCCTTGCGGATCTCGATCTTCGACGCGATCGGGTGGATCGAGCTCGTCGAGTTGTTGATGTACGAGATCGAACCGGTCGGCGGGACCGCCTGCAGGTTCTGGTTGTAGATGCCGTGCTCCTGGATCGATGCCTTCAGCGCGAGCCAGTCCTCCTGCGTCGGGATGCGGATGCCCTCGAAGAGCTCCTCGACACGCGCCGTCGCCGGCTTCCACTCCTGCTCGGTGTACTTGTCGAAGAACTCGCCGGTCGCGTACTTCGAGTCCCAGAAGCCGTCGAAGACCTGACCGCGCTCGATGGCGATCTTGTTCGAGGCCTGCAGCGCGTGGAACAGCACCGTGTAGAAGTAGATGTTCGTGAAGTCGACACCCTCCTCCGAGCCGTAGCGGACGTGCTCGCGGGCGAGGTAGCCGTGCAGGTTCATCTGGCCGAGGCCGATGGCGTGCGACTTGTCGTTGCCGTCCTCGATGGAACGGACCGAGCGGATGTGGCTCTGGTCGCTCACGGCGCTGAGGGCGCGGATGCTGGTCTCCACCGTCCCGGCGAGGTCACGGCCGTCCATCGCGAGGGCGATGTTCATCGAGCCGAGGTTGCAGGAGATGTCCTTGCCGATCTGGTCGTACGAGAGGTCCTCGTTGAACGTCGTCGGCGTGTTGACCTGCAGAATCTCGGAGCAGAGGTTGGACATGTTGATCCGGCCCTTGATCGGGTTGGCCTTGTTCACCGTGTCCTCGAACATGATGTACGGGTAGCCCGACTCGAACTGGATCTCGGCGAGGGTCTGGAAGAACTCGCGCGCCTTGATCTTCGTCTTCTTGATGCGCGCATCGTCGACCATCTCGCGGTACTTCTCGGTGACCGAGATGTCGCCGAAGGGCACGCCGTAGACCCGCTCCACGTCGTAGGGCGAGAAGAGGTACATGTCCTCGTCGTTCTTGGCGAGCTCGAACGTGATGTCGGGGACGACGACACCCAGCGACAGCGTCTTGATGCGGATCTTCTCGTCCGCGTTCTCGCGCTTGGTGTCGAGGAATTTCATGATGTCGGGGTGGTGCGCCGAGAGGTACACGGCACCGGCGCCCTGGCGCGCCCCGAGCTGGTTCGCGTAGCTGAAGCTGTCTTCGAGCAGCTTCATGACGGGGATGATGCCCGAGGACTGGTTCTCGATCTGCTTGATCGGGGCGCCTGCCTCGCGGATGTTCGAGAGCAGCAGGGCGACGCCGCCGCCGCGCTTGGACAGCTGCAGCGCGGAGTTGATGCCGCGGGCGATCGACTCCATGTTGTCCTCGATGCGCAGGAGGAAGCAGGAGACGAGCTCGCCGCGCTGCGCCTTGCCGGCGTTGAGGAAGGTGGGCGTCGCGGGCTGGAACCGACCCGAGAGGATCTCGTCGACGAGCTTGGTGGCGAGCTCCTGGTCACCTGCGGCGAGGGCGAGGGCAGTCATGACGACGCGGTCCTCGAAGCGCTCGAGGTAGCGCTTGCCGTCGAAGGTCTTGAGCGTGTAGCTCGTGTAGTACTTGAACGCGCCGAGGAACGTGTCGAAGCGGAACTTCTGCGCGTAGGCGTGGTCGTTCAGCCACTGGATGAACTCGAAGGGGTACGCGTCGATGACGGCGCCCTCGTAGTACTCCTTCTCGACCAGGTAGTCGAGCTTCTCCTTCAGCGAGTGGAAGAAGACGGTGTTCTGGTTCACGTGCTGCAGGAAGTACTCCCGCGCCGCACGCTTGTCGGCGTCGAACTGGATCTTCCCGTCCGCACCGTAGAGGTTCAGCATCGCGTTCAGGGCGTGGTAGTCCATGCCCTCGAAGCGTGCCTCCGTCTTGAAGGCCATATCGGTCACTGCAGCTTCCACCAGTCTTCCAATCCGCCGCTCACGCGGTCGACGTCCTCGGGCGTGCCGAATACTTCCAGCCGGTACAAGTGCGGCACCTGACACTTGCGGCTGATGATGTCTCCGGCCAGGCAGAACGCCTCGCCGAAATTGCTGTTGCCTGCGGAGATGACTCCGCGGAGCAGGCTCCGGTTGCCCTCGTCGTTGAGGAAGCGGATGACCTGCTTGGGGACCGCGCCCTTCTCCTCTCCTCGGCCCTGGCCGCCCCCGTAGGTGGGGGTGACCAGGACGTACGGCTCATCGACGTGGAGCACGGGGTCGGAGGAGTGGAGTGGGATGCGGCGAGCCGGCATCCCGAGCTTCTCGATGAAACGCGCCGTGTTGCCCGACACGCTCGAGAAGTAGACGAGCAGCGGCACGTTCGTCATGACGGCCGCGCTCATCGGTCAGACCAGGCGGGCGGCGAGCTCGTCGATCTTGTCGGGACGGAAGCCCGACCAGTGGTCCTCG
The DNA here is from genome assembly GCF_040702445.1 of Microbacterium sp. NPDC080005. NCBI lineage: Bacteria > Bacillati > Actinomycetota > Actinomycetes > Micrococcales > Microbacteriaceae > Microbacterium > Microbacterium sp. NPDC080005. The sequence goes on along the minus strand of NZ_JBFBLD010000001.1, from coordinate 526,234 downwards.
TCGGTCACGACGACGGGGGCCTGCAGGTAGCCGAGCGACTTGACGTGCTCGAGCGCGGCCGGGTCCTCGGAGAGGTCGAGGACCTCGTAGTCGATGCCCTTGGAGTCCAGCGCGCGGTACGTCGCATTGCACTGCACGCAGGACGGCTTCGTGTACACAGTGATCGCCATTCGTCGAACCTCTCTCGTCCTCCGGATCCCGTCGCGCGGGGTCCTCGTCGTGTGAAATCAGGGGGTGAATCCGTTGGCCGGAAGGCTGGGAGCCCGCCGGGAGCTCAATACTACATATGGGTACCGACACCGGGAAGCACCACAAGGGGTAGTAGTTACATCCGTGTAGTTTTTCCGCCGTCCTCCACAGGTACAACACAAGTTGTCCACCGTTTCATCCCCAATCCGGTACATCCGGAACGGGATCGAAAAGGCCAGGATTCCGGCCGAAATCCGCTCGGGCTCGGACGGTTGTCCACAGGTCGCACGCTAGAGCGGGCCACCGACATCGGATTCCGACACCGGTCGGCGTGTCGGGCGTGTCGCGGCGTGTCGCCGCCCCGGGCGGGCCCGTCGGGCGACGGTGCCGGCCGGTACGATGGAGCAGTGGCGGGATACTCGGAGCTCCTGCGCGTCCCGGGTGTCGCGCGCATCATCGCGGCACAGTTGACGGCACGCTTCCCGAGCGGGATGACGAGCCTCGCCGTCCTCCTCCACGTCGAGCAGTCGACGGGCTCCTACGGCGCCGCCGGCATCGTGCTCGCGGCGGTGTCGATCGGTCAGGCGATCTCGGGACCGGTGACGAGCCGGTGGATGGGGATCTGGGGCATGCGCCGCGTCCTCACCCTGACCGCCGCCGTCTGCGCCGCCGCCGTCTTCGCCCTCGCGCTCAATCCGTTCGGCATGCCGGGGTTCATCGTGTTCGGCTTCATCGCCGGCATCGCGAATCCACCCGTGCAGCCGGCCGTCCGCACGATCTACCCGAAGATCGTCACGTCCCGTCAGCTCACCCCTCTGTTCTCGCTGGACGCGAGCCTGCAGGAGATCATCTGGATCTTCGCGCCCGTCGTCATCACCCTCGTCGCCACCCAGGTGGGCACTGTGCCGGCGCTCCTGCTGATCGTCGTCATCCTCATCGGCGGGTGCGCGTGGTTCATCGCCTCCCCCGAGGTGGGACGCGTCCGCATCCCCCGCAGTCGTCGCGGCTTCGGGCGGGTCCTGGGCAAGCCCGTCGTGCTGCTGTCGACCGTCACGGGCTTCCTGCTCGTCGGGGCGTGCGCGGCGGTCGAGGCGGGCGTCGTCGCGACGTTCGGCCACGGTGGCCTCGAAGCAGGTCTGGTCCTCGCCGTCTTCGCGGTCGGAAGCCTCGCGGGCGGCCTCGGTTTCGGGCACATCCCGATCGGCCGCTGGGCGATGGCGCGGCGCCTCACGATCGTCGCCGTCGGCGTCACCCTCGTCATCGTCAGCCTCAACGCCTGGTGGATGGGAGCCTCGCTCTTCGTCGCCGGTCTCGGCATCGCACCGGCGCTCGCCGTGATGTTCGCCATCACGAGCGCGAGCGTCCGCTTCAGCGAGACGGCCGAGGCCTACGGCTGGATCGGCACCGGCCAGCTCATCGGCGCCGCCGCGGGGTCCGCCGTCGCCGGGTTCCTCATCGACGGCATGGGCTCGGTCGGCGCGTTCCTCGCCGCGTCGGCGTTCGCCTTCGCCGGGGCTCTCGTCGCCGCGGTGTTCGTGCGGGGCTTCCCCGACCTCCGCGGCCGCGACGCGAGTCCCATCCCCGACACCGAACCGGTCCCCCTCATCACCTGAGCGGGATCAGCGCGTCCGTCCGAGCAGGAACAGCACCGCCATGCCGTAGGCGTCGGCGGGTTCGGGATGCCGGAAGCGGTGGGGCGCGGCATCCACCTCGATCTCCACCTCGTGCGTGTCGGGCAGGCGACGAAGTGCGCGGAAGGTGCCGCGCAGCAGCTCGCGCAGCTGCGCCTCGGACGGCAGCCACAGCGCATCCTCGAGGGCGACGGAGTCGAGCGCCCATTCCGTCGTGCCGTTGAAGGCGAGCAGGTCGCCGGTCGGATAGCTGCGCGCCTCGACGGTCATCTCGCTGACCGTGTAGACATCGGCCTCGAACTCCGGCTCGTCGAGCTGGAACCGATCGCCGGAACGGGGGCGCCAGATCAGGCCACTCGCGCGCAGCTCGCGTGCCAAGTCGGTGGAGATCATCACCCCATCCTGGCCCGGCTCGGCCGGGCGGGGTCCGTCCTAGGCTGGGAGCATGCCGTCACCCGTCACGCTCCCCCGCCTCGGCTGGGGCGATGTCCGCGCGCCACGGCGCGCCCTGCTCGTCCACGGACTGGGGTCGAACGGCGCGCTCATGTGGCGCTACGGGGTCGCACTCGCCGACGCCGGCTGGCGCGCGGAGGCCGTCGATCTCCGGGGACACGGGACGGCGCCTCGTGGACTGGACTACTCGATCGCCGCCTTCGCGACCGACCTCGTCCACACCGTGCCGGCGGGTGACGAGCCGTGGGACCTCGTCCTCGGCCACTCGCTCGGCGGTGCCGCCTCCACGGTCGCAGCAGCCGACACCCCCGCGTGGACCCGGCACCTCGTCCTCGTCGACCCCGCGATCCACCTCGCCGACGCCGATCGCGACGTCGTCCGCGCGAGCCAGGAGCAGGCCTTCGCCGACACCTCCGTCGCCGCCGTGCGCGCGGCGCACCCGGAGTGGCTCGAGCTGGACATCGAGCTCAAGGCGGTCGCCGCCGCACAGGCGAGCCGGTGGGCCGTCGAACAGACGAGCGACCAGAACACGACATGGGACGTGCGGCAGGCGGCATCCCGTCTCACCGTCCCGACCCACGTCATCGGCGGAGATCCGGCCGTCTACTCGATCTTCACGGGCGCCCTCGCCGACGAGGTCCTGCAGAACCCCGTCGTGACGATGCGCGTCGTCCCGGGCACCGGGCACTCGCCGCACCGCGACGATCCGGATGCCGCCGCGGCGGCGCTTCTCCACGCGATCCGCGGATGGGGCCTCGACGCATGACGTTCGATCCCACGGTGCACCTGCCCGACGATCTGCTCGAGCGCATCCGCTCGCGCGCGGCGGCCGTCGATGCCGAGAACGTCTTCCCCGACGAGGACCTGGCCGAGCTCCGCGCGGCCGGTTACCTCGCGATCCTCGTGCCCACCGAGCTCGGCGGCGCCGGCCTCGGGCTGCGCGAGGCATCCATCATGCAGCAGCGGCTCGCGGGGGCGGCGCCGGCGACCGCGCTCGCGATCAACATGCACCTGGTGTGGACCGGTGTCGCGAAGGTGATGGCGGACCGCGGCGACGACGCTCTGCACTTCCTGCAGGAGGGCGCCGCCCGGGGCGAGGTGTTCGCCTTCGGCATCAGCGAAGCCGGCAACGACCTCGTTCTGTTCGCAAGCGACACGGATGCCGTGCCTCAGCCCGACGGCTCGTACGCCTTCACAGGGACCAAGATCTTCACCTCGCTCGCGCCGGTGTGGACGCATCTGGGGCTCCATGGCCTCGACTCCTCCGACCCGACCGACCCGCGCCTCGTCTTCGCATTCATTCCCCGCAGCGATGCCGTCGTCACACGGGACGACTGGAACACGCTGGGGATGCGGGGCACCCAGTCCCGCACGACGGAGCTGCATGGGGCGATCGCCCCGGCGGACCGCATCGTGCGCCGGCTGCCCGTCGGGCCGAGCCCCGACCCGCTCGTGTTCGGCATCTTCAGCGCGTTCGAGATCCTGCTCGCCTCGGTCTACACCGGCATCGCCCGCCGTGCGCTGGACCTGGCCGTCGAGACGGCCCGCTCGCGCACGTCGAAGAAGACGGGCCGCAGCTACAGCCAGGACCCCGACATCCGGTGGCGCGTCGCCGACATGGCCCTCGCCTATGACGCCCTGCCGGTGCAGGTCGAATCGCTCGCCGTCGACGTCGATACCGTCGCCGACCACGGTGCGATGTGGTTCCCGAAGCTGTCGGCGATCAAGCACCGCGCCGCGGTGACGGCGAAGCAGGTCGTCGATGAGGCCATGCTCGTCGCCGGCGGGTCCTCCTTCTTCACCCGGAACGAGCTCAGCAGGCTCTACCGCGACGTGCTCGCCGGCCTGTTCCACCCGTCGGACCCGGAGTCGGTGCACAGCGCCCTCGCGAACGCGTGGCTGGGCCCGGTCGAGCCGTGAGTCGCCCCGGCGCCTGAGGGCCGCCGTGGCAGGATGGCCGAATGGCCCGCATCCCGTACGGCTCGCTGAGCACCGCTGATCAGCAGCGGTATCGCGGGCTCCGCACCATGAAGGCGGTCGCGCTCGGCGCGCTGCTGTTCATGGCGATCGTCTTCGTCATCGCATTCATCCTCGAGAAGGACGTCTCGGGGTGGGGATATGTGCGCGCGGCGGCCGAGGGCGGCATGGTCGGCGCGCTCGCCGACTGGTTCGCGGTGACGGCGCTGTTCCGGCATCCGCTCGGGATAAAGATCCCGCACACCGCGATCATCCCGCGGCGCAAGGACGAGATCGGGCGCACCCTCGGAGAGTTCGTCGAGACGAACTTCCTCGAAGGCGGCGTCGTCCGCCAGAAGCTCGAATCCACGCACATCGCCCGCACCGCGGGCACCTGGCTGCAGGACCCCGCCCACGCCGAGACCGTCGCGGCCGAGGCGTCGACGATGGCCACCGGCATCCTCACCGCCCTCAGCGACGACGAGGTGCAGGACCTCATCAGCGACCTCGCCCACGAGCACCTGCTGTCGCCGTCGTGGGGTCCCTCGCTCGGAACGTGGCTGTCGCGGGTGGTGGACGCCGACGCTCACCGCGGTGCCGTCGACCTGGGTGTCGACAGCATCGCCCGCTGGCTGGACGCGAACCGCGAGGCGTTCGACGGGCTCGTCTCGCGTCGCCTGCCGTCCTGGGTGCCGTCGGTCGCGATGCGACTCGTCGACGACACCGTCTATCACGAGGCGACGAAGTTCGTCGCGGCCGTGCAGCGCGACCCGGAGCACCCGGCGCGGAAGGCGCTCGATCAGTACCTCGAACGGCTGGCCGACAACCTGCAGCACGACCCCGAGACGATCGGCCGGCTCGAGGGGGCGAAGAGCGCCGTCTTCGACAGCCCGCGCGTGCGCGCCCTCGCCGCCGACGCGTGGAACACCGCGAAGGCGGGCCTGCTGCGCTCCCTCGCCGACCAGGACAGCCCGCTCCGACGCCGCGTGACCGCCGCGCTCGGGGACCTCGGCGACCGACTCGCGACCGACACCGCCCTGCAGGAGCGCGTCGACAAGCGCATCGCGGATGCCGCCGTCTTCCTCGTCGACCGCTACCGCCACGACATCGCCTCGATCATCACCGACACCGTCGAGCGCTGGGACGCCGACGAGACGAGTCAGAAGATCGAGCTGCAGGTCGGTCGCGACCTGCAGTACATCCGCCTCAACGGCACGATCGTCGGCGCCCTGGCGGGCCTCGCGATCTTCACCGTCGCCCACCTGCTGCTGCCCTGAGATGGCGCTCTCCGTCGATCCTCTCTGGCCCCGTGCCGGCGACTGGCCGTCGCCGGAGGGACGAGCGGATGCCGTGCTCCTCGGCCTGCCCGCCTTCCGCACATCGCTCTCGCCGACGGGCGCTCATGCGACGCCGGCCGCCGTGCGCGAGGCGCTGCGCCGGTTCAGCCCGACCCTGCTCGGTCCTCCCCCCATCGACCTGGCCGCCGCGCTCCGGATCGCGGATGCCGGCGACGTCGACGATCCCGACGGCCCCGAGGGCGAGGCTCGGGTGCGTGAACGCGTCTGCGCCCTCCGGGACCAGTCCGACCTCGTGATCGCGCTCGGCGGCGACAATTCCGTGACCTATGCGACCGCGCAGGGTGCGGATGTCGCGGGTCTCATCACCCTCGACGCGCATTTCGATCTGCGCGACGGGGTGTCCAACGGCTCCCCCGTCCGCCGACTGGTCGACGATGGACTCGACCCGCGGCGGATCGTGCAGATCGGCATCGCGGACTTCGCCAACTCGGTCGCCTATGCCCAGCGGGCCGCCGACCTCGGCATCACGGTCATCACCCTCGACGAGGTGCGCCGCCGTGGCGCCGAGGACGTCATGATCCAAGCTCTCGCCATCGCGGGATCGGCGGGCGACGTGCACCTCGACATCGACGTCGACGTGTGCGACCGCGCCGTCGCGCCGGGGTGCCCGGCATCCGTCCCCGGCGGGCTCGAGGCGTGGGAGCTGCGGGCCCTCGTCCGTGCGGCGACCGGGGATCGACGGGTCGTGAGTGCGGACGTCGTCGAAGTCGACGCGACGGCGGATGCGGCGGATGGCCGCACCGTCCGTCTCGCAGCGCTCTGCGTCCTGGAACTGCTCGCCGGAAGGGCCCTCGCATGATCACCCTCATCCTCGTCCGCCACGCCAAGAGCGACTGGGGCACCGGTCGAGATGACCACGAACGTCCGCTCAACGACCGCGGCCGCCGGGACGCCCCCGCGATGGCGCGCCGCCTCGCCGCGACGGATGTGCGGCCCGCCCGCATCCTGTCGTCCACCGCCGTGCGCGCACGGACGACGGCGCAGGCGTTCGCCGACGCCCTCGGTATCTCCGTCGAGACGGATGAGACGCTGTACGGCGCACCGGGCGCGAAGCTCCTCGCGGCCGCAGCCTCGAGCGGTGTGTCGGACGTCGTGGTCGTCGCCCACGATCCCGGGATGACGGTGCTGGCCGAGCGGCTGTCCGACGGGGGCATCGGTGCGATGCCGACCTGCGCTGTCGCGACCTTCGTCTGGGACACCGACGACTGGGACGTCGCGACCGCGACCCCGCCGGCACGCTGGAACCTGGACACCCCGCGGGACGTCAGCGAGGGCTGAGCACCTCGCCGCCGCGGTACACGCGGTGCACGAGCGGGACACCCGGCCGGTAGGCCAGGTGGCGCCGGCTCGGCGCATCGAGCACGACCAGGTCGGCGCGCGCTCCCGGTCCCAGGTGCCCGACGTCGTCGCGGCGCAGTGCGCGCGCTCCACCGGCGGTCGCCGCCCACACGGCTTCGCCGACCGTCATCCCCATCTCACGGACCGCCAGCGCGACCATGAGCGGCATCGAGCTCGTGAAGGACGAGCCGGGATTGCAGTCGCTCGCGAGGGCCACCGTGACACCCGCGTCGATCAGCCGACGCGCGTCGGGGTACGGCTGGCGCGTCGAGAACTCGACGCCCGGGAGCAGCGTCGCGACCGTGTCCGATGCCGCCAGCGCCACGATGTCGGCATCCGTCAGATGGGTGCAGTGGTCGACGGATGCCGCGCCCATTCGGACCGCGAGCTGCACACCCGGGCCCTCGCCGAGCTGGTTGCCGTGCACGCGGACGCCGAGGCCGGCCTCCGCCCCGGCACGGAGGATGCGCTCACTCTCTGCCTCGGTGAAGGCACCCCGCTCGCAGAACACGTCCACCCAGCGCACGTGCGGTCGGACGGCGTCGAGCATGCGGTCGCACACGAGATCGACGTACGCCGCGTGGTCGGTCCCCTCAGGAACGACATGCGCGCCGAGGTACGTGACCTCGTCGGTCACCTCCGCGGCCAGGCGAGCGAGACGCGCCTCACCGCGGGGCGTCAGGTCGTAGCCCGTCTTGACCTCGAACGTCGTGGTCCCCTGCGCGTGCAGTTCGGCCACGAGCGCGGCCAGGCGGGCGCGGAGCTCGTCGTCGGTGGCTGCTCTCGTCGCCGAGACCGTGCGCCGGATGCCGCCCGCGGCATACGGCACACCGGTCATCCGCGCCTCGAACTCGTCAGCACGATCGCCGGCGAACACGAGATGCGTGTGACTGTCCACGAACCCCGGGATCACCGCCCGCCCGCCGAGGTCGATGACCTCGACCTCTGACCGCGAGACAGCAGCCGAAGCCCGAGACGTCGACGACAGACCACTGTCTCGGGCTGCCGCTGCTGTCTCGGCGTCAGCGGCCGCCCCCACCCACGCGACGCGGCCCGCGTCGATGAGCAGCGCGGCGTCCTCGATGGTCGCGGTGGGGGCCGCGGCATCCGCGTTCGTCGTCAGCTCGGCGATGCCGGTGAACAGGGTCGCCATCACGCGTCCAGCATCGGGACGGTCAGGCCGCGCTCGCGGGCGACCTCCTTCGCGCGGTCGTAGCCGGCGTCGACGTGGCGCATGACACCGGTGCCGGGGTCGTTGACGAGGACCCGGGCGAGCTTCTCGGCGGCGAGGGCGGAGCCGTCGGCGACCGTGACCTGACCGGCGTGGATCGAGCGACCGATGCCGACGCCGCCGCCGTGGTGAATCGACACCCACGCGGCGCCCGACGCGGTGTTCAGAAGGGCGTTCAGCAGCGGCCAGTCGGCGATCGCGTCGGAGCCGTCTGCCATCGCCTCCGTCTCCCGGTAGGGGCTCGCGACGGATCCCGCGTCGAGGTGATCGCGCCCGATGACGATCGGCCCCGACAGTTCGCCCGACGCGACCATCTCGTTGAACCTCAGCCCGGCGAGGTGGCGTTCCTGGTAGCCCAGCCAGCAGATGCGCGCGGGAAGCCCCTCGAAATGCACCTTCTCGCCCGCCTTCTCGAGCCAGCGGTGGAGCGCCGCGTCCTCGGGGAAGAGCTCGGCGACGGCGCGGTCGGTCTTGGCGATGTCCTCGGGATCCCCCGAGAGGGCGACCCAGCGGAACGGGCCCTTGCCCTCCGCGAAGAGCGGTCGGATGTACGCGGGGACGAATCCGGGGAAGGCGAACGCGCGGGTGTACCCGCCCAGCTCGGCTTCGCGGCGGATCGAGTTGCCGTAGTCGAAGACCGCGGCCCCGGCGTCCTGGAAGCCGACCATCGCCTCCACGTGGCGGGCCATAGACGCGCGGGAACGCTCGGTGAAGCCGTCGGGGTCGGCGGACGCCTCGGCCTTCCAGCCCTCGAAGGCGACGCCCGACGGCAGGTAGGCGAGGGGATCGTGCGCGCTCGTCTGGTCGGTGACGACATCGATCGGGATGCCGCGGCGCAGAAGCTCGGGGAACACCTCGGCCGCGTTCCCGACTACGCCGATCGAACGCGCCTCACCTGCCGCCTTCGCCGCGAGTGCCCGCTCGACGGCCTTGTCGAGGTCGGCGGTCTGCTCGTCGAGGTAGCCGTGCAGGACGCGGCGGCGCAAGCGCGACTCGTCCACATCGACGACGAGGACCGCTCCCCCGTTCATCGTGACCGCGAGCGGCTGCGCGCCGCCCATGCCGCCCGCGCCGCCCGTGAGGGTGAGGGTGCCGGCGAGCGAGTCACGGCCGAGCGAACGGGCGACGGCGGCGAATGTCTCGTAGGTGCCCTGCAGGATGCCCTGCGTGCCGATGTAGATCCACGACCCCGCCGTCATCTGCCCGTACATCGTGAGGCCGAGGTGCTGGAGGCGGCGGAACTCCGGCCACGTCGCCCAGTCGCCGACGAGGTTCGAGTTCGCGATGAGCACCCGCGGCGCCCACTCGTGGGTGCGGAAGACGCCCACCGGCTTGCCGGACTGGACGAGCAGCGTCTCATCGGGCTCGAGCTCGTCGAGGGTGCGGACAATCGCGTCGTATGCCTCCCACGAGCGGGCGGCCTTGCCTGTCCCCCCGTAGACGACCAGGTCCTCGGGGTGCTCGGCGACCTCGGGGTCGAGATTGTTCATCAGCATCCGTTTGGCGGCCTCGGCGCCCCAGCTCTTCGCTGTCTTGGTGGCGCCGCGCGCCGCGCGGACGGTGCGCGTGGTCGTGTCGGTCATGCGTGATCTCCTTCGATCGTTGCGAACGCGGTGCGGGCGATGTCGCCCGAGACGACGAGCTGCGTGGCGGCCTCGAGGTCGGGGGCGACGAAGCGGTCGGGCCCCGGCCCCTCGACGACCGAGCGGACGAGCTCGCGCACGGCGCCGGTGACGGGCGCGGGCTGCAACGGCGCGCGCAGGTCGAGGGCGCGGCATCCGGTCACGACCTCGATGGCGAGCACGCGCGCGAGTCCGTCGATCGCGCGGCGCAGCTTGCGCGCTGCCGCCCACCCCATCGAGACGTGATCCTCCTGCATCGCCGACGAGGGGATGGAGTCGACGGATGCCGGCACCGCGAGCCGCTTGAGCTCCGAGACGATCCCCGCCGCGGCGTACTGGGCGATCATCAGGCCGCTGTCGACACCGACCTCGTCGGCGAGGAACGGCGGCAGCCCGTTGCTGCGGGTGCGGTCGAGCGCCCGATCGGTGCGGCGCTCCGAGATCGAGGCGACGTCGGCGACGGCGATCGCGAGGAAGTCGAGGACGTACGCGACGGGTGCGCCGTGGAAGTTGCCGTTCGACTCGACGCGTCCGTCGGGCGTGACGACCGGGTTGTCGACGGCGGCGGCGAGCTCCCGCTCCGCCACGGTGCGGGCGTGGTCCAGGGTGTCGCGCGCGGCCCCATGCACCTGCGGCGAGCAGCGCAGCGAATAGGCGTCCTGCACGCGGGTGCAGACGGCGGGGTCCCGGTGGCTCGCGACGATCGGTGAATCGGCGAGCGCGTGGCGGAGGTTCGCCGCCGAGACCGCCTGACCCGACTGCGGGCGGAGCGCCATGAGGTCGGCCGCGAAGACGGCATCCGTCCCCAACTGGCTCTCGACCGACAGAGCGGCGGCGAGGTCGGCTGTCGCCAGGAGGGTGTCGAGGTCGGCGAGGGCGAGCGACAGCATCCCGAGCATGCCGTCGGTGCCGTTGATGAGGGCGAGCCCCTCCTTCTCCTCGAGGACGAGGGGACGGATGCCGGCGGCCGCCAGCGCCTCGGCGGCGTCGAGTCTCGTGCCGTCCGCCGCGCGGACCGGCCCCTCGCCGAGCGCGGCCAGGGCGATGTGCGAGAGCGGGGCGAGATCGCCCGAGCAGCCGAGCGAGCCGTACTCGTGCACGATCGGGGTGATGCCGGCGTTGAGCATCGCCGCGTACGTCAGGGCGACGACCGGGCGGACCCCGGTGCGTCCGGTCGCGAGGGTCTGCAGGCGAAGCAGCTGAAGCGCGCGGACGACCTCGCGCTCGACCTCCGGTCCGGTTCCGGCGGCATGCGAGCGGATGAGGCTCGCCTGCAGCTGCCGGCGCCGATCGGGGGCGATGAACGTCGTCGCGAGAGCGCCGAAACCGGTCGAGATGCCGTAATGCGGGTGCGGGTCGTCTGCGAGGCGCTCGATGAGGGCGCGGGTCTCCGCGGTGCGGGCGAGCGCGGCGTCCGAGAGGGCGACGCGTGCGTCGTGGCGAGCGACGCTGACGACCTCGGCGGGGGTGAGCGGGGCATCGCCGAGGGTGACGGTGGTGAGGACGGCGGAGGCGGGCATGGTCCGATTCCAGCGCCCGCGGGTGGTGGTGCGCAGTCCGTCATGACATCCTCTGTCTGTGATCTCAGACAAGGCGCGGGCGCCGGTGGCCGATCGGCCGAAAGTCCCGGCGGCGGATCAGACGCTCCGCATCCTCACGTTCCTCGCCCATCAGCGAGGACCCGTCGCGGCACAGACCATCGCGAGCCAACTCGACCTGCCGCGCTCGAGCGTCTACCACCTGCTCGCGGCGATGGAACCCCACGGCTTCGTCGTGCATCTCGAGGGCGACCGCCGCTGGGGTCTGGGCACGGCGGCGTTCGAGCTCGCAGGCGGGTACGCCCGGCAGGAGCCCCTCGCCCGGCTCGGCCGCCCGATCGTCGCGCAGCTCGCCGACCGGGCGGGCGAGAGCGCGCACCTGGCCGTCATGACGGGCCGCGACGTGCTGTACATCGTCGAGGAGCGCGCGCCCCGTCGGCCCGCGCTCATCACCGACGTCGGTGTGCGCCTGCCCGCGCACCTCACCGCGACGGGCCGCGCGATGCTCGCCGCCCTGCCCCGCGAGCAGGTCCGTGCGCTGTTCCCGGACGCCGCATCCCTCTCCACCCAGCGCACGGGACGCGGCCCCGGACGGCCCGCCGAGCTGCGCGAGCTGCTGCGGCAGACCCGAGCCGCCGGCCACGCGAGCGAGGACGGGGAGGTCACACTCGGCTTCCGCTCGGTCGGCGTCGCCGTCCGGGACCACGCCGACTGGCCCGCTGCGGCCATCGCCGTCACCTGGCCCGAGGACGCCGCCGCCGACCCGGAGCGGCTCGCCGCGCTCGCGGCGGACGCCGCCGCCGAGCTCTCCCGCCGCATCGGACGCCGCTGACCGCGCCGGATGCGGGACCGCCGCGCCGTACCTCCTCCGTCGATTCAGCCTCGAGGCGGTTGCGCGCTCCTCTCCGGCCATCGAGCCGCGGTCGCGGCAGGCGCGCCCGCACCAGCGCCGCAGCATCCGACTGCGCCGCGCACGCAGCATCCGGCAGCCCTACCGCGCCGACGGTCAGCGCAGAACGAGGCGCGGCTGCACGAGCACGTGACCCTCGCTCTCCCCCGCGGCGCGGCGCTCGATGCGGCTCCCGCCGCCCATGAGCAGGTCGAGGGTACCGGCGGCGACGAGTTCGGGGAGCTGTTCGACGCTCGAGAGGCCGAGGGCCTCGACCGCAGGGGTGTTGTCGAAGCCGATGATGAGGACGTCCGACCGCTGCGCCGCGACCGCGGCGACGTGCGCCCCGACGGCGAGGGTGTCGCTCGCGCACACGATCGCATCGACCGCGGTGGACGCCAGCAGCGTGCTCACCTGCGCGCGGGCCTCGGCGACCTGCTCCTCGGCGGACAGACGCAGGTCGGGGCGGGCACCGGCATCCGTCATCGCCTCCCGCCATCCTCGCTCGCGGTCATCGCCGGTCGGCGAGCCGGCGGGCCAGCCGAGGAACGCGACGCGCGGGCCGACGGTGAGCGCGTGCTGCGTCGCCGCGCGGGTACCCGAGGCACCGTCGACGTCGACCCAGAGATGCGCACTGTCCTCGGGCGCGGCGACGTCCCACGGGCGGCCGAACGACACGAACGGCACGCCGCGCTCGGTGAGCCAGGTCAGTCGGCGGTCGCCGTACCGGGTGCCGGTCACTACGACGGCCTCGACGTCGCCGGCGTCGACGAGCTCGGACATCCGCCGGATCTCCTCGTCCTGATCGGATGCCGCGTACACGAGCACCCGCAGACCCCGGTCGCCGGCGCGCTCGGTGAGCGCGTGCACGAAGCGGTCGAGCACGACCCCCGAGATCCCGCCCGCATAGGGATCGAGGTGGATGCCGATGGTCGCGCTGCGGCGGGTGCGCAACCGCCGCGCCGAGGCGTGCGGCGAGTAGCCGAGCCGGGTGATGGCGTCCTGCACCCGTTCGCGGGTGGCGGTCCTGACGATCGTCGGAGTGTTGAGCACGTTGCTGACCGTCTGCCGCGACACACCCGCCAGGGCGGCGACGTCCTCGATCGTGATCGACTTCTCACTCACCGGCGCACCCCCCCCTTGACAGTGACGGACCCAGCCTCTTACGTTGGGCATCATTCCACAATTTGATCGTTCAAAGTCGACCGAGATCAGCACGGCCGGAACGATCGAACGGCACCGGGATCGAAGGAGATACGGACATGCGACACAGCAGATGGATGGCCCTCGGCGGCATCGGGATCGTGGCGACACTCGCTCTCGCCGGATGCGGCGGCTCGGGCTTCGACGACGGACCCGCCGCCTCGGGTGGCGCCGGAGAAGGCGGCGGCGAGCTCACCTCGTCGGACGACGCGCTCACGATCATGATCGGCTCGTCCGGCGACGCCGAGACGACGGCGGTCAAGGACGCCGTCGCCGCATGGTCGGAGGAATCCGGCGTCGACGCCGAGGTCGTGGCGGCCACCGACCTCACGCAGCAGCTCTCGCAGGGCTTCGCCGGCGGCAACCCGCCCGACCTGTTCTACCTCGCCACCGAGCTCCTCGCGGGCTACGCCGACAACGGCTCCGTCATCCCCTACGGCGACATGCTCGAGAACAAGGACGACTTCTACCCGTCGCTCGTGCAGAACTTCACCTACGACGATCAGTTCTACTGCGCTCCGAAGGACTTCTCGACGCTGCAGCTCATCATCAACAAGAACCTGTGGGATCAGGCCGGTCTGACGGATGCCGACATCCCCACCGACTGGGATTCGCTCGCCGCCGCGGCGCAGAAGCTCACCTCGGGCGACACGACGGGCCTCGTCTTCAGCGGCGAGTACCAGCGCGTGGGCGCCTTCATGGCGGAGGCGGGCGGTCGCCTGGTGTCCGAGGACGGCACCTCCGCCGTCGCCGACAGCCAGGAGAACATCGACGCGCTGACCTACGTCAAGGAGCACCTCGCCGACGGCACGTTCGCGTACGCCGCCGACGTGGGTGCCGGCTGGGGCGGTGAGGCGTTCGGCAAGCAGCTGGGCGCCATGACGATCGAGGGCAACTGGATCACCGGCGCGCTCGGCGACTACCCCGACGTCGACCCGCTCGTGGTCGAGCTCCCCGCCGGCCCCGCCGGCAAGGGCACCCTCCAGTTCACGAACTGCTGGGGCATGGCCGCCGACAGCCCCAACCAGCAGGCCGCACTCGACCTGGTCGAGTACCTCACCAGCGCGGAGCAGCAGCTCGCCTTCTCGAAGGCGTTCGGCCCCATGCCGTCGGTGCAGTCCGCTGCCGACCAGTGGACCGCCGACAACCCGGACCTCGCCGCCTTCCTCGCCGGTGCGGACTACGCTCAGGGCGTCCCGACCAACGACGGCGTCTCGGATGTGTTCACCGACTTCAACGCGCAGCTCGCGACGCTGAAGGACGGGGACCCGGCGACGATCCTGCAGTCGGTCCAGGGCAACCTCGAGGCGATCGTCGGCTGACATGTCGACGCCCGTCGCCACCGAACGGGCACCCGAGAAGCCTCCTCGCCGCGACCACCGCTCCCGCGGTCTGCGTCGCGGCGAGGGGGTCGCCGGGTGGCTCTTCGTCTCCCCCGTCGTCGTCATCCTCGGGGTGTTCCTCTTCCTCCCCGTCCTCATGGCGCTCTGGGTGAGCGTCTCGGATTGGGGCGGCCGGGGCAGCCCCCTCTCCCCGAACGTCAACTTCGTGGGTCTCGACAACTACGCCGAACTGACCTCGGGTCAGGGACTGCGCAGCCGCGACTTCGGCACGGCACTGCGCAACAACGCGTGGTACGTGTTCCTCGTCGTGCCGTTGCAGACCGCGCTCTCGCTCTTCCTCGCGGTCCTGGTTAGCCGGCGCATGATGCGGGCGCGCGGCTTCTTCCGCACCGCCTTCTACTTCCCGTCCGTCACGAGCTCGGTCGCGATCACGGTGCTGTGGATCTTCCTCTTCAGCGCGGCCGGCCCCGTCAACGCCCTGATCGCCGCCGTCACCGGCGGCGAGGGTCCCAACTGGTTCAACGACCCCCGCGGCATCGTGCACCTATTCCTCGGACTGTTCGGGGTGGATGCCGCACCCGCGGCGATCTCGCAGCCCGGGTTCCTCGGTCTGTCGGGCTGGGACTGGATCGCCGGCCCGTCCGTCGCCATGAGCGCCTTCATCCTCATGGCCGTCTTCACCACGAGCGGCACGTTCATGCTGCTGTTCATCGCCGCCCTCCAGAACGTCGGCTTCGAGCTGACCGAGGCGGGCATGATGGACGGCGCGAACGCGTGGCAGCGCTTCTGGCGCATCACCCTGCCCCAGCTGCGGCCCACCCTGTTCACCGTCATCACGCTCGGTCTCATCGGCTGCTGGCAGGTCTTCGATCAGATCTACACGGGCACGAAGGGCCAACCGGGCAAGACGACGATCACGCCCGCCTATCTGTCGTACACGTCGGCCTTCAGCAACCAGGACTGGGGCATCGGCGCGGCGATCGCGTTCATCCTCTTCCTCATCATCATCGCCTTCACGCTGTTCCAGCGGTGGATCCTGCGGGAGCGACCCGTCTCGAAGCGACGCATCCGTGCGTACACCCCGAAGGGAGCACGGTCGTGACCGACAGCCGGACCCTCGCCCGTACGAAGACGCTCACCGACGCCCCGATCGACGCCGCCCCGTCGCGACGCCGGCGTCCCACCCCGCGCTCGGTGCCCGGTCAGGTGATGCTCTACGCGGTCCTCGCGGCGCTCGCGCTCGTGTACATCTATCCGTTCCTCGTGCAGGTGGCGACCTCGTTCAAGAGCGAGCAGGAGGCGGCATCCAATCCGATCTCGCTCATCCCGCAGACCTTCACGACGGCGGCGTACGAGCGGCTGTTCCTCAACAGCGACTTCCCCCTCTGGTTCGCCAACTCGGCGGTCGTCACGATCCTCGTGACCCTCGGGCGCGTGTTCTTCGTCTCACTCGCCGGCTACGCGCTCGCTCGCCTGACCTTCCGCGGCCGCAGCGTCATCTTCGCGCTGGTGGTCGCGGTCATGGCGGTGCCGGCGGTCGTGCTCCTCATCCCGCGCTTCCTCGTCCTGAACCAGCTCGGCATGTACGACTCGTACGCGGGCATGATCCTGCCGCTGCTCGTCGATGCGGCGGGCGTCTTCATCATGAAGAACTTCTTCGAGTCCATCCCGCCCTCGGTCGAGGAGCAGGCGCGCATCGACGGCGCCGGGACGTTCCGCGTGTACTGGTCGGTCGTCCTGCCGATGGCCCGCCCCGCGCTCATCACCATCGTGATCCTGTCGTTCCAGGGATCATGGAACGAGCTGACGCATTTCATCGTGTCGGTTCAGGACCCGGGCCTGTTCACTCTCACTCGCGGTGTCGCCAGCCTGTCATCGGGACAGTTGAGTCAGGGCACGCAGTATCCGCTGAAGCTCGCGGCCGCGGCGCTCATGACGATCCCCGTCGCCGTCGTCTTCTTCCTCTTCCAGAAACGCATCATGAACACCTCCGAAGGAGCAGTCAAGGGATGACCGCAGGCCTCCAGCCTTTCCTGTCCGACGCCGTCGTCGCCCTCCGCGCCCCCACGCAGGTGTGGTCGCGGCCCGACGGTGAGATCGGCGCGGGCGCGATCGACGGGGTCTTCCACGGCGACACCCGCTTCGTCCGCGCGACGCGTGTCCGATACGGGGCGGATGCCGCGGCCCACGCGCCGGAATGGATCTCGAGGTCGGCGGACTCGGCATCCGACGTGCGGTTCGAGGCGTTGCTCCGCCGCCTGGACGACCGGACACCCGACCCGAAGATCCGGCTGACGCGCCGACGGATCGTCGGCGACGGACGCGTCACCGAGGAGTTCACCCTCGTGTCGCACCTCGACGAGCAGGTCCCGCTCATCCTCGAGGTGGCCGTGACCCCTGATGCGACCTCGATGCAGGACGTGAAGTCGGGAGCCGCCCCGCTGGCCGCGGTCGAGCGGACGTTGGCGGGGGACGTCGCCTCGCTCACCGCCGGCGACGCATCGATGCAGCTGTCGGCGCCCGGCGCCGACGTCGCCGCAGCCGAGGACGACATCGTCCTCACCTGGCGGCTGGAGTGCCCGCCGCGGGCCCGGATGACGGTGTCGTGGCACGTCGACCTCGAGGATCCGTCGCTCGTCGTCCGCGGTACCGCGCGCGACATCGAGTGGCTCGTGCCCGAGACTCCGGGCGCGGACCCGCGGCTGCACCGCTGGCTGGCGCAGGCGCTCGGCGACCTCGATGCGCTGCGCCTCACGCTCCCCGGGAATCTCGACGAGTTCTTCGCCGCCGGCGCACCCTGGTTCTTCACGCTCTTCGGGCGCGACTCGCTGTGGGCGGCGCGGCTGTTCCTCCCCGTGGACCCGGGCATGGCGGCATCCACTCTGCGCGTCCTCGGTCGACTGCAGGGAAGTGCGGCGGACCCCGAGACGGCCGAGCAGCCGGGCAAGATCGCGCACGAGCTGCGCGCGGGCACTCTGACGATGCCCGGCGAGGGTATCTCGCTGCCGCCCCTGTACTACGGCACGGTCGACGCGACCCCGCTGTGGGTGACCCTTCTGGCTGAGGCCCACGAAGCCGGGATGCCGGAGGCCGAGGTCCGAGACCTCCTCCCGACGATGCACGACGCCCTCGACTGGATGGTCGCCGCGGCCAACGCGGACGGTTTCCTCGACTACGTCGACGAGACCGGGCACGGGCTCTCGAATCAGGGCTGGAAGGATTCCGGCGACTCGATCCAGTGGCGCGACGGGTCGCTGGCCGCCGGTCCCATCGCCCTGTCCGAGGTGCAGGGCTATGCGTACGAGGCAGCCGTGAAGGCCGCCGACCTGCTCGACGCGCTCGAGGAGGACGGGGCTGAGCGGCTGCGCGCCTGGGCGGCGGAGCTGCGCACACGGTTCCGCGATCGCTTCTGGGTCGAGACGCCCGAGGGCCGCTACCCCGCGATCGCGCTGGATCGCGACGGCCGTCCGGTGGACACGCTGACCTCGAACGCCGGACACCTGCTGGGCACCGGCATCCTCGACCCGGAAGAGGAACGCGCCGTCGCCGATCTGCTCGTCGGACCGTCGATGTCGTCCGGTTTCGGCCTGCGGACCATGTCGACGGATGCCGGTGGCTACTGGCCGCTCAGCTATCACGGCGGGAGTGTGTGGGCGCACGACACGGCCATCGTCGCGCGCGGCATGGCGGAGGCCGGACTGCACCGGCACGCCGCCGTGCTCGTCGACGGAATGCTCGCCGCCGCCGAGGCGTTCGGGTACCGCATGCCGGAGCTGCACGCCGGCGACGCCGCGAGCGACGTCGCCGTGCCGGCCCCGTACCCGGCGGCGTGCCGTCCGCAGGCGTGGTCGGCGGCGGCTGCCGTCGTGTGTCACGAGATCGTCACGCGCACCGGCTGACAGATCCCCCGGTTCGGGTGGAGACTGACTTCCGACTCGATCCCCCGGAGGACGCATGGCGCGGAGATTCGCCTCGATCGCGGACCACATCGGCAGGATGGGACGCACCCGGACGGGCGCCCTGCTGCTGCTCATCGCGACGGCCGCCGCCATCGTGTGGGCGAACGTGTCCTCGGGCACCTATCACGGGTTCTGGGAGACGCACCTGTCCATCGGACTCGGTGACATCCGGCTCGATTTCACTCTGCACGCCCTGGTGAACGACGCCCTCATGGCGATCTTCTTCTTCACCGTCGGCCTCGAGGTCCGGCGCGAGTTCGCGATCGGCGAGCTGACCAGCTGGTCGCGCGCTGTCGTCCCGGTCGTCGCCGCGGTGGCGGGTCTCGCCCTGCCGGCGCTGCTGTTCGTCCTCATCGCCGGTCCCACCGGGAACGCGGATGCCTGGGGCGTCGTCATCTCGACCGACACGGCCTTCCTCGTGGGCGCCCTCGCGCTGATCGGGCCGCGGGGGTCCGGACGTCTGCGCGTGTTCCTCCTCGCTCTCGCGGTCGTCGACGACATCGGGGCACTCAGCATCATCGCCCTCGTCTACACCGACACATTCACCCCGATGCCGCTGCTCATCGCCGCGGTCGGTCTCGTCGGCATCTACTTCGTCCGCTACCTGCGCGGCGGGCGTGGGCCGATCTACGCCACCCTCGCGATCGTCGTGTGGCTCGCCTTCCTCGCCTCCGGGGTCCATCCGACCCTCGCCGGTGTCGCGATCGCGCTCCTCGTGCCGGTCTACCGCCCCGACCGCCGCGACGTGGAGCACGCCCTCGAGCTCGCCCGGACGTTCCGCCAGTCCCCCAGCACCGAGTACGCCCGTGCGGCGGCGAACAGCCTGCGCGAGTCGATCTCGATCAACGAGCGACTGCAGACGGCATACGCCCCGTACGTCGCCTACGTGATCCTGCCGCTGTTCGCCCTCGCGAACGCGGGCGTCACCCTGAGTCCCCAGATCCTGGCGGCGGCCGCGGTGTCGCCGCTCACCTGGGGCATCGTGGTCGGCCTCGTCGTCGGCAAGTTCGCCGGCATCTGGGGGTCGACGGCGGCGCTCAAGGCGCTGCGCGTCGGCGACTTCGGCCCGGGTCTCTCGCTCGACCGCATCGCCGGCGGCGCCGCCCTCGCCGGCATCGGCTTCACCATCTCGCTGTTCATCATCGACCTCGCGATCGAAGACCCCGACGCGCAGAACGAAGCGCGGGTGGGGGTGCTCGCGGCATCCGTCCTCGCCTTCGCACTCGGGGCGCTCGTCTTCCGCGTCGCGGACGCGCGTCACCCCGAGGAGGAGGTCGGACAGACGCTCGTGCGGCCCGTCGACCCCCGTCGCGATCACATCTTCGGCTCGCTGGACGCCCCCTACGAGATTGTCGAGTACGGCGACTTCCAGTGCGGATTCTGCCTCAAGGCGTCCGGCTCGATCCAGGAGGTGATGGCCGAGCTCGGACCGAACCTGCGCTACGTCTGGCGGCACGCGCCGCTCACCGAACAGCACCCCAACGCCCTCGCGGGCGCCGAGGCCTCGGAGGCCGCCGCGAAGCAGGGCAAGTTCTTCGAGTTCGAGCGCGGGCTGTTCGCAGACCAGGACAACCAGCTGCCCTCCGACATCGTGCGGCTCGCCGAGAAGCTGGGGCTCGACGTCCCGAGGTTCGAGCGCGACCTCACCTCGCCGGACGTCGCCGGTCGCGTGCGCGACGACATGTTCGACGCCGAGGCGATGAACATCCGTTCCGTGCCGACGTTCTTCGTCAACGGCCGCCGGCACACGGGCCCGTACGACGCACAGACGCTGATCCGCGCGCTCCAGTGGGACGCCGACGCGCCCGTCGCGCCGGCGGGTCGGTAGGTTGATCGACATGATCGACGAGACCGCTCCCCTCGCGATGGACGCCATGATGTCGCCCGACCTGTCAGACGCGCACTGGCGCCGGCTGACGGCCGCCGCCGTGCCGCAGGACGTCGAGGTCGGGGACTACGTCTTCCGGACCGGCGAAGCCGGGTACGACCTGATCTTCGTCGAGACCGGCGAGGTCGAGATCGTCCGTGACGCCCTCCGGTGGGTCGGCGAGGCGGTCATCACGACGGTCGGACCGGGCAGGTTCGCGGGCGAGCTCGGCATCCTGAACGGGCAGCCCGCCTTCCTCTCGGCGCGCGTGACGACGGCGGGTCGTGTGCACCGCCTCTCCCGCGCCGCGCTGCGCGAGATCATGAGCGAGGACGACGAGCTCTGCGACCTCATCCTGCACGCGCTGTGGGCCCGCCGCGAGTCGCTTCGCAAGGGACCCGCGGCGCTGACGCTGAAGTTCGTCGGAACGACCACCTCGAACGACTTCCTCTCGTTGCGTCGCTTCGCCGAACGCCTCGATCTCGTGCACAAGGCGGTCGCCGTCGCCCCGGACGAACTGGCGACGCTCGACGGTCACGACATGTCGCCCGAGGATCTGCCGGTCGCGTACATCCAGGGCGAGCCGATCCCCCGCGCCACCCCCGGGCTCGTCGCCGAGCGGCTCGGACTCAGCTACCAGGCCGAGTCCGACGAAGTGGTCGATCTCGTCGTCGTGGGGGGCGGGCCCGCCGGACTCGCCGCCGCGATCTACGGTGCGTCCGAGGGCCTCAGCACGGTGCTGCTCGACGCCGTC
Organism: Microbacterium sp. NPDC080005; assembly: GCF_040702445.1. Classification (NCBI taxonomy): domain Bacteria; kingdom Bacillati; phylum Actinomycetota; class Actinomycetes; order Micrococcales; family Microbacteriaceae; genus Microbacterium; species Microbacterium sp. NPDC080005. The sequence continues at coordinate 504,903 of NZ_JBFBLD010000001.1, read as the reverse complement.
GCGCCGGGCGGGCAAGCCGCATCCACGTCCCGCATCGAGAACTTCCTGGGGTTCCCCTTCGGTGTCAGCGGCGGCGACCTCATCGGGCAGGCCGTGCTGCAGGCGCTGAAGTTCGGTGTGCGCGTGTACGCGCCGTGCGAGGCCGTCGCGCTCGACCAGGTCGGCGCAGACCTCCTCGACGTGGCCCTCGCCGACGGTCGCGTCATCCGCACGCGGAGCGTGATCGTCACCTCCGGCGCCGCCTACCGCCGCCTCGCGCTCGACCACTGGGAGGACTTCGAGCGCTCGGGCATCTACTACGCGGCGACGCCGCTCGAGCTCCGGCAGGTGCAGGGCAAGCCCGTCGTCGTCGTCGGCGGAGCGAACTCGGCCGGGCAAGCCGCCCTCTACCTCGCCGCGCACGGCTCCCCCGTGCACCTCGTCGTCCGCGGCACCGACCTGCGCGCGCGGATGTCGAGCTACCTCGCCGACCGGCTCGCCGAGGATCCGCGGGTGCGGCTGCACACCGCATCCCAGGTGACGGGGCTCGACGGCGACGGCACCCTCGGATCGGTGACCATCGACACGGCCGGCGCGGTGGACGCGCGCGGCCTGTTCTGCTTCATCGGGGCGGACCCGGCGACCTCCTGGGTGCCCACTCTCGACCGCGACACGGACGGCTTCATCCGCACGGGGACGGATGTCGCGGTGCAGTCGATCGCGCAATGGCGAAACCTCGGCCGCGAACCCTTCCCGTTCGAGACGTCCGCACCGCGGGTGTTCGCAGCGGGCGACGTCCGCCGCGGGTCGATGAAGCGTGTCGCCGCCGCGGTCGGCGAGGGTTCCAGCGCCGTCGCCTCCGTCCACCGCGCGCTCGCCTACTGACCGGAAGGAACCGGATGAGCTCCGACATCGACACGAACGTCGCCCCCTCGGGCAGCGGCTGCCACGAGTGCGACGAACAGTCCGGGTTCTGGGTGCACCTGCGACGCTGCGCGTCGTGCGGTCACATCGGATGCTGCGACACGTCGCCCGGACAGCACGCGACGGCGCACTATCGCGAGACGGGGCACCGGCTCATCCAGAGCTTCGAACCGGGCGAGGACTGGTACTGGGACTACGTCGACGAGGCGATGTTCGAGGGCCCGGAGCTGGCGCCGCCCACGAGCCACCCCGCCGACCAGCCCTCCCCCGGCCCTCGGGGACGCGTGCCGCTGAACTGGCGCGAGCTCATCCACACCTGAGCACGACGCGGTTCGTCAGACCACGGAGACGACCCGGCCGCCGGTGAGGCGGACGAGCTCGTCGAACGTCATCGGGAAGACGGTGTGGGGGGTGCCGCCCGCCGCCCAGATCTGCGGATACCGGGCGAGGTCCTCGTCGACGAGGGTCTCGAGCGGCGCCGGGTGTCCGGCGGGGGCGACCCCTCCGATGGCCTGACCCGTCGCCTCGCGGACCTGCTCGGGTGTGGCCCGGCTGATCCTCCCGCGCCCGATGCGCCCGGCGAGGGCGGCGGTGTCGACCCGATGGGCACCGCTGGTCATCACGAGCAGCGGGGCGCCGTCGCACTGGAAGACGAGGCTGTTGGCGATCGCCCCGACCTCGACCCCGAGGGCGGCGGCGGCCAGCACCGCGGTGGAGGCGGCGTCCGGGAGGACGACGATCTCGCCGGGGATGCCGGCGGCGCGAAGGGCGTCGTGGACGAGGCGACTGCGGGTGCTCAGGTGCTCGGTCATCGGTCAGCCTTTCGCGAGGATCTCACCGTGGGGCATGAGCAGCCAGCCGTCCTCGGACGCCGCCCACTCACGCCATCCCGCCGAGATGCGCTCCAGGTCGGTACGGTCCGCGAGGCCCTGCTCGAGCGCGTGGTCGGCGTACGAGGAGTGCAGCACACGGTCGGCCCACGACCCGCCCCACCACGCTCGCTGCTCATCGGTCTCGAACAGCCACGTCGACGCGCTGACGGTCACGTCGGCGAAGCCGGCGGCCCGAGCCCACGCCTTCAGGCGTCGCCCGGCCGACGGCTCTCCGCCGTTGTTACGTCCCATCCGCAGCAGGAGGTCCAGCCACTCGTCGAGTGCGGGGATGTGCGGGTGGATGATGATGCCGGCGTAGTCGACCTCGCGCGCGGCGACGAGTCCGTCGGGTCCTGCCACGCGACGGAACTCGCGCAGGGCGTCGACGGGGCGGGCGAGGTGCTGCAGGAGCTGATGCGTGTGCACGATGTCGAAGGAGCCGTCCGCCGCGTCGAGGCGGTACGCGTCCGCGGTCTGGAAGGTGACGTTCGTGACGCCCTCGGCGGCGGCGTGGGCCTGCGCTTGCGCGACGACGTCGGCGGACGCGTCGAGTCCGACGACGCGTCCGGGCGCGAGGCGGCGCGCGAGGTCGACGGTGATGGTGCCGGGCCCCGACCCGACGTCGAGGAGCGAGGCGCCGGGACGCAGATGCGCCAGCAGGTACCCGACCGAGTTCTCCGCCGTCCGCCAGGTGTGCGCCCGCAGCACGCTCTCGTGATGGCCGTGGGAGTACCGCTCGGTCTGCATGGTGCACAGCCTAGGCGGCGAGCGATATGCGAGGCAGAATGATGACGGATGCCGCAGATCGGCGGCATCCGCACCGCAGTGCCCACAAGGCCCGCCGAGAAGGAATGCAATGTCGCACACCCTGCCCCTGCCCGATTTCGCCCATGAACGTGTGGAGGTGATGACGGGCCGGCGCAGCGGACTCGTGATCACCGTCGCCCTCCACTCCTCGACGCTCGGACCCGCCCTCGGCGGCGCCCGTCTGTGGCGCTACCCGCGCTGGTCGGACGCGATGGGCGACGCCCTGCGCCTGTCGGCGGCGATGACGCTCAAGAACGCGACGGCGGGACTGGATGCCGGTGGCGGGAAGTCGGTCATCGCCCTCGGCGAGGCCGACACCCTCGACGCCGACCGTCGGCGTGCGGCGTTCCTCGACCTCGGCGACGCGGTGGAGTCTTTCGGCGGCCAGTACCGGACGGCGGAGGACGTCGGCTCGACGACCGACGACATGCTGGTCGTCAGCGAGCGCACGACCCACGTGGTCGGTCTGCCCGACTCGGTGGGCGGCTCGGGCGAACCCGCCGGCCCGACGAGCCGCGGCGTGTACGCCGCGCTTCGTGCGACCCTCGAGCGGATCGCCGGTTCGGGTGATGTGGCCGGACGCCGCATCACGATCTCCGGGCTCGGCCAGGTCGGCAGCCGCCTCGCCGTCCGCCTGTCGGGCGAGGGCGCACTGCTCACCGTCACGGATGTGAACCCCGCCAAGATGTCGCTGGCCGCCGAGCTCGGCGCGACCTGGGTCGAACCCGGCACCGAGCACCTCGTCCCTGCGGACGTGTTCGTGCCCGCGGGTATCGGCGGCGTGCTCGACGACGACGTCATCGACGCGCTGGCCGCGAGGGCGGTCTGCGGACCGGCGAACAACCCGCTCGCCGAGCGCGCGGGTGCCGCGCGCCTGGCGGACCGCGGCATCCTCTACGCCCCCGACTTCGTCGCGAACGCAGGCGGCGTCATCTACCTCGACGTCGAGGCGCGCACTCCCGGCCACCGTGACGAGATCGCGACGCGCATCGACGGCATCGGCGACACCCTGCGGCGCCTGTTCGACGACGCCGCCGCGCGCGGCGTCACCCCGCTCGACGCGGCCGAGGCCTACGCGGCCGAGCGGCTCTCGGCCGGAAGGCGCGAGCCGGCGGCGGTCTGAGGGACCGACACAGGGGCGGATGCCGGGACTCACCGGCATCCGCCCCTTTACGTCGCGCGCGGGTGCGGCCATACTGGGTCACCACCGGACTTGTACATATGTACAACTTCCGCGTCTCGACAGAGGAGGCCCCATGCCGGGAGCGATCGTCATCACCGGAGCGAGCTCGGGCATCGGCGCCGGGTTCGCCCGCCGGTTCGCGGCGCGAGGCAGAGACGTCGTGCTCGTCGCGCGCCGCGCGGAGCGCCTCGAGTCGCTCGCCGACGAACTGCGGGGGCTCCACCGCGTCGAGGCGACCGTCCTCGCCGCGGATCTCGCCGATCCGGCGGCACCCGCGGCCATCGCCGCCGAACTCACCGAGCGCGGCATCCACGCCGCGGGCCTCGTCAACAGCGCCGGGTTCGGCACCGCATCCGCCTTCGTCGACGAAGACGCCGCGCGCGTCGCCGCCGAGGTGCAGGTCAACGTCGCGGCGCTGACTCTGCTGACCCGCGCGCTCCTCCCGCAGCTGATCTCGTCGCGCGGAGTGCTCGTCAACGTCTCGAGCAACGCGGGACACCAGCCGCTCCCCGGTCTCGCCGTCTACGCCGCGACCAAGGCGTACGTCACCTCCCTCACCGAGGCGATCTGGCAGGAGACCCGCGGGACGGGCCTCACCGTCCTCGCGCTGTGTCCCGGCCCCACCGAGACGGAGTTCTTCGCAGCCGCCGGCTCCGAGACCTTCAAGGTCGGTGCGACGAAGTCGGTCGACGAGGTACTCGACGAGGCCTTCGCCGTACTCGACTCCTCGAACCCCTCCCCGGTCCGCACGGTGGGCGCGGCCAACCGTCTGCAGGGCTGGGTCGCGCGGGTCTCCCCCCGCCGGGTGCGCCTCTGGGTCGCGGCCCGCGCCGTGGGGAGCGCCTGATGCGGCGGATGCCACCCGAAGAGCGTCGGGACGAACTGATCGCCGCGGCCATCCGCGTCATCGCCCGGCGCGGTGTCGCTGCGGCGACGACCCGCGCGATCACGGCCGAGGCGGGCATGCCGCTCGGCGCGTTCACGTACATCTTCGGCACACAGGACGCGATGATGTCCGCGGTGATCGACACCGTCATCGAGCAGGAACGCTTCGCGGCCGAATCGCGGGCCATCGACCCGACATCGATGACCGCCGCCCTGCGGTCGGGTCTCGAGGGCTACATCGATCTGCTCGAGAGCGACCCCGACCACGAGATCGCGCTCCTGGAGCTCGCCCTCGTCGCGCGTCGCCGCGATCCCGCCGGCCAGATGCGCGCGCAGTGGCAGACGTACCTCCGCGCCGCCGAGCAGGTCCTCGTCTACGCGGCGGAGATCACGCACAGCCGGTGGACGCAGCCCGTCGCCGACCTCGCACGTCACCTCGTGGTGGTCGTCGACGGCATCACCACGACGTGGCTCGCCGACGGGAACACGGATGCCGTGCGCCGCACGGCGGCGTTCGCCGCCGCCGCCCTCGCCGCCGCATCCGCCCCGCTCGGGGCACCGACCGAAGGGACCACCCGTGCTGACTGAGATCGACGACCGCGTCCTCGCCGCGGTCAACCTGCACGCCGTCCTCGGCGCGCTGCCGCGGCTCGCGGACGTCGCTCCCGAGGCGTCGAGTCTGCTCGCGGACCTGCCACGGCCCGTGCTGCTGACCGTCCGTGTCGTCGGTGGCGACACCCTCCGCCTCGTGTTCGCGCGGGACGGTGTCCGCCTCGCCGACGGCGACCCCGCCGGCGCGACGGCGGCCACCCTGGTGTTCCGCTCCCCCGCCCATCTGAACGCGGTCCTCGACGGCCGCGGCTCGCCGCTCCCGCTCGCAGGCCCCGCGGGGCTCCGCTTCCTCGTCCGGGCGTTCACCCCGCTCAGCGACCTGCTCGGCCGGTACCTGCGGCCGTCCGACGCCGACCTCGCGGATCCCGTCTTCACCGAGACGCACCGCACGATGCTGCTCGAGGTCGCGGTCGGGGCGATCACGGTCGTCGCGAACCGCGACCGGTCGGGCCGCTTCAGCGCGGCGCAGATGACCGACGGCGACCTTGACATCGCCGTCGGCGACGCGCTGCGACACCGGCTGCGCGTGCGGGACCACCGGCTCTCGCGCATTCCGGTGACGGAGACCGCGCCGCGGGCCATCTTCCGGTTCGCGGATCTGCAGACCGCCGGTGACGTCCTCGCGGGTCGCGAGAGCGCGCTCGCGTGCGTGGGCGACGGGCGCATCGCCATCCGCGGCTACATCCCCCTCGTCGACAACACGAGCCGCATCCTCGACCGCGTCGGCCACTACCTCGGAAAGTGAGCGCCTCCGTGTACACCTTCGACAAGAGCCTCGCTGCCTTCCGCCGCGCCCAGCGGGTGATCCCGGGCGGCATCCCCGGCCACCTCGGTCCCACCGAGGGACTGCACCTCCCCCACGAAGGGTTCCCGAAGTTCGCGATCCGCGCCGAGGGCACCCGGTTCTGGGATCTCGACGGCAACGAGTTCATCGACTGGATGTGTGCCTACGGACCCAACGTCCTCGGGTACGACGACCCCGACGTGGCCGCCGCGGCTCGGGAGCAGGCGAAGAAGGAGGACGTCGTCTCGCTCCCCTCGACGGTGATGATCGACTTCGCCGAACTGCTCGTCGATCAGGTCGCCAGCGCCGACTGGGCGATGTTCGCCAAGAACGGCGGCGACACGACGACGCTCGCGATCATGACCGCCCGCGCTGCGACACTGCGCAAGAAGGTCGTCTTCGTGAAGGGGTTTTATCACGGCGTCGCCCCGTGGACGCAGAAGCTCGACTACCCCGGCGTCCTCGAGGAGGACGTCGCGAACAACCTGTACGTCCCGTGGAACGACCTCGACGCGCTCCGGCGCCTGCTCGCCGAGAACCGCGGAGAAGTCGCGGCCCTCATCTCCACGCCTTACATGCACGGCAACTTCGTCGACAACGCGCTGCCGGCGGAGGGCTACTGGCAGGCGGTGCGGAAGCTCTGCGACGAGCACGGCGTCGTGCTCATCATCGACGACGTGCGCGCGGGCTTCCGGCTCGATCTCGCCGGCAGCGACCACTACTTCGGGTTCGAGGCCGACCTCATCTGCTTCTGCAAGGCGCTCGCCAACGGGTACAACGTGTCGGCGCTCCTGGGCAAGGACTCGCTGAAGGAGGCGGTGAGCTCCATCACCTACACGGGCAGCTACTGGATGAGCGCCGTTCCATTCGCGGCGGGGATCGCAACGCAGCGGAAGCTGCGTGACCTCGATGCCCCCGCGCTGTTCGACCGGCTCGGGCGACGTCTCACGGACGGGCTGACCGAGGCCGCATCCGATGCGGGCTTCACCCTCGTGCCCTCGGGCGCGCCCGCGCTGTTCTATCTGCGCGTGACCGATCCGGAGGATTCGCTCATGCTGCATCAGGACTGGATCGCTGAATGCGTGAGGCGCGGCGCCTACCTCACCTCGCACCACAACCACTTCCTGAACGCGGCGGTCACCGAGGCGGATGTCGACCGCACCGTCGAGATCGCCGCAGACGCTTTCGCGGCAGTTCGTACGCGTCACCCCGCGGCGGTGTGAGGGTGACCGGCACCATCGCGCGGGCGACGACCGGCGGCGTCCTCGCCGTTGCGGGGGTGTACGGGCTGCAGGGCCTCGGCTACGCGGTCATCGTGACCGCGCTGCCGGCGTTCCAGGAGCGCACCGGACTGGATGCGACCGGCATCGCGGTGATCCTGCTGGGCGTGTGCGTCACCGCCGCCCTCGGCTCGTTGGCCGCCGACGTGATCGCGCGGCGCGCCAGCAGCCGCCACGGGGTCATCGTCGGCCTGTCGCTGCAGGCAGCGGGCCTCGTCGCGACGGCGTTCTCCCCCGGGACCGCCGCCCTCGCGGCATCCGTCCTGCTCTACGGACTCGGGCTCGGCCTGATCGACGCCTCGTCGAACATGCAGGGGGTGCTCGTCCAGCGGGGGCGCGGGACGCCACTGCTCGGACGGTTCTTCGCGACCCTCACGACCGGCTCCATCGTCGGGGCGCTCGGAATGGCCGGGATCCTCACCGCTGGCGCGCCCGCGTTCGCGGCGCTCGTCGCAGCGGCGGTCCTGCAGGTCGTCTTCGTCGTCGCGTTCTCCCGGCTGCTCAGCCGCCAGCGGGCCGCGCGCAGCACCGAGTGGAGCGGCCCGCGCCGCCCCCGGCTCGACGGACGCGCGATCACCGTCGTCGGTCTCGTGATCCTCGCCGCCTACACCGTCGACTCGGCTGTCAGCTCGTGGAGTTCCGTGCACCTCCTCGCCATCGGGGCGGCAGGGGCCCTCGCGCCGGTGGGTCTCGCGGCCTACCAGGGGGGCGTGCTCGCGGCGCGACTGGCGACGGATGCCGTGGTCCGCCGCCTCGGCCGCGGCCGGCTGCTCGCGGCCGGCCTCCTGCTCGGCGTCGTCGGGGCGATCGTCGTCGCGGCGGTGCCCTCCCCGGTCGTGTCGATCGCGGCCTTCGCCGTGAGCGGTCTCGCCGTCGGAGCCCTCGTGCCGATCGCGTTCGGTCTCGCCGGTGCGATCGACCCGGCCCGCAGCGACGAGGTGATCGCCCGCGTCAACCTCTTCAACTACGCCGGCGCGGTCCTCGGCGCCGTCGGCGTCGGTGTGCTCACCGACGTGACCGGATCAGGCCTCGCGTTTCTCCTGCCGGCGTTGCTTCTCGTCGCCGCGGTCCCGGCCTGGCGGCGCACCGCCGCCTGATCCGGTCAGGCGCCGAGCGACGCGCGCAGCGCACGCTCGAGCTCCGCGAGCAGGAGCACCCGCTCCGCCTCGGACGCGGCGAACGCCTCGTGCAGCACGGCGTCCGCCGAGGCGAACGCGACCCGTGCGACAGCGGCGCCGCGCTCGGGCTCGACACCGTCCAGGACCCCCGCCAGGCGCAGCAGGCTGTGGACGCGGTCGGCCATCGCCCGCTTGTGTCGGCGCCGCGCGGCGTCCGCCTCGGCCGAGATCGCCACGGTGCCGAGCGAGCGGGCCGAGCTCTCGTCGAGGTACACGTCCGCCACGGCGCGCAGCACCCGCCCGACGGGGTCCGCCGTCCGCGGATCGTCCCGCATGCGGTCGATCGCCTCGTCGAGGAGACGTTCGAGGCGCTCGTGGTAGCGCGCGACGATGGCACCGAGGATCGCCTGCCGGTCGGGCAGGTACTGGTACAGGGCGCCCACGCTGACGCCGGCCTCCGAAGCGACGCGGGGCAGGGTGATCACGTCGACGCCCTCGCGGAGGACGAGGTTCTCGGCGGCGACGATCGCGCGCGTCAACTTCTCTCGCGAGCGCTGCTGCGTGGGTGTGCGGCGCAGCGCGATCGACGCCCAGTCCTGGGCCGTGCCGGCATCCGTGTCGTCAGGGGTGTCCATGCGAATCAAACTTGACTTTGATTAGGGGTGGCGGCAACGTTAGCAGCATGACGACGACGTCGCACCATCACGATCTCCGTGCGTCCGTGGCCGCGGCATCCCGCACCCTCGCCGAGCACGGTCTGCTCATCGGAACCGCCGGCAACGTCAGTGCCCGGCGCGGCGACGTCGTCGCCGTCACGGCCACCGGTGCGGTGCTGGCGGACGCGACCGTCGACGACGTCACGGTCGTGGATCTCGACGGCGCGGTGATCGAGGGATCCCTCGCACCCACGTCCGAGCTCGCTCTCCATCTCGGCGTCCTGCGTTCCGCGCCCCCCGAGCGCGTGTCCGCCGTCGTCCACACCCACGCGCCGAACGCGACCGCGCTGTCCCTCGTGCTCGACGAGCTGCCCGTGATCCATTACCAGCAGCTCACGCTCGGCGGCGCGCTGCGCGTCGCCCCGTTCCACGCCTTCGGGACGCCCGAGCTCGCCGCGGCCGTCGGCGCAGCCCTCGACGGCCGGCTCGCCGCACTCATGGCGAACCACGGCGCCGTCGCCCTGGGACCCGACCTCACCGGCGCGATCGGGAACGCCCTGCTCGTCGAATGGCTCGCCGACCTGTATCTGCGCGCCGCAGCCGCGGGTGTTCCGCGTCCGCTGGACGAGGCGCAGCAGCGGGCCGTGATCGCACACGCGACCCGGCTCGGCTACGGCGCGACGAAGCCGGTGTCGGCGTGAGCGGCGTGGGCGGACTCGTCGCGCACGGGCGCTCGGCCGACGTGCACTCCTACACCCCCGACCGGATCCTGAAGGTGTACCACGACGAGTGGCCGGACGACGCGATCGACCGCGAGGTCGAGGACGCCACCGCCGCATCCGAACTCGGGCTCACGCCCATCCGATGCCACGGCAGAGCGGATGCCGGCGGTCGCCGCGCGGTCGCGTTCGACCGCATCGACGGCGTCGCGCTCACCACCGTCGCGGAGAAGAATCCGCTGCGGATGCGACGGGTCGCCCGATCGCTCGCCCGCGAGCACGCCCGCATCCACCGCGTCACGACCGACCGCTTCCCCGACGTCCGCGACGTCGCGGCGGAACTCGTGGGCACCGCCCCGTTCGGGGCGTTGTCCGCGCGCGAGCGCAGCGCGCTGCTCGATCACCTCGCCTCGCTCCCGGGCGGGGACAGTGCGCTGCACCTGGACTTCCACCCGATGAACGTCTTCCGCCACGGCGGCGGCATCGCGACGATCGACTGGCAGTCCACGGCGTGCGGCGACCCGGCGGCCGACGTCGCCATGACGCGGCTGCTGTTCACCGAGGCCGAACTCTTCCCGGGCGCCACGCGCGCTCAACTGCTCGTCTACGGTGCGGCGCGCGGCGCGATGGGGCGGATGTACCTGTCGGAGTACCTGTCCGTGACGGGTGTCACCACCGCGCGACTCGACCGATGGGCGACCGCTGCGCGGGTCCTGCGGCTCGGCATGCTCGACATCCCCAGCGAGCGGGAGCGGCTGCTCGGCGGCATCCGCTCGGTGATCACGCGATGACCACCACCGTCCGGCGCAGCCTCCCGAGCGGCGGCGAGACCGTCGACGTCCTGATCGTCGGAGGTGGGATCACGGGGGCCGCGATGGCGTACGAGGCGGCGAGCCGCGGCATGTCGGTCGCACTCGTCGAGCAGGGGGATTTCGGCGCGGCGACCTCCGCCGCCACGGGCAAGCTCATCCACGGCGGGCTGCGGTACCTGAAGAACCTCGAGGTGGGCCTTGTCCGCGAGTCCCTCGCCGAGCGGCGCATCCTCTCGCGCATCGCCCCGGGGCTCGTCTCGCCCATCGCGATGGTGCTCCCTGATCCGGGACCGATCGAGCACCTCGGCCTGACGGCGTACGACCTGCTGTCGTTCGACCGCAGTCGGGTGCCGGAGAGTCATCGCATCCCTCGTCATCGCAGCCTCAGCCGCGACGAGCTGCGCCGACGCGGGCTCGGACACCTCGAACACGGCATCCTGTTCCACGACGCGATGATGCTCTCCCCCGAACGGCTGACGTTCGCCTTCGTCCGGTCCGCCGTGGCGCACGGCGCGCAGGTCGCGAATTATGCCCGCGCCGACGGGCTGGTCGCGGCATCCGGTCGTGTCCGCGGCGCGCGGGTCACGGACCTCGTGACGGGGACGCAGCACGAGATCAGGGCGCGGATCACGGTGAACGCGAGCGGCCCCTGGGCTCACGACGTGCTGGCGGCGGAGGGACTGCTGCGGGATGCCGCGGGCCCGCGCCCCGCGGTGCGCTCGGAGGGCATCTACCTCCTCACGAGGCCGATCACCGAGACGATGGTGCTGACCGTCTCCTCCGGCGGCCACTTCAGTTTCGCGCCGTGGCGCGGACGGACGCTCATCGGCCCGACCGAGACGCCGTACCAGGGCGAGGTCTCGCAGTGGCGGTTGACGCGGGAGTCGATCGAGCGGTTCCTCGATGAGATCAACGCGGCGGGTCGCCTGCCCGTCGACCTGTCGTTCGCCGATGTCGTCGCGGCCTACGGCGGACTCCGCCCGCTGACCGAGACGAGCGGCACCGACACCTACCGCGCCTCGCGCGCATCGGAGATGGTCGACCACGCGCAGGACGGCGTTGCCGGCATCGTGACGGCCACGGGCGGCAAGTACACGACCGCGCGCGCGTTCGCCGAGAAGACCGTGCCGGCACTCGCCCACGCGATCGGGCGGACCGCGGCGCCGAGCCGCACCGCCGACGTCCCGCTCGACGGCGCCGATCTCGCCGACACCGGCACCTCGGATCTCGTCGACCGCCTGTACGGATCGGATGCCGGTGCCCTCCGGGCCGTCGCCGCGGAATCCGTCCTGCTGTCACGGCCGGCGACCGACGACGGGGAGCTGCTCGCCGGCGTCGCGTTCGCGGCCCGGCACGAATCGGTGCAGCACCTCACCGACATCCTGCTGAACCGCACCGGCATCGGGCGGCGCGGGGATCCGGGTGAGGACGTCCTGTCGGCGGCCGCGGACATCGCCGGCACCGAGCTCGATTGGACCCCGGATCGTCGCGGCGCCGAGCTCGACGCCGCGCGCGCGGCGGTGCGCCTGCCGGACTAGATCCGGTCGAGCATCTCCTCGACGAGCGTGTCGATGGTGAGGTCCTGTCCGGTCGCTCCGACGATCGCCGGACCGGGCTTCGCCGCCGGAACCGTGTGACCGCCACCCTCGACGGTGACGAGCGACACCACGGGCGCGTCGCCGTCGCCGTAGTCGGTCCGCGTGGTGCGCGTGCGCTGACCCGCGCGTGCGGGCGGGATGGGGACCACTCGCGGCGCGGTCGTGACACCCGCGCGGGCCGCGAAGTACTGGGCCGTGGCGGGAGCGGACAGCGAATGACCGTCGACGCGGAACAGCGTTCGCGCCCACCACGCCATCCGCCCGCCGCGGTAGGGGGCGATCGGGTCCGCCGTCCCGGCGACGATCGTGACAGGCGCCGAGACGGCCGCAGTCTCGGAGAACCCGGCCAGGAAGTCTTCACGCACGGGCATCGTCGTCGCGACGACGACGGCGCCGGCTGCGAGCTCGGGGACGTCGTGCAGCAGGCGGAGGACCAGCTGGCCCCCGTTCGAGAACCCCGTGAGCACGACGCGCGCCGGATCGATGGCGTGCGTGCGGTGCAGGCGTTCGACGACCGCGTGGGCGAAACCGACGTCGTCGACGTCCTGCTGCCGTGCCGGGAACCGGCTGCCGCGCCGGGCGTCGTTCCAGTTGCCGCGATGGCCATCGAGGTACGCGACGACCGCTCGGCCGTCGGCGGCGAGCCGGTCGAGGGCGCCACCCGTCATCCGGCGGTGCGTCTCCCCCGTCTGCCGCGACCCGTGGAAGACGAGGACGAGGGCTCGCCCGGATGCCGCGCGCGGCTCCCCGACGACGGTGAAGGTGCGCTCGCGATCCCCCAGGGCGAGAGTGTCGCGGTGCGCGGTCACGGATCGATCTGTCTGCGTCATGCGTCTCACGCTAAACTTTGACACCGTGTCAAGGTCAAGCGAGACGATCCGTATCGGCGAACTCAGTCGCCGAAGCGGCGTGAGCCCTCGTTCACTGCGGTACTACGAGCAGCACGGACTGCTCACCTCCCACCGCGCCGACAACGGCTACCGCGAGTACGACCCCGCGGCCGTCGTGCGGGCGAGCGCCATCCATCTGCTCTTCGACATGGGCTTCCCGCGCGACGTCGTCGCGTCGGTCCTCACCTGCATCGGGGACGTCCCGGCCGAGACCCATGATGCGGTCCGCCGACGACTCGCCGAGGTGCGAGACGATCTCGAGGCGCAGATGGTGAGACTCGCCGACACGCATCGGCGGGTGAGCGCGTTCCTCGACGCTCCCTGAGGCTACGGGGCGGCGGCCCGGTCGGCCGCGACGTACGCAGCCACCGCGCAGGCGGCGACGATCACGTGCATGACCATGAGCCCCAGGATGGCCGGCGGGTTCGACCCGGGGATCACCGGGAAGGCGACCAGCAACACGTCCGGCACGAAGGACGCGACGAGGACCGCGGGGACGAGCACGGCGAGGACGCGCCGCGGGTTCTTCGCCCGCGCGCGGACGAGTCGCCAGCCGATCCATCCCACGGTGATGCCGATGACGCTGAACAGCGCTTGCGCCGGAACCGAGAGGGGGCCGAAGTCGGCGGGCGCCCCCAGCGAGATCGCGACGGCTGCCGCACCCGCATTGAGCAGGACGGCGACGATCGTCGCCGCCGCGAGCAGCAGGGCGGTGCGCGGGCGCAACCGCGTGATGGGCTTCGGCGCGGAAAGAGTGGCCATGACGTCTCCGATCGCGAGGCGGTGGATATCGGTTCCGATCAGTACCGATACGGATACGGTACCGCTGGGAACCGGTAGATATAATGACCGGATGCCGACTCCCTCCGCTGCCGTCGCCGCCGGACGCCCACGCGACCCGGACGTCGACCGCAGCATCCTCACGGCGACGCAAGACCTCCTGATCGAGGAGGGCTACGCCGGCACGACGATCGCCGCAGTCGCAGCGCGTGCGCACTGCGGCAAGTCGGCCATCTACCGGCGGTGGGCCACGAAGGCCGAACTGGTCGTCGCTGCGGTGCTGGCCACGCAGGTCTCACCCTCGCTCCCCGACACCGGCGACCTCCGGGAGGATCTCCTCGCCTCGGCGATGCACTACAGCGACTCGGGTGACCGGGCCGGATCGGTGCTCGCGAGCGTCCTGAGCGAGATGGGCCGCGACCGGGAGCTGTACGACGCTGCCTACGAGAAGATCGGCGCTCCCCCGACCGAGACGCTCATCGCCGTGGTGGAGCGCTGGCGCGATCGGGGCAGGGTGCCCAGGGAGACGAAGGTTCGCCTGATCGCCTCGGTCATCCCGACCGCGGCCTTTGGCAGCGTCGTGCTGCGGCGCCGCGCTCTGACCGCAGCGCAGATCACCGAGCTCGTCGACGACATCATTCTTCCCGCGCTGACAGCCCGCGCGTCGTGACCACCGCAGGGCGGATGTGTCGGCGATAGTGGCATCGACGACGCATCACGTCCGTCGCTCGAGGGGGAGAAATGAAGAACACCGCCATCGCCCTGTCTGCTGCCTGCGCAGCCACGCTCGTGCTCGCCGGCTGCACGCCGCAAGCGGGACCGGCGCCCACCACGACGGTCACTGTCACCGAAACGGTCACCGCGTCGCCGACACCCGCAGCGAGCCCGGCGCCCGACGCGGGCGCCGTCGCCGACGACGCATACGCCGCGCCGACGACGAGCAGCGCAGATGCCATCACCGAATGCGTGGCCGCGCACGACCGCGCAGACGTCGACTCCACCCTGACCGGCGAGACATACGCGTTCCTCACCCGGGGCGGTGCGTGGTGGGTCGTGATGGAGGGCGAGAACGAGAACGGTCCGCTGTACGGCGACTGCACGGTGCGCGGTGACGACCAGGAAGTCGGCTACGGCGAATCGGTTGTGGACGCCTTCACCCCCGACCTCGTCGACACCGTCGTCAACGAGAAGGGTGGGCTCTGACAGAAGAAAAGACCCCCGCGAACGGGGGCCTTTCGTGGTGGACCTGAGGGGATTCGAACCCCTGACCTCTTCATTGCGAACGAAGCGCGCTACCAACTGCGCCACAGGCCCGGAAGCCTCAACATTACCACGACCGACAGGGCCGCTCGAACGCGAGGCGGGCTCTCACTGCCCCGATGCGCGGCGTGCGAGCAGCTCCCGCACATGTGCCTCGATGCGCTCATCGTCGGCGGGTCCGGCGTAGGCGACCTCTGCCGCACGGGTACGGCGGGCGGTGTCGATGGACGGCGGCGCGGCCTGCGCCGCGCGCTCGCGCAGAGCCTCTTCGACGGCCGCGTGACGCAGCGCTTCGCGCGCCTCGGATGCGTCGAGCACGGCGGCCGCGCGTGAGCCGGCGGATGCCGTGAGCGGACGCGGCAGCGTGCGGGGGGTCCATTCCGCGCGATCCGACTCGAGAGCGACGTCCTGCACGGATCCCGCCTCGCGCACGACGGCAGCGGGTACCACGCGGGATGCCGCTCGTCGCGCGACGGTGTTCATGCGGACGAGGACGAGGAGGCTCGCGACGACCGTCGTGACAGCGACGGCGAGCACGGTCCAGCCGGCGCCGATCGCGCCGAGGTAGCCGCCGACACCGGCGACGACGACAGCCGCAGCGCCCGCGATTGAGGCGGTCAGTCGCACCCGCCGACGGGCGCGGGCACGACGGGCGGCGGGCAGGGCACGGGCGGCGGCGGCCTCCGCGACGGCACGCTCCCGAGCGATCGCGGCATCCGCTCGCGCCTTCTCGCGGGCAGCTCCCGCGTCGGCGATCGCGCGACGCCGCTCGGCCTTGGCGAGCTCACGGTCGAGGGCGGCCTGCGCCTTGGCCGCGGCGAGCTCGGCGCGCGCGGCTTCGAGGCCGACGCTCTCCTGCTCGGCCTGGACGCGACGGGCCAGGCGCTGCTGCGCGAGGGCGGTGCGGGCGTTCAGCTCGAGACGGACCTCGCCGGGTGTCTCGCTCGTCTCGGCGAGCACCCGGAGGGCCTGGTTCAGGCGCACGGCGTTGCGCTCAGCCGCCTGATACTGATGACGGCCGTGCCACGACGGCAGGAGGTACACCAGCCACAAGAGGACAGCGACGAGGACGATCACCCCGCCACCCATCACCTGCTCACCCATGCCGCTCACCGTATGTCGCCGGAGCGCCACGACCCGGCATCCGCTGGGCGTGTCTGAACTTCTGGTTGAGGGTTAACGGTCGGAGGGAGGGATGGATGCCGCGTCCTGCGGCGCCCGCCCGGCCAACCACCGGTTCAGGACCCCCTCGCGGACCTCCTCGCGCACGAGCGCGAACGCGTAGTGGTCCCGCCAGTCGCCGTCGATATGGATGTAGCGGCGCCGCAGCCCCTCGTAGCGGAAGCCCAGCTTCTGCACGACCCGAAGGCTCTTCGTGTTCTCGGGCCTGATGCAGATCTCCATCCGATGCAGACGCAGGTCCTCGAAGCAGACGTCCGTTGCGAGCGCAACCGAGGTCGGCGTGATTCCCTTCCCGGCGAAGCGCTCGCTCACCCAATACCCGATCGTCGCCGAAGACAGCGACCCGCGGGCGATGCCCCAGACGTTCAGCTGGCCGGCGATCTCGCCGTCGTACTCCATGACGAAAGGCACACCGATGCCGTCGCGATACTGCTGCAGCAACCGGCGCACCCCGCTGCGCATGTCGAGGGAGATCGGGCCGTCCGGGCTCGTGGCCTCCCACTGCCTGAGCCACGACCGGTTCTGCACCAGTTCGGTCTGCAGGGTCTTCGCGTCACGCGGGCGCACGAGCCGGATCGATATCGGGCCGTGCGCGCGCACGACCGGGCCGTCCATGCCCATCAGTGACGCGTCGGGTTCACAGACCCGATGCGAAGTCCTTGATCCAGGGCCGGAGCTCGGCGCCCAGGTCCTCGCGATCGACCGCGAGCTGCACGATCGCCTTGATGTAGTCGGCGCGGTCACCCGTGTCGTACCGCCGACCGCGGAAGACGACGCCGAGGACGCCCTCAGTCGAGGCGAGCTCCTCGAGCGCGTCGGTCAGCTGGATCTCGCCACCCTTGCCCGGCTCGGTGCGCTCGAGCACTTCGAAGACGCCGGGCGTCAGGACGTAGCGACCGATGATGGCGTAGTTGGAGGGTGCGTCCTCCTTCTTCGGCTTCTCGACCAGGCCCGTGACCTTGACGACGTCGGGCTCCCCGGTCTCCTCGACGGCGGCCGCGCCGTACATGTGGATCTGGTCGGGCGAGACCTCCATGAGCGCGATGACGGTCAGGCCGGTCTTCTTGTTCTGCTCGAGCATCTTCTCGAGGAGCACGTCGCGCGCATCGATGAGGTCGTCGCCGAGCAGCACGGCGAAGGTGCTGTCGCCGACGTGCGAGCGGGCACGCAGCACCGCGTGACCGAGGCCCTTCGGCTCGCCCTGACGGACGAAGTGGATGTCGGCCATGACCGACGAGTCCTGCACCCGCTTGAGCTTCTCGTGGTCGCCCTTCTTGGAGAGGTTGGATTCGAGCTCGGGGACGGAGTCGAAGTGATTCGAGATGTTGTTCTTGTTGCGCCCGAGGATGATGAGCACATCGTCGATCCCGGCGGAGACGGCCTCTTCGACCACGTACTGGATCGCGGGCTTGTCGACGACCGGCAGCATCTCCTTCGGCATGGCTTTCGTGGCGGGCAGGAAGCGGGTGCCCAGGCCCGCGGCAGGGATGACGGCTTTGATGCGCTCGGAAGACATGACCCTCACCATACAGATCACTCGTGTCCTGTCTACGACACGGCGGGACGGTGGGCGTGTCCCTTTAGAATCGGACCATGACCGGCCCCGTGGACACCGAGAAGCGTGCCCTGCGCGCCGAACTCCGCGAACGCCGACAGCAGCGCTCGGCCGCCGCTCTCGATGAGGCCGCCGCAGGCATCCGGGCGCAGCTCGACGCTCTGGTCGCCGAACACGGCGTCCGGTCGATGTCCTGCTTCCTCTCGACCACCACGGAGCCCGGCACGCGCGAGTTCATCGCCGCTGCCGTGGGCCGCGGCATCCGCGTCCTCCTGCCCGTGACCCGGGCGGACGGCCTGCTCGACTGGACCGTCGCCGAGCACGAGGGCGACATCGCCGAGGGGATGTTCGGTCTGCCCGAACCCGTGGGCGAACTGCTCAGCCCCGTCGCCGTCAACGACGTCGACCTGCTCGTCATCCCCGCTGCCGCCGTCGACCGGAGCGGGATGCGGCTGGGCTGGGGTCGCGGCTACTTCGACAAGACCATCGGGTCGATGGAGAAGTGCCCGCCGGTCTATGCCGTCATCTTCGACTCCGAGCTGGTCGACGAGGTCCCCCGCGAGCTCCACGACCAGCCCGTCTCGGGCGTCGTCACCCCCACCCGCACCGTCCGTCTCCCCCTCCGCTGAACCACCGAGGTCTCATGCCCACCTACGCCTATGCCTGCACCGCGTGCGGACACCGCTTCGACGCCGTCCAGTCGTTCTCCGACGCCGCCCTCACCGAATGCCCCGAGTGCGGCGGGCTCGTCCGCAAGCAGTACGGCTCGATCGGCGTCACCTTCAACGGCTCGGGCTTCTACCGCACCGATTCGCGCAGCACCAGCTCCCCCGCGTCCTCTGGCGAGGGCTCGGGTTCTTCGACATCATCGAAGAAATCCGAAGCATCCGCTTCGCCCGCTCCCGCGGGTTCGTAGCCCGGCTCCGTGCCGGCGGAGGGAGGACAGCCATGATCCAGGGCTTCAAAGACTTCATCATGCGCGGCAACGTCATCGAGTTGGCGGTCGCTGTCGTCATAGGCACGGCGTTCACTGCTCTCGTGACGGCCATCGTCAACAGCATCATCAACCCGCTGATCGAGCTCTTCTACAAGCCGGACCCGAACTCCGACAAGGTGGGGCCCAGCTTCACCGGTCTTCACGGCGATCCGGTCGTCTTCCCGCTCGGTGGCCTGCTCACCGCCATCATCAGCTTCTTCGCCGTGGCGATCGTCGTCTACCTGGTGTTCGTCGTCCCGATGAACAAGTGGAAGGAGCGTCAGGCCGCCAAGGCCGGCGTGGTCGAGGAAGAGGCGAAGCTCCCGACCGAGGCCGAGCTGCTCGTCCAGATCCGCGACCTGCTCGAGCAGCAGCGCGGAACGGGAGCACCCACGCGGGTGAGCGAACCGCCGTCGCCGTCGATCTGACGCGTCAGTAGTGCGGCGGGACATCGTCCCGCATGCGCGCATCGTTCGGGCCGGATGCCGGGGGTTCACCCGCGTCCGGCCCGTTCTTCGTCTCGGGGCTCGGGTCCGTCCCCGGCGCAGGCGTCAGCTTGGCGCGACGCGACCCCGGGACCCGTTCGACGCGCTGGCGATCAGTCGACATCGATCGGCTGGGTGGATCCGGGCGCCGAGGGCGTCTCAGGCTGGACCCCGATGACCCCCGCGATGCGAAGGGCGACAGCGGCCGGGTCGTTGTACACGTCGAACGCGTGGACTCGCACGTAGTGCCATCCCAGGCGGCGCAGCAGCTGAGGGCGCCGCCGGAGGGTCTCGCGCAGGCTGTCGTGGGTCGTCTCAGGATCGATGTCGGCGACGACGGCCTTGCCCTTGAACTGCGCCACGAGCGGCAACTGTCCGCCGCGATAGTGCACATCGACCGAGACGCCCAAGCTCCGCAGGTGCTGGGCGAGCGTCAGGGTGAGCGGATCCGCCAGGTCCTCGAGTCGTGCATCTCGCCCGCGGGCGGCGATCCGACCGAGGATCGCCATGAGGGTGGCGGCGCCGAACGTGAGACGTCCTTCGTCGAAGGCCGAGGGACGGATCGACGAGACGATCACCATCGAACGGCGTGCGCGCGTCATGCCGACCGTCAGCAGTCGTTCGCCGTCGGGGGTCGACAGGTCGCCGAAATCGCTGAGGACACGGCCGTGCTTGGTCAGGCCGAACCCCAGCGAGAAGATGACACGGTCGCGGCTCTCGGCGACGGATTCCTCGAGGCCGAGCACCGCGAAGGGCTCGGCGGTCTCTCGCCCGACGAAGTCGGCGACGTCCGACCGGCCCGCGAAGGCGCTGGCGACGGCGGCGCGGACGCGCTCCGCGTGCCGCGCAGAGGCCGTCACCACCATGAGCGACTCGGCGGGACGGTTGATCGCGTGCTCGACGACGAGGGTCACGACGCGGGCGACCTCGGCGTCTGGACTCTCGACGGCGCCCGTGTCGGGGTCCGGCGCTCCAGTGCCGCCCTCGACGTAGTCGACGCTGAGGCTGCCGCGGCCGAGGTAGGAGCCCGCCCAGGGCAGTGAGCCGATCGCACCGCCGTAGAACGCGTCGTTGACGAGCTCGGCGAGGTCCTCCCCGCCGGCGCGGTAGCTGCGGGTGAGGGTCTCTACCGGGATCAGCTCGCGGAGCCGCTCGAACACGCTCGTCTCGTCGAACGGCACCTCCGGGGTGTCGAGGTCGTCGCCGCGTCCCGACCACAGCCGGAAGGGGGTCGGCCGCTGCGTCACCGGGTCACCGAAAACGACGACCTGGCGCGCACGGCGCAGCGCGGGGGTCGCTTCGGCGAGGCACAGAGCTGCGGCGTCGGCGATGATGACGACGTCGAACTCGGGGTGGTCCGGAACGTGCGGCACCTCGTACGGAGAGGCGAGCCACACGGGTGCCAGGACGCGCATGAGGGTGGGCGCGGAGGCGACCAGTTCCGATGCCGATGCCGTCCCGCCGCGCAGCGCGGCCTTCAGCGAGGCGGCCTCGCGCGGCTCGTCGACGATGGCGATCCGCCACCGCTTGGCCAGCTCGGAGGCCAGCAGCGGCCCGGATGACGAGGCGTGTGCTTCGTCGACGAGGCGGAAGTCGCGCTCGAGCCGATCGAGGACGGTCGTGTTCGCGCCGAGCAGAGCTCGGTCCGACCGCAGCATGGCTTCGAGCGCGGAGCGCCACCAGGCGTACTCGAACTCGGCGGCGACCTCGGACTCCGGCACGTGCCGCGTCGACAGCTCCATGAGGAGCGGCTCGAGACCCAGCTGGGCGAGCTCGCTGCGCAGTGCCGCCCGCTCGACGAGGTTGTCGAAGACGTCGGATGCCGCGGCGAGCCCGGCGAGCGTGCGGAGCAGCTCCGGGATCGGCAGGCCGGCCAACCCTTCCGAGCGCCCGAGTGCCCGGTCGAGGTCGGCGAGGTCGGCGTTCGCCCGCTGCCAGGCGGCCGCGACGTCGTCGAGGCCGATCGGGATCTCGGGGACGACCCCCGCGTCGACGAGCTGCTGCCACTGCGTGCGCTGGTTCTGCACCCGCAGCAGGGCTTCGTGCATGTCGGTGACGTGCATGCCGGGCCGCACGTACTCCTTCGACAGCCGACGCAGGCGGCGGCGGTTCGCCGTCGTCATCTGGGCGGAGTCACGACGCGACGAGTGCGCGGCGATCAGATCCGTGAGGGGGCGCTCGAACACGGTGGGGCTGAAGCGGTCGAGCGACGCGCGGATGCCCTGCAGCAGCTGCACGTACGAGCCCATCTCGGCGATCGTCGTGAACGGCCGCATCCGCGTCTGACCGATGAGTTCGTAGCCGCGCTCGAGGAGGGCGGGGACCTCGGCGCGGTGCAGGCGACCGGCGAGGGCGTGCGCGGCCCGCGCCTCGTCCGTCGTCGAGAACGCCACCCCGTACCAGGGCGAGTCGTCGGGCCCGATCCGGAACTCTCCGAGTCGAGCGGATGCCGCGAGGGCCTCTGCCGCCTCGACGCGTCGCGTCGCGAGACGCTGCACGGTCGCGAGGTCGAAGCGCGCGGTCGCGGTGGGCTGCGGCTCGTGCTCGGCGATGCGCGTCAGCTCGCGCAGTGCCTCGAGCGGCGAGACACCCACTGAGGCGTGGCGCTGCGTGAGCGCGGCGCGATAGTCGCGCAGCACGGTGCGCAGGCGCACGAGCGCGTCGTCCACTTCGGCGACCTTGGGCTGCTCCGCCTTCTCGTTGCGCGCGATCGCGCGGATGAGGTCGCGGTGCAACCGGGTGGGCGAGACGGCGAGGCCGGGCAGGCCGATCCCGGCGAGACGGTGACGCACGCCGTCGAGGGTCGACCGACGGGCGCTGACGACCAGCACGCGCTTGCCTGAGCGGACCAGCTCGCCGACCGCGTTGATGACGGTCTGGGTCCCGCCGGTTCCGGGAAGGGTGTGGACGGCGAGCGACTGTCCCTCGGTGATGCGGGCGAGAACCGCCTCCTGCTCCGCATCCGCGTCGAGGATCAGCCGATCCGAGGCGGGCGTGCGATCGTCGGGGCTGACCGCGTCGGGCTGGGGACGGACGAACGAGAGACGCTCGCGATCTGCCGGGTGGCCGGCGAGCGCGTTGAGGACGGGGTGGTCGAGGTCGACGGCATCCCGTTCCATGTCGGAGGCGACGTCGGCGAACGTCGAGACCACCAGACGCGGCTGCACGGTGAAGGTGGGCACGTGCGCGGTCAGGGCACGCAGTCGGTCGATGACGGGCTGGGGCTGGAACACCCCGCCGTCGTAGGCGAGCGCGGCGAGCGCCTCGCCGTCCAGGTCGACGCCGAAGTGGATGCGCGCGGCCGTGACCAGCTCGCGGTTGACATGGAAGGGGCCGTGCAGTCTCAGATCGAAATCGGTGTGGTGCCGGCGGATCGTCAGCGGACGCAGCAGCACGGGAGCGGTGCAGCTCACGCCGCCGATCCGCCAGGAGGCCATGCCGATCGCGAGGTGCACCGTGTCGAGCCCGCGCGCGGTGCGCAGTTCGACGTCCTTGGACGTGATGCGCTCAGCGGCCAGACGCGCCGTCCGGAGGGCCACCTCGTCTCGGAACATGTTCGACAGCAGTGTCGGGCGCCCCGTGATGAACTGCGGGAGGCTGCCGGGATGCGCCTTGGTGATGTCGATGCCGGCATCGCCGTCGTCACGGTAGTGCAGCAGCGTCGAGGGACCACCCAGCTGGGCGGCCTCCTCGCGCAGTCGTTTGCGCTCCGGGACCGCGGCGTGCATGACGAGCACCTCGGGGTCGGACAGGGTCACGTCCGCCGGGGTCACCGCGGGCATCTGCTCGGCACTCTCGCCGCGCACAGCACCGCTCTCTGCTCGCCACACACCGAAAACACTAGGCGCGTCAGGCTGGGAAAGCGGGATCGACGGCCGAGTTTCGCGGATCGGTGGCCGCGCGGGCGGACTTTCCTCCACAACCGGGGCGGGATGCCGCCTGTCACCGCCCGCACCCTCCCCCGCTCTCGACACGCGGACCCGACAGCCATGATGTGGTCATGACGATCGCAACCTACTCGGTGCACCGGACACCGATCGGCGAGGCCCTCCTGGTGACGACCGAGGCGGGCCTGGTCGCGTTGTCGGTCCTCGACGGCCCGGCCTACGCGGAGGTCTCGCGGCTCAGCATGCTGCTGCACGCCGTGCCGACCCCCGACGACGGTCCGTCCTCGAGGGCGGCGGAAGAGCTCGACGAGTACTTCGCCGGCACTCGACGGGCGTTCACGGTGCCGCTCGATTGGCGCCTGACCGGCGGGTTCACCCGACGGGCCCTCGAGGCCATCGTCGAGGTCCCGTACGGCGAGACGGCCTCGTACGCCGAGATCGCCGTGGTCGCGGGGTCGCCGCGGGCGCACCGCGCGGTGGGGACCGCGTGCGCCCGTACGCCCTGGTCGATCGTGCTGCCTGCCCACCGGGTGATCCGCAGCGACGGGTCGCTCGGCGAATACGGCGGCCGGCCGGAGCACAAGCGGTTCCTCCTCGACCTCGAGGAGCGGGTCGCCGGTTCGACGGGCCGCACATGACGGAGGCGGGCAGGGACGTGTAGGCCGTCCCTGCCCGCCTCGCCGCGGCGTGCGCGCTTAGTGGTCGACCGCCTTCTCGGCGCCGTAGCCGGTGAGCGAGCGGACCTCCATCTCCGCCGCCTTCGTCGCGTCCTCCGCCTTGCGGGAAGTGACGGACCCGATCCAGCCGAGCAGGAAGCCCACCGGGATCGAGATGATGCCCGGGTTGTTGAGCGGCCAGATCGCCGTCCCGACGTTCTTGAACACACTCGTCTCGGTGCCCCAGAACACCGGCGACAGGACGATGAGCACGATGGCGGTCGCGAGGCCGCCGTACATGCTCCACACGGCGCCGCGCGTCGTGAACTTGCGCCAGAACAGGGAGTACAGGATCGTCGGCAGGTTCGCCGAGGCCGCGACGGCGAAGGCCAACGCCACGAGGAACGCGACGTTCTGTCCCTGCACGCCGATCCCGCCGAGGATCGCCAGCACGCCGATCACGATCACCGTGCGACGGGCCACCTTCACCTCGCCGTCCGGCGGGACGTTCCCCTTCTTCACGACGTTCGCGTAGATGTCGTGCGCGAAGGACGCGGCCGCGGTGATCGTGAGTCCTGCGACGACGGCGAGGATCGTGGCGAACGCGACAGCCGAGATGAAGCCGAGCAGGACCGGCCCGCCGAGCGCCGCCGCGAGCAGCGGTGCCGCCGAGTTGACGCCACCGGGTGCCGCCTTGATCGTCTCGGATCCGACGATGGCGCCGGCGCCGTAGCCGAGGACCAGCGTCAGCAGGTAGAAGAGTCCGATCAGCCAGATCGCCCAGACCACCGAACGACGCGCCTCCTTGGCCGTCGGGACGGTGTAGAACCGCATCAGGACGTGAGGCAGACCCGCAGTGCCGAGCACGAGCGCGATCGCGAGGGAGATGAAGTCCCACGGATTGGCCCCGTACTGCAGGCCGGGACCGAGGATCGCGTCCTGCGGATCGGTCGTCGACTTCTGCACGGCCGCCTCGAGGAGCGTGTCGAGGCTGAACCCGTTGATCGCGAGGACCCAGATCGTCATGACGATGGCGCCGCCGATGAGGAGGAACGCCTTGACGATCTGCACCCACGTCGTGCCCTTCATGCCACCGATGAGGACGTAGACGATCATCAGCACGCCGACGACGGCGACGACGATCGACTGACCGATCTGCTCCGTGATTCCCAGCAGCAGCGAGACGAGCCCGCCGGCGCCTGCCATCTGGGCGAGGAGGTAGAAGAAGCACACGGCGAGCGTCGTGATCGCGGCGGCGAGCCGCACCGGGCGCTGCTTCAGACGGAACGACAGCACGTCGGCCATCGTGAACTTGCCGGTGTTGCGCATGAGTTCGGCGACCAGGAGCAGGGCGACGAGCCACGCGACGAGGAAGCCGATCGAGTAGAGGAATCCGTCGTACCCGTTGATGGCGATGGCGCCGACGATGCCCAGGAAGGATGCCGCCGACAGGTAGTCGCCGGCGATGGCGAATCCGTTCTGGGGGCCGGTGAAGGAGCGGCCGGCCGCGTAGTAGTCGGCGGCCGTCTTGTTGTTGCGGCTCGCGCGGATGACGATGAACAGGGTCACCGCGACGAACGCGCCGAAGATCGAGATGTTGAGGACGGGGTTGTTCTCGGCCGCTCCGGTGGGTGCCGCGGCGAGGAGGATCGGGCTCATCGGGCTTCCTGCCTCTCGAGGTCGGCGCGGATCTCGGAGGAGATCGGGTCGAGCCGGCGGTTCGCGAACGCGACGTAGCCCATCGTGATCGCGAACGTGGTGACGAACTGACCGAGACCCAGGAGCAGGCCGATGGTGATGTGGCCGAACACCTCCTGCGCCATGAAGTCCGGGGCGAACGACGAGAGCAGGACGTAGACGAAGTACCAGAGGAGGAACAGCACGGCCAGCGGGAAGACCACGCTGCGGTGCTTCTTCTTCAGCTCGACGAACCGCGGCGATCGTTCGACCGCGACGTAGTCGATGGCACTCCCCTCCACGCCTCTGTGGGGTGACTGGGACGACATGTGGCCTCCTTGCCTCATGGGGTGAGCGACGGTGCTCGCACGGGCCGTTCCTGAGAATCAGCCGCGTGGTAGGTTCGACCGTACGAAGGCGGCAGAGGTGCCGTCACCCCCGGAAGTAGGTACGCGTGGGATCGTCGGTCGAGAGCGACGCGGACACGCGGCTCGTCTCCCGAGCCGTGTCCGATCTGGCCCGTCAGACGCGCTTCCCCGTCGTCTTCGGCGGTCTCGAACGCGGCGGCGCTGTCCACGTGACGGCGATCTCGGGGGCGCGCACGCGCAGCATCGAGGGGCTCGTCGTCGAAGCGGGCCGAGGGCTGGGCGGGGCCGCCATGATCGAGAAGCGTCCGCGTCTCGCGCTCGACTATCGGACGGCGCGGACGATCACCCACGATTACGACCGCGCCATCCTCGGAGAGGGCATCTCCACCCTCCTGGCCGTTCCGGTGGTCGTCACCGGGCGTCCCCGCGGCATCGTCTACTGCGGATCGTGGACGCCCGGCCCCGTCGGCGATCTCGTCAGCCGACCCGCCTTCCGCGCCGCCGACATGCTCGCCACCGAGCTGCGGGTCCGTGAAGAGGTCGACCGGCGCGTCGCTGCCCTTCAGCCCGCCGAGCCCGCTCTCCCCGCCTCCGCCCAGGAGGACCTGCGGGAGAGCTACGCCGAGTTGCGGAGCATCGCGGCATCCGTCACCGATCCGGATCTCCGGCAGCGGATCGCGGCGGTCGAGCGACGTCTGGCCGGGATGTCGCGGCCCGCACCCGCCGAGGCGGCACTGGATGTGACGCTCTCCCCTCGCGAGCTCGACGTGCTGGCCTGCTGCGCCCTCGGCGCCACGAACGCCGAGATCGCCGCGTCGCTGTCGCTGCGCGAGGGGACGGTCAAGTCGTACCTGCAGGCGGCGATGGCGAAGCTGGATGCCTCGACCCGGCACGCCGCGGTCGCCAAGGCGCGCCGTGCCGGCCTTCTGCCGTAGCGGGCACCCGCGCCACTAGGGTGAGCGCATGGCTCGCAAAATCGTGCATCAGCTCGTCGACGACCTGGACGGCACCGTCCTCGAGGTCGGCGACGGGGAGACCGTCCTCTTCTCGCTCGACGGCACCGCCTACGAGATCGACCTCACCCACGACAATGCCACCGCCCTGCGCGACGTGCTCGCTCCCTACATCGACGCAGCGCGCCGTGTCTCGTCGCGCGCGACGACCGCCCGCACGACGACCTCGTCGAACGGCGGCGGTCGCCAGCAGAAGCGGGCCGGCCAGCGCGACTACGCGCCCATCCGCGAGTGGGCGGCCAAGAACGGCTACCAGGTGTCCGAGCGCGGACGCGTCCCGGCCCAGGTGCTCGACGCGTACGACGCCGCGCACTGACCGCGGCGAGCCCTCTCAGCCGAGGATGAGGCTCACGGCGATCACCAGCATGACGACGGCGATGCCGCCGTCGAGGATCCGCCATGCACGTGCGGTTCGCAGGAGCGGCGCGAGGTAGCGCGCTCCATAACCGAAGAGCACGAACCAGAGCGTGCTCCCCGCGATGCCGCCTGCGAGGAAGTACCACCGCGCATCGCCGTGGGTGGCCGCCACGGACCCGAGCACGACAGTGGTCTCGACGATGGCGTGAGGGTTGAGCCAGGTCACGGCGAGGATCGTGAGGAGCGTCGCCGTGCGGGTCGCCGCCCGAGGGCGCACGAGGACCGCACCCGGAGCCGCGGCATCCGTCGGGGCCTCCGGCTCCGCGGCTTCGAGGCTTCCGCCGCCGCGCCATGCGCGACGCGCGCTCACGACGGCGAACCCGACGATGAACGCCGCGCCCGCCCATCGGGCGATGGTCTCGAGCCAGGGGTGCGCGGTGACGAGGGTCGCGACGCCGGCGACGCCCAGGGTCTGCAGGATCGCGTCGCTCACGACGCAGACCAGGACGACGATCCCCACGTGCTCGCGCCGCAGCCCCTGCCGCAGCACGATCGCGTTCTGGGCGCCGATGGAGACGATGAGACCGAGGCAGAGGCCGAGGCCGGAGAGCAGAGCGACGAATTCGGGGGTCACAGCTCTCACGGTAGGTGTGGAAGGCGCATGCAGTACAGCGAAGGATTCTGCACGATGTGAAGTAAAGCTTCATTAGGCTCGCGGGCATGGACATCCCGCTCGAGCACCTGCGCACGCTGGCCGCCGCCGTCGACGCAGGCACCCTTGACCGTGCGGCGGCTCGACTCGGCATCACCCCCAGCGCGGTGAGTCAGCGGATCCGTGTGATCGAGCAGCGCGTCGGGCGTGTGGTGCTACGACGGACCAAGCCGGTGACGGCCACCGAGGCGGGCGAACCGCTGGTGCGGCTCGCCCGCCAGCTGGACCTCCTGGAGCACGATGCCCGCGCTGCCCTCGGCGACGAGACCGGGACGCCGCTCGTGCCGCTCGCCGTCAATGCCGATTCGTTGATCACGTGGTTCCTTCCGGCGCTGACGGCGGTCACCGCGGAGCACGCCGTCACATTCGAGCTCCACCGCGAGGACCAGGAACGGACGGCGCAGCTCCTCGCGGCGGGGACGGTGATGGCGGCGGTCACCTCGCAGCGCGAACCCGTCGCCGGATGCGTCGCCTCACCGCTCGGCCGGATGCGCTACACCGCCGTGGCGACGCGCGACTTCGCCGATCGCTGGTTCCCCGACGGCCTCGGCCGCACTGCGCTCGAGACGGCGCCCAGAGTGGACTTCGACCGCCACGACACGCTGCAGGGCGCGTTCGCGCGCCGGCACGGCGCACGACGCGACGCGCCCCGGCACATCATCAGTGCGTCGGCCGAGTTCGCGCACGCGATCACGATCGGGCTCGGGTGGGGAATGCTGCTCCCGGGCCAGTTCGAGGCCGGCGTGGCTGATGGGACCCTCGTCGTCCTCGCCGATGACACGATCGAGGTTCCGCTGTTCTGGCAGCGGTGGAACCTCGCCTCCCGGTTGCTCGACACCGTCACATCCGCTGTCCGAGAAGCGGCCGAGCGGTCGCCGGCGATCGCGTAGCGCGCGGGTCGCGCGTCGTCAATCCCCTCTGCCCGCCCCTGCTCCCGGTCCATGGTGGTCACCTGGGATCTTTGTCGACTGGGCGAGCGGGATGAGGTGCGGAACATGTACGTGGATTCGGAGACGCTGCGTGCATTGCCGACTCGTCGGCCCGCCGACGCCCCGCCGC
This sequence comes from Microbacterium sp. NPDC080005, assembly GCF_040702445.1. Taxonomy (NCBI): domain Bacteria; kingdom Bacillati; phylum Actinomycetota; class Actinomycetes; order Micrococcales; family Microbacteriaceae; genus Microbacterium; species Microbacterium sp. NPDC080005. The sequence continues at coordinate 475,817 of NZ_JBFBLD010000001.1, read as the reverse complement.
GCGCATCGCGCATCCAATGGGACCTGATCGCGGAAGACCGCTACGAGGTCCGGATCGCGGGTGAGGTGGCGGGTTTCATCGACGTCGTCGGAGCGGTGTTCGTGGTCCTCAGCGGTCCGCGGTACGACCGTGCCGAGGAGGTCGCTCAGACCCTGGTCTGGTCCACGGCGACGACCGCGCTCGATCAGCACCGCGCCCGCGGCTGATCACTCTCGCACCCGCTCCGCAGCCGATCTCGCCTTTCTCGCCGCCTCGCGCGCGCGTCGGCGTTGCTCCGTGAGGTCGGTGTGAGCGTCGCGGGCCCGCGCGATGTCGTCCTCGAGCCGAGCCCGCTCGCGATCGAGTTCGGCGAGACGATCCTCGAGCGACGCCGTGCGCTCCTGCGCCTTCCGCCAGTCCTCCTCGACACGGGCGAGGTCGCGCTCGGCGCTCTCGGCGTGGCGACGAGCCTCGGCTGCCGCGCGAGCGGCATCACGCGCGGCGCGGCGCTCGGCGAGCTCATCGTTCGGCTCCGGCCGGGCTGTTCCGACCTCGAACGGGCCCGAGACCGCGTCGGTGAGGTCGGGCGCGTCCATTCCCGTGGCCTCGATGGGGCGCAGCAGCCGCCCACTCGAGACGGCGGCCGCGGCATCCGGATCCCGCAGCGCGGCGTCGAGGGTCTGCTCCACCGCGATGCGGACGGCGCCGCCCACCTCCACACCGCGCTCGCCCGCACGCTTCACGGCGCGGTCGACGAGGTCGCGGAGGATGCTGCGACGACGGCGGCTGAGATCGGTGAGAGCGCGGGCGTCGCCGGCATCCACTGCCTCCCGGAACTCGTCTGCGAGGTCGGCGGCCGGGGTGAGCGCGTCGGCGTCATCGGACGCGAGCAGGTTGACGACCCAGGCGGCGAGGACGGGCTTCCGGAGCTTCTTGATCGCCGTCGCGAGAGCCTTGTCGGAAGCCTCCGCCGCGGCCGCGGTGCGCAACGCGACGAAATCACCGGCGGGAGCCACGCTCAGCCGCGCGGCGATCTCGATCAGCCGCGTGTCGTCCGTCTCGCCGGTCATCTGCCCATCCTCCCCCACGTCGGGCGCGACGGAATCGGCAGGATTCTGCCGCTGGGCGGCAGGTGTCGGCCCGCGACGAGCTCGTCGCCCGTCCTATCGTCGGGAGATGCTGGAGATGCGCCCGACCTGCGAATCCTGTGCGTGCGATCTGCCGCCGGGGGGTGAGGCGTACATCTGCTCGTACGAGTGCACGTGGTGCGCCGAATGCCGCGATGGATTCCCCGGACACGTCTGCCCGAACTGCGGCGGCGACCTGCAGCGGCGGCCGACACGGGTGGTCCGCCCCGCCGACGGGTGATTGACTGCCGGGCATGACGTTCGCCGTGATCTCCGTCCATTCACCCAAGCCGGAACACCGCGACGCGGTGATCGACTCGATGCGCCGTTACAGCCGGGTCGCCCGTGAGCAGCCCGGGCTCGAGTGGACGGGTGTGGTCGACGACGAGGGCGGCCGCCTCGTCGGGATCGCGCTGTGGGAATCCGCGGAGTCCGCGGCTGCCGCGCGTCCCGCGCTCATGGCCGAGGTGGGCGACGATCCGTTCACGACGTGGGACGAGCGTCCGATCGAGAGCTTCCGCGGGCCCGCTCGCTGGCTTACAGCCCGTCCGCGACGGCGGCGGCGGCGCGCATCCAGGCGTCCTTCGTGCGGGACTGCAGGGCGTCGTAGCGGATCCGCCCCGCCTTGAGGGCATCGTCGAAGGGAATGATCTCGACGGCGCGCACGTGCCCCTCGAACCCGGCAGCGATGCGCTGCGCGGCACCGATGCCGGCGCGTTCGGATTGACCGACCACGACGACGGCACCGTCGGCGAGACGTCGGGAGTGCTCATCCCGCTTGCGCAGCGCGTCGAGAAGGAGCGCCGCCGACTCCGCCGACTCAGGGGCAGCCAGCGTCGGGACGACCAGCTGGTGCGCGGAGTCGATCATGCGCAGCCAGCGGTCGGCGGACTCGTCATTGCCGGAGTCGAAGATGACCATGCGGTAGTACCGCGCCGCGACCTGTGCGAGCAGATCGAAGTCGGCGGTCGTGATGCGCTGGTCGGCGGCCAGCAGCTCGGGGTTCGACCGCAGCACGTCGTAGCGGTCGACGGACTGGTGGTGGACGAATCGTGCGATGTCGGAGACGGATGCCGTCGCCTCGAGCAGCCGCGTTGCTTCGGGGAGCAGGTCGCGGATCGTCGTGTCGTAGTCGCCCTGCTCGGTGCGCCACCCGAGGGTGCCACGGGTGTCGTTGTTGTCCCAGGCGAGGACGTTGCCTCCGCCGTGGCGGGCGAACACCGCCGACAGGACGGCCGTCGTCATCGTCTTGCCGACGCCGCCCTTGCCGTTGGCGACGGCGATGGCGCGGCATCCGGCCCACTGGCGGGAGACCGTCCTCTCGCGCTCCGCGCGCTCGAGCTCGGCTTTGGAGGGAGGGATCTTGATGCCGAGCCGCACGAAGAAGGACCGCCAGCCGGTCACCTGTGCGGGGTGGTTCGTGGGCGGCTCGATGAACGACGGGCGAGCGCCGTCCGCGGCGGAACCCTCGAACGGCGTCTCCGGCGACGGGGCCGCCTCCGCGGTGGCGGGCTCGGATTCCGCCGCGGACTCGAGCTCGGGCTGGGAATCCGGCTCGGGCGTCTCGTCGGGCTCGGGCGTCGCGTCGGGCTCAGGTGCCGGCTCCGGCTCGGGTACCGCGTCATCCTCGGCATCGAAGGACTCGCGGGCGACGTCGACGGGACCGGTTTCCGTCGCAGGGGCGGCCGCGGGGATCTCGGTCACACGGGCGGGCGCCCACTCGGCGGGAGCCTCATCGTCGTCGAGGTCGTCGTCGTCGCCGCTGTCGAAGACCGGCGCGCGATCGTCGGTCTCGTCTCCGGGCGTCGGAGACGCGGGGAAGAACGCGGGGACCTCGTCGACGAGGCCGGGCTCACCGGCCGGCTCGACGACGGCGGCGTCCTGCTCGTCCTCTGCTCCCGCATCCTCCTCGTCGGCGGGGGCCGGGTCGGTGGTCCACCACGCCTGCTGTCTCAGCTCCGCGCGCGTGACCGTGCGGTCGTCGACCTCGACGTCGATATCGCCGGACGGATCGATGACGAGGAGGTGCTCACCGCGGTCGCCACTGGTGTGCAGCTCGACGGGGATGCCGGTGGCCGCGGCATCCGCTCTCACCCGATCGACGATGAGCCGCCGGACGCCGTCCGCGTCGACGGCGTCGAGCACCTGATCGACGCCGTCGAGCGTCGTGAACCGTGCCGACCCCCCGCTGACGTGCGCAAACGCACGTGCCGGTTCACTGCCAGTGCTCATGGGTTCCTCTCGCGGGGGACGGACGCGCTCCCACGCTATCGCGCCGCGCACGGAAATCCCCGGTGGACGGGAAGAGTCGCCGCCTCACCGGCCGTCGACGCCCCGATTGGCGGTGACCTTCTCGACCAGGACCTCGTTGCGGGAGCGAATCAGCCGCCGCAGGTAGGGCGTCAGCAGGAGCGGTTCGACGATCCGTCCGAGCAGCGGCGAGCACAGCGTCACCGTGTCGGTCATCAGGGTGAGGTCGCCGTCCCTCTCGAAGCGATGCTCGTGGCGGAAGGCGCGGAACGGCCCTCGCACCTGCTCGTCGACGAATCGCCGCGGGCGGTCGAGGGCGGTGATCTTCGAGGTCATGGTCCACATCACCCCGAAGTGACGCGCGCGCCAGGTGACCGTCTCCCCCAGCCCGATCGTGCCGCTGGTGACGCCGGCCACGGCGCGCTCGCCCGATCGACGCATCGAGTCCAGGTGCGCGTCGATCGACAGCGAGAGGTCGAACAGCGTCGCGGGGTCGCACGCGACGCGGGTCACCTCGGTGAAGGTGGTCCCGCCGCTGCCGGTCACGGCAGCAACCGCGACACGAGGACGTCGACAGCGTGGTCCACGCCGAGACCGTCGTCCAGCGGCTGGGTCAGCCGGTCGAAGACCAGACCGTCGACCGCGTAGTGGAACAGGGCGATCTCGAGGGCATCCCCGGGCAGACCCGCTGCGCGATTGAAGGCGACGTCGTTCTCGAAGCCCTGACGACGCCACTCGGCGAGTGCGCCCGCGACCTCGGGACGACGCGCGGCCTCCAGACGCAGTTCGAACAGGGCGAGTGCGACGTGCGGGTCGGCCATCAGGCGGCGGACGATGTCACGGATGTAGTCACCGAACACCTCGCGGCTGGGTTCCCGATCACGCAGAGGCGCCAAGGCGGTGGGGTCGGGCGCGAGGCGCTGTCCGATCCGTGCCACGAGGGCGGCGATGAGGTCGGCCCGCGTCGCGAAGTAGTTCGACGCCGTGCCCTGCGGAGTCCCGGCGGCCGCGTCGACGGCGCGATGGGTGAGCCCGCGTGCCCCCTCGACGGCGAGGACGCGGATCCCGGCGTCCGCGAGCGCGGCGCGTCGTTCGTCGTTGCGGGCCATGAGGCGACTGTAGCGCGATCACGACACATGTCGTACATTAACCACGACAAACGTCGTGAATGGAGCTGTGATGCGTGAACTCGTCTACTACGTCGCCGTCAGCCTGGACGGCTTCATCGCCGGACCTGACGGCGAGACGGATGCATTCCCGGTCGAGGGGGATCACATGCGCACCCTGCTCGATGAGTTCCCGGAGACCCTTCCCGTGCACGTCGCCGAGACCCTCGGCATCCCACTCGCCGCGGGACGATTCGATACCGTGATCATGGGGCGCAACACACTGGCTCCGGCTCTGGAGATCGGGGTGCCGAGCCCCTACCCGCATCTGCGGCAGGTCGTCGCGACTCACCGGCCGCACGGGCTCTCCGCCGAACTCGACGTCACCGATGAACCGCTGCGCACGGTGCGCGAGCTGAAGACCGAGCCGGGCGCGGACCTCTGGCTGTGCGGCGGTGGTCAGCTCGCGGGGTCATTGCTCCCCGAGATCGACCGCCTGATACTCAAGCGCAACCCCGTGACGTTCGGCTCCGGCCTCCCGCTCTTCGGCGGATCGGCCTACACGCCCCGGTCGTTCGACCTGGGCCGTGCGCGCGCGTTCGATTCCGGAGTGGTGATCGAGGAGTACGCGGCGGCGCGCTGATCGCCTACACGACGTACCGCGTGCTCGGCCGACCCGCCGTCGCGTAGTCCATCGTGCGGCGGGCAGCCCCCTCATCGGCGAGGTGCTCGAGGTAACGCCGGCAGCTCACACGTGACAGGCCGAGCTCGGCGGCGAGGTCGGCCGCCGTCCCCCCGCCGAGGCGCCGCAGCGCGTCGTGCACCAGGTCGAGCGTCTCGCGGGTGAGTCCCTTCGGCAGCGACCTGCGCGCGGACGGACGCATGACCGCGTCGATCCGCGTCTGATCGAGGGTGCCACCGGATGCCGCGGCCCCTCGTTCGGCGATGACGTCGTCGATCCGCTGGTGCAGGTCGTGCGCGGTGAACGGCTTCACGATGTAGTGGCGCACGCCCATGAGCCGCGCGTCGCGGACTGTCTCGACGTCGCGGGCAGCGGTCACGGCGACGACCTCGGGCTGGCGGACGGCGGCATCCGCTCGGACGGCACGCAGCACCTCGATGCCCGAGAAGCCTGGCAGGTGGACGTCGAGGAGCACCAGGTCGGGTTGGAGCGAGCGGATCGCCGCGACGGCATCGGGACCGGATGCCGCGGTGCCGATGAGCTCGCACTCCGGGTGGGCGGCGACGAATCGACCGTGGAGGTGCGCGACGGCAGGAGCGTCGTCGACGACCAGCACGCGGAGGCTCACGACACCCTCGCGGCGACGGGCAGCACGACGCGGAAGCAGGCGCCACCGAGTTCGGAGCGGCTGAGGACGACGTCGCCCGAGTGTCGGCGGGCGATGCGACGCACGAGTGCGAGCCCCACACCCCGGGTGCGGGCGCTCGGATCCTTCGTGCTGACACCCTCATCGAACACGCGGTCGGCGAGAGCCGGGTCGACGCCGGGCCCGCTGTCCTCGACGACGATGACGACTCCGTCGGCATCGGCGCGGACGGCGAGCGCCAGGGTGTCGCCCGCACGGCAGGCGTCGAACGCGTTGTCGACGAGGTTGCCGACGACGGTGACGAGATCGCCCGCGACGGCGGCGGGAACGGCACCCTCGGCATCGATCGAGAACGTGATGCCGAGCTCCCGCGATCGCGCGAGTTTCGCCGACAGAAGTGCGGCGAGCTCGGGACCGAGCTGCTCGCCGGCGGCACCGATGTCGAGCGAACCGCCCGGCTGCATCCGCGCGATGAAGTCGCGCGCGTCGTCCCAGGCGCCGAGTTCGAGGAGCCCCGACACCACGTGCATCGAGTTCGCGAACTCGTGCGCCTGCGCGCGCAGGCCGTCGGTGAGGGACTGCTGACCGTCCATCTCGCGGACCGCCTGGTGCAGCTCGGTGTGATCGCGCAGCAGCAGCGTGCCGCCGACGGGCCTGCCGTCGTCGTCGTGGAGACCGGTCGCACGCGCGATCAGCGGCCGCTCCCCCGCGAGCACGAGGCGCCCCTCGCGTTCGCCGTTGACGAGCACCTCGTGGATGGGCCCTTCGAGCACGTCCGAGGCCCGTTCTCCGACGAGCGGGCCCGCACCGAGCAAGCGCACCGCTGCGTCGTTGGCGCTCACGACGACGCCGTCGCGGTCGACACGCACGACGCCCTCCGACAGGCGGTGGAGCATCGTCTCGCGTTCTCCCACGAGCTCGGCGATCTGACCCGGCTCCAGCCCCAGGATCCGGCGACGGATGAGGGCTGCCACGCCGGCCGCGCCGAACACGCCGACGACGGCGGAGCCGCCGAGGGCGAGCAGCAGCCACGGCAGGCGGGACTGCACGTCGGCGGCGAGCTCGGACTCGAGCACACCGACCGACACCGATCCGATGATCTCCCCCGAGACGGCTCCGCCCGCGTACAGCGGCACCTTCACCCGGTAGGACTCGCCGAGCGTGCCGGTCTCGGTGCCCGACCACACCTGACCCGACAGTGGAGCGGACGGGTCCGTCGAGACCGCCTCGCCGATGCGGTCCTCGTTCGGATGCGAATAGCGGATGCCGGCCGCATCCGTCACGACGACGTAGGTGAGATCGGATGCCTCGCGGATCACTTCGGCGATCGGCTGGATCGTCGCGCTCGGGTCGGGGTCGTCGAACGCCTCGGCGATGGAGGGCAACCGGCTGATGGAGAGGGCGACCCCCACCATCCGCTCCCGGTAGGACTCTCGGATGGAGCGCTCCTGCAGGGAGATCGCGACGACCCCGGCGATCACGATGACGACGCAGACGATGAAGGCTTGCAGCAGCAGCAGCTGCCATCTCAGCGACATCGCTCGGGGCACGCGCTCATTCTCCCCCGCGGCGCCCGGGCATGCCCACCGCGAGCGGGACCAATACTTTCCGAACTCGCTCTTAGTTGCGCAAGCGCGACAGCCCTCGGCGCGGTCTCTAGCGTCTGTCCGAACGGACGTCGAGGCGAGGATGCCTCGGCGGAACTCGAAGAGGAGTCCCCCATGCGCAAGTCCCTCGCGATCGTCGCCCTCGCCGGTGTCGCCGCCCTCGCCCTCTCGGGCTGCAACCCCCGCGGCGCCGCCGTGGGCGGCGGCGGCACGGAATCCGAAGCGGCTGCGGCCCAGGTCGACGACGTCAGCATCATCGTCCCCGCCGACCCGGGCGGCGGCTGGGACCAGACCGGTCGCGCCGTCTCCGCGGTGCTCACCGACGAGGACCTCGTCGGGACGGCCGCCGTTACCAACATCGGCGGCGCGGGCGGCACGGTCGGTCTCGCGAGCCTCGCCAACGAGAAGGATCCGTACACGCTCATGGTGACGGGCCTCGTGATGGTCGGCGCCGTGGAGACGAACGCCGCGGAGAACCGGATGGAGGACACGACCCCGATCGCTCGCCTCACCGAGGAGCCGCTCGTGGTGGTCGTCCCGGCCGACAGCGAGTACCAGACCCTGCAGGATCTCGTCGACGCCGTGGTCGCGGACGGGCAGTCCGTCACCATCACGGGCGGCTCCGCGGGCGGCGCGGACCACATCCTCGCTGGGCTCCTGCTCGAAGAGGCAGGCCTCGACGGCGCCGGCATCACCGAGAAGCTCAACTACATCCCGAACGCCGGTGGTGGCGAGGCGGTCTCGCTCCTGCTCGGCAACAACGCCGCCGCCGGCATCTCGGGTGTCGGCGAGTTCGCGGAGTACGTCGAGTCCGGCGACCTCCGCGCCCTCGCCGTCTCGAGCGAGGAGCCGGCGCAGCTGCTGCCGGAGACGCCGACGATGATCGACGAGGGCTTCGACATCACCTACACGAACTGGCGCGGCCTGCTCGCCCCGGGCGGGATCAGCGACGCGGATGCCGAGGGCCTGGTGAACCTCGTCACCGAGATGCACGAGTCGGCCGCCTGGCAGGAGGCGCTCGAGACCAACGGCTGGACAGACGCCTTCCTCACCGGCGACGAGTTCACGACCTTCGTCGACGACAACATCACCGAAGTCACGGGGACGCTGAAGAACATCGGTCTCGTGTCATGAGCGAGAGCACTCTGGACCGGGGCGCGCAGGAGACCGCGCGCCCCGGCTGGGGGGCGGACCGCATCGGCAACCTGATCTTCGCCGCCGTGATCGTCGCCTTGGGGGTCTTCGCCCTGGTCGGCGCATTCTCCATCCGTGTGCCGGCCGGCGGGGTGATCGGCCCCCAGGTGTTCCCGTTCCTGGTCTCGGCGATCCTCCTCGCCTCGGGTGCGTTCCTGGTCGTCGCCGCGATGCGCGGGAGGGTCGCCACCCCTGAGGACGGCGAGGACATCGACCCGGATGCGAAGACGGACTGGTGGACGATCCTCAAGCTCGTGGGGCTCGTCGTCGGCGTCATCGTCCTCCTCGAGATCCTGGGCTGGTGGATGGTCGCGGCGCTCCTCTTCGGCGGCGCCGCCTGGACCCTCGGCGCCAAGCGGCCGTGGGTCGCCTTCCTCGCCGGGCTCGTCCTGGGTATCGGCACCCAGCTGCTGTTCGGCGAGGGCCTCGGCCTGTCGCTGCCCCGCGGCATGGCCTTCGACTGGTGGTACGGCCCCGGTCCCCTGTTCGGCTGATCGGAAGAGATCATGGACGCTCTGAACTCCCTCATGGCGGGCTTCGCGACAGCGCTGCAGCCTGAGTACCTCCTCTTCGCCTTCATCGGCGTGATCGTCGGCACCGCCGTCGGTGTGCTCCCGGGCATCGGCCCGGCGATGACCGTCGCGCTGCTGCTGCCGCTGACCTACTCCCTCTCTCCGACGGCGGCGATCATCACGTTCGCCGGCATCTACTACGGCGGCATGTACGGCGGGTCGACCACCAGCATCCTGCTCAACACCCCCGGCGAATCGGCGTCGGTCATCACCGCCATCGAAGGCAACAAGATGGCCAAGCTCGGCCGGGGCGCCGCGGCACTCGCGACCGCGGCGATCGGCTCGTTCGTCGCCGGAACGATCGCGACGGCCCTACTGACGCTGTTCGCCCCGATCATCGCGCGCTTCGCGGTGAACCTGGCTCCGGCGGACTTCGTGGCGCTGATCGTCGTCGCCTTCATCACCGTCGGCGCTCTTCTCGGGTCCTCGCCCGCGCGGGGTCTCGCCTCGCTGGGCATCGGCCTGCTCATCGGGCTCATCGGCACCGAGGTCACGACCGGGCAGGCGCGGTACACGCTCGGCATCCTGGCTCTGTCGGACGGCATCAGCGTGGTGCTCGTCGCCGTCGGCCTCTTCGCGATCGGCGAGGCGTTCTACGTCGCGGCGCGGCTGCGGCACGGACCGATCCCCGTGATCCCGGTGACCCGCGGGTGGCGCAACTGGATGAGCCGCGAGGACTGGAAGCGCTCGTGGAAGCCGTGGCTGCGCGGCACGTTCATCGGCTTCCCGGTGGGGACGATCCCCGCCGGCGGCGCGGACGTCGCGACCTTCCTCTCGTACGCGAGCGAGAAGAGCCTCTCGAAGAACAAGAGCCAGTTCGGTCGCGGCGCGATCGAGGGCGTCGCCGGTCCCGAGGCCGCGAACAACGCGGCGGCGGCCGGCGTGCTCGTGCCGCTGCTGACGCTGGGCCTGCCCACGACGGCGACCGCCGCGATCATCATCACGGCGTTCCAGTCGTACGGCATCCAGCCCGGCCCGCAGCTGTTCCAGAACCAGGGCGACCTGGTGTGGGCGCTCATCGCGAGCCTCTACATCGGCAACGTGCTGCTGATCATCCTGAACCTGCCGCTCGCGGGCATCTGGGTGAAGCTGCTGCAGATCCCTCGGCCGTACCTGTACGCGGGCATCATCACCTTCGCGGTGCTCGGAGCGTACGCGGTCAGCTTCTCGACGCTCGACATCGCGATCCTCCTGATCGTGGGAGCGCTCGGGTATTTCATGCGCCGGTTCGGCTTCCCGATCGCGCCGCTGATCGTGGGCCTCATCCTGGGCCCCATGGGCGAGCAGCAGCTGCGCAAGGCGCTGCAGCTGAGCCAGGGCGACCTCGGTGACCTCGTGCTGCACCCCTTCGCCGCGGTCGCCTACTCGGTGCTCGCCGTGCTGCTCGTCGCGGGTCTGTGGCTCAAGCGGCGCCAGAGCCGCTACGAGCGCGCGCTCGAGGCGTCGCTCGCCGCCGAGGAGGGCCACCCGCAGGCGGCCGTGGACCGGATGTGGGATGCCGGTGACCGCCCGACCGACGTCCGCACCGACACGATCCGTGCCGAGCTCGCAGCGGCCGCCGCGAAGCGCGAGCGCCGGGGACGGCGGGGAACCGGCGACTCGGACGGCGGCGCCGGCTGAGTCGCGGCATCCGCTGACGCCCGCCCGATCCCCGTGGTCGGGCGGGCGTCGTCGTGCCGGGGCCACTACGGTGAGACCGTGCGAACGATGCTCGGCCTGGCGTGGCGGCTGCTCGTGCGCCACTGGCCGGCCCTGCTCGCCTGGTACCTCGCGGGAACCCTGGGCCGCTACATCGGCCTCGAGGTCGCGGGCTTCGTCGGCGGATACACGGCCCTCGGCGGCATCCTGCTGATCCCGATCGCCATCCTGGCGAAACTCCTGGGCTACGTCGGCATGTTCCTCGTCCTTCGGGACGGCATGGTGCGGCTGGGGGCGATCGCCCCTCCGCCGACGGAACCGCGGGCGCGGCGCATGGCCTTCCGCGACGCGATGCTGTCGTCGACCCTGCCGTTCATCGCCGTCTACGCGGCCCTGGGGTTCCTGACCGAGGATGTCGCCAGCTACCTGGACACCGCACTGCAGGTCAAGATTGGCCGCGACGCGACGGCCGCCGCCACGGGCGTCGACATCGACACCTCCGGCGCCGTGGACAAGCTCTCGTGGGAGCCGTGGACGATCCTCGTGGTCGTCCTCGCGTTCGCCGGCCGCTGGGCGTGGAACCGCTGGCGTGACCGCTTCCCTCGCTGGAGCTCCCTCGCGGCGACCTACCTCGAGGGCCTGTGGGTGTTCCTGGCGGCCTACTTCATCGGCGATGCCTTGGGGCAGGTCTCGGCCTGGGTGCAGTCGCGTCGTGCGATCGCCTGGATCGGCGATCTCCGCGAGACCGTCGGCGCCTGGTTCGCGCCGCTCGGATGGGCGTGGGATGCCGTGGCCACCGTCGTCGCCGCCGCCGCGGGGCTCATCGGCGTGCCCCTCGCCTGGCTGACCGTCGCGGGGGTCATCTACGGCCAGGCCGTGGCTCCTCAAGGGCTGCAGTGGCGCGGACGCCTCGTGGAACGGGCGCGGCAGCGCTACGGCACCGTCCCGCAGCGGCTGCGCCGCAGACTGGGCGACATCGGCGCGAGCGTCGGTGCGAGGTTCCAGCCCGTCTGGCGCGCACTCGTCCTGATGTGGCGCGGTGGGCCGATCCTGATCGGCGGGTACGTCCTCGCCTACGTCCTGCTGCTGCTCGGCCAGGACTACATCGACTTCGCGGTGACGCGCCTGGTCGGACCGCAGAGCCCTGTCGAGTTCTGGCGATCATGGGGGGCGATCTTCCTCCTGGTCGCGCCGCTCATCATCGAACCGTTCCGCACGGTGCTGATCGCGAGCACGTACGACGCCACCGTGGGTGCTCTCATCGGGGCCCCCGTCGTCGCGTCAGGGCACGACGACGAGTCGCGCGTAGCGCGGCAGCTCGTCCACGATCAGGAGCTCGACGCCGAGCGGTCCGTCGACGTCGTCGGGGACGATGAACGGGACGTCGATGCTGAACGGGCCCGCCGGGAATAGCTCGGCCTCGGGATCCATCGGACACAGCGTGTACCGGTTGTAGTCCCACGGCACGAGTGCCGTGTCGGCTTCGAAGACCCGCTCCCTCCCGTCGAGCTCGCGGAGCGCGTAGACCTGGCACCCCGTCACGCCCCCGTGCCGGTCGACCGGGACCCTGACGGCGAGGATCTTCGTGCCCGCCGGGATCTCCGTGTCAGCGATGGTGGTCTCCGTCACTCGCGCGGGCCCGAAGGTGACGCCGCCGAGGTCGACGGACTCCCCCTGCTGCGCAGTGACGGCGAACGTCGGTTGCCCGCTCGCGGCCTTCCACCACTCCCAGCCGCAGAAGACTCCGACCGTGACGGGGACGAGGATGCCGAGAGCGAGAAGTGCGCCCCGATTGCGTCGCCACCAGCCGCTCACACGCCACCCCCCGACAATGCCGCCAGTTCGTGGTCGTCGTCCCGGGGCAGCTGCCCCAGCTCGACGGGGAGCTCGACGACGGAGTCCAGCCGCCAGTCCTGATCGTCGACCGTGAGCCGGATGACGGCGTCACCGCGACGGAGGTCCGCCGGCAGTTCGAACGCCAGGCTGCCGCTCGTCGGAACACCGACTTCGAGCTGCCGGCCCAACAACGACGCCTCCGGTCGCTCACTCGCGCGGTAGGTCGCGCCGTCGATGACCAGCACGGCCAACCCGAGACGCACGGAGATCTCGGTCGATCGCGACTCGACGTCCGCGTCGACGAAGACCCAGTTGCCTTCCGCAGACCACCCGTTCGCATCCGACAGTGCGTCCGCTGCCCCGACGTCGGTGACGGTGACGATCATCTCGCGACCGACGGCGTGATCCCCGACGGCCACGGTCTGGATGAAGGAGGACTCGGTGAGCTCTTGCCCCGGGGTCACCTGGGTGACGAACCACGCGGCGACGAGCAGGAGGATGCCGACGCCCCAGACTCCCGCACGTTTCACTCCGACTCCTCCGCGGGCGGCTGGTCGGCCCCGGCGCCGACATCCGTCAGTGGAACGTCCATCGTCGCGACGACGATGGGGGTGTCCCACCAGCGCCCCTCCAGGATCAAGGCGCCCTCCCGGAGCGTGAAGTCCCGGATCTCGAGTTCGAGTGCGTCGTCCGCCGACAGCTCGTCCTCGTCGATGACCCAGGCGACGACGAGCTCGGCGGGAACACCGGGCTGAAGCCAGACCGACGTCGTCGCGTCGTCGAGTCGCGCGACCGCATCCGGCGCCCGTCCGTCCAGGTTGGCGGCGATGAGCGAGCCCGCCAGCCCCGTCGGCGTCGACGTCGACGTCCCTCCGGGCAGGGCGGTGTCCCACACGTTCTCCGCGCGGACGACGGCAGCGACCACACGCTGTCCCTTCTCCGGGTCGGCGTAGGCCCCCGCGTCGGGCAGGGTGTCGATCAGCACCGCCCGCTCCACCGTGATGGACAGCATGTCGTTGCGGTGCTCGTCGCCCGGCTGCAGCGTCGCGAGGGGCGGGGCGGCGACGGCCTCGAGGCCGCCGAACGCGGCCGCCGCACCGAGGAACACCGCGGTGAGGACGCCGGGGATCCAGGCGGTCGGCACCCGGTCGGTCGCTTCGCGCAGCCACCGGGTGTTCCGCGAGGACCGGCTGTCCCGCGGCTCGTCTCCGGAGGCTGTCACGGCGTCATCCTAGCGACGCGCGCACCGGCATCCACTCTCCTCATGCCGACAGGGCGAACTCCTCCGCCGGCGGCGTCGTCTCCCTCGTGCGCGGGAGCGACAGGCCGATCGTCGTCCCCTCGCCCGGTTCGCTCTCGATCGTGACCTCGCCGCCGTGCGCGTCGACGATGGACTTCACGATGGACAGCCCCACCCCGATGCCCTGGACGGCGTTCTTGCGCACCGAGCTCGCGCGGTAGAAGCGGTCGAACACGCGCTGCTTGTCCTCCGCGCTCATCCCGATACCGGTGTCGGAGATCGATATCAGCGCCCGCTCGCCCTCGCCGCCGACGCGCACCGTGACCGAGCCGCCGCGCGGAGTGAACTTGACGGCGTTGGTCAGGATGTTCTCGATCGCCTGCTCGATGCGGCGCGCGTCCACGTCGGCGACGACGCCGTCGCCCTCGCGTTCGACGGACAGGGACACACCCGCTTGACTGGCGAAGGGCGTCACGACGGCCACGGTCTCCTCGACCAGCGCGACGACATCGACCGGCGCGGGCGCGAGCACCATCCGCTTGTTGCCCGCGGTGAGCAGCTGCGAGACCCGCTCGAGCAGGACCTCACCGTTGCGTGCGATCGCGCTCAGCGCCTGCGCGACGCCGAGCTTCTCGGCATCCGGTCCGAGCGTGTCGACGACGTGCTCGGTGTACCCCACGACAGAAGTCAGCGGTGTCCGCAGCTCGTGCGACACGGTCGTCAGGAACTCCTCGCGCGCCTCGACGGCGTCAGCGAGGTCGGTGACGTCGTAGGCCGCGATCACGGTGCCGAGCAGCGCTCCGTCGGGCCGGTGCACCTGGCGGGACGACGAGAGGATCGCCGTCTGGTTGCTTTCCGGACCGCACCACTCGAGATGATTGTGGATGACCTCGCCACGGAGGGCGCGCGGCACGAGCTGCTGCTCCCACGGGACGGGTGTCGTCCGGTCGCCCCGACACACGTTCGGCCCCGCGTAGGGCGGATCGTCGAAACGGAACCCGACCGATTCGGCGAGCTTCTGCGCGGCACGGTTGGCGAGCACCAGACGACCGTCGGCGTTGTAGAAGGCGACCGCACCGTTGACGGTGTCGAGCACGGTGCGCAGCACGAGTTCGTCGTCCCTCGACTGCGCGAGCGTCGACGCGAGCGACTCGGCGGTGTCCTGCACTTCTCGCCGGCTCCGGCGGAAGCTGCCCGCCGCGAGATGGATGCCGACCGAGATGCCCGTCGTGAGGACGGGCAGCGTCACCAGGTTGAGGACCATCAGCGGCGTCGAGAGCGACTCGAGCCGCATGGCCAGCGGAAGGGCGGAGATGAGGATCCCGCCGAGGAGGACGAAGGACAGCGCCGGCCAGCGGTACCGCAGTGCGATCCACGCGAACGGCATGAGGCAGAGCACACCGACGGTCGGGATGTAGCCGAACAGTTCGGCGCGGACCAGCGCCACCGAAACGACGTCGACGAGCGGGACGACGATGCCCCACGGCGTCAGCAGCCAGCCGCCCCGTGACGGGACGAAGGCGACGGATGCCGCGACCGCCGCACCCGCGCCGGCGAGCAGCAGCGGCGACGTCCACAGGCTCGGCACCGCGAGACCCGCTGCCACGACGACGAAGAGCGTGCCCGCGAGGAACGGCAGTTGCAGCCGCAGGAACAGATCCCCCGACTGCATCGGTGTCCACAGAGGTTTCCTGCTCACATCGGCCCCCTTTTACCAGAAAAGCTCCGGCGATCCCCCCGCCGCGACCCGGGTTCTTCCGCGACCCGTGATCGTGTCAGAGTACGGGGGTGGACATATCCGTGCTCGTGGTTGACGACGACGACGACATCGCTATGCTCCTTGTCTCCAGTCTCGAGCGAGCCGGGATCGTCGCCGGGCGCGCGGGCAACGGCCGCGAAGCGGTCGAGCGGGTCGTCGCCGACCGCCCCCGGGTCGTCCTGATGGACTGGATGATGCCCGGCACCGACGGCATCCAGGCCTCTCGGGAGATCCGCGCCGCCGACATCCCGCAGCCGCACATCATCATGCTCACCGCACGCGTGCACACCTCGGACCGCGAGGAGGCGCTGCGGGCGGGCGTCGACGAAGTCGTGGCCAAGCCGTTCCGGCCGCGTGAGATCGTCGCGCACGTCACCGAGCTGCTCGAGCACGCGGGCTGACGACCGCTACGCCGACAGCGGACATCCGCCCGTAGGGGGACGCGGATGTCGGCGGCCGGTGGCACTCTGATTCGTATGCTCGGAACCCTTCTGGTGCGCTACCTGCGCACTTATCGCTGGCTGGTGGTGGGCGTGCTGGTCTTCCAGTTCGCGTCCGCGATGGCCGCGCTGTACCTTCCCCGCCTGAACGCCGACATCATCGACAACGGCGTCACCCGCGGCGACATCGGCTACATCTGGTCGCACGGTGTCCTGATGCTGACCATCGCTCTGGGGCAGATCGTCGCCTCGATCATCGCCACCTTCTTCGCCGCCCGGGCCGCGATGGCCGTCGGGCGCGACCTCCGTCGCGACGTCTTCCAGCGGGTGAGCGGCTTCTCGGAGCGCGAGGTGACGCAGTTCGGGGCCGGCTCGCTCATCACCCGCAACACCAACGACGTGCAGCAGGTGCAGATGCTCGCGATGATGGGCGCGACGATGCTCGTGACCGCACCGCTGCTGGCGATCGGCGGCATCATCATGGCGCTGCAGCAGGACGTCGGCCTCAGCTGGCTGATCGGCGTCTCGGTGCCGACGCTGCTTGTCGTCGGCATCCTCATCATCAGCCGTATGGTGCCGCTGTTCCGCAGCTACCAGAAGAAGCTCGACGCGGTGAACCGCATCATGCGCGAGCAGCTGACCGGTGTGCGCGTGGTCCGGGCCTTCGTGCGCGAGCGCATCGAGGAGGAGCGCTTCCGCGGCGCGAACACCGACATCATGATCGTCGGCCGCAAGGTCGGCTCGCTGTTCGTCCTCATGTTCCCGCTCGCCATGCTGATCCTGAACGTCACCGTCGTGGGGGTCATCTGGTTCGGCGGCATCGAGGTGAACGAGGGGTCCGTGCAGATCGGCACCCTGTTCGCCTTCATGCAGTACATCGGTCAGATCCTGATGGGCGTGCTCATGGCGACGTTCATCACGATCATGATCCCCCGCGCCGCGGTGTCGGCCGACCGCATCGGCGAGGTCCTCGCCGTCGAGGGCGGCCTCGTCAAGCCGGCGCAGCCGGTCTCGCAGTTCCCGACGCCCGGCACCGTCGAGTTCGACGACGTCACCTTCACGTACCCCGGAGCCGATGAGCCGGTCCTCGCGGGCGTGAGCTTCTCCGCCGCACGCGGTGAGACGGTCGCGATCGTCGGTTCCACCGGCGCCGGCAAGACCACGCTCGTGTCTCTCCTCCCGCGGTTGTTCGACGTCACGAGCGGGTCGGTGCGGGTGGCCGGTGTCGATGTGCGCGATGCCGACCTCGACGAGCTGTGGAAGGGCATCGGTCTCGTGCCGCAGAAGGCCTTCCTGTTCACGGGGACCGTCGCCTCGAACCTGCGGTTCGGGCGCGAGGACGCGACCGATGACGAGCTCTGGCACGCCCTCGAGATCGCACAGGGGCGCGACTTCGTCGAGGAGATGGATGACCGTCTCGGCGCGCGCATCGCGCAGGGCGGCACGAATGTCTCCGGCGGGCAGCGTCAGCGTCTGTCGATCGCGCGCGCGATCGTGCATCAGCCCGACATCCTCGTCTTCGACGACTCGTTCTCGGCTCTCGACCTGTCGACGGACGCGAAGCTCAGGCAGGCGCTGTGGCGCGAATTGCCGCAGGTGACCAAGATCGTCGTCGCGCAGCGCGTGTCGACCATCACGGATGCCGACCGCATCGTTGTGCTCGACGGCGGTCGGATGGTCGGCGTCGGCACGCATGACGAACTGCTCGCCTCGAACGCGACGTACCGCGAGATCGT
The DNA here is from genome assembly GCF_040702445.1 of Microbacterium sp. NPDC080005. Taxonomy (NCBI): domain Bacteria; kingdom Bacillati; phylum Actinomycetota; class Actinomycetes; order Micrococcales; family Microbacteriaceae; genus Microbacterium; species Microbacterium sp. NPDC080005. Next base: position 458,005 of record NZ_JBFBLD010000001.1, on the reverse strand, counting down.
CGAATCGCAGCTGGGGGTGGACGCATGAGCGCGCCCGAGAAGGAGATGACCGAGGAGGAGCGCGCCGAGGCGGAGCTCGCCGAACAGGCACGCCTCAACAGCGGCAGCTGGGACTCCGTCGCCCCGGGCAAGGCGTCGCAGTTCGGTCCGAGCTTCTTCCGCATGATCGGCCTGCTCTCCCCGTTCAAGTGGTGGTTCGGACTCGTCACGGTCGCCGGCGCGATCGGCGTCGTGCTCGCCGTGATCGCCCCGAAGGTGCTGGGCGAGGCGACCAACATCGTCTTCGAAGGCTTCCTGTCGAACTTCCTCGGGCAGAACCCCGCGCTGGCGGGCCTCTCGCAGGAGGAGGCCGTCGCCGCGCTGCGCTCTCAGGGCCAGGACGACTTCGCCAACATCGTGGGGGCGATGCAGAACTACGCCCCGGGCGCCGGCGTCGACTTCGACGCACTGAAGGTCGTCATCACGTGGGTTCTCGTGATCTACGTCGTCTCGGCGGTCCTGACCTGGATGCAGGGCTACGTCATCAACGTGATCATGGTCCGCACGATGTGGCGGCTGCGCGAGCAGGTCGAGGCGAAGCTCAACCGGCTGCCGCTGTCGCACTTCGACCGGGTGCAGCGCGGTGAACTGATCTCCCGCGTCACGAACGACATCGACAACATCACCCAGACGATGCAGCAGTCGCTCTCGGGCGCGTTGACCGCGATCCTCACGGTCGTGGGTGTGCTCGTGATGATGTTCTCGATCTCGTGGCAGCTCGCCATCGTCGCGCTCGTCGCGCTCCCCCTCATGGCGGTCATCTTCGGCATCATCGGACCGAAGTCGCAGAAGGCGTTCGGGGTGCAGTGGCGCAAGGTCGGTCGCCTCAACGCCCGCGTCGAGGAGTCGTTCTCCGGCCACTCGCTCGTGCGGGTGTTCGGTCGCGAGGCCGACGCGCAGGCCAAGTTCCAGGAGGAGAACGAGGAGCTGTTCCAGGCCGCGTTCAAGGCGCAGTTCCTGTCGGGCATGATCATGCCCGGCATGACGTTCATCGGCAGCCTCACGTACGTCGGCATCGCGGTCCTCGGCGGTCTGCAGGTCGCGAGCGGCCAGCTGCGGCTCGGCGACGTGCAGGCGTTCATCCAGTACTCGCAGCAGTTCACTCAGCCGCTGTCGGAGCTCGGCGGCATGGCGGCGGTCGTGCAGTCGGGCACCGCCTCGGCTGAGCGGGTGTTCGAGCTGCTCGACGCCGACGAGCAGGATCCGGATGCCGCCGACGCCCCCGCCCGGGGCGACGGCCGCGGCGTCATCGAGTTCGAGCACGTGAAGTTCTCCTACACCCCGGAGCACCCCCTCATCACGGACCTCTCCTTCCGGGTGGAGCCGGGTCAGACGGTCGCGATCGTGGGGCCGACGGGTGCAGGCAAGACGACGCTCGTGAACCTGCTCATGCGGTTCTACGAGCTCGACGGCGGCCGGATCCTCCTCGACGGGCAGGACATCGCCCAGCTCTCCCGCGACGACGTCCGCTCCCGCACCGGCATGGTGCTGCAGGATCCGTGGCTGTTCGCCGGATCGATCCGCGAGAACATCCGCTACGGCCGCGAGTCGGCGACGGACGACGAGATCGTGGATGCCGCAGTGGCGACGCGCGTCGACAGGTTCGTCCGGTCGCTTCCCGACGGCTACGACACCATGCTCGACGAGGACGCCTCGAACGTCTCGGCGGGCGAGAAGCAGCTGATCACGATCGCCCGCGCGTTCGTCGCCCAGCCGGCCGTGCTGATCCTCGATGAGGCGACCTCATCGGTGGACACCCGCACCGAACTGCTGCTGCAGCACGCGATGGCCGCGCTCCGCGAGGGACGCACCTCGTTCGTCATCGCACACCGGCTCTCGACGATCCGCGACGCCGACCTGATCCTCGTGATGGAGCACGGCGACATCGTCGAGAAGGGCACGCACGAGGAGCTCATCGCAGCGCAGGGCGCGTACTACCGCCTGTACCGATCGCAGTTCGAGCAGGCGCACGACGATCTCGTCGACGCGCCGGTCGAGGAGAACGCGCCGACCGAGTGAGCCCGTCTCACCCGCGGGCGGTCAGCCGAGTGACGAGGGCCGACCGCCCGCCGGGTGCGACGTGCCAGGCGGCGCCGAGTCCGGCGACTGTCGGCGTGCTGCCAGGGTCGGTGACGACGAGCGCGGTGTGCTCGTCGATGCCGTAACCGGACGGGACGAGCCCGGCGGCCACGGCGGCGGTCAGCCGGGTGACGGTGCCCCACTGCGCGGCGTGGACGTCGACGGCGAAGGGCACGAGACCCAGTCCGGGGACGACGAGGAGCTCGTCCTCCTCCTCGGCGGCGTCCTCGCTCGCCACGGGCACGCCGTCGAGCCGCCACCCGCCGACCAGAGCGGAGGATGCCGCGATCGCCGACCCTGCGGAGAAGCCGATGTACGGCATCCCGCCCGCCACGCGCTCGCGCACGAGCGGTGCGATATCGGCGAAGGCGTGTGCGTAGGCGGGGGTCAACCCGCCGCCGACCATCAGGGTGCCGAGGCCGTCGAGCGCATCCGGAGCGAACCGCTCCCCCTCGACGACCGTCGCGACCCGGACGTCCGACGCGCCGGCGAGTTCAAGGACGCGCGAGAAGCGAAGCACCGAGACGGCGTCGTCCGGCTCGAGGACGAGCAGGAGACCGACGGCGCCGGCGTCGAGGGCCGGGGCGACGAGCGGGACGAGATCGCTCTCCTCACGTCCGCCGCCGATGAGATGGATGCGCGTCATGCCGCCACCGCCAGTCCCCGACGGTAGCGCGCGTATTGGCGCCGACCGATGCAGGCCCACAGCACCCGAGCGGGCAGCGGCAGGTTGGACGCGACCCAGTGGGCGGCTCGATCCTCCGGAAGCGAGGCGATCAGGTAACCGAGCTGTATGAACATGAGGTCCTTCGGTGTGTGAGCAGACCCCATCTCTCCGAGCCTGTTCCACTCAGTCTGGCTGAAGACACGCTCGGCGAACGGGAGGATCAGCTCCTCCTCCTGCCCCAGGTGAGCATCGAGGGTGAGGCGGATGCGTTCCAGCAGCCCCGACACGGTGCCGTCGTCGGCGCCACCCCGGGCATCCCACGCGTCGATTCCGGCGTTCAGATCGGTGAGCAGTACGGCCATGGCGGCGTGCTGGCGGCGCATGGCGTCGACGTGCAGGCCGCAGGCCGGCGCGCGCTCGGCGAGGTCGTCCCAGAGGAGCGTGTCCTCGGTGTGGTGATGGTGGTGCAGCATGCCGGCGATCATCGCGATGTGCGCCGACACGTTGCGGCGACGCTGCGGCTGGTCGTCGCCGACCGTGCGGACGAGGCATCCTGCGCCGACGTACAGCGAGCGGAGCAGACGGTGCACGAGCAGCATGTCCGACGTGTCGCAGCGGACGGCCGAGGGTGTCGCGCCGGTGGCGGGAAGAGCGGTGGCCATGATGTGCGTCCTTCCCGACTCAGACCGACGCGCCGCGACGCGCGACTCGGACCCCGGCGAACATATACGCGACCCCGGCGACGATGGTCGACGAGATGGCGAAGACCGGCTCGAGTTCGGGGACGGCCATCATGCCCATGAGACCGATGACCGACAGGAGCAGCAGCGACGCGTTCCACCACGCCATCACCCGGTGCCGCCACGCGGCGATCGACAGGAGGACCGGCCCCGCCAGGACGGTGGGGATCGTGAGCAGGCTCAGCAGCGCGGCGTTCTCTTCGATGGCGGCGAGACCCTCCCAGCCGAAGGCGGGGTAAATGAAGAGGATGGAGTAGGCCGACAGGGGGATGAAGAGCATCCCGACCCAGGTCAGCTGAACGCCGAGCACCCCCAGCGGCGACCGCCGGAACTGCGCCAGGAGCGAACTGAGGCCGGCCATGATGAGCAGCGCGCCCGCGGCGAAGAGCACCTTGGCGGCGATCTCCGTCGGCGAGTTCAGGCCGGGGGTCGATCCGAACAGGTTGAGGATGTGGCTGAGGGCGTAGGCCGCGCCCCCGACGGCGAGGGTGATCCCGCGGGCACGACGGCTGGGGCGCCAGTCGCGGGCGGGGGCGATCTCGGCGGCTGCCGGAGCGGGGACGGGGAGCGATTCGACGATCATGGTGTTCCTTTGTGTGGGGCGCCGCGTCTCGGCGCATCACCCAAGGTAGGAATCCGGCGATGCCCCGTTCGGGGCGGATCCGCCGGTGCAATCGCTGTGCAATGTCGGCGGTGCACGGGTCAGGATGCCGCGACGAGGAACTCCATGACGGCGCGGACGCTCATGCCCGCGCCGGCGGCGTAGGCGGCGTCCCATTCCACGTCGGTGAGCGCGGCCCGTGCGGCCGTCCTCGCCTGCGTCGTGTACTCCCCGTCGGAGCCCGCCGGGTTGTAGCCGTGCCGAGCCCCGACGGTGTCGACCGCGCCGAGGACGGTCGCCGCCGCTTCGGCGCGGTCGAGGCGGACGAAGGCAGCCGCGGTCGCCCCGATGGCGGCGAACGCACTCGTGACGTCACCGGATTCCAGGGACCGCAGGGCGCCGGTGCGGAGGATCGCGACAGCGTCGGCGGGTCGACCGACCTCGGTCAGCACCTTGCCGGTGACGAAACACGCCCCTTTCACCACCCAGGTATGGCCGATAGACGTGCCGGTGCGGTAGGCGTCCGCCAGAACGTCCAGCGCCTGCGACGGGCGGCCGAGCAGCCGAAGGGCGTCCCCGCGGATCATCTGCACGTCCAAGCGGGCCCACGCGGCGTCGTCGGGGATGCGGTCGGCGTGGCGGCGCGAGGTCGCGAGGTGCTCCTCGGCGTCATCGTCGTCCCCGGCGCCGGCGGCGAGGTAGGCGAGCATGACGTCCGCGAGCGCCGGCCATTGGGGCGCCGCGGTGCGATCGGCGACGCCGGCGAAGCGGTGCGTCATGCGGACCGTCTCGAGCGGGTCGGGACCGACGGCACGCAGGAAAGCCGCCGCGTGGAGGATCGCCGATTCCCTGTCGGGGTCCGTTTCGCCGGGCAGCGAGAGCACCCGGTCGATCGTGGCGACGGCGTCGGCGCCGAGGCCCCGCTCGTACCAGTACCACGCGAGCGAGGAGAGCAGGGCGACCGCGGATGCCCGGTCACCGCTCTGGATCATCCGGGCCAGCGCATCGTCGAGGTCGGCGCGCCAGGCCGCGAAGGTCGCCTTCGCGCGGAGTACGTCCGGCGTGCGCAGCCGCGCCGACAGCTGGGCAGCGAGGCCGATGAGGTAGTCGGCACGGCGGTCGCGCCACCCGTCGAGGTCTGCCTCCGCCGCACTGCGACGCACGTGACGCCGCACCGCGTCCAGGACCCGGAACCGCCGCTCGCCCCACTCGACGGCGAGCGGGGCCACGAGCGAGCGACGCGCGAGGGCCGCAGTCGCCTCCCGCGCGTCGATGTCGTCCCCCGCGCAGATGCGGGCGACCGCGTCGAGCGTGAACGAACCGGCGAACTCCACGAGCTGCCCGAGCACGGTGCGTTCGGACGCGGTCGTGAGACGCATCGACCAGGCGATGGCGTCGTCGATCGAGTCGTGCCGTCCACCCGCCGAACGCGTAGGCGCCTCGAGGGAGGCGATCACGTCGTCGAGCGACAGGATGTCGAGACGGGCGGCCGCGAGCTCGATCGCGAGCGGGAGACCGTCAAGGCGTTCGCACAGCTCGCTCACCCGGGCGAGGTCCGGCTCGGTCCACGAAACGGCGCCGTTCACGTCGGCCGCGCGCTGCTGGAACAGGGTCACCGCGTCCGTCGCGGCGCCGCCGACGAACGGTTCGACGGCGATGACGCGCTCCCCCGGCATCCGCATCGCCTCTCTACTGGTGATGACGATGTGGAGCCCCTCGCAGCGCTCGAGCAGGGCCGACGACAGGGCGGCGGTCGCGCCGAGGACGTGCTCCGCATTGTCGAGGAGCAGGAGAGCCCGGCGTCCACCGAGGAGCCGCGCCATGGCTTCGACGGAGTGCTCCGCGGCCCCGAGTGCGTCCGCAACGGCGCCGCGGACCTGATCCGGACCCGGCACGGCCGCCAGATCGACGAGGCGCTGGACGTCGTCGACCTCGGGACCCACGCGCCGGGCGGCCTCGATGGCGAGGCGTGTCTTCCCGACGCCGGCGGGACCGACGAGGGTGACGAGCCGGGACTGCGCCCGTCCACGAGCGACCGCGTCGAGCTCGCCCTGGCGGCCGACGAACCGGGTGAGCGGGATCGGGATGCCGGTGCGGTCTACCCGGCGCCGGTCCGGGTCACCGGCACCGGTCAGCGCCGGCTCCTGCCGCACGATCGCCGCCCGGAGGTCCGACATGTCGCCCGCGTCGCGGTGGGCGTCGATGATGTCGAGCGCTTCCGACGTGCGACCCGAGGCCGAGAGGGCCTGTGCGTGAAGCCGCACGACCTCTTCGTCGGGCGGATGTTCGGACAGGTAGCCGGCGAGGACGGCGGACGCGATCGCGGCGTCGCCGGCTGTCAGTCGTCGCCGGGCGAGCTCGAGGACCGCGGATCGGCGGCGCCCGTCGAGGTCGGGGACGATCCGCGCGGCGAAGGGGAAACCGCGCAGGGATGCCAGCGGCGGACCGGTCCAGAGGGCCTCCGCCTCCGTGAGGCGTTCGACCCGTGCGGGATGATCCCGATCGATGTCGACGAGCTGCCGGTACCGCACGACGTCCACGTCGTCGGGCGCCACATCCAGGCGGTAGCCGTGACGACCGTTCGAGAGGATGTCGCCCCACCCCCTCGCGCGCAGCCGCGAGATGTGGGCCCGCAGACTGGAGACGACGGATGCCGTGGGTGCGGACCAGAGATCGGCGAGGAGCTCGTCCGTGGTGACCGGCGTCCCCGGAGTGACGGCGAGCCGGGCGACGATCGCCTGCGGAATCGCCCCACGCACCTGATCGGGCCCCTGCGAGACGGTGAAGCCGCCGAAGAGACCGATGCGCATGCGTCAGCCTCCCGACATCGACACAGCCGGCCCCACTCCCGGCAGCCGGTCGATGATCGCGACGACGGCGTCCCAGTCCATCCGGCGCCCCGCGGTCACGGCGCGCGTGAACTCGTCGGCTCGCAGGCCCGCCGAGACGACGGCACGCAGCCGGGCGGCGTCCTCACCCTCGGCGGTCATGGTCGAGTAATCGTAGCGAAGTCCGAGTTCGTCGACGGCCCCGAGGAGCATGGCGCCCTCCTCGTGCCGCTCGACGGCCGCTGCGGCGGCGGCGAGCGCGTGGAGCACGGCGAGCGCACCGGCGGCATCCTCGTCTGCCCGTGCGGTCAGCACCGCCGTCCGCCCCACCGCGACCGCATCGCGGGGGCGCCGGGCGTCGATGAGCGTCTTCACCATGACGTACGAGGCGGACGTGACCATCCAGGTGTATCCGATGGATGCGGCGACGCGGTGCGCCTCGGTGAGCTCGCGCAGGGCCTCGTCGAGGCGTCCCTGCGCGCGCAGGACCTGCCCGTGCGACATGCGGTACTCGCTGACCGCCCACGGCGCGGCCCGCTCGTGGAGCGTGGCGGCCTGCGCGAGCAGGCCTGCACCGGTCTCGACGTCACCGAACAGGGAGCGGCCGTACCCGGCACGACTGAGGGCGACCATCTGGACGGATGCGTCGTCCGCCGCGATCGCGAGGCGCAGCGCGTCGGCGATCGCCGTGAACGCGGCGGGCGCGTCGCCCAGCTGATAGGCGAGGTTGGCGAGCTCGATGTTCGCCAGCGCGTCGGCGCCGGCGTCGGACTCGCCGGACAGAGCCAGCGCCTCGTCGATCCACCGACGTCCCTCGGCCAGCCGCCCGCGGAGGTATCGGTGGTGGGCGAGCCCGCCGGCGAGTCGGACGGCGCCGAGGCGGTCGCCGACCACGAGGTTGTGTGCGTGAGCGAGGTCGAGGTCGGCCTGAAAGCCGTCGAGGATCGCAGCGGTGTCGCGTCCCTCGAATGCGCGCAGCGTGGGGGCCGTGCTGTACGCGAGGTCGGAGAACCAGCGCCGATGCGCCTCGTGCCATGCCGCGGCGAGCTCGGGGTCGTCCTCCGGCGTCAGGACCTCCTTCATGGCCTCGAGAACACGGAATCGGCGCCGCCCCGTTGCGGTGCGGTCTGCGGCGACGAGAGACCGGGAGACGAGCCGGTCGACGAGGGCGTCGGCCTCGGCCAGCCGCATCCGCATGATCCCCGCGACCGCCTCGACGGTGAAAGGCCCGGCGAACCGCGCGACCGCGTGCAGGCCGGCGCTGTCGGCGGAGTCGAGCAGTGCGACGGTCCATCCGATCGCGGACTGCAGGCTCGAGTGCCGGCCGGGAGGCCCCGGGACCGCTCCGAGGCCCGCCCGCACCTCCTCGATGCCCAGGACGTCGAGGCGGGCGGTGGCGAGTTCGATCGCGAGCGGCAGCCCGTCGAGCGAGTCGCACAGGGCGCGGGCGGGCAGCTGCTCGTCCTCGGTGAAGGGACGTCCACCGCGGGCGTCGACGGCCCGTTGCTCGAACAGTTGCCACGCCTCGTCGGCATGGTCACCCGCGAGTGGACGGATGACGACGGTGCGCTCACCGGGGGCGCGCAGCGCCTCCCGACTGGTCACCACGACCCTCGCACCGTCCGGATCGGCCAGGATGGCGTCGATCACGACCGACAGGGCGCCGATGACGAGGTCGGCGTTGTCCAGCAGGAGGAGGGCGCCCGCGCCGTGGAGGCGACGGACGATGGCGTCGACCGATGTCTCCGGCGCGCGCACGACGGTCGCGATCGCTCCGATGACGCCGTCGGGCTCGGCGATGTCGGCGAGGTCCACCATGTACTGCTCGCGGTCCACCCCCGAACGGCGGGCCGCTTCGACCGCGAGGCGGGTCTTGCCGACGCCCGCCGGCCCCACCAGTGTGACGAGCCGGTCGGTGTGCCCGAGGCGCGCGAGCCGCGCAAGGTCCACGGACCGTCCGACGAAGCGTGTCAGCGGGATGGCGATCCCCACTCGTCGGACGGCGGGAGCCGGGGCGGCCAAGGGCGAGACGACCGCGGGATCAAAACGGATGACGGCCGCGCGCAGTTCCTCGAGCCGGCTGGACAGCCGGATACCGCCGTGCTCCTGCAGGCGGTCGCGGAGCGCGTCGATGACGGCGACGGCGTCCGACATACGCCCGGCGCGTGCCAGCGCCATCGCGAGCGTCCGGACGGGGCGCTCACGCAGCGGATGCCGGGTCGTCGTCTCCGAGAGGACGGCCGTCGCGAGTCCTACGTCGCCGAGTCGGAGGGCGAGGTCACCGAGCTCCTCCTCGAGGAACGCGCGCTCGTCAGCGACCTCGCGCTGCAGGCGTTTCACGTGAGGATGGTGCTTCAACCCGGGCAGGGGCGTCCGTGCCAGCGCCGCGGTGGCGGCGATGAGGGTCCGCAGTCGAGCGGCGTCATCTGTGGACGGCTGGGTCACCGCGTGCCGCCAGCGGAGGAGATCGACGTCGTCGACGGAGGCGTCGAGGAGGTATCCGCCGCGCTCGCCGACGATCACATCACGAAGGCCGCCTAGGCGCATGCGCGAGATGTGGGCACGCAGTGTGGAGACCACGGCAGCGGGTGGGTCGGTCCAGACCGAGGCGATGAGCTCGTGTGTCGGAACGGGCTCGCCCGGTGTCGTCGCCAATCGGGCGAGGATCGCCTGGGGATGGTCGCCTCCCAGCGGGACGTCCCGCCCGTCGGCGCGGACGTGCAGCGGCCCCAGCAGGTCGATCTCCAGGTCCATCGGCTCCCTCTCGTCGCATGAATCGCGTCCTCTCGCGACGATAAGACCCGGGCGAGCGACATCCGTGGCCCGTCGACTGCGTGCAATGTCGGTGCAATCTCGTGGAATACGACGGTCGGCCGGTGTCGTTCCCCCTCAGCATGAGCCTGTACGAATCCGCCGTCTTCGGTGATCTGGACCTCTCCAACCGCGTCGTCATGGCGCCGCTGACCCGCACACGTGCGGGCGACGACGGCGTGCCGACGAACGACATGGTCGAGTACTACCGGCAGCGCGCCGGCATGGGTCTCATCGTCTCGGAGGGCACCTGGCCGGTGCGCGAGGGGATGTCGTACCTCGGGCAGCCCGGCATCGAGACGCCCGAGCAGATCGAGGGCTGGCGCCGCGTCGCCGACGCGGTGCACGCCGAGGGCGGCACGATCGTCATGCAGCTCATGCACGGCGGCCGCGTCTCGCACCCTGCGATCTCGGGGGTCGACCGCGTCGTCGGCCCGAGCGCGATCGCCTCTCCCGGTGAGGGGCGCACTCGTGACGGCAAGGTCGCCCTGCCCGTCCCCCACGCGCTGAGCACGGCGGAGGTCTCCGGCGTCGTCGAGCAGTTCGTGCAGGCGGCGCGCAACGCGATCGCCGCGGGCTTCGACGGCGTCGAGGTCCACGGGGCGAACAGCTACCTCGTGCACCAGTTCCTCTCCGCCGAGTCGAATGTCCGCGACGACGTCTACGGCGGGTCCCCGGAGAACCGCGCACGCTTCGCCGTCGAGGTGACCCGCGCGGTCGCCGACGCGGTCGGGGCGGGGCGCACCGGCATCCGTCTCTCACCGCAGCACCAGATCCCGGGTGTGCTCGAATCGGACGACGCGGACGCCCTCGCGACCTACACCGCGCTCGCCCAGGGTCTCGCCCCGCTCGGTCTCGCGTTCGTCGACCTCCTGCACGCCGACCCGAAGAGCACGATCGTCCAGCGGATCCGGCACGAGGCGGCCGCACCGTCGATCGTGAACTCCGGCTTCGGCACGATCACGGCGCGCGAGGAGGCCGAAGAGCTCGTGCTCGAAGGCTGGGCCGACGCCGTGGCGGTGGGCCGTCCCGCGATCGCGAACCCCGACCTGGCCCTTCGGTGGGAGCAGCGGGCCGAGCTCAACGAGCCGCGGCCGGAGTACTTCTACACGGGCGGGGCCGTCGGCTACACCGACTACCCGTCGCTGGCCGAGGTGCGCGCGGAGCGCTGAGCCGGATCAGTCGCCCGCGACGAAGTCGTACTCCTGGAAGGCACGCACCTCGTGCTGCCAGCGGCTCTCGACGAAGGCGACGTGGTCGGGATGCGCGGTGTACGCGTCGTACGCGTCCTGGTCGTCGAAGAGCATGGTGAACTGCCAGCGCAGGTCGCTCTCGTCGCTGATCTGACGGTTGACACGGAACTGCTGCACCCCGGGGATCGCCGTGAGCGACCGCTGGGCGTCCGTCAGGAACGTCTTCTCTTCCGAGGAGTCCTCCGCGTGGTGGAGGGCGAACACGACGGTGTGCTGAATGGTCATGGTGACCAAGGCTAACCCTGCGCGATCGTTCCTCGGCAATCTGTCGGCGGACCCCGTCGACGGTCGCGAGGACGGAGATGACCTCGTCGTGCGGATGCAACGGAGCCTGTCAGAAGTCCTTCGCGTGCCACAGACCCGACCACTGGTGAGCGCTGAGATCGCGCGGAAGGGAGTCGTGCTCGATCCCGACTCGGTCGAGCACGCGCCGCGCTGCGGGCCGCGGCATCCGCCCCGCCGTCGAGAGGATCGCGGCCATCCCCCGTCCGCGCGCGGTGAAGACGTCGCCGACGAACCGTTCATAGGCGCGGCGCTCCGCGAGCGGGACGAGCGGTGAACCACGCCGGGTGACGGAGAGGATGCCGCCGTCGACGCTCGGCATCGGCCGGAACGCGCGCGCGGGAACCCGGCCGTGCAGCGCGAACTCGAACCACGGCGCCGCCTGTGCGGTGAGCAGGGTGCCGCCGCCGACGCCGGCGCGTTTGCGCGCGACCTCCCACTGGGTGAGCAGGACGGCGTCGCGCCAGACGGGGCGCTGGAGAAGTCGCCGCAGGATCGGCGTCGTGAGGTGGAACGGGACATTGCCCGCGATCACCGCCGCATCGAGCGGATGCCGCAGGGCGTCGGCGTGCGCGACACGCACCCCCGGGTGCGCCCGGCGGAGCGCGGCGATGCGGCGCTCGTCGATGTCGATCGCGCAGAGGTCGCGGCCGAGTCCGGCGAGCGCGGTGGTCAGTGCGCCGCCACCCGCGCCGATCTCGAGTATCGCGCCGTTGGTCGCCGCGACGAGCGCAGCGATCCGGTCGATCGTGGGTTGGTGGATGAGGAAGTTCTGGCCGAGTTCGTGGCGGCCGCCGTGGACGGAACGGGTACGCATGAGCGCTCCAAAGGAAGGATCGGAGCACCCCGGTGAGCGGGTACGGGGAACGACGCGCTGCCGGGGTGCGAGGACATCCCGGAAGACGGCGCGATCACGCGGGACCAGCGACGCGCCGTCAGGCGCGGCGGTCGCGGACCGAGAAGACGAACGCCGTCGTCGGCGCTGCGAATATCGTTCCCATGCGCCCGAGTCTATCGCGGCGCCTCGAGCAGCCCCATCGCATCGAGCGCCTGCCGCAGCGCCGGGGCGATGTGCTGTGCGTACTCGACCGTCAGGTGCGTCTGGTCGTACTTCGTGGGAATCGTCCCCGCGAAGGGCGGGCAGACCTCGTCGGCACAGGTGAACGGCAGGGACGACAGCGCGTGGCCGCCGTCCGTCTTCGCCGACGATTCCGAGATCGCCTCCATCGTGCGCCAGGTGCCGTCGACGGCGCTGTCGCACGCACGGGGCGAGGAGGACGGCGTGTAGCAGGCGGTGAGACTGACACCCGGCGGCGGCGGGGCGAGGAACAGCATCCGATCACCCATCTCGTAGGTCGCGGCCTCGCGTCTCTGCGCGGCGATCAGCGCGTCAGCCGACAGGTCTTGACCGGCGACCGTGTGGCCGAGGGTGAACGCGTTCGACATGACGACCAGGTCGGGGCGGTCGGCCAGGATCATCGACCGCACGGCGGCCTTGCGCTCCTGACAGCTCGCCATGACCTGCGGGTCGTCGTTCTCGACCAGGACGTCGGTGAAGCGGCATCCGTACATCCCCATCGCGGTGACGCGGATGCCGCCGGCGCTGTCGTCCGCCATCGTTCGGAAGGCGGGCGCGTACGCCATGGCCGTCGAGTCGCCGACGACCCAGATGTGCAGGGGCGCGGCACCGCTCCCCCACGAACACGAGGCCGGGTCGGGCGTCGCGCCGGGATCGAAGCACGCATGCGCGGGGTTCGCGCCGGACGAGGCGCTCATGACCCGATCGAGCGACGGGTCGAGCGCCGGCCAGGCGTCGGCGGTGACGGCGGCGGCGAGCTCGGCCTGCAGGTCGGCACCGGGGTCGCCGACGACGGTGGGAGCGGACGGCGCGGGCGCCGTCTCAGGCAGGGTGATCCGCGGGCCGTGACCCGACGCGGTGACCCACAGGGCGCCGGCGAGGGCGACGATGACGAGCCCGGCGGTGGCGAGGAAGACCTGGCCGCCGAAGCGCTCGCGCCAGGCTGCGAGCCCCGCGGATCCGGCCGGGGCTGCTGCCGCCGCCAGGGGCGTCGACACTGAAGGCGCGGGCACAACAGCAGCCGTGGGCGTCGACGGCGCGGGCGCCGCGATCGCCCTGGAGGGCTCCGGCGCCGGCGCGCTCGGTCGGGTCTGCCCGGGGTAGTACCGCGTCCCGGGTGTCCATCCAGCCGGCCGGTGCGTGGCGGCGGGCGCCGGTGTCGCGGCGCGCGCCGGTGTCGCCGCTCGCGGCGGTTCGATCGGCGCGCGCGCCGGCCCGGGGACCGCGGCGCCCCGCGGCATCCCACCGAGGAACGGCGCGTACCGGAGGGGCTGCTCGACGATGAGGTAGGACGCGAGCCCGAGGACGAGGGAGGCGCTGAGGACGATCCAGAGGCGGATCTCGGAAGTCGGGAGCAGCGCCTCGGCGAAGACTACGACCGGGAAGTGCCAGAGGTACAGCGAGTACGAGGCGTCGCCGAGGAAGACGGCGATCGGGTTGGACAGCGGCAGGAGGTGGCGATGCCGGGGGTCGCCCGCGACGCCGCCGGCGAGCACCAGCGCGGTCGCGGCGACGGGTGCGGCCGCCCACGGCGCCGGGAACCCGCCTCCCGCGGGGTCGATGAGCAGCAGGGAGGCGACGACGGCACCGAGACCGACCCACTGGAACGCGCCGCCGAGGGCGCGCGGGAGCCTGCGCAGGAGCGGCGCGCACGCGGCGACGACCGCACCGACTCCCAGCTCCCACGCGCGCGTCAGCGTGGAGAAGTAGGCGACGGTCGCCTGCGTGTCGGACTGGATCAGAGCCCACCCGAAGGATCCGGCGACGACGGTGACGGCAAGCGTGGCCGCCACGGCGCGGAGTCGACCTCGCCCCACGAGGGCGAGCAGTCCGATCAGCAGGACGGGCCACACGAGGTAGAACTGCTCCTCGACGGAGAGCGACCAGAAGTGCTGCAGCGGTGAGACCGCGCCGGTGTCGGCGAAGTAGTCCGTGCCCAGCGCAGCGAAACGCCAGTTGGATGAGAGGAGGGCGGCCCAGGCGGCATCCCACAGCGTCTGCTCGCCACGCGTGCGGTTGAACAGGAGCCACGCGGCGGTCGCGACGGCGATGAGCACCACGAGCGCCGCGGGCAGAAGCCGGCGAGCGCGACGGGCGTAGAACCCGCGCAGCGAGATCCGGCCCGTCTCCCCCGCCTCGCGCAGCAGCATCCCGGTGATGAGGAAGCCGGAGATCACGAAGAACACGTCGACGCCGAGGACGCCGCCCGCCGGCCACCCGGCGGCGTGTGCGCCGATGACCGCGATGACGGCGAGGGCGCGCAGGCCCTGGACGTCGCGGCGCGGTGCAGCGGGGTTCGGGGTGTCGGTGTCCATGGAGGGAGCCGACGATGAGTCTATGGGATCGGTCCCAAGACGTCAGGACCCCGCATCGGCGCGGATGAGGTCGACGGCGCGCTCCGCGACGGCCATCACCGTCCCCACCGGATTCAGGGCGGTGACGGTCGGGAACACGGATGCATCCACGACGCGCAGACCCTGCACGCCCCGCACCTTGAGCTCACTGTCCACGACGGCGAATGCGTCGTCGTCGGCCCCCATCCGGCAGGTGCACGAGACGTGGTACACCGTCTGGTGCGTGGCGCGAAGGACGGCTGACAGATCCTCGTCGGTCTGGACGCCCGGGCCGGGGAACACCTCGCGGACCACGTGCGAGGCGAACGGTTCCTGCAGCGCGACCTGGCGTGCCCGACGGACGCCGGCGACCAGCATCCGTTCGTCCCGCCCCTCAGGGTCGGTGAACGCGCGGTAGTCGATCTGAGGAGCGGCGTCGGCGTCGGCGGACGTGATCCACACCCGGCCGCGACTGCGCGGCTTCGCGACGTTCGGCGCGAACGACACGTTGTTCTCCGGAATCACCGCACCGTGATTCTCGGCGTGGACCGTCCACGATTCGAGCGGGATGTGTGTCGAGACATCCGGAACAATGCTGTCGGCATCGACGCGGAAGACGTAGCCGGCGTCCCACCCCGTTGCGCACACGTCGCTGCGCTCCCCCGTCGCCTCCCACACGATCAGACCCTCCGCATGGTCCTGCAGGTTCTCACCGACACCGGGGAGATCGACCGCGACGGCGACGCCCGCCTCGGCGAGCACCTGCGAGGGCCCGATCCCCGAGCGCATGAGGAGCGCGGGCGAATCGATCGCGCCGCAGCTGACGATGACCTCTCGCCTGGCCGAGACGACCCCGTCCTCCACCCGGACGCCGACGGCGCGCCCGTCGTCGAGAACGACGGCGTCGACCGTGGTGTCGAGCATGAGCGTGAGGTTCGGGCGCTCGACACCGTGCAGGTAGGCGCGGGAGGTGGATGAGCGCAGGTTGGTCGCCGGGTCGTACCCGATCTCGAAGAACCCGGCACCCTCGGTGAACTCGGTGTCGTTCCACGATTCCCGCCGCGTGAGCCCGAGAGCGGATGCCGCTGCCTCGACCGCGTCCGCGATGTACGGGTTGCGATCCTGGACGGCAACCGGACCGATCGGTCCGACGACGCGGTCGAACGCGCGCGAGACCGTGTCGTAGTCCCACCCCTCGTTGCCGAGCGCCGCCCACTCGTCGAGGTCGCCGCGCAGGGGTCGCCAGGTGATCATCGTGTTCGCCGTGGAGCATCCCCCGAGGATGCGGAGTCTGGCCTGACGGATGCCGGAGTTGCCGCGTTCCTGCGGAACGCTGCGGTAGTCCCGGTCGTACTCCCCCTCCAGCATCTCCGCCCAGCGGCGGATGGAACCCGCGCGCTCCTCGTGCTCGTCGCTCGGACCCGCTTCGATCAGGCACACCGACACGTCGGGGTCTTCGCTCAGCCGGGCGGCGACGATGCACCCCGCCGTCCCGCCTCCGACCACGACGTAGTCGAAGGCATCAGCCATGGTGGATGAGGCCGAGGATGTCGCTGTAGTACCGGTGGAACTCGGGGCTGCCGATGATCTCGGGGTCGCGCGGACGCGGCAGGTCGATCGTGAACTCGGCTCGGACCTTGCCCGGCCGAGGGGTCATCGCGACGACGCGGTCGGAGAGGAAGACGGCTTCCTCGATGTCGTGCGTGATGAGCATGACCGTCATCCGGTTGCGTTCCCAGACGGTCGTCAGCAGCTCCTGCATGGTGCGACGAGTGAGCGCGTCGAGGGCACCGAACGGCTCGTCCATGAGGAGGACCTCGGGACCGTACGCGAGGGAGCGCGCCAGCGCGACGCGCTGCTGCATGCCGCCCGAGAGCTGTGCGGGATAGGAGTCCTCGAAGCCCGACAGTCCGACCTGAGCGAGAACGTCCCGTGCACGGTCCACGCGCTGACGGCGCGTCATGCCGGGCTCGCCGCGCAGGGCGAAGACGACGTTGTCGATGGCGCTCAGCCAGGGCAGGAGCGTCGCGGACTGGAAGACGACGCCGCGGTCGCGCCCGGGCCCCTGGATGGGGGTGCCCTGGATGGATGCCTCGCCGGCTGTCGGCGACTCGAGCCCGGCGATGATCGACAGGAGCGTGCTCTTGCCGCAGCCGGAGGCACCCACGACTGAGACGAACTCCTGATCGCCGAGGGTCAGCGAGACCTCACTGAGGGCGTGGACGTCACCGAAACGCTTGTCGACGGCGTCGATGCGGACCTTGGGTGTGAGGACGGCGGTCGCGGACATCAGGAGCGTCCCTTCAGGTAGCGGAAGAAGCGGCGGCCGAGCGCGCGCATGATCTGGTCGAACACGAGGCCGAGCAGGCCGAGCACGATGACGTAGCCGATGATGAGGTCGGTCTCGAGGAAGCGCTGCGCCTGCGTGATGCGGTAGCCCATTCCGGACGTGGCGGCGACGAGTTCGGCCACCACCAGCCAGGTCCACGCCCACCCGAGGCTGATGCGCAGGGCATCCCAGATGCGCGGCAGAGCGGACGGCAGCACGATGCGCAGCAGGATCTGGCCGCGGCTGAGGCCGAGCGTCGCCCCCAGGTTGCGGTAGGACACCGGGACCCGGCGGACGGCGTCCGCGAACAGCAGCACCTGCTGGAAGAACGTGCCGAGGAAGATGATGAGGAACTTCTGCGCGTCATCGGTCCCGACCCACAGGATCGTGAGCGGCACGAAGGCGACCACCGGCATGTAGCGAATGAAGTCGACGATGGGTTCGACCGCTGCCTCGACGCGCACCAGCGCGCCGCACAGAAGGCCGAGCGGGATCGCGAGGACGGTGCTGGCGAGGAAGCCCACCATCACCCGGTACGTGCTCACGCCGATGTCGGACCAGAGCTCGCCGTTCGCCGCCTGCTCTCCGAGCTTCTGCACGACGGCGATCGGCGAGGGCAGGAACAGCGGGTTGACCAGTTCCGACACCGTGATCGCGGTCCACACGGCGACCAGGGCCACGAAGCCGATGACCGCGGTGATGAGGTACTGCCGACGCGTCAGCGGCGCGCCGACCACGGGCCGGGCGGCGCCCGCCGCGCGCGACCGGCGCGCGACGGGAGCCGTCGGAGGGGTGATGGTCATAGGAGTGACCTCCGGGGTCGAGGTGAGGGTCACGGGGCGTTCTCGACGAACTCCGTGTCGATGAGCGCGGCGAGGTCCGCACCGCCCTCGAGCAGGCCGATCTGCGTGGCGACCTCTTCGACGGCGGGCAGGACCGACTCCGCGTAGTCGCCGCCGAAGCGCTCCTTGTTGTCGGCGAGCGAGTAGAACTCGACACCGTCGAACGCGGTGGCGAGCGCGTCGACATCGCTGCCGACGTTCTCCGCGATGATGGAGCGAGCCTCATCGGTGTCGGAGTTGTAGAAGTCGACGGCCGGGCCCCAGGCGTTCACGACCTTCTGGACGGCCTCGGGGTTCTCCTCCAGGTAGCCGTTGTCGACGATCAGCACGTCGCTGATCAGTCCGGTCTTCTCGGCGGCGGTGAAGATCTTCTCGAAATCGCCGGCCTGGCTGGCCTCCGAGATGTAGGGCTCATACGTGACGGCGACGGGGACGCTGCCACCGATGAGGGCGGTCGCGGCTTCGGAAGGGTCCATCGGGACCGGCGTGATGTCGTCGAGGCTGAGCCCCGCCTCCTCCAGCGCGTACCCGAGCAGGAGGTTGCTGACCGAGCCCTCCTCGAAGGCGACGTTCTTGCCCTTGAGGTCGGCGACATCGGTGATGCTGCCGTCGGTCAGGATGGCGTCGGCGGTGAGCGACGCGTCCAGCAGCAGGACGATCGAGATGTCGAGCCCCTGCTCTTTGAGCTGCAGGGCGGTGTGGCTCGCCACGTTGGCGACCTGGATCCGGTCCGACGCGAAGGCGGCGCTCATGTCGGCGTCGTTCATGAAGTTGGTGATGGTCACGTCGACGGACTCGTCAGCGAAGTAGCCCTTCTCGTCGGCGATGTACCAGGGACCGTAACCGAGCCAGGGCTGGATGCCCATGCCGACGGTGTCGGTGCCGCCGGCCGAGCCGGCGGTCGCGCCGGTGGAGGCGCAGGCGGTGAATGCGAAGGCGGATGCGGCGGCGATCCCGACCGCGGCGGCCGTATGGGGGAAGCGGGTGGAGCGGAACATGCGTGTCCTTCCAGGAACAGGTGTCGGGCGGGTTCGTCCAGGATCGGCACCGCGGCGGGAGGTCTGCAAATAGCGGAGATCGTGACGGTACATCAAAAAATGTGATGCAACTAGCCGGCAATATCGGCGTTACAAATGCGAAACGCGGACCCCGGACAGTGAGGGCCTCCCCCGATCGAGAGGACAGCATGTCCACGACGCTCTACACCAACGGCCTGCTCTACCTCGGCGATGGTCGGAGTGAGCCCGGCCACCTCCTCGTCGACGACGACCGGATCGCCGCCGTCCTCCCCGCCGCCGCACCTGCGCCCGCCGCCGATCAGGTCGTCGATCTTCGGGGCGGCACGCTGCTTCCCGGCTTTCAGGACGCGCACGTGCATCCCGTTCTCGCGGGGCTGCAACTCATCGGCGTCGATCTCACGCCGGCGCATTCACGGGAGGGATACCTCCGGATCGTGGCCGAGTTCGACGACGCACATCCGGATGCCGCGGTGCTGCGCGGCGGAGGGTGGTTCGGCGACGTCTTCCCGGGCGGCTTCCCCTCGGCATCCGATCTCGATGAGGTCGTTGCGGACCGACCCGTCGTCCTCTACAGCCACGACGCGCACGGCGTCTGGGTCAACAGCGCGGCGCTTCGCGCCGCGGGCATCGACGCCGCGACCGTGGATCCCGCGGGCGGGCGCATCTTCCGTGACGAGACCGGACATCCGACCGGAATGCTCGTCGAAGCCGCCGTCGGACTCATCGTCGACCTGCTGCCGGAACCCGATGCGGACACCCTGGTCGCCGCGCTCCTCGCGGCACAGGGTCGACTGCATTCGATGGGTGTCACCGCCTGGCAGGACGCCGCGGTCGGCGCATCCGACATCGGACCGGACGCCCTGCCCGCCTACGAGCGCACGGCTGCAGACGGGCGGTTGACGGCGCGGGTGGTCGCCGCCCTCTGGTGGGACAGGGCGCGCGGCCTCGGCCAGATCGACGACCTCCTCGCGATCCGCGACCGACTGGCGGCGGTGGGCCGCATCGACGGTGGCACGGTGAAGGTGATGGTGGACGGGATGGTCGAGAACCGGACGGCCGCCATGCTCGAGCCCTTCGACGGCTTTGGCGACGATCGAGGCGTGACCTTCATCGCGCAGGGGGACCTCGACGCCCTGAGCGTGGCTCTCGATGCCGCGGGCTTCCAGATCCACTATCACGCGGTGGGCGACGGCGCCGTCCGGAGCTGTCTCGACGCCGTCGAGGCGATCCACGCGCACCGGGGCGCCACACCGAACCGCCATCACATCGCTCACCTCGACGTCGTGGACGACGCCGACGTCCCGAGGTTCGCGGCCTTGGACGTGTCGGCGAACGTGACGGCGCTGTGGGCGCGGACCGACGAGGAGATCGTGACGCGGAAGCTCCCCCTGCTCGGTCCCGAGCGCGCTCGCAGGCACTTCCCCTTCGCCTCCATCGCGGCAGCCGGCGGCCGCATCGTCGGCGGGAGCGACTGGCCGGTGACGGACCCGAACCCGCTGTGGTCGGTGCGCACGGCGGTGACCCGGACGGGCGTCCCGGAGGACCCGCACGCGATCGGCACCGACGTGCTCGCCGTCCCGCTGCTCGCCGAGCAGGCGTTGCCCCTGTCGACCGCGCTCGACGCCTACCTGTCGCAGGCGGCATGGATCAACCGACTCGAACAGACGACGGGAGCGCTCCGCGAGGGGATGCTCGCAGACCTCGTCTGGATCGATCGAGATGTGAGGGACGTGACAGGACTGGGCGCCGCGCGCGTGCTCCGGACGGTCGTCGGCGGGCAGGTCGTCTACGAGGCGGATTGAGTCTCCGCGCCCAGCACGCGCGCGACGGCGCTCCGGGCCTCCGCCGCGAAAAGTTCGGCCTTGCGCGTGAGCCGGGTCGATGACGCCCGCCGCGCCAGGACGATGTCCAGCGGCGTGGTCGGTTCGACGATCGCCAGCCGATGGAGCTCGCCGCCGGAGTACGTGTAGCCGAGCTTCGGCTGCTGATTCAGCAGGGTGAACCCGTGTCCGCTGGCGACCATCGCACGCACCCCCTCGAAGTTGGCGAACCGGTAACGGACCGAGGGCCGCAGGCCGTTGTCGGTGAATGCCTGCAAGAAGTAGTCGCGACTGACCGGGAGATCGAGCAGGACCATCGGCTCGTCGACCAGGTCGGCGAGCCGGACTCGGTCGCGCGAAGCGAGCGGGTGCTCCGCGCCGACGGCGGCGTAGAGCGGGACGGAGGCGAGGACCTCCCGGTCGATGTCCCCGTCGAGGCCGAGGTCGTAGCTCAGCGCGACCTCGATCGACTGGTCGTGCAGCGCGTCGTTGACGCCGTCGGCGAGCAGCTCGGTGACGTCGAGCTGCAGCTCGGGATGGCTGTCTTCGAGAGCACTCACGATGTCGGGCAGGTAGAACGGCGCGAGGGTGCGGAAGCACCCGACGCTCACGCGACCCGAGGTGTTCTCGGGACGCAGAGCGTGCACGGCGTCGTCGACCGCCGCGAGGATCCCGCGACTGCGCTGCAGGAGGTCGATCCCCTGCGCGGTGAGCTGCAAGCCCTTCGCGCGGCGGCGGATGAGCAGTTGGGTTCCGAGAGCCTTCTCGAGGTTGGCGATCGACGTCGAGATGGCCGACTGAGCGACGAAGAGCTCTTCCGCGGCCCAGGTCATGCTGCCGTGCTCGGCCGCCGCGACGAAATAGCGCAACTGGGCGAGCGAGATGTCCGGGCGGGAGGTGGGTCGCATGGGCTCACATTTCCGATGTGTTTCAGAGATATTGCTATGGAGTCTGCATCTGCATTTTAGATGCAAAAGCGCGTGATCCGGTATTTGCGCGCACGCCGATGGCTTTCCGAGACTCGGGGAGGACTTCACCCCCGATCGAAAGCATCCGCACCATGGCGTTAACCCCCCAGTCGACCACCGCCCCCGTTCCGCGCGACGTGGAGGTGATCGTCGTCGGCGCAGGTCAGGCCGGCGTCGCGATGAGCGAGCACCTGTCGCGCGCCGGCATCCGTCACCTCGTCCTCGAGCGCGGACGCATCGCGGAGCGCTGGCGGTCTGAGCGCTGGGACTCGCTGGTCGCGAACGGTCCGGCCTGGCACGACCGGTTCCCCGGCATGGCCTTCGACGATGTCGACCCCGACGGCTTCGCGACGAAGGAGCAGGTCGCGCGGTACATGACCGACTACGCCGAGCGGTTCGGCGCGCCGGTGCGGTGCGGCGTCGAGGTTCGGCGCGTCCACCGACTCGACGGTGCGCGGGGCTTCGAGGTCGACACGACGGACGGTGTCTACCGAGCCGACTACGTGGTGGCGGCCACGGGAGCGTTCCAGACCCCCGTCATCCCCTCGCTCATCCCCGCGGAAGACGACATCGTCCAGCTGCACTCGTCGCAGTACCGCAACCCCGCGCAGCTGCCTGCGGGCGGCGTCCTCGTCGTCGGGGCCGGCAGCTCGGGCGTGCAGATCGCCGCCGAGCTGCAGCGGTCGGGCCGGGATGTGCACCTGGCGGTCGGTCCGCACGACCGGCCGCCGCGCAGCTACCGCGGCCGCGACTTCGTGTGGTGGCTGGGCGTGCTGGACAAGTGGGATGCCGCGACACCCCCGCGCGGCGCCGAACACGTCACGATCGCCGTGAGCGGCGCGGATGGGGGTCACACGGTGGACTTCCGTCGGCTCGCTGCGGAGGGGGTCACGCTCGTCGGCCGGGCGAACGGATACCGGAACGGGGTGGTGGAGTTCGGTGACGACCTGGCGCGCAACATTGCGGCCGGCGATGCGAACTACCTCGACCTGCTCGACGAGGCGGACGCGTACGTCGAGCGCCACGGCCTGGACCTCCCCGAGGAGCCGGAAGCGCGCGAGTTCGGTCCGGAACCGGCCTGCGTGACCGCGCCGCTCCGCGAGCTCGACCTCGCCGCCGCCGGAGTGAACACCGTGATCTGGGCGACCGGATTCACATCGGACTACAGCTGGCTCCCGGCGGGCGCTCTCGACGCCACAGGCCGCCCCGCCCACCGGCGCGGTGTCTCGGCGGAGGCCGGGATCTACTTCCTCGGCCTGCCGTGGCAGTCCCGTCGCGGTTCGAGCTTCATCTGGGGCGTGTGGCACGACGCGAAGCATGTCGCCGACCACATCGGCATCCAACGGATGTACGCCGCATACCGCCCGACCACCGAGTCGGCATCCTCCGCACGTGAGAAGGAGACAGTCCGATGACCGCGCACACCCGCATCCGCCCCTTCAACACGAAGGTCACGTATCCGGAGCAGTCGCTCGACAACGACCTGTGCCAGGCGGTCGTCGCCGGCGGCGTCGTCTACCTCCGGGGCCAGATCGGGCAGGACCTCGAGACTCGGGAGAGCGTCGGTGTCGGCGACGTCGAAGCTCAGGCCGAGAAGGCGATGGCGAACATCGACATGCTGCTGCGCGAGGCGGGATCCCGACTCGAGGACGTCGTGAAGGTCGTCGTCTATCTCACCGACATCCGGTACCGCGAGCCGGTGTACCGCACGATGGGGCGTTGGTTGAAGGGCGTCTATCCGGTGTCGACGGGTCTCGTCGTCGACGCTCTCGCCCGACCGGAGTGGCTCGTCGAGATCGACGCGACCGCGGTCATCAGCGACCCCGCGGACGACACGGAGGTGACGCTGTGACGCTCTCCCTCGTCGCGCATCTCGATGGCGCGTTCGGCATCGTCATCTCCTCCTCGAGCCCCGCCGTCGCCTCCCGGTGCGCACATGTGCGCCCCGGCGTGGGTGCGGTCGCCTCGCAGAACGTCACGAATCCCGCGCTCGGACCGGCGACGCTCGACGCACTGGCCGCGGGCGCCGGGCCGGATGCCGCGATCGCGGCCGCCCTCGCCGCGGACGCCTACGCCGACTACCGGCAGGTCACCGCCGTCGACGCGGCCGGCCGGGTGTCGGTCCACTCGGGGGCGCAGGCCCTCGGCATCCACGGCGCGTCGGTCGGCGACGGATGCGTCGCGGCCGGCAACCTCCTCGCCGGCGCCGACGTGCTCGACGCGATGGTCGCGGGGTTCGCCACGGCATCCGGTCCGCTGGAGGATCGCCTGCTCGCCGCGCTGGAGGCCGCGGTGGCCGCCGGAGGCGAGGCGGGACCGCTCCGGTCAGCGGGTCTCGCCGTGGTCGAGGGAGCGTCGTGGCGCACGACCGACTTGCGCGTCGACGACCACGACCAGCCGATCGTCGAGCTCCGGCGTCTGTGGGAGCTGTGGTCGCCCCAGAAGGCCGACTATCTGACGCGGGCCGTCGCCCCGGCATCCGCTCCGTCGTACGGCGTTCCCGGCGATGAATGACGCTCTCGCGGCACGCGTCGCAGAGACCGTCGCTGCGCGCCACGATGTGATCCTCGGCGTCAGCCACGCCCTGCACGCGGATCCTGAGATCGCGTGGCACGAGCGTCGATCCGTGGGATTGCTGACGAGGACGCTCGCCTCCTTCGGCATGCAGGTCGAGACCGGGGTGGGCGGACTCGACACCGCGTTCGTCGCTCGCGCGGGAACCGGCTCGCAGACGGTCGCCCTCGTGGCGGAGTACGACGCGCTCGCGGGTCTCGGCCACGCCTGCGGGCACAACATCATCGCGGCGGCGGCGGTCGGGGCGGCGGCCGCTCTCACGCCGCTCGCCGACGAGCTCGACGCGACCGTCCAGGTCATCGGGACACCCGCCGAAGAGGGCGGGGGCGGGAAGATCCATCTGCTGGATGCCGGTGTGTTCGACGACGTCGACCTCGCCATGATGATCCACCCCGGGCCCGCCGACGCGCTGTGGGCACGGCCGCTCGCCGTCGCCCACTTCGACGTCGTCTACACCGGCCTCGAATCGCACGCGTCGGCCTACCCGACGCTCGGGATCAACGCCGCCGACGCGTTCACCGTCGCGCAGGTGGCGATCGGCCTGCTGCGTCAGCAGCTTCCGCCCAGCGTGCGGGTCCACGGCATCGTGCGCGAGGCCGGGACCGCACCGAATGCCATCCCCGGCTCCGCGCTCGGCAACTGGTACGTCCGTGCGTCGTCGCTCGAGGAACTCGAGGAGGCGTTCCGCCGCGTGAGCGCCTGCTTCGAAGCCGGGGCGCTCGCGACGGGGTGCGCGCTGCAGATCCGCGAGACGAGTCCGCGCTACTCGGAGTTCCGCAACGACGAGCCGTTGGCACAGGCGTTCGCCGCGCGGGCGGCGACGCTGGGACGGGACATGGATGCCGCCGAGCGGCGCCCGGGCGGCATGAACACCGCGTCCACCGACATGGGAAACGTGTCGCGGCGCATCCGAGCCATCCACCCGTACCTCGGCATCGATTCGGCGCCCGCCGTCAACCATCAGGCGGCCTTCGCCGACGCGACCGTCACCCCGGCGGGCGACCGCGCGGCGCTGGACGGTGCGACACTCATGGCGCAGACGATCGTCGACGCGCTCACCCACCCCGAACAGGAGACTCATGCGCACACACGCTGACTGGACGCGTCTGGCTGCGACGATCACTCCGCGGACTCGGGCGTGGATCGACGGCGCGTTCACCGACGCCGCCGACGGCGCCACGTTCGAGACCGTGAACCCGGCCACGGGAGAGGTGCTCGCTGAGGTCGCCCGTGGCCGCGGACCGGAGATCGACCGAGCCGTCGCCGCCGCACGTGCCTCGTTCGAGTCCGGCATCTGGTCGCAGGCCGCGCCCGGCGAGCGCAAGCGCGTGCTGCTGGCGGTCGCGACTGCGATCCGCGAGGCCGCCGATGAACTGGCGTTGCTCGACACCCTCGACGGGGGCAAGCGCATCGCCGACACCTCGGCGATCGATGCCCCCGGCAGCGCCGCGATCCTGCAGTGGTACGCCGAGGCGATCGACAAGATCTACGGCGAGGTCGCGCCGACGGCGGGAAGCGATCTCGCGGTCGTCACACGCGAACCCGTCGGAGTGGTGGGCGCGGTCGTGCCGTGGAACTACCCCCTCGAGACCGCGATCTGGAAGATCGCCCCGGCACTGGCCGCCGGGAACAGCGTGGTCCTGAAGCCTGCCGAGGACACGCCGCTGTCCGCGCTGCGCCTCGCGGAACTCGCCGCGGCGGCGGGCCTGCCGGACGGGGTGCTCAACGTCGTCCCCGGGTTCGGCCACGAGGCGGGTCAGGCGCTCGGCCTGCACGAGGACGTGGACGTCATCGCGTTCACGGGCTCGACGGCGGTCGGCAAGAAGTTCCTGGAGTACTCGAGCCGGTCCAACGGCAAGGCGGTGTGGCTGGAGTGCGGCGGGAAGAGCGCGAACATCGTCTTCGCGGATGCCGCCGACCTCGACGCGGTCGCCGACTTCGCCGTCGCGGGGATCTTCGCCTGCAGCGGCCAGGTGTGCTCGGCGAATTCGCGCCTCCTCGTCGAACGCTCGATCGCGGCCGAGCTGACCGAGCGGGTCGCCGCACGTGCGCGTGCCCTGACGGTGGGAGATCCGCTCGACCCGGATGCCGGCATGGGGCCGCTCGTGAGCGCTGCGCAGCTCGAGCGCGTCCGCGGCTACGTCGACGCTGCCCGACCGGTGGCACGTCTGGTCGCCGGCGGCGGGGCCGTCGAGCAGAACGGCGGATTCTTCCTCGAGCCGACGGTGTTCGCCGACGTCCCGACGGATGCGACGCTGTGGCGCGAGGAGGTCTTCGGCCCGGTCCTGGCCATCACGCCGTTCGACGACGAAGCCGAGGCGATCCGGTTGGCGAACGACAGCGAGTACGGGCTCGCGGCATCCGTCTTCACCGACAGCATCCACCGGGCGCTGCGCGTCTCCCGGGCGCTGCGGGTCGGCACGGTGTCGGTGAACACCGTCGACGCCCTCGACGTCGCGACTCCCTTCGGCGGGATGAAGCAGTCCGGCTTCGGACGCGACCTGTCCCTCCACGCTTTCGACAACTACACCGCACTGAAGACGACCTGGTTCGCCGGGCGCTGACGCTGAACCGCTGCAGGAGCATGACCATGACGCATCCCCTCACCCGACTCTCGAGCGCCGAGATCGAGACGAACCGTTCGCTCGTCCTCGAAGCGGGTTTCGATGAGGAGGCGACGGCGTTCATGCTGGTCAACCTCATCGAGCCCGAGAAGTCCGCCGTGCTCGGCGGGTCCGCGCGTGGGCGGCTCGTCGGCAACGTCCTCCTCGACCGGCGAGAGGGGACGGTCACCGAGGTGACGACGGACGTGGATGCCCGGGTGCTCGTCTCGCAGCGCGTCGTCGACGTCGTCACGGAGGGGCAGCCGCCGATCGTGCTCGAGGAGTTCGATCGGATCGAGGAGCTGCTGCGCGCGCACGAGGGGTGGACGGCGGCGATGGCGAAGCGCGGGATCGACGACGTGTCGCTCGTGCGCATCTCGGCGCTCTCGGCCGGGCGGTTCGGCCTCGCCGACGAGGACGGTCGCCGCATCGTCCGATGCTTGTCCTTCCTGCAGCTCGACGCTGACGACAACGCCTGGGCGCACCCCGTCGACGGGGTGGTCGCCTATGTCGATCTCATCACCGGCGAGGTGATCCGCCTCATCGACGACCGGCTCTTCGACGTTCCGCGCGAGCCGTACAACTTCCACCGTGCCGACGAGCTGCCGCCGGCGCGGACGACGCAGAAGCCGATCGTCATCACGCAACCGGAGGGTCCGAGCTTCACGGTCGACGGGGACGTCGTCGAGTGGGAGAAGTGGCGTTTCCGCATCGGCTTCAACCAGGTGGAAGGGCTGACCCTGCACGAGGTGGGGTTCACGGACGGCGACCGTCACCGATCGATCCTGTACCGCGCGTCGGTGGCCGAGATGGTCGTCCCCTACGGCGACCCGAGCCCGGTGCGGTTCTGGCAGAACTACTTCGACGCGGGCGAGTACTCCCTCGGCAAGTCGGCGAACTCGCTCGCGCTCGGATGCGACTGCCTCGGCGAGATCCGC
Source organism: Microbacterium sp. NPDC080005 (assembly GCF_040702445.1). Taxonomy (NCBI): domain Bacteria; kingdom Bacillati; phylum Actinomycetota; class Actinomycetes; order Micrococcales; family Microbacteriaceae; genus Microbacterium; species Microbacterium sp. NPDC080005. The sequence continues at coordinate 430,201 of NZ_JBFBLD010000001.1, read as the reverse complement.
TACTTCGACGCGACGATCGCGGCGACCGACGGACGTCCGCAGACGATCCGGAACGCGATCTGCATGCACGAGGAGGACGCCTCGATCCTCTGGAAGCACACCGACGAGTACTACCACTCGACCGACGTGCGCCGGAACCGACGGCTCGTGGTCTCGTTCTTCATCACCGTCGGCAACTACGACTACGGCTTCTACTGGCACTTCTACCTCGACGGGCGCATCCAGCTGGAATGCAAGGCGACGGGTGTGGTCTTCGCCTCGGCATACCCGGGCGTGCAGCCCGACGGGAGCGACTATCCGTGGGCGTCGCAGATCGCCCCCGGCATCGGCGCTCCGTACCACCAGCACCTGTTCTCGGCTCGCCTCGACGTCACCCTCGACGGGGTGCGCAACGCGGTCGACGAGCTCGAGGCGAAGCGGGTGCCGATCTCGGCCGAGAACCCCTACGGCAACGGCTTCACGCTCTCGACGACGCGCCTGCGGACCGAGCGCGAGGGCGTGAGGGATGCCGACGGCAAGCGTGGCCGGGTGTGGCACATCGTGAACCCCGAGGTCACGAACATCGTCGGCAAACCGGTCGGCTACACGCTGCGGTCGGAGGGCCAGCCGAGCCTGCTCGCCGACCCGGAGTCCTCCATCGCACGGCGGGCCGCCTTCACGACCCATGACCTGTGGGTGACGCGGTACTCCCCCACCGAGCGGTTCCCCTCGGGTGAGCTCGTGAACCAGAACGACGGCCACGGCACGATCGACCGGTGGATCGAGCGCGACGCCGACATCGACGGCCAGGACATCGTGGTGTGGCACACGTTCGGTCTCACCCACTTCCCCCGCACCGAGGACTGGCCCATCATGCCCGTGGACAGCACCGGCTTCTCGCTCGTGCCCCACGGGTTCTTCGACCAGAACCCCACGCTCGACGTACCGGCCCCGACGCCGGCGCACGGCGCCTGTCACACCGGCGCGGCCGTCTGCGGCTGCGGCGACGCGGGCGGGTGCTGCTGACCGTCACGGTCCCGTTATCGCGCACCGGCCGGTCCAACCTGTGAGGCGCACATCTGAGGGGCGTATCGTCCGAAGATGAGCACACACACGCAATCGGGACGCGGCACCGCCGACGTCCTCGGCCTCAGCTCGGTCCTCGTCGGGTCTCTTCCCGCCGGACTGCTGACAGCGGCCGCACCCGAGCGGTACACCGTCCATGCGGTGTTCGACCGGCGGCCGGACAAGGCCGAGATCGACGAGATCGTGGGCGACGACACCGCGCGGCTGCTCGCGGACGCCGGCTACGGATCGGTCACCTTGACGGTGGCCGACCGTCGCCTCGAGATCCACGACACGACACTCGAAGAGCTCCACGACGGCCTCGCGGCCTTCCTCGCCGATCGACTCGCGGACATCAGCACGGATCTGCGCGCGCAACAGGCCGCGGTCGAGACCCGGACGCTCGACCTCGCTGCGCGGGAGAACGACCGTGCAGCCGCCGTGGCCACACTGGCCGCCACGGTCTCGTTCGAGCGGTCAGCCCGCCTCGACGACGACCTCGTCGCCGACACGCACGACCCCGCCGCCGCCCGCGGGTAGCAGGAGGACCCCCAGAGTCGCCTCGTCCTGGCCGAACTCGGTCGTCAGGATCCGCAGCAGACGGGCATCCCGCCGTCCGTCGTCGGGGTTCGCGGTGATCGCGGCGCACCGCCCGATGGGACGCTGCACGTCGAACCGGACCTCGCCGATGCGGACGCGACCGGACCATTCAAGCTCGGCCCAGGGCGCGATCCCCGAGACGACGATGTTCGAACGGAAGCGGCGACTGTCGACGGGCGCGGGCGTCGCCGCATCCACGTCCGCAACGGTGGCCGCGCCGTGCACCGACACGTAACCGCGAGCGCGATCCTGGAACCGCGCGGTGCGGCCGTCGCCCACGAGGTGCAGGGGCAGTACGCCCGGGCGCTGCAGCAGCCGCCCGTCCGGGGACCGTTCGACGTATCCCGTGACAGCCGCCGAGAGTTCGTGTCGCCCCGTCTCGTCGAGCCCCGCCTCCGCCAGGAGCCGCCCGTCCTCACTCAGACGCAGCCGGCCGGTCTCCGCATCGAAGTCCGCGCGCACGCGGGCGATCGAGGGGAAGTCCATGAGCGACAGCCCTCTGCTCTTCGGCCACGACTCGAGGCCACCGGCATCCTCGGGCTCGGTCGCATCTGCGAAGCGGAAGGCGAGCACACGGTCACCGGCGATGCGGCCGTCGGCCTGCACGTGGAGTTCGGCGCGGGGTTCGGGCGTGAACCCCTTGACGGGATAGCGATAGAGCTCGGAGACGACGGCCACGCCTCTACCCTGCCCCACTGAGACGGATGCCGCCCGCCCAGGGTCACGTCTGCCGGTAGTGCCGCACCCGCTCGTCGCGCTCGAGGAGGAACTCATCGTCCTCGGGATAGAACACGGCCTTCTCGATGTCGTCACCGGCGAACGCCGCGATGACGGCGAGGTTCTCCCAGCGCGAGAGGGTGGTGATCTCGGTCCGGCCGTCGCCGAGATCCCGCGTCAACAGCCACGCGCCGAGGTTCCCCGGTGTCGCGCGGTACGCGTCCATGCCGGTGCGTTCGACGTACTGGACGTATCGGTCCTCGTCCTCGGCACGGACGACGCCCGTCCACATCCGGACGATGGGCTGGCCACTGGTATGCGTCACCCGCCCACCCTTGCAGAGGCGGGCGGGTGACGCGAGGGGGTCAGCTGCCGAGCTTGGACAGCTCCGTGAACTCCTCGTCACTGAGCTCGATGACGGCACCCTGCAGGTTGTCCTCGAGGTGCGCGACGCTCGACGTGCCGGGGATCGGCAGCATGACCGGCGAGCGCTTCAACAGCCAGGCCAGCGCGACCTGCGCGGGCGTCGCGTTCTTGCGCTCGGCGATGTCGGTGAGCGGCGAGTCGGGACCGGTGAGTCCGCCGGTCGCGAGCGGGAACCAGGGGATGAAGCCGATGCCCTGTTCCTCCGACCAGTCGAGGAGCGCCTCGGCGTCGCGGTGCTGCAGGTTGTAGAGGTTCTGGACCGTGACGATCTCAGCGATCTTCTGCGCTTCCTTCACCTCGTCGATCGAGACCTCGGACAGGCCGATGTAGCGGATCTTGCCCTCGTCCTGCAGCGCCTTCAGCTCGCCCACCTGGTCCTCGAGCGGGACCTTCGGGTCGATGCGGTGCAGCTGGAACAGGTCGATGCGCTCGAGGCCGAGGCGGCGCAGGCTCATCTCGGCACCCTGGCGCAGGAACTCGGGGCGGCCGAGCGGCGGCCACACGTTCGGGCCGGTGCGGGTGAGGCCGGACTTCGTCGCGATGACGACGTCGTCGGCGTACGGGTGCAGCGCCTCCTTGAGGAGCTCCTCCGCGACGTACGGGCCGTAGGACTCGGCGGTGTCGAAGAAGTTGACGCCGAGCTCGACGCTGCGGCGGAGGACGCGTATCGCCTCATCGTGGTCCTTCGGCGGCCCCCAGATGCCGGGGCCGGTGAGCTGCATCGTGCCGTAGCCGAGGCGGTTGACCTCGAGGTCTCCGCCGATGCGGAACGTGCCGGACGACTGTGCAGGCTTCGTGGTGTTCGTCATGCGGGGTTCAGCGCATCGGGGCGCCGGAACATTCCCGCGTCAGCTCTTCGCGCCCGTGAACGCGAGCGCGCCGCCGAGACCGATCATGAGGATGCCGCCGGTGCCCGACAGCGCCGAGAGCCGCCGCGGCGAGCGACCGAACCACGTCCGCGCCGTGCCGGCCGCGATCGCCCAGGCGCTGTCGCAGACGACGGCGAGCACCTGGAAGATCAGGCCCAGGAGCAGCAGCTGCAGCCAGACCGGGCCTGCGTCGCGCGCGACGAACTGCGGCAGGACGGCGACGAAGAACGCGATCGTCTTCGGGTTCGTCAGGCCGACGACGAACCCCTGGCGCAGCAGTGTGACGGTGGATGCCGCGGTCGGCCGCCCCTGCTCTACGCGGTGACGCCGATGGCGGATCGCCTGCACGCCGAGGTAGACGAGGTAGATCGCGCCGACGATCTTGATCGCGGTGAAGGCGACGACAGACGAGGCGACGATCGCCCCGACGCCGAAGGCGACGAGGAGGATCGCGGGGATGTTCCCGAGGGAGTTGCCGAGCACGCTGAGGATGCCGGCGCGGCGGCCGAGTGCGATCGATCGCCCGACGACGAACAGGACGCCGGGCCCCGGGATGACGATGATCACGATCGACGCCAGGCCGAAGGCGAGGAGGTTCTCGATCGGGATCATGAGCGAAGACTATCGGCCCGGCATCCGCTCTGATCTGCGAGCATCGAGGTATGCACTCCATCACGACGGCGCAGCTGGCCGAGGCCTCCCCCGCGAACATCATCGACGTGCGCGAACCCGACGAGTTCGCGGCGGGTCACGTGCCGGGGGCGCGCAACATCCCGCTCGCCACGGTGCCCGACCACGTCGACGAACTGCGCGAGCTCGACGACCTGCACCTCATCTGCCAGGCGGGCGGGCGCAGCGCGCGGGCGGCGGCCTTCCTCGAGCACCACGGTCTCGAGACGACGAACGTCGAGGGCGGCACGGGCTCGTGGATCGCAGAGGGTCGCCCGGTCGAGCGCTGAGCGCGAAGACCTCGCTTACGGGGCCGGCCAGGCGACGGATGCCGCCGGCCACCGCGACGTGCGCAGCTCGGCGAGCGCGTCGCGCTGACTCTGCACGGCCTGCAGCGAATCGGTGCGGAACGCCGTCGCGATGCTCACCTCGCGCCAGTACTCGTCCCAGCTGCGATAGGTGCTGAACGCCTTCTCCGCGAGCGGCTCGAGGAGCGCCCACGTCTCGTCGGCGGTGAGGTAGCCGGCCACGTAGGCGTATCGGATGCCGCCGATCCCCCGCTCGATGTCGGCGGCGAGCAGCAGCCGGGCCGGGCGCTCTTCGGTACCGCGCAGCAGGTCCTGGATGTCGAAGACGGGCAGGTCGGTGAGCGCGGCGACGCGCGACATCATGTGCTCGGCGTTGTCGCCGTGGGCGACCTCGACGAACCGCTGCGAGTTGAAACCCATGACCAGGGTGTCGGCGACGAGGAGTTCGGCGTCGGCCTTCGTCACGATCTTGAACTGCTCGTCGAGGGCGCCGCGCAGCTGCTTGAGCGGGGTCATCGGCAGCGCGAACCACGGGGTGCCGTCCTCGCCGTCGCGGTGCCTGGCACGCAGATCCTGCGGAAGCTCGGCGAAGGTCGGCGTGAAGGCGAGGGAGGCGTTCCAGCCGCGGACGGCGAAGTCGCTCGCGACGTCGAGAGCGAGGATCTGCTGCTGGCGTTCGGTGAGCGAGGGGCGACCGGATGCCGCGACGTAGGCGAGCTGCGCACGGCGGGGAGCGTCGGCATCCCTCACGGCGAGGACGATCGACGCGATCAGGAGGCCGAGGCACACGCCGATGAACAAAGCGAAGAAGTTGAGCCCGATGTCGCTGACGTCCCAGACGAGCGACAGGACGAACGCCGCGATGCCGAACGGCGCGGCGATGAGCGTCACGGGGAGCGCGCGACGGCGCATCTCGGCCGGGTCGGCCTTGCGCCGCGCTTCGAGCATGCGCGCGTAACGGCGACGGGACTGGACGGGGTACTCGACGTCACCGGGATGGTTCTGCAGGACGTTCACGGCTTCGGCCACCGGACCATCCTGGCATCGGTCCGTCTCGCCCGAGATCAGGCGTCGACGACGAGGGTGTTGAGGGAGTCGGCGGGCAGGGTCACCTCGAGCGCCCGACCGTCGATCAGGAAAGACATCGGCATCTCCTCGGCGAGGTCGTTCTGCACGACGATGACGAGGCTGCCGTCGGGGTTCCGGAACACCAGCTGGTTCTCGTGGCCCGTGTAGCTGAGGGTCGGGATGCGGCGCGCACCGGGCGCGACGAAATGCGACACGTGCTTGAGCACGTGGTGCTCGTGCGTGAACTCGTACGAGCGCGTCTCGGGATCGACGACGACGAGCGAGTTCTGCGCCCACCCCCACCGGCTCACACCGCCCTGCAGGAGCGACATGTTCCAGTACATGTACGCCGTCGCGCCGTGGAGGAGGAAGTGCTTCATGAGGAACCACGCATGCCGCGCCAGGCGCCAGTCGTTGCGGCCGTCGCCGCACTCCTGCTCGGTCTGGTAGATCGTGAGCTCCGGGTGGTGGCGGTGCAGGTACGGGACCGCCCCCTTGCCCGCCCATTGGGCGCCGACGCCGGTGATCCAGCGGGCGGCATCCGCGTCGGCGAGCACCCGCTCGACGAGTCCGTCGTCGGCGCGCTCGAGGGTGCCGAGGAAGACGTCGACGCCGCGGCGGGCCATCTCGGGTCCGAGGTGACGGACGAACGCGGCGAGGCCCTCGGGGGTCCACGTGCAGCTCGGGAAGATCTGCGCGGAGTTGAACTCGTTCTGCGGCATGACCATCGTGATCGGGATGCCGAGCTCGGCGTACGCGTCGACGAACCGCCCGAAGTAGGCGGCGTAGGCGGCCAGGTGCTCGTCGTCGAGGCGCATCATGTCGGTGCCCTCGGCGCCGAGCTGATCGTCGCGGATGCCGTTGTCCACTCCCGCGGCGATCGGGCTGCCCTTCGCACCGGCGTAGTGGCCGTTCGCCTTCATCCAGGTCGGCGGGCTCCACGGCGACGCCCAGAGCGCGAGGTCCGGCTGATGCGCCTGCGCCGCCTGGATGAACGGAACGAGCGTGGCGTGGTCGTGCTCGATCGAGAAGTGCTCGAGGGCGAGGTCGCCCGGCGTCTCGTCGTAGCTGTACCAGTCGGTGGAGAAGTCGTTCGCGCCGACGGGCATCCGACAGCGCGTGAGATTGAGGCCGGTGCCGGGCGCGAACAGCTCACGCATCACGGCATCCCGGTCCTCGTCGGTGAGATGGGCGAGGGAGGTCCAGCCGAGCTCGTTGAACGAGGCGCCGAAGCCCTCCATCGTCTGCTGCGGGTCGTCGGTCTGCAGGAACACGGAGGGCATTCCGCGCACGTCTCCCACGGAAGGCGCTGCAAGCTCCCGCCAGGGCTCGTGTTGGGTGGTGGTGATCCAGCGGACGGATGCCGACGTCGCCATGTGCTCTCCCGTGAGTCGTGTGCGCTCACGGTATCGCAAATTCCCATGGGCGTTGGGTTTTGATCGGTAGGCTGTGCCCATGACGTCCAGCAAGCGCGGCCCGTATGCGAAGACCGCCGCGCGGCAGCGCGAGATCCTCGACGCGGCCGGCGAGGTGTTCGCGACCCGCGGCTACCGCGCGGGTTCGCTGAAGGAGATCGCGGACCGGGTCGGGATCGACGCGTCGACGATCCTGCATCACTTCGCGAACAAGAGCGTGCTGCTGCAGCGGGTTCTCGAGGACCGCGACACCCGGAGCCTCGGCGACGCCGCTCCCGATGCCGCGGCGGGTCCCGCCGACATCCCCGCCGCGTTCCTCCGGCTCGCGCGCGCGAACGAGAGGATCCCGGGCATCGTCGAGCTCTACACGCTGCTGGCCGCCGAGTCGACGACGCCCGAGCATCCGAGCAACGAGTACTTCTTCCTGCGATACGCGCGCGTGCGTGCGGAGTTCGCGGCGGCGTTCCGCGAGATGGCGGATGCCGGACTGCTGCGCCCGGGCGTCGACGCCGAGTTCGCGGCGGTGTCTACGCTGGCCTTGTGGGACGGCCTGCAGGTGCAGTGGATGCACGACCCCGACGCGATCGACATCGTCGGGACGCTGCGCCGACAGCTCGAGCTGCTGACCACCGTCGAGCTGGACGAGAAGGAGACACGATGACGCAGCCGCAGGCGACGCCGACGAACGGTCTCGCGATCACGACGCTGATCGTGGGCATCCTCGCATTCCTCACCGGGCTCGTCCCGTGGGTCGGCCTGCTGCTCGGGCTCTCCGCGTTCGCGCTCGGGGTGTTCGCCCTCACGCGCGGCCAGTCGAAGCCGCTCGCGCTGACCGGCGGATCGCTCGGCGCGGTCGCGGCTGTCACCGGGCTGATCACGACGATCGCCCTCATGGCGTGGCTCATCGGCGCGCCTGGCTCCGCCTGACTCTTCACCGCGGGCTCTGCGCACCACTACGGTGACGACATGAGCGACACGGCAGCAGGGTGGTACGACGACGGTTCCGGCACGATGCGCTGGTGGGACGGGAAGGCCTGGACCGAGCAGACGCAGCCGGCCGCTCCCCCGCAGGGTGGCCTGGGTGGCTTCATCGCGCAGGCGCAGACCGACGCCGCTGCCGGCGCGCAGCCGCGTCAGGCACCGCCGGGCATGAGCTACGTGGTGCTGCAGGTCGTGCTCAAGGAGAAGATGTGGGGCAGCGGCTCGAACAACCTCATCGAGCTCGAGGCCGCGATCAACAACCAGGCAGCGCTCGGCTATCGTCTGCACACGATCTCGACGTCATCGTCGACAAGCACGGGCTTCGGCGGCGGCGACCGCATCCAGGCGACGATGGTGTTCGAGAAGCTGGTCTGACCAGACCGCTCAGCCCAGCCGCGACCGGACGAACGCACCGGGCGTCTGACCGAGCACGCGTCGGAAGTGCCGCGTGAGGTGTGCCTGGTCGTGGAAGCCGGCGGCGACGGCGGCCGAAGCGATCGGCGCGCCCGCGACGAGGTATCGGCGGGCGGCATCCACTCGTCGCGACGTCAGGTAGCGGTGCGGTGGGATGCCGAACTCCGCCGCGAATGCGCGCGACAGGTGGTTCGGGTGGGCGCCGAGTTCGCGTCCCGCGGCAGCGAGTGTGAGCGGTTCGGTCAGGTGCGCCTCGAGCAGGTCGCGCAGGGATGAGGCGACGCCGGCGTCGCGCACGCCGACTCGCTCCCCCGCCATGACCCCGGCGAGCGCGAGGATTGCTCCTTCGGCGGCGAGCTCCTCCCCCGGCTGAGCCAGGGCGTCGTGTGCGGCGAGCGCGAGCCGGCGCAATGCGGGACGCGCGGGTCGGTCGACGACACCGCCCGCCCGTGCGTCGTGGAGCCAGGTGTGATCGAGGTAGGCGACGCGTTTCACGAAGCCGCCGCTGCCGGGCGCGGCACGTCCGTCGTGGGCGATGCCCGGTGGCAGGAGGGTCGCCGATGTCCCGTCCGCGATGCGGTGACGGCCGCCGAGGTCGTACGAGACGGCGCCGCGGTCGATGACCATCAGCGCCCAGTCGCCGTGGACGTGCGCCGGGTAGACGTGGGTGGTCATGCGCGCGTGGAGGACTTCGTTGACGCCGGGGACGGCAGGCTTCCAGACGCGCTGCGCGGTGCCGGGAGCCATGTGAGAAACGTACAAGACGGGACGGTCGGCGGATTGAACGATGGAGCCATGGACGACCCGATTCGCTTCCCCACCCGTATCGCCCTCGTACTCCGTAGCGACCTCGCACCCTGGCAGGCGCTCAATGTCGCCGCGTTCCTCGCGAGCGGCGTCACGGCAGACGAGATGAAGGGCGAGGAGTACGAGGATGCCGACGGCACCCGATACCTGCCTCTGCTGGCGCAACCGGTCATGGTGTACGAGGGCGACGGCGAGACCCTTGCGGCCGTGCGTGTCCGGGCGGTGGATCGGGGCATGCGGGTCGCGGTCTACGACCGGGGCATGTTCGCGACCGGACACGACGCCGCGAATCGGGAGGTCGTCGCGGCGGTCGCCGGCGTCGATCTCGACCTCGTCGGCGTTGCCGTGCACGGCGCGAAGAACGCCGTCGACCGCATTCTGAAAGGTGTCGCACGGCACCGCTGACGCGCCCCTCCCCGAAACACGTCTGATGCAGGATGTGGGTGTGACGACTGATCGACCCGCGTCGGAGAAGAGCGCGCTCGCGAGCTTCCTCCGCGCGCGACGTGCCGCATTGACGCCGGATGCCGTCGGCATCCCCTCGGAGCCCCATCGCCGTGTGCGTGGCCTGCGACGCGAGGAGGTCGCGCGGCTCGCCGGGATCAGCGTCGAGTACTACCGGCGGCTCGAGCAGGGCAGCGGACACCAGATGTCGCTGCAGGTGTGCAACTCGCTGGCCCGCGCGCTGCACCTCGACCGTGCCGGCACGGCCTACCTGCTGCGGCTCGCCCTCCCGGACTCGGAGGCGCCATACGAGGTGCACCAGGGAGAGGAACCGCCGCCGGACCTCGTCGAGATGATCACGCACTGGGAGCACACGGCGGCGTACATCATCGACCGCAATCAGGACATCGTGGTCGTCAACGACCTCATCCGCGCGGTCGCGCCGGGCTACGTCGAGGTCGGCAACAACCTGGCCCTCATGCAGTTCGAGGCGCCGCCGGAGCTGCGCGAGCTCGCGTCCTGGCAGGACGGCGCCCGCACGACGGTGTCGCGGGTGCGGTACTACGGCAACCCCTCCGACCGGCGGTGGCAGGAGATCATCGGACTGCTCCTGGAGGATGCCGACTTCGCGGCGATGTGGGAGCAGCACGAGGCGCTCCCCCTCACCTCGGGTACGGCGCCGAACTACTTCCCCGACCACGGGTGGGTCGACATGAAGTGGCAGATCCTCGAGGCGCACCCCGGTCTCTACACCGTGATCTGCTACGGCATCCCGGGGAGCCTCGGCGAGCGCGCGCTCGTCGAGCTGCGGCAGAAGCTCGTCGACGGCACGATCACCCTTCCGGCACCGGGCGTGTCGACGCCGACGTCGGGGAGCCGGCTCGCGAAGCACCGGGGGTCGGCGCTCTGACGTGTACTCGGAGGGCCACGACAGCTCGCATCGCCCGGTTCTAGCGTGAGCGGCATCCACCCCCAGCCCAGGAAGGATGCATCGTCATGACCTCTCCCACCGTCGTCCTCGTGCACGGGGCGTTCGCGGACTCCGCGAGCTTCGCCCCCGTCACACGCCTCTTGCTCGACCGCGGCTTCACCGTCCGCGTGCCCGCCGTCCCGAACCGCAGCCTGCTCGGCGACGCGGCTTACATTCGCTCGGTCGTCGAGGAGATCGACGGCCCGGTCCTGCTCGTCGGGCACAGCTACGGCGGCGCCGTCATCACCGTCGCCGGTGTCGCGGAGAACGTCGTCGGCCTCGTCTACCTTTCGGGCTACGCGCTCGACGAGGGTGAGAGCCTCGGCCAGCTGCAGGGTGGCTTCCCCGATTCGGACCTTGCAGCCAACCTCATCTACACGCCCTTCCCCGTCGAGGGCGGCGAGCCCGGCACGGACGTCTCGGTGAACGTCGACGCGTTCCCCGAGATCTTCGCCGCGGGCGTCGACCGCGAGGTCGCCGAGGTGCTCGCGGTGTCGCAGCGCCCGCTCGCGGCGCTCGCGTTCGGCGAGCCCGCGCCGGTCGCGGCGTGGAAGACGAAGCCGGCCTGGGGTGTCGTGTCGTCGGCCGACCGCACGATCAACCCCGACGTCGAGCGCTTCGGGTATTCCCGCGCCGGTCTGCGGTCGGTGGTCGAGCTCGACGCCCCGCACCTCGTGATGCGTTCGCACCCCGACGAGGTCGTGACGGTGATCACCGACGCGATCGCCGATCTCGGCTGAGACCACCCACCCACAGATAGAGGAGACACGCCCATGCCTTTCATCACCACCGACGACGGCGCCGAGATCTACTTCAAGGACTGGGGCGATAAGGACGCCCAGCCCATCGTCTTCCACCACGGATGGCCGTTGTCGTCCGACGACTGGGACGCACAGATGCTGTACTTCCTCGGCAAGGGGTTCCGCGTCGTCGCGAGCGACCGCCGCGGTCACGGCCGGTCGTCGCAGATCGCGACGGGTCACGACATGGACCACTATGCGAGCGACGTGAGCGCGGTCGTCGAGCACCTCGACCTGCGCAACGCGGTGCACATCGGTCACTCGACCGGCGGCGGCCAGGTCGCCCGGTACGTCGCGAAGTACGGCGAGCCGCAGGGGCGCGTCGCGAAGGCGGTGCTGGTCGCCGCCGTGCCGCCGCTCATGCTGCAGACGGACTGGAACACCGAGGGCACGCCGATCTCGGTGTTCGACGGGTTCCGTGAGGCGCTCGCGGCGAACCGTGCGGAGTTCTTCGAGGCCGTGGCATCCGGCCCGTTCTACGGGTTCAACCGCGAGGGTGTCACGCCGTCGCAGCCGGTGATCGACAACTGGTGGCGTCAGGGCATGACGGGCAGCGCGCTGGCCCACTACGAGGGCATCAAGGCGTTCAGCGAGACGGATCAGCGCGAGGACCTGGCGGCGATCACGGTGCCGGTGTTCGTCATCCAAGGCGACGACGACCAGGTGGTGCCGTACAAGGCGGCGGCGCTGCAGCAGGCCGAGATGCTGCAGAACTCCACGCTGAAGATCTACGAGGGGTACCCGCACGGCATGCTGACGACGCACGCCGATGTGCTGAACCCCGACATCCTGGCGTTCATCCAGAGCTGACGGATGCCACGCGGCGCGACCCTGGGGAGGGTCGCGCCGCGTCGGCGTCAGGTGCCGCTGTGGATGAGCCTGACCTCGACGCCGGAGTCGCCGCGGATGGCGGGGTTCGTCGACGCGATCGCGAGGGCGGCGTCCTCGTCGGGCGCCTCGATGACGTAGACGCCTGCGACGACCTGGGGTGCGTCGACGAACGGCCCGCCGCTCACTCCGCCGACGCGGACGGATCGGGCGAGCGCGCGCGGGGTGAAGGCGAAGGCGGCTCGCATCGCTCCGGACGCGGCGAGCTCGTCGCCGTGGCCGTTGGGTTCGGTGAGCTGCTCGTCGGTCGCGTCGAGCGCGTGCGCGGAGTCGTCGGTGTAGATCAGGACGGCGTACTGCGGCATTGCGGCATCCCCTTCGTCGATGGACGGCACGCTATCGGACGGGGCGCGCGTCATCCAGGACCTGCGGTGTCAGAGCCCCAGCCGACGCAGCCGCAGTCGCGCCATGTCCTGCGCGCGAGGGCCTGACCCCAGCGCGCGCTCGGTGACGCGCAGGACGATCCGCGTCGCCGTCTTCACCGGAAGCCAGGAGCGGCGCAGGCCCAGCATCCGTCGGATGCGCGGCGGGAAGGTCGCGACCGCCGCGGCGAACAGGACGCGGTAGGCGACGCCCATCATCCCGGTGAACGGCGGCTTCTTCAGAAACCGGACGACGTCGTCGACGCGCTCGTCGCGGCGGAGCTCGCCGCGGTCGAGGAAGCCGTCGATCTCGGCGCTCAGCGCCGCGTCGGTGAGAGGCGGGTCGGTGACGCGCATGAGCCGGCCGGCAGTCGCCCAGTCGGCGACGTAGGCGTCGGGTCCGCCCGGGATCGGCCCGCCATACGCCTGGTGGCTGCGCAGGAAGGCGTCGGTGAAGGCGAGGTGCACCCAGCGCACGAGGTCGGTCTGCTCGGCGGTGTAGGTGCGGGCGGAGCCGTCGCCGGCGACGTACTCGCCCTGCACGCGGCGGTGGAAGCGGCCGACGCGGGCCGTCTCGGCATCCGCTTGTTCCGTCGAGCCGTAGGTGAGGGTGATGACCCAGCGGACGGTGCCGGTGAGCCGGCCGATCGGGTCGTCGCGGTAGCGCGACCAGTCGTGGACGCCGGCGAGGGCGCCCGGGTGGAGGGCCTGCAGGAGCAGGGCACGGATGCCGGCGACGAGGGTTCCCATGCCGGCGTGGACCGTCCAGGCGGGGCCGTTCTCGGCGAAGTGTCCGGCGTCGTCGCCGTCGGCGAGGGCGCGGACGTAGGGCGCCATTCCGGTCGGGTCGCCCGCGAGGGCGGTGAGCACGCGTCCGCGGATGCGGGTCAGGTAGGGCGGTGCGGACGTCACCCTTCCAGCGTGCCATCGCATTGCGGCGCCGGGGCCGCGTGGGTCTGCGAGCATCGAAGGAGGTACGAGAGAGGACGACGCATGACTGACGGACTGATGCTGGACCTGAGCGGCAGGACCGCGGTGGTGACCGGCTCGACGCAGGGCATTGGGCTCGCGATCGCGCGGCGTCTCGCCGAAGCGGGCGCGGACGTCGTGATCAACGGGCGCAGCGAGGAGCGGGTGTCGCAGGCGGTCGCGTCGCTGAGCGGGCTTCCGGTGCGGGGCGTCGCCGCTGACGTGACGACCGCCGAGGGTGCGCAGGCGCTGGTGGATGCCGCCGGTGGTGTCGACATCCTCGTCAACAACCTCGGCGTCTTCGGTTCGACGCCGGCGCTCGAGATCACCGATGACGAGTGGCGACGGTTCTTTGAGGTGAACGTGCTGAGCGCGGCGCGACTGACGCGGCTGGTGCTGCCCGGGATGACGGATCGCGGCTGGGGTCGCGTGCTGAACATCGCGAGCGACTCGGCGGTCGTCATCCCGGAGGAGATGATCCACTACGGCGCGTCGAAGAGCGCGCTGCTCGCGGTCTCGCGCGGCTTCGCGAAGGCGGCGGCGGGGACGGGCGTGACGGTGAACTCGGTGATCGCGGGACCGACGCACACCGAGGGCGTCGAGGACTTCGTGTACGAGATGGTCGACCGGTCGCTGGAGTGGGATGCCGCGCAGCGCGAGTTCATGCGCACCGCGCGTCCGCAGTCGCTGATCGGGCGTCTGATCGAGCCCGAGGAGATCGCGAACATGGTCGTGTACCTCGCGTCGCCGCTGGCGTCGGCGACGACCGGCGGCGCGCTGCGCGTCGACGGCGGGTACGTCGACAGCATCCTGCCCTGAAGCTGGTCGGCGCTGGTCGCGCAATGGGGAGGAGTCCCCATCGCGATTGGTTACGCGGCATCCCTACGCTGGCATGGCCCGACAATGACGATGGATGCCGCGCGGCGTGACTTCTGGGGGATGGATCGCCCCGCGCGACACATCGACGGATGCCGTGCGGCGTGAACGTGTGGGGACGGTTCACGCCGCGCGGAGCCTCGCCGTCCTGCTCGATCCCGCGGCACGGCCTCGCGTGAGTCGGGACGGCGGCTCTCAGAACGGCGCCGGATCGTGGGTGTGCGGTTTCCGCCTGGCAGGGGCGAACGCGACGGCGGGTGTGGGTGCGTCTTCGCGGTAGATCCTGCCGAGGGGTGAGGTCCATTCGAGGACGCCACCCCCGAGTTGTCGGACTCTCCAGGCGGTGAACTGCTTCATCGAATGGTGTCGCTGACACAGATGGGCGAGGTTCGACCTCTCGGTGCGCCCGCCGAGGGCGTGGTCGTGCGTGTGGTCGATCTCGGAGCGGATGGCGGGGACGCGGCATCCGGGGAATCGGCAGTGTTGGTCGCGGGCGCGCAGGTGCCGGCGCAGCGGATGCGGCACCCGGTAGGTGTCGACGGCGAGCACCGTGTGGGTGACAGGGTCGCTGACGAGGCGTTCCCACGAGGGGGTGTCGCCGGCGAGGCGCCGCGCTGTGGCCGCGTCGATCGGGGTGCGACCGACGAGGTCGCAGGGCACCTCGGCGCCGGAGAGGGCGAGCGCGGGGATGACGACCTGCACGTGGGCCCGGATTGCACCGAGCGGGCCGGCGGTGGTGTCGCGGGTGTCGTCGAGGGCTGGGGTTCCGGCGAGCAGGAGGTCGGCGAAGACGT
This sequence comes from Microbacterium sp. NPDC080005, assembly GCF_040702445.1. Lineage (NCBI taxonomy): Bacteria > Bacillati > Actinomycetota > Actinomycetes > Micrococcales > Microbacteriaceae > Microbacterium > Microbacterium sp. NPDC080005. Next base: position 414,780 of record NZ_JBFBLD010000001.1, on the reverse strand, counting down.
CGGCGCGCACCTGGTCGGTGCTGCGGCCGTCGGTGCCGACGACGTCGCTCGAGCGCTCGGTCCGCGTGTCGATGATGGCGCGGGCCTGGCGGGTGAGCCGGTCGTGGATGCCTTCGGCGATGACGGTCGGGAGAGTCGCAACGAGGTCGCTCATGCCGTCGCGGCCGGGGATGAGGCGGACGGCGCGGCGGGCCGCAGCATCCTGGTGCCGTTCGGTGAAGGTGCGCGGGTGCATGCGCAACGCGAGCATCTCGATCTCGGCGCGGACGCGGTTGGGGGTGTCGCGACGGCAGCGCTGGATCGCGACAGCCTCGAACGGCAGGCGGACGTCAGCAGGGAGGTCGGCGCCGGCGTCGACGATGATGTCGACGTGCGCGCGGGTGATGGAGCCTGCGCGCCAGGCCTCGAGAGAGGCGGCGTAGTCCTCGACGATCGTGCGCGCCTGGGTGATGCGGCGCTGCACGGTGCGGTCGGTTAGGCGCATGAGCCCGCCGAGCTCGGCGGCGATCGCACGCAGCGCCATGTCGTGCGCCTGCACACGCGCGGGCGAATCAGCGGCCTGCTTCTCGGCGAGCTCGCCCGCGCGGGCGAGGACCTGCAGCTGCACGATCTGCGCCTGGGTGAGCAGCTTCTCGGCCATGACCGCCTCGTGCGCGATGTCGGCGAGGGGCGCGAGTCGCTCCCGCGTGCCGATCGTGCCGTGCCAGGTGGTCATACTCCCATTGTGGTGAGGGCCTCCGACATCGGTTTCGGATGCCGGGTCGACAGCGGGCGAGCGAGATCAGACCGCGCCGCGCGTCACTCCGCGAGCGCCTCTGCGAACGGCCGCGGCTCGCGACCCTTGGGCTGGGTGGGGCGCTCCCCCGGGTCCGGCAGCGGCGGTGTCGGCATCGTCACGTCTGCGCCGAACCTCAGCTCCACCGGCTCGCCGAAGTGCCGGATCGTCAGCGGCGCGCCGGCGCTGATGCGATAGGTCGTGGCATCCGGCGCGATCTCGAGACGCAGGGTGCGGCCGTGCCAGCGGATGCCGAACGCGAGCCCCGTCAACTGTTCCGGCAGCCGAGGGGCGAATCGCAGTCCGTCGGCCGTGTCGCGCATGCCGCCGAAGCCGGCGACGAGCGCCGTCCAGATGCCGCCGAGCGACGCGATGTGCAGGCCGTCCTCGGCGTTGCCGTGCAGGTCGTCGAGGTCGATGGTCGCGGCTTCGGCGAGGTAGTCGGCCGCGAGCCCGAGGTGCCCGACCTCGGCGGCGACGACCGCCTGGATCGCCGCCGACAGCGAGGAGTCGCGCACGGTCAGCGCCTCGTAGTAGCGGAACGCCCGCGCCTTCTCGTCCGCCGTGAACGCGTCGGTGCAGAAGAACAGTGCGAGCACGAGGTCAGCCTGCTTCAGCACCTGCTTGCGGTAGAGCTGCACGTACGGGTAGCGCTCCTGCAGCAGCTCGTCGCCGGGGGTGTCGGTCTCGAAGTCCCACCGCTCCAGCTCGGTGAACCGCGCGGCCTGCGGGTGCACGCCGCGTTCCTCGTCGTACGGCACATGCATCGCGGCGGCGGTGCGCACCCACCCGCCGATCTCGCCGTCGTCGACCCCGAGATCACGGGCGAGGTCCGGATGCCGACGCGCGGCATCCGCGGCGGCTTCGAGGTTCGCCCGGGCCATCAGGTTGGTGAAGACGTTGTCGTCGTAGAGGGCGGTGTACTCGTCGGGGCCGGTGACGCCGTCGATGTGGAAGCGACCGTCGGCGTCGGTGCGGCCGAGGGACTGCCAGAGGCGGGCGGTCTCGATCAGGATCTCGAGCCCGGCGTCGCGTTCGAAGTCGACGTCGCCGGTCGCGCGGACGTAGTGGACGACGGCGGCGGCGATGTCGGCGTTGATGTGGAAGGCGGCGGTGCTGGCGGGCCAGTATCCCGACGACTCGCGTCCGTCGATGGTGCGCCACGCGAATGCCGCTCCGCGCAGGTGCAGCTGGCGCGCACGGTCGCGGGCGTGGTCGAGGGTGGCGTGGCGCCAGCGGAGGGCTTCTCGCGCGGCATCCGGTGCGGTCGCGGTGAGGACGGGCAGGACGTAGGCCTCGAAGTCCCAGAACGTGTGGCCCGCGTAGCCTGCGCCGGTCAGCCCCTTGCCGGGGACGGAGCGCTGCTCGGCGCGCGCGGCCGCCTGGAACACCGAGAACAGCGCGAACCGCACCGCCTGCTGCAGTCGGGGCTGCCCGTCGACGCGGACGTCGGCGCAGGCCCAGAAGTCGTCGAGACCTTCGCGCTGCGCGGTGGCGAGGCCGCTCCAGCCGTCGCGCATCGCGTCGGCGACGGCGGCTTCGGCGCGGTCGCGCAGTGCGGGCGCCGACAGTCCGGTAGCCCATGCGTGCCCGACGATCTTGACGACCTCGACCCGTTCGCCGGCTGCGAGGCGTGCGCGGATGGTGGTGCGGGCGAGGTCGTCGGATGCCGCGGTGCGCACCTCGGCGGTCGCGCCCGACACGAGGTGATCCATGCTGACGGCAACGCCGATCCCACTGTTGCGGGTCTCGTGGACGAGGGTCGCGGCGCTGCCGAAGACGAAGCTGCCCGCGCTGCGCAGCGGGGTCTCGAGGATGTCCTGCACGCGCGGGTCGGGGTGCGGCTCGGGCAGGGGTTCGTTCGCGACGAGCTCGGACTGGACGGTGATCGCGACCGGGCCGTCGACGGCTTCGACCTCGTACCGGACGGCCGCGATGGACCGGTGGGCGAGCGAGACGAGGCGGGTCGAGCGGATGCGGACGGTGCCGCCGGCGGGCGAGGTCCAGGTGAGCGTGCGTTCCAGGGTGCCGGCTCGGAAGTCGAGGTGCTGCTCGTGGTCGCGGAGGGTGCCTTCGCGGATGTCGAGGGGTTCGTCGTCGACGGTGAGGCGGATGACCTGGCCGTTCGGCACGTTGATGACGCTCTGGCCCGACTCGGGGTAGCCGTAGCCGTCCTCGGCATAGGGCATCGGATGCTCCTCGAAGACGCCGTTGAGGTAGCTGCCGGGAACGCCGTGGGGCTCCCCCTCGTCGAGCAGCCCGCGCCAGCCGATGTTCCCGTTGGAGAGAGCGAAGACGGACTCGCGATGCGGCAGGCGGTCGACGTCGACGCCGCTGAGGCCGATGCTCCACGGCGCGATGTCGAAGGGCAGGGGGCGGGTCATGGTGTCACGGTAAAGCACGGTGTCTTTTCGCCTCGAAGGGTTGCAGCGGGCGACCGCGGCCGTACCCTCGCCGGCCGTCATCCCGCCCGCTTCGTCGCCGGGAGTCGCTGCGGGTAGCGTCGTCGCATGGCCAGCGATGACATCGACCCCGCAGAGACGCCGCTCGCCGAATGGGTGGACCGTCTCGCCCAGGCGAAGGGCGCGCCGGGCGGAGGCGCTGCCTGCGGCGTCATGACGGCTATCGCCGCGGGGCTGCTCGGGATGGTGGCGGCCTACACTGCCGACGACCTCGAGGCTCGACAGGCTGAGCATCGACTCAGCGACAAGCGGCGCCTGGCGATGGAGGTCGCCGAGGAGGACGGCGTCCGGTCCGCGGCCTTCGGAGCGGCTCTTGCGATGGACCAGGGTCCCGACCGGGAGCGGGCGGTCCGGGAGGCGACGGTCGATGCCGTCGCGTCGGCGCTGGACGTCGGCCGGGTCGCGGCATCCCTTCTCGAGGAGGTCCGGCTGCTGTCTGAGATCGGCAATCCGCACGTCGAGGCGGATCTCCGCGTCGCGGTGGAGGCTCTGCGGGCGGCGCTCGAGGGCACGAACCACACGGCGCGAGCCAATCTCGACCTCTTGTCCAGGCATCGGACAGCGGACGACCACCTCGACCCACAGGTTGCCGATTTCGAACGGGACCTCGTCGATCTTGGCGAGACGCGAGCGGAGTGCAACCGCATCGCGGCGGGGTGGGCGTCCGAGTAGGACCGGGTAGCCGGCTGGACTGATCTTTAGACTCAGCTCGATGACCTCGGAAGCTTCCTCGATGGGTGCCGTTCGCGGCACCCCCGTTCCGCCGACTGCGTTCGGCACCGTTGCTGGCGCTGCGGTGATCGCGGAGTGCCTTCGCACACAAGCGGAGGCCCGACCACGCTCGTGGCTTGCTCGACTGCTCGGCCGCTCTCCGTTGTCCGATGCATCCCGCTCCTGGTACCTCGGTGCGTTGGGTGAGTTGGAGGTCGCGCGTCGGCTCGCGTCATTGGGCGACGGTTGGACGGTCGTTCACTCCGTCCCGGTGGGTACGCGCGGTAGTGACATCGACCATGTCGTCGTCGGGGCCGCCGGCGTCTTCACCATCAACACGAAGCACCAGGAGGGCGCTCGAGTCGGGCTCGGACGCCGCCGCCTGTTCGTCAATGGCCAGCCGAAGGACCATCTTCGGAACGCGCGGTACGAGGCGCGCCGGACTGAGAAGCTCCTGACCGCTGCGACAGGGAGACCTGTTCCGGTAGCGGCTGTCGTTGTCATCGTCGGCGCGAGGCAGGTGAGCGTCCGAGAACAGCAGGAGGACGTGACGGTGCTCGAGGCGAGCGACCTCCTCCGTTGGTTGAAGCGGCGGAAGCCGCGCGTCGATGCGGGTCAGCTATCGACACTGAACGACGTGGTACGAGCCCGCGAGACGTGGACCAGCGAAGTGGCGGCCGCGACCGACTCAGCCGGATTCGCTGCCCTGCAGCGTGAGGTCGTGACCGCGAAACGCGTGCGCATGCTGTGGGGCGCCGCGGTCTCCCTCGGCATCATCGGCGTCGCCGGACCGGCAGCGACCGGTCTCTACTCCAGCCTCCTCTGCTAACGACTCGCGCGGCGCGATGCTCGCGCCCGCACGCCACCTCAGCCGAGCTGCACCATCTCCGCGCTGCGCTCCCACAGTTCCTGCGCGAGGCGCGGATCGGTCGCGAGCCGGTGCGTCTTCGTCACGCGATCGTTCTCGTAGTAGGCACCGGGCAGCCAGTCCTCGCGCGGGGTGCCGTCGGCGAGGAACACGAGGCGCTTGCCACCCTCCTCCGTCGTCGTCAGCACACGGCGCGCGAGGGGGCTGTGGTACATCCACCGCAGCGCGCCGCCCGTGTTGCCGGCGAAGTTCGTCGCGACCACGCCGGGGTGGAACGCGACCGCCGAGACGCCGTCACTCCCCCACCGCCGCTGCAGCTCGCGCGTGAACAAGATGTTCGCGAGCTTCGCGTTGCCGTACGCCCGCCAGCCCGAGTAGCGGCGCGCGGCGTTGAGGTCGGTGACGTCGAAGCGCGAGAACAGCCGCGCCGCCGCGCTCGCGGTCTGGATGACGGATGCCTCGCTCTCGACCAGCCGCTCGCGCAGCAGGTTCGTGAGCAGGAACGGCCCGAGGTGGTTCACCTGGAAGGTCTGCTCGAACCCGTCGCCCGTCAGCTGCCGCTTACCGAACACCCCGCCCGCGTTGTTCGCGAGCACGTCGATCCGCGAGTACGCATCCAGCAGCTCCCCTGCCAGCCGGCGCACCTGCGCCAGGTCGGAGAAGTCCGCCAGGTGGTACGGCGTGCCGAGCTCAGCCGCGACCGCCCGCGTCTTCTTCGGCGAACGCCCGACGAGGACGACACGGTGACCCCGAGCGACGAGCTGACGGGATGCCGCGGCCCCGATCCCGTCGCTGGCTCCGGTGATGACGATGGTGCGCATGGGGTGAGTGTCACACGGGTGGCGAATGAGGCGAAACCATTGACGGCACGGCTGCCCGGTGCAGGGCCCCAGTATCCGTCACCGACTCATCGCGCGTCCCGTGAAGCGGAACCCAAACCTCTCATCGTCACCGAACCACGTGGGGAAGTTCGTGCCCCACACATCGTTGTGGTGGTTCACATCCCACCCGAGGGACAGGTCGGGCTGGCGGTTGTCGAACGTCAGGAGCCTGCCTTCGCCGGGTGCCATGAGGGGCGCGTCGAAAGTTTCGAGCAGGTTGTCGGCATCCGCTCCTCGGTAGCGCACGCCGGTGCCGACGGCGTGCAGGGTGCGGTTGCCGTCGCGGACCACGGTGAGCGGTACCGTAGTAGAGTCTCCGCTGCGCGCGAAGACGGCGTCGCGGACGGTGGGAGTGAACAGCCGATGCTGCGGTATTGGGGGGACGGCGGCTCCCGGATGTCGAACTCGGCTGTGGCCGACTCGACTACTCTTCCCCTTGTCATGCCCGAATGCGAGACGCATGGGCGGCTACCGTTCACTTGTGGGCAGCGCAACAGGAGACAGTGCAATGACTGATGACGGCGCATTGCTTGACTGTTACCGACTTGTGCCAACCCTGGAGATGTACGGCGTCGGGCTGTTTGACAGCGCTGTGACCGTGCTGAGCCAACAGGTCCGGGCGCTCAATCTTGTGTGGGCGCTCGAGCACGCGGACTTGCTGGCGCCGGAGAAGCGGCCTCGGATTGCCGTCATCGGCGCAGGATTTGCAGGGTTGTCGTTTGTAGCCGGCCTCGCGGGCAAGGATATTCCGGCGGACGTCACCATCCTCGAGCAAAGGGACTCCATTCTGCCCCTGCAGCAAGGCGCGGACTCTCGTTGGCTTCATCCCCACATCTATGACTGGCCAGCTCCCGGGAGCCAAGCGTCATCTGCTGGGCTACCCGTCCTGAACTGGACGGCGGCCCGAGCTAGCGATGTCGTAGTCCAAGTCGAGTCTGCCTGGCGCGAATTGCTCGCCACCGTCAAGGAGGAGTTCTCCGCGCGCTTGTTCTGCAATGTGGGCCGTAGTCGGGTCGATCGGGTTGAGGACAAGTTCGTCATCGAGTGGATAGGTCAGGAGAGGGATGTCCGCGAACCTGCCAGGGTGAAGGGCGAAGATGCACGGAGTGGCAACCGCGAGACCTTCGACCTGGTTGTGTTGGCTACGGGGTTCGGCACCGAGGTTGATGGAGCGTTCTCATATTGGAGGAACGAAACACTGGCCCAACCTGCGCTAGACAGAACCAGGACTGACTATCTGGTCTCTGGATACGGAGACGGCGGCTGGATTGACCTCTTCCGCTTGCGGATTATGAACTTCAGGCAAGACAGGATTCTCGGAGAGTTGTTCGAGGGGATGACGAGCTTCGTGGGGGCGCTTCGCGAAGTGAAAGCCACACTCGAACCTGGCGCCAGCGCGATTCCCGCGTTCGAGGAGGCTTGGCAAGCTCATCAGACCGATGCACAGCTAGCGGAGTCGCGGCTGCGGCGACGGCTGCGTCACGACACCGCTGCCGTTATGCAGCTTCGGGAGAATTATGGGCTGGTGGAACTCTTCGAGGGGCGTCGTGTCTCGTTCCAGAACCAGCTACTTGCATGGATGCTGTTCGTCGTCGGAGGATTTGATTTGCGCGCGGGTGATCTGGAAGGCATCAAGGAGGCAGAGGCGATCGGCGGCGACCACGTTGTGCTCAGGCACGGACCCAAGCCGTTTGAGAATCTTGCGCGCGTGTTGGGCGGCGACCTACGGAAAACGGTAATGACGCCTGACAACGAGCCGGTCGACCCTGACCTTCGGACCCGGTGTCGACAGGACGACTCCGTCCGATGGGGTGGAGGCTACTTCGACCGGCCGCTCGGGGTGCCGCTGCCCGATGAGAAGGCGCATTGGAACCGCGAGCATCTCCCGGCAGTGACGAGGGTGCTCGCGGCAGGAGTGTGCGGTGCTATCGCAGATCACCTTGCTCAGACGCATGATGCGTCCCGACGTCTCCGCGTGACGTTGCATCGAGCGGTCGCGATTGGGAATGAGACAGTGCTTCAGCAGTGCTGCGATTATCGGGGTCTAAATCTCGAGGATCAGGAGTCCACCGCAGGTCGTACCTTCCCGACCAGGAACGGATTGATCGGACAGGCATTCCTAACGCGGCGGACAGTGAAGTCCCGCACAGGAAGCAGGTCGGACGAGGTGAGAGCCAACATGGATCACCTGGAGTTGGAGTCTGCGGCGCGGCCGATGTCGGCCGACGTGCGGTCGCTTCTGGCGATCCCAGTGCTGCAGGAATCTGCGTCGGCAGTGGTCGGCGTGATCTTCCTCGACAGTTACGTCGAGGGGTTTTTTGACGACAACGCTCTCGTCGACGAAGTTAGGGTCATCTGCGAGGGGTTCCTGCGCGGGCTACTCGATGAGTTGCCACGCACCGATCGAACGTTGTCCAACGTGGAGTACTGGTCGGGCTCACACGAGATCGATTCGCAACCGCAGGCAGATGTGGAGGGTGACTCCCTTGAGTCCCTCGCAACCCGCCCGGTGTCGGTCGCCGAAGCTAGACTCAATATCGACCTAGTGAGCTTCATCGAACCGGGGGGAGGACATGGTGCTTCATGAACTGAAGAGCTGGCCAACCTTCTTCGGCCCGTTATCAACTGGAGTTCGCACCCACGAGTTGCGCCGCAATGACCGTGATTTCCGAGTCGGTGACCAGCTCCTGCTCAAGGAATACCGTCCCGACGAGGGTGAATTCACAGGAGCTGAGCTAATGCTCGATGTCACATCCATCACATCAGCTCAGGTTCCATGCGCCGTCTCGGCTGAGGGCCTGCACCAAGACTTCTGCATCCTCTCGGTTCGCCGGCATAGCGTCGTCTCCTAGCGCCCTGGGCGATCACCGGCTGAGCTCATCGACGCCGGACTACGTCCTCGCGAATCAACTTGACGACAGTCCACACGTGGCCCGCGCGAGTCACAGATATCGTTTGATGTGCCGCAGACGGATGCACCCGACGCCGCCACGACGCCAGCGCCGCGGGCGCGACGCGCGGCATCTTTGTTCCACCCGCGCCGGCGTGACCGGTCATCTTAAAAGCCCCTCCGTGCTGGCGATAGCGGACGCGGCACCGCTTAGCGACGCAGCGCTGAATCTTCCGCTGCAGGATGTGGACCACTCGTCCGCGTCAACGATCGCCCGCCAGCAATCAGGTCCAGGTGGAGGGCTCGCGGGTATGTCGCAGTGAATGGAATGCGCGCACGGGTGACCGAACTCGGACCGATCGCTTCGGTCTCGTCGCGGAGGCGCGCCCCTTGCCACACCTTATCGAGATCGGCCGGTTCGATCGGGCGCACCACCACCCGCGCACGGCGGGCGATCTGCTGCAGCACTTCTACGCTCGGCGGGGAGCCGCCGTGCGACGCCAACCGCTGCGCGATCAGACGAGCGCGGTTGGCTTCGATCTGCGCCGATCAACGCAAGACGAGCGAGACGACGCAGGCGCGTTGGGCGTTCTCGCCGGTGTGGGCGAGCATGTACCTGTACCGGGCGAGTACGGCGGCGCGGGCGGCGAGATCGCCCTCGACGTTGACGGCCATGTGCAGCCTGATCGCGATGCGCGAGTTGAGCTTCGACCACTGCCGTCCGCGCTGAGCGCCTTGATGTTGGATGTCAGCCCTCGGCAATGTCCGCTACGACGAGGACTCGCGTGAGGGGAATGACGGCACGCCACGACTCGGGTAGTTCCGAATAGTTTTCGAGCACCATCGTGACGACATCCTCGCCGGACAAAAGTCGGAGTCCAGGGCGTTGCCGCTCGATCGCAAGAGCATCACGCGAGTAGCTTCCGAGAGTTACGAACAGAGAGAGCTCGCCTGGACCCTGCGTGCCTATGAGCTGTTGGACGTCAGGTGCGCCCACTGTGCCTGTGCGGTGTTTGCACTGAACCTTGATCTGGGGTGGTTCGACTCCGAGGGGGTCGCGGTGCGCGATCACGTCGACTCCGCCGTCCTGGGAGTACTGAGTCACTCGTGCTTGGTAACCAACCGCGCGCAGCAGCGCCGCCGTGAACTCCTCGAAGTCCTGGTGGCTTAGTTTCCTATGCAGAGTCTCGAGTACGAAGTCACGAGTGTGTCGCTCGATTCGGGATGCTCGCGGCTCATCGGCTTCGTCATCGCTCGCCGATTGGTCTGCCGCCAGGTCGATTGTCTTGGCGAGCTCATCCAAGGAATCCTCCGGGCTGTCCAACGCGGCGAGGAATTCATCCCCGTGACGACGGACGCGGAACACTGCGAGTACAGAACCTATTTCGTACAACGCAGCCTGGGAGAAAACGGTGCGCGGGAGACCGACGCGCTTCCATTCCACACGGCGCCTGTGCTTGTGTGTCTCTGCAGTCGGTTCGAAGTAATACTCGCTCACCACGAGCCCGAGGTTGATGGTGGAGTCGGGCTTGTAGGGGGCCACGATGACATCACCCACACGCATTTCATCGCGAAAGCGGGTGAGCACACCTGCCTGCCCCGCGATCGAGCGCGGTTTGGCGTCGGGCTCCGCTTCTGTGAGCGCGCCCTTCAGGCCTTCACGCCCTCCACCAATGGATTGCAGATCACCCAGGTTGTCCCAACCGAGACTGATGAACCCCTCGTCCACGAGCTCGGTCGTGAGGGTGTTGTTGTGGACTCCCCAGATGTTCACGCATCGCCTCCCGCGGGGCTCGAAGTTGCCTTGGCTTTCAAGTGCTCGTAAAGCATCGCGGGCAGCGCCTTGCTCAGGTCGGAGAACAGCCCGCCTTCGCCGAACAGGTCGTCGATGAAGGCCGGCGTCTCGTCCCGCACGCTGAGCAGCGCCTTGGTGAACGCCTTCGGCAGCGCCGGCGACTCGGCAAACTGCTGCGGACTGTTCACCGCTGCCTGGTTGGCAAGATCGACGTCCAACGCAAGCTTCCCCACAATGTGGTTCATCTGCAGGTCGATGACGCCGACGCCGTACTTATCGCCAAGGCGTTCGTTGAGCTTCTGGATGATTTCCTCGAGTGCGCTGCGATGCTTCTCGTGGATCGCGCCCGATCCGATCGCCGTGATCGGATCCAGCCCCGGACCCTGCTCGAGATTCAGCTTCACGGACTCGCCCGCGCTGATCTTGTAGCCGACAAGGGTGACATCCGAGATGTCGACGGGTTCGAGGAGCGTCGCGGTCGAAAGTTGCGGAAGGATGCGGCGGAAGAAGTAGTGCCGGCGCGGCAGGTCGGTGTCTTCGAGGTTGCGGGCCTGCGAGATGAAGTCGTAGAACTTCACAAAGTTGCCTACATCCGCCTTGAACAGGCGCAGCTCGTCTTGCTCGGCCTTGTCATCATCGAGCACCGCGGCGACCCAGCGCTTCTGGAACCGATCCACGGCCGGCTTCGTGGCCGCCGACACCTTCGAGTTCGCATTGACCCCACCGAAGAGGGCAGCGTCGAACGCCTGCTCAACCTCCGACATGTCATAGATCCCCGACGAGTCAAGCTTGACGACAAGGTCGTAAATCAGGTTTGGGTCGGTCGTCGCGGTGAGCGTCGCCTTCCTGTAGTACGGCAGGAACGCGTCCAGCACCTCCTGAGGGTCGTTTACGAAGTCGAGGACAAACGTCTTGTCTTTGCCCGGATAGGTCCGGTTCAACCTCGACAGAGTCTGCACGGCCTGGACGCCACCGAGTCTCTTGTCGACGTACATCGCAACGAGTCGAGGCTGGTCAAACCCGGTCTGAAACTTCTCCGCGACGATCATCACGTTGAACGTCGCCGGCTTGAACGCCTCCGAGAGATCCGACGGCACCCCCGGGTTCTGGGTGCGCTCCGTCAGCCCCTCACCGACATCCTCCGGATCCTCGACCGTGCCCGAGAACGCGACCAGCGATCGCACACCCTGCATTCCCGCATCTGCGATGTAGGCGTCGAGGTACTTCTTCCACCGCACGGCCTCCACTCGCGAGCCTGTGACCACCATCGCCTTCGCCTTGTGGTCCAACAGTGGCTGCACGAAGGTGCGGAAATGGTCGACGACGATCTTCGCCTTCTGGCTGATGTTCGTTGGATGCAGTCGCACGTACTGCACAAGCGCCTTCACCGCCGTCGACTCGTCGACCTCGCCGCCATCGTCGTAGTCGGAGTCGGGATGCTGAAGCTTCCACGCCACTTTGTACGGGGTGTAGTTCTGCAAGACGTCGAGGATGAAGCCCTCCTCGATCGCCTGCTGCATCGAGTACAGGTCGAACGGCTCCGGCGTCGCATCCGGGCCCGCATCCTCCGGGACTCGCCCGAACAGCTCGAGGGTCTTTGCCTTGGGGGTCGCGGTGAACGCGAAGTAAGAGATATTGGGAGCAGCTGCGGTGACCTCCATCGCCCACTGCAGATACGCCTCCGCGTTGATCGGTGCGCCTTCCGCGGCCGCGGCCTGCTCGTCCGGTGAGAGCACCTTGGTCAGCGCGCCGGCGGTCGATCCGGTCTGAGATGAGTGGGCCTCGTCCGCGATCACCGCGAACCGGCGCCCCTGCAACTCCGGCAGGGTCTGGATCGCGGTGATGAGCGCCTCGAACGACTGAATCGTCACGATCACGATGTTCTTGCCACCGGTCAACGCTGCGGCGAGCTGCTTCGACTTCGACTCCCCCGCATCCTTCGTGATCGACTGCACCACGCCGGCCTGCTTCTCGAACTGGCCGATCGCATCCTGCAGCTGCTTGTCCAGCACCGTCCGGTCGGTAACCACCACGACCGTGTCGAACACCCGTGCGTTGTGGTCGTCGTGGAGCTGGGAGAGACGGTGCGCGAGCCACGAGATCGAGTTCGTCTTTCCCGATCCCGCCGAGTGCTGCACCAGGTACCGGTTGCCCGCACCTTCAGCCCGCGCCGCCTCGACAAGCCGCGTCACGGCGCGCCACTGGTGGTATCGGGGGAACAGCACCTTCTCCGACTTCGATTTCTTACCCGTGTCGGGATCGACGTCGACCTCGACCTGTAGGTGCACGAACGAAGCCAGCAGCTGCAACCAGGTGTCGCGCTGCAGGATCTCCTCCCAGAAGTAGGAGGATGCGGAGCCGTCAGGGTTGGCCGGGTTCCCCGCTCCCTCATCCGCACCCCTATTGAAGGGCAAGAACCGAGTCGCGGCTCCTGCGAGCTTCGTCGTCATCCGCACCTCGGAATTTGACACTACGAAATGCACGAGCGACCGCTTGGCAAACCCGAACAACGGCTCACCCGTCGGCGACCGGTCGAACCGGTACTGGTCCACCGCGTTGTCGATCGCCTGCGTGAAGTCCGTCTTCAACTCCACTGTCGCGACCGGGATGCCGTTGACGAACAGCACCAGATCCAACGCCTTGTTCGGATGCTTCGCCGAGTAGTGGACCTGACGCATCACCCGCACCCGCATCTTCGCGTAGGTGTCAAGCGTTTCAGGGTTGTTGGTCGTCGCCGGCCGGAACTGCGCCAGACGGAACTTCACCGCACCACCATGCATCGGCACGATCGAGAAGCCCTCGTGCAGAATCCGGATCGTCCCGCCGTTCTTCAAGGGGTCCAGATCCAGCGACTTCGCGAGCCGATTCAGGATGCTGTCGCCCGCGCCGTTTCGCTGTGCCTCGGTGTCTTCGGGGCGGACGACCTTCGCGAACTCGGTCGGCTGCGAATCCTTGAGCCAGCCGAGCACGTCCTCGGGAAACAGCGCGAGCTCACGGTCGTAGCCGGCGTCGGTCGGCGAGTACAGCCAGCCGTTCGCTGCAAGGTGCTCGGCGATCTCGTTCTCCAGCACCGACTCCAGATGTGCCCCCGCAATGCCGCTCATGCAGCCACCCCCACGTCGATCTTGCCCGTCACCGCCGCCGAAATCAGCGCGGCACGACGTTCACGCATCAACTCGATGGATCGCCGCGCGGCGTTAAGAGCGGTGTCGATCGCTGAATGTTGATCTTGAATGTGCTCCACGATGCGTGCCTGCGTGCACAGGTCCGGGAAGGCAATGGTGAAGTTGCCGACCTGCCGTTCGCTCATGTGGGGCACGCTGACACCGGTGAAATCGGGCTCTATGTACATCGCGAACCCACCCCATGCCAACGAGTACTCAAGGTAGTCATTGCGAACACGGGTGCCTCTGAGTCGGAGCACTCGTTGAACGAGCAGCGCGCCGGCGTCCCCTTGACCTACCGAGGCGACACGGAGTCCCCCGCTGATCACCGGCCGGTCCATCCCGAGCACGAGATCACCTTCGTTGAGCCTGTAGCGGCTCTCAACATATCGTGGCGGGTTGTCGACCCCGACCGTCTCCCCCCACGAGATGGATCCCACTCCGACGTTGATGCCGCGGAGCAAGCGCGTCGCCCCGCTATCGTGAACGAAATCGCCGCTCGCGAACGCGAACCCGGGAAGAGAGCGAACAGCGAACTTGACCCGCACGACTTCCCAGTCTTCCGGAATCCTGCCGAGCCATCCGAATCCTGACTCCTTTAGTGCCGCGGACTCCTCGATGCCGCGCGTCACCGCTTGGGCAGTAACAGCAGCGCGGCGTTCGGTGAGGAGGGTGATGAGTTCCTCGTTCTTAGCGATGAACGCGTCGATCTGCGCCGTCTCCCGATCCAGGTAGTCCGCAATCGCCCGCTGCGCATCGATGCCCGGAACCCACACTTTGATGTTCCGAACCTCACCCCAGTCCGCCCGCGGCATCTTCGCCCCGTAGACGGAGGCGATCACCGGCTCAAGGAAGGGCTCGGACAGGACCAGGTAGGCGAGGTACCGGCTCGTCATCAGATTTGGAACCGGACGGTAGACGTGGAAGTCGCCCACCGCATCGCCGTCCGTGTCCGCGAGCCAGGCCTTGCGTAGGTTCGGACGGAGCTTGCCGAACAGCACGTCGCCGCGACGGAAGCTAATCCCGTCGCCGTCGTACTGCACGTCGGGGTCGAAGCTCAGTCGACCGGTCGCCTTCTCGACTGCTTCGAGACCAATCCGGAACTCGCTCCGAATCGTGGACCTTTCAGTGGCCAGCCGCACGGTACGGCCGAAGGCAACCTCGCTCACCGCTCCACCTCGACGAGCATTGTGCGGAGTTGGTCCATGACGGCATCGAGGTCGCGGTCGATCTCCTCGAGCGGGCGCGGCGGGATGTATTGGTAGAAGTGGCGGGCGAAGGGGATCTCCGCGCCTTCCTTGGTCTTGGAGTGGTCGACCCATGCGTCGGGCGCGTACGGAAGGACTTCGCGGGCGACGTAGGTGTCGACATCCTCGTCCCAGGGCACGTTCTCGGTGTCGCGGAGCGACGCGTCCGGTTCCGGGTTCCCCTTTGGATCGGTGCAGGTGTCGGCGGTGTCGTCCTGCTCGCCGAGCTCCGTCGTCACGACCTTAAGCAGCGGCGCGGGGAGGGTAAGGCTCTCGGCTTTCGCGGCATCTTTCAGCACCTTCTGGAATTCGGCCCGGTTCTTCCAGACCGTTTCGGTTCCGAGCCGGTCGAGCGCAGCACGCAAGGCTGCGGCATGCGCCTCGCTCAGTTTCTGGATGGCCTTGGTGTCGAAGACGGTGTCGATGCGTTCGGGGGTGGCGTGCCAGTTGAGCTTGAGGGGGCGTTCGACGGTGACGCTGCGGTAGAGGAAGTCCTCGTTTCCGAAGATCTTCGAGTGCTCGCCCTCCTCAAACCCGGCGTATAGGCCGACAATGGTCTCGATGTTCTTCGGGGAGAGTTCGTTGCGCTTGGAGCCGAGCCCTTTGCGGAGCTTGGTGAACATCTCCCGACCGTCGATGAGCTGCACACGGCCCTTGCGGTTTTCGTCCTTGCGGTTGGTGAGGACCCAGATGTAGGTGGAGATGCCGGTGTTGTAGAACATGTCCTTCGGCAGCCCGATGATCGCCTCGACGAGGTCGTTGTCGAGCAGCCACTTGCGAATGTTCGACTCGCCGCCGCCGGCACCGCCGGAGAACAGCGGCGACCCGTTGAGGACGATCGCCATGCGGGAGCCGCCGTCTTCGGGCTTGCGCATCTTCGACACCAGATGCAGCAGGAACAGCATCGCGCCGTCGCTGACGGCGGGAGTGCCGGGGCCGAAGCGTCCGTTGAAGCCGAGTTTGGTGTGTTCGTCGTCGACGTAGGTGCGCTGGTCTTTCCAGTCGACGCCGAACGGCGGGTTGGACAGGCCGTAGTCGAACTTCTTGTCGTCGAAGTGGTCTTCGGTGAGGGTGTCGCCGAGGGCGATGTTGTCGACGCCCTGGCCCTTGATGACCATGTCGGCCTTGCAGATCGCGTACGAGGCGTCGTTGTAGTCCTGCCCGTACAGGCTCAGCTGGATCCCCGGATTCAAGGTTCGGAGGTACTCGTCGGCGACCGACAGCATGCCGCCGGTGCCGGCGGTCGGATCGTAGATGGACCGCACCACCCCCGACTTCGACAGGGCGTCGTCGTCGAGCGCGAACAGCAGCTCGACCATGAGCTTGATGACTTCGCGGGGGGTGTAGTGGTCGCCGGCAGTCTCGTTCGACTTCTCGTTCGCGAAGCGGATCAGCTCCTCGAACACCAGACCCATTTGGATGTTGCTGACCGTGCGGGGGTGGAAGTCGGCCTGCGCGAACTTCTCCGTCACCGCGAACAGCTTGTTCTTCTCCGCCAGCTTGTTCAGCGTCTTGTCAAACTCGAACCGCTCGAAGATGTCCCGCACGTTCGGGGAGAACCCGGCCAGGTATGCGGAGAGGTTCGCACGGAGGTCGGCCGGGTCGGCGACCAGCTTGGCGAAGTCGAACGGGGAAGTGTTGTAGAACTGGTGGCCGGCCGCCTCGGCGAGCTTGATCGTCTGGAGCATCTCGGGGAGCGACTCGATGCCCTTCGCCGCCTCGAGGACGGCGGGTTTGGTGTCGGCGAGTACCGCATCCAGGCGGCGGAGCACGGTGAACGGCAGCACGACCGATCCGTACTCCGAGGGCTTGAACGGGCCGCGAAGAGACTCGGCGATATTCCAAATGAAGGCGACGTGATTCACCACAGGTGGGCACTCCTGCTGTAGAGCTCGAAGATCGAACGGCCGAGCGGCCGCGATTCATTCATCCTGACCCATTCGTGGCAGGAACGCGTTCCGCCCTCGTTGTCAGATGGCGACTGGGGTGAGACTCGGGCCGCGCATCGACATCTGAGATGATCGCGGGTCTCCGCGGAGGGCGCGACTGCATGAAAGAGGATGGCAGCTTCGGTGCCCCTGGAGGGACTCGAACCCCCAACCGTTTCCTTAGGACGGAACTGCTCTTCCATTGAGCTACAGAGGCTGGCCCGTCGAGTCTACCGATCCCCCGGCGTCCGGTAGGTTCGCGACATGACCGTCCGGCGAAAACTCCCCCTGCTCGCCGCGACCGCGCTGCTGCTCACCGGATGCGCCGGCCAGGAACCGCCACCACACGACCCGCCCGCCGGACCACAGCTGCCGCCCGTCGGAGGCCAGCTCGACTACCAGCTCGGCGGAGCGTACGACCCACCCGACGGCGTCGACATCGTGGTGCGCGACCGGGCCGCGGCATCCGTCGACGACCTCTACTCCGTCTGCTACGTCAACGGCTTCCAGACGCAGCCGGGCGAACTCGACGCATGGCCCGACGATCTCCTCCTACGCGATGACGACGGCGAGCCGGTCATCGACCCGGACTGGCCGGACGAGGTCATCCTCGACACTCGCAAGGCGGACGAGATCGCGAAGATCGTCGGACCGTGGATTCGCGACTGCGCGTCCGACGGGTTCGACGCCGTCGAGTTCGACAACCTCGACACCTACACCCGCACCGACGGCGCCCTCACCCGCGACGACGCGCTCGGCCTCGCGACCCTGCTCGTCGACACTGCCCACGACGTCGGTCTCGCAGCCGGTCAGAAGAACGCCGCCGAGGATGCCTCGCTCCTCCGCTCGCGCGCCGGCTTCGACTTCGCCGTCGTGGAGGAGTGCGCGGCCTACAAGGAGTGCTCCGCCTACACCGAGGTCTACGGCGATCACGTCCTCGTCATCGAGTACACCGACAACCTCCCCCGCTCGTGGGACGAGGTCTGTGCCGACCCGGAGACACCGGCATCCGTCGTCCTGCGGGATCGGGACCTCGTCACGCCGGATGACTCTGCGTATGTGTTCGAGACCTGCGACGGAAGCTCGGAGTCGCGCTAGCCTCCTGCCATGAACTTCCGGTTGCAGGCCTGATGATCGAGCACGTGTGCGCCCACTGCGGTCATGAACTCGATGAGCACGACCGGAACATCCGCTTCCGCCTTCCCGACCCGGTACTCGCGCGCCCCGGCTCGGAGCACGCCGACGACACGTGGGGATTGGTTGACGGCGACCCGATGCGGTCCACGTTCCTCATGGTTCAACACGTCGGATGCTTCCTGCGCGCGCTCCTCACCGTGCAGCTGACCGACGGGTACTCCGTCACCTTCGGCGTCTGGGTGGCGGTGCGGCAAGAAGATCTAAGGCATGCCTACGACACGTGGTGGGAGCCGGGCTACGCCAGCCTCGCCATCGACGGCATCCTCGCAAACGATATCCCGCCCTTCGGGCTCGGAGGGCGGGCGGTCCGTGTCGAGGCGCGAGACGAGAATGCGCTACCGGAATGCACGTCGAGCCCGGACCCTGAACTTGCCCACGTTTTGCACGCGACGTGGGATCACCGGACGGTGCTGGACGCACTGCCCAGCTGACGGTCCTTCGCGCGCCATTCTCTCAGGACGCCGATGCCATCCGTCGCCTTGCCAAACGGGGTCCGCCCGCCTTCACCTCATCGGGCGATGCACCCCACCGCCCCGTCTGCCAGACTGCCCCCATGCGCCGCCCCTCGACGACCCTTACCCTCGCTACCACGGTGCTACTCACGGCGGGATCGCTCACGGCGTGCTCGGCAATGGAGATCGTCGCGACGAGCGAGAAGCCTGCCGCGACCCCCGCATCGCCCGAGTCAGCCGACACCGCCGGCCACCACGCCCCCTACTGGGAGGGCCTCCCCTCCGAGCCGGTCTCCCCCGCGGAGTATGCCGAGACCTACATGCAGGCGAACCCGCACCACATGCTGCACCGCGACCTCGACGGCATCCTCGAGTACTACCGCGCCGCGGCGACGGCGTTCCCCTTCCCGCTCCCCGCCGGGTACTCCTTCCCCGTCGACCCGGGCTATTACGACCGCCCCGAAGACGGGCCGAACTGGGCCGAGGTCGTCACCGCCAACCGCATCTGGAGCTACTTCGAGTACGCCAACGTCGACGCCGCACGCGCCGCCTTCGGCCGGGGAGATGAGGATGCCGCCCTCGGCTACCTCGACGTCATCCGCGATGCCTATCTGTCGGACGCGTTCCCGAACAACTACGCAGGCACGTCGCCAGAGGACTGGTACGACGGCGTCTACAGCGGCATGCGCCAGGGTGACTTCACCCTGCAGCCGAACTTCATCTTCAACCCGTTCCCCTGGAAGGCCGGGCAGTCCTGACGCGTCATCCCGTCGGAGGCTGATCGCCCTCGCTCTTGCCCCACCCGGTCTCGCGTCGTAGCTGCACGAACCCGGCCACGATCAGACCGAGCGCCACGGGGATGAACAGCAGCTTCACCCACCACTCCGCGAAGTTGAAGAACAGCACCGGCGCCACTCCGGCGAACGTCGCTCCGATGAAGTACCAGACCGCGACAGGTACGTCCGCCTTCTCTTTCGTCATGGTTCACTCCTTCCGCGCTCCGAGGCTAGGCCTGGCGACGATCGCAGCACCTCCCCCGCGGGACGGAATCAGTCGACGACGCTGCGTTGCCACTCGATCGTCCGTTCCACATCGAGGATCCGCTCTCGTCGGTCGTCCGCCGAGGCCGGGTGCAGGTCCCGCAGGAATGCGTTGAAGATCGCCTCTGCATCCGCAACATCGACGTCGAGCCGCGACGCTATCGCGTCGACCGCCTCATCCTCGGTCGTCGTACCGTCGAGGGCGGTGGCGATGTCCACGAGGCGGGATGCGGCATCCGACACCGCCCGCTGCTGCCGGAGCTCCTGCACCATTTCCCGCAACGACCACCCCGTGTGAGCCCAGGTATCGGTCCGTTGCACCGCGTCGATGGATGCGGCGGTGACGGTGATCGGCAGCGGCTCGGCCGCCACCTGCAGGGGAACCAGTAACGCATGCAGCGTCGCGGCGCCTGGCACGGCCCGCGCCCACCGGTCCTCCTCGATCACGACCGCCACTCGCGCGTACTCACCGGGATCGAGCGCCACCGCCGGCGTCCCGGAGGTCGCCATCCACATCATCATCGTTCGCGACTCTTCCGGCCCCGCCACCGCACCGACGACGTGGAACGTGTCGCCCTCGGGTTCCCACCGCCGTTCGCCCTCATTGACGATGTCGATCGCGAAGCCGTCGGGCCCGGCATCCGTCCGCTGACCTGCCGGCCACCGCAGCGCCAGACCGCGCCGCCGCTCGGCGTAGCTTCCGCGAAGCCGCGCGGGGCTTTCCTCGGCCCAGACGCTCTCGCCCTCGTGGACGGTACCCACCCACCACGTCTGACGGTCAGCGTCCGCCGGAGCGCCGATGACGGCGCTCGACTCGTGTTGCCGAAGGATCCGCCACCCCTGCGCCACCGGCACCGGAATCGGGTCGGCACCGCACCGGCGCACGAGGTCGACGAACGGTTCACCCTCACCCTCGAGCGCAGCGGGGTCGACGGCGTGATGGTGGAGTCGCGGCAGCTCATCCTCAGGATCCATGCCGTCATGCTCCCACGCGCGCTATCCCTCCCTCACGCCGGCAGGCGACGCCGCCGCACCACGAAGCCGACCCCGACCGCCGCCACCACCAGCAGCGCGATGCCGGCCCATATCCAGCTCTCGTACGAGAGACCCACCGGAGGCGCGGCATCCCGCACGTTCTGCGCGAACCGCGCCGACACGATCTCCGCCACCCGATCGATCGGCGTCGGCACCCGGACGTCGTCGAACCGCGCGGAACCCACGGGCGTCACCATCCCGGCATCGAGCGTGTACCAGGCGGCGATCGTCGGGTCTTGGATTACCGTCGTGCCGGCAGCGACCTCGGCGAGCGCTGCGGCGGTCGCGGCATCGCCGTCGACTCCGGCGAACGTGGCGTCGGAGTCCGGCGTCTCACGCCACACTCGGTAGACACCGACAGCCTCACCCGACTCGGACAGGACCGGCGCCACCCACTCGTCCATCGCCGACACCGGGTCGCCCGCCTCCCCCGCGATCAGCGACGAGCTCCACGCGTGCACCCGATGCACGGTGCCGAAGGATGCCGCATCCGCCAGAAGTCCAAGGCCGCTCGCCTCGTCTGAACCGAGCGCGACCGCGGTGTCCATCGAGAACGCGGCGGTGACGTCGGGGGGCATGTCGCCTTGGGCAGCGGACGCAGCGGGGGCGCCAATGGCGAGCAGACCCAGCACCGCCCCGACCGTCACCGCGACCCGCTGCCACCACAACCTGCTGCCGGCCATGCGTGCCCCTTCGCCCGAATGATCCCCTTCCGCTGAAGGTAGCGCGCACGAGTCGAGCGAGGGGTCACAGTTCGGCGGCGAAGCGGTGAGGCCGAATTGCCGCGTTCCGGCGGGCCGGGTTAGCGTGCAGTGTGCGCACGGGGGTGAAAGTCGCAGCTTTGGCGACTGCAGGTTTGGTGGCGATCGTGTCGGTGACCGCGTTCACGGTGTCGCTTCTCAACGGGGCGGAAGACCCCGTCGTCGCTGTTCCACCGTCGGCCACGACCTCGAGTCCGGTAACACCGGCGCCCTCTGAGGCGTCCACGGCACATGACGCTTACACGGACGCCGTTGCATCGTTCGATCGGCCGATGCCCGACGGTTACAGCTTCCCCGCAGGTCTCCAGGGTGCCGAGACGGCGGAGAAGTGGTGGTGGTGCGCCAATCTGCACGGCGCCTGGTACGCCTACTACCGCGAAGCCGACGAGCCGCGCGCGATCGAGTACCTCTCGCGAATCAAAGACGTCGACCCTGGTTCCTTCGGCAAGTACGACGACTGGGTCCGCGAAGACGGCACGATCTCCATCGTCAGCCGGAATGTCTCCTTCATCGATGGCGGCGTCGACGGGTACTACCTCGAGGAGAACTCCAAAGGCTGTTATCGCTGGGCCCGCGATACTGGCGGCGAGATGTGGCCGACCGAGCTCTCCGGCTGAGGAACATCGCCTCAGGCTACGGGTCGAAGACTAAACCTAAAGGGTGTAGGTTAACTCCTCGTGCCCCGCGCGAACCTCTCCCCCGATGCCCTCACCCGAGCGGCGCTCGACCTCGTCGACGCCGACGGACCCGACGCGCTGTCCATGTCGGCGCTCGCCCGCCGCGTCGGCGTGCAGACTGCAAGCCTGTATGCGCACGTCCGCGACCTCGCCGCGCTCCGCAGCGCCGTCCAGTCCGCCGTCTTCCACGATCTCGCCAACACCATCGGCGACGCCCCCACCCTCCGCGACCTCGCGAACGCGCAGCGCGCCTACGCCTTCGCGCACCCGGCGCGCTGGGCGATGATTTCACAGCCGGTCGAGCGCAACGAGATCACCGAGCCGGCGGCATCCCGCATCTCTGCGCTCGTCGTCGGATCACTCGACGACTACGCCCTGCCCGAGAGCGAGACCGTCCACGCGGTGCGCTTTGCGAGCGCCACCATCGCGGGCTACCTCGCCCTCGAAGCCGCTTCGTCCTTCGCCCACCGCGACGAAGCCACCGACGCCTCCTGGAACCGCGCCCTCGACGCCCTCGACCGCGCGCTCCGCACCTGGACTCCGAAGGACCCCGCATGATCGACATCACCCTCGACACCACGACCGTCCGCGGACTCGCCGAGCTCGAACCCACCAGCCGCGGCCTGCGCCCGCACCGCCTACCCGCGTGGGTCCGCACCCAGTACCCCGAGCCGCAACTCCTCGGCGTCGAGGCGCAGCCCGCCGGCGCCCGCATCGCGGTGCGCACCGCGACATCCCGCCTCGAGCTCGATCTGCACTCGACGCGCGCCACCCTGCGCGGGCTCTCCCGCCCGCGCGGACGCGTCGACGTCCGCATCGACGGCGCCCTGCATGACAGTGTCGAGCTCGACGGCGGCGACACGCTCGACACCGATCCGGCCACCGGCATCCGCCAGCTCATCGAAGGACCTGCGCAGCGCATCACCGTCGACGGACTCGACCCGCGCGACAAGCTCGTCGAGCTCTGGCTGCCGCACAACGAGACGATCGAGCTCATCGCGCTGCGCGCCGACGCACCGGCCTCCCCCGACACGACCGAGCGTCCGCGCTGGGTGCACCACGGCAGCTCGATCAGCCAGGGCTCCAACGCGACGCAGCCGAGCGCCACCTGGGCCTCGCTCGCCGCCCGCCGCGCCGGACTCGACCTGCGCAACCTCGGCGTCGGCGGCAGCGCCCAGGTCGACCCGTTCATGGCCCGCGTCATCCGCGACACCCCCGCCGACGTCATCAGCGTCGCGCTCGGCATCAACGTCGTCAACGCTGACGCCATGCGGCTGCGCGCGTTCGTGCCGGCGGTGCACGGCTTCCTCGACACGATCCGCGACGGCCACCCCGACACGCCCCTGCACCTCATCACGCCGATCTGGTGCGGCATCCACGAAGACACCCCCGGCCCCGGCACCATCGAGCCCGAGTCCTTCGCCACCGGCACCCTGCTCTTCGGCGCGGCCGGAACCCCCGGCGACACCGCCGGCGGACGCCTCACGCTCCGCGTCATCCGCGACGCCCTCGCCGACGTCCACGCGCACCGCGACGACCCGCACCTGCACCTCGTCGACGGCCTCGCCCTCTACGGCGAAGCGGATGCCGCCACCCACCCGCTCCCCGACCGCCTCCACCCGAGCCCCGAAGCGCAACGCCTCATCGGCAAGCGCTTCGCGAGTCGCGTTCTTCGAAACGTTTGAGGATCGCCCCGCCGGCCGATAGCGTGCGGGGATGAGCGCCGCGCGAAACACGCCACCTCGGCGCCCGGCATCCGCTCGGGCGACCGTCGCCCTCTTCGCGATCCTGGCGACCGGTCTCGCGGGCTGCACGGTCGATACGTCGGAGCCAGTCGAGGAATCGCCCGCCGCGCCGGCTGAGGCGGAGGCGGTCGCCGGGGTGTCGAACGAAGCGAGAGCGGAGCAGGAGAAGGTCCGAGAGACCTGCGCCGCCTCACCGGAACGGGCCGACACCGGTCATCGCACTGGCGCCGACGGCGCGGTGTACGAGCGCGACGACGACGGACTCGCCACGATCTACGTGCTCGCTGCGAACGACACCCTGCAGGGCATCGCGAACCGGTTCTGCCTCGACCTCGAGGAGCTCTACGAGATCTACGATCCGAACGCCACTACCCTCATCGCGGGCGAGCACATCGCCCTGCAGAAGGAGTCTTTCGCCGACGCCCGCCGCGCGTCGGGCTACCTCTTCCCGGCCTGCCCGGCCGACGGAAGCGGTCATCCGATCGTCGCGTCCATCGATTGGGAGCCGATCGAGTACAACTCCCCCGTCTCCCGCGCGAACGTCACCGGCGCGCCGCTCGACACCGGCGTCGCCTACGGCGCCAAGGGCACGAGCCGCTCCGACGCCGACGGCACCCTCATCGACTACACCGTCGCGGCGAACGACAACTGGCGCAGCATCCGCGACCGCTTCTGCTTCGACCTGTACTACCTGACCTCACTGACAGGCGAGTGGGCCGCCGAGCCCCCGGTCATCCACCCGGGCGACGTCATCCCGCTGCAGCCGCAGTACCTCGAGATCGACACCGGCGCTCCGCCGGCCGAGTGACCTCAGCCCTTGAACGCCGCGAGCTGCAGCAGGTTCCCGACCGTGTCGCTGAACACCGCGGTCGTCACCGGTCCGTGATCGATCGGCGCCTGCGTGAACTCGACACCGAGCCCCCGTAGCCGGTCGTACTCGGCCGGCACGTCGTCGACGCCGAGGACGAAGAACGGGATGCCGTCCTCGAGCAGCGCGTCGGTGAACGGCACCACCGCGGGGTGCCCCTTCGGCTCGAGCGACAGCTGCGTGCCGTCGGGCGAGGCCGGGTCGACGACGGTCAGCCAACGGAACTCCCCCATCGGGACGTCGGCGGCGACCGTGAAGCCGAGCTTCTCGGTGTAGAACTCGAGCGCGCGCTGCTGATCGTCGACGAACACGCTGACGGTCTGGATCTTCATGATTCTCCTGACGGACGGGGCCAGCGTTCCGCGATCTGCGCGAGCGGCCGGGTGTCGATGGTGTGGAACTTGAACTTGCCGCGACGCTCGCTGTGCACGAGACCCGCCTCTTCGAGGACGGCCAGGTGCTGCGATACCGCCTGCCGGGTCGGCGTCACACCGCGCTCGGCCAGACGCACGCACAGCTCGAACAGCGTCTGCTCGTCGCGCTCAGCGAGCTCGTCGAGGATCATCCGACGCGTCTCGTCGGCGAGAGCCTTGTAGACGTCGCCCATGCCGCAAGCATAGGCAAGTAGTCACTTGCCTATCAAGAACGCTCGATTCAGTAGCCCTCGAGATCGGCCGACCGCATATCCTCGATCACCTGGTCGAAGTCATCGGTCGACGTCTCGCTGACCATCAGGAACGTCGGCTCCGCCGCCGTCCCGCCGACTACGCACTGCTGGTACAGCGGGCCGAACTCGTTCTCGGCCGGGATGTAGACGTACCACTCGGGCCGGTCGTACCGCTCAAGCGCCACCGGCTCCCCCGTCTGCACGGTCGTCTCCCCGATGGGCTCGGAGAGGTGCCACTGCTTGCACACGTCAGCCGCCTCGGACTCGCTCATAGCCGCCGCATCCCCCGTCGGATCCGGAGTCGGTGACGGCGACGACTCGGGTGAGACTGCCGGGCTCGGCGCCGGCGACACCTCCGTCGGCGCCGGCGACACCTCCGTCGTCGCGGACGGCGACGCCGTCGGCGTGGCGGTCGCGGTACATCCCGTCAGCAGGCCGCCCAGCGCCAGCACTCCGACGACCCGCGCACGCAGGCGCGCACTCACCACTGCCATTCCATCCCCCGAAACTCTCGACACCGTCAGCCTTTCATCCGGCCGAACCGTCGCGGGTAACGAAAACAGCACGGTTGCCGGATGCGTCACCCCACGGGATAGTCGACGTACGCGAATCGCGACCCGTCCGAGGTCCAGCTGTTCACGTTGATCGTGCCCTGCCCACCGAACACCGTCGCGATGGTCTCGGGATGACCCCAGTGCCCGTTCCGCACCAGCCGCAGCTCGACCTCGAGATCAGCCGGGTGGCCCTGCGTCCCCGGCGGGAAGCTGATGTACACGGCATCCCGCCCGGTCGGCGACGGATGCGGGAACCAGTTCACGCGGTCGTCGAACGTCAGCTGCTCGACCTGCGAACGGTCACGGCGCATCCGCGCGATCTGCGCGTGACCCGGCGTCTCGGAGAAGCGCTCGGTGTTCACGTAGATCCACGACCCGTCGGGCGCCCACTCGCTGCCGTCGGCGACCTCGTCCGTCGTCAGCGGCTCGTCCTCCGACCCGTCGATCCGCGCCGTGCGCAGGTCGGCCGACAGCACCCGACCGTCGTCGATCGACAGCGCCGTGTACGCGATCCACGCGGCATCCGGGCTCACCCCGTGCAAGAAGTGCATGAACGGGTCGTCCGGATTCGTGATCCGCACACCCTCTCCCCCGGTCCGCGGCGCCCGGTAGATCTGGCCGTCGTTCGCCGACAGCAGGATGTCGCCCGTCCCCCGCACCAGCACGTGGTCGTTGTTGATGGGCGGGATGCCGGTGAGCGGCACTTCGCTGATGTCACCCGCCTCGGCATCCGCTTCGAGCGACCACAGCTTTCCTGCGCCGTTCAGCAGCAGACCCTCCGGCGCCCAATTCGGCGCCTCAAGCAGGATGTCGTCGGTTTCGAACACGATGCGATCTGTGCCCGTGACGACGTCGTACACGTGCACGCGGCAGCGCTGCCCCTCGAGGGCGAAGTCGCGCGGCGGAAAAACGGTGATGGCCATGCCTCACCGTAGCCGGGGATCAGTGATCCTCGTCGAACCCCTCGTTCTCGGTGCGCATGTGCTCTATATGAACCTTCGTCAGCTCGTCCTTCGGCGTCTGCTGCACGACCGACCAGTCCGGGGCGTCGGTGGAGCCGCCCAGCACGCACTCCTGGTAGTACTGCCCGAACTCGTTCTCGGCGAGGATCGTCACGTACCAGGTCGGTTCGACGGTCCGCTCGTAGGTCGTCGGCTCGCCGACCTGCGTGTCGCCGGCGCCGAGTCCGTTCCGCTGCTCGGCGGCGCAGAGCTCCCCGGCCTGCGCGCCGGTCATCCCGGCGGCATCCGGGTCGGTGCCGGTCGGCGGCTCGACGGGACGCGTCGCCGGCGGACCGTCCGGCGTCGGTGTCGAGGTCGCGCTCGGCGAGGGGGAGGCCGGAGCCGAGACCGTCGGGGACGGAGCCGACGCGGTCGGTGCCGGCGAAGAGAGGGACGCCGTCGGCGACGGCACGGGCTCGGGTGCGCAGCCCGCGAGCAGCAGCGCTGCGACGGCGAGCGCTCCGGTGCAGGCGCCGGCCGCACGCATCCTCATCCGAGCCATGGTTGCCTCCCGAGAGATCGAGGCTCCAGTGTCTCACCGGAGATCGTCGGGGGTCTGGTTCTCCTCGCGCGCGTTGAACCAGCCGAGCCAGCCGGTCTCGGTCTGCACGACCTCGTACGGCTCGCACGCGAACACCTCTGTCGGGAGCGGCTCGCCCAACTCGCCGTAACGGCTGTCGAACGGCAGCGCCAGTCGCTCCTTCTTCTCGCACCCCTCCGGGGCGCTGCCGCCCTCGACGGCGATGACGGAGTTGGTCTCGTTGCTCGTCGCGGTGTTCTTGATCTTCTCGGCATCCGCGGGGATCCACTCGGGCATGGCGACACCGACCCAGCCCTTCTCGGCGTCGGCGCGACTGCCGAACTCCTCGGAGTGCACCTTCTCGAGCATGTCCATCGGATTGCACGCGGCGAGGGTGAGGGCCAGGAGAGGGACGACGAGGCCGGCGGCAGCGGCGAGACGAAGACGACGGGACGAAGACGATGCGGTGCGGTGGGACATGACTCCAGCCAAGCCGCTGCGCCGCCGGGCGGAATCGGCCCGCGTGATGATCCGCGTACGCCGGTCGGATGATCGTGAGTCAGCCCGCCGCCGTCGGGCGCAGCCGCGGCTGCTTCGTTCCCAACCTGTGACGACGGTGTGTCTTCCCTATGAGATAGGTTGGAAGACTCACATGGCACGCGTGGCGGACGGGGGTCCAGCCCGCATCCGATGCGCCGTGCTGCTCCACCGCACCACCTGGGGGTTCTCATGACCACTACTCCGCCGCCCTATCAGGGAGCACCTGCTCCCGCTCCTCAGCCGATGCAGCAGGCACCTGCCAAGAAGGGGCGCAACACGGTCGGCATCATCGCCCTCGTCGTTGCGGCAGTCGGCTTCATCTTCGCCTGCATCCCGGGCGCTCTCATCGTCGGATGGATCCTGCTGCCCGTCGGATTCATCATGGGCATCGTGGGACTTTTCATGTCCGGCAAGCCCAAGTGGCAGGCCATCACGGCGATCATCGTCTCGATCGTCGGCACGATCATCGGCGTGATCGTGTTCGTGACCGTGGTGGCCACAGCTTTCAACGACTCCTTCGGCGGCGCCGAATCATCGGTCGGCGACTCGACTGTCGTCGAGGAAGCCGACGAGGAGCAGCCGGCGGACGCTGGCCAAGCCGCGGGCGACGAGCTCGGAACTCGCGCCAACCCCGCACCTCTGGGTGCGCCGATCGAGGGCGAGGAGTGGACTGCCGTCGTCAACAGCGTCGATCTCGACGCCACCGAAGAGGTCGCTGCGGAAAACGAGTTCAACGAGCCCGCCGACGAAGGAACCGTCTACATTTCGGTCAACGTGACGATCACGTACACGGGCGATGACCCCGACGGTCAGTCCCCCGCCTTCGTCGGGATTGACTATGTGACGGCAGACGGTGTCACCGTCGACGCATTCGAAAAGCTCGTCGTGGGTCCGGACGAGCTCGATTCCTTGAGCCCGCTCTTCGAGGGAGCCTCGGCAACCGGCAATCGCACCATTCAGGTGCCGGCGCCTGTCGATGGCGTCCTGGCGATCAGCCCGGGCATGATCGCGGACAAGATCTTCGTCGCGATCAAGTGACGTCGCAGAGGTGAGCGGAGGCCGGGCGGTTGCTTCGGCCTCCGCTCACTTCTCGCCATCTGCAGTCCCCAGGGCGAATGATCCCTTGCGTTACCCGACAGCCGTCGCTCGCAGCCGCGGGCCGAGGTCGGCGCGGCGATCGGTCCACATGCGCTGCTGCGACCGCACCTCGGCCAGCACCTCGGGGTCGATGTCCGCGATCGCGAGACCCTCATGTCCCTCGACCGCGGCGATGCGGCATCCGAGCGGATCGAACACGGCCGACCCGCCGATGAACCCGCCGCCGACGAGCCCGGCGAACACGACGTACACGCCGTTGTCGAGCGCTCGCGCGGCGTAGTGCAGGTCGCGCCGGTGCTCGCCGCCGATGAAGTAGGCGCCACTGTTCACGTAGACGTCCGCACCGGATGCCGCGGCCGCCGCCGCGTGCTCCGGGAAGTTCGCGTCGTAGCAGACCGACATGGCCACCTCGGCGTCGTCGACCCCGAACGAGAAGCCGTGCTCCCCCGCGGTGAATACCGCGCGCTCCTCGGCGTGCAGGTGCTGTTTCGCGTAGACGACTGCCGTCCCTGCGCCCGGCGTGACGAGCACATTCGACAGCGACCGATGCGTGCCGTGGTCGAGAGCGGCGTTGACGACCGCGACGACACCCGTCTCGTCCGACGCACGCTGCATCGGCTCGAGCCAGCTCAGGTCGTCCGCCATCGGCAGCGCTCCCGCGAACACCCGCGTCGTAGCCGGTCGGGAACGCCTCGGGAAACACGATCAGCCCGACCCGCTCGGATGCCGCCTGTCGCACGAACTGCGCCGCGACGGCGACATTGCGCTCGACCGCGCCCGGGACGGATTCGGCTTGGACGGCGGCGACACGGAGCGGCATACCGCCATCCTCCCAGCGGGCGACGAACCTCCGTAAACCGTGTGAGTGCCGCGGCAAGGTGTGTCAGCGGTTGCAGGACGGGCGGATTCTCGGAATCGTGGCCCGCCCACGCACGCAATCCACGGAAGGGAGCACCATGCTCACTCTCACCGAGAACGCCAGCACCGCCGTCAAGAGCCTCGCCTCGCAGATCCCCACCGAGACCGGTGGACTCCGCATCGCCGAGGCTGCAGACCCGCAGAACGGGTACGCCCTCTCCCTCGCGCCCGAGCCCGTCGAGGGCGACACCGTCGTCGAAAGCGACGGCGCGCGAGTGTTCGTCGACCAGGCCGCGAGCGTCGCGCTCGGCGACCGCGTCCTCGACGCCCGTCTCGAGGAGGACGGCTCCGTCGGCTTCGCCCTCGCGCAGGCCGTCTGACCCCCAGATTTCCCGAGAGCCCCGGACCGGTCGGTTCGGGGCTCTCGTGCGTTCGGGGCGCGGATCTCAGAGCGAGGCGCCGATCCGCTTGCGGAGTCTCCGCCGATCCACGGATGCCGGAATCGTCCACTCCCCCGCGCCGCCGTCGAACTCGACCCGCACGACCTGCGCGCGCTGGTCGATGTCGTCGAGATACGAGATGCGCAGCGACTGCGACGAGACAGCGACACCCCTTAGCTCGAGGTCCCCCAGCGTGATGCTGCGGTGGTCCACGATCGCTTCCGCGGCGATCTCCTCGCCGCGCACCATCCCACCCGCGGCGCCGTCGATCAGCCGGAACCGACTGTGGATGAAGCGGGGGCCACGCAGCGCTTCTCGGACGCCCCCGACCGCCTCGAAGAGGAACTCGAGCACATCAGACAGCATCCGCCGATCCTCGCATCGATCGGGTGCGCGGCGTCACGCCATGCGGTCGACGCGCGCTTTCGCCTTCGCCGGACGCGCGATCGCCTGCACACTTGCAACGATGCAGGCGCCGCTCGTCGCCAGCAGGACGACGGCTCCGATCAGCATCAGCACGCCCAGCACGATTACCGGCATCGGGTTGGTGATGAACAGGACGCCGAGGATCGCGAAGCCCGCCGCCACGACGAGGAACACGAGGCTGATGAAGATAGCGATGAACGCACCCGAGCCCATCTGCTTGCGCTGCATCGCTGCGTTCCGTTGTGCCTGGTTCGACATGGTGGCCTCCGACCGTTGAGCGTACCCTCACGCTACGTGCGCTGACCGCGGTGATCCCAGGGGTTGCAATCCCGACGGGAACACTCCTGCGATGATGGACCCGTGCGCCCGTCCCGTCTCTCCCGCGTCGCGCGCGGCGGAGTCGCGGCATCCGTGGCCACCTGGGCGGCGCTCCTCTCGCACGTCGCGGCCGGCGGGCAGATGCCGGGATGGCTCGGCATCACGGTTCCGCTCATCCTCTCGATCGCCGTCTGCACCGCCCTCGCCGGGCGCCGCCTGTCGCTCGGGCGACTCGCGCCCGCGGTCGCGGCGAGCCAGGTGCTGTTCCACACCCTGTTCGTCCTCGGCGCCGTGACCCCGTCGGGCGCGACGCACGCGCATCACCTGCTGCCGATGACGGATGCCGTGGCCTCCACCGCCTCGATGCCCGCCGATCCCCTCATGTGGGTCATGCACGGCGTCGCCGCCCTCCTCACCGTCGCCGTGCTGCACCGCGGCGAGCGCGCCGCCCAGCGCCTGCTCGCCGTCGCGGCGGACCTCGCACAGTGGGCGCGCCGCCGCATCCTCGCCGCCGTCCTCCCCCTCGGCGCCGTCGACCGGCCCACCCTTCCCACCGCGCCCGGCGTCGCGCCGGTGCTGCGCTCGGTCGTGCTCCGGGTTCCCGCCCGACGCGGACCCCCGCGCGCGCGGACGATCTGACACGCGCCGCCTCCCCGCTTTCGACGACGGATGCCGCGGCGCGCCGCGCCGCCCCTCGGCGCGCTCCCCTGCCGCCTCGGCATCCTTCTTCGTCTGAAAGCGATCATGACCGCCACCCTTCCCACCCCTCCGTCCTCCCCTCCCCGACCCGCGTCCCGCCCCGCCTGGTTCGGCGCGCTGCTCGTACGCCTGCACTTCTACGCCGGCATCCTCGTCGGTCCGTTCATCCTCGTCGCCGCCCTCAGCGGCGCGCTCTATGCGATCGCGCCGACGATCGAGCAGGCCGTCTACGGGCGCCAGCTGCACGCACCGGTGACCGACACGCAGCTCACGCTCGGCGAGCAGGTCGAGATCGCCGAGGCGCACGTCGGCGACGCGGCGACGCTGTCGGCCGTCCGTCCCGCCCCGGAACCGGGCGACACGACCCGGGTGATGTTCGCGCAGGACGGGCTCGGCGCGAGCGAGTCGCGCGCCGTGTTCGTCGACCCGGGCACGGGCGAGATCCTCGGCGACGAGACCGTCTACGGCACGAGCGGATCGCTCCCGTTGCGCACCGCGATCAGCACGTTCCACCGCAACCTCGGACTCGGCGAGCCGGGTCGTCTGTACAGCGAGCTCGCGGCGTCGTGGCTCGGGATCGTCGTCGTGGCGGGCGTCATCCTCTGGGTGATGCGCATCCGGAAGGCCCGGGCGAAGAAGGACTTCGTGCGGCCGTCGCGGAAGCTCACCGGGTACCGCCGCCTGTTCAGCTGGCACACCTCAGTCGGGATCTGGGTCGCGCTCGGTGCGGTGTTCCTCTCGGCGACGGGCATCACCTGGTCGACCTACGGCGGGCAGAACGTGACCGACCTGCGCGCGGCACTCGACTGGGGGACGCCCGCGGTGTCGACCAGCCTCGGTGCCGAGACCGCGCAGGACGAGCACGCGGCTCACGGCGCGGCATCCGCTGCTCTTGCGGTGGACTCGGCGCTCTTCGACGACGTGCTCGCGGCGGCGCAGCAGGTGAACATCGACACCGGACTCGTGCAGATCACGCCGCCGGCGGCTGCGGACCAGGCGTGGAAGGTGCAGGAGATCGACCGCGGCTTCCCGGGTCACCTCGACGCCGTGGCGATCGACGGAGCGACGCTGCAGCCGGTCGACCGGGTGGACTTCGCCGACTTCTCCCTGCCGGCGAAGCTGGCGTCGTGGGGTGTCTCGATCCACATGGGCACGATGTTCGGCCTCGCCAACCAGATCGTCATGCTGCTGCTCGCCGTCGGCATCGCCGGCATGGTCGTGCTCGGCTACGCGATGTGGGTGAAGCGCCGCCCGACGAAGACCGCGAGGGTCGGGATGCGGCCCCGCCGCGGTGTCCTCGACGGCGCGCCCTGGTGGGGTGTCGCCGCCGTCGTCGTCGGCGGGGTGCTCCTCGGCCTCGCGCTGCCCCTCGTCGGCTGGACGCTCGCCGCATTCGTCGTGATCGACGTCGCGGTCGACGCGGCGCAGCGGCGGCGCGCGGCGACGCACTGACGCAGCACCGCGGGGCGCCCGTCAGACGGCGAGCGCCTCGCGGGCCTGCTTCTCCCAGGCCTGGGTCGCCATCTGCACGGCGTCCCACGGCGACCCCAGCGGCGGCGTGTAGGACAGATCCAGCTCGCTCATCGCCGCAATACCCATGCCGTGGTGCAGCGCGGTCGCGTAGGTGTCGACGCGCTTCGAGATCTCGGCGCCCCGCGTCCCCACCAGCTGCGCGCCCAGCAGGCGGCCGTCCCGATCATCGCCGGTGATGCGGATGCTGATGGGCGTGGCCCCCGGGTAGTAGCGCTTGTGATCGTCCGCCACGGCGGTGTGACTGAGCGGCTGATACCCGGCGGCGGACGCCTCGACATCCCGCAGTCCCGTCCGTGCCGCCACGAGATCGAAGACCTTGACGACCTGGGTCCCGAGGCTCCCCGCGAACTGCGCATCGCCGCCGATCGCGTTCTCGCCCGCGACGCGCCCCTGTTTGTGCGAGGTGGTTCCGAGCGGAAGGTAGGTCACGCCCAGCAGCCGGTGGTGCGTCACGACCCCGTCCCCGGCCGCCCAGACGTTCGGCAGACCGGTCCGCATCCGTTCGTCGACGACGACCGCGCCGCCCGCACCGGTGGCGGCGCCCGCGTCCGTCAGCAGGTCGGTGTTGGGACGGACCCCGACGACCACGAGGACGAGGTCCGCGGAGTGCATCACGGGCGCGCCCCGACGGGAGCCACTCACCGTCAGGCGGCCGTCCTCCCGGCGCACGGCCTCGACGCGGGTGTCGGTGTGGACCTCGACGCCGTGACGCGTGAGCTCGTCGCGCACGAGCGCGCCGAGCTCGGGATTGAGCGTCGACAGGACCTCGGGTCCGCGCTGCAGCTGTGTGACATGGAGCCCGCGGACGGTGAGCGCCTCGGCCATCTCGAGTCCGACGTAGCCCGCGCCGACGATGATCGCCGACTGGGGCTCGTGCTCGTCGAGGTAGCGCTCGAGAGCGAACGTGTCACCCATGGAGTGCAGCAGGTGGACGCCGTCGTCGGGACCGAGCTCGTCGATCCCCGCGATGCCGGCCGTCGACGGGGACGCGCCGGTACCCACCACGAGGGCGTCGTAGGGAATCGTCGACTCCGCGCCCGACGCGTCGCGCACCGTGAGCCGGCGACCGTCGACGTCGATCGCGGTGGCACGGGTGTCGAGCCGCAGGTTCATGCCGGTCGCCTCGAGATCGGCGTGGGTGCGGTGCGCAAGGGACTGCCACGGCTGCACCTCGCGCGAGAAGTAGTACGGGATGCCGCAGATCGAGAAGTTCGGATAGGCGTCGGCCACGACGACGGTCACCTCGACCGACGGGTCGAGCTCGCGCGCGCGAAGGGCGGTGGAGATGCCGGCGTCGCTTCCGCCGATGGCGACAAGGTGCATGGGTGCCTCTCAGGGGGTGGTGTCGGGCTGGGTGGGGACGACGGCGTCGCCGGCTGTGCGGCGCGCGGTCGGGTACAGCGCCAGCAGCAGCGCGATGCCGAGAGCAGCGCCGAGCGCCTGCGCCAGGAC
The DNA here is from genome assembly GCF_040702445.1 of Microbacterium sp. NPDC080005. Classification (NCBI taxonomy): domain Bacteria; kingdom Bacillati; phylum Actinomycetota; class Actinomycetes; order Micrococcales; family Microbacteriaceae; genus Microbacterium; species Microbacterium sp. NPDC080005. Next base: position 380,178 of record NZ_JBFBLD010000001.1, on the reverse strand, counting down.
GAAGGGCGGCACAGCGCCCGGCGCGATCCCGGCGAAGGTGTCGGTGAACATGCGGGCGATCGTCACGGCCGGGTTGGCGAACGAGGTCGAGCTGGTGAACCAGTACGCCGCGCCGATGTAGGCGCCGACCGCCGCGGCGGTCACGGGAGCTGTCGAGCTTCGCGCCAGCGCGAAGATGAGCAGCACGAGCCCAGCCGTGGCGACCACCTCGCCCACGAGGTGCCCACCCGTCGCCCGGTCGTTCTGAGAGAAGGCGGGCGCCACGTCGAACATGACACCGGCGAGGAGGGCTCCGCTGATGCCGCCGACGATCTGCGCAGCGATGTACGAGCCGGCCGTACCGAGCGGCAGCCCGGTGCCCGCGCGGCGGCCCAGGAACCAGTCCGCCAGTGTGACGACCGGGTTGAAATGCGCTCCCGACACGGGGCCGAGCATCAGGATGAGCACGGCCAACCCGAGCGCGGTGGTCAGGCTGTTCTCGAGGAGTTGCAGGCCGACGTCGCCGGGCGACAGGCGCTGCGCCGCGATCCCCGAACCGACGACGACGGTCACGAGAAGTGCGGTGCCGACGAACTCCGCGAGGACCCGACGAAGCAGGTGCGGGCGGGAGGCGACGGCTGAGGCGACGTTCATGGCGAGATCATCTTGACCCGATCACGGTAGTTCAGTCAAGATTGAGTCAATGAATGTTGAGCAAAACCGAGAGCTAACCGAGCGAGCCGCACGCCATGCCGCCCTCGGGGATGCGTCGCGCCTGCGGATCGTCGACCTGCTCACGCTGAGCGACCTCTCCCCGACGGAGATCGGCGTCGCGCTCGGCCTGCCCTCCAATCTGGTCGCCCACCACCTGCAGGTGCTGGAATCCCTCGGCATGGTGACGCGATCCCGCTCCGAAGGCGACCGCCGACGCAACTACGTCCGCCTCACCCCGACCGCGCTCACCGGGCTGACCCCGGGGCGCACGGCGCGGGCGAGTCGGGTGGTGTTCGTGTGCACCGCCAACTCCGCGCGATCCCAGCTCGCCGCCGCGCTGTGGGCCGAGCGCAGCAGCATCCCCGCCGCATCCGGCGGGACACACCCGGCCGATCAGATCGCTCCCGGGGCCGCGGCGGTCGCCGCGCGGCACGCCCTCCCCCTGCAGGACGCGGAGCCCCGATCCCTCGATGCGGTTCTCGCCAAAACGGACTTCGTCGTCACCGTGTGTGACAACGCGCACGAGGAGCTCGACGTCGCGGGCGACCTGCACTGGTCCATCCCCGACCCGGTGCGAGTGGGGACGGACGACGCGTTCGACCACGCCTACGACGAGCTCGAACGTCGCATCACCGAACTCGCCCCCCGGCTCGCCGCGAGCTGACCCGACCCGAAAGACAGCATGAGCACCACAGCCCCCACCGTCCTGTTCATCTGCCAGCACAACGCCGGCCGTTCGCAACTGGGCGCCGCCCTTCTCGAGGAGCTCGCGGGCGACCGGTTCACCGCGACGTCGGCAGGACTCTCCCCCGCGAGCGAGGTGAACGACGCGGTCGCGGCCTCGCTCGCCGAGCTGGGCGTGGACATCTCGGCACGCGTGCCGCGGGCGGTCGCGCCCGCCGACCTCGACGAGGCCGACATCGTCGTGCTCATGAAGCCGGGGCTGGCGCTGCCCTCCGCCCCGCGGGGCGAGGTCCTGGAGTGGTCGTTCCCGAACCCCGAGGCGTGGGACGTCGATGCGGTGCGCCCCCTCCGCGAAGCGGTGGCGCAGAGGATCCACGCGGAGCTCCTGTCCCGCTAGGTGCGCCGCTCACCGGAAGTCGCGCGACCGGTGCTGCACCCCGACCCGCAGGTCCTCGAACCCGTCGGCGACGAGGTTCGTCACCCCCTCGGGCGAGCGCTCGAGCATGCCGCGCGCGATCAGGGCGGGACTGTCGCGCAGGATGCGGCGGTACCTGTTCCACACTCCGACCGAGCAGATGACGTTCATGACGCCGTGCTCGTCCTCGAGGTTCAGGAACGTGATCCCGGATGCCGTCGCCGGCCGTTGCCGGTGCGTCACCAGACCCGCAACCTCGATGCGCCGCCCGACCTCGTGCTCGCGCATCCCGCGTGAGGTGATCACCCCGCGCGCGTCGAGCTGCGAGCGGTAGTGCGTCAGCGGGTGGTCGTCGGCCGACACCCCCGTCGCCCACAGGTCCGCGGCGAGCACGTCGTAGCTCGACTGGTCGGGGAACAGCGGCGGCTGCACCGACACGAGCGAGCCTTCGAGGAACTCCTGGCGGTCCTGCGCGGCATCCCCCGCCAACCAGATGCCCTCGCGTCGCGTGATCCCGAGGCTTTCGAACGCGCCCGCCGTCGCAAGTGCTTCGAGCTGCGCCGCCGTCGCGCCCGTCCGCCGCACGAGGTCGCGCAGATCCCGGTACGGACCGGATGCCTCGCGCTCCGTCACGATTCTCGTCGCCAACGGCACGCCGATCCCCGTGATCGACGCAAGCCCCAGCCGCACCGCGACGTTCCCGTCCCGTCGGTGCGCCGCCGACTCGTCCGGCAGCGACCGGTCGAACTCGGGCACGGGCGGCTGGATGCGGTCGGTGCACGCGTCCCGGCCGGTCGGGGCGCGGCGGTGCGTGTCGCCCGCACCCACCGGCTCAAGCCCGGCATCCACCCCCGAGGCGTGCAGGTCAGGGCGGCGCACCTCCACCCCGTGCCGACGCGCGTCGGCGGTCAGGGTCGCGGGCGAGTAGAAACCCATCGGCTGCGCACGCAGCAGCGCGGCGAGGAACGCCGCCGGGTAGTGCAGCTTCAGCCACGACGACGCATACACGAGCAGCCCGAACGACAGCGAGTGGCTCTCGGCGAAGCCGAAGTTCGCGAACGCCTGGATCTTCACGTAGATGTCGTCGGCGGCCTTGCCCGTGAGGTTGTTGCGCGCCATCCCCTCGTACAGCTTCTTCTTCAGCGAGTCGATCCGCTCGATGCCGCGCTTCGACCCCATCGCGCGGCGCAGCAGGTCGGCATCCTCCCCCGACAGATCGCCGACGGCCATGCCCATCTGCATGAGCTGCTCCTGGAACACCGGGATGCCGAGCGTCCGCTCCAGCACCGGCTTGAGCTTCGGGTGCGCGTAGGTGATCGGCTCGTCGCCGAGCTTGCGCCGCACGAACGGGTGCACCGCGCCGCCCTGGATCGGCCCTGGACGGATGAGCGCGATCTCGACCACGAGGTCGTAGAACTTCCGCGGCTGGAGGCGGGGCAGCAGTCCCATCTGCGCACGCGACTCGACCTGGAACACCCCGATCGAGTCGGCACGGCACAGCATGTCGTAGACCGCGGCCTCTTCCTTGGGCATCGTGTCGAGCGACCAGGTCTCCCCCGTCGCCGCCTGGATCATGTCGAAGCAGTACTGCAGGGCGGCGAGCATCCCGAGCCCCAGCAGGTCGAACTTCACGAGCCCCATCCACGCCGCGTCGTCCTTGTCCCACTGGATGACGGTGCGGTTCTCCATGCGGGCGTGCTCGATCGGCACGACCTCGCCGACCGGGCGGTCCGTCAGCACCATGCCGCCGGAGTGGATGCCGAGGTGTCGCGGCGCCTTCAACAGCTCCCCCGCGTACTCGACCACCCGCTCCGGGATGTCGTGATCGGGCGGGGTGTCGAGCACCGCTCCCCAGCGCTCGACCTGCTTCGACCAGGCATCCTGCTGCCCCGGCGAGTGCCCCAGCGCCTTCGCCATGTCGCGGACCGCGTTCTTCGGGCGGTACTGGATGACGTTCGCGACCTGCGCCGCCCGCTCGCGTCCGTAGGTCTCGTAGACCCACTGGATGATCTCCTCGCGCCGGTCCGAGTCGAAGTCGACGTCGATGTCGGGCTCCTCGTCGCGCAGCGCCGACAGGAACCGCTCGAACGGCAGGTCGTAGAAAATCGAGTCGATCGCCGTGATGTCGAGCAGGTAGCAGACGGCACTGTTCGCGGCGGATCCCCGCCCCTGGCAGAGGATGCCGCGGCGCCGTGCCTCCTGCACGATGCCGTGCACGATGAGGAAGTACCCCGGGAAGTCCTTCTGCTCGATGACGCCCAGCTCTTTCTCGATGCGCGCACGGTTCGCCTCGGTGGCATCCGGGTACTTGCGGGGCACCGCCTCCCACACGAGGTGCCGCAGCCACGTCATCGGTGTGTGCCCCTCGGGCACCTGCATCTTCGGCAGCGCGGGCTTCGCGCGGCGCAGCGGGAACGCGAGCTCGTCGGCGAGCTCGACCGTCCGCTCGACCGCCCCCGGATACCGCCGGAACCGCCGTGCCATCTCAGCGCCCGAGCGCAGGTGCGCGCTCGCGTGCGAGGGCAGCCAGCCGTCGAGCTCGTCGAGCCCGCGGTTCGCGCGCACCGCCGCGACCGCCGCGGCGAGGTGCACCTTCTCGGGCACGGCGTAGTGCACGTTGTTCGTCGCGACCACCGGGAGCCCGCGCTCGGCGGCGAGCGCGGCGAGCACGTCGTTGTCGCGCGAGTCGGTCGGCGCCCCCTGGTCGATGAGCTCGACGTCGACCCGGTCCGCCCCGAACAGGTCGACGAGCCGGTCGAGCTCGTATGCCGCGGCGGCCGGCCCGTCGGCGGCGAGCGCCTGCCGGACGGCGCCCTTCCGGCATCCGGTCAGCACCTGCCAGTGCCCGCCCGCCCGGTCGGCGAGGTCGTGCAGATCATAGACCGGGCGTCCCTTCTCACCGCCCGACAGCTGCGCGTGCGTGATGGCGGCGGCGAGCCGGTGGTAGCCCTCCTCGCCGCGCGCGAGCACGAGCAGATGCCGGCCATGCGGGTCGGGCTCGCCGTTCTGGGGACCGGGCAGCCCGAGCGACAGCTCGGCGCCGAAGACGGTCTGCAGCTGCAGGTGCTCGGCCGCCTCGGCGAACCGGACGATGCCGTAGAACCCGTCGTGGTCGGTGATCGCGAGGGCGTGCAGGCCGAGGCGCTCCGCCTCCTCGACGAGGTCCTCGGGTGAGGACGCCCCGTCGAGGAACGAGAACGACGAGTGCGCGTGCAGCTCGGCGTACGGCACGACGTCGCGCGGTCGCTCGATCTCGGGCGCGCGGTACTTGCCTCGCTTGTGCGACCACGCCGGGCTGTCGCCGCCGTCGGTGCCCGCCGGCGCACCCTCCGGACGGCGCCGATCGCTGAGGATCCGTTCCATCTCCGACCACGAGACCGACGGGTTGTTGCCCCAGCCCATCAGTCGTACCTGCCCTCGGCGTGCCAGACACCCTCTTCGCACACGAGCAGCCAGGCCGTCTGCGCCTCGTCGACGACCTGGAACCGGTGCGCGCGACGGGCGCGTGCGGCATCCCACCCCCGCTCCATGACGGGCCACGGCCCCGCCCACGACGCGATGCGACGCGGATGCCGAGGCTTGCGCGCCCCCGACGCGTCCGGCGCGCCGGGGAGGATCAGCGCGACCGGCTCGGCCGTCAGCTCGCCGCGACCGTCGACGGCGACCATGTCGTCGTCGCGGTCGATGACAGCGACGGGCACGGGCTCGGGGAACACGGTCGCCGGCAGCGGATCGGGAAGGCTCCCCGGCCACGGCCGCGCCCGCTCGGCGATGACGGCACGGTCGCCCCACGGCACGAGCACCTGCCGCTCGGCGAGCCAGCGCCCGCCGCCGACCTGCGGAGTGACCACCCCGGTGTGCCCGAGCATCGCCTGCACCCGCGAGAGCGCCGAGTGCACTCGCTCCTCAGGCCCCGATCCGAACAGCCCCTTCACGTGATGGGATGCCGCGTCCACCTTCTCGGGCGCGATCCGCACCTTGGCGACGGCGCTCTTGAGCCCGCGCTCGGCGAGCTGCCAGCGCACGCGGTCGACGACGGCCGCCGCATCGAACGCCCCCGGATGCAGCCACACCCGCTCGCTGTGGTCGCCGCGGTCGCCCGTCAGCGCGACACGCAGCTCGGTGCAGACGAGGTCGACGGCGCCGAGTCCCGAGATGAACTGCTCCGCCGCGAGCCGGATGCCGAACGCGACCTGGTCGGCGATCTCGAGCGGCGGCTCGAAGCTGACCTCGCGCTCGAGCTCGGGCGGCGGCGTGCGCGGCTGCACGGGCTGCGAATCGAGCCCCGACGCGAGCGCGTGCAGCCGTGCCCCGCGGGGACCGAGCCGCTCGACGAGCCGCTGCGGCGGCAGCGCGGCGAGCTGCCCCAGGGTGTGGATGCCGAGACGCGCGAACAGGCTCGCGACCGCCTCGTCCTCGAGCGCCGTCACCGGCAGCGGCGACAGGAACGCAGCCGCCGCACCCGGCGGCACGATCCGCAGCGGAGCATCGGCGCCGGTCGCCCGCGCCGCCTGCTCCGCCGTGAATGGGCCGTCGCCCACCCCCGCGCGCACATCGAGCACACCGAGCTCGGCGAGCGCGCCGGTCAGTGCGGTCGCCGCTCCCGCCTCGCCGCCGTAGAACCGGGCGGGGCCCTTCACCCGCAGCGCGCACAGCCCCGGCTCGCGCAACTGCACGCCCGGGGCGATCTCCTCGAGCCGGGCGATGAGGGGGGCGAAGGTGCGGTGATCGCGTGCGTCGTCGGCGTCGACGACCTGCAGCTGCGGGCACCGCGCCTGCGCGTCGCGGCGCCGCATCCCCCGCCGCACCCCGTCGCCGCGCGCGGCGGGCGACGTCGCCGCGACGGTCCCTTTTGCGAAGACGGCGATCGGCTGCGCGGAGTCCGCGAGCCCCTCGCGAGCGAGCGCGACGACCGGCCAATCCGGCACCCACACGACGAGACTGCGGACCGGCTCGGTGCCGGTGTCGACGAGCGCGGGATCCATCAGCTCACCGCCCGCATCGGCAGGTCGACCACGGGGGCGACGGGCTGCTCACGCACCGCGATCGCACCGTCCGGAGCGGGCAGCAGCATCCGCGACGACCGCGGCACCGGAAAGCGCCGGCTCGTCACCGTCACGGTCAGCTCGCGTCCCTCGAGCACGCCGTACCCGTCGCCGAGGCCCGACCACCGCGCATCCGTCACGTCGATCATCGCCTCGGTCTGCGGCCACGGACCCTGCACGAGCAGCACGACCCCCCGCTCGCGCATGCGCGCCGCGAGTCGCGAGATCTCGGCATCCTTCGCCCTGCCCGGGGGTCGCACCGCGACGACCGGCAGCACGTCGGCGATCGTCGCGGTCACCGCGAGCCAGCGCGGCCCCGGCTCGGGGATCAGCACGAGGTGGGACAGATCGACCCCCGCCTTCTCCGCCGCCTCGGCGCCGAACCCCGGCATCCCGACCACCCCGCACCAGCTGCCGGTCTGCGACGGCTGCGCCAGCAGGCCGAACAGCAGCGACATCGAGCCGCCGATCGCATACGACGAACCGGGGCGCAGTCCGCCGCCCGGCAGCAGCTCGGCCAGGGCAGGATGGGTGGGAAGAGGCGGCGCATCGAGCTTGCGCCCCTGGATCTGGGCCATCTGCGCACGCAGCCGCTGCACCTCTTGGGCAGTGGCGGTGGTGCGCACGATGGATCTCACCTCGACATGGTAGAAGCTTTGTTCGAGTGACTCAAGCGGTCGAGTTCGAAGATACGCACGGCCCCCGACATCGCCTCCCGCTCACACCACCCCCGCCTCACACCTCGCGGACGCTGACCTCCGGCCGCAGGTCCATCCGTCGCAGCAGCTGCGCGTTGAGCGCGACGACCACCGTCGACAGCGACATGAGGATCGCGCCCACCGACATCGGCAGCACGAACCCGATCGGCGCGAGGACACCCGCCGCGAGGGGCACCGACAGCAGGTTGTACCCCGCCGCCCACCACAGGTTCTGCTGCATCTTGCGATATGACCGGCGCGACAGCGCGATCACCGACACCACGCTGCGAGGATCCGACCCCGCCAGCACGACACCCGCCGAGGCGATCGCGACATCGGTCCCCGCGCCGATCGCGATCCCGACGTCGGCGCGCGCCAGCGCAGGTGCGTCGTTGACACCGTCGCCGACCATCGCGACCTTCCGCCCCTCCGCCTGGAGGGCGGCGACCGCGTCGGACTTGTCCTCGGGACGCACCTGCGCGAACACCCGATCGATCCCGAGCTCGTCACCCACCGACCGCGCGACCGCCTCGGCGTCGCCCGTGATCATGACCACCTGCACGCCCATGCGATGCAGCGCGTCGACGGCCGCACGCGACTCGGGCCGCACCTCGTCCGCGAGCTTCAGCCCGCCCACGACCTCGCCGTCGCGCACGACGTGCAGGATGATCGCCCCATCCGCCCGCCATGCCTCGGCGGCATCCACCTCGCCCGCGCCGATCTCCTCGAGCAGGCGCGGACCGCCGACCCGCACCGACGCGCCCTCGACGGATGCCGTCACCCCTACCGCGGGCGACGACGAGAAGCCCGTCGCCGCCGGCACGCCCAGCCCACGCTCCCCCGCGGCGCGCACGATCGCGCGCGCCAGCGGGTGCTCGCTGTCCGCCTCCGCCGCCGCGGCGAGGGCGAGCACCTCGGCCTCACCGAGGTGAGCGGATGCCGCGACCTTCGCGACGACCGGCTCGCCCTTCGTGAGGGTCCCGGTCTTGTCGAACAGCACCGTGTCGACCGTCCGCATCGCCTCGAGGGCCGGCCGGTCGGTCACGAGCACGCCTCCCCGGGCCGCGCGCTCGGTCGCGATCGACACGACGAGCGGGATCGCCAGGCCCAGCGCGTGCGGGCAGGCGATGACGAGGACGGTGATCGTCCGCACGACGGCCTCGTCCGGCATCCCGATGAGACTCCAGACGAGCGCCGTCACGACGGCCGCACCGAGCGCGAACCAGAACAGCAGCGCCGCGGCGCGATCGGCGATGCGCTGCGCCCGCGACGACGAGTTCTGCGCGTCACTGACGAGGCGACGGATGCCGGCGAGCGCCGTGTCGTCCCCGGTCGCCGTGACCTCGACGCGCAGTCCGGAGTCGGTCGCGACGGTGCCGGCGGTGACGGCGTCGCCCTCTCCGCGCGCGACGGGGCGGGACTCGCCCGTGATCATCGACTCGTCCATCTCGGCGCGTCCGTCCACGACGCGGCCGTCCGCGGGGACGCTGCCGCCAGGGCGCACGACGACGACGTCGCCGACCCGCAGCTCACTCGGGGCGACGGTGACGACCGCATCGCCCTCGACGCGCTCCGCCTCGTCGGGCAGGAGCGCGGCGAGCGAGTCGAGGGCCGAGCTGGTCTGCGCGATCGAGCGCATCTCGATCCAGTGTCCGAGCAGCATGATGACGATGAGCAGCGCGAGCTCCCACCAGAACTCGAGCTCGTGATGCAGGATGCCGAGGCTCGCCCCCCACGATGCGAGGAACGCGACGGTGATCGCGAGGGCGATGAGGAGCATCATCCCCGGCGAGCGGCGTCGCAGCTCCGCGACAGCGCCGGTCAGGAACGGACGCCCGCCCCACACGAACATGACGGTTCCGAGCACCGGGGCGACCCACCGCATCCACCCCGTCACGTCGTAGCCGAGGATCATCGCGAACATCGGGGACGTCACGACCACCGGGACCGCGATCAGGAGGTTGATCCAGAACAGCCGCCGGAACTGCCCGACGTGGTCACCGTGCCCGCCGTGCATGTCATGGGCCTGATGCCCGGAGTGGACATCGTGACCCGCGTGCATGTCGTGCCCGGAGTGCATCTCGTGTTCCGCGTGCATGTCACTCCTCTCGCTTATACCCCCTGGGGGTATATACGGCCCAACGCGAGCCGCCCACGAGTATTCCGACCGAACCGCCTACGCGGCGAGCGCCAGGTAGGGCTCCCACGCCGGGTCGGTGCGCTCGGTCCCCCGCACGCGCCATCCGGCGCCGCGTGGGGCGGACGGGATCCACCGCAGCTCCCAGTGCATCTCCTGAGGCGTCCGGTCGCCCTTCACGTTGTTGCACCGGAGGCATGCCGCGACGAGGTTCTCCCACGAGTCCGCTCCCCCGCGCGATCGGGGGAGAACGTGATCGATCGTCGTCGCGCTCTTCCCGCAGTACGCGCACCGGTTCCCGTCGCGGCGAAGGACACCTCGGCGCGTGACGGGCACGCGGCGCCCGGCGGGGATGCGCACGTACCGCGTCAGCACGATGACGGCCGGACGGTCGTAGACGTCGCGGGTGCCCCAGACGGGGTCCTCCTCGACGCGCTCGATGATGGTGGCCTTCTCCGTCATGACGAGCACGAGAGCTCGTTTGAAGGAGACGACGGCCAGGGGTTCGTAACCTGCGTTCAGCACCAGAGTGCGCATGTGGGTGTCCTCTCGAACTGCCGTGACGGCTTCAGCGGCCTTCCGTTGTGTCGACGCGGCACGGGTCGAGAGGGATGCGGGCACGAAAAAAGGCGCTGTCATGATGACAGCGCCTTCATCGCACGACCGACGTCGTGGCAATCGTGCACACGATGCCGCAGCACATGCCGACCTAGCGCATTCCGGTTGCGAATGCGGGGTTGGATGTCCATGCGGCTCCCCTCGGCTCGAACGAGCGTCGGGGTCAGGGTAATACACCCCGGGATGCCCGAGGGCGAACAGCAGACGAACGGATGCCGTGTGTCGTCAGCCGGCGTTGGCCTGCAGCCACGACTCGGCGTTGGTGTAGCCGTTGTTGACGCGGATCTCGAGGTGCAGGTGGGTGCCGTTGGCACGGCCGGTGTCACCGACCTGACCGATCAGCTGCCCGGCCGAGACCCTGTCGCCCACCGAGACGCGTCGCGTGCCCCAGTCCATGTGCGCGTAGAGCGACGTGACGCTCGTCCCACCGATGTTGTGGGCGATCTTCACGTACACACCCCAGCCCGGTCCGGACTCGGACGAGGCCACCACGGTGCCGTCGGCGACCGCGTAGATCGGCTCGCCGCGGCCGACCATGTAGTCGGTGCCCTTGTGGCCCGCGTACGGACGGCCGAAGTTGTTGAAGTGCGCGAGCGGGCGACGGACGGTGCCCGAGCCCGGCGCGACGAGCGGTACGGCGGACGAGAAGCTCGACGACCGCGAGCTCGAGCTCGACGCGCTGGAAGCCGCGGCGAGGCGGGCGGCGAGCGCGGCCTTCGCCGCCTCCTCCGCCGCCTTCTTCGCCTTCGCCGCCGCGATCTCCTCGGGCGTCGTGGCGGAGTACCCGCCGCGCTCGAGGGTCTCGGGGCTGCCCTCCGAGGCGACGACGAGCGACTGCGCATCGTCGGCGGAGACCTGCTGCAGCGTCCGCGCCTCGGCGACATCGCCGCGGTCGGCCGCCGCGAAGGCGGGGATGGCGACCGTCGCGACCATTCCCGCGACGGCGGCGACGGTGACGAAGCTGCGGACGGGGTGCGGACGAGCGGCGGTCGAACGGGTCGCGGGCGCTTTCGCAGCGACCCGGCGGCTCAGACGACCTTTACGGGGGGCCGTCGACGCCTCAGAAATCTCGTTCGACGGGTGGAACTCTTCAGCCAAGCTGTCCTCCGGCGCCTCCGCATCCCTGCTGGCAGGATGCTGGCTCGTCGGCACTCAGTGTCGGGCACAGATGTACGGGGCACTTCGCGAATGACGAGCCGGAGAGGCAACTCGCGAAGCGGTCCGTGGCGGGCTTCTCGCCGATGGACCCTCCGAGGCTACCCGAAGGTAACGAATAAGTCACGCTCCGGGCTCTGAACCCGGTAACCGGCAGACCGGCTCAGAGCTCGCGGACGTCGACGAGGAAGATGTGCGAGGCGACCTCGACGGGCAGCTCGAGGGCGTCGTCGGCACCGTCCATCTCGACGAGCACGTAGCCCTCGTTGAAGCGGAACGAGCCCGATCGGCCGGGCACGACGCCCGCGTCGCGCAGCTGCGCGAGCAGCTCGGGGTCGACCTGGATCGGCTCGGCGAGACGACGGACGCTGCCCGTGAGGGGGCCACCGGCATCCGTAAGCCGGCGGACCAGACCCACGACCCCGCTGTCGAACGTGTTCGCGGGAACGTCGCCCAGCTGGTCGAGTCCCGGGATCGGGTTGCCGTAGGGCGACTCGGTCGGATGGTCGAGCAGCTCGATCAGTCGGCGCTCGACGAGCTCGCTCATGACGTGCTCCCAGCGGCAGGCCTCCTCGTGGACGTACGCCCAGTCGAGACCGATGACGTCCGAGAGCAGTCGCTCGGCGAGACGGTGCTTGCGCATCACGTCGACGGCCTTCTGACGGCCCGGGTCGGTGAGCTCGAGTTTGCGGTCCTCCGAGACCACGACGAGACCGTCGCGCTCCATCCGGCCGATCGTCTGCGACACCGTCGGGCCCGAGTGCCCGAGGCGCTCCGAGATGCGGGCGCGGAGGGGCGTGATGCCCTCCTCCTCGAGTTCGAGGATCGTGCGCAGATACATCTCGGTGGTGTCGATGAGGTCGGTCATCAGAGGCCTTTTCGCGCGGGAGACAGTGCGTTCCCAGCCTATCCGGCATCGGGTCACGCGGCGTCACGGGGCCGGGGCGGCCGAGGCGGGCGCCCTAGACTTCTCGGCATGGCGACTGTGACCCTGCCCCCCGAGTTCCTGCCCGTCGACGGCCGCTTCGGCTGCGGTCCGTCCAAGGTCCGTGCCGAGCAGCTCGAGGCGCTCGTCACGCAGGGCGCGACCCTCTTCGGCACCTCCCACCGCCAGGCTCCCGTCAAGGATCTCGTCGGCCGCACGCGCTCCGGTCTCGCCGAACTCCTCCGCCTTCCCGACGGCTACGAGATCATCCTCGGCAACGGCGGCTCGACCGCGTTCTGGGACGCCGCGGCGTTCGGGCTCATCGAGAAGCGCGCGCAGAACCTCGTCTTCGGCGAGTTCGGCGGCAAGTTCGCCGCCGCCGCCGGCGCGCCGTGGCTCGAGGCACCGGATGTCCGCAAGGCGGAGCCCGGCACGAGCGTCGCACCGGAGGCGGTCGAGGGTGTCGACGTCTACGCCTGGCCGCACAACGAGACCTCGACCGGTGTCGCGACGGCGATCTCCCGCGTCCACGGCGACGCCGGTGCGCTGACCGTCGTCGACGCGACGAGCGCTGCCGGCGGCATCGACTTCGACGTGACCGAGACGGACGTCTACTACTTCGCCCCGCAGAAGAACCTCGGTTCCGACGGCGGCCTCTGGTACGCCGCGGTGTCGCCGGCGGCCATCGAGCGGATCGAGCGGGTCTCGGCATCCGGTCGCTACATCCCCGAGTTCCTGAGCCTCAAGAACGCGCTCGACAACTCGCGCCTGCAGCAGACCCTCAACACCCCCGCGATCGCGACCCTGCAGCTCCTGGACACGCAGCTGCAGTGGATCAACGGGAACGGCGGTCTCGCGTGGGCGGGCGCCCGCACGGCGGAGTCGTCCGGTGCGCTCTACGCCTGGGCGGATGCCGCATCCTTCGCGACCCCGTTCGTCCAGAACCCTGCGGACCGCTCCCCCGTCGTCGTCACGATCGACTTCGACGAGTCCATCGACGCGGCTGCGATCGCGAAGAGCCTGCGCGCCAACGGCATCGTCGACACGGAGCCGTATCGCAAGCTCGGTCGCAACCAGCTGCGTGTGGCGACTTTCGTCTCGATCGAGCCGTCGGACGTCCGCACGCTCATCGGGGCCATCGACTACACCGTCGAGCACCTCGCCGACTGACCTCCGCAGACGAACGCGCCCCCGAGGAGAGATCCCCGGGGGCGCGTCCGTGTGAGAGCGGATGCTGCGCGTCAGTACTCGCGCAGCGACTCCCGCGAATCCTCGTCGTCGTCGGACTCGTCGTCCTCGTCGTCAGACTCGTCGTCCTCAACCTCGGACTCTTCGTCATCCTCGTCGTCGGACTGTTCGTCATCGTCGTCCGACTCATCGTCGTCGTCTGCAGCTGCGGTGTCGTCGAGTTCGTCGATGTCCACACCGTCGACGTCTCCCGCGTGCAGGATCGGGGATCCGTCGCTGTCGAAGTCGGCCGCGTCATCGATGTCGTCGCCGTCCTCGACATCGTCCTCGTCCTCGTCGGACGCGTCGTCCTCGTCGGAGTCGTCGTCCTCGCCGGCGGCGGCCTGAGCCGCCTGGTACTCGGCGAGACGTTCCGCCCACGGCAGCCACTCGGGCGCCAGCAGCGCGCCGTCGCCGGGGAGGAGCTCCACCTCGAGGACCGTCGGGTCGGCGCCCTCGACGACAGCCACGCTGACCGTCCAGAACCACCCGGGGTAGCCGTCCATGCGGTTCGCGAACCGCAACGAGACGACACCGCCGTCCTCGACGACGTAGCCGGCGGCCTCGCCGATCGTCGACTCCGGAGTCACCTCGAGCAGCGCCGCCCGTGCCAGGTCATGTGCGTCGAACAGGCGCGGGTCGACGACGACGGGCTTTTCCGTCACCGGCTCCTCGACCTCCGGAGCCGGATCGGCCTCGGGCTGCTCGGCGACCTCCGGCTGCTCGGCGACCTCCGACTGCTCGGCGACCTCCGACTGCTCGGCGACCTCCGACTGCTCGGCGACGTCCGGCTGCTCGGCGGCCTCGGGCTGCTCGGCGACCTCCGACTGCTCGGCGACCTCCGACCGCTCGGCGACCTCGGGCTGCTCAGGCTGGTCGGGGTGCTCAGGCGTCGAGGTCATCGGCAACCTTGCGCAGGATCGCCGCGACCTTCTTGCCGTGCGACGTGCTCGGGTAGCGGCCGTGGCGCAGATCCCCGCCGATGCCGTCGAGGAGCTTCACGAGGTCCTCGACGATCACGGCCATGTCGTCGGCCTTCGGACGGTTGCGCTTGCTGAGGCTGACGGGGGCGTCGAGCACGCGGACGGCGAGCGCCTGCAGGCCGCGGCGGCCGTCGGCGACGCCGAACTCCAGGCGCGTGCCGGGCTTCATCGTCGTGGTCCCCGCGGGGAGCGCCGTCGCGTGCAGGAAGACGTCCTGACCGTCGTCGCCGGTGATGAAGCCGAATCCCTTGGCCTCGTCGTAGAACCTGACCTTGCCGGTGGGCATGTGTCGAAACCTCGCTGCTCGAGCCCGCACGCGGGCATGGAAAAGTGGGACCGTCTCAGCCCCAGCCACCAGACTACGGCACCCCGGCGAGCCGCTACTCTGATCGGATGACCACTCCGCCCTCGGCCGGCGACCTTCCCGTCCGTCGCATCGACCGCATCCTGGCGTTCATGTCCCTGGGTCTGCTGGTGCTCTCGGTCATCTGCTTCTTCTCGATCATCATCGCGTCCGGTCCGGGCGGCCTGGAGCAGGCCGACTTCGCAACGGGGATGTGGCCCGTCGTGACGCTGATCGTGTACGTCGCCCCGCCGGTGGCCTTCGCGCTCCTCCTGGCGCTGCTGATCATGACCTTCGTACGACGGGGACGGGCGAACAAGGGCCGTTGACGTGACCGCCTCCGACGCTCGTGCCCTCGCGACCCGCCTCGCGACGCTCGACCCGGATGCCCTCGCCGCTCTCTTCGACGCCCGGCACATCTCGCCCGGCACATCGTGGACCGACTTCTTCGATGCCGCTGACGCACTGCTGGACCCCGCACAGCTGAACCGTGCCCTCGCGGATCTTTCCGATCTCGAGGCGACCGCCCTCCGCGCCGCGATCACGGAGGGCACCGCGGTCACGCCCTCCGTCCGCGACGGCCTCGTCGCTCGCGCCCTCGCCGACGCCGACGGCCGCCCATATGACGCGGTCGCAACCGGGTTGGCCGCCGCGACGCCGGTGGTGGCACCCGCGGTTTTCGCCGGCAGAGCCGAGTCGGATGCCGCGAGCGCCGAGCGGGCATTCGACGCCGTCGCATCCCTCGCCGACATCCTCCACGCCACCGCCCGGACACCGCTCGGGCGCATCGGTTCCGGTGCGCTCAGCGCGGGCGACCGTCGGCGCCTCGTCGAGACCGGCGCGGCACAGACCCCGGAGGACGCCGACACGCTCGTCGCGATCGCCGCGCAGGCGGGACTGCTGTCGGGATCGGAGCGGACGTGGGCGGTCTCCGACGCCGGGATGCGGTGGCTCGGGACGCGCACCCTCGAGCGGTGGCTCGAGGTCGCTCACCGCCTGCGGGAGCGGCTCCCCCGCGCGCTGCGCACGCTCGAGGGCGGCTGGCGCCCAGCCGCCGAATGGCCCGGCGCCCACCCGTACGATCCGGCCTGGCCCGATCGGGTGACACGACTGGCCGCTCTGCTCACGCAGTGGGCGATGACCGCCCCCGACGGCACGCCGCCCGGGTGGGCCGCAGGGCTCGCACGCGGGGCGGATGCCGACACCGGCACCCTGCGTTCGCTCCTGCCCCACGAGGTCGACAAGGTATACCTGCAGAACGACCTCACTGCGATCGCCCCCGGTCCGCTGGAGCCGCGGCTCGATCAGCGCCTGCGCACCACGGCGCGTCGGGAATCGCGCGCCCAGGCGGCGACCTACCGGTTCACGGCCGAGACGATCGGCGCCGCCTTCGCCGCCGGGGAGACCGCGGCATCCCTCACCGAGTTCCTGAACACCCTGTCGCTCACCGGCGTCCCGCAGCCGCTGGCCTACGAGATCGAGCGGGCCGCCGCGCGGCACGGTCGACTGCGCGTCGGGCCCGACTGGCAGGGATGGACGCGCGTGTCCGGCGACGCCGACCTGCTCGAGGCAATAGGCGTCGACCAGGCCCTTCGCCCGCTCGGGCTCGTATCCGACGGCGACGACCTCGTGACCCGCATCAGCCCCGAGACGACGTTCCGCATGCTCGCCGACGCCCGTTACTCCGTGCTCGCGGTGGACGCCGACGGCGTACCCCGAACCCCCGATCGGCACGAGACCGGCGACCGTGCCGCGCCGGAACCCCCGGCATCCGAGCGCTACCGCACCCTCATCGAGAAGCTGCGGGCGAGCCTGTCGGAGGATGCGGATGCCGCCTGGCTCGAACGCGAGCTCGATCAGGCCGTCCGCACCCGGGCGACGATCGAGATCACCGTACGCATGCCCGACGGCTCCTCGCGCGACGTCACCCTCGAAGCGGCGGGGCTGGGCGGAGGCCGTCTGCGCGGCCGCGACCGCGCCGCCGACGTCGAACGCACCCTGCCGCTGTCGAGCATCGTCAGCGTCCGCCCGGTCTGATCGGCGCGGCCGGTAGACTTGCCGGTTATGGCTGACGGCCCCCTCATCGTCCAGAGCGACCGCACTGTGCTGCTCGAAGTGGCGCACCCCGACGCGGAGAACGCGCGCCACGAGCTCGCGATCTTCGCCGAGCTCGAGCGCGCCCCCGAACACATCCACACCTACCGCGTGACGCGGCTCGGGTTGTGGAACGCGCGTGCCGCCGGGCATGACGCCGAGGACATGCTGGCGACCCTGGAGCGCTGGGCGAAGTTCCCCGTACCGCCGTCGGTGTCCATCGACATCCGCGAGACCGTCGGCCGCTACGGCCGCCTGGTCATCGAGCGCGACGACGAAGGCACACTCATCCTGCGCTCGACCGACAAGGCGGTGCTCGCCGAGATCGCGCGGAACCGCCGCATCCAGCCGCTTCTCATCGCGCATCCGACCCCCGACACCTACGTCATCGACGCGTGGGCGCGCGGCCAGATCAAGCAGGAGCTGCTGAAGATCGGCTGGCCCGCCGAGGACCACGCCGGGTTCACGCCCGGCACCCCGCACGAGATCGAGCTCCACGAGGACGGCTGGACGCTGCGCCCCTACCAGCGCAAGGCCGTCGACATCTTCAGCGAGGGCGGATCGGGAGTCGTCGTGCTCCCCTGCGGCGCGGGCAAGACGCTCGTCGGCGCGGCGGCGATGGCCGACACGAAGACGACGACCCTCATCCTCGTGACCAACACCGTCAGCGCACGCCAGTGGCGCGACGAGCTGCTCAAGCGCACGTCCCTGACCCCCGAGGAGATCGGCGAGTACTCCGGTCAGTCCAAGGAGGTCAAGCCGGTCACCATCGCCACCTACCAGATCCTCACGGCGAAGCGGAAAGGCGAGTACGCGCACCTCGCGCTGCTCGACGCGCTCGACTGGGGGCTGATCGTCTACGACGAGGTGCATCTGCTCCCCGCGCCCGTCTTCAAGCTCACCGCCGATCTGCAGGCGCGACGCCGGCTCGGCCTCACCGCGACCCTCGTGCGCGAGGACGGCCGTGAGGGCGACGTGTTCAGCCTCATCGGCCCCAAGCGGTTCGACGCACCGTGGAAGGAGATCGAGGCGCAGGGCTTCATCTCCCCCGCGGTCTGCTACGAGGTGCGCATCGACCTGCCGGCATCCGACCGGCTCGAGTACGCCGCCTCCGCCGACGACGAGCGCTACCGGCTCGCGGCGACGGCGCACGCCAAGATCGACGTCGTCCGCGACCTCGTCGCCAAGCACGAGGGCGAGCAGATCCTCGTGATCGGGCAGTACCTCGACCAGATCGACGTGCTCTCCGAGGAGCTCGGTGCGCCGAAGATCACGGGTTCGACCCCGGTCGACGAGCGCGAGGAGCTGTTCGACGCGTTCCGGCATGCCCGCATCCCGGTGCTCGTCGTCTCGAAGGTCGCCAACTTCTCGATCGACCTGCCGGACGCGTCCGTCGCGATCCAGGTGTCGGGCTCCTTCGGGTCACGCCAGGAGGAGGCGCAGCGCCTCGGCCGTCTGCTGCGGCCGAAGTCCAACGGGCACAAGGCGAGCTTCTACACGCTCATCGCCCGCGACACCGTCGACCAGGACTTTGCGCAGAACCGCCAGCGGTTCCTCGCCGAGCAGGGCTACAGCTACACGATCCTCGACGCCGACGACCTGCGCGCCGCCTGAGCGACGCGCAGGTCGGGAGCCTCAGTTCGACGAGGACGACGACCCGGACGCCCCGCCGTCACCCGACGAGCCGGAGCCGTCCGGTGCCGGGCTCGGGTCGGCGGTCGGGGTCTCCGGCGCCCGCGAGTGGTCGGGTGCCGGTGCGTACTCGCCCCACCGCGGAGCCTGGTGCGGCTGGAGAGGCGGCCCGGAGTACGGCTCGGCGGGAGCCGGATCGGGCGCCGGCGCGACCGGCGGCTGCCCGTAGACGGGAGGCCGTCCGTACACCGGCGGCTGTCCGTAGACGGGCGGCTGGCCGTAGACCGGCTGCCCGGAGGGTGCAAAGCCGTACGCGGGCTGCCCGTAGGGGGCATAGCCGTAGACGGGCGGCGTGTAGACGGGCTCGGGCGCCGGTGTCAGACGCAGCGTGCGTCGACCGTCGCCACGCCGCCACAGCCACTCGACGACCCCGACGTAGATGGCGATCATCACGACGGACGAGACCAGCCCCATCACCGTCGTGTCGGTCGCATTGGCGTCGCTGAGTCCGAACACCGAGAACCCGAACGCGACGATGTTGTTGATGACGTGCAGCGCTATCGCGGCCTCCAGACCGCCCGTGCGCCAGGTGAGCCAGCCCGCCGCGATCGCGAACGCCGCCACGCTCGTCTGCCCCAGCACGTCATACACGTGGCCGAGGACGAACAGCGGGACGGGCAGCAGGATCGCCCAGGCCGGATGCCGCAGCCAGCGACCGACCGTCTGCATGAGGTAGCCGCGGAAGACGTATTCCTCCGCGGTCGCCTGGAAGGGCACGAGCAGGAGGACGACCAGCAGCGATGCGACGAACGACGCGTTGTCCTGGGGTGCGACGAGGTCGCCGCTCGACCCCTCCTCGACGGGGATGAGGAAGGTGAGCGCCGAGACGACGATGTAGACGACGACCGCGGCCCCGGCGCACAGCAGCATCCACCGCCACCGCAGCCGTCCTGCGACGGACGAGATGTGGCCGATGCGTTTGCCCGCGACGATCCACGACGCGAACAGGTACGACGGCCAGAGGATCGCGAGCGAGAGCAGGATCACCGCGAGCCCGATCGGGTCCGTGACGTCCATGACGGTCAGCCGGCGCAGCATCGCGTCGGCGCCGGCTGTCGGATCCGCAGCGAACACCAGGATGCCGAAGAGCAGACCGATCAGCAGCGATCCGACGAGGAAGAAGACGACACCGAGGATGCCCGTCACGAGCGGCACCCACCACCCGCGGCGCTCGCGCGCGAAGACCAGACGGTGGAACGCGAGACCGTTCCCGGTCGCGTCGGCGGGAAGGGGATGCGGAGGTCGGGGCTGCGGAACAGTCACCGTCCCATCCTGTCCCACCCCGGACGGGGATCGTACCCCGAGGCGACCCGACGCGGGAATGTCCAGCAAACCGATGGATTCCGGTGCCAGTATGGGCACATGACCGCTGCGCGAATCCTCGTCGTCGACGACGAGCCGAACATCCGGGACCTGCTGGTCACGAGTCTTCGGTTCGCCGGATACCAGGTCCGCGCCGTCGCGAACGGCGCCCAGACCATCTCGGCCGTCCTCGAGGAAGAACCCGACCTCATCATCCTCGACGTCATGCTGCCCGACATGAACGGGTTCAGCGTCACGAAGCGCCTCCGCGGCGCGGGATACACCGCCCCCATCCTCTTCCTCACCGCGAAGGACGCGACGGAGGACAAGATCGAGGGCCTCAACTCCGGCGGCGACGACTACGTCACCAAGCCCTTCAGCCTCGACGAGATCGTCGCCCGCATCCAGGCCATCCTGCGCCGGACGATGCAGGCCGACGAGGACTCCATCATCAAGGCCGGCGAGATCACGATGGACCAGGACACCCACGACGTCCAGGTCGGCGACGTCTCCATCGACCTGTCCCCCACCGAGTTCAAGCTCCTGCGCTACCTGATGCTCAACCCCAACCGGGTGCTCAGCAAGGCGCAGATCCTCGACCACGTGTGGGAGTACGACTTCAACGGCGACGCCGGCATCGTGGAGAGCTACATCTCGTACCTGCGCCGCAAGATCGACCCGCACTCGTCCGAGCCGCTCATCCAGACCAAGCGCGGCTTCGGGTACATGCTGAAGGCCGACCGCACCGCCTGAACGGAGGCGCCCCCTGGGCCCGACCGAGAAGCAGGACCGCGTCACCCGCTGGTGGCGAGGCCTCAGCCTGCGTGCGAAGGTCACGGGTGTCACCGTCAGCGTGCTCGCCTTCGGCATGATCGGCGCGGGTGTCGGCACCATGATCTTCCTGCGCAACGCGCAGCTGAACGCCGTCGACCAGTCCCTCACGCAGACGGTGACGACCGACATCGCGAGCAACCTCATGAACGTCACGATCGAGGACGGCGAGGCGAGCTTCACCCCGATCGCTGCGGCACCGACGGACTTCGCCGTCGCGGTCTACAGCGGCAAGGGCGACGGGCGGCTGCTCGCCGTCGCCGGCGGGGATTCCTCGCTGTCCCCGCCGCAGTTCCCCGAGACGTTCTCCCTCGACCAGACCGTGCTCAACGGGACGGCCCCCTTCGATCTCTCCTCGGCCGACGGCACCGTGCGCTACCGCGCGAGCGTCGACACCCTCCCGATCCCGGGCTCGCGCGACTACTACACGCAGCTGGTCGCCCTCCCTCTCAATGACGTCAACCGCACCGTCGCCAACTACATCGGCATCTACACGGCGCTCGCCCTCTTCACGATCCTGTGCAGCGCCGTTCTCACCCGGGGCCTCGTGACCCTCGCGTTCCGCGGGCTCGGCCAGGTCGAGTCCACGGCCATGACGATCGCGAAGGGCGACTTCAGCCAGCGAATGAGCGACATCGCCCCCGGCACCGAAGTGGGGCGCCTGAAGACCGCCATCAACGTCATGCTCGACCGCATCGACGAGGCCCTCGGCGAGCGCGACTCGACGGTGGAACGGATGCGGCGGTTCATCGGCGATGCCAGCCATGAACTCCGCACCCCTCTCGTGACGGTCCGCGGCTATGCGGAGCTCTATCGGATGGGGGCGATCCAGGACCCCGAGCAGACGACGCAGGCGATGGAGCGCATCGAGAAGGAGGCGATACGGATGGGCGCGCTGGTCGAAGACCTCCTCGCGCTCGCGCGCCTCGACGAGCAGCGCGACATCGCCGTCGTCCCGGTCGACCTCCGTCCCATCGCCCGCGATGCCGCTCTGGACGCGCGCGCCGCCGCCCCGGACCGCGAGGTGACCTTCACGGGGCACACAGCCAGCTCGGTCATCCCCCTGGCGATGCTCGCCGAGCCGGACCCCGAGGCACCCAAGCGGCGCCCGGGGCCCATCGCCGGCGCCGGACGTCTGCTCCGCCGTCGCGGCAGAGCGGATGCCCCGCCCCCGGCCCTGGTGACCTCGCCCATCGTCGTGCCCACGCCGCAGACCGCCGCCCCGATCGTGCTCGGCGATGAGAACCGCATCCGTCAGGTCGTGGCGAACCTGCTCGGCAACGCACGCCGCTACACCCCGGAGGGGTCGCCGATCGAGCTCGCCGTGGGCGCCGACCTCGAGTCGTCGCGCGGCTGGATCTCGGTGGCCGATCACGGCGAGGGGATCCCGGAGCAGATCCGCGCCAAGATCTTCCAGCGCTTCTGGCGAGCGGACTCCTCTCGGACCCGCGAGACGGGCGGCTCGGGTCTCGGCCTGTCGATCGTCGCGTCCATCGTCGCGACGCTGCAGGGCACCATCGAGGTCACCGACACCCCCGGTGGCGGCGCGACCTTCACCGTCTGGCTGCCTCTCGCGGTCGATCGGGCCACCGCCGGCGCCGCGCTCGACCTGTCCACGCAGCCGCTGCCGCGCACCTCGCTTCCCGACGCCTGAGACCTCCTCCCCAGGCCTCGTCCCGCCCGCCCCCTCCCCGGTGTCGTGCGGAGAGGCGGGTGTCGATCGGAGCGCTTCTAGCGTGGCGGCATCCGATCGAAAGGAACCGCGATGTCCACCTTCACCGTCGACAGCGACGCCGTCCTCGCCGCCACCAGCACCATCCGGGCCACCGGCGACCGGGTCCAGTCCGAGACCACCGCGATGCTCGGGCATCTGACCCAGCTGCAGGGATCGTGGACCGGCAGTGCGTCCGTGGCCTTCCAGTCCGTGGTCGAGCGCTGGCGGGCCGCGCAGCGTGAACTCGACGCCGCCCTCGCCGACATCAGCACGGCTCTCGGCGCCGTCGGTCAGCAGTATGCCCAGACCGAGATGGCCGCCGCGGGGATGTTCCGCTGACCGTGCCGGGAACGACGAAGGGCCCCTCCCGGAGGAGGGGCCCTTCGCTCGCGATTCAGCGGTCGATCAGAAGTCCATGCCACCGGTCGGGTCGCCTGCCGGCGCCGCGACCTTCTCGGGCTTGTCCGCGACGACGACCTCCGTGGTCAGGAACAGACCGGCGATCGATGCAGCGTTCTGCAGCGCCGAGCGCGTGACCTTGGCCGGGTCGATGATGCCCGCAGCGAACATGTCGACGTACTCGCCCGTGGCGGCGTTGAGGCCCTGACCCGCGGGGAGCTCGGCGACCTTGTTCGAGACGACACCGGGCTCGAGACCGGCGTTCAGCGCGATCTGCTTCAGCGGAGCCTGGATCGCGACCTTGACGATGTTCGCACCGGTCGCCTCGTCACCGACCAGCTCGAGGTTCGCGAAGGCCTTCTCGCCCGCCTGGATCAGCGCGACGCCACCACCGGGGACGATGCCCTCCTCGACGGCCGCCTTCGCGTTGCGGACGGCGTCCTCGATGCGGTGCTTGCGCTCCTTGAGCTCGACCTCGGTGGCCGCGCCCGCCTTGATGACGGCGACGCCGCCGGCGAGCTTGGCGAGACGCTCCTGCAGCTTCTCGCGGTCGTAGTCGCTGTCCGTGTTCTCGATCTCGCGACGGATCTGGGTCACGCGACCCTCGATCTGCGACGCGTCACCGGCACCCTCGACGATGGTGGTCTCGTCCTTGGTGATGATGACCTTGCGCGCACGGCCGAGCAGGTCGAGGGTGGCGTTCTCGAGCTTGAGACCGACCTCCTCGGTGATGACCTGGCCGCCGGTGAGGATGGCGATGTCCTGCAGCTGGGCCTTGCGACGGTCGCCGAAGCCGGGGGCCTTGACGGCAGCCGACTTGAAGATGCCGCGGATCTTGTTGAGCACGAGGGTCGCGAGAGCCTCACCCTCGACGTCCTCGGCGATGATCAGGAGCTCCTTGCCGTCCTGGATCACCTTGTCGACGACGGGCAGAAGGTCCTTGATGTTCGAGATCTTCTGGTTCGCGATCAGGATGTAGGGGTCCTCGAAGACCGCTTCCTGACGCTCGGCGTCGGTGACGAAGTAGGGGTTGATGTAGCCCTTGTCGAAGCGCATGCCCTCGGTGAGCTCGAGCTCGGTGCCGAAGGTGTTGGACTCCTCGACCGTGACGACGCCTTCCTTGCCCACCTTGTCGATGGCCTCGGCGATCAGGGCGCCGATCTCGGGGTCGGCAGCAGAGATGGACGCCGTCGCCGCGATCTGGTCCTTCGTCTCGATCTCCTTCGCGCCGGCGAGCAGCTCGTCGGAGAGAGCCTTGACGGCCTTCTCGATGCCCTTCTTGAGCGAGATCGGGTCGGCACCGGCTGCGACGTTGCGCAGACCCTCGCGCACGAGCGCCTGGGCGAGGACGGTGGCCGTCGTCGTACCGTCACCGGCGACGTCGTCGGTCTTCTTCGCGACCTCCTTGACGAGCTCCGCGCCGATCTTCTCGTATGGGTCGTCGAGCTCGATCTCCTTGGCGATCGACACGCCGTCGTTCGTGATCGTGGGGGCGCCCCACTTCTTCTCGAGCACGACGTTGCGGCCGCGGGGGCCGAGCGTCACCTTGACGGCGTCGGCCAGGGTGTTGAGGCCGCGCTCGAGGCCGCGACGGGCCTCCTCGTCGAAAGCGATGATCTTTGCCATAAGTGTGTCGTCCCTCCCGGACGTGAGGTTCAGTACCGTGCCCCCAGGGACTGGGAGCGGGATAGTTCTGGCACTCATGATGAGTGAGTGCTAAATCATTCTGGCACTCGACCCTAGGGAGTGCAAGCCGCACCGGATGTGTCGCGGCGTGCGGGACGACGTCTGCGCCGAACGGGGGTCCGAGGTTCCCGACGGGACGCCTCAGCAGCCCTCATCGACCGTCCACAACCGCGAAGAGACGCCCACTGCGGGACGTCTCTTCGCGTGACGGCGCCTCTGATCGCGGCGCCCGAGATGGAGGGATGCGGGGTGTCAGGCGACGACGCGGACCGACTCGGCCTGCGGGCCCTTCTGACCGGTCCCGACGGTGAACTCGACCGACTGACCCTCTTCGAGGACACGGAATCCCGACATCTCGATGTTCGAGTAGTGGACGAAGACGTCCTGTCCGTCACCGAGGGTGATGAAGCCGAAGCCCTTCTCGGCGTTGAACCACTTGACGGTTCCCTGGGTCATGCGAATCTCCTGAAGCTGTGGGACACCGAAATGCTAGCCACGCCTCGACGGCGGATCCGGCGGTTCCGGGCTTTGTTGACACCCCCGAACCGAAGTGTTTACGACGGCGAAACACGCGGCGGTCGAGCCGCCGCGGAAGGGGTCACTCCGAGCCGAAGTCGAGCCCAACGACCACCACGAGCTGAGAGCGCGTCTCGCCCTCCGCGCTCGCCGTCTCGGGCGGTGCGACCACCTGGTAGGTGTCGTCGAGCGACACCTCCGCGCCGCCGATCGCGTCGGCCAGTCCACGGGCGGCGGCCTCGTCCGCCGCGGTGCCGTAGTACACGGTGGTGGTCGGGAAGTCGTCCGAGCTGGCGTTGCTCTCCTCGACATCCGCCTCGGCCCAGCCTGCGGCGATGACATCGTCGCGCACGGCCTGTCCCAGAGCGGCATCCGGCGTCGCGTTGAGGATCAGGACCTGATACGACGTGTCGACCTGCGGGGCGACCACCTGCGATGTGGCGGTGGACTCCGAGCGGGGAGCGAAATCGAGACGACCGGTCGCGAACATCGTGCTGAGCACACCCACCGCGACGATCGCGACGGTCGCGACCACCGACCACAGCACGATGACGCCCACGCGCAGCCGGGGGTTCTCCGCCCGATGCGCCCCGACCCGAGCGGGGTGATGCGGCACGTCGTCGAAGCGATCCTTCGCGACAGCGCGCACCGCCGATGCGGGTGCTTCCGCGGAGGTGGGCTGCTCTGGCTCGGCAGGGGAGGTCGGAGACGGCACCCGAGAATGCTATCGGGCCGACGCCGGGAGGATCCTGGCGCGCGAGCGGCGCTCCCGCTCCTGTGCGGCCTGAAGGCGCCGCAGCCGGTGCACGAGGACCGGGTCGTAGGCGACGGCGTCCGCCGACTCCAGGATCCGCCCGAGCAGCTGGTAGTAGCGCGCAGGGGTCAGAGAGAGGCCCGCACGCAGCGCCTCCTCCTTCGCCCCGGAGTGCCCGGGCCAGCGCGCCTCGAAGTCGAGGACGGCGCGGTCGCGATCGGAGAGGGGCACTCCCCCACGCTACGACGAGCATCATCGGTCATCGCGGAACATCGGGGCGGTTCGTCCGGTTGAATATGTCGAGGGAAGGAACAACACATGAGCTATCGCGTGGAGAAGACCGACGAGCAGTGGCGGGAGGAGCTGACACCCGAGCAGTACACCGTGCTGCGGCAGGCGGGAACGGAGCGCGCATGGACGGGCGAACTCCTCGACGAGGACCGGGCCGGCCTCTACACCTGTGCGGCGTGCGGCGCCGAACTGTTCCAGAGCGGGACCAAGTTCGATTCGCACTGCGGCTGGCCGAGCTTCTACGAGTCGGTGCGCCCGGAGGCCGTCGAGCTGATCGAGGATCGCAGTCACGGAATGGTGCGCACGGAGGTGCGCTGCGCGAACTGCGGCTCGCACCTGGGGCACGTCTTCCCTGACGGTTTCGGCACCCCCACCGGCGACCGCTACTGCATGAACTCGCTGTCGCTCTCGTTCACACCGAAGAACGACTGACGTCAGCGGCGACCGCCCGCTTGCAGGCCGCGACGACACCGTCAACCCTGGTGTCGCCGCGGCCTGTCGCATCTACCGTGGCCACGAGCGCGGTGAGAGTCGCCGCGGTCGGAGGATGCACATGCCCGACACCACCGACGCCACCGACGACCTGCTGGGTGGCCGCTACCGCCTCGGCGAGACCCTGGGACGCGGCGGGATGGCGGACGTCTTCCGCGGCGAGGACGTCGTCCTCGGTCGCGAGGTCGCGATCAAGATCGTGCGCTCGGGCGCCGACGGGGTCGCCGCCGACAGTCGCGCGCGCGGCGAGGTCAGTGTGCTGGCTGCGCTCAACCACCCGTCGCTGGTGACCCTCTACGACGCTCAGCTCGACGCCGACCCGCCCTATCTCGTGATGGAGCTCGTCGAGGGGCCGACCCTCACGACGCGCATCGCCCGATCCCCGCTGACACCGCCTGCGGCGGCGATCATGGCGGCCGACCTCGGCGAAGCCCTCCACGTCGCCCACGGGGCCGGTGTCGTGCACCGTGACGTGAAGCCGTCGAACGTCCTCCTCGCACCCTCTCATCTGCCCGATCACGAGTTCCGCGCCAAACTCGCCGATTTCGGCATCGCCTACCTCGTCGACACGGCCCGGGTGACGAATCCCGGCGAAGTGATCGGCACCGCCGCCTACCTCGCTCCCGAGCAGGTGCGGGGCGTGGATCCGGCACCGCCCGCCGACGTCTACGCACTCGGCCTGGTCCTCATCGAATCCCTCACGGGGTCACGGGCCTTCCCGGACGCGGCAGGCGTCGCGACCGCGCTCGCGCGCCTCGAAGCCCCGCCGGAGATCCCCGCGGGACTCGACCCGGCGTGGCAGGAACTCCTGCGCGCCATGACGCGCGTCGACCCGGCCGAGCGGCCCACCGCCCTCGACGTCGCGATCCGAGCGCGTTCGCTCGCCACGACGACGTCCGATGCACCCACCGAGGCCCTTCCCGCCGGAGTGGCCGCGGCCGGAACCATCGGCGCGGCGATGGCCGACGGCGTCGTCCGCGACGATTCGGCGGACACACGTGACGGCACGGCGGCGGATGCCGCGACTGAGGCCCTGCCCGCCGGAACCGCCGCGGGCGATGCCGCGCCGCCTCCGTCTGCGCCGGGTACGGCCCCCACCAGCGTGCTGGCGGCCCCCTCCGGCGCCCGGCCGGCAGACGTGGCGACACGGGCGGCGGACTCCGTGCCGTCACGGACGGCACCCGCCGAAGCGGAGCCGACCGCACGGCGGAACCGCCGACGCCCACGTCGCCGCGCGACGATCTGGGTCACCGCGGCTGCCGCGGCGGCGATCGTCGCCGGGGCGGGCGGCATCCTGGCCCTCACCGCCGGCGGCGACGAGGGCACTCCGGCGGATCCGCCTCCAGTGACCGACCCGACGCCCGGCGTGAGCCCGACCGCTCCGGTCGACGAGGAGGACACCGCCGAGGAGGTCGACACGGTCAGCGACAGCGGCACGACCGAGGAGCAGGACACGACGCCGACACCCGAGGAGACCAGCGAGCCCCCCGTCGACGAGGCGACGCCCGACGACGGGACCACCGACCCCGCCGAGGACACCGGCACGACAGACGGTTCCGACGAGGGGGTCACCGACGATGGCGCCACCGACGGCGGCGATACCGACCCCACGGAACCGAGTCCGGCGCCCACCGACGACACCGTCACCGAGCCCGAACCGGCCGACACTCCGACGCCGGAGGCGCCGTCGCCCGCACCGACGGGCTGACCCGCCTCAGCGGCGCACGCGCCAGAACGCCGCGACGAACACCGACGTCAAGCCGATGACGACGGTGACGGCCTCGATCACCACGCCGGGACCGGCCGGAGCGGGCCACAGGACGTCGAGGGCGAGCGACGCGAGGAGCTGGCCGGACACCGCCGCCAGCCCGAACAGGAGCACGCCCGTGCGTGCCACGAGCGCGGCCGACAGCATGATGTAGGTGACGCCCAGCGCGCCGCCGAGGTACAGCCACGGCTCGGTCGGCAACGGCGCCGGCGGGCCCTCGACGATCGTCACGATGACGGCCAGGACCGCCAGGATCGCGGTGCCCAGAGTGAAGTTCACCAGCGTCGCCGTGACGGGGGTCCCGACGCGGGCGCGCAGGCGGCCGTTGGTCGCCTGCTGCCACGCGAGTCCGGCACCGACGACCACGGGGAGCACGACCATCCACACGGGGACACCGGCGAGGCCGTCCCCCGAAATCAGGACGACTCCCACCGCGGCCAGCGCGAGCGCACCGCCGACCAGGCGTGGGACGGTGACCGCGACCACCCCGCCGGGCCCGTAGCCGACGCGGTCGAGGATCAGACCACCCACCGTCTGCCCCGCGACGATGCCGACGGTGAAGAGGGACACCCCCACGATCCCGACGGCAACGGCCTGCGTGCCGACCGTCAGCGCTCCCGCGGCCCCGCCCACCAGCATCCACCACGGAATGCTGCGCTCACGGATGCCGCGGGCAAGCAGGGCCGCACCGCGGCGCCCCGCGGGGGTCAGCACGGAGACGAGCGCGATCAGCAACAGGCCGCTCCCGAAGGAGATGACCGCGGCGGCCATCGCATGCTCAAGACGCACGCCGAGCTGGCCGTTGATGCGCGCTTGGACGGCCGTGAGGACGCCGACCGACACCGCTCCCAGCAGAGCGGGCGCCAGCCGCGCCGGCGGGCTCGTCACGCCGGCCGTACTCAACCGAACAGCGCGGCGGCTTCTTCGTAGCGGTGCGCCGGCACGGTGTGCAGCGATCCGAGCGCCTCCGCGAAGGGCACCCGCACGATCTCGGTGCCCTGCATGGCGACCATCTGACCCCAGGCACCGTCGACGACCGCGTCTGCGGCGTGGAGGCCCAGCCGCGTGGCGAGCACGCGGTCGAAGCCCGAGGGCGATCCGCCGCGCTGGATGTGGCCGAGGACGGTCGCCCGCGTCTCGATACCCGTGATCCGCTCGATCTCGGGGGCGAGGATCTCACTGATGCCGCCGAGACGGGGACGGTTGAAGGCGTCGAGGCCCTTGTCGCTGTAGGCCTCCTCCATCCCCGTGAGGGTGAAGCCCTCGGAGACGACCACGAGCGGCGCGCGCCCGCGGTCGTGCGCCTTCTGCACCTGCTCGGCGATCTCGTCGATGGACATCGGGTGCTCGGGGATGCAGATGACGTGTGCACCCGCCGCGATACCCGAGTGCAGCGCGATCCAGCCGACGTGGCGCCCCATCACTTCGGCGACCATGCAGCGCTGGTGGGAGTCGCCGGTGGTCCGCAGCCGGTCCATCGCCTCGGTCGCGATGTTCACGGCGGTGTCGAAACCGAACGAGTAGTCGGTGGCGTGCAGGTCGTTGTCGATCGTCTTGGGCACACCCAGGACGTTGATGCCGTCCTTGTGCAGTCGGTCGGCGGCAGCCAGGGTGCCCTCGCCGCCGATCGCGACGATGCCGTCGAGGCGGTGGCCGTACATCGTCTTGGAGATGTTCTCGGCGCCGCCGCGGGGACCCTCGTAGGGGTTCGTCCGGCTCGTGCCGAGGATCGTTCCGCCGACCTTGGACAGACCCTTCACCTCGTGACGGGTGAGGGGGAAGAAGTCACCGTCGACCACACCGCGCCAGCCGTCGCGGATGCCCACGAACTCGATGTCGTAGGTCGTCGTGCCCTTCAGCACGATGCCCCGGATGACGGCGTTCAGGCCTGGGCAGTCGCCGCCGCTCGTGAGGATACCGATCTTCATGATGGTCCTTAGGTGATCTCGGGTTGATGCTGGGGGCGACGCTGCCTCGACGACACTATCGCCGCGACGGCATCACCTGCCAGCCGAGCGGACTCAGGCGGCGCCGAGCGCCTGCCGGAGCAGGTGCATGAGCGCCGACAGCTGCACGGAGTCGCTCGAGGTCGGGTCGACCGCGTCGCCGTCGAGGGCGCGCTGTGCGAGTCCCTGCTTGCTGTCGATGAGCTCGGCGATCTTCGTGTCGATCGTGTGCGCCGCGATGATGCGCCAGGCCGTCACCGGCTCGTCCTGCCCGATGCGGTGCACGCGGTCGATCGCCTGCGTCTGCTCGGCGGCCGTCCAGCTGAGCTCGGCGAGCACGACGTTGGATGCGGCCTGGAGGTTCAGGCCGACGCCGGCCGCCGTGAGCGAGCACACCGCGATGGCGACGTCCGGGTCGCCGTTGAACGCGTCGATCGCCTGCTGACGGACCGGCGTGGTCTGGTCGCCGCGGATCGAGACCGTGCGGAGCCCCGCCGACGCGAAGTGCGCCTCCGCGGCATCCATCACATCGATGTGCTTGGCGAAGAAGACGACCTTGCCGACAGAGCGCTGCAGCTGCACCGCGTAATCGGCGGCCAGGTGGGACTTGGCCTGACCGATGCGACGCACCATCGTGAAGACGTTCTCAGAGCCCGAGCCGGCGGCCTTGGCCTCTTCGAGCTCCCCGTGCGCGACGAGGCGCACGATGTCCTCGTCGACGTCACCGCGGATGACGCGGTCGCCGCGAGCCTCGATGATGCGGCGGTACTTCGCGGCGAGGCGCTCGCCCAGCTCGCGTTCGGCGGCGCGGATCGAGCGGCCGAACTCGTCGTCGAGCTCGACGGGGAGGTCGGCCACGAGCTTGTCCGGGAGGTCGGCGGCGACGTCCTTCTTCTTGCGTCGCACGATGCCCATCGAGATGACCGCGGAGCGGGCCTCGGGGTAGAACGCCTTGTCGGCGGGCGTCAGACCGGTCTCGTCGAGGCGAGCCATCAGCTCGGGGCCTGGCTTCTCGCCGTTCGTCCAGCCGAGGAACCGCCAGATGGCGTCGAAGTCCTCGACGTCGTTGATGAGCGGCGTGCCCGTCAGGGCGAGCAGCAGGGGGTCGCTCACCTGCTCGCGGATCCGCGAGGCGAGGGCGAGCACGTTCCGCGAACGCTGCGACGTGAGGTTCTTGATGAAGTGCGCCTCATCGACGACCATGCCCTTCAGGCCGATCGAGCTGAGCCACGACAGATGGCGGTCGAGGATCTCGTAGTTGACGATGAAGATGTCCGCGAAGGCGTCCATCGTCTCGCCGTCGCCTTGGATGACGGTGGCGCAGCGCTGGGGCGTCCACCGCTCGACCTCGCGCGCCCAGTTCATCTTCACGACGTTCGGGACGACGACCAGCAGCGGGTACGCGTCGGCGACGGATGCCGCGAGCACCGACTGCGCCGTCTTGCCGAGGCCCGGCTCATCGGCCAGCAGGAAGCTGCGGTGGCCGGTGCGGACGGCTTCGAGGAACCGCGACTGATGCGGCATCACGTCGAGACCCTTGGGCGAGATGCGGTCGAACTCGGGGACGGCGGGCAGCTCCATCGTGGCGGACCCGCCGCCGGCGCCGGTCTCGAACGCCTTGTAGAGGGGTCCCATCAGCTCCCACCCGTCGAGCCGGCGTCGCGGCGTCGCGACCGGCGCGCGCAGTGCGACGTCCGGGGCGAGGAACGGGTTGGCCTCCTTGCGGGCCTGGACCTGCGGCGGCACGACCTGACGGTCCGCGATCGCCTCGGGGACGACCGGAGCCTGAACGGGCTTCGCGTCGGTGATGATGAGCTCGTCCTCGGGCAGCTCCGCCCCGGACTCGAGGAGCCAGTCACGACGCATGCGACGCGCGACCGGCGAGGTCGCCTGGTCGACTTCGAGCAGCTGGATGAGCGAGGTGTCGCGGGCGGCGGTCTTCGCGAGGATCGTCGCCACGCCGTCCAGACGCTTCAGAAGCTCGGCGCGAGCGCCGTCGGCGATGTCGGCCGCCGCCTTCACCCGCGCGCGCTCCTCGCGCACGAGGAAGGCGATCACCTGGAACTTGACGCGGTTGGTCGGCCCGAGCTTGCCCCGCTGGGCCTTGGCCTCGACCTCGCGCACCTTCCGGGCGAGGATCGGGATGAGGGGTGCCTCGTCGTCTCGGCGCGACGATGATCCCCGACGACGCCGAGCGGCGGTCTTGGGGGCGGTGGCTGCCGTGGTCGGCATGCTCCTCCTGAGCGTGACACCGGCAGATGCCGGCGAGCGTCGTACGAGACGACGGTCTGCGAGGCCGCGAGGTCGGTCGCGACACGAATGTGGTCCCCGGGTCGTCACGGCTGCGGGTACTCGCTTCTGCGAGCGGCGGCGACGGGACGGGCCCTTCCCCCTCATTCTAGCGCGTCACCGCCGTCGCCCGTCGACCGGGCTCGCCGGTGTCGTGCACGTCGCCGCGTACGCTGGTGACATGCCCACCGAACGCGAACTCGCCGCCACCATCGACCACGCGATCCTGAAGCCGGAGCTCACCCGCGCAGACGTGGACGCCGAGCTCGACATCGCCGCCGAATGGCGCGTCTTCAGCGTGTGCGTGCGCCCCAGCGACATCCCCCACGCCGTGGCGCGCCTCGCCGGCACCGGCGTGGCCGTCGGCACGGTCATCGGCTTCCCGCACGGCACGACCTCGACGACGGCCAAGGTGGCCGAGACCCGTCAGGCGATCGCCGACGGCGCGAGCGAGGTCGACATGGTCGTGAACATCGGCGCACTGCGTTCGGGCTTCGACGACGTCGTGGTCGACGACATCCGTGCGGTCGTCGAGGCGTCCGGAGGCCGGGTCACCAAGGTCATCCTCGAGACCGCTCTCCTCGACGAGGAGCAGATCGAGCGCGGCAGCCGCCTCACCGAGGCCGGCGGCGCGCACTTCGTCAAGACGTCGACCGGGTTCGCCGGCGGCGGCGCGACCGTGCCGCACGTCGAGCTCATGCGTCGCACCGTGGGTGCGGATGTCGAGGTGAAGGCGTCGGGCGGTGTCCGCAGCTACGCCGACGCGATCGCGATGCTCGAAGCCGGCGCGACGCGGCTAGGCACGAGCGGCAGCGCCGTCATCCTCGGCGAAGCCCGCCGCATCGACGCGGGCGACCAGGCCACCGGGGCCGTCGACTCCTCGTCGTACTGACCCCGTTCCCGTCTCTCAGGTACCGGGCTGCAACGCGGCCCGGACCTCTGCCACGTCGGCATCCATCCGCTCGATGAGGGCCTCGATGCCCTCGAAGCGGACCATCCCGCGGATGCGCGCGGTGAACTGCACCTGCACGGTGTGCCCGTAGAGGTCGAGGCCGGTCTCGTCGAGGACGTAGGCCTCGACCTGGCGCTGCGGCACGTCGTCGAACGTGGGGTTCGTCCCGACCGAGATCGCCGCGGGGTACCGCGTCGCGGGGCGGACGCGCCCGGCATCCGTCCCCTCGTCGATCAGCCAGCCGGCGTAGACACCGTCCGCGGGGATGAACCCCTCGGCCGTCTGGGCGAGATTCGCCGTCGGGTAGCCGAGCTCCCGCCCGCGCTGCAGTCCGTGGACGACCTCGGCACGGACGGCGTGCGGGCGCCCGAGCAGCCGCGCCGCATCCTCGACCTGGCCTGCCGCGAGCATCTCGCGCACCCAGGTGGACGAGACCCGGCGACCCCCGCCCTGGACGTCACCGACGACGTCGACGGTGAACCCGTGCGCCGCGCCGAAGGACGTCAGGAAGGCGGGATCACCCGCTCCCCCTCGCCCGAACCGGAAGTCGACGCCGACCATGACGCACACGGAGCGCAGCGCATCGACGAGGATCCGCTGCGCGAACTCCTCGGGCGCGAGACCGGCGAGTCCCTCGTCGAACCTGAGGACCAGCACCGCGTCGACGCCGGAGTCGGCGAGGAGGGCGATCTTCTGCTCGACGCTCACGAGGGGCTCCGGGCAGCGATCCGGTCGCAGCAGGGCGAGCGGGTTGCGGTCGAACGTGACCGCGACCACCCGCGCGGCGGCATCCATCGCCGCGACGCGCGCACGGTCGATCACGGCGCGGTGACCGGAGTGCACGCCGTCGAACTTGCCGATGGCGACGACACTCGGCCCGAAGTCGGCGGGCACCTCGGCGGGATCGCGGAAGACGATCACGCGGCGTCCCCCGCAGGGCGGGCGCGTCGGTGCGCGATGAGCCACCACAGGCCCAGGAACGGCAGCACGAGAGGGATCAGGACGTACCCGATGCCGTATCCCGACCACACCGTCGGGTGGTCGAACAGCTCGGGATGCGTCAGCGAGAGCGTTCCGACGACGAGGACGCCGACGAGCTCGAAGACGATCGCCGCCCAGGCGACGCGGTACCAGCGCTCCGACGCGCTGAAGATCAGGGCGAGGGTGGCGAGGATGTAGACGAGGGCCGCGAGCGCGGACAGCGAATACGCGAGCGGGGCTTCGTCGAACTCGCGCACGATCTGGACGAACGAGCGTCCCGTCGCCCCGAGCGCCATGATGGCGTAGACGACCACGAGGACGCGTCCGACACCCGTCATCCGGCGTCGGGGTGCAGCCGACGGAGCGGTCGAGGTCGGCGCGGTCTCAGGCATGGCACCTCAATCCTACGACCGCCGCGGCGACGGGTCGGCCCGGGTCAGGCGACCTGCACCGTCCAGATGACGTTCATCCGCCAGATCATGATCGCGATCGCGAACGCGGCCACACCCATGACGACCGTGCTCCAGCGACCGCGCTCGATGAGCGCCCACGCAACGGCGGCCGGCGGGATGAGGACCGCCGAGACGAGGTACACCCAGAACTCGAGCAGGTCGCCCGTCGGCGGGTTTCCCGCGAGCGGGGCGATGATCGCGATGACGACCTGCACGATCAGCAGCAGCAGCACGAGCGCCTGCGTGCCGACCGAGAGGTCGCTCGGACGGCGCCCCGCGAGGCCCAGCACCGTGCACAGCAGCCCCGCCGCGCACGCGACCACGATCTGGACGACGGTGAACCAGGCGATCACGGCTGCTCCTCGGGCATGTTCATCAGGCTCTTGACGTCGTCGCCGCGCCGACCGACGATCCCGATGAGCGTGCCGTCGGGGGCGATCGCAGCGGGCGTCTCGGTCTGCAACCGATCGGATGCCCCGAGGAGGCGCTTGCCGTGGCGGAGGTCTCTCGCCTCGTCCGCCGTGACCGGGAACGAGCCGAGGAGGGATGCCGCGACACCCGCGGGATCCTGCAGCGGCGACTCGGCGGTCAGCTCGGTGACGGCATCGGCGACGCCGAACGGGCCGATCCGGGTGCGGCGGAGCGCCGTGAGGTGCCCGCCCACGCCGAGGTCGGCGCCGAGGTCACGGGCGAGGGCACGGATGTAGGTGCCGCTCGAGCAGTCCACGATGACGTCGACGTCGACGATTCGTTCCTCCCGTCGGATGCCGAGCACGTCGAACCGGCTGATGACGACGTCCCGCGCCTTCAGCTCGACCTGCTCGCCCGCGCGAGCGAGATCGTAGGCCCGCCGCCCTCCGACCTTGATGGCGGAGACGGTGCTCGGCACCTGCGAGATCGGCCCGGTGAGCGACCGGATGCCGCGGTGGATCGCCTCGTCGGTCACGCCTGCCGCATCCGTCCGTGCGGTCTCGACGCCGTCGGCGTCGTCGGAGTCCGTGCTCACCCCGAGGCGGATCGTGGCCTCGTAGGTCTTGTCGAGCCCGACGACGTACGTGAGGAGCCGGGTCGCGTGGCCGACGCCGAGGACGAGCAGACCGGTCGCCATGGGGTCGAGCGTGCCGGCATGGCCGATCTTGCGGGTGTTCAGCGCGCGGCGGGCGCGGGCGACGACGTCATGGCTCGTGACGCCGGCCGGCTTGTCGACGAGGAGGATCCCGCCGCTCCCCTGGCTCTGCTGCATGGCTTCCAGCCTAGGCTGGAGCGGTGCCCGACCTCGCCTCGCCGCTGATCGCGTGGTACCGCGAGAACGCCCGTGATCTGCCGTGGCGCCGAGAGGGATTCGGCGCCTGGGGCACCCTCGTCAGCGAGTTCATGCTGCAGCAGACGCCGGTGGCGCGGGTCATCCCGCGGCTCGAGGAGTGGCTCGCACGATGGCCGACACCCGCCGATCTCGCAGCCTCTCCCCCGGCGGAGGCGGTGCGCCTGTGGGCGAATCTCGGCTACCCCCGCCGTGCGCTCTGGCTGCACCGCGCCGCGACCGAGATCCGGGATCGCCACGACGGGGTGGTGCCCCGCGACGTCGACGCGCTCCTGACCCTCACCGGGATCGGCGACTACACCGCACGCGCGGTGGCAGTCTTCGCGTACGCGGACCGGCATCCCGTCGTCGACACCAACACGCGTCGCGTCCTGGCCCGCGCCGTCGACGGCCGGTCGCAGCCGGGGCCGCCGGCGAGAGCCGATCTGGCCGCGATGACGGCGATCCTGCCCGATGACGACGCGCAGGCGGCGATCGTCAACGCCGCCGCGATGGAACTCGGCGCGGTGGTCTGCACGGCGCGGTCGCCCCGGTGCGAAGCATGCCCGCTCACGGACCTGTGCGCCTGGCGTGCGGCGGGATACCCCGACACCGGTGACGGCAGACGCAAGCAGGCGCGGTACGAGGGCAGCGACCGCCAGGCGCGCGGCGCGATCATGAAGGTGCTGCGGGATGCCGAAGGCCACCCCGTCCCTGCGGACGAGGTGGCCCCGGAGTGGCCCGATCCCGTGCAGCGGGACCGGGCCATCGACTCGTTGATCGCCGACGGACTCGTCGAGGTCACGGGCGGCGCGC
Organism: Microbacterium sp. NPDC080005; assembly: GCF_040702445.1. NCBI lineage: Bacteria > Bacillati > Actinomycetota > Actinomycetes > Micrococcales > Microbacteriaceae > Microbacterium > Microbacterium sp. NPDC080005. The sequence goes on along the minus strand of NZ_JBFBLD010000001.1, from coordinate 342,980 downwards.
TGCACCTTCCCCGCTGATCGACCCCGTCAGTCCTCGTCGTCGCTCTCGCGCGGCTTCACGTACGGGTCCGCCTCGCCGGCGTAGCTGCCGCCGGCCGCGGTGGCGGCCACCGCCGCGTCGCGCTCACGCGCCTCGCGCAGCAGGTCCTCGATGTGGCCCGCGTTCTCGGGCAGCCCGTCGAGGATGAACTCCAGCGACGGGGTCAGGCGCGTGCCGAGCTGACGCCCGACCTCGCTGCGCAGCATCCCCGTCGCGGCCTTCAGCGCCGCAGCCGTGCCCTCGCGGGCCTCGTCGTCGCCGTAGACCGTGTAGAACACCGACGCGTGCTGCAGGTCACCCGTGACGCGCACGTCGGTGATCGTGACGAATCCGAGCCGCGGGTCGCGCAGCCCCTTCTCGAGGCGCTCCGCGATGAGCACGCGGATGCGGTCCGCCAACCGTGCCTGCCGTTCCCCGGCCATAATCCTTCTCCTCTTCTCTCCCCCGCCCGCGATCGGCCGACGAAGGAACTGCGGAGGCGATGGATGCCGCCGGGATAGTCGGGGTCTTGGGGGTCCCGTTATCCCGGCGGCATCCATCGCCGTAGCAACCTGCAGATCAGCCGCGCGGCTTCTCCACCATCTCGGTCGTCTCGATCTCGTCGCCGATCTGGATGTCGTTGTACTTGCCGAGGCCGATACCGGCTTCGAAGTCCGTGCGGACCTCGGTGACGTCATCCTTGAAGCGGCGCAGCGACTCGATGGCCAGGCCGTCGGCGATCACGACGCCGTCGCGGATGACCCGCGCCTTGGCGTTGCGCGTGATCGTGCCCGAGCGGACGATGACACCGGCGATGTTGCCGAACTTCGAGGAGCGGAACACCTCGCGGATCTCGGCGACACCCGACTGCACCTCTTCGAACTCCGGCTTGAGCATGCCCTTGAGCGACTGCTCGACGTCGTCGATCGCGTTGTAGATGACCGAGTAGAACCGGACGTCCACGCCCTCGCGGGAGGCACGCTCGCGGGCCTTCGTGTCGGGGCGGACGTTGAAGCCGATGACGATCGCGTTGTCGATCGTCGCCAGGTTGATGTCCGACTCGGTGATCGCACCGACACCGCGGTGGATGATGCGCAGCTGGACGCTGTCGTCGACCTCGATCTTGAGCAGCGACTCCTCGAGGGCCTCGACGGCACCCGAGACGTCACCCTTGATGATGAGGTTGAGCGACTCGACCTTGCCCTCTTCGAGAGCGCGGGTGAAGTCCTCGAGCGAGATGCGCTTGCGGGCCTTGGCCAGCTGGGCGTTGCGCTCGACCGCTTCACGCTTCTCGGCGATCTGGCGGGCCATGCGGTCCTCTTCGGTGACGATGAAGACGTCACCGGCGCGGGGCACGGAGTTCAGACCCTGCACCTGGACCGGACGCGACGGGTAGGCCTCCTCGACCGCATCGCCGTTCTCGTCGATCATGGCGCGGACGCGTCCGTAGGCGGTGCCCGCGACGATCGCGTCACCGACACGGAGCGTTCCCGACTGGATCAGCACCGTGGCGACCGAACCGCGGCCCTTGTCGAGCTTCGCTTCGATCGCGACACCGCGCGCGGCCTTGTTCGGGTTGGCCGTGAGGTCCAGACCCGCGTCGGCGGTGAGCAGCACGGCGTCGAGGAGGTCCTGGATGCCGATGTTCTGACGCGCCGAGACGTCGACGAACATGACGTCGCCGCCGTACTCCTCGGCGACCAGGCCGTACTCGGTGAGCTGCTGACGGACCTTCGCCGGGTTGGCGTCGGGCTTGTCGACCTTGTTGACCGCGACCACGATCGGCACGTTCGCCGCCTGAGCGTGGTTCAGCGCCTCGACCGTCTGCGGCATGATGCCGTCGTCGGCCGCGACCACGAGGATCGCGAGGTCGGTCACCTGCGCACCACGGGCACGCATGGCGGTGAACGCCTCGTGACCGGGGGTGTCGATGAAGGTGATGGCGCGCTCGATGCCCTCGTGCTCGGTCCAGACCTGGTACGCACCGATGTGCTGCGTGATGCCGCCGGCCTCGCCCGCGACCACGTTGGTCTGACGGATGGCGTCGAGCAGTCGGGTCTTACCGTGGTCGACGTGGCCCATGACGGTGACCACGGGAGGACGGATCTCGAGGTCGTCCTCGTTCTCCGCCTCCAGCTCGGCCTCGAGGTCGAGACCGAAGCCCTCGAGGAGCTCCTTGTCCTCGTCCTCGGGCGAGACCATCTGGATCTTGTAGCCGAGCTCCTCGCCGAGGATCTCGAACGTCGCCTCGTCCAGCGACTCGGTGGCCGTGGCCATCTCGCCGAGGTTGAAGAGGATCGTCACCAGGGTGCCGGGCTGGACGGTGTACCCGCGCAGGGCCTCGAGCTTGTCGGCGAAGTCCGCGATGGATGCGCCGCGGCGGAGCCGGATGACCTCGCCGTTGCCCTTCTGGACGTTGACGCCGCCGACGACCGGCGCCGACCGCATCTCGAATTCCTGCCGCTTCGCCCGACGCGACTTGCGCTGCTTCGACTTGCCGCCGCCCTTACCGAAGGCACCGGCGGTACCACCACCGGGCCCACGGCCACGGCCACCGCCGCCACCGGGACGACCGGCGAAACCGCCAGCCGGGGCTCCCGGACGCGGAGCGCCGAAGCCGCCGCCACCGGGACGACCGGGACCGCCCGGACGCTGCTGGAAGGGTGCGCCGGGACGACCGCCGCCACCGGGACGACCGGCGCCACCGGGACGCGGCGCGCCGGGACGGGGGGCGCCGGGACGCGGCGCCTGCGGACGCGGAATGTTGCCCGGGGTCGGACGCTGGCCCATGCCCTGCGACGACGCGAAGGGGTTGTTGCCGGGACGGGGGCCGGCGGGACGCTGACCCATGCCCTGCGAGCTGGCGAAGGGGTTGTTGCCGGGGCGCGGGGCACCACCGGGACGGGGTGCCTGCGGGGCGGGCTTGGCGGGAGCGGGGGCGCCGGGCTTCGGCGCGCCGCCCTCGGGAGCCGACGGTGCGGGCTTCTCGGCGGCCGACGGAGCGGGCGCCGCCGGCGCGGCGGGCTCGGGGGCCGGGGCGGGCTTGGGCGCCGACGGGCGGGGACCGGGGGTCACGCCGGATGTCGGGGCCTTCGCCGCGGGCTTCGCGGGCGCGGCGGCAGGTGCCTTCACGCCTTCCGCCTCGAGGGCGGCGCGGAGCTTGCGAGCCACAGGGGGCTCGATGGTGGATGAGGGGCTCTTGACGAATTCGCCGAGCTCCTTCAGCTTCGCGAGGGCGACTTTACTGTCGACGCCGAGCTCGGAAGCGATCTCGTGCACGCGTGGTTTTGCCACAATTCTCCTGTCTGGGGCCCGCCCCGGACAGGGCGGACCGTCATTCGCGGACGGGTCTCATTTCGAGCCGTTCACTTTGTGTCCATAGCCGTTCAGCCGTTTCGCTGGAGGGATTCTCTGGTGGTCCGCGCATCCAGTTCCGCTGTGTCCAGTGGAGTGGATGCCCGTAGTGCGCGTCCGAATGCGCGTCGTGTGAGGGCGGTGCTCACGCACCTGTCCGTGTCATGCACCCACGCGCCCCTTCCCGGCAGGACGGCCTTCTCGTCGATGACGAGGGCACCGTCCCGGGCCACGATGCGAAGCAACGAGGACCGGGGGGCACGCGCGCGGCATCCCACGCACGTTCGAACAGGTTCCATCCTACCGCGTCAGGACTCGTCGAGAATGCTGTCGGGCTGGATGTCGATCTTCGCGCCGGTCAATTTCGCCGCGAGCCGGGCGTTCTGCCCTTCCTTCCCGATCGCCAGCGACAGCTGATAGTCGGGGACGAGCGCGCGCACGGCCTTCGTGGCCTGATCGAGCACGAAGCTCGAGGTCACCTTGGCCGGCGAGAGGGCGTTGGCGACGAACTTGGGCAGCGTCTCGTCGTAGTCGACGATGTCGATCTTCTCGCCGCCCAGCTCCTCCGTGACCGCGCGCACGCGGCGACCGAGCTCCCCGATGCAGGCGCCCTTCGCGTTGACGGCCGGATCGTTCGCCTTGACCGCGATCTTGGTGCGATGGCCGGCTTCCCGCGCGAGCGAGACGATCTCGACGACGCCCGAGGCGATCTCGGGGACCTCGAGGGCGAAGAGCTTGCGGACGAGGCCGGGGTGCGTACGCGAGACGGTGATCTGCGGTCCCTTCAGACCCTTCGACACCGAGGTCACGTAGACACGCAGGCGTGAGCCGTGTGCGTAGTCCTCGCCGGGGACCTGCTCCTCGGGGGGCAGGATCGCCTCGATCGTGCCGAGGTCGACGTGCACCATGCGGGGGTTCGGACCCTGCTGGACCACACCGGCGACGATGTCGCCCTCCTTGCCCTTGAACTCGCCGAGCACGGCGTCGTCGGCGATGTCGCGCAGTCGCTGGCTGATGACCTGCTTGGCGGCGAAGGCGGCGATCCGGCCGAAGTCGTCGGGCGTGGACTCCTCCTCGCCGATGACCGCGCCCTCCTCGTCGCGCAGCGGGATGTAGACCGCGACGTGACCGGTCTTGCGGTCGAGGCGGGCGCGCGCGCCGTCGGGGAGTTCACCGTCGGGAGAGGTGTGCTTCGCGTAAGCGGTCAGGATGGCCTGCTCGATGATCCGGACCAGTTCGTCGAACGGGATCTCCCGCTCGCGCTCGACAGTCCGCAGCAGCCCCAGGTCGATGTCCACAGGTGCCTCCCTTTTCAGTTGCTCAACACGGCGCCGCGATCACGCCCGGTCTCCCGGTGCGTCGCGGCATCCCACCAACGTTACCCGATGGGACCGCGTGCGACCTGAGAAGATCGACGGATGACCGATGCCGTGGAGGAGGCCGCACGCAGTGTGCGCCGCTCCCCCGTCGCCCGGGCGCTGGCCCGCGGGGGCTACGCCGCCAACGGCGTCGTCCACCTCGTCTTCGGGGTCGTCGTCATCGTCATCTCCTTCGGTGGACGCGGCGAGTCCGATCAGGCAGGCGTTTTCAAGTCCCTGCTCGAGGCTCCTCTCGGCCTGCTGCTCGTGTGGATCCTCGGTCTCCTCCTGACCGCCCTGGGACTGTTCCAGGCTCTGCGGGCATTCCTCACCAAGGGCAGGGATGCCTCGGCCTGGGGACGGCGCGGCTCGGCAGCCGGCCAGTCGCTCGTCTATCTGGCCCTCGGCGCCATCGCGATCACGGTCGCGCTCGGCGCCCGCCCCGACGGCGACCGCACCGCTCAGGAGATCACGCGCGGCCTGCTGGACACACCCGGAGGCGTCTTCGTCGTGGCCGCGGCCGGAGTCGGCCTCGTGATCGGAGCGCTCGTCTTCGCCTCGATCGGCGTCCGCCGGTCCTTCGACAAGCAGGTCCGCATTCCGAGCGGCCCGATGGGCACCGCCGTCACCGTGTCGGGGGTCCTCGGCTACATCGGGAAGGGGATGTCGGTGCTCATCGTCGGCATCCTCCTCATCGTCGCGGCGGTCAAGCAGGACTCGGCGGCCGCCGGCGGCTTCGACGCCGCCATCGAGGCCCTGCTGGAGCAGATGATCGGGCCCGCGCTCGTCTTCCTCGTCGGGCTCGGCCTCGTCGTCTACGCCGTCTTCAGCTTCCTGCGCACCCGCTACGCGAAGCTCTGACGGTCACCTCCCGCCGAACCGGCAGATCTCGGCGACCCAGCTGAGGATCCGCGCCCTGTTGCGCTCCCCCGCCGCCACCTCGATCCGCCCTGCCTCTCCGCGCACCTCGACGTCGACACCGAAGACGGTCCCGCGCTTGTCCTCCTGCACGACGTGCGGATCGCATCGCTGCGGGACGAGGGGGACCTCGAACGTCCCTGTGCGACCCCCGACCGGGTAGATCGCCACGCCAGGGCCGAACTGGAGGAGGTTCGTGGACCGGACCGCGACGACGGCTACGTCGGCCGAGGCGTCGATCGTCTCGATCCGCAGCGGCAGCACGGCATCACCGGACGCCGGCACCCGCACCTCACCCCACGACACCCTCACCGCTCGGGCGACCTCGGCAGCCAGGCACTCCCGGGCGCGGAGCCGGTCGAGGAACCCGAGAGCGTCCTCGAGCGCGCCTCGCAGCAGCTCGCCGTCTTCCAGGGTGACCTCCCACGCCCGGTCGGGCGACTCGTCCTCGCACGCGACCTCGGGGAGCATCACGGGCAGGTCGATCGACTCGCCAGGACCGAGCGCCCACCCCTCCGTCTCCACCGCGTCGCCGAGGCGGTCGTCGACGAGACGGACGCTCCGCACGTCCAGCTCGTCCGGCGAGTCGTTCGCGATCCGGATCTGTGCTCTGCGGGCCGCCTCGTCGGAGCGCTCCTGATGCAACCAGACCCGAACGGCAGGGCTCGGGGTCGAGGTGGGAACGGGTGCCGATGCGCAGCCGGCCGGAAGCGCGAATCCCGCCGCGAGCAGCGCCGCGAGGGCGACGCGACGCGGCAGCCGGATCATGGCCTCAGGGTACGGCGTGCGGTTCGATCGGTGGGCTCGCGGGCGGCGCCGAGGGCAGCTCGTTGACGGCGCGGATGAGGTGGTGCAACTCGCCGATGCGGTGACGGTCGAAGTCGAGCAGCAGCCGCGGCAGCTCCAGCCGGTCGCCGTCCTGTCGCTCCCGGCGCAGGGGTGCGGTGCGTTGGATGCGTCCGCCGGTCAGCAGGTGGGAGAACCGCCGACTCAGGTCGTCGACCTCGGCATCCGTCGGCTCCGCGCACAGCCGCAGCACGAGACGGGAACCGATCCAGCGCAGCGAGTCGTAGTTGCGCCAGAAGCCGGTGATCTCGGCCTCGGCCTCCGCCACGGAGTCGGTCACGAGCACCCGGTCGAGATCATCCGGCGAGATCACCCCCGAGGGGATCAGGTGGTCCGCCGCGAACCTCTCCAGCCCCTGCCAGAACGTCCCCCCGGGAGCGTCCAGCAGCACGATCGGCGTCGGCTCGGCCTTGCCCGTCTGCTGCAGCGTGAGCAGTTCGAACAGCTCGTCGAGCGTGCCGAAGCCTCCCGGGACGCAGACGAAGCCGCGGGACTCCTTCACGAGCATGAGCTTGCGCGTGAAGAAGTACTTCATGGCGACGACGCGGTCCGCCTCGGCGATCACCGCGTTCGGCTTCTCCTCGAACGGCAGCCGGATCGAGACCCCCAGGGAGTGGTCCGGTCCCGCCCCTTCCGCAGCGGCCTGCATGATGCCGGGACCGGCGCCCGTCACCACCATCCACCCGCGCTGCGCCAGCGCACCGGCGATGTCGGCGGCGGCCCGGTACAGCGGATCGTTCGGGCGCGTTCGCGCGGAGCCGAAGATGGTCACCTTCGGGTTCGCCCGGTAGGGCGCGAACAGCGCGAACGCGGAGCGCATCTCCGCGAGCGCGGCCGACGCGATCTTCAGGTCGAGTCGGTCGGTGTCGTCGACCCCCATCCCCAGCCCCGTGACGAGGATGCGGGCGACGAGATCGGCGTCGTCGGTCACACCGGCTTCCGTCAGGAGGGCGCGGACGGCGTCGGTGACGTCACCGTCGAGGGAGGATGCGGAACTCGGCGACATCTCCCCAGGCTGTCACGATCCGGCTTCCGTCGGGTGAACGGATGACGACGGATGCTGCAGCTCAGGCGGTGAGCGCCGCGACCGCCTCGGCGGCGGCCAGCGTCGTGCGCTCGCCCGAGCGGCGGTCCCACAGCTCGACCTGCCCCTCGGCGGCACCTCGTCCCACGATGAGGATCCACGGGACACCGACGAGCTCGGCGTCGCCGAACTTCACGCCCGGCGAGACCTTCGGCCGATCGTCGAGGAGCACGTCGCGGCCCGCGGACTCGAGGTCGGCGGCGAGCGTCTCGGCGAGCTCGAACGCCGCCGCATCGCGACCGGTCGCGACGACGTGCACGTCGAACGGCGCGATCGACTCCGGCCAGATGAGCCCGCGATCGTCGTTGTTCAGCTCCGCCAGGATCGCGAGGATGCGGGTGACACCGATGCCGTACGAGCCCATGGTGACCGTGACGAGCTTGCCGTTCTCGTCGAGCACCTTGAGCCCGAGCGTCTCGGCGAAGAACCGCCCCAGCTGGAACACGTGCCCGATCTCCATACCGCGTGCCAGTTCGACCGGACCCGAACCGTCGGGCGCGGGGTCCCCGGCGCGCACATCGGAGACGTCGATGACACCGTCGGCCGCGAAGTCACGGCCCATGACGACAGAGTGCGCGTGCTTCTCGTGCTCGTTCGCACCCGTGACCCATGCCGTGCCCGTGACGACGCGGGGGTCGACGAGGTAGCGGATGCCTGTGGCGGACTCCTCGCCGAGGACCGGCCCGCTCGCCGACCAGGGGCCGATATACCCCTTCACGAGACCGGGGTGCTTCGCGAAATCGGCCTCGGTCGCGGCCTCGACGGCGGCGGGCGCGAAGGCGACCTCGGCGCGCTTGTCCTCGACGTCGCGGTCTCCCGGGATGCCGACGACCACCAGCTCGCGGGTGCCGTCGAGGTGCGTGAGCGCGAGGACGACGTTCTTCAGGGTGTGGGCCGCCGTCCACGCCTGGGCGCCGTCGGTCGCGGGACCGGCGACACCGGGGACCGGCGCGTCGAGGTGGGCGTTCGCGTGGGCGACGAGCGTCTCGATCGTCGGAGTGTTCGGCGAGTCGAAGACGACCGGCGCCCCGTCGGGGATCGGCAGGGCGTCGGGCACGACGGTCGTGAAGGCTTCGACGTTGGCGGCGTACCCACCGGCCGAACGGACGAAGGTGTCCTCGCCGACCGCGATGGGGTGGAGGAACTCCTCGCTGCGCGCGCCCCCCATCAGCCCGTTGTCGGCGGCGACGATCACGTACTCGAGACCGAGCCGGGTGAAGATCCGCTCGTACGCATCCCGCTGCGACTGATACGACGCATCCTGCCCCGCGTCCGTGTAGTCGAACGAATAGGCGTCCTTCATCGTGAACTCACGGCCGCGGAGCAGGCCCGCGCGGGGCCGCGCCTCATCCCGGTACTTGTCCTGGATCTGGAAGATCGTCAGCGGAAGGTCCTTGTACGACGAGTACAGATCCTTCACGAGCAGCGTGAACATCTCCTCGTGCGTGGGGGCGAGGAGGTAGTCGGCGCCCTTGCGGTCCTGCAGCCGGAAGATGCCGTCGCCGTAGGACGTCCACCGTCCGGACTGCTCGTAGGGGTCCCGCGGAAGGAGGGCGGGGAAGTGGACCTCGAATGCCCCGGCGGTCGCCATCTCCTCGCGGATGATCTGCTCGAGCTTCGCCTTGACGCGAAGGCCCAGCGGCAGCCAGGTGAAGATGCCCGGGGCGGCGCGGCGGATGTAGCCGGCGCGCACCAGCAGACGGTGGCTGGTGACCTCGGCGTCGGCCGGGTCTTCGCGGAGCGTGCGGAGGAAGTATGTCGAGAGACGGGTGACCACGAGCGTCAAGTCTAGGTGCGCGCGCTCTCCCGCCGCGGCGGTGAGGCGCTTAGCCTGGATGGATGCGCACCGTCCTGCTGACCGGCTTCGACCCGTTCGCCGGTGACGCGGTGAATCCCTCCGGGGAGGCGGTCCGGGGGGTCGCCGCGCGGTGGGCCGGGCCGGAACGGCTCGTCACCGACATCCTGCCCGTCACCTTCGACGGCGCGACGGCACGACTGGCCGCACTCCTGCAGGAGCACCGACCCGACGTCGTGATCGCCACCGGGCTCGCCGGTGGACGGGCGGTGGTCACTCCCGAGCGCGTCGCCGTGAACCTGGCCGATGCTCGCGTCCCCGACAACGCGGGTCACCGTCCGCAGGACGCACCCGTCGTCGACGGCGGGCCGGTCGCGTACTTCGGCACCCTCCCCATCAAGGCGATCAGTGCCGCCCTCACGGACCGCGGCATCCCGTCGACGGTCTCGCACACGGCGGGCACGTTCGTCTGCAACGCGGTGATGTACGCCGCCCTGCACGCCACCGACGGCACACCGGTCAGGGCGGGTTTCATCCACATGCCCTGGGCGGCAGGGCACGGGCCCGCCGACGCACCCTCTCTGCCGCTCGGTGTCCTCATCGACGCCCTCGAGGTCGCCATCCGGGTGTCGCTCGATGCGGAGCGCGACGTCAGCGCGGCCGGCGGCGAGGTCAGCTGAGGGCGAGGAGCTCCTGCGCCACCGCGCGGAGGTCATCCATGTTGACGGGTCGCTCGGGATCGCTGAAACGGCCCTCGACCAGAATGAGGCCGTCGTCCCCGCGGACGAGGAGGCGCGACCTGTCGTCCTCCTCGATCTCGGCGGCGTCAGCACCGTCGATCGCCCAGACGGTGCCGCCGAGCCGGTCGTTCACCTCTTGGCACATCCCCGCCGCTCCCGGCACGATGACCACCTGCAGTTCGCGGAAGTCGGTCAGCTCCGACCAGTCGCAGGCACGCACGATGTCGGTGCTAGGGCAGGACGCCCCCGCCCAGGAGCATTCAGCGGCCCAGGAAGTCGTCGAGCCCCGGCAGCCCGAAGCCGCTCAGACCGTCGCCGAGGCCCGACACCTGCTCGCCGAATCCGGAGACCTGCTCGCCCACACCCGAGAGCGCGTCCCCCGCGATGCCGTCGAGGTCGACACCCTCGGCGAGCGCGTCGAAGTCGACCCCCATGCCAGCGGCCTGCGCCAGCAGCGGTCCTGCCACCGAGGTGACGATGGCGCCGGCGGCCACCGCTCCGAGGATGCCCGCACCGGCGCCGATCACCGCGCCCCCGGCCAGGCGACCCGCGCCGCGACCCGACCCCGCACGGGCCAGGAGTCCTTTGAGCAGGCCGGGTCGCGCCGCCTCGCCGCGCGCCGCCGCGCGGGCGAGGTCCGCGGGCGACGACGAGCGGGGCTGCTCGTGGGCGGGCAGCTCGGACGTCATCCTCGACTGCACGTGCGCGCGCTGGTCGGGGGTCAGTCGGGCGAACGCCTCGCGATGGATCTCCTCGACCTGATGCGGATCGGCGGTCTGCAGGAGGTAGTCGTACCGCGCGACCGCCTGACGGTCTGCCGCCGACAGCCGGCCGTGCTCCGCGGATGTCGGGGATCCCGCGGCCGGCGGGGTCAGACCCACCGGTGATCCCGACGAGGTCGGCGCGACTCCCCGGGCATCCGGCGCACCCCGCCGGTCCCCCGTCAGGGCGTCGGCAGCGGAGCGGACCATGCCCCGCCAGTCCCCCGCACCGTCGGCTCGTCCCGAGGAGGACTGCGATGAGGAGGACGAGTCGAGAGCCTTGGCGGCCATGCCGATCAGTCGCGAGAATTTGCTCATGCCGATGACGGTATGCGTCTGCTCTATGGAAGTGCTGGAGGGATCCGAGGAGCCGCCTGACCGCCCGGCCTACACTGACCGCGTGCCCTCACGCCGCGCTCGCCTCATCTCCGCCCCTCAATCCGACGTGCGAGCGGCTCTGGCGGCCTTGCGCGAGCGGTTCGATCTCCCCGCCGGCTTCCCCCCGACCGTGGAGGGGGAGGCGGAGCGGTCGGCGCGCGAGGTGATGGTCGCCCCATCGTCCGAGCTCGTGGACCTCCGCGACATCCCGTTCCTGACGATCGACCCCGAGGGATCGACCGACCTCGATCAGGCCGTGCACCTCGAGCGGACCGCGGACGGCGGCGGTGTCCTCCACTACGCGATCGCCGACGTGCCTGCCTTCGTCCCGTTCGGCGGCGCGGTCGATGCCGAAGCCCGGCGGCGCGGGCAGACGGTGTACGCGCCCGACGGCCGCATCCCGCTGCATCCCGCCGTGCTCAGCGAGGACGCCGCCTCTCTTCTGCCCGACCGTGATCGTCGCGCGTTCGTCTGGCGCTTCGAGCTGGATGCCGGTGCCCGCCCCGTCACGACGACGCTGACCCGGGCGGTGATCCGATCGCGCGCCCAGTGGTCGTACGTCGACGCACAGGCCTCGCTCGATCGCGGCGACGCCCCCGAGACCATCGCGCACCTCGTGTGGTTCGGGGACGAGCGCGCCCGCCGCGAGAGCGAACGCGGCGGCGCCAGTCTGAACCTGCCCGAGATCCGCGTCGTCCCGACGCCGAACGGCTACGACCTCGACGTGGACGACGGCGTGCCGCTCGAGGACGCGAACGCACAGGTCTCCCTCCTCACCGGAATGGCCGCCGCCGAACTCATGCTCGGCGGAAGGGTGGGCATCCTGCGGACGATGCCACCGGCATCCGATGACGACGTCGAGGCGTTCCGGGCGCAGACGGTGGCGCTCGGCGTGCCGTGGCCTGCCGAGGTCGCTTACGGGGATTACCTGCGCGACCTGCCCCGCACGCCGGTCGGGCGCGCCATCCGCGAACAGGCGGCGGGACTCTTCCGGGGCGCGGGTTACACCGTCTTCGACGGCGAGCTGCCCGACCTGACCACACAGGCGGCGATCGCCGCACCTTACGCGCACACGACGGCTCCGTTGCGGCGCCTGGTCGACCGCTGGTCGCTCCTGGTGTGCCACGCGCTGGCGAACGGCCTGAAGGTCCCGGACGAGGTCCGGCAGTCGCTCGCAGAGCTGCCGGAGGTGATGGAGCGTTCGTCGCGCGTCGCCGCGCAGGTGGACGCCGCCGCCATCGACCACGTCGCCGCGGCCGTCCTCTCGGGACGGGAAGGCGAGGTCTTCGACGCGGTGGTCCTGCGCCGCCGGGAGAACGGGGCTCGCGTCGCGCTCTCGTCGCCGCCGCTGGAAACGACGCTCGCCGAGGTGGACGCGGAGCCGGGAGAGGCCCTGAAGGTGCGGCTGGTCGCTGCCGATGTCATCGGCGGACGGGTCGAGTTCGCGGTCGCCTGAGTGCGTCGATTTGCGTCGGGCGACGCGAGAGTGTGCAATATATTGCATGCCGGTTCCCTCCACCTCTCTCCCGCCGCGCGGTCTGCTGCGCGACGAGGTCCGCGCTCGGCTGTGCGACGCGATCGTCGACGGGACCCTCGCGCCCGGCGAGCAGCTCCGAGACGCCGAACTCGCGACGTGGCTCGGCGTCTCGCGGACACCCGTCCGGGAAGCGCTTCTCGACCTGGCACGCTCGGGGCTCGTGCTCGCGCTCCCTGGGCGATCGACGGTCGTCGCCCCCGTCGACGACCGCAAGGTCCGCGACGCTGCGGCCGTCGTCGCATCGATGCACCGCATCGCGGTCGTGGAAGCGACCCACCGCCTCACCGACGAGGACATCGAACGGATGCGGCTGGCGAACGACGCCTTCATCGCCGCACATGATGCCGGCGACACCACTGCGGCGCTCGAGGCCGACCACGAGTTCCACGCCGTCGCCGTGGAGCGTGCCGACAACGACGCCGTCCGCACGGTCCTCGCGCTCTACGGCCCGGTGCTCGAGCGCGCCGAGCGCCTGCGCTTCGCCTCGAGCGATGCGGAGACCTCCGCGGCCCGCCACGCCGAGCTCATCCTCCACTGCGCCGCGCGTGACGCCCACGCCGCGGCGGCCGTCGCCGAAGGCCTCTGGCTCGATCTGCTGACCGACACCACCCCCCAGGAGACCCCGTGATCCTCGACCAGTTCCCCCGGCATCCGCTCACCTTCGGGCCGAGCCCGCTGCAGCACCTGAAGCGCCTGACCCAGCACCTCGGCGGAGCCGAGATCTGGGCCAAGCGAGAGGATGTCTCGAGCGGACTCGCCTTCGGCGGCAACAAGACCCGCAAGCTCGAATACATCGTTCCGGACGTCCTCGCCAGCGGCGCGGACACGCTCGTGTCGATCGGTGGGTACCAGTCCAACCACACCCGTCAGGTCGCCGCCGTCGCCGCACACCTGGGCCTGAAGGCCCGCCTCGTGCAGGAGAAGTGGGTGCCCTGGGACGAACCCGTCAACGACAAGGTCGGCAACATCCTGCTGTCCCGGATGATGGGCGCGGACTCGCGGCTCGACGACGCGGGGTTCGACATCGGCATCCGCGACTCCTGGAAGCAGGCGCTGCAGGAGGTGGAGGATGCCGGTGGCACCCCCTATCCGATCCCTGCGGGAGCCTCCGAGCACCGCCTCGGCGGCCTGGGCTTCGCGAACTGGGCGTTCGAGGTGGCCGAGCAGGAAAAGCAGCTGGGCGTGTTCTTCGACACGATCATCGTCTGCACAGTGACGGGATCCACCCACGCGGGCATGATCGCTGGTTTCGCCGCTCTCGAGGAGCTGACCGGAGTGAGGCGTCGGGTCCTCGGCATCGACGCCTCCGCCACCCTGCAGAAGACGCGCGATCAGGTGGCCCGCATCGCGCGCAACACGGCGGAGCTCATCGAGCTCGGACGCGACCTGCGCGACGACGAGATCCAGGTGCTCGAAGGATGGGCCGGCGACCTCTACGGCATCCCCGTCGACTCGACGATGGCGGCGATGGCGCTCGGCGCGCAGCTCGAGGCGATGATCACCGACCCCGTCTACGAGGGCAAGTCGCTCGCCGGCCTCATCGATCTCGTGAAGGGCGGCGACATCCCGAAGGACTCGACCGTTCTGTACGCGCACCTCGGCGGGCAGCCGGCGATCAACGCCTACCACTCCCTCTGGAGCTGACCGGCAGCGTATCCCGGGGTCGGGAACCGCCGAGCGCGAGCACGCGCTCGGCGACGTCGACATCGAAGCCGAGATCCGCTCGGCTGACGTGGAGGACGTTCACGCCGTCCGTTCATTCGATGACGCCCATCCCGCTGTGGGCATACGACGCTCGTCGCTCACCGCGTTCAGGAGTACCGTGGCCGGCATCCCGCCCCATCGCACACCTGGAGGTCCCGTGGCGGCGCTCGGCAACATCACCTTCTACGCGGATGACCCGCCTGCACTCGCGCGATTCTGGTCGGACGTCCTCGGCTACCCGTATGCGGAATGGGACGAGCCGCTGCGGAGCGAACTGCTCGCGTCGGGGCTGACCGACGCGGATCTCGCGAAGCGCGCCGTCGCCGAGGATCCCGGCGGACTCGGCCCGCGGCTCTTCTTCCATCATGCGGATCGAGCGAAGGAGGGCAGGAACCGGATCCACCTCGACGTCACCGCCCCACGGCGCACCGACGGGACCCCGGACATCGCGACCGAACGCGACCGGCTCATCGCTCTGGGCGCGACCGTCGTCCGGGAGGTCGAGCAGACCTGGGGTCCCTGGCCTGAGCACTACGTGCAGATGCAGGACCCCGAGGGCAACGAGTTCTGCCTGCAGTGACGCTCGGGCGACCGGGTCGTCAGGAGGTGACGACCTGCGCCGTCCCGAGGGGCGCGTCGGGTCCCATCTCATGAGCGAGACGGTTCGCCTCCTCGATGAGAGTGGCCACGATGTCCTCTTCGGGAACGGTCTTGATGACCTCGCCCTTGACGAAGATCTGCCCCTTGCCGTTGCCCGATGCGACGCCGAGATCGGCCTCGCGGGCCTCGCCCGGACCGTTCACGACGCAGCCCATCACGGCCACGCGCAGCGGCACCGTCATGTCCTTGAGACCCTCGGTGACGTTGTCGGCGAGCGTGTAGACGTCGACCTGCGCACGCCCGCACGAGGGGCAGGAGACGATCTCGAGCTTGCGCTCGCGCAGGTTCAGGGACTGGAGGATCTGGTGCCCGACCTTGACCTCTTCGGCCGGGGGCGCCGAGAGCGAGACGCGGATCGTGTCGCCGATGCCTTCACCCAGCAGGATGCCGAAGGCCGTCGCGCTCTTGATCGTCCCCTGGAAGGCGGGTCCGGCCTCGGTGACGCCGAGGTGAAGGGGCCAGTCGCCGCGCTCGGCGAGCAGCCGGTAGGCCTTCACCATGACGACGGGGTCGTTGTGCTTGACCGAGATCTTGAAGTCGTGGAAGTCGTGCTCCTCGAAGAGCGAGGCCTCCCAGACGGCGCTCTCGACGAGCGCCTCGGGTGTGGCCTTCCCGTACTTCTCCAGCAGGCGCTTGTCGAGCGACCCTGCGTTGACACCGATGCGCAGCGACACCCCGGCGGCCTGGGCGGCCTTCGCGATCGCCCCGACCTGGTCGTCGAACTTGCGGATGTTGCCGGGGTTCACGCGCACTGCCGCACAGCCCGCGTCGATCGCCTGGAAGACGTACTTCGGCTGGAAGTGGATGTCGGCGATCACCGGGATCTGGCTCTTCGCCGCGATGATGTGCAGAACGTCGGCGTCATCCTGCGACGGCACCGCGACGCGGACGATCTCGCAGCCCGAGGCGGTGAGCTCCGCGATCTGCTGCAGCGTCGCGTTGATGTTCGTCGTGGGGGTGGTCGTCATCGACTGGACGCTGACGGGAGCGTCCCCACCGACGAGGACCTTCCCGACCTTGATCTGACGGCTCTTGCGGCGAGGGGCGAGGACCTCCGGCACGCGGGGCATCCCGATGTTGACAGCTGGCACGGCTCCAGCCTAAGCCGCGGGGAAGCGTCGGGCACGGCACCTGGCCGAGAGGATGCCGCGAGGGTCGCCTGTGGTAGGTTCGGCCCCATGTTCGCGAACCGCACGTGGTGGCGCTCCGCCTGAGGCGGACGCCGCGTGCATCCCGACGACCGCCTGAGCTGACAGCCCGGCGGTCGTTTCTCGTTTCCGGCGACCGCCCCGAACGGAAGATCCCCCATGACCGGCACCACCCCGATCATCCTCGCCGACCTCGCCGCGAGCGGCACGCCCTTCGCCCTCCTCGCCCGCGACGGCGAGACCGTCGAAGTGCTCACCGGCGACGTCGTCGACGTCGAGCTGCTCGCCGACATCCCTCTCACCGACGCGACGGGTTCTCCGCACGAGGTCCTGGCCCTCGTCCCGTTCCGTCAGGTCGTCGAGCGCGGATTCGCGTGCCACGACGACGGCGCACCGCTGCGCTGCCTCGTCGTCGGCGAACGGCACGCCCTTCCCCTCGCGGACGCCCTCGCTCAGCTGCCGACGGCCCCCGTCACCCTCGAGGACGCGGGATTCGACATCGACGACGAGGCGTACGCCGACATCGTGCGCCGGGTCATCGCCGACGAGATCGGACGAGGTGAGGGCGCGAACTTCGTCATCCGCCGGGATTACGTCGCGCAGGTCGGCGGCGACCCGCTCACCGCGGGGCTCACGTGGTTCCGCGCCTTGCTGGAGCACGAGCGCGGCGCCTACTGGACCTTCCTCGTCTCGACCCCCGCGCACCTCGCCGTCGGCGCGAGCCCCGAAGCCCACGTGAGCGCTCAGGGCGGCGTCGTGACGATGAACCCGATCTCGGGGACGTTCCGGCACCCCGCAGGCGGGGCGACGGCCGAGACCCTGACCGAGTTCCTCTCCTCGACGAAGGAGACCGAGGAGCTCTTCATGGTCGTCGACGAGGAGCTGAAGATGATGTCGGCCGTCTGCAGCGACGGCGGCCGCATCACGGGCCCGCACCTCAAGGAGATGTCGCGGCTGACGCACACGGAGTACATGCTGCGCGGCACGAGCACGATGGATCCCCGCGACATCCTCCGCGAGACCATGTTCGCTCCGACCGTCACCGGCTCGCCCATGCAGAACGCCTGCACCGTCATCGCGCGTCACGAGCAGAGCCCGCGCGGCTACTACTCCGGCGTGGCCGCGCTCTTCACCCCGCGCACCGACGGCGGGCACGACCTCGACGCCCCGATCCTCATCCGCACGGCGTACGTCGTCGACGGTGGGCTGCGTGTACCGGTCGGCGCGACCCTCGTGCGCCACTCCGACCCGTACGGCGAGGTGGGCGAGACCCATGGCAAGGCGGCCGGCGTGCTGGGCGCCATCGGCGCGATCCCCCGCGACGTCGTGGCACGCACGATCGACGAGGATGCTCCCGCGCCCGTCACGCGGCCGCTCGCCGAGGACCCCGCGATCGCCGAGCTCCTCGCCTCACGCAACGCCCGCCTGGCGGCGTTCTGGCTGAACCCGCAGGGCGGGCCCGGGCACGGTCCGCTCGCCGGCCGCCGCGCCCTGGTCGTGGATGCCGAGGACCGTTTCACGACGATGCTCGCCCACCAACTGCGGCATCTCGGATTCGACGTGACGATCGCGCACTGGTCGGATGCCTCGGACTCGGCCGTCGCCGCGGCCGACCTCGTCGTTTCGGGCCCAGGACCGGGCGACCCGCGGGACGCCGACAGCGCCCGCATCGCCCGTGTCCGCGAGATCGTGACGGCCCGCCTCGATGCCCGGGCTCCGCTGCTCGCGGTGTGCCTCAGCCATCAGGTCCTCGCCCACCGCCTGGGCATGGAACTCGCGCCGCTGGCGAGCCCGCACCAGGGGCTGCAGAAGACCGTCGACGTGTTCGGCGCGCCGGCATCCATCGGCTTCTACAACACCTTCACCGCGCGGGTCGCTCCCGGCACGACCGTCGTGGGGGCGACCGAGGTGTCCGCGGACCCCGAGACCGGCGACGTCTACGCGCTGCGAGGGCCGGCGTACGCGTCGGTGCAGGGGCACCTCGAGTCCATCCTCTCGCGCGACGGTCTCACGACCCTCGAGCGACTGGTGACGCACGCACTGAGCCCCGTCCAGGCGTGATCCGGAGCGTCAGCCCAGCAGCTGCACCGGGTTGACGATGTCGGCGAGGATGAGGGTCCCACCCATGATGATGAGGCCGATCACCACGATGTAGGTGATGGGCACGAGCTTCGTGGCGTCCACCGGGCCGGGAGCCCTCCGCCCGGTCATCCGTGCCCAGACGCGCCTCAGCCCGTCCCACAGCGCGACCACGACGTGGCCGCCGTCCAGCGGCAGCAGCGGCACGAGATTGAACACGAACAGGGCGATGTTGAGCGAACCCAGCAGAGCGAGCATGCCCGAGACCCGGTTGAGGATGGGCGTCTCGGTGGCGGCGACCTCGCCCGCCAGGCGACCCGCGCCCACCACCGAGAGCGGCCCGTTCGGATCGCGGCCGGCGCCGGTGATCGTGTCCACCGCCGTCTGATACACCCGCGCGGGCAGCTGCCAGATGATGCCGACGACCTGGCCGGTCTGTTCCATGGCCGCCTGCGGACCGTCCCAGATCGGCTGCGGTACGAACGCGACGGTCGCCGACATCCCGACGAAGCCGACCTCGGCGGTCCTCGTGGTGCCGTCCTCCGCCGCGATCTCGCGTGTCGCGAGCACGGGCGTGACCTCGAGCGTCTGCCGCGCGCCGTCGCGCTCGACGACGACGGGGATGGTCTTCTCCGGGGACTCCTGGATGATCGCCGACGCCTCGGCGAAGCTCTCGACTGGTGTGCCGTCGACGGACACGAGGACATCGCCCGGACGGATGCCGGCGGCCGCCGCCGGGGACACGGGATCGTCGGCCGCGCACGTCGCCTGTGCGCTTCCGGCCGGGAGGACGCACTCGTTGACGGCGGCGACGGTCGTCGTGGCCGTCTGCACGCCGATGCCCGAGAACATGACCGCGAACAGGATGATGGCGAGCACGAGGTTCATCGCCGGTCCGCCGAGCATGATGATGACGCGTTTGTAGACCGGCAGCTGATAGAACGCGCGGCCCGCGCCATCGCCCTTCAGGGTCTCCGCGTTCGCGGTGCGGGCATCCTGGATGAGCGTCTCGAACAGGCGCCGGCGTCGCGGGCGGGCCCCCTCCCCCTCGCCGGTCGTCGCCTTCGAGGGCGGATACATGCCCGCCATCGAGATGTAGCCGCCGAGCGGCAGCAGCTTGAACCCGTACTCGGTCTCCCCGATCCGACGCGAGAACACCGTCGGCCCGAATCCGATCATGTACTGGCCGACGCGGACCCCGAACGCCTTCGCGGGCGCGAGGTGTCCCACCTCGTGGAGCGCGATCGACACGGCGAGGCCGACCACGAGCACCACGACACCGATGATGAATGCGAGTACGGTCACGAGCGGACACGCTACCCCCGGACGCTATGAGGCGGCGATGACCTCGTCCGCCGTCGTCCTGGTGTCGCGGATCTAGGCTGGGAGGGTGATGCCCCGTCCCGCCGACTCGCGACGCGTGCGTGTCGTGCGCGCGGGCGGCGCAGCGGCGATCGCGACGCTCACGGCGGCAGCGGCACACAGCCTCGGCGGTGGCTCCGCTCCCGCACCCTGGCTCGTGGCGACCGTGACGCTCCTGGCCTGGCCCATCGCCCTGGCGATCGTCGGGTCGCGTCCGTCCGCGGTCCGCACGGGGATCGCCGTCGCGACGGCGCAGGCTCTTCTGCACGCCGCCTTCGCCCTCGTCGGCGACGTCCATCCGACCCTCGCCGCCGGTCATCATCACGGCGCGTTCACGCTCGCCGCCGGCTCCGGTGCCGCGATGCCACTCGACGGCGCCATGATCGCCGGGCACACTCTCGCCGCCGTCGTCACCGCCGTGGCCGTCTGCCACGGCGAGCGGATGCTGCGCGTCCTGGCCCGAGGCATCCGCTCTCTGTGGGCGATCCGCGCTCCTCAGCTCCCGGCGATCGAGCGGCGCCCCGTCGCGATCCCCGACGGAGCGCCGCGGGGCGTCCGCCCCCGTCTGGCCCTCACCGACCTCTTCCGCCGAGGACCTCCTCGCTGAGCCGGCCGCCTCGCGGCGGCACGCTGCTCACCATTCCTCGCGGGGCCGCGCCCACGGGAGCGCTCCGCACACCTCTCGGAAGATCTCGACTCATGACCACTCGTTCCGCGCGCCGCTCGGCGCTGACCATCGCCGGTGTCGCCCTCGGCGGTGCCCTCGTCCTCGCCGCGCCCCTGGCGGCATCCGCCCATGTGCACGTCCACGCCGACGGTGCCGCCGCCGGCGCCACCTCGCGGCTGGAGTTCTCCTTCAGCCACGGATGCGACGGCTCCCCCACGACCGCACTCGTCTTCGACGTCCCCGAGGGTGTGGCGAACGTCACCCCCGTCGTCGACGGCGTGTGGACCATCGACCGCGTCCTCGGCGACGACGGCACCCCGACGCAGGTCACCTACACCGCCGCGACGCCTGTCGAGGACGGTCTGGCGGCGTCGGCATCCTTCGACGCCCTGTTCTCCTCCGGCGTCGGCGGCACCGACATCGCCTTCCCCGTCACCCAGGTCTGCGAGACGGGTGAGACGGCGTGGACCCAGATCGCTGAGGACGGTCAGGACCCGGACGACCTGGAGTCCCCGGCGCCGATCGTCGCGGTCGCCGCAGCCTCGGACGCCGCCGCGTCGGAGCACGGCGACGACCACGGCGCGGCCGAGGCCGAGGCCGCACCCGCTGCCGCCGCCGCGGAGAGCGCCCCGGTCGCGACGTGGCTCGGCGGCGGCGCTTTGGTCCTCGGCGCCGCGGCGCTCGTCGTCGCTCTGCTCAACCGCAGACGCGTCTGACCCCGGACGGCCGGAGGCCGGATGCGATGATGGGGGGACCATGCAGAACCCCGCCGCACCGCCCCCCGTCCTCCGGCCCTCGCACCCTCACGCCGTGCCGCTGCAGGCCGTCGCCGACCACCTCGGAGCGACGACGGCGGCCGACCTCGCGGGTGTGTCCGTGCGCGGTGCGACCCTGGCGACCGCGGACCTGCGCGAGGGTGAGCTGTTCGTCGCCGTCCGCGGCGTGCACCGCCACGGCGCGGAGTTCGCCCCGGACGCCGTCGCCAAGGGCGCCGTCGCCATCGTGACGGATGCCGACGGCGCCGCACTGGTCCCCGCGCTCGGCGTGCCGGTCCTGGTGGTGGACGACCCTAGGGCACGCCTGGGCGGGCTCTCCGCCTTCGTGTACGGGACCGGAGCGGATGCCGACCTCCCGCCGCTGCTGGCCGTCACCGGGACGAACGGCAAGACGAGCGTGACCCACCTCATGGAGGGCATGCTGCACGGGCTCGGTGTCACGACGGGGCTGTCCTCGACGGCCGAACGTCATATCGCGGGCGAGGTGATCCCGTCGCGCCTGACGACCCCGGAAGCCTCCGAGATGCACGCGCTGATCGCCCTCATGCGCGAGCGCGACGTCGATGCGATCCTCGTCGAGGTGAGCGCGCAGGCGCTCACCCGTCACCGCGTCGACGGACTCGTGTTCGACGTCGCGGGGTTCACGAACCTGTCGCACGACCACCTCGACGACTACGCCGACATGGCGGAGTACCTCGCGGCGAAGGCGGCGCTGTTCGCGCCGGAACGTGCGCGGCGCGCGGTCGTGTGCGTGGACCAGCCGGCCGGGGTGGCGATCGCCGGGCGAGCCGAGATCCCGGTGACGACGGTCCTGACCCCCGCCATCGCCGAGGACCCGACGGTGGATGCCGACTGGCGCGTCGACCTCGTCGACGAGGCACCCGACGGGACGACCTTCACACTGTCGGGTCCCGCGGGCTCACTCACCACGACGGTGCCCGTCATCGGTCCCCACATGGCCTCGAACGCGGCCCTCGCGATCGTCATGCTGCTCGAGGCCGGCTGGGAGTGGGCGGGGCTCACCGCGATGATCGATGGCCGGCGGATCGAGGCGCACCTCCCCGGACGCATCCAGCGCCTCTCCGGCGACAGCGGACCGGCGCTCTATCTCGACTTCGGTCACTCCCCCGATGCGTTCGCGAAGACCCTCGACGCCGTCCGCCGCGTGACCCCGGGGCGGGTCGTCATGGTGTGCGGCGCCAACGGCGACCGGGACACCACCAAACGTGCCGACATGGGCGCGGTCGCCGCGCTCGGGAGCGACATCCTCGTCGTGACCGATCAGCACCCCCGGTCCGAGGACCCGGCCGACATCCGGCGAGCCCTCATCGACGGAGCGCGCGCGGCGCGCCCGGATGCGGTCATCCACGACGTCACTCCGCCCGAGGAGGCGATCGCGACGGCTGTCTCGCTCGTCGGCGAGGGGGATGCCATCCTGTGGGCGGGACCGGGCCATCAGCACTACCGCGAGATCCGCGGTGTCCGCACGCCGTTCGACGCCGCCGCGGCCGCCAGGGCTGCGCTGCGACGCGCGGGGTGGCCCGTCCCCGCCTGAGCCGGATCAGCCGGCGGCGATGAGGCGGTCGGCGGTCGCGCGCGCCCAGCGCTCCGCCTCGACGAGGGTCTGCCTCGTCAGCTCGGACGGAGGCTCGTGCGCGTCGACGACACGTGCGACGGTGTCGACGATGCCCAGGAAGGGCAGCGCACCGTCGTGGAACGCCTCGACCGCCTGTTCGTTCGCGGCGTTGAAGACGGCGGGATAGGTGGAGCCGGCGACCCCGACCTGCTTTGCGAGCGAGACGCTCGGGAACGCGTCGACGTCGAGCGGCTCGAAGCTCCAGGTGGACGCCGTCGTCCAATCCAGTGGCGTACCGACGCCGGCGACACGTCGCGGATGGTCGAGCGCGAGCGAGATCGGCAGTCGCATGTCGGGCGGAGACGCCTGGGCGATGGTCGACCCGTCGACGAACTCGACCATGGAGTGGACGATCGACTGCGGGTGGACGGTGACGTCGATGCGGTCGTAGGGCACGTCGAAGAGCAGATGCGCCTCGATGACCTCGAGCCCCTTGTTGACCAGCGTCGCGGAGTTCGTGGTGACGACCCGCCCCATGTCCCAGGTGGGGTGAGCGAGCGCCTCGCGCGGCGTGACGCCCTCCAGCTGTTCGCGACTGCGGCCGCGGAACGGACCGCCGCTCGCCGTCAGAACGAGACGTCGCACCTCGCCGGCATCGCCCGAGCGGAGGCATTGCGCGATTGCGGAGTGCTCCGAGTCGACGGGAACGATCTGCCCCGGCGCCGCGAGGCGCGTGACGAGCTCCCCGCCGACGATGAGGGACTCCTTGTTGGCGAGCGCGAGGACCCGCCCCGACTCCAGGGCCGCGAGTGTCGGTCCGAGCCCGACCGACCCGGTGATCCCGTTGAGGACGACGTCCGCGTCCACACTCCGCACAAGCTGCTCGGCGTCGTCCGCTCCGAGCGCGGTGTCGGCGACCCCGAACTCCTGCGCCTGAGCGCGCAGGCCCTCGGAATCCCGCCCGGCGGCGAGCCCGACGACCTCGAAGCGGTCGCGGTTCGCCCGGATGACATCGAGCGCCTGCGTCCCGATCGAGCCCGTCGAACCGAGGATCAGGATGCGTCGCATGCGCTTCACCCTACCCGCGGGGGCAGGGCCGATCGGGGAGCCGTCACTCGGCGGGGGCTCCCGCGGCCGGGGCCTGAGCACCGAGGATGTCGACGACGAACACGATCGTCTCGCCCTTCAGATCGGCCTCGTTGATCTCCCCCTCGCCGTAGCCCTCGGCGGGCGGGATCACGACCAGCACCTGCGACCCGACGGTCTGACCCTCGAGGGCCTTCTGGAAGCCTTCGACGTAGTTGGTGGTCGGGTAGGCGATCGGCGACCCGTTCTCCCACGTGGAGTCGAAGGTCTCGCCATTGGACCAACGGACGCCGGTGTACTGGATGAGGGCGTAGTCGCCCTTCTGGACCGTGTACCCGTCGCCCTTCTTGATGGTGGCGACCTCTGTCTCGGTGGGGGGCTCCTCACCCTCCGGGATGGCGATCGTCGGCGCGCCGTCGTCGGCGAGGGTCACCGTCGGGAAGCCGGCGGGGGCAGCCTGCGGCTCGCCCCACGCGGCGGTCGGGACCGTGTCGAGGAGGTCGAGCACGTACACCTCTGCCTGGGCGGTGTCGCTGGCCGGGAAGGTGGCGACGACCCGCTTGCCGACGTGTCCGCATCCGAAGACCTGGCCGAGGACGGTGTCGGGCGACAGCTGCGACGGCAGGAACTGGCCGGGCTCGTAGCCGATGGTGGCGAGCTCCTTGCCGTCCTTCGCGTTGTAGGCGGTCATGGCGTAGGAGACGAACTCCCCCGCCTTCACCGCGGGACCGTCACCCTCATCGAGCACCGTGACCTGGAGTTCCGTGGGCTCCAGCGGCGTGGAGAACGTCGCCGTCGAGGGCGAACCGGCCTCGCCGTCGACCTTGACGGAATCGGATGCCTCGCCGGGCTGCGCCGCAGCGCTGCAGAGGTCGGCGGCAGGCGAGCCGGACGGGGAGGGGGCGGCGTTGTCGGCGGACCCGCACCCGGCCAGCAGGAGCGCGGCCACGGCGACGGCGGACAGGGCGGCGAAGGGACGAAGACGCACGGAGAAGACCTCACAGAGAACAGGGATTGCCTCCATCCTCCCTCACCTTCTTTTGTCCGGGGTGTGAGTCGGCCATTCGGCTCGCCTCCGCGCCCCCTCGGGCATGTCCGGGCCCGCATGGGATTGGCAGTACCCTCATCTGGTGACCGAAGCGCCGATTCCCCCCGAGAACTCCGCCGGGTCATCCGACGACGAGCTCGCGCGCGCCGGGGCCCTCTACTACCTCGTGCGCTGGGGCTTCGGGCCACTGGCGCGGCTGATCTATCGACCCCGCATCGAGGGTGTCGCCAACATCCCGCGGTCGGGTCCCATCATCCTGGCGAGCAATCACCTGAGCTTCATCGATTCGTTCGTCCTCCCGCTGTTCGCGCCGCGCCCGGTCTACTTCCTCGCGAAGTCGAGCTACTTCGACGGGTCGGGGGTCAAGGGCTGGTTCAGCAACCGCTTCTTCCGCGCCCTCGGCGCCACCCCGGTCCAGCGCGGTGCGGGCCAGGCGGCCCTCGATGCGCTCGATCAGCAGCGCCGCATCCTCCAGTCCGGCAAGGCGATCGCGCTCTATCCCGAGGGCACCCGCTCGCTCGACGGGCGCCTCTACAAGGGCCGCACGGGTGTCGCTTTCCTGGCGCTCGAGACGGGCGCGAAAGTGGTTCCGGTGGGGATCGTGGGAACCAACGACGCGATGCCGGTGGGCGCCAAGTGGCCGCGGATGACGCCTCGTGTGACGATCCGCTACGGCGAAGCCATCGATCTTTCGCACCACGGCCCGGCGTCATCCGGACGCGCACGCCGTCAGGCGACCGACGACATCATGGCCGCGATCCACGCCCTCTCCGGCCAGGAGCTCGCGGGCGCCTACAACGAGGTGCCCGCGCAGAATCCCGTCGAACGGCTCAAGCAGGTCCTCCCGCACGAGCGTCGCTGACGGTCACGACCGCCTCGTGGTGCACGGGGAAGTTGACCGAGTTGGCGATGAAGCACCACTCGTTGGCTTGGCGGTGCGCCGCCTCGGCGGCGGCGACCATGGCGGCGTCCGCGACCATCACGCGGGGATGGAGCGTGACCTCGCGGAACGCTCCACCGCCCCTGCCGTCGAGAACCATCGTGCCCGTGGCGTCGTCCTCGTAGGAGGTGACCACGACGCCCGACGTCACGCAGGCGTGCAGGTAGGACAACAGGTGGCATTCCGACAGGGCCGCGAGCAGGAGATCTTCGGGGTTCCACCGGGTGGGGTCGCCGCGGAACGGCTTGTCAGCCGATGCGAGCAGGTCGGGCTTGCCCTCGACCTCGACGGTGACGGCGCGGTCGTAGTCGCGGTACCCGCTCGTGCCGGTGCCCCGATCGCCTGTCCAACGGGTGGTCACACGGTAGTGGTGTTCGTCGTGCACGTCGCCAGTCTCGCACGCGCCACCGCCGCGGGTGCGGGAGGGCGCTGGGTAGGCTGGAAGTGTGCCTGAGACCTTCGCTGTGACGGATGCTGTCGAACTCGCCGTCGTCGAACGCAGCGGCTTCATCGAGTCCCGTCACGCCGGGTCGGCGATCGTGCTCGACCCGGACGGCGGCGTCGTCTCATCGCTGGGTGCCGTCGACGCGCCGATCCTCCCCCGCTCGACGCTCAAGCCGATGCAGGCCCTCGCGAGCGTCTCGGCGGGAGCGGCTCTCGAAGGAGCGCACCTCGCCGTCGCCACGGCCAGCCACTCCGGCACCGATCGTCACGTGGCCCTCGTGACCGACATCCTCAGCGCCGCCGGCCTCGCCGAGGATGCACTGCAGTGCCCGCCGTCGTGGCCCGGCGATCCTGCGACGCGCGACGAGATGACTCGGGAGCTCATCGGCCCGCAGCGAGTGCGCATGAACTGTTCCGGCAAGCACGCGGCGATGCTGCTGGCGTGCCAGACGAACGGCTGGGACACCGCCACCTACCTCGACCCGCAGCATCCGCTGCAGGTACACACGCGCGAAGTGATCGAACGCCTGAGCGGGACGAAGATCACGACGACGGCGATCGACGGCTGCGGCGCGCCGGTGCACGCGATGACGCTCGCTGCGCTGGCCCGGGCACTCCACCGCATCGGCGCGTCGTCCGAGAAGTCGCCGTTCGCGCTGCACCGGAGCGCGGGCGCGCTCGTCCGCGCGGTCCGCGAGAACCCGTGGGTGATCCAGGGCCCCGGTCAGCCCGACTCGGTCGTGACCGAACGGCTGGGCGTGTTCGCCAAGCACGGCGCGGAGGGCGTCATGGCGATGATCGCGCCGAACGGCACGACCGTCGTGCTGAAGATGCTCGACGGCAGCACGCGCGCCGGCGCCGTCACCGCGCTCACGCTTCTGGTCCGCGCCGGCGCATTGCAGGCGGCGGACGTCGCCCGCACGCTCGCCGATCTGCCGCTGACGGTGACCGGCGGAGGCCGGGACGTCGGAGTCATCCGCCCCACCGTCTGAGCGGACTGCACTTCGTCATGCTCCTTGGAGCAGGACGCGGCGTACCGGGCGGTCGGGAACGTGGAGCCACGCGCGACCGACGCCCGAGACGGCGAAAGGCGGCAGGTCTCGGGAGCCGACGAGGGCGCGGTACTCGGCCGCGCACGCCGCGTCGATGACCAGGTCGGCGTCGGCGCGCGCCGCGGTGAGCAGCCGCCACTGCGCGAGCCAGGCGTCGGGCGGTCCGATCACCACCCCGCCGCGGGTCAGCATTGCGTCCGTACCGACCGGGCAGACGGAGATCCCCCACCCTTCCCACTCCGCCGTCAGTCGGCGCATGCGCGCCCCGGCCGGGACGACGACCGCGGCGGGACGACGCCCCGGTTGCCAGGCCGCTGGCGTGTCACCGTCGCCCACGAGCGCGATGTCGCCGGCATCGGCGAGCTGCACAAGAGTGCGCCCGATGCGGCCGCGGCCGGGCGGGAGTTCGGAGAGGAAGTCGCTCGATTCGCCTCCCGCGGCCACGTGCTCGGCTCGGGAGCCCGTGCCGAGGATGAGGCGTCGCGGCACGAGCTCGAGCAGCCTGCCGACACCGCCGCCGACGCGCTGGGTCGTGAGGGCGATCCGGATGTCGCGCGAGCGCACCCCGCGAATGAAGTGTTCGAGCGCCTCCGCCGCGACGGCGCCGTATTCGCCGGGGAGGGCGGCGAGCACCATGTCCAGGTCGTCGATGAGTACCGTCGTGCCGGCGGGGACCCGTTCGAGTGAGGTCAGTGCGTCCCAGGCACCCTCCGGGTCCCCCGGAACCACCACGGGAGAGGTCTGTGCGGCGATGACACGCAGCGCTCCCGTCCGTCCGCTCGCGGGGCCGCCCACGACGGCGAGCGCCGACTCCGTCCAGACGATGCTGCGCTGACGCTGCTGGTCGGGCTCGTCGGCCGTCCCGAGCACGATGACGCCGCTCTCCCGCACCGCGTCGAGCGGGATCCGCTCCGCGAGCGCGGGCACCCACGGGCGTCGTGCAGGCGCACCGCCCTGGCGCGCCGCCGTCTCCGCGATCACCGTGGCATCGCACAGAGCGACGCGGACGGGTCGGGGCGCGGTGTCGCCGGAACGCCGGACGAGCGCCGTGCCGCGGGCGTCCGCCCGCCCGGAGAGCCGGGCGGCGTCGTCGACGCCCAGGACGGCGCGGGAGTCCGTCGCATCCGCGACGCGCAGCGCGATCCGCAGCGGAGCGTTCGCGAGCACGGCGTCGCGGAAGACGCCGTTCGCACGCTGCGCGGCGAGCACCAGATGGATGCCGAGGGCGCGGCCGCGCGCGGCGAGGTCGCCGAACAGGTCATGCAGGACCGGATGAGCCGCCACGAGCGCCGCGTATTCGTCGACGACGATGACGAGCCGCCCCAGCTTCTCCCCCGCCTCGTCGACGTCGCGCGCGCCCACGGCAGCGAGCGTGCGCTCCCGGAAACGGACCTCCGTCCGGAGGCTCTCGATGGCGCGCAGGGCGGTGGCCTCGTCGAGGTCCGTCAACACGCCGGTGACGTGCGGGAGCGGCTCCAGGTGGTCGAAGGTGCGGCCGCCCTTGAAGTCGACCAGCAGCAGTCCCAGCTGCGCCGGTGTGTGTGCGGCGCAGAGCGACACGACCCAGGACGTGAGCAGCTCGCTCTTGCCCGCCCCCGTCATCCCGACGACGACGGCGTGCGGACCGTCGGCGACGAGGTCGACGGGAACGGCCGCTCCTCCGGCGCTGCCGAATGCCGCGGGCAGCGCGCGACCGCGGGCGGGCGGAGCATCCCGCAGCGTCTCGCGCAGGGTCAGGACGTCCCCCGCCGTCTGGCCGAGCGCGCGCTCCGCGCGCTCGGACAGGACTCCTGCGAGGTGCAGCGCCTGCGCGGCGGAGAGGACGTCCACGGTCACGTCGCGGGACCGACCATCGAGATCGAGTCGGGCGTGCGTGGGATCTGTGAGGCGCAGGACCGCACCGCACCGCGGCGGCGGAGGCGCCCCCTCGGGAACGACGACGATCGGGATGTCGACATCCCCGCCGACGAGACCACCTTCCTCCAGCACCTGCAGAAGCGGTCCGACGGCGGCGGCACGGTGAGGCGCGGCATCCGCCCACGCGGGTGCGTCGTCGCCCAGGCGCACGCGCCCGGGCGGGAGACACAGCAGCACCTGCAGGGCGAGCGCGCGGGCCACCGCCGCCGCCCCCGCGGGAGGACCGAGGACCGCCACACCGGTGGTGAGCGGGACGAGGACGGGCACCCCGTCGACCCGCGACGCGCGTCGGCGGAGTTCTTCGGCGGCGTCATCCCCGTCGCCGCCGGTGGTGCGGACGGTGCTGGAGTCCGTGCCGGAGCCGACGACCAGCGCGGTCTCGCGCTCCGGCACGATGCGCCAGATGGACTCCGGGCGCTCGAGGTAGTGCGCGATGTCGGGATGGGTGGCCCAGCGCTGCGAGCGCTCGTGATCGTGGCGTGTCGCGAGCTCGGCGTCGGCGAGGGTCAGCTCACGGCGGCGCGTCGCGGCATCCTTCTTCGCGGCGCGTTTCGACGTGCGGGCCGCGTCGGCGACCGAGGCGATCGCGATGAGAGGGCCGAGCGCAGCGAACAGGAGGGCGTAGGCGGAACCGGTCACCGCCCACAGCACGCCGGCGCCGATGACCGGGACCACCGCCGTCAGCAGCGGCAGTGGCGGCCGCGGTGCGGGATCGGCGCGGCGAGGGAGGGACAGCGGGTCGTCGGGGGCGAAGGTGGACACGGATCCAGGATCCGCGTCATCACCGGTGCGCTCGGGCGTGCCGGGGCGTCCTGGGGACGACGGGGCTCAGGGAGTGACCGGGGAGGAGATCTCGACGGTCGCAGTGTCCTCGTCGGCGGGGACGTGGCGCGCGCTCACGACGATGATCGAGACGTTGTCGCGCCCGCCGTTCTCCAGTGCCGCCTCGAGCATCGCGTCGACCGCGGCCGCCGGGTCCTCGTTCTGCAGGAGGAAATGGAGGATGCCGTAGTCGGTGAGCTCCTTGGTGAGTCCGTCGCTGCACACCACGAACCGGTCTCGATCGACCACCTCGAGACGGACGTAGTCGGGGACGACGCCGTCGCTCGGCCCCACTGCGCGGGTGATGACATTGCCGTACGGGTGGTTCTCCGCCTCCTCGGGGCTGAGCCTGCCGGCGGCGATGAGCTCCTGGACGACGGAGTGGTCGGTGGTCACCTGCGCCAGCGCCCCGTCCCGGAGGAGGTACACCCGGGAATCGCCGATGTTGAGCGTCACCCAGGTCGGCTCGTCACCGGTCAGATCGAGGTAGACGCCCGTCACCGTCGTGCCGGTGCCGTCGTCGGTGGTCTCCGCGTGCGACGCGATGTCGTCGACCGCGCGCTCGAGCGCGTCCTCGATGGCCTCCGGCGAGACTGTTCCACGATCGACCGCAGCGGACAGGCGCTCGACGGTGCGGGAGCTGGCGATCTCGCCGCCGATGTGGCCGCCCATGCCGTCCGCGACCACGAAGAGCGGGAAGGCCGACAGCACGGCGTCCTGATTGTTCTCACGACGGCGGCCCTGATGGGTGACCCCGGCCCAGCGCACCTCGATGGGGCCTGCGCCGGAGGGGACGACGCGGGACGAGGTGACGGCTTCGGGCACGCTCCCACCCTTCTTCCTGATCGGTGCAGCGTCCTCACACTCTAGTGGACGACCTTCCCCGTCATCACGCGGTGCGGGGCGTTGCCACGGACCAGTTCGCAGCACTACCTTTCGTGTGTGGCAGCGCACGCGCGCTGGAAGCCGCGCCACGCGGCGACGCCGACAGAAGGGCATACCGATGACAGACCCGAACACGCCGCCGCAGGACGGCCCCGCGTCCCCGCCTCCCTCAGGCGCGCCGACCCCGCCGCCGGGACAGAACCCCGGTGGGTATGCACCGCCGCCGCAGCAGCCGTACGCGCAGCAGCAGCCGTACGGGCAGCCGGGCTACCCGCAGCCGGGCTACGGGCAGCCGCAGCCGGGCGCGCCGCTCACCCCCGACCAGGACAAGCAGTGGGCGATGTTCGCCCACCTCGGCGGCATCGTCGGCTTCCTGCCGGCGCTCATCATCTGGCTCGTGTTCAAGGACCGCGGTCCCCGCACGAATGTCGAGGGCAAAGAGGCGCTGAACTGGCAGATCACCTTCACGATCGCCATGATCGTCGCCTACATCGTGGCCGGCATCCTGGCCTTCATCCCGTTCCTCGGCTTCATCGGCGGCCTGCTCCCGTTCGCCGTGTGGGTCGCGAACATCATCTTCTCGATCCTCGGCGCGGTGCGGGTGAACGCCGGCGGCAGCTACCGCTACCCGGTCACCTTCCGCTTCATCTCGTAGCGGGCAGGGCGACGAGCTCGAGCTCGCCGGCCGCCGATGGGCGCAGGACGATCCCTTCGTCCTGCGCCCATCGCACGAGGGCGTCCTGCCCGGCGACCTCCGGCCGGGACGCCGAGAGCCGCCGGACGAGCTCACCCTTCGCGTGCTTGTTGAAGTGGTTGAGGGCGCGGACGGCGCCGTCCGGACCCTCCGACACGACACGCACGTACGCCTGCGGGATCCCGCTCGGGACCGGGCCGAGCGCCTCGTACGCCTCCGAACGCAGGTCGAGGACGAACGACGGTGCCGATGCCGCGATCGCGGCACCGACGGCATCCGCCCACAGGGCCCGCATCGTCGGCAGTCCCGGGACACGGATGCCGGCACCCAGCCGATACGCCGGGATCGGGTCCAGTGCCCCCACCAGACCGAACGGGGCGGAGTGGATCGCGACGTGCGCCCCCACCCACGCCCGCGCGGGAGCGTCGAGTGAGGCCGCGTCGAGTGCGTCGAAGAGCACGCCGGTGTACCGGTCGAGGGCCGGCATGGTGGGCGAATCCCGAAGAGCTGCGTTCACCGCGACCTCGCCCCGCTGACGCGTCGACAGCTTGAGCACGCGCGCCGCAGCGTCTTCGTCCCCACTGAGCGCGACGAGCGCGTCCATCACCTGCTCGCGCGCGGAGGACAGCTGGGGGTAGGCGAGTGCGTCGGAGCGCCAGGTGGGCCCGTCGCCGCCGGCGCGTTTCGTCTCGGACGGGGGGAGCAGGATCAGCATGGAGAGACCTCGGGGAAAAGCGCAGCGCCGCCCGGCGAACCGGACGGCGCTGCGTGAAAGGGGTGTCAGGACTGCAGGGCTGCGTTCCCGGCCACGATGGTGAGCTCGTCGTTCTCCATCGAGAGGAAGCCGTCCTCCGCCGTCGCGACGATCTTCTCGCCGTTCGACTGCGTGATCCGGACCTCGCCCTCCGCGAGGATGGCGAGCACGGGCTCGTGACCGGACATGAAGCCGATCTCGCCCTCGACCGTCTTGGCCACCACGAGGCTCGCCTCGCCGTGCCAGACCTCCGCCTCAGCGGAGACGAGGGTGACGGTCAGCGCCATGTCAGCCGTTCTCCTTCTGGATCTGCGCCCACTTCTCTTCGACGTCGGAGATGCCGCCGACGTTGAAGAAAGCCTGCTCGGCCACGTGGTCGAAGTCGCCCTTGACGATCGCGTCGAACGACTCGATGGTCTCCTTGATCGGGACCGTGGAGCCTTCGACACCGGTGAACTTCTTCGCCATGTAGGTGTTCTGCGAGAGGAACTGCTGGATGCGGCGTGCACGCGACACGACGATCTTGTCCTCTTCGGAGAGCTCGTCGACACCGAGGATCGCGATGATCTCCTGCAGTTCCTTGTTCTTCTGCAGGATCTGCTTCACGGCGGTGGCCACACGGTAGTGGTCCTCGCCGATGTAGCGCGGGTCGAGGATGCGGCTCGTCGAGGTCAGCGGGTCGATCGCGGGGTACAGACCCTTCGAAGCGATCTCACGCGAGAGCTCGGTGGTCGCGTCGAGGTGCGCGAAGGTGGTCGCCGGAGCCGGGTCGGTGTAGTCGTCGGCGGGGACGTAGATCGCCTGCAGCGAGGTGATCGAGTGACCGCGGGTCGACGTGATGCGCTCCTGGAGCACACCCATCTCGTCGGCGAGGTTCGGCTGGTAACCCACTGCGGAGGGCATGCGGCCCAGCAGCGTCGACACCTCGGAACCGGCCTGCGTGAAGCGGAAGATGTTGTCGATGAACAGGAGGACGTCCTGCTTCTGGACGTCGCGGAAGTACTCCGCCATCGTCAGGGCCGACAGCGCGACGCGCAGGCGCGTCCCCGGCGGCTCGTCCATCTGGCCGAAGACGAGGGCCGTCTTGTCGAAGACGCCCGCCTCCTCCATCTCGCCGATGAGGTCGTTGCCCTCACGGGTACGCTCACCGACACCGGCGAACACCGACACACCACCGTGGTCCTGCGCCACGCGCTGGATCATCTCCTGGATGAGGACGGTCTTTCCGACACCAGCACCACCGAAGAGGCCGATCTTCCCACCCTGCACGTAGGGGGTCAGGAGGTCGATGCTCTTGATGCCGGTCTCGAACATCTCGGTCTTGGACTCGAGCTGGTCGAAGTTCGGCGCCTGACGGTGGATGCCCCAGCGCTCGGTGACCTCGATGGTCTCGCCCGGAGCGGCGTTAAGGACATCACCGGTGACGTTGAACACCTTGCCCTTGGTGACGTCGCCGACGGGGACCGTGATGGGACCGCCTGTGTCGCGCACCTCCTGGCCGCGGACCATGCCGTCGGTCGGCTTCAGCGAGATGGCGCGGACGAGGTCGTCGCCGAGGTGCTGCGCGACCTCGAGCGTGATCTCGGTCGACTCGTCGCCGATGGTGATGGTGGTCTTGAGGGCGTTGTAGACCTCGGGGATCGAGTCGTGCGGGAACTCGATGTCGACGACCGGGCCGGTGACGCGCGCGACGCGGCCGACGACGGGGGTCTCCGTCTTCTCAGCGGTGAGGCTCATGGCTTCTCTTCTTTCGTGTGGTCTATTTGCCCGACGCCAGCGCGTCGGCACCGCCGACGATCTCGGCGATCTGCTGCGTGATCTCCGCCTGACGCGCGTTGTTGCGCAGGCGGGTGTAGTCGGTGATGAGCTTGTCGGCGTTGTCGCTGGCGGACTTCATCGCCTTCTGCGTGGCGGCCTGCTTGGCGGCGGACGACTGCAGGAGCGCGTTGAACACGCGGCTCTGCACGTACACCGGCAGCAGGGCGTCGAGGACCGTCTCGGCATCCGGTTCGAACTCGTAGAGCGGGTAGACCTGGCTGGACGCCGCATCCTCCGCCTCGACGACCTCGAGCGGCAGCAGACGGACCGTCTCCGGCGTCTGCGTCATCATGCTGACGAAACGGTTGTAGACGAGGTTGATCTCATCCACGCCGCCCTCGTCGCCGCCCTGCTCGTACGCGGCGATCAGCGCGGCGGAGATCTCCTCCGCCGTCGAGAAGGCCGGGGTGTCGGTGTCGCCGATCCACTCCCCCGCCGTCGCGATGCGACGGAACTGGAAGAACCCGACCGGCTTGCGGCCCACGAGGTAGTAGACCGGCTCGACGTTCTGGCTGCGCAGCAGCTCACCGAGCTGCAGCGCCTCCCGGATGACCTGCGAGTTGAACGCGCCGGCGAGTCCGCGGTCGGAGCCGAAGACGACGACGGCCGACCGACGGATCTGCTCCCGCTCGGTGGTCAGCGGGTGCTGGACGTTCGAGTGCGTCGACACGGCGGAGACGGCACGCGTCACGGCCCGCGCGAAGGGGTTGGACGCGCGCACGCGCGCCATCGCCTTCTGGATGCGCGAAGCCGCGATGAGTTCCATCGCCTTCGTGATCTTCTTGGTCGTCTGAGCAGAAGAGATCTTCTGCTTGTAGACCCTGAGTTGTGCGCCCATTGGTTATGAGTCTCCCGTCGGCGTCAGCCGCGGCGGCCCTTGACGATCTTCTCCTGGTTCACGTCGTCGACCTCCGCAGCGGCGACCGCCTCGTGACCCGGCGCGCCGAGTGCCTGACCCTTGCCGCCCTGGAATTCGAGGACGAAGGCGTCGACCGCCTTCTCGAGCTCCGCGACGGTGTCGTCATCGAGGACGTTCGTCTCGCGCAGCGTGTCGAGGATCGACGTGTTCCGCTTCAGGTGGTCGAGCAGCTCGCGCTCGAAGCGGAGGACGTCCTCCACCTCGATGGTGTCGAGCTTGCCGTTGGTGCCGGCCCAGATCGAGACGACCTGCTCCTCGACCGGGTACGGCGAGTACTGCGGCTGCTTCAGCAACTCGGTCAGACGCGCACCGCGGGCGAGCTGACGACGCGAGGCGGCGTCGAGGTCGGAGGCGAACATGGCGAACGCCTCGAGCGAGCGGTACTGGGCGAGCTCGAGCTTGAGCGTTCCCGAGACCTTCTTGATCGACTTGACCTGAGCGTCACCGCCGACGCGCGAGACCGAGATGCCCACGTCGACCGCGGGACGCTGGTTGGCGTTGAACAGGTCGGACTGCAGGAAGATCTGGCCGTCCGTGATGGAGATCACGTTGGTCGGGATGTACGCCGAGACGTCGTTCGCCTTGGTCTCGATGATCGGCAGGCCGGTCATCGAGCCGGCGCCGAGGTCGTCGGAGAGCTTCGCGCAACGCTCCAGCAGACGCGAGTGCAGGTAGAACACGTCGCCGGGGTACGCCTCGCGGCCCGGCGGGCGGCGCAGCAGCAGCGACACGGCACGGTAGGCCTCGGCCTGCTTCGACAGGTCGTCGAAGATGATGAGGACGTGCTTGCCCTCGTACATCCAGTGCTGGCCGATGGCCGAGCCCGTGTACGGAGCGAGGTACTTGAAGCCGGCGGGGTCGGATGCCGGGGCCGCGACGATCGTCGTGTACTCCATGGCACCGGCGTCCTCGAGCGCGCCCTTCACCGAAGCGATGGTCGAGCCCTTCTGGCCGATCGCGACGTAGATGCAGCGGACCTGCTTGGTGACGTCGCCCGACTCCCAGTTGGCCCGCTGGTTGATGATCGTGTCGATCGCGATGGCCGTCTTGCCGGTCTGGCGGTCACCGATGATCAGCTGACGCTGACCGCGGCCGACGGGGATCATCGCGTCGATGGCCTTGATGCCGGTCTGCATCGGCTCGTGCACCGACTTGCGCTGCATGACGCCGGGAGCCTGGAGCTCGAGCGCGCGGCGGCCGGTGGTCGCGATCTCGCCGAGACCGTCGATCGGGTTGCCGAGCGGGTCGACGACACGGCCGAGGTAGCCCTCGCCCACACCGACCGAGAGGACCTCGCCCGTGCGGGTGACCTTCTGACCGGCTTCGATGCCGGCGAAGTCGCCGAGGACGACGACACCGATCTCGTGCTCGTCGAGGTTCTGCGCGAGGCCCTCGACACCGTTCTCGAAGCGGACGAGCTCGTTCGCCATCACGCCGGGCAGACCCTCGACGTGGGCGATGCCGTCCGCGGCGTCGACGACGGTGCCGACCTCGGTCGCCGCTGCCCCGGTGGGCTCGTAGGCGGCGACGAAGTCTTTCAGCGCGTCACGGATGACGTCGGGGCTGATGGACAGTTCTGCCATGGTCTTCCTTCTTAGTGAGGTCTTGTGGCGGGCACCTGGCCTGCCGGGTCCGCTCCTCGGTGGAGCGGGAAGAGTCAGCCCGCCAGACGCTGGCGGAGGTCGCCCAGTCGGGACGAGACGGTGGCGTCGATCACGTCGTCGCCGATCTCGATCCGGATGCCGCCGACGACGTCCGGGTCGATGACGACGTTGAGCGAGACCTCGGTGCCGTAGCGCGCAGCGAGCGTCCGCTGGAGCCGCTCGGTCTGCGCCGGCGTGAGCTCGGCGGCCGCGAACACCGTCGCCACCGCCCGTCCGCGCTGGTCGGCGACGACGCGGAGCGCCCAGCTGAGCATCGAGCGGAAGCGCCGCTCCCGCGGGAGCTGCGCGAGCGAGGCCACGATGATGACCGTCGGCTCGGCGGCCCGACCGGCGAGCAGCTTCTCGATGAGGGCGCCCTTGGCAAATGCCTCACCCAGGCGGCTGCCGAGCGCGAGTTCGAGCTCGGGGTTGGCCGCGATCGTCCGGGCCACCGAGAACAGCTCGGCTTCGATGTCGGCCTGCGGCGCTGCGATGGCGGCGGCACGGATGCCCGCCTCCTCGATGCCGGTGAGCAGATCGGCGGCCGAAGACCACCGCTCGCGCACGGCGGCGTCGAGGACGGCGACCGTGGCCGGCGCGAACGTGCCGAACACGCTCGCGACGACCTTCTGCCGCCCCTCCGCAGGCGCCGACGCATCGGAGAGCGCGCCGCTCAGCTGCGACGAGCCGGCCAGGACGCGGACCGCGGCGAACAGCTCGCGGGCGACGTCGAGGTCGACGCCCGGCGCGGCCTGCAGGGCCGACGTCGTCGCCGCGAGGGCCTGAGTGGTCGCGCTGCCCATTACTTGGCCGCCTTCTCGGATGCCTCGAGGTCGGCGAGGAAGCGGTCGACCACGGCCTGGGCCTTGGCGTCGTCCGACAGGGTCTCACCGATCACACCGCCGGCGAGGTCGAGGGCGAGGGTGCCCACCTCGCTGCGGAGCGAGACGAGCGCGCTCTGGCGCTCGGCCTCGATCTGGGAGTGCGCCGCGGCGGTCAGACGCGCGGCCTCGGCGGCAGCGGTGTCCTTGGCCTCGGTGACGATCTTCTTGCCGTCCTCGCGGGCGGCCTCACGGATCTCACCGGCCTCCTTGCGAGCCTCGGCGAGCTGCGCCGTGTACTGCTCGAGGGCGGCTTCCGCCTTGCGCTGCGCCTCGTCGGCCTTTGCGATGTTGCCTTCGATGGCGGCAGCGCGCTGGTCGAGCAGAGCCTGCATCTTCGGCAGGGCGACCCGCCAGAAGACGAACAGGATCACGACGAAGCAGACGCCCGACCAGATGATGTCGTACCACGCGGGAATGAGCGGGTTGTGCGCCTCGCCCTCTTCTGCGGCGTACGCGACAAGAGCGTTCAGCATCCTGTCTCCTTAGGAATCTGTTCGGGGATCAGACGAAGATGAAGTAGGTCGCGATGCCGATGAAGGCGAGCGCCTCGGTGAAGGCGATACCGATGAACATCAGGACCTGGAGACGACCGGCCAGCTCGGGCTGACGGGCCACGCCCTCGATCGTCTTGCCCACGACGATGCCCACGCCGATGGCGGGACCGATGGCGGCGAGGCCGTAGCCCATCGTCGCGACGTTGCCCTCGAGGGCGGCGAGAACCGTAGTTGCGTCCACGGAGGTGTTTCCTTTCGGTTGGATGGTTCGGCGTGCGCCGGACCGCTTAGTGCTCTTCTGCCACCGCGAGCTGGATGTAGACCGCGGTGAGGATGGCGAAGACGTAGGCCTGGAGGAAGGCGACGAAGATCTCGAACAGCGTGAAGGCGAACCCGAACGCGAGCGTGCCTGCAGCAAGGGCGGAGAACCAGCCGCCGATATCGAGGAGGAAGAACTGGGTCGCTGCGAAGAACAGGACCAGCATGAGGTGCCCGACGATCATGTTCATCAGCAGACGCAGCGTCAGCGTGACGGGTCGGATGATGAAGGTCGAGAGGAACTCGAGCGGGATGATCAGGATGTAGAGGAACCACGGCAGCCCGGGAGGCATGAGCGAGTTCCGGAAGAAGTTGCCGGGGCTCGCCTTGATGCCGGCGTAGATGAAGGTCACGTACGCGACGAGGGCCAGCAGCAGCGGGACGGCGACGATCGAGGAGCCCGCGATGTTCAGGAACGGGATGACACCCGTGATGTTCATGAACAGCACCATGAAGAAGATCGTGGTGAGGATCGGCAGGAAGCGGCGGCCGTCCTTCTTGCCCAGAAGGTCCTCGGCGATGTTGACGCGGACGAAGTCCAGGCCCATCTCCACGACGCTCTGGAAGCGACCGGGGACGACCGTCATGCGACGGGTGCCGAGCCAGAAGATGAGGACGATGGCGACCGTCGAGAGCATCTGGATCAGGTGGATCCGGTGGATCACGAGTCCGCCGATCTGGATCACCGCGTCGGGGAAGAACTCCGAGATGGACGGCCCGTGGAACTCAGGGGCATCTTGGGCGGCAGTAGCGATCAGGGTCGCAGCTTGAGTAAACAGCGCTGGCTCCAGCTTCGGGGCGTCGATCTAAGGATCGGGCGACGATGGTCGGTGAGCTGACTCCGCAGACGTTCCCGTCGGGATCAGGCGGGCTCGGAGAACAGCCTATCAGTCCCGAGGCGCCGCCGAGTCCCCGGGCCGGCGTTCACCGGCCTCCACCTCGGCCGCGGTGGGCAGCGTCGTGTCGCTGACGGCGGAGGTGCGCATCCGGAGCATCACGACGACGTCGACGACGAGCGAGGCGACGATGCTGACGACGAGGGAGATGAGGAAGACCAAGGGCGTCAGCCAGGGCTGATCGCGCAGGACGAACAGCACGACGAGGAACACCACGAACTTGAGGATCCACCCACCCATGACCGACCCGAAGAAGATCGGCACGAAGAGCGGATCGCCGTAGAACCGGTTGGCGATGAGGATCGACACGATCGTGAAGGCGAGGAACACCGCCGCCATGAGGACGGCGACGAGGGCGCTCCACAGCCCCGACGTCCCGGCCACGAGCAGTCCGACCGCTCCCCCGGCGATGAGCAGGACGGCGGTGACGATTCCGGACCACACGAGGGCGGTGCGCAGCATGGAGGTGGAGGACAGGGAGCTCACGAGAGGGCCTTCTGTTCAGGCGCCACCGGTCGGGTACGGCGCGCGGGGGGCAAGGTGACGAGGACGCAGGCGATGCATCCGATGACGAGGAAGGCGACGCCCGGCCAGTAGCGGCCCGGCCAGCCCTTCGTGGTGCCGATGTACATGAGGAGGACCGACAGCGAGACGACGGCGGTCCACGCGTAGAACACGAAGACCGCGTTGCGGTCGGTGTGCCCCATGTCGAGCATCCGGTGATGGAGGTGCTTGCGGTCAGGAGAGAACGGCGACTTCCCCTGCGCCATACGGCGCACGACCGCGAGTCCGAAGTCGACGAGCGGCAGCAGCACGATGACGACGGGGAGGATCACCGGGATGAACGCACCGAGCAGCTGCGACCGGCCGAAGAGGTCGTTGTCGCTGAGCAGGTTCGGGGGCAGGTTCCCGGTGACGACGATCGCCGAGGACGCCATCATCAGCCCGAGGAGGAGGGCACCGGCATCCCCCATGAACATGCGCGCCGGATTCCAGTTGAACGGCAGGAATCCGGCGCACATCCCGAGCAGCACGATGGCGATGAACACCCCGGTGTTGCTCTGCTCACTGTTGTCGAAGTCGCGCACGAGCATCGCCGAGTAGGCGAAGAACACCGCATTGGCGATGAGGCACACCCCCGCCACCAGGCCGTCGAGCCCGTCGATGAAGTTGACGGCGTTCATGACGATCACGATCAGCAGGATCGACAGGCTGATGCTGACCCAGCTGGAGACGACGACCTGCTGCCCGACGGGAAGATAGAAGATCTGGATGCCGCCGGGCGACACGACGATCCAGGCGGCGACGAACTGGGCGCCGAGCTTGATCATCCAGTCGAGGTCCCACAGGTCGTCGGCCACGCCGACCACGACCATGAGGGCTGCGGCGCCCAGGAGCGACCACACCATGGACGGCTCCTGCCAGACGATGGCGAAGGCGGGGAGCTGCGAGGACAGCACGAAGAACCCGAGCATGCCGATGAACATCGCCACTCCCCCGAGCCGCGGCGTGGGGGTCTTGTGCACGTCCCGCTCGCGGATCGCCGGGTGGAGCCCGAACTTCATCGCCAGGCGCCAGACGACCCATGAGAAGGCGAAGGTCAGAGCGCCGGTGATCACGAACGCGAGCAGGTAGTCCCTCACGCGGCGTCGGATTCGTCGGGTGAGACAGGGTCCGGCTCGAGCAGGTCGCCGAGCACCTCGCGCAGGTCGGCGCGCGACACGGCGCCGTCGCGGAGCACCGCCACGGGTCGCTGGTCACGCCCGACGAGCCCCGTCGCGTCGATGATGGTGGAGGCGACGCCGGTGTCGACGAGCCCCCCGTCGAGGTAGACCGAGATGCTGTCGCGGAGCATCTCGATCGCGGACTCGATCTCGAGGGCGGCGGGCTTGCCCGTGAGGTTCGCGCTCGACACCGCCAGCGGACCGGTCTCCTGCAGCAGCTCGAGGGCGAAGGCGTCGTCCGGCATGCGCACCGCGACGGTGCCGCGCGTCTCGCCGAGATCCCACTGCAGCGAGGGCTGCGCGGGCAGCACGATCGTGAGTCCGCCCGGCCAGAACCGCTCCACGAGACGCTCGACGGGTTCGGGCACCTCGGCGACGAGGGCGCGCATCGTGTCGGGTCCGGAGACGAGCACCGGCGGCGGAGACTGGCGACCGCGCCCCTTGGCGGCGAGCAGGCGGGCGACGGCCGACGCGTTGAAGGCGTCGGCGGCCACGCCGTAGACGGTGTCGGTCGGCATCACGATGAGTTCGCCGCGGCCGATGGCCTGGCGCGCCTGGCGCAGAGCGGGAAGCAGCTGACCGGCGTCACGGCAGTCGAGGACGGGAGACATATCCGCAGCATTCTACGAGGAGGGGGCTCGGGACCGCCTGCGAACCGGCGCAGGACGTCACCCGGGTTCAGGGCCGCAGGGCGGTCGTCGCGCGGTCGCGGGTGGTGAGGTCGCGGTGCGTGGCGGCGCCGCGCCATCCGTCGGCCGTCAACAGGTCGCGGATGCCGGGCCCCTGCCATTCGCCGTGTTCGATCACCAGCGTGCCGCCGGGATGCAGCAGCCGCAGCGCGACCCCGGAGAGCACGCGCACGACGTCGAGCCCGTCGGGACCGCCGTACAGCGCCGCCGGCGGATCCCAGAAGCGCACCTCGGGGTCGCGCGGGACGGCGTCGTCGGGCACGTAGGGCGGGTTCGAGACCACGACGGAGACGGTGCCGTCCAGCTCGGGGAACGCATCGGCGAGGTCGATGAAGGCGAGCCGGGCGTGCGGCGCATGCACGGCGAAGTTCTCCTTCGCCCAGATGAACGCATCGACGGAGTTCTCGGCCGCGTGCACCTGCGCGTGCGGCACCTCGGTGGCCAGCGAGAGCGCCAGCGCTCCGCTGCCGGTACCGAGGTCGACGGCGATCGGTCCGGGTCCCGGGGCCGCGCGCAGCGCGTCGATCGCCAGCTGGGCGACCATCTCGGTCTCGGGACGCGGCACGAAGACCCCGGGACCGACGCGGAGTTCGAGGTGCCGGAACGGGGCCGTTCCGGTCAGGTGCTGGAGGGGCTCGCGCGCGGCGCGGCGCGCGACGAGTTCAGCGAAGCGGGTCGCGGCGGCCTCCGGCATCCGATCGCCGCGCATCATCGCCGCAGCGAGCTCGCCCCGGCTCACCCCGAGGACGTGGGAGGCCAGGAGCTCGGCGTCGACGGCAGCGGAAGGGACGCCGGCCGAGGCGAGCCGCTCTGCGGCGTGGCGCACAAGGGGGGCGAGGTCGCTGCCGGCGGGCGCGTCGGAAGTCCGTGAAGTCGACATGGGAAGTCACAGGATACCGCCCACCGCAGCGTCACAGAGGGCTTCACGGGTCGCCGGGACCGTAGGCTGGGGCGCATCGCGGTCCCCTGAGCCGCACCTGACGACCCCACCCGCACGGAAGGCATCCCATGACCGGCATCCACTCCGACATCACGAGCGCGTTCGGCAACACACCCCTCGTCCGGCTGAACCGGGTGTCCGAGGGACTGCCGGGGACCATCCTCGCCAAGCTCGAGTTCTACAACCCCGCCTCCTCGGTCAAAGACCGTCTGGGCATCGCCATCGTCGACGCCGCGGAGGCGTCCGGCGAGCTGAAGCCCGGCGGCACGATCGTCGAGGGCACGAGCGGCAACACCGGCATCGCCCTCGCCATGGTGGGCGCCGCCCGCGGCTACAAGGTCGTCCTGACGATGCCGTCGTCGATGTCGATCGAGCGTCGGATGCTGCTGCGCGCCTACGGCGCCGAGCTCGTTCTCACCGATCCCTCGCTCGGCATGAAGGGCGCCGTCGGCGAGGCGGAGCGCATCGCCGCCGAGACCCCCGGCGCCGTGCTCGCGAAGCAGTTCGCCAACCAGGCCAACGTCGAGATCCACCGCAAGACCACCGCCGAGGAGATCCTGCGCGACACCGACGGCGCCGTCGACTACTTCGTCGCCGGCATCGGCACGGGCGGCACGATCACGGGCGTCGGCCAGGTCCTCAAGGAGCGTGTGCCCGCCGCCAAGGTCGTCGCGGTCGAGCCGAAGGACTCCCCGCTGCTGACCGAGGGCAAGCCCGGGCCGCACAAGATCCAGGGCATCGGCCCGAACTTCATCCCGCCGATCCTCGACCAGGGCGTCATCGACGAGGTCCAGGACGTCACCTTCGACGACGCGATCGCGACGGCCAAGAAGGTCGCCACGAGCGAGGGCATCCTCGTCGGCATCTCGTCGGGCGCGGCCATCTGGGCAGCCCTCCAGGTCGCGGCGCGCCCCGAGGCGGAGGGCAAGAACATCGTCGTGATCATCCCGTCGTTCGGCGAGCGGTACCTGTCGACGGCGCTCTTCGAGGAGTTCCGCGACTGATCCCGTCCGGTCTCGAAAGGTCCGCTGTGCCCGGAATCGCCCGTTCCCTCCGCCGCACCCTCGTCGCCGC
Organism: Microbacterium sp. NPDC080005; assembly: GCF_040702445.1. Classification (NCBI taxonomy): domain Bacteria; kingdom Bacillati; phylum Actinomycetota; class Actinomycetes; order Micrococcales; family Microbacteriaceae; genus Microbacterium; species Microbacterium sp. NPDC080005. The sequence continues at coordinate 299,178 of NZ_JBFBLD010000001.1, read as the reverse complement.
CGTGCGCGCCGTCCGCGAGGACGTCGCCGCGGCGAAGCTCCGCGACCCCGCGGCACGCGGCGGCGTCGAGATCGCGCTGCTGTACCCGGGGCTCCACGCCGTGTGGAGCCACCGGGTCGCGCACGCGCTCTGGCGGCGGGGATGGAGGTTCCCGGCCAGGGCCCTCTCGCAGGCGACGCGCTGGCTCACCGGCATCGAGATCCATCCCGGGGCCCGCATCGGGCGCCGGTTCTTCATCGATCACGGCATGGGCGTCGTCATCGGTGAGACGGCGGAGGTCGGCGACGACGTCATGCTGTACCACGGGGTGACGCTCGGCGGGCGCACCCGGGACGGCGGCAAGCGGCATCCCACCCTCGAGGACGGCGTCGCCGTCGGGGCGGGCGCCAAGATCCTCGGCCCCGTGGTCATCGGCGCCCACTCGGTGATCGGCGCGAACGCCGTCGTCACGAAGGACGCACCGGCCGATTCCGTGCTCGTGGGTGTGCCGGCGCGCGCCCGGCGACGGGCGGTCGGCGAGGACACCCGGGCGATCCTCACGGCGCCCGAGTACCACATCTGACGGTCAGGCGTCGGAGCCGACGGCAGCCAGCCGCGCCTCCTCATCGGCCGCGATGGCGGACTCGATGAGCGGGGCCAGCGCGCCGTCCATGACCTGATCCAGGTTGTACGCCTTGTACCCCGTGCGGTGGTCGGCGATCCGGTTCTCGGGGAAGTTGTACGTGCGGATGCGCTCGGAGCGGTCCATTCCGCGGATCTGAGATCGGCGGGCGTCGGAGGCCGCGGCATCCCGCTCCTCCTGCTGCTTGGCGAGCAGTCGCGCGCGCAGCACGCGCATACCCGCCTCGCGGTTCTGCAGCTGACTCTTCTCGTTCTGCATGGACACGACGATGCCGGTCGGCAGGTGCGTGATGCGGACGGCCGAGTCGGTCGTGTTGACCGACTGCCCGCCCGGACCGGAGGAACGGAAGACGTCGATCTTCAGGTCGTTCGGGTCGATCTGCACCTCTTCGGGCTCGTCGACCTCGGGGAAGACGAGGACGCCGGTCGTCGAGGTGTGGATGCGGCCCTGCGATTCGGTCGCGGGCACGCGCTGGACGCGGTGGACGCCGCCCTCGTACTTCAGGTGCGCCCAGACGCCCTGCGCGGGGTCGCTCGAGGAGCCCTTGATGGCCACCTGGACGTCCTTGTAGCCACCGAGATCGGACTCGTTGCGCTCGAGCAATTCGGTCTTCCAGCCCTGCGACGCGGCGTACTGCAGATACATGCGCAGGAGGTCGGCGGCGAAGAGGGCCGACTCGGCGCCGCCCTCCCCCGCCTTGATCTCGAGGATCACGTCCCGCGCATCGTCCGGGTCGCGCGGGATCAGGAGCCGACGGAGCTTCTCCTGCGTCTCTGCCAGACGCTGCTCCAGCGCGGGGACCTCGTCGGCGAAGGCGTCGTCCTCCTTCGCGAGTTCACGGGCCGCGGAGAGGTCCTCCTCGGCCGCGTGCCACGCGTCGTGGGCCGCGACGATGCGCGACAGCTCGGCGTACCGCCGGTTCACACGCTTCGCGCGCGCCGCATCGGCGTGCACCGCGGGGTCCGAGAGTTCCTCCTGGACCGCGCGGTGCTCGTCGATCAGCGTCTGGACGGACTCGAACACGAGGGGTGGATCAGCGGATGCTGTTCTCGTGCCCGTGGCCGTGGCCACCCGCGGCGGGCGCCGGGATCGACTTCTGCATCTGCACGAGGAACTCGACGTTCGACGTCGTCTCCTTGAGCTTGCCGAGGACGACCTCGAGGGCCTGCTGCGGGTCGAGGCCGGCGAGGGCGCGACGCAGCTTCCACGTGATCTTGACCTCGTCGGCCGAGAGCAGCATCTCCTCGCGACGGGTGCTCGAGGCGTTCACGTCGACGGCGGGGAAGATGCGCTTGTCGGCCAGCTGCCGCGAGAGGCGCAGCTCGCTGTTGCCGGTGCCCTTGAACTCCTCGAAGATGACGTCGTCCATCTTGGACCCGGTCTCGACGAGCGCCGTGGCGAGGATCGTGAGCGATCCGCCGTTCTCGATGTTGCGCGCGGCGCCGAAGAAGCGCTTGGGCGGGTACAGCGCGGACGCGTCGACACCGCCGGTGAGCACGCGGCCCGAGGTCGGCGCCGAGATGTTGTACGCACGGCCGAGGCGCGTGATCGAGTCGAGGAGCACGACGACGTCGCGGCCGAGCTCGACGAGGCGCTTCGCGCGCTCGATGGCGAGCTCGGCGACCGTCGTGTGGTCCTCCGCGGGGCGGTCGAACGTCGAGGCGATGACCTCGCCCTTGACGGTCCGCTGCATGTCGGTGACCTCTTCGGGGCGCTCGTCGACGAGCACGACCATGAGGTGGACCTCGGGGTTGTTCGTCGCGATCGCATTGGCGATCTGCTGCAGGACGATCGTCTTGCCGGCCTTGGGCGGCGCGACGATCAGACCGCGCTGACCCTTGCCGATCGGGGCGACGAGGTCGATGATGCGCTGCGTCAGCTTCTCGGGGGCCGTCTCGAGGCGCAGGCGCTCCTGCGGGTAGAGCGGCGTCAGCTTGCCGAACTCGACACGCGTGGCCGCGTCCTCGACCGACAGTCCGTTGACGGCGTCGACCTTGACGAGCGCGTTGTACTTCTGGCGGCTGGACTGCTCGCCCTCGCGCGGCTGCTTGATGGCGCCGACCACGGCGTCACCCTTGCGCAGGTTGTACTTCTTGACCTGACCGAGCGAGACGTAGACGTCGCTCTGGCCGGGGAGGTAGCCCGTCGTGCGCACGAAGGCGTAGTTGTCGAGGACGTCGAGGATGCCCGCGATCGGGATGAGGACGTCGTCCTCGCCGATCTCGGTGTCGAACTCGTCGTTCGTGTTCTGTCCGCGGCGCTTGTTGCGCTGACGGCCACGGCCCTGCCCCTGCTCGTCGTCGGTCTTCTCCTCGACGGCGGGCTTGTCGGCCGGAGCGTTCTGAGCGTTGCCGTTCTGAGCGTTGCCGTTCTGGGCGCCGCCGTTCTGGGCGCCGCCGTTCTGGGCGTTCTCGCCCTTGTTGCGGTTGCGGCTGCGGCTGCGCGAGCGGCTGCGGGTGCGGCCGGAGCCCTCACCGCCGTTCTCGCCGTCCTCAGCGGATGCCGTCGGTGCCGCGGCCTCACCGGCCGGTGCCTCGGGCTCGTCGGCCTGGGCTGCGTCGGTCGCGGGGGTCTCGTCGGACGCTGCCTCGCCGGCCGGAGCATCCGCGGCCGGGGCCTCGGGGGCCGCAGCGTCGGTCGCGGGGGCGTCGGTCGCGGGAGCCTCTGCGGCGTCTGCGGCGACGGCCGCATCGGCGGCGGGCACGTCGGTGCTCTTCGCACGGCGCGGGGCGCGCTTGCGCGGGGCCTTCGCCGGCTTCTCGGCGGGCTTCTCCTCGGCGGGGGCGTCGTCGATCGTCTGCGAGGCGGCGGCGACCTCTTCGTCGGCGACGGGCGCGGCGGCCTCTACCGCGGCAGCCTCCTCAGCGGGAGCCTCCTCCGCGGGAGCCTCCTCAGCGGGAGCCTCCTCAGCGGGAGCCTCCTCGACGGGGGCCTCTTCGGCGGGGGTCTCTTCGGTCGTGGGCGCGGCCGACTGCGCGGCGGCGTCCGTAGTGGTCTCGTCGGCGGCGGTGCCGTCGGTGGCGACGTCGTCGCCGGTCTGGATCTCGGAGATGGACTCCACGAGTTCTCCCTTTCAGATGTGGAAAGTCATAACCGCAGGTGGACCCGTCCACGACGGATCCGATTCCTCAGCGGGGTGTTCGCGCAGGCACACAATTCGCGCAGGCCCGTCAGAAGGGGTGTGCGGTGGTTCGCAGATTGCGATGGAGGGCAGATTCACGTGATTACGTGGCATCCTCCGTATGGTCCCTCACTGTACCACCCCGGACATCGACGGCCAGCAGCAGGGGTTTCCATGGCGTGTCCGTCGACTGCGCCGCGAACTCGACCGCCTCGAGGCGGCGTCCCGGTCCATCGGCCAGGACGAGCACGCTGGGGCCGGCGCCCGAGACGACGGCGGCGAAGCCGGCGCCGCGGAGCGACTGCACGAGCGCGTCGGTCGCCGGCATGGCCTGCGCCCGGTACGACTGGTGCAGCTTGTCCTCGGTGGCCGCCATGAGCAGCTCGGGGCTCTGGGTGAGCGCCGCGATGAGCAGGGCTGACCGCGACACGTTGAAGACCGCGTCCTCACGCGTGACGTGGAGCGGGGCGAGGCCCCGGGCCACCGACGTCGACATCGTGAACTCCGGCACGAAGACGAGTGGTGACACCCCGCGGTGGACCGCGAGCTTCTTGTGCTGCGGACCGTCCTGATCCATCCAGGCGATCGTGAGACCGCCGAACAGCGCGGGCGCGACGTTGTCGGGGTGTCCTTCGAGTTCGGTGGCCAGGCGCAGCAGGGTCTCTGGCCCGAGCGTCACGTCCCCCTCGAGGAGCCCCTGCGCCGCCAGGAGCCCGGCGACGACCGCTGCTCCCGACGACCCCATCCCCCGGCCGTGCGGGATCACGTTGTGCGCGCGGAAACGGATGCCGGGCATCGGCCGGCCGGCCGCCTCGAACGCGTACGCCATCGAGCGCACGACCAGATGCGAGGCATCCGTCGGCACGTCCGCCGCACCCTCGCCGGTGACCTCGATCTCGAGACCGGGCTCGTCGAGGGCGGTGACGACGAGCTCGTCGTGCACGCTCAGGGCGAGTCCGAGCGTGTCGAAACCCGGCCCCAGATTGGCGCTCGTGGCCGGGACGCGGACGGCGACGGAGCGCCCGGCGAGCGTCATCCCGCCACGCGGGTGAGATCGAGCGCGGACGCCACCTCGCTGGTCGCGGCGTCCACGACGAGAGGCTCGACCTGCGAGCCGTCCGCGTTGCGGAGCGCCCACTGCGGGTCCTTCAGGCCGTGTCCGGTGACCGTCAGCACGACCTTGGCGCCCTTCGGGATGACCCCGGCCTCGGCACGGTCGAGCAGGCCTGCGACACTGATCGCAGAAGCCGGCTCGACGAACACGCCGACCGTGCCGGCGAGGAGCTTCTGCGCCGCGAGGATGCGCTCGTCGTCGATCGCCCCGAACCACCCGTCGGTCGCGGAGCGCGCCTCGAGGGCGAGGTCCCACGACGCCGGGTTGCCGATGCGGATGGCGGAGGCGATGGTCTCGGGGTTCTTCACGACCTCACCGCGCACGAGCGGCGCGGACCCCTCGGCCTGGAAGCCGAGCATGCGGGGCACGCGCGTCGCGACCCCGCGCTCGGCCTCTTCGCGGTATCCGCGAGAGTAGGCGGTGTAGTTGCCGGCGTTGCCGACGGGGATGAAGTGGAAGTCCGGGGCGTCGCCGAGCTGGCTGACGATCTCGTAGGCCGCGGTCTTCTGCCCCTCGATGCGGTCGGGGTTGACCGAGTTCACGAGGTGCACCTTGTAGCCGCCGGCGAGCTCGCGTGCGATCTCGAGGCAGTCGTCGAAGTTGCCGCGGATCTGGATGAGCTTGCCGTTGTGGGCGACCGCCTGGCTCAGCTTGCCCATCGCGATCTTGCCCTCGGGCACGAGGACCGCGGCGGTGATCCCGGCGTGCGCGGCGTAGGCGGCAGCGGATGCGGAGGTGTTGCCGGTCGAGGCGCAGATGACCGCCTCGGCGCCGTGCTCGACGGCACGCGACAGCGCGACCGTCATCCCTCGGTCCTTGAACGAGCCCGTCGGGTTCATGCCCTCGAACTTGACGTAGACATCGGCGCCCGTGATCTGCGACAGCGACGCCGCGGGGATGAGCGGCGTGCCGCCCTCGCCGAGCGTCACGACGGTCGAGGCGTCGGTGACGCCCAGTCGATCGGCGTACTCGCGGAGGACTCCGCGCCAGACGTGTGCCATGTCAGTCTCCTTCTACGCGCAGGACCGAGACCACGCGTCGGACGGCGCTGGTGGCAGCGAGCCGCTCGACCGTGTCGGCCAGGTCCTGCTCCCGGGCCGTGTGGGTTCCGATGACGAGGTGCGCGACGGCATCCCCGCTTCCCTGGGCGACGGTGTCGCCCGAGGTGGTCTGTTCGACGGTCGCGATGGACACGTCCCCGTCGCTGAGGATGCCCGCGACGGTGGCCAGCACACCCGGTCGGTCGTCGACCTCGAGCGTGATCTGGCAGCTGGTGCGGATGCGGCCGATGGGAACGATCGGCAGGCCCGCCCGCGTCGACTCCCCGACCCCCGGACCACCCGCGACGTGGCGCCGTGCGGCGGAGACGACGTCGCCGAGGACGGCGGAGGCGGTCTGCACTCCCCCGGCGCCGGCGCCGTAGAACATGAGGTCGCCCGCGGCCTCGGCCTCGACGAACACGGCGTTGTTCGCGCCGTGGACGGAGGCGAGCGGATGCTCGCGCGGCACCAGCGCCGGGTAGACCCGCACCGAGATCGCCTCGCCGCTGGGCGCCGCGTCGGGCTGGTCGACGAGCCGCTCGCAGACGGCGAGCAGCTTCACGACGTAGCCCGCCTTGCGAGCGGCCTCGATGACACCCGCATCCACCGAGGTGATGCCCTCACGGTGCACCGCCTCGAGCGGGACGGTGGTGTGGAACGCGAGGCTCGCCAGGATGGCGGCCTTCTGAGCGGCGTCGTAGCCCTCGACATCGGCCGTCGGGTCGGCCTCGGCGTACCCGAGACGCTGCGCCTCCGTGAGCACCTCGTCGAAGCCGAGTCCCTCGCGGTCCATGCGGTCGAGGATGTAGTTGGTCGTGCCGTTGACGATTCCCATGATCCGACGCACCCGGTCGCCCGCGAGCGAGTCGCGCAGGGGCCGGATGATCGGGATGGCTCCGGCGACGGCGGCCTCGTAGGCGACCGTGGCGCCGACCTGGTCGGCGGCGTCGAAGATCTCGCTGCCGTGGGTGGCCAGGAGCGCCTTGTTGGCGGTGACGACGTCGGCGCCCGAGGCGAGGGCGTGGAGGATGCGCGTGCGCGCGGGCTCCAGTCCGCCGGTGACCTCGATGACGATGTCGGCACCGGCGATGAGCGTGTCGGCGTCGGTCGTGAACAGCTCGCGCGGCAGGTCGGCCTCGCGAGGCGCGTCGACGTCGCGCACGGCGATGCCCACGAGGTCGAGCGGGGCGCCCGCGCGGTCGGCCAACTCGTCGGCGTGCGTGAGCAGCAGGCGGGCGACCTGCGACCCGACGGCGCCGGCTCCCAGCAGGGCGACGCGAAGGCGACGGGGCTCGATCATGCGGACTCCTCGGTGGTGCGGGATGCGGCCGGTGCGACGCCGAGGTCGCGCGCCAGCAGGTCGTTCTCGTCCTCCCCGCGGACGATCAGCCGGGCGGCGCCGCCGCTCACCGCGACGACGGGAGGACGGGTCAGATAGTTGTAGTTGCTCGCGAGCGAGAAGCAGTAGGCGCCCGTGGCGGCGACGGCGAGCAGGTCCCCCGGCGTCACGTCGCCCGGCAGGTACTCCGCATCGACGACGATGTCGCCCGACTCGCAGTGCCGACCGACCACGCGGGCCAGCGCCGCCTCGGCGTCGCTGCGTCGGCCGGCGATGCGCGCGCTGTAGTCGGCGCCGTACAGGGCCGGACGCGCGTTGTCGCTCATTCCGCCGTCGACGCTGACGTAGAGCCGCTCGAGCTCGTCTGAGACGCGCACGGGCTTCACGGTCCCGACCGAGTACAGGGTCACACCCGCGCGGCCGACGATGCTGCGGCCGGGTTCGAAGGCGAGTTCGGGCAGCGGGATGCCGCGGCTCTCGCACTCGCGGGCGACCGCCGCGACGATGCCGTCGGCGAGCTCCGCGATGGGGGTCGGGTCGTCCTTCGACGTGTAGGCGATGCCGAAACCGCCGCCCAGGTTGAGCAGGGGCACGTCACCGCCCTCCCGCAGGCGCGCGTGGAGCTCGACGACGCGGGCGGCGGACTCCGCGAACCCGGCCGTCCCGAAGATCTGCGACCCGATGTGGCAGTGGAGGCCGGCGAACCGGAGAGAGGGCAGCTCGCGGATGCGGGCGACCGCCGCCTCGGCATCCGTCAGGGCGAAGCCGAACTTCTGATCCTCGTGCGCCGTCGCCAGGAAGTCGTGCGTCTCGGCGTGCACGCCGCTGTTGACCCGGAGGAGGACGGTCTGGACGACGCCCTGCGCGGCGGCCTCGGCGGCGACGCGTTCGATCTCGATCAGCGAGTCGATCACGATTGAGCCGACCCCGACGCGGACGGCCCGGGTGATCTCGGCGGGGAGCTTGTTGTTGCCGTGCAGCCCGAGGCGTGCGGCATCCGCTCCCGCGGCCAGGGCGACCGCGAGCTCGCCGCCGCTGGCGACGTCGACGCCGAGACCCTCGGCGGTCACCCAGCGGACGACGTCGGTGGTCAGCAGCGCCTTGCCGGCGTAGTAGACCCGAGCCGAGCCGCCGTGGCGGGCCGCGGCATCCCGGAAGGCGGTCAGCACCTCGCGGGCGCGGGCCCGGATCAGGTCCTCGTCGACGACGTAGAGCGGCGTACCGAATCGCTCCGCGAGCACGGGAGCCGGGACGCCGCCGAACACGAGCGCACCGGTGTCGTCACGGGCGGCGCCGGCGGGCCAGACGGCCTCGACGAGCGCATTCGCGTCGTCCGGCTTCGTGAGCCACTCGGGCACGGCGGGACGGTCGGAGGCGGTGGACACGCAGGGGCACCAATCGGGGTGGGAACGGGATCGCCGGGCGGTGTGGCCACGCCCCGACGGTGCCCACAGTCTAGGGCACCGCGGCAACCGCCCCCGGCCCCGTGACGCTACGAGGCGTCGGCGCAGGAACCCGGCTGCTGGGCGGTCCTGTCGCGGAGGATCGCACTGTCGATATCGAAGGAGGCGACGACGCCGCGTTCCGCCACGGTGACCTCGGCGAGCGTGAGCGCGCGCGGCAGGTACTCCGCGAGGCACACCGGCCAGTTCTGCACGAAGGACCCGACGAGCGGGCCCAGCTGCTGCCGCAGCGCTTCGGCCGACACGTCCACCTCGCCGAGGCGGAACGTGGTCGGCGACAGGACGAGCTCGCCGTCCTCCGCCGCCGCCGACAGACGCACACCGAGCGGAACGGCGGCGCCGAACACGTTCAGCTCGGTGTCCAGGGCGACCGCCGGCGGATCGAGGCGGAAGGAATCGACCGGGAAGCCGTCCACCCGGGAGAGGATGGTGCGGACCTGCTCCTCGTCCATCACGACCACGGCTCGCGCGCTGCTCCAGTCGCCGCCTTGGCGGACCGGGGCATCCGCGATGGTCACCTCGACGTCGCCGGAGATGCCGTCGACCTCCACGTCGTCCGCGGACAGGCTCATCACGGGGATGTTGCCGACCACCAGCTGAGGCAGGAGCAGCCCGGGGATGTCGACGTCGATCGGCTGATCCTCGGGCAGGCCGAGCGTGGAGACGAGCTGCGACCGGATGACCTGCGGCACCAGCGCCCTCGCCGCGAACTCGGCGGCGACCACCAGCACCGCGAGCACCGCGAGCACCGCGACGATGACGATCGCGACGATCCAGCCGCGGCGGCGTCGGCGGGGCGCCGTGACGGTGGTCATGTCACATCCGCTCGGGCGCGCTCACGCCGAGGAGGTCGAGACCGTTGCGGAGCACCTGACCGGTGGCGTCGTTCAGCCACAGACGGGTGCGGTGCAGGTCGGTGACCTCCTCATCGCCGAGCGGCGTCACTCGGCAGGAGTCGTACCAGCGGTGGTAGAGGCTCGCGAGCTCCTCCAGGTAGCGCGCGACGCGATGGGGCTCGCGCAACTCGGCGGCGAACGCCACGAGGCGGGGGAACTCCTGCAGAGCGCCCAGCAGGGCCGACTCGGTCTCGTGGGTCAGCAGCTCGGGGGCGAACGCGTCGCGGGAGACGCCGGAGTCGGCGGCGTTGCGCGCGACGTTGTGCGTCCGTGCGTGGGCGTACTGCACGTAGAACACGGGGTTGTCGTTCGTGCGCTTCTGCAGGATCTCGGGGTCGAGCGTCAGCGGCGAGTCGGCCGGGTAGCGCGCAAGCGAGTAACGCAGCGCGTCGGTGCCCAGCCACTCGCGCAGGTCGTCGAGCTCGATGATGTTGCCCGCGCGCTTGGACAAGCGGGCGCCGTTGACCGACACGAGCTGGCCGATCAGCACCTCGATGTCCTTCTCGGGGTCGTCGCCCGCCGCCCCGGCGAGCGCCTTCAGCCGGTGCACGTAGCCGTGGTGGTCGGCGCCCAGCAGGTAGATCTTGTGCGCGAAGCCGCGGTCGCCCTTGTTCAGGTAGTACGCGGCGTCGGCGGCGAAGTAGGTGTACTCACCGTTCGAGCGACGGATGACACGGTCCTTGTCGTCGCCGAAGTCGGTCGTGCGCACCCACACCGCACCGTCGGCGTCGAACACATGGCCCTGGGCACGCAGGCGGTCGACGGCCTGGTCGACGAGGCTCGGTCCGCCGTCCTCGCCGGCGGCGTGCAGCGTGCGCTCGCTGAAGAAGACGTCGAAGTGGACGTTGAACTTCTCGAGGGACGCCTGGAGCTCCGCCAACTGCAGCGCATACGCGCGATCGCGCGCGACGGCGATCTGCTCGTCCTCGGGCAGGTCGCCGATCGCCGGCTCCCCCTCGGCGACACGCTTCGCGAGGTCGTCGATGTACGCGCCGGCGTAGCCGTCCTCCGGTGCCGGATCACCCTTCATGCGCGCCAGCACGGAGCGGCCGAACCGGTCCATCTGAGCGCCCGCGTCGTTGATGTAGAACTCGCGCACGAGGGTCGCACCACTGGCGAGCAGCAGGCGCGCGATCGCGTCGCCGAGCGCCGCCCAGCGGGTGTGACCGATGTGCATGGGGCCGGTCGGGTTCGCGCTCACGAACTCGAGGTTGATCGTGTTGCCCTCCTGCGAGCGCCCCTGTCCGAAGGCTGCGCCGGCCTCGACGATGGCCCTCGCGAGCGCGCCGGCAGCGGCGGCATCCAGTCGGATGTTGATGAACCCGGGACCCGCGACCTCGACCGACGCGATGCCGTCGATCGCGGCGAGCGCCTCGGCGACCTCGGCCGCGAACTCGCGCGGATTCGCGCCGACCTGCTTCGAGAGCTTGAGGGCGGCGTTCGAGGCCCAGTCCCCGTGGTCGCGGTTCTTCGGGCGTTCGACCGGGAAGTCGGCGAGCGTGAGCGCCTCACCGGAGCCGGGTCGTCGCGCCTCCACGAGCGGGGTGACGACGGCGAGCAGGGCGGCGGAGAGCGCTTCGGGAGTCATAACCCGTCAAGTCTACGTTTCGGGCGGTCCTCACGCCGACGGCAGGACCACCCAGACGCGGGCACCACCCAGGGGCGAATCGTCGATGCCGAGGCGGCCGCCGTGCGACTCGACGATGCGGCGGCACGTGGCCAGGCCGATGCCGAAGCCGGGGGCGTCGGCGTTGGACCCGCGCTCCAGAGGCTCGAGCACGAGTTCGCGCTCCGCGGGCGGGACGCCGGGACCGTTGTCGTCGACCACGATCCGCACGCCGGCGGTGACGGCCGCGACCGAGACGATGACCTTCGGCAGGCGACCGCCGATCCCGGCGAACTTGACGGCGTTCCCGACGAGGTTCTGCAGCAGCACTCCGATCAGGGTCGGGTCGGCGTTGACGGGGACGGATGCCTCGACCGTCACCTCGGCCCCGTTGTCCTCGCCGGCGCTGCGCAGGTCCTCCATGGTCGAAGCGACGAGGGGGGCGACGTCGACCGAGGATCGCCGGATGGGCGCGCCGCCGACGCGCGCATAGTCGAGCAGTCGCGCGATCATCCCCGACATGCGATCCGCGACGGACTCCGCCCGCGCCAGGGCCCGCGACGCCGCCGGCACGCCCGCGACCTCGGGGACGTCCGCGGCCAGCTCGATGTAGCCGGTCAGTGCCGTGAGCGGGTTCCGCAGGTCGTGGGCGACCTGGGCGGCGAAGTTCTCGAGCTGCTCGTTGGACTCGCCGAGCTCCCGTGTGATGCGTCGCAGCTCCAGCACGTCCACGATCTGTCGCGCGATGAGGGCGAGGGCGTCGCTCTCGTCATCGGGGAGCTCGCGTGGCACCTCGTCGAAGATGCAGATGGTCCCGATCGGCACTCCCGTCGGCGTGATCAGCGGGCTCGAGGCGTAGAACTTGACGTTCGCGATCTCACCGGTGACGAAGGGGTTGCCGGCGAAACGCTCGTCGAGGCTCGCGTCGGTGACGACGGTGTGCCCCGGCTTGCGGAACACGACCGCGCACATCGAGTCCTCACGGCTGCAGACCGCCGGCTCGATGCCGACCGCGGCGATCTGATGCTGGAAGCGATCGTCGATCAGATTGATGACGGCGGTGGGGACGTCGCACACGGTCGCGGCCAACTGGACCAGTCCCTGCAGGTCGGCTTCCGGAGCTTCGCCGAGGACGCCGTACCCCTCGATGATCGCTCGCCGAATGACGTCATCCGCCGTCTTCACGCGTTCCTCCCCCATGATCTATGGATCACCCTAATCACCCGAGGGAGACGAGGGCCGTCCGATCGTCACGGAGCGGATCGGATGCCGCGGCGACGACCTCCCCGTCGCCGTCGATGTGCGCGTCCACGACGAGCCGGCGCAGGGCGAGGTTGGCGCCGTAGTAGCTGAGGAAGGCGCAGTCCGCGGCATCCCTCCCTGTGGCGATGCGCACCAGTCCGCGACGGTTGGAGAGCCGCGTCGCATCGACGACGAGCCAGCGCCCGTCTATCCAGGCCTCAGCCACGGCGTGGAAGTCCATCGGGACGAGCCCGGGCGCGTAGCAGGCGACGTACCGTGCGGGGACGTCCATCGCCCGCAGGAGCGCGATGACCAGGTGCGCATAGTCGCGGCACACGCCCTGACCGGTCGCGAGGGTCGTGACGGCGGAGTCGGTCCCCAGCGAGAGCCCCGGTGAGTAGGTGACGGTCTCGGCGACGAACGCCTCGACGGCCGCGAGGAGATCGGTCCCCCGAAGTCCGCCGAACTGTCGGCGGGCCTGCCCGAAGACGGAGTCCGAGGGGGCGTAGCGACTGGGCCGGAGGTAGACGGCGGTGTCGAGATCGGAGGCCGGTGCCGGGTTCAGCGGACCGTCGACGCGGGCGTCGTAGCGCACCTGCACCGGCCCTGCCGCGACCCGGAGGCGGTGCAGGCGCGTGCCGGCGGCATCCGTCACGGTCGTGGGGTGCAGTTCCTCGCCCTCCCGCAGGAGCTGCAGCCGCTCGTGCGCGAGGGGGGTGCCGGCGGCCACGGCGACGGAGAGGATGAGCTCGAGCTCCCCCTCGAGTTCGAGGTCGAGTTCCGCCCGGACGACACGCTGCACCGGGCAATCCTCGCACGCGGAAGATCGGAGTCGGCGAGTCCCGGGATCATCGCTTACCCTCTTCGCATGACCTCTGAACGACGTGGGAGGACCTGGGGGCTCGGGGTTCTCGCCGCGGGAGTGGCGGCCATCGTCGCGCTCGCCGCCTGGCAGCCGTGGCGAACTGCGCCCACGGTGGATGCCGCGACCTCGACCTCCGGCGTCGCCGCCATCGAACCGCTCTCGGTGTCCACCGACGCGAACGTGCTCGTGTTCGGCGACTCATGGACGTACGGCTCGGCAGCGACGGTGCCCACCGACGGCTACGCCTACCAGCTGGGTCGTCTGACGGGCTGGAACGTCACCGTGGACGGCGTGCGCGGCTCGGGCTATATGAAACCCGGCTTCGACGGTCCCGACTTCCGCACTCGCGCGACGTGGCTCGACCCCCGCGCCGATTACGACCTCATCATCATCCAGGGCTCCATCAACGACCGACTCCAGGGCGAACGCGGCTACCGCGAGGAGGTCGAGGCGACCTGGGACGTCTTCGCCGGGCTGTACCCGCACGCCCAGATCGTCATCTTCGGTCCGACCCCGCACCAGTTCCCGGTCGAAGAGGGCACCGCACGGATCGATCGCGATCTGCAGAAGGCGGCAGCCGACCGGCACTGGTGGTACATCTCTCCTCTGCAGGAGCAGTGGGTCACGCCGGCCAACTACCTCGACGTGATCGATGTCGACGCCGGCAAGCGTCATCCGTCCGATCAGGGGCACGCCTACCTCGCCGAGAGGCTTCAGCAGGCTCTCCTCGAACGCAGCGCGATCACCGACGCCGGCGCCGTGACGGAGGACGAGTCGGCTCCCGCCGGTCGCTGACCCTCACGCCTTCAGCGCGTCGCCGATCGGCACGTCGCCGTTGTTGAACGAGATCGTCCGTCCGATGGTTCCCGGCTCCGCCAGGGCCGCGGCGATGACCGCGGCGACGTCCGCTCGTGTCACCGACGTGCCTGTGTCCGCCGCCGCGTCGATGCGGCCGGTCGGCTCGTCGAGTGTGAGCGCGGACGGCGCGAGGATCGTCCAGTCGAGGTCCGCGTCGCGCAGGTGGGCGTCGGCCGCGGCCTTGGCCTCGGCGTACGCGAAGAAGCCGTCCGACGGGTCCACTCCGTGATCGGGGCCCGCGCCGAAGTACGACACCATGATGTAGCGCCGCGCCTCGGCCGCGACGGCCGCGTCGATCGAGCGGATCGCGGCATCCCGGTCGACGGCGTACGTGCGCTCGGGGGAACCCCCACCCGCGCCGGCTGACCACACGACCGCGTCGCTGTCGGCGAGCAGCTCGGTCAGCTCATCCAGGTCGGATGCCGCGACGTCGGCGACGACGGCGCTGGCACCCGTGCGGGCGACATCCTGCTCATGGTCGGGGTTGCGGATCACGGAGACGACGTCGTGCCCGGCTTCGACGAGGAGGGGCGCGAGAAGCAGCGCGACCTTCCCGTGTCCGCCGATGATCGTGATGCGTGCCATGGGGGCTCCTCTCTACCGCCTCGACGCTACGGGCGACAGTCCCCCGGGTGCCGCCCCTTGCGCTTGTACGCTCGACATGGAAGGGGCCCGCGCGGCCCCGGACGCATCGACGAGGGGGATTCGGACGTGACCGACACGACGCCTGCCGGGTGGTATCCGGCTCCGCACGCCGGCAATGAGCTCCGCTACTGGGACGGCTCGACGTGGCACGCCGCTCCCCCGTTCCTGCCGGCCGACGCGGGCGGAGCGGCTCCCACGCCGCCGCAGCCTGCGGGCGTTCCGCCGCACGGTGCTCTGCCGCCGTACGGCGCCGCGCCGCCGTACGGCGCGGTCCCGCCGCACGGTGTGCCGCCGGCGCCGTACGGCGCACCGCCGCCGGGTTATCCGCCCTATGGGGGCGCGATGCCCCCGGGGCCGCCCCAGGGAATCGCGGTCGCGGCGCTCGTGCTGGGGATCGCCGCCTTCCTCTCGGCGTGGATCCCCTTCCTCGGACTCGTCATCGCCCTCGTGGGTGCGGTCTTCGGTGTGCTCGCTCTCGTGCGGCGTCAGCGGAAGGGGCTCGCGGTGACGGGCCTGGTCCTGTCTGGGCTCGGGCTCGCTTGGGCTCTGATCGTCACAATCTCCATCTCCTCGATCATCTGGGCGCCGACGCGGTCCTACGACGACACGGATGTCGGCGCCGCACCGGCGCCCGAGGCGTCGCCCTCCCCCGGCCAGGGCTTCGATTCCTTCGCCCCGGACACCGGGCCCGGATCGCTGGAGGACCCGCTGCCTCTGCCGTACGTGGCCGGCTCCTCGTCGGGAGACGACTACCGCGCCGAGGTCCGCCTGATCGACGAGGATGCGACCGACGAGGTCCTGGCGTGGAACGAGTACAACGGGCTCACGATGCAGGGGATGCGGTACGTCCTGGTCGAGATGACCGTGACGGGTCTCGACCCCGAGGGCACGGAGGCCGCCTACGCCTCGTACGACCTGTCGCTGGCCACACCGGACGGCAAGATCTACCCGAGCACGTTCGTCGTGGCACCGGACGATTCGACGCTGCTGAGCGACGCCGGCACGGTCGACGAAGGTGAGACCGTGGAGGGACTCGTGGCCTACCTCGTCCCCGAGGACGCCACCGACCTGCTGCTGTCGGATTACGCGGACTTCTACGCGTTCTGACCGGGGAGCGGGATGATGCGTCCCGCATCCCACGGCTCGTCCCACCCGAGTCGGGTGAACAGACCCGCGAGGATCATCGCGGTGAAGCCCCACACGAGGCGTTCCCCTCGCGGCGTCGGGATGAGGAACGCCGGTCCGCGGAACTCCCCCCGCTCGCTGCGCACCACGGTGGTTCCGCGATGGAGGGGATCGAGAAGGTCGGCGACGGGCGCCCGGAACACGTCCGCCGACTCCGCCTCGTCGACGACCCGTACGGGTGAGGGACGCCGCCACCAGGCGATCACCGGTGTCACGAGATGGCGTGAGAACTCGAGAGGGATGGGCTCCAGCGTCCCGAGCACGTCGACGCCGTCGACATCCAACCCCGTCTCCTCCCACGCCTCGCGCAGGGATGCCGCCACGGCATCCGCATCCCCCGGATCGACACGTCCGCCGGGGAAGGCGACCTGGCCCGGGTGGGCGCGCAGCGTCTCGGCCCGCGACAGGAGGAGGACGTCGAGATCACGCGAGACGGCGCGGTCCGCGGCGTCGCGATCGGCGGGCGCATCGTCGAGGACGCCGAACAGGATCAAGACGGCCGCGGCACGGGCACCCGGCACCTCGGGTATCGAGCGCAGGACCTCGAAACCCGGCTGCGCGGCTCCGCTCGCCACCGAATGCACGAGGTGCACGAGCTGCTCCCGCGCGGTGTGGGCGGGAGGAGGCGTGGTCACGAGTTCAGGCTAGGTCACGGGGCCGACGTGGGCGCGACCGCCGCCGCACCGGTGATAGTCTCGATCGGTACGCCTCCGTAGCTCAGGGGATAGAGCGTTGGTTTCCGGTACCAGAAGTCGGGGGTTCGAATCCCTCCGGGGGCACACGGAAGCGAAGGGGACTCGGCATCACGCCGGGTCCCCTTCGTCGTTCCCGCGATCGTCAGTCGCTGTCGGGGGCCTCGTCCGGATCGACGGGGTGCCCGAAGGGCGGGACTCCGCCCGCGACCGCGCCATCGTGCGTGGGAAGCTCCACGTCCGGTCCCTCGTACGCGTTCTCGTCGGCATTGCGGTCGTCGCCGGACATGTCACCCTCCGTCGGTCGGTGTCGTCTGTGGACCAGACGCTAATGCCCGGCGCCCGCGGACGCCCGGGGTTGACAGCGCGACGCGTCAGTCCGAGACGAGTTTGAGTCCGACGATGCACGCCACCAGGCCGAGGATGAGCAGGATCTTCACGAGCGAGACCGATTCCGCCCCGGTGACCATCGCCCAGATGACGGTGAGGGATGCCCCGATGCCGACCCACACCGCGTAGCCGGTGCCCGTGGGGATCTCGCGCAGCGCGAAGGCGAGGCCGCCCATGCTGGCGACGAGGGCGACGCCGAACGTGACCGTCGGCCAGAGCTTAGTGAAGCCCTCCGAGCGGCCGAGTGCGGTGGCCCACACGGCCTCGAGCATCCCGGCGACGATGAGAACGATCCACGACAGCATCACTGACCTCCTGGCCAGTCTTGTCGCTCACCGGGTACTGAACCCTCGTCCGGGGGCCCGGGTGAGGCCCGCCGCGAGTCTATCGGGGCTGCCTGTGCAGACCCGGTTCGCCAGACTGCACCCGCGCGACGAGGATGCGGCGTGCAGACGCAGTTTCAAGACGCACGTGCAGTCTCGGCGTCGGGGGGGCGGGCCAGATCATTCCGGAGGATGACCTCGGCCAGCCTTGCGGTGGACGCGACCGAACGGGTCGATTCGTAGCGTCGGAGTATGGCTACCGCGACCCTCTCCACCCCGTCGTCCTCTGCAACACGCGTGGGCAGCACGACCTCTGCGGCGGTGCTGTCCGTGCTCGGCACGATCGCCGCGATCGGTATCGCCGCCGTCGGTCTGCTCGTCGTCCCCGTCGCCCTCCTGGTGGCCTTCGGACCGTCGCTGCTCGCGATGTTCTGAGGTCGGCCCCGAGGACGCCCGCACGAAGAAGCTGCCGTCACGCGGAGGACGGACATCCTCGCGTGACGGCAGACCTGGCGTCGTACGGACTCAGCCGCCCGACGGGTTCTCGATGGGGGTGCCGTCCTCGTCCGTCGTGACGGGCGGGTTCTCGTCGGGCGATCCGCCGGACGCGGTGTCGGCGTCAGCGCCCTCGTCCGGGACACCCTGGGTGTTGTGCTCGTCCGAGCCGTTCGTGTCGCTCATCGCGGTCCTTCCGGTCGCTGTCGGTCACGTGCCCGCGACGCTACGTCGCGGCATCCGCGGCACGGAGGGCCTTGACAGACCCCCGCGCGGGTGAGGTCAAAGGTCGACGGTGTCGTTGCGACCCTCATACGGCTTTCCCGTGATCTTCGACTTCACGAGGCTCACGACCGAGGCGACGACACCTCCGGGGCTGCTCCAGTACTCCCCCGACAGCGCGTCGATCTTCAGCAGCGTGACGTTCGGGTCCTCGGGTCCATCGGGGAACCACGCCTCGACCGAGGGCGACCAGTACTCGCGCAGTCGCTCGATGTCGTCGACCACCTCGGCGGTGCCCGCGATGGACACCCAGGCGTCGTTCGTGCTCAGCGCGACCCCGACCTGCGGGCGGGTCGCGACGTGAGCCACGACCGAGGAGTTCCGGCCGACGATGAACCACAGGTCGCCGTCGAATTCACGATCCTGCACCGTCAACGGCCGCGCCGTGTGAGCACCCTCCTCGTTCATCGTGGTGACCATCGCGAAGCGGAACTTCGGAAGCAGGTCGATCAGTGTCGCGTGCGGATCCTTCTCGTCGGCCATGAGGCCCTCCTTCGTCTCTCCGTCAGGCTCGCACCGCCCCGACGGACGGACGGAGGGCTTGACACCTTCGACCGGATGAGCGACACGGATGCCGCGACGGCGGCTCATGTGCGATGCTCGGCGCATGTCGACGCGATCGCAGCGCACGTCCATCGCCGTCCTCGGCGCCCTCGCCGTGACGACCTACGCCGTCGTCATGGTGCTCCAGATCTCCGTCTGGAACCCGCTCGCCGCGGCGCCCGGGCTCAGCCTCGGCGAGATCCACGACGTGGCGCTGTCCCGCGGAGAGGTCGTCTTCACCCCCACCCCGTGGGTGTTCGCGTGCATCGGCGTCGGCCTCGCGCTCATCGTCCTCGTCCCGGCGTTCCTCCTCCGCACCGCATCCACCCGCGTCGCCGTGGCCGCGTACCTCGCGATCATCGCCGGTGGCGCGCCGGCCTACTTCGCGGCATCCTTCGGGCCCGGCATGGCCCTCGCCGACGCGTTCGCGGTCTCCGGCGGCGATCACGCCGCAGGCGGATCCGCCCTCATGGCGGCGAGCGGCGTCGCCGCGACAGTCCTGGTCGTCTGGGGTGTCGCGCACGCGACGTCGGCGCGCGCCACGGCATCCGCCGTCGGCGCCTGAGAGCCCGGATCAGGGCGCGGGGACGAGGAAGATCGCGTCCAGGAGCCCCGGGTTGTGCGCGTGGACCAGCACGCCGAACACCACCGCATCGAACAGCAGGTGGACGGTGACGACGTAGGCGAGCGACTTCGTCCGCAGGAAGATGACGGCCTGCAGGAGGGCGAACGGGATCGTCAGCACAGGACCCCAGGCCCGGTACCCCAGCTCCCACAGGAACGACACGAACACGATCGCCTGCAGCCCGTTCGCCGTGGCATCCGCGAAGTGCCGTCGCAGCAGCGCGAAGCACGTGCAGATGAAGAACAGCTCGTCCCAGATGCCGACCGCCCCCACGCCGACGAACAGGCGGGCGATGAGATCCGGGGTGTCGACGACGGGCCAGTTCCCGTACACGCCCGAGGTGATGAAGTAGAACGGCAGGATCAGCCAGCCGAGTACGAGGACGGCGACCAGCCAGGCCCACTGCCACAGCGTCCACCGCCCGCCGCCGCGCCAGGGGAACCGGATCGCGTGATCGCGGTAGACGAAGCGCGAGACCAGGTAGGGGACGAGCACGGCACCGCCGAGTGCGAGCGTGAACCGGATCATGGCCGCGTCGTCGAGCTCCGCCTTGAGCGGGATGACGCTGACGATCAGCATCCCGATCGCGATGAGCGAGAGGTCGCGCGTGAGCGACGGGGTCGATGCCGCCGCGTCCGTCCGCTCCAGCAGGGCAGCACCTACCAGCCCGGCCGCCAGCAGGATCCACCCGAGCCACGGCGTCAGCAGCACGAAGAACGCCGGCGCCGCGAGACAGACGAGCAACGCCGGAATGAGGCGCACACCGACGAGCGGACGTGCTCCTGCGTCGGCGCGCACCATCACGGCGTCCGGGGCCGGCGGCGGTACGTCAGGTCGCGGATGTCGCGCCCCTTGGCGATGCCCTTGCGCTCGAACGCGGTCATGATGCGGCCCTCGAACCGCTGCGCCCACTCCCCGTCGAACGCGGCCTCGAAGTCCGCCGCCCCGCCCAGGACCTCGCGCATCTGCAGCGCGTAGTCCTCCCAGTCGGTGGCGAGCCGCAGCACGCCGCCGTCACGCAGCGCGCGAGCGGCGAGCGCCGGAAAGCCATTCGCGATGAGCCGACGCTTGTTGTGCTTGGTCTTGTGCCACGGGTCGGGGAAGAAGATCCAGACCTCGTCGACGGATGCCTCGGGCAGCAGATGCTCGAGGACCTCAGGCGCGTTCGCCTCGACCAGCCGGAGGTTTCGAACCCCCTCGCGGTCCGCGTCGAGCATCGTCCGCGCGAGTCCCGCACGGAACACCTCGACGGCGATGAAGTCGGTCTCGAGCGCCTCCGATGCGGCATGCACGATCGCGTGCCCCTGACCCGACCCGATCTCGACCACCAGGGGCGCGCGGCGACCGAACTCGGCGGCGGGGTCGATCGTGGAACCGGGGCGGATGCTGGTGGCCGCGGCATCCCGCTGCACCTCCAGCAGGTATGTGCCCGAGAGCTCGTCCCAGGCGCGCTCCTGCGCGTCGCTCATCCGCCCACTCCGGCGGACGAACGACACGGGCTTGTCGCGGAAGCGCGGCGCGGCCTCGGGGGCGTCGGGGTCGGGCATGCGACCAGGGTATCCCGCGGTGTCGGGCGCCTCCGCGGGCCGGCCCTTGCGTCGCCCGCTCACGCCGTCACGAAATCGATGAGCTCTTCGACCCGGCCGAGGAGGGCAGGGTCCAGGTCGCGGTAGGTCCTGACCGACCCGAGGATCCGCTGCCAGTTCTCGGCGATGTCGATCTGGTCGCCCGCCGGCCATCCGAGGGCGCGGCTCACGCCCTTCTTCCACTCGATCCCCCGGGGCACATCCGGCCAGGCGGCGATGCCGAGGGCGCGCGGCAGGACGCACTGCCAGACGTCGACGTGCGGATGCCCGACGATCTTGAGGAACCGGCCGTGCGGGCCGCGCATGATCTGCTCGGCGATCCGGGTCTCCTTCGAGCCGGGCACGAGGTGGTCCACGAGCACCCCGTATCGGCGCTCCGCGCTCGGGGGTTCGTCGCGGAGCAGGTCCTCGAGCAGATCGATGCCCCGCAGGTACTCGACCACGACGCCCTCGATCCGGAGGTCGTCGCCCCAGACCTTCTCGACGAGCTCGGCGTCGTGGCGCCCCTCCACGAGGATGCGCGATGCACGGGCGACACGGGCACGTGCCTGCGGGTCGGCGAAGGACCCGGAGGCCGTGCGCGTCCGGCCGGCGGGCGCTGCGGCGCGCGGCGGGACGAGCTGGACGGGCCTCCCGTCGACGAGGAAGCCGCCGCCGAGCGGGAACAGCCGAACGCGGCCGTGCCGGTCCTCCAGTTCGACGTGTCCCGCCGTGACGCCCGTGACAGCACCGACGAAGTCGTCGAGCGCGACCTCCACCACGAGTCCGCGCTCGGCGGGCACCGTGGTGACGGTGGGCCGCCCCTTGTCGCGCCATCCCGTGGCCAGAACGTCGCTTCCGTACCGGTCGTCCATCGGCACCTCCCGAACCGGGAAGCCTAGATGAGGAACACAGAGGGAACGCACAGGCGCACCGGCCGGATGCCGGTACCGAGACATACGGGTCGCGGCATAGACTCGCGACAGGCGGTTCCGACCGCACTCGAGCAACTCCCCCGGAGGTCTGGACGATGCGATCCCGCCTGACGTCCGTCGTGGCGGTGTCGCTCGCGATCCTCCTCGGTGCCGGCGCGGCCGCACCTGCCTCGGCGACCGAGCCGGTCACTCTCGGCGCGAGCCGTGTGCTGGACGAGTCCGACGTCCTCACCGACGCGCAGGAATCGCGACTCGACGCGCGCCTCACGAAGCTGCAGGACGACACCGGCCTCGGTCTCTGGGTGGTCTACGTCGACGACTTCACCGATCCGACGAGCGCCGAGGACTGGGCGAACGCGGCGGCGGACCGGAACAACCTGGGCCCCAGTCAGTACCTGCTCGCGATCGCGACCGAGGGTCGCGCGTACTACCTCTCGGCGGACTCCAGCGGCCCGATCGCCGAGGACGCGATCACCCGCATCGAACAGGAGCGCGTGCTCCCCGCCCTGAGCGACGGAGACTGCGAGGGCGCCGGGATCGCCGCCGCCGACGGTCTGGAGCAAGGGCGCTCCGCGGGCGGGGGCGGCGGAGTCGTCTGGGTCGTCATCCTCGTCGTGGCCGCCCTCGCGGGTCTCGTCGTCTGGGCGCTCGTGCGGCGCCGCCGGAGCGCGTCGGGCACGGCGTCCGGCACGAAGCAGGTCCCCCTCGAGGAGCTCGAGCGCGAGGCCGGCGCTGCCCTCGTCCACACCGACGACGAGATCTCGGCGAGCACGCAGGAGCTGGGCTTCGCGAAGGCGGAGTTCGGGGATGCCGCCACGGTCGAGTTCGAGCAGGCGATCACCACCGCCCGCGCCTCGCTCCAGCAGGCGTTCTCCCTGCAGCAGAAGATGGATGACGAGACGCCGGAATCGCCCGAGGAGCGCCGCTCCGGCTATCAGCAGATCCTCGAGCTCTGCCGCGCGGCCGCCGCCTCTCTGGCAGAGAAGGCCGAGGCCTTCGACGCGCTGCGCGACCTGGCCAAGAACGCGCCCGAGGCCCTGGTCCGCGTCCAGCAGCGCCGCGCCGAGGTCGGTGCTCGGATCGCGGAGTCGGATGCGCTCTTCGCGCGGCTTCGCGCCGCCTACCGCGCGGAGGCCCTGGACGCCGTCGCCGACAACCCCGACCAGGCGCGGGACCGACTCACCTTCGCCGACGCCCGGCTCGCCGAGGCGCAGCGCGACGTGGCATCGGGTGACGGCGCCGGGGCGGCCGTCGGCATCCGTGCGGCGGAGCAGGCGGTGGCGCAGGCGACCCAGCTGCAGGACGCCCTCACGACGCTCGCATCGGACCTCGAGACGGCCGAGCGCGAGGGCGCGGCCCTCGTGACCGAGCTCGAGGCCGACCTCGCGGCCGCGGCGGCGACACCCGATCCCGAGTCGCGTCTCGCGCCCGTCATCGCCGCCACCCGGCAGAACCTCGACGCGGCTCGCAAGGACCTGACCGGCGACGTCCGAGACCCGCTCTCGGCCCTCACGCTCCTCGAGCGCGCGAACTCCGCCATCGACGGCGCTCTCGGCGACGTCCGGGACGCGCAGCAGCGCGCCGATCGCGCCCGCGCCGTCCTCGCGCAGACGCTCCTCCAGGCCCGCACGCAGGTGGCGAGCGCCGAGGACTTCATCCGATCGCGACGGGGTGCGGTGGGCGCCACCGCCCGCACGCGGCTCGCCGAGGCCGGCGCCACTCTCGTTCAGGCCACGCAGGCCCAGGAGAACGACCCCGAGCGAGCACTGGCGATGGCCCAGCACGCGTCCGCCCTCGCCGGGGAGGCCATCCGCCTCGCGCAGAACGACGTCGGCTCGTTCGCCGGCGGCGGAAACGGTGGCGGCGGAGGCGATTTCGGCGGCATGCTGGGCGGCATCATCATCGGCTCCCTCCTCGGCGGCGGCGGATCGCGTCGTCCGTCCGGCGGCTTCGGCGGCTTCGGCGGCTCGTCACGCCGCAGCGGCGGACGCAGCGGCGGGTCGATCGGACGCAGCAGCGGCGGCTCACGATCCCGCAGAGGAGGCGGTCGCTTCTGATCTTCCGACGACGCAGGCCCACGACCCCCACATCGATCTCGACCTCACGACCTCCCGCTAGGAAAGGAAACACGATGGCAAAGCAGTCCATCTTCGGCCGCATCTCGACTCTGGTGAAGGCGAACATCAACGCCCTCCTCGACTCCGCCGAGGACCCGCAGAAGATGCTCGACCAGCTCGTCCGGGACTACACCAACAACATCGCCGATGCCGAGACCGCGATCGCCGAGACCATCGGCAACCTGCGCCTGCTCGAGCGCGACCACGATGAGGACGTGAAGGCCGCGGCCGAGTGGGGCAACAAGGCCATCGCCGCCAGCCGCAAGGCCGACGAGCTGCGCAGCGCCGGGAACACGACGGACGCCGACAAGTTCGACAACCTCGCGAAGATCGCGCTCCAGCGCCAGATCAGCGAGGAGAACGAGGCCCGTGCCATCGCCCCCTCGATCGCCGCGCAGACCGAGGTCGTCGAGAAGCTCAAGGACGGCCTCAACGGCATGAAGCAGAAGCTCGACCAGCTGCGGTCGAAGCGTTCGGAGCTCCTCGCGCGAGCGAAGACCGCCGAGGCGCAGAACAAGGTGCACGACGCCGTCAAGTCGATCGACGTTCTCGACCCGACGAGCGAGCTCGGCCGCTTCGAGGACAAGGTCCGCCGCCAGGAGGCCCTCGCCGCCGGCAAGGCCGAGATCGCGGCCTCGTCCATCGACGCGCAGTTCAATCAGCTCGAGGACATCGGTGAGCTCACCGAGGTCGAGGCGCGGCTGGCCGCGCTGAAGACCGGCGGCAACGCCGGCGCGATCGAGCAGTAAGTCCATTCGCACGGACGGCGCCGGGCCCGCGGGTCCGGCGCCGTCCTGCTCCCGGAGGTGTCCATGACCCGTTTCGTCGTCGCCCCGCAGTGGCAGGGCTCGCCGTCGGCACGCGCGATGCGCCTGATCGACGGCGCCGAGGCGATCGCCGACGACCTTCCCCGCTCCGCGCTGACGCGCATCGACGTGCCCACCGAGGCGGGCGAATCCCTCGGCACCGGCATCCGTCGCTTCAGCACACTGACCCGGGTTCGGGACGCGATCGCCGAGGTGCTCGCCGGATCCGAGGAACCCGCCGTCATCGTGGGCGGCGACTGCGCGATCGCCGTGCCCGGTATCGCGGCGGCCGCCGCCCGGCATCCCTCCCTCGCGGTCGTCTGGTTCGACGCTCACGGCGATCTGCACACCCCGGAGTCCTCCCCCTCGGGTGCCCTCGCCGGGATGGCACTGCGCGCCGCCGTCGCACCGGGACCGTTCACCGACGCCCCGACCGCGACCGACGCCCGCACGGTGCTCGTGGGCGCCCGCGCCCTCGACGACGCCGAAGCCGACCTGCTCGACTCCTCATCCCTCACGATGCTCGCCCCCGACGCCCTCGCCGACCCCGCGGCCCTCACGGACGCCGTCGCGGCGACAGGGGCCGACGCGGTCTACGTCCACATCGACCTGGACGTGCTGGACCCCGCCACCGTGACGGGTGTGCTCGAGCCCGTGCCGTTCGGCGCCCAGCCCGCGGAGGTCGTCGCTGCGATCGGACGCCTCCGGGAGCGGATGCCGCTGGTCGGGGCCTCGCTCTCGGGTTTCGCCCCGGCGAGCCGGGATGCGGCGGTCGAGGACCTCGGCACGATCCTGCGTCTGCTGGGAGCCCTCGCGTGACCCCGGTGCCGCCGGCGGGATGGGAGGAACGCGCTGCCCGCGCCGTCGAACGCGGGCGCCGGTGGGATCGCTGGATCCCCGGCATCCTCCTCGACTCCCCGCTCAGCCGTCTCGGCTACCTCGGCGGCACGGCGTTCGGGTTCGTGTGGGGGACGCTCTGGTCCACCGGTCGGATCGAACGGCGCGCGGGACTCTGGGTCTTCCGGGGGATGCCGGAGGCGACCTTCGGGCGCGGCGGTGTCTGCGTCGGAGGCTGCTTCCTGACGGGCGTGGGAGCCATCGACGACCGGCTGCTCGCGCACGAGGCGGTCCACCGCGAGCAGTGGCGGCGATACGGCATCCTCATGCCGCTGCTCTACCTGTTCGCCGGTAGCGACCCCCTCACCAACCGGTTCGAGATCGAGGCAGGGCTCGCCGACGGCCGCTACGTGCCCCGCGGCTGAGGTCCAGCCGCCGAGGGCCCGTCACTCGATGAGCGCGCGGCGCAGGTCGGTGATCTCGTCGTCGCGCAGTCCGTACGCCCGCAGGTAGTCGACGGGGCCGCCGTACCGGAGGCGCAGGTCGTCGAAGACGGCGCGCAGGGCCCGCGCCGGCGAACGGGTCGCGAGGTCCTCCAGGTGCCGCGCGTGCGGGTATCGCCCGCGGAGGTATCGCAGGACGTTCTGGTTGCGCTCGGCGGGCAGGAGGGCCTCCGTGCGGGCGTAGTCGGCGACGACGGCATCCTCGTCGACGCCCGCCGCGGCGAGGATGAGCGCGACCGAGAGTCCCGTGCGATCTTTGCCGACGGTGCAGTGGACGAGCACGGGCTGCTTCGAGAGCACCGCGCGCACCACCTCGACCAGCCGCGACGCCGAGCCGTCGATGAGCGCTCGATACAGATCGTCGAGCGAGAGATCGTCGTCGAAGAACGAGGCCGTGGACCCCGCGAACATCGGCAGGCACACGGTCTCGACGTCGAGACCGTCGAGACGGGACGGTTCGTATCGTCGTTCCTGTTCGTCGCGCAGGTCCACGATGCGTCGGATGCCGAACGCGCCGAGCCGCTCGCGGCCCTCGGTCGTCAGGTGGGCGAGGTGTCCCGATCGGAACAGGACGCCGTCACGCGTGACGCCTCCCTCGGCCGGGAGCCCGCCGACGTCGCGGACGTTGAAGGCCCCGGGGACGTCGTGGACCGTCACGACGTCGGGGGCGCCGGGCGCCCCGGTACCGGGTAGCGCCCCGCGATCGCGATGCGGTTGAAGGCGTTGATCGAGACGAGCAGCCAGCTGAGCGCCACGTACTCCTCCTCGGAGAGGATGCCGCCGACGCGGTCGTACACCTCGTCGGGGACACCGTCCTCGTGGATGAAGACATAGGCCTCGGTCAATTCGAGCGCCGCCCGTTCGCGCTCGCTGAAGACGCCGGAGTCCCGCCAGACGGCGATCTGTGCGATGACGTCCGTCGTGAGTCCCGCCTTGACGGCGCGATCGGCGTGGACACGGACGCAGTAGGCGCACCCGTTGAGCTGAGAGGCGTGGATCAGGGCGATCTCGCGCATCCGGGCGTCGATGCCGGCGTCGGCGGCGAGCTCGCCGACCGTCTTCGCGAACGCCTCCAGGGCGTCGTAGGCCGGCCGGGCCGCTCGGGCCAGGTGCACGCGGTGGGGATCGCTCATGCCGTCACCCTAGCCGCGTCCCCGATGCTCCGGATCGGCCACAATGAGGAACGTGAGCGACGACGCCTTCGACGAGTTCTCCTACCTCCCCGCCCAGGCCGACGCCCTCGGCGTCCCGGTTCCCCCGGTGCAGCGGCTGACCCACCACCTCGCGGACGGCCGGACGGTGAGCGCCCTGCGGTTCGGCGACCCGAGCCTCCCCCCGGAGGCCACGTTCCTCCACGGCGCCGGGCTCAACGCCCACACATGGGACACGACGGTCCTCGCCGCCGGTCTTCCGGCCCTCGTCGTCGACCTGCCGGGGCACGGCGACTCGTCGTGGCGCGATGACGCCCGCTACACGGGAGCGACCATCGCCGAGGACATCGCCCCCGCCATCGCCGATTGGGCTCTCGGCAGGCGACAGACCCTCGTGGGTCACTCGCTGGGCGGACTCGCTGCAGCGGCCCTCGCCTCGCGGCATCCGGAGCTCGTCGCCGCACTCGTCCTGGTGGACATCTCCCCCGGAATCGACCCGAACGGCGCGGCCGCCTCGATCCGCGCGTTCTTCGCGGGCCCGACGGACTGGGCGAGCCGCGAGGATCTCGTCGAGCGCGCGCTGTCGTTCGGGCTCGGCGGGTCGCGCGAGGCCGCCACCCGCGGCGTCTCGCTGAACTCCCGCATCCGCCCCGACGGTCGTGTCGAGTGGAAACACCACTACGCGCACCTCGCCAACCGGCTCGCCGCCGATCCCGACGCCGCCGACGCGGTGGATGCCGCGCAGCGAGCGGATGCCGGCATCCTCTCCGCCGCGGGGTGGGACGACCTGTCCGCCGTGAGCGCCCCCGTCACGCTCGTCATCGGGACCCGCGGTTTCCTGACACAGGCAGATCGGGAGGAGTTCCGTGAACGGATGCCGGCCGCCCGGCACGTCGAGCTCGACTCGGCGCACAACGTGCAGGAGGAGCGCCCCGTCGAGCTCGCCGCAGCCCTGCGGACGGCACATGACGGCCGGTGACCGAAGTCCACGCCGGGGGACTCTAGGCTGTAACGCGCACCCGAGCACTCCGATGGAGCGGCGGCAGTGACGACGCCCCATCGTGCCGAAAGGATCCCCACTCACATGCTTCGCCGCACCGCCCTGGCCGCCGCCGCGCTCGTCGCCGCAGGCGCCCTGCTCCTCTCCGGCTGCACCGGCGCACAGCCCGGCCCGTCCGCCTCCTCCGGCACCCCCGATCCCGACGCGTCCGTCGCCGTGCGCCTCGTCCTCGAGCCGGGGAACCTCGACATCCGCGAGACCGCCGGCGCAGCCCTCGATCAGATCCTCATCGACAACGTGTACCAGGGCCTCGTGGCCCGCACCGCCGATCAGAAGATCGTGCCGGCGCTCGCGAGCGACTACCAGGTCTCCGACGACAAGCTCACGTACACGTTCACGCTGCGCGAGGGCGTCACCTTCCACGACGGTCAGGCGCTCACCCCGCAGGACGTCGTGTGGTCGTTGACGCAGGTGCGCGACACCCCGACGTTCCGCGACTCCGCGCGGTTGGCGAACGTCACCGACATCGCCGCCGACGGACAGACCATCACCCTCACCCTGAAGGCACCCGACTCGACCCTGCTCTGGAACCTCACCGGCCGTGCCGGTCTCGTCCTGAAGGAGGGCGACACCGTCGACCGGAAGACCGCCGCGAACGGGACCGGGCCGTTCCAGCTCACCGACTGGCGCGAGGGCGACAGCATCACCTTCGAGCGGTTCGCCGACTACTGGGGGACGCCCGCCGCCGCGGCCGAGGTCGTGTTCTCGTATGTGAGCGACAACCAGGCTGCGCTCAGCGGCGCGCTGGCCGGCGAATTCGACGTCCTCACCGGATTCGACGCGAACCTCGAGGACCAGGTCGAGGCGAACGGCGACTTCGCCCTCGAGCTCGGCGACTCGACCGACAAGGGCACCCTCGCCTTCAACCAGACCACCGGGCCGCTGGCCGACCAGAACGTGCGCAAGGCGATCCGTCAGGCGATCGACAAGAACGCAATCGTCGAGGCCCTCGGCGCCGGCAAGGTCCTCGGCGGCCCCATCCCGTCGCTCGACCCCGGCTACGAGGACCTGACCGATGTCGCCCCGTTCGACCCCGAGGCCGCGCGCGCCCTGCTCGCCGACGCCGGCGCCGAGAACCTCACCCTCACACTGACGATTCCGTCCGCCTACGGCACCACGATCCCCCAGATCCTGGTCTCGAACCTCCGTGACGTCGGGATCACCCTGCAGGTGAACCCGGTCGAGTTCCCCACCTGGATCAACGACGTCTACGTCAACAAGGACTACGAGCTCAGCTTCGTGCTGCACACCGAGGCGCGCGACTTCGAGAACTGGGCGAACCCCGACTACTACTTCACGTACGACAACCCGGAGGTGCAGGCGCTCTACGCGCAGTCCGTCGCCGCGACCGACGACGCCGAGGCCGCCGACCTGCTCGCGCAGGCCGCCCGCATCGTGTCCGAGGACGACGCCGCCGACTGGCTCTACAACGGGGAGTCCGTGCTCGCGGTCGCGTCGAACGTCAGTGGGATGCCGACGGTCAACGTCAATGAGCGACTGAACGTCGCAGAGCTGGCCAAGAGCGAGGGGTGATCCGCTACGCGCTGACGCGACTGGCCCTGCTGGTGCTGGGCCTGTTCGTCGCCAGTGCGCTCATCTTCTCGACCCTCCGCGTCCTCCCGGGAGACGTCGCCCAGCTCATCGCCGGGGTGAACTCCACCCCCGAGCAGATCGCGGCCCTCCGTGCACAGCTGGGCCTCGACCGTCCCCTCCCCGTCCAGTACGGGGACTGGATCGGCGGCATCCTCACCGGTGATCTCGGCAGTTCGCAGCTCACCGGGACGCCGGTGGACTCGGAACTGCTGCAGAAGGCGGAGGTGACGGTGCCGCTCGGCATCCTCTCCTTCGTCATCGCCCTGCTCGTCGCGATCCCGTTCGGCGTGTATGCGGCCGTCCGACGTCGTCGACCCGACGGCATCCTCGTCTCCGTGGGCGCTCAGGCCCTCGCTGCCGTCCCCGTCGTCTGGGCGGGCATGATGCTGGTCGTCGTCTTCGCGGTCAGCCTCGGATGGCTGCCGGCGCAGGGCTTCCCCCGCGCCGGGTGGTCCGACCCCGCCGCGGCGGTGCGTGCCCTGATCCTCCCGGCCCTCACGATCGGCGTCGTCGAGGGCGCGGTGCTCCTGCGGTTCGTCCGCTCCGCCACCCTGCAGGCGGTGACCCAGGACTTCGTGCGCACAGCGGCCGCGAAGGGACTCACCCGCACACAGGCGCTCCTGCGGCACGGTCTCCCGAGCGTGGGGCTGTCGGTCGTCACCGTCCTGGGGGTCCAGGTGGCCGGCATCATGGTCGGGGCCGTCGTGATCGAGCAGCTCTTCAGCCTCCCCGGCATCGGACGCATGCTGGTGGAGGACACCGGCAACCGCGACCTCGTGAAGGTGCAGGGCGAACTGCTCGTGCTCACCGGGCTCGTCCTCGTCATCGGGTTCGTGGTGGACCTGGTGCACCGGCTGCTCGACCCCCGTCAGCGAGAGGCCGAGTGATGGGGCGTTTCGACTGGGCACGGCGACTGTGGGGCTCCGGCACCGGCCGGTTCGGCGTGATCGTCGTGCTCGTCATCCTCACCGTCGCTGCGGTGGCCCTGTTCTGGACCCCGCTCGATCCGCAGCGGGTGGACATCGCGAACCGGTGGTCGTCGCCGGATGCCGCACATCTCCTCGGCACCGACGGCTCGGGGCGCGACATCCTCAGCCTGCTCATGGCGGGGGCGCGCACGACCGTGCTCGTCGCCGCGGGCGCCGGGCTCATCGCGACGGTCATCGGCCTGCTGCTCGCCGTGCTCGGGGCCCTCACTCCCCGTCCGGTCCGAGAGAGCGTGGCCGTGCTCGTCGACGTCCTCATCGCGTTCCCCGTGCTGCTCATCGCGATGATGATCTCGGCCGTGTGGGGAGGATCGCTCCTGGTGGTCATCGTCTCGGTGGGGATCGGATTCGGCGTCAACATCGCACGCGTCACCCGTCCCGAGCTGCGACGTGTCCTCCACAGCGACTTCGTGCTCGCGGGCCGGGCGTCGGGCCTGACGCCCTGGCAGAACCTGTGGCGGCACCTGCTCCCGAACGTCGCCCCGGTGTTCATCGTGCAGCTCTCCTGGGGCATGGCCGTCGCGGTCCTCGCCGAAGCCGGTCTGTCCTACCTCGGATTCGGCGCCCCCGTGACGGAGCCCTCGTGGGGGCTCCTCCTGGCCGACCTGCAACGGTTCATCAGTGTCCACCCGCTCTCGGTCGTGTGGCCGGGGCTCGCGATCACCCTGACGGTGCTGGGCTTCAACCTGCTCGGCGACGCCCTCCGCGACGCCACCGATCCCACGCTGTCGGGTCGGGTCGGCCCGAAGGGCGCGGAGCCTCCTGCGGCGGTGACGGCATGACCCTCTCGGTGACAGGACTCACGATCGACGTCGCCGGTCGCCGGGTGGTCGACGGCATCGACCTCGAGGTGCACGACGGCGATCGGGTCGGGCTCATCGGCGAGTCGGGGTCGGGCAAGTCCCTCACCGCGCTCGCGATCCTGGGACTCCTCCCCGACGGCGCGCAGGTCGGCGGCAGCATCCGGTGGGACGGTCGGGAGCTCGTCGGCATGCGCGACCGGGATCTCGCGCAGCTGCGCGGTGATGAGATCGGCATGGTCTTCCAGGAGCCGCAGACGGCGCTGAACCCGATCCGGACGGTGGGCAGGCAGATCGCCGAGTCCATCCGCATCCACGAGCGCGGCGTCTCGCGGGCGCAGGCCTGGTCGCGCGCGATCGAGCAGGCGCGGCGGGTGAAGCTCCCCGATCCCGAGGCCATCGTCCGCCGCTACCCCCATCAGCTCTCGGGCGGACAGCGCCAGCGGGTCGCCATCGCGATGGCCCTGGCCTGCCACCCGCGGATGCTGATCGCCGACGAACCCACGACGGCCCTCGACGTCACCATCCAGGCGGAGATCCTCGAGCTGCTGCACCACCTCGTCGAGGAGGACGGAATGTCGCTCGTGTTCATCACGCACGACCTCGCGGTCCTGTCGCAGATCGCCACGGACGCCGTCGTGCTCGACGCCGGCCGCGTCGTCGAGACCGGGCCGCTGCGGACGCTCCTGCACTCCCCCGCCTCTCCCGTGACGCAGGCCCTGCTGCGGGATGCGACGGCGACGCTGTGGCGACCGAGGGGGGACTCGTGAACGATCTCATCCGAGCCCGAGGGCTGACGCGTCGATACCGGATGCCGCGGTCCCGCGCCTTCGAGCCCGCACGGTGGACGACGGCGCTCGACGACGTGGACGTCGACGTGCGTGCGCACAGCGCCCTGGGGATCATCGGCGAGTCGGGTTCGGGCAAGTCGACGCTCGTCCGCCTGCTGCTGGGCCTCGACGTCGCGACCTCGGGAACGGTCGAGTTCGACGGACGCCCCGTCGTGGGCAGCGCACGCGCCCGCTCCCTGCACTGGCTGCGGCGGCGCACCGGCGTCGTCTTCCAGGACCCGTACGGCTCGCTCGACCCCCGGATGAGTGTCGGCCGCATCGTCGGCGAGCCCCTGGCAGCGCTCGAGCTCCCCGGCGACCACCGCGCGCGTGTGCGAGAGGTGCTCGACGACGTGGGGCTGCCCTCTGACGCCGCGGAGCGGTTCCCGCACGAGTTCTCCGGCGGGCAGAGGCAGCGCATCGCTCTCGCCCGCGCCCTCGTCCACCGCCCCGAGGTCCTCGTCGGCGACGAACCGCTGTCGGCCCTCGACGTGACCGTCCGTGCGCAGATCCTGGACCTGATCCGAGAGCTGCGACGGCGGGACGGACTGACGCTGGTGATGGTGTCGCACGACATCGGCGTCGTGCAGAACCTCTGTGACGACGTCGTCGTCATGACGGACGGTCGAGTCGTCGAAGAGGGCCCGACCGAGAAGGTCCTCCTCGACCCGCAGGTCGCCTACACCCGTCGACTGCTGGCCTCGATCCCCGTCATCGAGCGCCGCGACCGCTGACACGCGGCCCCGGTGTCGGCGCCGGCGACTAGCGTGGCCGCATGCACGCCATCGTCCCGCCGTACCTGCTCGCCCGTCTCGCGGCCGCTCCGGCCGAACGATTCCCGCACGCCGTCGCCGCCGCCCGCGCGACCCTCGCCGTCCCGCGCGCCTATGCGCCGATGCGCGCGCACCTCGATCTGTCCGTCGACGGCGACGCCCTCGTCGTGTCGGCGGCACCCGACCCCGACCGGCTGATCTCCGACGCGCAGGGCCGCGAGGAGCTGCCCGGCACACCCGCCCGTGCCGAGGGCGCCGCGCCGACCGGCGACACCGCGGTCGACGAGGCCTACGACGGGCTCGGCGCGACCTTCACCTTCCTGTGGGAGGCCTTCGAGCGGGTCGGTCTCGACGGCCGCAGCGGCTCGCTCGCGGCCACCGTGCACTACGGCCGGGCGTACGACAACGCGTTCTGGGACGGCGAGCGCATGGTCTTCGGCGACGGCGACGGCGAGGTGTTCGCGGGCTTCACCCGCTCGCTGAGCGTCATCGCCCACGAGCTGGGGCACGGGGTCATCGAGAGCGCCGGCGGCCTCGACTACTCGGGACAGTCCGGTGCGCTCAACGAGTCGATCGCCGACGTCTTCGGGGCGCTCACCGACCAGCACCACCGCGGCCAGACGGCGGACGTCGCCAGCTGGCTCGTCGGCTCCGAGATCTTCACCGAGGCCGTCACGGGTTCGGCGCTGCGCTCGCTCGCCGCCCCGGGCACGGCCTACGACGACGACGTGCTCGGCAAGGACCCGCAGCCCTCCCACATGCGCGACTTCGTGGAGACCTCCGGCGACAACGGCGGCGTGCACATCAACTCCGGCATCCCGAACAAGGCGTTCCACCTGGTCGCGACGGCTCTCGGCGGCTACGCCTGGGAGCGCGCGGGCCGCGTCTGGTACCTGACGCTGACCTCGGGGGCGCTTCCCCCCGCCGCCACCTTCGCGCAGTTCGCGGCGGCCACCGCCGACACCGCCGCGCGGGAGTACGGTGAGGATTCGGAGGAGGCCGTCGCCGTCCGCACCGCGTGGGCGAGCGTCGGAGTCGTGGAGGATGAGCCAGCCCGCTGAACCGCTGACGATCGTCGTCGTGCGCAGCGGCGGCTTCGCGGGACTCCGTCGTGCGTGGCGTGTCGAGATCGCGGATCAGGACGCCGGCGACTGGATGCCGCTGATCGAGGCGTGCCCGTGGGAGCAGCCTGCGGCATCCGCCCCCGGGGCCGACCGGTTCTCGTGGGAGGTGGCCGTCGCCGGCAGCTCCTGCGACCGCCGCGCATCGCTCGGGGAGAGCGACGCCGCGGGACCCTGGCGTGAGCTCATCGAGCGGGTGCGGACCGACGGCGAGAGCGTCCCGGCGACCTGACTCACCGCGCGCGGATGCGCGAGAGGATCGATTCCTTCTTCTTCGGGTTCAGGTGCTTCTGCAGGTAGATCGTGCCGAGGGACCGGCCGAACTTGAAGCCGACCTTCCCCATCCGGCCGACTTCGACGAAGCCGAGACGCTCATGCAGCGCGAGCGACGCCTCGGCTCCCTTGTCGCTGATGACGGCGACCATCTCGCGGATGCCCTTGTCCTCGCACGCGGCGATGAGGGCCTCCAGCAGCGCGCGGCCGAGTCCTTTGCCTGTCGCCGCCTGACCCAGATAAATGGAGTTCTCGACGGTGTATCGGAAGCCGCTCTTCCCGGTCCACGGCGACACGAGGCCGTAGCCGAGGATCTGTCCGCCCGGTGAGACGGCGACGAGGAACGGCAGCCCCAGTTTCGTGAGGTGGTCGAACTTCTCCACCCACTGCTTGTGCGTCCACCGCTTCTCGTCGAAGGTCACGACGGAGTTGGTGACGTAGTAGTTGTAGATCTCGCGGACGTCCGGCATGTCGGTGCGCACCGCGGGGCGCAGCTCGAATGTGAACTGACGCTCGGGCTCCGGACGACGGCGGAGGTGACGCGGAAGGCGACGGCGGTCGCGCTCGTACTCGTCCTCCAGCATGCGGCCAGCATACGGGTCTCGTGCAGGTCAGCCGGGCAGCCGCCAGTCGACCGGGGCCGCCCCTTGCGCCTCGAGGAGAGCGTTCACGCGTGAGAAGGGCCGCGAGCCGAAGAAGCCCCGCCTCGCCGACAGCGGGGACGGATGAGCGGACTCGACCCGCGGCGTCTCTCCGAGCAACGGCGCGAGGCCGGCGGCATCCTTGCCCCACAGCACCGCCACGAGCGGATCGGGTCGGGCTGCCAGCGTGCGGATCGCGTGCTCCGTGACGCGTTCCCAGCCCCAGCCGCGATGCGAGCCCGCGTGGCCGGGTGCGACGGTGAGTACGCGGTTGAGGAGCATGACGCCCTGCTCCGTCCACGCCGACAGGTCGCCGTGGGACGCCGGCGGGACGCCGAGGTCGGCGGAGAGCTCGGCGTAGATGTTGCCGAGGCTGCGCGGCAGCGGCCGGACATGACGCTCGACCGCGAACGACAGCCCGATCGGATGCCCCGGGGTCGGGTACGGATCCTGCCCGACCATGAGCACCCGGACCTGAGACAGCGGCTGCGCGAAGGCGCGGAGGACATGGCGCCCCTCGGGGAGGTAGCCGCGGTCGTCGGCGCGCAGGCGTTCGCCGAGCGCGGCGATCTCGGAGGCGACGGGGGCGAGCGCCCTCGCCCACCCCGGGTCGATCAGACCGTCGGCGGCCAGGTCCTCGAGCGAGCGCCCGCTCATGCGCCGGCGGGGAGCCCCTGGTCCTCCTGGACCACGGTCCCCCGGAACGACCACGGGAAGTCGATCCACAGATTGGTCTCACGCCACGAGTAGTCGGGCATCGCGATCGATCCGGGCTTCGTGTAGATGCACACCGATCGGACGTCGGCACCGGCCTCGCCGAGCATCTTGACGGCGAGGGCGAGAGTGCGGCCGCTGTCGGCCACGTCGTCGACCACCAGGACGCGCTTGCCCGGCAGCGCACCCAGGTCGAGGTCGGGTGGCAGCAGGGTCGGCGCGTCGAGCACGGTGCCGATGCCCGTGTAGAACTCCACGTTGAGGGCGCCGCAGCTCTTCACGCCGAGCCCATAGGCGATCGCGCCGGCGGGCAGCAGGCCCCCGCGGGCGATCGCGACGACGATGTCGGGAGCGAACCCGTCGGCGATGATCGATCGCGCCAGATCGCGGGTCGCCCCGCCGAAATCATCCCAGGTCAACGTCTCGCGTTCGGCGGCCACCGGCATCCCTTCGTCCATGGATCCTCAAGACTACGGCGTGCGGGCGGCCGCTTCCCCGGCGCGGGCCGACGCAGCGCTAGGCTCACGCTCGTGACCGGCTCCGCGCGCTCCTCGACCCTGCGTTCCTCGGCGCTGCGTTCCTCCGCGTGGGGGATCACCGCCGGTCTCATCGGGTGGTTCATCCTCGTCGAGATCGTCAGCGGCATCCTGCAGGGGTTCTACGTGCCCCTCTTCAGCGACATCGTGATCCAGCTGGGGATCCGCGACGCCGACGTGAACTGGTTCGAGGCGGGTCAGCTGCTGCTGAGCGCCCTCGTCGTCCCGATCCTCGCGAAGCTCGGCGACATGTTCGGCCACAAGCGGATCCTGCTCGTCGCCGCCATCCTCACCGCCCTCGCCTCGTGGGGGCTCGTCTTCGCCGACTCGTTCTGGACCTTCCTGCTGTTCTGGTCGCTGCAGGGGTTCTACGTCGTCTGGCTGCCGCTCGAGATCGCGCTCATCTTCGAACGCGGCCGGCAGCAGAACCGCGGGGTGTCGATGACCCGCCGCGCGGCCGGTCTGCTGGTCGTCGGCCTCGAGGCCGGGGCGATCATGGGGGCGCTGGCGGCGGGCCGGATCTACGCGGCGACGGGCGATCTGGCCCTCACGCTCATGGTGCCCGCGATCGCGGTGTCGCTCATCGCGGTCGTCATCTGGCTCTTCGTGCCCGAGTCGACCCCCAGCGGCGAGCGCCGCCTCGACACGTGGGGCGTCGTCCTGCTCGCCTGGGGGCTGCTGCTGGTGACGGGCGCTCTCGCATGGATGCGGCTGATCGGCGAGCTGCGACTGGGCGGCGTCGCCTGGCTGCTGGTCGCCGCGCTCGGCGTGATCGGCGTGGGTGTCCTCGTCTGGTTCGTCCGCCATGAGCGGGGTCACGCCTTCCCGGTGATCGACGTACGGGTCCTCGCGCGCCCCGACATGTGGCCCGTGCAGGCGACGGCGTTCCTCATCGGCATCAGCCTGCTCGGCGCGCAGGGGCCCCTCTCGACGTACGCCGGGACCGATCCGTCGCTCGGATACGGGCTCGGCCTGGATGCGACGGAACGCTCCTACGTCATCGGGATCTACCTCGTGTCGCTCATCGTCGGAGCCGTGCTGTTCGCTGTCACGTCACGTCGCATCAGTCCCCGGCTCGCTCTCATCGTCGCCGCCGCTCTCGTGGGTGTCGGCTACGCCCTGTTCCTGCCGTTCCACCTCGAGGTCTGGCAGGTGCTGCTAAACCTGTCGATCGCCGGCATCGGATGCGGCGCCCTCGTCGGCGCCATGCCCGCCGCCGCTGCGGCAGCCGCGCCTTTCGGCAAGACCGGCGAGGCATCGGGGATGACCAACACCACGAAGACGATCGGCGGCGCGTTCTCGTCCGCGGTCTTCGGCGTGGTGCTCGCCGCGGGGGCGGGGAGTGTCGCCGGGCAGACCGCGAGCTCGCTCGGCGGCTACCTCACCGTGTGGGCGATCTGCGCGGCAGGCGGATTCCTCGCCGCGGTGCTGCTGGTCTTCGTGCCGCGCGTCGCTTTCGCCGACGCCCCGCCGTCCGGCTGAATCCGGTCAGTCGATGTCGCTGCGGGGGCGCAGCCGCCCGCGCGCCAGCAGGTGCTGCGCCGATTGGGCGACCGGACGCATCGTGACGAGGTCGAGGTTCACGTGGCCCGGCGCGCCCAGGGCGTAGCCGATGACGTCGGCGACGTCGGCCGCGGTCAGCGGTTCCTCGACTCCGTCGTAGACCTTCTCCGCTGCGGCGCGGTCACCGCCGAGGCGGTTGAGGGAGAACTCCTCGGTCTGCACCATCCCGGGGGCGATCTCGACGACGCGGATCGGCTCGCCGTTCAGCTCGAGTCGGAGCGCGTGGACGAGCATCGACTCCCCCGCCTTCGCCGCGTTGTACCCCGCTCCACCGGGGTAGGCGGTCTGCGCAGCGGTCGAGGTGACGTAGACCGTGTCGGCGTGTCCGTCGGCTTCGGCGGCACGGCGCAGGAGCGGCAGCAGCGCCGCCGTGAGCAGCTGCGCCGACAGGACGTTCGCCTCGAACATCCACCGCCAGTCGGCCGCATCGCCGTCCTCGACCCGCTGTGTGCCGCGCGCTCCGCCCGCGACGTGGACGAGGGCGTGAACAGGGCCTGTGTCGGCGAGGTGCGCCGCGAGAGCGGCGACGTCCGCCTCGCTCGTGAGGTCGGCGGCGTACGAGCGCGACCCGACCTCGGCGTCGAGGGCCTCCAATCGCGCCGCACGGCGGGCGACACCCACGACGTCCCAGCCCCTCGCGCGGAGGTCGCGCACGACCGCCTCGCCGATCCCCGAGCTCGCTCCGGTCACCACTGCACGTCGATTCGCCATGTCGTCCACGCTAGCCACTCCCGCGGAGGCCGGGAGCACGCCAGGTTACGTCGCGTGTCCGATCCGTTGTCCCGGCGGAGGACGGCTCGTAACGTCGGTGTCGAGCCCGCGGCATCCGTCCCACGGGCCGTCACACCCACCGTCCACTCACGCAGGGAGCCCGTCATGTCCGCACCCGAGAACTGGCGCTTCGAGACCAAGCAGATCCACACCGGCGCCGCTCCGGACCCGGTCACCAAGGCCCGCGCCACCCCCATCTACCAGACGACGTCGTACGTCTTCGACAGCGCCGACCACGCCGCGAACCTCTTCGCACTGGCGGAGTTCGGCAACATCTACACGCGCATTCAGAACCCCACGCAGGATGTCCTGGAGCAGCGCCTCGCGGGCCTCGAGGGCGGCACCGGCGCCCTCCTCGTCGCCTCGGGTCAGGCGGCCGAGACGTTCGCCGTCCTCAACATCGCGCAGGCCGGTGACCACATCGTCTCGTCGAGCTCGATCTACGGCGGCACCTACAACCTCTTCAAGTACACGCTCGCCAAGCTCGGCATCGAGACGACGTTCGTCGAGAACCAGGACGACGTCGAGGAGTGGCGCCGCGCGGTCCGCCCGAACACGAAGCTGTTCTTCGCCGAGACGATCGGCAACCCGAAGATCAACGTCCTCGACATCCGCACCGTCGCCGACGTCGCCCACGAGGCCGGTGTGCCGCTCATCGTCGACAACACGATCGCGACGCCCTACCTCATCCGTCCCTTCGAGCACGGCGCCGACATCGTCGTCCACTCGGTGACGAAGTTCCTCGGCGGCCACGGCACGACCATCGGCGGCGCGATCATCGACGGCGGTTCGTTCCCGTGGTCCGAGCACTCCGAGCGCTTCCCCGGGCTGACGACGCCCGACGAGTCGTACCACGGCGCGGTCTACACCGCCGCCGTCGGCGACGCCCTCGCCTACATCATCAAGGCGCGCGTGCAGCTGCTGCGCGACCTGGGCTCGGCGATCTCGCCGCAGAGCGCGTGGAACCTCATCCAGGGCGTCGAGACGCTGTCGCTGCGCATCGAGCGTCACGTGCAGAACGCGCAGGAGATCGCCGAGTGGCTCGAGAACCACCCCGACGTCGCCTCGGTGAACTACTCGGGGCTCCCGACCTCGCCGTGGTACGCCGCGGCCAACCGCTACGCCCCGAAGGGTGTCGGCGCGGTGCTCTCGTTCGAACTCAAGGGCGGTGTCGGCGCGGGCCGCGAGTTCGTCAACGCACTGACCCTGTTCAGCCACCTGGCGAACATCGGCGACGTGCGCTCGCTCGTCATCCACCCCGCATCCACGACGCACTCGCAGCTGACCCCGGAGCAGCAGCTCACCTCCGGTGTCACGCCGGGTCTCGTGCGCCTGTCGGTCGGTCTCGAGAACATCGACGACCTGAAGGCCGACCTCGAGCAGGCCCTGGCCGCCGCGCGACGCGTCTCGGAGGCGGCGCGCGCCTGATCCTCCCCTCCTCAGGAGACCGACACCCCGCCCGGGTCCGCCCGCGGCGGGGTGTCGTGCGTCCGTAACACTCCGCCAGGTCCTCGACCCACCCGGGACAATGGAGACATGGACTGGCAGACCTCGGAGGACACGGTGCCCTCGGCGCCCGTGACCGAGGCCGATGCGCGGCTGCTGCTGGGGCGCCCTCCCGCGACCGGGGCGTGGCGAGACGGCGACCCGGTCGGCGAGCGCCGATTCGCACAGTTCGGCGCGTTCGCCACCGAGGGCGGCGCGAGCCTGCCCGGCATCCGTCTCGCCTATGAGACGTGGGGCGAGCTCTCCCCTGCCCGCGACAACGCCGTGCTGATCCTGCACGCCCTCACCGGCGACAGCCACGTGCGCGGCGGGGCGGGCCCGGGGCACGCGACCGAGGGCTGGTGGGGCGACGTCGTGGGTCCCGGAGCCGCGATCGACACGGACCGGTGGTTCGTCGTGGCGCCGAACATCCTGGGCGGATGCCAGGGGTCGACCGGGCCCGCCAGCATCGCTCCCGACGGCTACGAATGGGCCTCCCGCTTCCCCTTCCTCACGATCCGCGACCAGGTCGCCGCGCAGGTCATGCTGGCCGACGCGCTCGGCATCGACGTCTGGGCGGGAGTGGTCGGCGGCTCCATGGGCGGTATGCACGCCCTGGAGTGGGCGGTCACGCACCCTGAGCGGGTCGAGCGCCTCGCCGTCCTGTGCTCGCCGCCGACGACGACAGCCGATCAGGTCGCGCTCAACTCCGTGCAGCTGGCGGCCATCCAGATGGACCCGCGCTTCGCCGGTGGACACTACTACGACGCGCCGGACGGCGACGGCCCGCACCGCGGCCTGTCGCTCGCGCGGCGCATGGCCCTGCTCAACTACCGCACCCCGGTCGAACTCAATCAACGCTTCCAGCGGTCATGGCAGTCCGACAAGAGCCCGTTCGGCGAGGGCGGCCGGTACGCCGTCGAGAGCTACCTCGACTTCCACGGCAACCGCTTCACCCGCCGTTTCGACGCGAACTCCTACCTGAGCCTCGTCGAGGCGATGAACTCCCACGACGTCGGGCGGGGCCGAGGCGGTGTCGAGGACGCGCTCGCCCGCGTGACGGCGCGCACCCTCGTGCTCGGCATCGACAGCGACCGGCTGTTCCCGGTGGAGGGGCAGCACCGCATCAGCCGCGGCATCCGCACCACGATCGACGAGGGCACCGTCGTCCTGCACAGCGACTTCGGCCATGACGGGTTCCTCATCGAGACCGAGCCCGTCGGCCGGCACCTGCGCCGCCTCCTCGAGAGCTGACGTTCAGCCCTTCAGCCCTGACGTGCTGATGCCGCGGATGATCTGCTTCTGCGCGAGGAAGAACACGAGGATCATCGGCACCGTCGCGATGACGCTCGCCGTCACGATGATCTCCCAGTGCCACTCCCCGCCGAAGCCGAAGGCGTCGACGAGCGACTTGAGCCCCCGCGGGATCGTGAACGTCGACGAGTCGCGCAGGTAGATGAGCCCGCGCATCAGGTCGGTCCACGCCGCCTGCACCTCGAAGACGAGCACGACCGCGAGGGTCGGCCGCAGCAGCGGCACCGCGATGCGCCAGAAGACCGCCCACTGACTCGCCCCGTCCACGCGCGCGGCCTCGAACAGCTCGCGCGGCAGGGTGAGGATGAACTGCCGCAGCAGGAAGACGTAGAACGCGCTCGCGAACAGGTTCTGCGCCCACATCGGGACGAGGGTGCCGACGAACCCGAGCGAGTTCCAGATGAGGAACGTCGGGATCATCGTCACCGCACCGGGCAGCATCATCGACGCGAGCACCAGCCCGAAGAGGACGTTCCGACCACGGAAGCGGAAATAGGCGAAGCCCCACGCGACCATCGAACTCGAGATCGTCACCGTGACCGCTGCCAGGACCGTCACCACGAGCGTGTTCACGAGCCAGAGCGCCAGCGGCGCCTCCTGCCAGACCTGGCCGTAGTTCTCGAGCGTGAACGTGTCGGGGACGAGCTTGTTGTCGAACACCTCGCCGCGTGGCTTGAACGACGCGCTCACGAGCCAGACGAACGGGTACGCGAAGGCGATCGTGACGACCACGAGGAGCGCGATCGACACGATCCGCGACACCTTCGGCCGACGTCGGCGCTGCGGCGTGGCCGTGACGACGGGGTCTTTCGCGGATGCCGGATCCCGCCCCTCCGCCGACGCGGCGGCGCCCGTCGGACCCGACATCAGACCGGTCATCGTCCGCCGCCTTCGTAGTAGACGAGCCGGCGCGAGACGACGAGCTGGACGGCGGTGACGATGAGGATGAGGACGAAGAGCAGCCACGCCATGGCCGAGGCGTATCCCATGTTCAGGAATTGGAAGGCCTGCTGGAACAGGTAGATGACGTAGAAGAGCGCGGCGTCGTTGCTGTAGGTCGAGTTCCCCGCGCCGAAGAAGGCGGTGTAGGCCTCGTCGAAGGTCTGGAGCCC
Organism: Microbacterium sp. NPDC080005; assembly: GCF_040702445.1. Lineage (NCBI taxonomy): Bacteria > Bacillati > Actinomycetota > Actinomycetes > Micrococcales > Microbacteriaceae > Microbacterium > Microbacterium sp. NPDC080005. The sequence continues at coordinate 256,346 of NZ_JBFBLD010000001.1, read as the reverse complement.
GGCGATCGTGTTGACCACGATGATGAAGAACAGCGCCGGGCTGATCATCGGCAGGCTCACGTGTCGGAACCGGTGCCAGCGGCCGGCGCCGTCGAGACGCGCGGACTCGTAGAGCTCCTCGGGTACCGACTGCAGCGCCGCGAGCAGGATGATGACCGACGAGCCCACCGTCCAGAGGCTCATGATCACCAGGCCCGGTTTCACCCACGCCGGGTCGGTGGTCCAGCTCGGCCCGTCGACGCCGACGCCTTCGAGACCGGCGTTGATGAGTCCGTTCTGTCCGTTGAACAGGAGGAGGAAGAGGATGCCGACGGCCACCGGCGGCGTCATCTTCGGCAGGAACACCATCGTCCGGAAGAACCCGGACGACCGCCCGGCACTGTTCAGGAGAACCGCGAGGGCGAGTGAGACGACGACGTACGCCGGGACCTGGATCACCATGAAGGTGAACGTGTTGGCGAGCGCGAGCCCGATCTTCGGATCGGCGAAGAGTTCGACGTAGTTGTCCCACCCGACGAAGGACGGGTCGTTGATGACGTCGTAGTCGGTGAACGAGAGATACGCGCTGTAGATGAGCGGCCACGCCGTGAAGACACCGAAGCCGATGATCCACGGCGAGAGGAACAGCAGCGCCGACCGGGTGTTGCGCCGGGCGGCGCGGCGACGGGACCGGGTGCGGTCCGCCGCCACGACGGTGGACATGTCAGCGCTCCTCGAGCTCCGCCCAGGCGTCGTCGAGTGCCTTCTGGGCGGCCTCCTGCGCCTGCGCGAGGGCCGCCTGCGGCTCGGCCTGTCCGTTCAGGACCTTGTTCACGGCATCCTGCATCGCGGTCGTGAACTCGGCGTCGGCGGGGTTGGCCGGCAGCGAGAACGATGCCTCGTTGGCCTCGTACATCGCGTCGACGGCGGTGTCCCAGGGCTCCCCGCCTGAGGTCACCATCCCCTGGATCATGGCGTCGGCCTCGGCGTTGCCGGTCAGGATGCCGGTGAAAGGCTTGCTCTCGGCCTCGCGCAGCTCCAGGCGGGCGTTCGCGGCGGCCTCCCACGCATCGACGGATGTCATCGCGCGCGCCCACCGGCAGGCGGCCTCGGGGTTGGGGCTTCCCGAGGGAATCGCCCATGCCGAACCCGACGCATACGCGACGGTGTCGCCGTCGCGCGTGTGGACCGTGTCGAAGGCGAGCGGGGCGTCCGGCGAGACGTCGTTGAGCACGTTGACGTACCACTGCTCCATCGGCATCGCGCCGAGGACGCCGGTGGCGAACTGGTTGCCCGCGCCGAAGAAGTCCGCGGAGTCGCGATAGGCCTTCACGTCGCTGAAGCCGCCCTGGGCGTCGTAGATCGAGACCGCCCATTCGAGAGCTTCGACGACGGCGGGGTCGTCGAGCTGTGCCGTGCGCCCGTCCTCGGAGATCAGGTCCGCCCCGTTCGACTTGGCCCACAACGGCAGGAACTCCGGCAGTTTGCTGTCGACGCCGATGACCTCCAGCCGCCCGCCCGACGCGGAGGCGAGCGCGTCGTTGGCGGCGGACATGGCCTCCCAGTCCGACCCGTTCACCGCGTCGATGCCCACCCCGGCATCCGCGAGCAGATCGGCGTTCGCCATCGTGATCTGGATCGAGTTGAACTCCGGGATGCCGTAGACCGACCCGTCGAAGGTGACCTGTTCCAGCGCGGCGGGGACGTACATCGACGTGTCGATCGACTCTCCCTCGATGCAGGAGTCGAGTGGGACGATCGCGCCGCGGGCCGCGAGCGACCCGATCTGGTTGCGGTTCGCGTAGACGACGGCAGGCGGCTTGCCGGAGGCGACAGCGGAGAGGAACTGCTGCAGATCGAGTTCGCCCTCGATGAGCGAGACGTCCACGTCCGCGCCGAGCTCCTGCTCCGCCAGTTCCATCCGGCTCGTCGCGACCTCGTCGACACCGCTGAAGCCCATGACCTGCAGATCGCCGGTGAGCTCGGCATCCGCCTCGTACTGGGCGCCGCCGTCCCCCTGGCCGCCGGTACCGACTGCGCACCCCACCAGCAGGGCCGCGGTCGCCGCTGCGCCGCCGATCGCCGTCACCCTGCGCCGCGTCGTGATGTCCATGTGCGCCTCCTCACGCGAAGCGCCCACTCGAGCGCTTGCGGCGCACGCTAGGAACGCGACGCGGCGGTGGAGGAGGGGATTGATTCGTGTCGAGAAGTGGTCTAGACGCGCGGGGAGAGGTCGGGTGCGATGCGGGTCCCGAAGGTGTGCCGCAGCGCGGACCGGGCGGCGTGCCATCCGGCCAGACCGTGGACGCCCGGCCCCGGGCTCACCGACGCGGAGCAGAGGTACACGCCGTCGAGGGGCGTGCGCCATGGCTCGGGCGACACCACGGGGCGTTTCAGGAGCTGCCAGAGGGCGGGGGCGCCGGCCGCGATGTCGCCGCCGGGGTAGTTCGGGTTCTCCGCCTCGACCTCGACCGCGTTGCGCGAGTTCACGGCGAGGATCAGGTCGCGGAAGCCCGGTGCGAATCGTTCGATCTGGGCGATCACCGCCTCGGCGCGATCCGCCGTCGATCCCGACGGCACGTGCGTGTACGTCCACAGCGTGTGGTGGCCCGCGGGCGCCCGCGACGCATCGAACCCCGACGGCTGCGCGACGAGGACGTACGGCGCATCCGGCAGGCCGCCACGGGAGATGAGGGTCTCGGATGCCGCCACCTCGGCACGCGTGCCGCCGACGTGCACGGTCCCGGCGGCCGCCACCTCCGGGTTCGCCCAGGGCACCGGCCCCGACAGCGCGAAGTCCACCTTCGCGACCGCACCGCCGTACCGGAACCGTTCGAGGGCGCTGCGGTATCCGGCGGGGACCGCGTCCCCCGCGATCCGCAGGAACGCGCGCGGGATGACATCGAGCAGGACGGCCCGGGAGGTGGGCAGCTCGGCGAGTGAGGTCACCTCGTGATCGGTCACGATCTCACCCCCGTGGGCGCGTAGATCGTCGGCCATCGCGTCGACGATGCGCTGGCTGCCGCCGACCGGGATCGGCCATCCGCGCGCGTGCGCATAGGTCGTGAGGGCGAGCCCCGCCCCTGCACCGGCGAGGCTCGGCAGCGGCAGGATGGTGTGCGCCGCGACACCCGTGAGCATGGCGGGCGCGGCCTCCTCGCGGAAGCGTGCGTTCCAGGCCGGGCTCCCCTGCTCCAGCGTCCGGGCACCGAACCACGCGGCCGCGAGCGGATGCCGAGGCACCCGCAGCAGCGGATGCCCCGTGAAGTCGGCGACACCGGACGCGCGGTCCACCAGCGGGCGCAGCAATCGCGCGTATGCGTCCCCGTCGCGACCGAGTCCTTCGGCGGTGCGGTCGAGGTCGCGATAGGCGACCGCCGCGCGGCCTCCGTCGAGGGGATGCGCGAAGGACGCGTCGGGGACGACGAAGTCGACCCGCTGCCCGAGTCCGAACTCGCGGAAGAACCGGCTCTCGAATGCGAGCGGATGCACGGCGGAGCAGACGTCGTGGTGGTAGCCCGCGAGAGTCATCTGGGCGGTGCGCGCGCCCCCGCCGATCGTCGCGCCCTTCTCGTAGACGCGGACGGCCAGGCCTGCCCGGGCGAGAGTGACGGCTGCGGCGAGGCCGTTGGGCCCCGCCCCGACGACGACCGCGTCGACGTCGCTCACTCCTGGACGCCCTCGTCCTCGGCGGTGGTCTCGTCGGTGGGCCGCACAGCGCGTCCCTCCGCGAGGTAGGCCAGCCGGTGGAGGGTCTCGTGGTTGCGCAGCTGAAGCGCGACGTCGAGGAGGGGCCGCGGGATGAGACTGCCCGGTCCCGCCACCGCCTCCTCCTGGATGCGCACGATGCATCCGTCGCGATGCGGCTTCACCTGGATGTCCACCTGGGCCTCCCCCATCGGCCATCCCTTCGCCCGCAGCAGGATGTGGCGGGGCGGATCGTAGGCGAGGACCTCGGTCGAGTCGTCGATGAGCACCGGCCACACACCGAACGAGTGGTGCAGGTGCGAACCCGTGGCCGGCCACGCGTCCGCCACCTCCCGCATCCGGGACGCTCCGACCACCCACGCGGGGAACAGCCAGCCGTCCTCGAGGACGGCGAAGACGTCAGCAGGCGTGCAGGCGAACAGGCGCGAGTTGCGGGACATGTCTCGACGCTATCGAGTCATGGACGCCGCAGCCGACGGGGTTGCGCCGCCTCCGAGGTCGTGTCAGGCGCGGACGGGGGTGCGGGCGAGGCTCCGCCGCTCCAACGCGATGCTGAGGGCTGCGACGCCGAGTCCGGCGAGAGCGAGCAGGAACCCGACCCACACCGGCGCGGTGAAGCCGAGGCCGGCCGCGATCACGGCGCCTCCGAGGGCCGCACCGAGCGCGTTGCCGGTGTTGAGCGCGGAGTGGTTGAGGGCCGCCGCGATCGACTGGTTGTCGCCCGCGACATCCATCAGGCGCGTCTGGATGGTCGGGCTCACGGCCGACGCGGCGAAGGCCACGACGAAGACGAACACGACGACCGTGACGATCCAGCCCGAGGTCAGGGCCAGCAGCAGCTGCGAGAGCGCGAGCAGCCCCAGGAGGCCGAACATCGCGCGGATGAGGTCGACGTCGGCGAGGTGCCCGCCCACGAGGTTGCCCGCCGTCATCCCGAGCCCCAGGATCACGAGCACGATCGGGACGACCCACGCCGGCGACCCCGCCGCCTCGGTGACCAGCGGCGACACGTAGGTGTACGCCGCGAAGAATCCGCCGAAGCCGATGGCGCCGATCCCGAGCGCGAACCAGACCTGGCCGATCCGGAAGACCCCGAGCTCCGCGCGGAGCGTGCGGGACGGCTCGCCGGCGCGGCGCGGAACGGTGACGGCGATGGCGGCCGTCGCGGCACCGAAGATGGCGACCACGAGCACGAACGCCCATCTCCAGCCCAGGTTCTGCCCGAGGAATGTGCCCAGCGGCACCCCGACGACGTTCGCCACCGTGAGGCCCGTCAGCACGAACGCCACGCCCTTGGCCCGGTTGCCCGGCCCCATGACGTCGGCGGCCACGAGCGCGCCGATGCCGAAGTACGCACCGTGGGGAAGCCCCGCCAGCAGCCGCGACGCCGCGACGAGCTCGAACGTCGGGAGGAGGAGCGTGAGCGCGTTGAACAAGGTCAGCGCGCCGGCGAGGAGGACCATGACGCGGTGACGCGGATACTTGGCGACGGATGCCGCGATGGTCGGCGCCCCGATCACGACCCCGAGTGCGTAGAGGGTGATGAGCCACCCCGCGTGGGCGATCGCATCCTCCTGAGATGTCGCCCAGGTCGACGGCAGGAGCTCGCGCGCGATCTCGGGGAGGAGCCCCATGACGACGAACTCCGTCATGCCGATGCCGAAGCTGCCGACGGCGAGCGCGAGGAGGGCGCGGCGGGGACGGATGGGGGCGGAGGTCACTCCGAGATCGTAGTCCCGCTCCCGCGCTCATCACGAATCGATTCGATGGCGGTCTCGAGCCGCGCGATCTTGCCGTCGATCTCGCCCGTGTAGCCGGGGCGGATGTCGGCTTTCAAGACGAGCGAGACCCGCGAGCCGAAGGGCTGCACGGCGTTGACCGCACCTTTGACCACGGCCATCACCTCGTCCCACTCCCCCTCGACCTCGGTGAACATGCTCGTCGTGCGGTGCGGCAGGCCCGAGGCGCGGACGACCGCGACGGCCGCCGCGACGGCGTCGTGAACGGAACCATCCGCATTGCCGTTCCCGGACGGGGCGACGGAGAAGGCGACGAGCATGGAAGGACCTCCGGATCAGTGGGTGAGGGGGACGGCTGCGACGACGGATGCCGGCAGTCGCACGAGTCTGACGACCATCCACACGACGAGCGCGACGAGAACAAGGTTGCGGAGCGTGAGGACCGCCACGGCCGGGAAGGCCGGCGTGACGATGCCGCCGTAGAGCACGGGGTAGACGAGTTGCGTCAGCGCCGCAGCGATCAGCACGAGCACCCCAGGGACCGTCCACCGACGACGGTCGATCACGAGCCCGAGCACGACGGGGGCGAACAGCCACGTGTGGAACTGCGGAGATCCCACCTTGTTGACCACGATGAGCACGAGCACGAGCGCGAGCGAAAGGACCGGGAACAGCCGCACGAACGGCGCGCCGCGGCGCAGCCGCCAGACCCCGATCAGGAGCACGGCGGCGGCCGACGCGGCGAGCAGGGGCGTCATCGCGGCGATGACCAGGTCGACGTGAGGTCCCGTGACCTGGAACGTCAGGAGCCCCAGGTCGTAGTAGACCGCGGCTCCGTCGGATCCGAGCAGCGCACCCCAGACGTAGGGGGCACTCACGGGTGCCTCCACCTGCAGCCCGCGCCCCGTCTGCCCGGTGACGAATCCGAGCGCGTGGTCCGCACCACCGGCGGCGACCACGGCGCCCAGCACCGCGACGCTCACGAGAGCCGCGGCGGCGATCACCGTTGCACGACGGCGGACGGCGACGACCGCCGCCGCCAGGAGCGCCGCCGGCCATACCTTGATCCACGTCGCCGCGGCGAGGAGGGCGGCGGCGGTCCCCGGCCGGCGCACCAGCCACAGGCATCCGAGGATCGCGAGCGGAACCGAGATCGCGTCGATCCGGTACATCCCGACGGGTCCGAGGCAGACGATCGCGGCGAGCCAGAACACCGCCGCGGCGACCCGGCCCCGGGAGCGCACGCGGCCGATGAGCACGGCGAACGCGACCGCGTCGATGAGGGTCACGAGGACCGCCCAGCCGACGGTGTAGTCGCCGACCAGGGCGCCCGGCAGATGCGCGAGGAGCATGGGCAGCAGCGCGAGGTGCGGGTAGACCCAGTCCTGGGTCACCCCGACGACTCCCCCACCCGAGAAGACGGCGCGCGACCACGGCTCGTAGACGCGGTAGACATCGCCCATCGGCTCGTTCGGCAGGACGAAGCCGAGCAGCCCCACACCCAGGTGGACGAGCGCGAACGCGGCCCAGAGCAGCACGCGATTCGTCACGCGCCCAGCCTACGGGCGTGCCCGCGCGGGTCGTGACGCGGTTCAGCCGCGCAGTGCATCGGCGACGGCGTGCGGCAGATGCTCCGCCACGTCGAGCGCGGCGATGGGTCCGCCGCGGTGGGCGGCGACGGCGAGCGCCGCCGCGTGCCCGTGCAGCCAGACAGCGGATGCCGCGGCCCGCTGCAACGCGGCGAGGTCACCCGGCGACGCGCCTCGACCGATGACACCCGCGATCACGGCACCGACTGTGCCGGCCAGGACGTCGCCGGTCCCCGCGGTCGCCAGCCAGGAGGTCGGCGCGGTGATCTGGATCGGCGGGGAGTCCGGCGCGGCGATCACCGTCGTCGCCCCTTTCCGGACGACCACGCCGCCGAGGGCCCGCGCGGTCTCGGAGGCGTCGTCCGTGTCCGGATCGAGCCCGAGCATCCGGCGCAGCCGCTGGTGCTCGCGTCCGTGAGGCGTCGCCACGACCGGGGCCGAGGCCTCGCCGGCGAGGTCGAGGGCGCCCGCGTCCACGATGACGGGGACGTCTCCGCTGAGGACGGCGGCGAGGGCGGCGCGCTCGCGTGCCGAGCGGTGCGCGGCATCCGTCCCCGACCCGATGACCCAGGCCTGCACACGGCCGTCGGCGGTCACCGTCTCGGGGCGGCGGGCGAGGACCAGGTCCGCGGCGCGCTCCGGTCCGAGGTACCGCACCATCCCGACACCGCACCGCCACGCCGCGTCGACCCCGAGAACCGCCGCGCCCGGGAACGCGGTCGACCCCGTGCGCATGCCGACGACGCCGCGGGAATACTTGTCATCGTCCGCCGTTGGCTCGGAGACGACCTCGGCCGTGTCCGCCCTCGTCCATCCCTGCGCCGCCATGGCGCCCACCCTACTGCGACGGAGTCCACTCATGACCCTGCTGTTCCGCCCCCTCGAGCTGACCGGTGCGACCGCGCGCAACCGCCTCTGGGTGTCGCCCATGTGCCAGTACTCGGCGGTCGAGGGCGTGCCGAACGACTGGCACCACGTGCACCTCGCGCAGTTCGCAGCCGGTGGTGCCGGGGTCGTCATCGCCGAAGCGTCGGCGGTCACCCCCGAGGGCAGGATCTCGCCCCAGGACACCGGGCTGTGGAACGACGCGCAGCGGGATGCCTGGACCCCGATCGTCGCGGCGATCCACGACCGCGGCGCCCTCGCCGGCGTGCAGCTCGCGCACGCGGGCCGCAAGGCGTCGACGCACCGCCCCTGGGACGCGGAGCGCGGCACCGTCGCCGCCGCCGACGGCGGCTGGACGACGGTGGCCCCCTCCGCCATCGCGTTCGACGGGTATGCGCAGCCGGTCGCGATGAGTGCCGACGACATCGAGTCCCTCGTGGACGCCTTCGCCCAGGCTGCCCGCCGCGCCGACGAGGCCGGGTTCGACCTGCTGGAGGTCCACGCCGCGCACGGCTACCTGCTGCACCAGTTCCTCTCACCCCTGTCGAACGAGCGCACCGACGAGTACGGCGGATCGCTCGAGAACCGTGCACGGCTCCTGCTGCGCGTCGTGACCGCCGTCCGCGACGCCGCACCCGACCGGGTGCTCGCCGTCCGCTTCTCGGCGACCGACTGGGCCGAGGGCGGCTGGGGCGTCGAGGAGACCGCGACGGTCGCCGCCTGGGTCGGCGAACGCGGCGCACGCGTGATCGACATCTCCACCGGCGGCCTGGTCGCACACCAGCGGATCACCACCGGCCCGGGCTACCAGGTGCCGTTCGCCGCGACCGTCCGCGAGCGCACCGGCCTGCTGGTCACGGCGGTCGGCGAGATCCTCGACGGCCCGCAGGCCGAGGCGGTCCTGCAGGACGGTCTCGCCGACGCCGTCATGATCGGACGCGGCTGGCTCCGCGACCCGCGCTTCGCCCTGCACGCGGCCGACGAGCTCGGCGACGCGGAGGCAGCGGCGCTGTGGCCGCCGCAGTACCTCCGCGCCCGCCGGCACTGAGACCGGCCACCGACGACGCCCTGCGAGGCCTCACAGCCGGCGAGTGGCGTCGTGCACCTCGCCGACGAGCTCCTCGATGATGTCCTCGAGGAACAGGACCGCGGTCGTCTCCCCCGCCGAGTCGCGCACCTGTGCGAGGTGGCGGCTCGACCGGCGCATGAGCGCGAGGGCGTCCTCGAGGTCGGTGGTCTCGCCGATCGGGATCATGTGATGGATGCGCTTCGGCTTGATCGGGAGCTCGACGGTGGCGTCGGCATCCGCCCCTTCCGCGGCGCGCAGCACGTCCTTCAGGTGGACGTAGCCGAGCGGCATCCCCTCGTCGTCGACGATCACGTACCGCGAGAAGCCGTGACGGGCGACGGCCCGCTCGATCTCGTCGGGTGTCGTGGTCTCGGGCAGGGTCACGAGCTCGGAGAGCGGGACCGCGACATCCTTCGCCTTCTTGTCGGTGAACTCGACCGCCATCGCCACGGCACCGGAGGCGTCGTCGAGGACACCCTCGATACGCGACTGATTGACGATCGTGGCGACCTCGTCGAGCGTGAAGGTCGAGGCCGCCTCGTCCTTCGGCTCGACGCGGAACAGCCGGACCACGTGGTTCGCGATCCAGTTGAGCGCGACGATGATCGGGTGGAAGACGCGGGAGACGAAGACCAGCGGGGGCGCGAGCAGCAGGACCGCGCGGTCCGGGAGCGAGAACGCCAGGTTCTTCGGCACCATCTCACCGAACACCACGTGCAGGTACGAGACGAGCAGCAGAGCGATCACGAAGCCGGTGACGTCCACCACGGCGTAGGGCAGGCCGATCGCCTCGAGCGGCACCGCCAGCAGGTGGTGGATGGCCGGCTCCGACACGTTGAGGATGAGCAGCGAGCAGATCGTGATGCCGAGCTGGCATGTCGCCAGCATGAGCGTCGCATGCTCCATGGCCCACAGCGCGGTCTTCGCCGAACGGGAGCCCTTCTCGGCCAGGGGCTCGATCTGCGAGCGTCGCGCCGAGATGACGGCGAACTCCGCGCCGACGAAGAAGGCGTTGGCGATCAGCAGCACGACCAGCCAGGCGATTCCGGCCCAGTCGCTCATCGACGACCACCCCCTTCGGTCTCGGCGCCGACCGGCACGGGCGCGGGGACGAACTTGACGCGGTCGACACGACGGCCGTCCATCCGCTGCACGGTGATGGTCCCGTCCTCGAGGGTGATCTCGTCCCCGACCGCGGGGATGCGCTCGAGCGTGGCCATGATGAACCCGCCGACCGTGTCGTAGACGTCGCCCTCCGGGACCCGGATGCCGGTGCGGTCGAGCACCTCGTCGGGACGGAGGTCGCCGGGGAAGATGATCGAGCCCTTCGCGCGGACGACGCCGGCGCGGCTGCGGTCGTGCTCGTCGAGCACCTCGCCCACGATCTCCTCGACGAGATCCTCGAGCGTGACGACGCCGGCCGTCCCGCCGTACTCGTCGACGACGATCGCCATCTGGTAGCCGCGCGAACGCAGCTCCGACATCAGCCCGTCGAGGTGGACGGCTTCCGGAACACGGAGCGGCTCCTCGGCGATCGCCGCAGCCGGGACGTCCGCGCGACGCTCGCGCGGCACCGACACGGCCTGCTTGAGGTGGACGATGCCCGTGATGTCGTCCATCGACTCGCCGTAGACGGGGAACCGGCTGTGGCCGGTGCGTCGGGCGAGCTGGACCACCTCTTCGACGCTGTCGTCGGCGGCGACGGCGTGGACGCTCGGGCGCGGGGTCATGACGTCAGCGGTCGTGAGACGCGAGAACGTCAGCGTGCGATCCAGCAGCGAGGCGGTGTCCTCCTCGAGGACGCCGGCGCTCGCGGAGCGGCGCACGAGGCTCGAGAGCTCCTCGGCCGTGCGCGCGCCCGACAGCTCTTCCTTGGGCTCGACCCCCATCGCCCGCAGCACGGCGTTCGCGCTGCCGTTGAGCAGCGAGATGGCGGGTCGGAAGACGGTCGTGAAGACCGTTTGGAAGCCCATCACGAGCTTGGCGGTCTGACGCGGGACGGCCAGCGCGAAGTTCTTCGGGACGAGCTCGCCGATGATCATCGAGAAGATCGTCGCGACCGTGATCGCCACGACGGTCGCGATGGGTCGGGATGCCGCTTCCGGCACTCCCCAGAGTGCGAGGACCGGGCTCAGGAGGTTCGACAGCGCCGGTTCCATCGTGTAACCGGTGAGGAGAGTCGTCAGCGTGATGCCAAGCTGAGCGCTCGACAGGTGCGTCGACGTGATCCGGAGAGCGTTGATCGTCAGCGACAGCCGACTCTCGCCCGCGGCACGGCGGGACTCGAGGTCGGCTCGGTCGAGGTTCACCAGGGCGAACTCGCTCGCGACGAACAGACCGGTTCCCACGGTCAGGAGCAGCCCCACGCCCAACATGACGTAGTCCATCACACGTCACCCCCGATCATCGGGGAGCAGGGTCGGTGGGGCGAGGGTCTACTGGGAGGGTCGTCCATTGTGCGGACGATTCTACGGCACACCCGTCACGGCGGGCGCGCGAGTCACCAGCTGACCGGCAGGGCCTTGCCCTCCTCGTACCCGGCGGCCGACTGGAAGCCGACGGTGGCACGCTCGTGGAAGTCCGCGACCGTCGCGGCTCCCGCGTACGTGAACGAGGAGCGGACGCCCGACGTGATCATGTCGAGCAGGTCCTCCACGCTCGGGCGCAGGGGGTCGAGGTAGATGCGCGAGGACGAGATGCCCTCCGCGAACAGCTCCTTGCGTGCACGCTCGAAGGGGTCGAGCCGGCCGAACCGCCCCTGGACCGCCTTCGTCGACGCCATGCCCCACGACTCCTTGAAGACGCGCCCCTCCGCATCGACCCGCAGATCGCCGGGCGCCTCGATCGTGCCCGCGAACCACGAGCCGATCATGACGGATGCCGCACCCGCCGCCAGGGCGAGCGCGACATCCCGCGGGTAGCGGACGCCGCCGTCGGCCCACACGTGCGCGCCTGCGGCGGCGGCGGCCTCGGCGGTCTCCAGCACCGCGGAGAACTGCGGGCGGCCGACGGCGGTCATCATGCGCGTCGTGCACATGGCGCCCGGGCCCACGCCGACTTTGAGGATGGTCGCCCCCGCCTCGACGAGATCGCGCACGCCCTCGGCGGTGACGACGTTGCCGGCGACGATGGGCAGATCGAGACCCTCCGCCTGCACGGCGCGCAGCGCGCGGATCATGCTCTCCTGATGCCCGTGCGCGGTGTCGACGACGAGCGCGTCGACACCCGCCGCCGCGAGAGCCCGCGCCTTCGCGGCGACGTCGCCGTTGATGCCCACCGCCGCAGCGACGATGAGCCGCCCGTCGGCGTCGACGGCGGGGCGGTAGAGGGAGGAGCGCAACGCCGTGCGCTGCGAGAGCGTGCCGACGAGATGGCCGTGCTGCAGGACGGTGACGATGTCGGCATTCGCCGCGACCAGAAGGTCGAACGCCGCGCGGGCGGAGTCCACGTCGTCCGCGTCGATGGATGCCGCACGTCCGCGCACGAGGTCTCCGAGCCGCGCGTCGGGCAGGGCGGTGCCGAGGCGTTCGGCCGGCACGATGCCGAGGATGTCGTCGACGTGCACCTGCGGTCCGCTCGTGCCGTGCTGCGACGGCGTCGCGACCACGATCCCGTGCCCTGCGGCCGGTGGCAGGAGAGCGGCGGCCTCTGCGACCAGCGCGTCGGGCGTCAGGACGAGCGGAGTGTCCCAGCGCACAGGCTGGTCCTTCACCCAGCGGATGCCGGCATCCACGTCCTGCAGAGGCATGTCCTGGGGCAGCACCGCCAGACCACCGCGACGGGCGAGCGTCGCCGCCATCCGCGGCCCTGTGACGGAGTTCATGTTGGAGGCCACGATGGGGATGGTGGCGGTCGTCCCGTCCCCCGGCGACAGGTCGACGTCGAGGCGGCTGGTCACGTCCGACCGTCGGGGCACGAGGAACACGTCGGAGTACGTCAGATCGCCTGCGGGTCGCTCACCGGAGAAGTGCATACCCCAACGCTAGGCGACCGTCGACCCCCTGCGCCGGTCGGGCTGCGCGGGTCGGGCGCGGCAGAACCTGGGATACCCTTGATGTCTGTGCGCGAGGCCGCGCGGGCACCGCACATTTCGAACGTCGACGACGAAAGCAGGCGGATCCGTGTCCAGTCAGGTGACCGGCGTGGGAACTACGAGCGACGGGGAGTTCGGAGCCAATGAATGGCTCGTCGCAGAGCTGTACGAGCAGTACACCCGCGACAAGAACTCAGTGGACAAGGAGTGGTGGCCGATCCTCGAGGCGTACACGCCCGAGGGCTCCTCCGGCGCCCCGACGGCGGAGGCCGCACCGGCTTCCGCCGCATCTGCACCACCGGCTCCCGCCGCACCTGCTCCCGCCGCATCTGCTCCCGCGGCAGCCGAGTCCCGCGCCGCGGCGACCGGCGCCCAGCCCGTGGCCCGCACGACCGCGCGCCCTGCGGCGCCTCAGCCGATCCCGGCCGAAGCACCGAAGGCGGCACCCGCCGGCGACAAGGCCGTCCTCGAGGACACCGTCACCCCGCTGCGCGGTCTGCCCAAGACCCTCGCCGCCAACATGGACGAGTCGCTGACCGTCCCGACCGCGACGAGCGTCCGGACGATCCCGGCCAAGCTGATGATCGACAACCGCATCGTCATCAACAACCACATGTCCCGCACGCGCGGGGGCAAGGTCAGCTTCACCCACATCATCGGATGGGCCCTCATCCAGGCTCTCAAGGCCTTCCCGACGCAGAACGTGTACTACGCCGAGGTCGACGGCAAGCCCTCGGTCGTCGCGCCCGCGCACATCAACCTCGGCATCGCGATCGACCTCCCCAAGCCCGACGGCACCCGCGCCCTGATGGTCCCCAGCATCAAGCAGGCCGAGACGCTGACCTTCGGCGAGTACCTCACCGCCTACGAGGACCTCGTTCAGCGCGCCCGCAAGAACAAGCTGACCGCAGCGGACTTCCAGGGGACCACGGTCTCGCTGACCAACCCGGGCGGCATCGGCACGGTGCACTCCGTCCCCCGCCTGATGAAGGGGCAGGGCTGCATCATCGGCGCCGGCGCCCTCGACTACCCCGCCGAGTTCCAGGGCGCCAGTGAGAAGACGCTCGGCGAGCTCGGCATCGGCAAGACGATCACGCTCACGAGCACGTACGACCACCGCGTGATCCAGGGTGCGGGCTCGGGTGAGTTCCTGAAGATCGTGCACCAGCTCCTGATCGGTCAGGAGGGTTTCTACGACGACATCTTCGCGGCCCTCCGCATCCCGTACTCCCCCATCCGCTGGTCGAGCGACATCAAGGTCGACATCGCCGAGCGCGTCGACAAGACGGCGCGGGTGCAGGAGCTGATCAACTCCTACCGCGTCCGCGGCCACATGATGGCCGACATCGATCCCCTCGAGTACGTGCAGCGCACGCACCCCGACCTCGAGATCGAGAATCACGGCCTCACCTTCTGGGACCTCGACCGCGAGTTCGTCACGAACGGCTTCGGCGGCAAGCGCACGATGAAGCTGCGCGACATCCTCGGCATCCTGCGCGACTCCTACTGCCGCACCCTCGGTGTCGAGTACATGCACATCCAGGACCCGACCCAGCGCAAGTGGTTCCAGGACAATCTCGAGGTCAAGTACCAGAAGCCCGGACACGACGAACAGCTGCGCGTTCTCGGCAAGCTGAACGAGGCCGAGGCGTTCGAGACGTTCCTGCAGACGAAGTTCGTCGGTCAGAAGCGGTTCAGCCTGGAGGGCGGCGAATCCCTCGTTCCGCTCCTCGACCAGATCCTGCAGGGTGCCGCCGCCGAGGGCCTCGACGGCGCCGCGATCGCCATGGCGCACCGCGGTCGCCTGAACGTCCTCACGAACGTCGCCGGCAAGACCTACAGCCAGATCTTCCGCGAGTTCGAGGGCTCTGTCGCCGTGGGCTCGAAGAGCGGTTCGGGCGACGTCAAGTATCACCTGGGCACGCAGGGCACGTTCGTCGCCGACGGCGGCGAGGAGCTCCCCGTCTACCTCGCCGCGAACCCCTCGCACCTCGAGACCGTCGACGGAGTCCTCGAGGGAATCGTCCGCGCCAAGCAGGACCGCCTCCCCATCGGATCCTTCTCCTGGCTGCCGATCCTCGTCCATGGTGACGCGGCCTTCGCCGGCCAGGGTGTCGTGATGGAGACGCTGCAGATGTCGCGTCTGCGTGGCTACCGCACCGGCGGCACGGTCCACGTCGTGGTCAACAACCAGGTCGGCTTCACGACCCTGCCCCTCGACGCCCGCACCTCGATCTACGCGACGGATGTCGCCAAGACCATCCAGGCGCCGATCTTCCATGTGAACGGCGACGACCCCGAGGCCGTCGTCCATGTCGCGGAGCTCGCCTTCCGCTACCGGCAGGAGTTCAACCGCGACGTCGTGATCGACCTCGTCTGCTACCGCCGCCGCGGGCACAACGAGGGAGACGACCCCTCGATGACGCAGCCCCTGATGACGAACCTCATCGAGGCGAAGCGGTCGGTTCGCAAGCTCTACACGGAGGCGCTCGTCGGCCGAGGCGACATCACCGAGGAGGAGTACGAGAAGGCCAAGCAGGACTTCCAGAACCGCCTCGAGATCGCCTTCGCGGAGACCCACGCCGCCCAGACCGGCACCTCGCCGGTCGTCGCCTCCGACGAACCCGCGGAGACCGCGGTGGGTGAGCCTGAGAGCACCGGTGTCGCCCGCGATGTCATCGAGCGCATCGGGGACGCGTTCCTCAACAAGCCCGAGGGCTTCACGGTCCACACCAAGCTGCAGCAGCTGCTGGAGAAGCGGCACGACATGAGCCGCAACGGCAAGATCGACTGGGGCTTCGGCGAGCTGCTCGC
The DNA here is from genome assembly GCF_040702445.1 of Microbacterium sp. NPDC080005. Taxonomy (NCBI): domain Bacteria; kingdom Bacillati; phylum Actinomycetota; class Actinomycetes; order Micrococcales; family Microbacteriaceae; genus Microbacterium; species Microbacterium sp. NPDC080005. Next base: position 240,530 of record NZ_JBFBLD010000001.1, on the reverse strand, counting down.
GTTCGGCTCGCTCCTCGTCGAGGGCTCGAACGTGCGACTGGCCGGACAGGACGTCCGGCGCGGCACGTTCGTCACGCGCCACGCCGTCATGCACGACCGTGCGAACGGTCAGGAATGGCTGCCCCTGGCGAACCTCGGCGACAACCAGGGCCGGTTCTATGTCTACGACTCGCTCCTGAGCGAGTACGCGGCGATGGCGTTCGAGTACGGCTACTCGGTCGAGCGAGCCGACACCCTCACGCTGTGGGAGGCCCAGTTCGGCGACTTCGCCAACGGAGCGCAGTCGGTGATCGACGAGTTCATCTCCTCGGCCGAGCAGAAGTGGGGTCAGCAGTCGAGTGTCGTACTGCTGCTCCCCCACGGGTACGAGGGTCAGGGACCCGATCACTCGTCGGCTCGCATCGAGCGGTACCTGCAGATGTGCGCGCAGGACAACATGACCGTCGCGCGCCCGTCGACGCCGGCGTCCTACTTCCACCTGCTGCGGCGCCAGGCCTACGCCCGGCCGCGTCGGCCGCTCGTCGTCTTCACCCCGAAGGCCATGCTGCGACTGCGGAACGCGACGAGCACCGTCGAGGACTTCCTCGACGGCCGGTTCGAGCCGGTCATCGACGACGGTCGGAACCTCGACCGCAACGCCGTGACCCGCGTCCTGCTCCACGCAGGCAAGATCCACTGGGACCTCGCCGCCGAACTCGAGAAGAACCCGAACGAGAAGGTCGCGCTCGTCCGCCTCGAGCAGTACTATCCGGCGCCGATCGACCAGCTCAACGCGGTGCTCGACAGCTACCCGAACGCGGAGCTGTTCTGGGTCCAGGAGGAGCCCGAGAACCAGGGCGCGTGGCCGTTCATCGCGCTCGAGGTCGTCAAGCACCTCCATGGCCGCACCATCAAGCGGATCTCGCGCGCCTCGGCCGCGTCCACGGCGACCGGATCACCGAAGGTCCACGCCCGCGAGCACGCCGCGATCATGGAGAAGGCACTGAGCGTCTGAGTCCTCCGTGTACGCGAAAGGCCCCGCTCCGGCGGGGCCTTTCGCGTACAGGTCTGACCGCGGGTCAGTGGTGGGTCGCCTGCTCCGCACGCAGACGCGTGAGCACCTGATCGCGCAGGTCCTCCGGAGCCGCCTCCTTGCACGCCCGCGCGACGACCGCCGTCAGCGTGGTCGCCACGAGCGCCTCGTCGCGGCACGCCGCGCAGTTCTCCAGATGCTCGGTGATGTCCGAATGGCGCGTGTGGCAGATCTCGTTGCGCAGGTACTCCTCGAGATCCTGACGGGCCTTGTCGCAACCGCAGTCGGTCATTTCACACTCCTCGTCGCCGGCACCTCGATGCCGCGCTCTTTCGCATACTCGGACAGCAGGTCGCGGAGCTGTCGTCTGCCACGGTGCAGACGGCTCATGACCGTGCCGATGGGGGTTTTCATGATGTCCGCGATCTCCTGATACGCGAATCCTTCGACGTCCGCGAGGTAGACGGCGAGTCGGAAGTCCTCCGGGAGGGACTGCAGCGCGTCCTTCACGACGGATGCCGGCATGTGATCGATCGCCTCGGCCTCGGCCGATCGGGCGGACGACGCCGTGGTCGATTCGGCGCCGCCGAGCTGCCAGTCCTCCAGGTCGTCGATCGTTCCCTGGTAGGGCTCTCGCTGCTTCTTTCGATACGTGTTGATGTACGTGTTCGTGAGGATGCGGTACAGCCACGCCTTCAGATTCGTGCCCTGCGTGAACGACGCCCATGCCGCGAACGCCTTGACGAAGGTCTCCTGGACGAGGTCCGACGCGTCGGCGGGATTGCGGGTCATCCGCATGGCCGCAGCGTACAGCTGGTCCATGAAGGGGAGCGCCTGCTCCTCGAACTGGGTTCGCGGGTCGTCGACCGCCTGCTCGTTCATCACAGGCCAGTCTACGTCCGCCCATTCTGCGAGCATGGGCGCGTCAGTCGTGGCGATCATCGCGCTCCTCTCCCCTGGCGTGCACGGTGTCGACAATGGGGCCAACCGGGAGCGGGCCGCACCTATTCCCCGTTTCTCGGATGACGTCACCCCGTTCAGTAGGCTGGGAGCGATGAGCGACGCGCCCCCTCCCCCTTCCCCCGCCGACGGTGCGTACGCAGCGGGCTGGCCGGCACCGACCTCCGTCGAGCCGGTCCAGGCGCGCGTGACGGTGCCCGGATCCAAGTCGCTCACGAACCGCGAGCTCGTGCTCGCCGCGATCGCCGACGGACCGAGCCTGCTCAGCGGTGCGCTGCACTCGGACGACTCCGCCCGTATGATCGACGCCCTCCGTGCCCTCGGTGTCACGATCGACCCCATCGCCGGGGACTCGCCGTTCGGCCCGGACCTCGAGGTGATACCGCCGGCGAGCTTCTCCGGCGACACCACGATCGACTGCGGACAGGCCGGGACCGTGATGCGGTTCATCTCTCCGATCGCGGGGCTCGCGGTCGGCGATGTGCACGTCACGGCGCATCCGACGGCGATGCACCGGCCCATGGGCGCGATGATCCACGCGCTGCGGGAGATCGGCGCCGACATCGACGATGCCGGCAGTTGGGCGCTCCCTTTCGATGTGCGAGGACACGGACACCTCCGCGGGGGCGAGGTCACGATCGACGCCAGTCAGTCCAGCCAGTTCGTGTCGGGGCTCCTCCTTGCGGCGGCACGCTTCGACGTGGGGCTCCGGCTCATCCATGACGGCGAGCGCCTTCCGAGCCTCCCCCACATCGAGATGACCGTCGAGGCCCTCGCCCGCCGCGGAGTGCACGTCGAGCACCCGACCCCCAACGAGTGGCTCGTCCCGGCAGGTCCTGTCCGCGGCAAGGACATCGCCATCGAGCCGGACCTCTCCAACGCCGCGCCGTTCCTGGCCGCCGCCATCCTGACGGGCGGCTCGGTGACCGTCCCCGGGTGGCCCGCGCATTCGACGCAGCCTGGTGCACTGCTCGCCGACATCCTTGCAGTCATGGGGGCGCACGTCTCCCGGCGCGCGGGGGCGCTCACGGTGACCGCCGGCGATCGCCTCTCGGGTGTGGACCTCGACCTGTCCGCAGCGAGCGAGCTCACGCCCACCCTGTTCGCACTGGCGGCGTTCGCCGACGCCCCCACGACGTTCCACGGCATCGGGCACATCCGGGGGCACGAGACCGACCGGATCGCAGCCCTGGTGGACAACCTCCGGGCTCTCGGCGGCGAGGCCGAGGAGCAGGAGGACGGCATCCACGTCGTCCCTCGCCCGCTCCACGGCGGTGTGTGGCGGGCGCACCACGACCACCGGATGGCGACCGCGGGCGCCGTCATCGGCCTCCGGGTGCCCGGCGTGGTCGTGGACGACATCGGGACGACGGCGAAGACCATGCCGGAGTTCCCCCAGCTGTGGGCGGACATGCTCGCGTGAGCTGGCTCGACGACGGCGATGACGACGACCTCGACTACGACGAGGCCGACATCCGCGTCCGACCGAACCCCAAGGCCAACCGGCCGCGGACCAAGCGCCGCCCCGCTCACGCGGATGCGCAGATCGCCCGGGTCCTCGGAGTGGACCGCGGCCGCTACACCGTCCTCGTGGACGAGGACGGTCCGCACGAGCGTCAGATCGTCGCTACGCGGGCTCGAGAGCTCCGCAAGCAGCCGATCGTCAACGGTGACCGTGCCCGCGTCGTCGGAGACACCTCGGGCGACGAGGGAACACTCGCGCGCATCGTGGGCATCGAGGAGCGCACGTCCCTCCTGCGCCGCAGCGCGGACGACACCGACCAGGTCGAGCGGGTCATCGTCGCCAACGCCGATCAGCTCCTGATCGTCGTCGCTGCTGCCGATCCCGAGCCGCGCCCCCGCCTCGTCGATCGCTACCTCATCGCCGCGCTGGACGCCGGCATGCGCCCCCTGCTGGTGGTCACCAAGACCGACCTCGCGGACCCGGCCTCCTTCCTGGCGCACTTCGAGGGCCTCGACGACCTCGAGGTCTTCACGAGCGGGCGGGAGCGGATGCCGGTGGGCGAGATCGGCGCGCGTCTGGCGGGGCACGCCACCGTCTTCGTCGGACACTCCGGCGTCGGCAAGTCGACCCTCGTCAACGCCCTCGTTCCCGACGCCGCCCGCGCGACGGGTCACGTCAACGAAGTCACCGGTCGCGGTCGACACACCTCGAGCTCCGCCGTCTCCCTGCGCTACGTGGGCGACGACGGCCGCGGGTGGGTCATCGACACCCCCGGGGTGCGGTCCTTCGGGCTCGGCCATGTCGACCCGGCGAACATCCTCCGTGCCTACACCGACTTGGCAGCGATCGCCGAGGAGTGCCCGCGCGGCTGCACGCACCTGCCCGACGCGCCCGACTGCGCGATCATCGAGGCTGTCGCGGAGGGCCGACTGGGCGAACGCGGGCCCGCGCGACTCGACTCCCTGCAGCGACTCCTCGCCACCTTCGCCACCTGAGCGACCGATTAAAATGAGCGGATGCCGCGACTGAACCCCGGAGACTCCGCCCCCGACTTCACCCTCGTCGATCAGGACGGTCAGACCGTCTCCCTGAGCGACTTCCGCGGCGGAGGCCTCATCGCCTTCTTCTACCCCGCCGCCATGACGCCCGGTTGCACGACCGAGGCCTGCGACTTCCGCGACAGCGTCACGCCTCTGCAGGAGGCTGGCTACACGGTGGTGGGCATCTCACGGGACGAGCCGGCGAAGCTCCGCGAGTTCCGCGAGCGCGACGCCCTCCCCTACGCCCTGCTGAGCGATCCTGACCACGCCGTCCACGAGGCCTACGGCGCGTGGGGCGAGAAGATGAACTACGGCAAGGTCGTCGAGGGAGTCATCCGATCGACCTTCGTGATCGATGGGGACGGCACGATCGCCCACGCCCTCTACAACGTCAAGGCCACCGGCCACGTGGCGCGGGTCCGGACCCTCCTCGGAGTCTGATCAGGCGCCGTCCGTCGCGGCCCTCGCGCGGGCACCCGCTGCCCGCGCGGCGGCGATCATGAGCACCAGGCCCACGACGGCGGGCACCGCGATCGCCGCAGCCAGCCGCGCGTCAGCGCCCTCGCCCGTCAGCGTTCCGAGCGCGATCGACAGCACGAGCAGCTGCACCACCACACCGCCGGAGCGTCCCCACGAGCCACCCCGCCACACAGCGACCGCGAAGCCCGTCACCGCGGCCGCGCCGATGACGGTCAGTGCGAGGAGGGCGAGCGAGCTGGGCACACTCTCACTGTCGCCGCGGACGAGGGCGACCAGTTCCCAGGCTGCGAGGGCCAGGACGCCGACCGCCTCGAGGGCCAGCCATCCGGCCGCGATCCGCTCGACTCGCGTGGTGGGCACGTTCACTGCTCCTCCTGGGCGCCGGACACGGCGAGGCGCCGAAATACTCCGTTAACCCGTGATTCACATAACCCTTGATTCACATGCCCGAGCATGGGAATATTGACGGGCAAGTGTGCTCCCACAGCGGCGTGGGGCGAGCAACAGCTCGCACACCACTCAGGTTAGTCGACGTCGCCCGGCGTCGCATCCCGACTTCCGATCCCCCACAAGGAGCACCGCTATGGATTGGCGCGACAAAGCCGCCTGCCTGACCGTCGACCCCGAACTGTTCTTCCCCGTGGGGAACACCGGGCCCGCCGTCGACCAGATCGAGAAGGCGAAGTCCGTCTGCGCCCGGTGCACCGTCACCGAACTCTGCCTGCAGTACGCCCTCGAGACCGGTCAGGACTCGGGCGTCTGGGGTGGTCTCTCCGAGGACGAGCGCCGCGCTCTCAAGCGTCGCGCCGCACGCGCCCGCCGCGCGTCCTGAGATCGCCGAGCGCGGGCCTCAGGCCCGCGCTCGCTCGATGTAGCGCATCGGGATCTCGATGGTGACCTCGGTGCCACTGCCCACCAGCGTGTGCCAGTCGATCGTCCCGCTCAACTCGCCCTGGATGAGCGTCCGCACGATCTGCGTGCCGAGGCCCCGCCCGACCTGACCCTCGGGAAGACCGACACCCGTGTCGCGGACGCGCACGGCGAGGCGGTCCTCGTCACGCTCGGCGATGATCTCGACCTCGCCCTCCTTGTCGGCCAACCCGTGCTCGACCGCGTTGGTCACGAGTTCCGTGAGCGCCAGCGCGAGCGGGGTCGCATACTCGCTCGGGAGCGTTCCGAAGGTGCCGCGCTTGACCGTGCGGGCTCGGGTGTTGGGCGCGGCCGCCACCTCGGCGACGAGCTTGAGGACACGTTCGAAGACGTCGTCGAAGTCGACGCTCTGCGTGAGGCCTTCCGACAGCGTGTCGTGGACGACGGCGATCGCGCTCACGCGACGCATGGCCTGCGTGAGCGCATCCCGCCCCTCGTCCGAATGGGTGCGACGGGCCTGGATGCGCAGCAGCGAGGCGACGGTCTGCAGGTTGTTCTTGACGCGGTGGTGGATCTCGCGGATCGTCGCGTCCTTTGTGATGAGCTCCTGCTCCTGGTGCCGGATCTCGCTCACGTCGCGACACAGCACGATCGCGCCGATGCGCGTCCCGTTCTCCCGCAGCGGGATGGTCCGCAGCGACACGGTGACCCCGCGCGCCTCGACGTCGGCGCGCCAGGGCGCACGCCCCGCCATGACGATGGGCAGCGACTCGTCGAACTGGCGGGAGGCCGGCATGATCGTGGTCGCCACCTCCATGAGCGATTCGCCCTCGAGCTCGTCGTCGAAGCCGAGCCTGTTGAAGGCGGAGAGCGCGTTGGGGCTTGCGAACGTCGTGATCCCGTCCACGTCGAGCCGGATCAGGCCGTCCGACGCCCGGGGTGCGCCTCGGCGCGGCGAGGTGGGCGCTGTCAGGTCGGGGAAGTCCGCCGAGGCGATCATCCCGAAGAGGTCGTCGGCACAGTCGTTGAAGGTGATCTGCTGTCGCGACGGGGTGCGGGCCTCGCCGAGGTTCGTGTGCCGGGTCAGGACACCGATGACGCGCGTCTCGCGTCCCTCCGCCCCGCGCTCGCGCACGATGGGGACGGCACGCACGCGCGTCGGGGTCTCCTCGAACCAGTCCGGCGAGGAGGAATCGACAACGCGCACCTGCGTGAAGGCGTCCTTGACCTGGGTGCGCCACTGCGGGCGGACGGCGTCGCCGACGATGTCGCGGTAGAAGAGGGTCGCTGCGCCGCTCGGCCGGGTGTGGGCGACGGCGATGAACGAATCGTCCGGTGTCGGCACCCAGATGACGATGTCCGCGAAGGCCAGGTCGGCGAGGAGCTGACCATCGCCGGCGAGGCGGTGGAGCCATTCCACGTCCTCTGCGGTGGAACGGCCTTGGGCGTAGACGAGGTCGCTGAGGGTGGACACGCCTCCACCCTAGATCCTCCGCCGGGGCGCTCCCCCGGGTCAGGCGCTCCGGGCCAATCGCCGCAGCGATTGCCGCGTGGCCGTCGTCGCAGGCTCCCGCGCCGTGAGGGTCTCGGCGACGAGGCGTCGCACCGCGGTCGGCACCGCCGAGCGCGGTGCGACATGGGCGATCGGACGGGCGGCGAGCAACGCGGCATCCGTCCCCCGCGGATCCCACGGCACGAAGGAGACGTCCGTGACGCCGAGGTACCGCTCGAGCGTGCGCCGCACCTGCCCTCGGGCGTCGACGCCGAGGGCACCGGCGCGGATCTTGTTGACCACCACCTGGACGGGGGCCGCCCCCGCGGCGGCCCGCAGATCCGGCCAACCGCGCACGAACCGGGAGACCCCGACCGGGTCGGCGGCGACGACCGCGAGGACGAGGTCGGCCGCCTCGACCGCCGCGAGCGTGGCCGCATTCCGGCGCGGCCCGTCGATGAGATCGCTGACGATCTCCTCGTCCCGCTCGAGGGATGCCGCGGTGTCGACGACGACCTCGTCCGCCCATTCGCGACACACGTCCAACGCCGCGCCGACCCGCGCGTGCGAGAGCTCCGGCCAGCGCCCCGGCCGGTTGAGACCCGTGAGGACATCCACGTCCGCCAACGTCGAGGAGATGCGGCTGAGTTCGGCGACGGTCAGGACGCCGCGCTCCGCCTGACGGCATGCAGCGGCGAAACCGGGGCCCTCGTCGGCGAGCCCCGTCGCGAGGGCGAGGGAGGGGGCGTGGGCGTCCGCGTCGACGAGCGCCACCCGGCGCTCGGGGCGTGACAGCGCGCACGCGACTTCCACGGCGATGGTCGTGCGTCCCGGCGAACCGTGGGGTCCCCAGACCGCGATGACGCGCCCGCGGGTGGCGACGGCGGGCGCCGAGGGCCGCGGACTCGCGAGGAGCTCGGCAGCCGGTGCGTCTCGTTCGTGGGCCGGCAGTCCGAGCGCCGCGGCGAGACGGCGGTCGGCGCCGCGTCCGCACAGCGGCACGATCCGGACCGACATCCGGTCGCATGCCGCAACGAGCTCGGCGGTCAGGGTCGCCGCTCGCGCCTCGACGACGAGGACGTCTGCGCGGGACAGTTCGGCAAGCAGTTCGGCCGCCTCCGGCGCAGCCATGGCGTCGTGCGCGGCGGCGGCCGGCGCGCCCGACGGCACGACGGCGCGGACCTCGGCTTCCTCGCTCCGCAGTTCCCTCGCCAGGGCGTCCGCCTGCGGGCCGTCGGCGGCGACGACGACCCTCACGGCGCCTCCCCGGTGACCGGGACGACCGACAACAGGGAGTCGTCCGCGAGCGCGGCGAGTGTCGCCGGGACGTCGGCGCGGGGGATGACGAGCTCGAGTGACACGTCCGTCCCCGAGACGACCGCGTCGTCTCGGGCGACCGTCACCACGGTCGCCGATGGCACGAGGATGCGGGGCTCGCCGACCTCGCCGTCCGCCTCCGCCGGCGCCGACCAGACCTCGACGACCGATCCGGCGGCGACCGCCGCCGAGACGTCGCCCGCCGGTCGGATCACCACGCTCGTCGTCGTCGCGGCATCCGCCTCGTCGACGGCCGCGTGCGGGACGAGCTCCCCCTCCGGGATCGTCCGGGTGGCGATGACCCCGGGTTCGAGCGACGCGGGCGACACGTACGCCTCCCCGGCAGAGCCCAGGGCGACGTCGACGACACGGAGGTCCTCGGCTGTCACGGTCTGACCCGGGACGATCGTGCGGGCGGCGACGAAGACCGGCGCTGTCTGCCGTGCCGAGGCGACGACGAGCCAGACGCCCGCGACGGACGCGATGATCAACGCGATGCCGAGGAGGAACCGCGCGTCGGCCCAGAAGGCGCGGGGCGCCGGGCGGACGGTGTCGGGAGTGGTCATGACGTCATCGTGACCGAGAGCAAGCCACCGCGATGACGATTATCCACAACCCGGCGATGCGCGGACCGCCGCCTTCACGCGGCCGCATAATGGCCTCATGCCCGATGCTTCCTCGCTGCGTATGCTCACGCCCGCCCAGGTCGCGGAGATGCTGCAGCTGGAGGTCGACGAGGTCGTGGCGCTCACCCTCGAGGGACGGCTGCGCGGGGCACGGCTGGGCACGCCGGCCGCGTGGCGCATCGAGGCGGCGAGCGTGGAGGACTACCTGGACGACCAGGCCGAGGACGCCCGCCTTCACGCCCTCTGGCGGGAGTCGAACGCCGCGAGCTTCCCCGAGCTCTGGGGGCGTGGCCGCCGCGGCGGCGAGTGACGACGCCCGCCCCTTCGAGCCTTCACCCGAGCGCGGCGGGCGAGTCCAGCCGGACATGCGCGACCGCCGACAGCGGGATGATCCGGTGACCGGTCACGAGGTCGGCACGTCGGGGTGAACCGACCTCGTGCAGCGCCAGGTCCAAATGGTCCGACGCCGCACGGTCGATGGTGCCGCCATACTCCCGCCCGTCGGTCGCGTGGAGTGTGACCGGCACGCGACGGCGCGCGAGATCGCGCAGCAGGAAGCCCATCGTCATGCGTTCACGCAGTCGCCCCGGCGTGCTGCCGCGCGCGCTGCGGAGGAGGTCGGCGTGCGTCGTTCCGAGTGCCGCGACCGCTGACAGCGGGACGATGAGCGCGCCCCGCGCACCGCCGTCCTCGACGGCCAGCCAATCGGGCCCCACGGCCACCAGCGCCCCGGTCGCCGTGACGCCGCCGACGAGGTCCACGACGACCGCCTTCTCCGCGGCCACGACGAGGGCGTGCAGGCGCTCGAACAGCGACAGACGTGCGAGCCGCAGCCGCTCGGCCTCGGTGTCCAGGGCGGCGCGCTCGGCCTCCCATTCGGAGTCCAGTTGGTCTTCGAGATCTTCGAAGAATCGGTCCCAGCGCACGAGGGCGACAGTAGACGACCGCCGGGACGACGCACCGCCTTTGTCCACAGGTTGGAGTATTCTCATGCACCCCCTCGACCGCCTGTGTTGTACTCGTGGCATTCATCGACCCGCAGACACCTGTCGCCCGAGAGGAACCGACATGGCCCTCACCGTTACCGAAGACAGCCGCATACCGCGTTCGGGGAGCGCGCTCGAGGTCGCCGAGTACTTCGCCCCGCAGCGCACCCCGTCGAGCGACCTGCCGGACCCGCTGCCGCTCGTGAAGAACCTCACGATCGGAGTCCTCGAGGTGCTGGCGGGGGTCCGCGACGTCGACCAACTCGCGAGGTGGCTCGGCGAGGACGCGTATCGCGCCCTCGTGACGCGTGCCAATCTGTCGGCTCGGGCACGCAGCGCACGGGGTGTCGCCGCCGTCCGGCCGGCGCACCGCATCCTCACGGATCGGACCTGCGCACCCTCGGACGGCGTCCTCGAAGCCGTCGTCGTGGTCGGCGGACCGATCCGGACACGCGCCGTCGCGATGCGGCTCGAGGGTTGGGACGGGCGCTGGCGCGCGACGTCCCTCGCCCTCCTCTGACCGTCGCGCCCGTTACTGCTTGTAGGACGCCAGGAAGTTCCCCAGGCGCTCGATCGCCTCGGTCAGCACGCGGGCCTCGGGCAGCGTGACGATGCGGATGTGATCCGGCGTCGGCCAGTTGAAGCCGGTCCCCTGCACCAGCAGCACGTGTTCGGCGACGAGGAAGTCGTAGACGAACTTGGCGTCGTCGTGGATGTCGTAGACCTCGGGGTCGAGCCGCGGGAAGGCGTAGAGGGCGCCCTGCGGCTTCGCGCACGTGACCCCGGGGATCGCGGTGAGTCCCGCCCAGGCGGCATCCCGCTGCTCATGCAGGCGCCCCGTCGGCGCGATCAGCGCGTCGATCGACTGGACCCCGGAGAGGGCGGCCTGGACGGCGAACTGCGCGGGCACGTTGGGACACAGCCGGGTCGAGGCCAGCAGCTGAATGCCCTCGAGGAAGCCCGCCGCATGCTTCTTCGGGCCCGTGATGACCATCCATCCGGAGCGGTAGCCGGCGACACGATACGTCTTGGAGAGACCGTTGTAGGTGAGGCAGAGCAGGTCCGGCGCGAGCGTCGCGAGGGGGATGTGCTGCGCATCGTCGAAGAGGATGCGGTCGTAGATCTCGTCCGAGAGCAGCAGCAGCTCGTTCTCCCGAGCGATCTCGACGATCCCCTGCAGCACCTCGCGCGTGTAGACGGCGCCGGTCGGGTTGTTCGGGTTGATGACGACGATCGCCTTGGTGCGGGGTGTGACCTTGGCCCGGATGTCCTCGAGATCCGGCTGCCACCCGTTCTCGCTGTCGGCGAGGTAGTGCACGGGCGTGCCGCCGGCGAGACTCGTCATGGCCGTCCACAGCGGATAGTCCGGTGCGGGGATGAGGACCTCGTCGCCCTCATCGAGCAGCGCCTGCATCGTCATCGTGATGAGCTCGGACACGCCGTTGCCGAGGTACACGTCGTCGGGATCGAACTTCGGGAACCCCGGCTCCTCCTCGTAGCGCGAGACGATCGCCCGCCGAGCGGACATGATCCCGCGGGAATCGGAGTAGCCGTGGGCCTGCGGCACGGCCTCGATCATGTCCCGCACGATCTGGAACGGGGCCTCGAACCCGAAGATCGCGGGGTTGCCGGTGTTGAGCTTGAGGATCGTGTGACCCTCATCCTGCAGCCGGTCGGCCTCGACCAGGGCTGCCCCGCGGATCTCGTAGAGGACGTCCTTGAGCTTGGATGACTGGTCGAGGGTGCGCGGGGTCATCGCCTCAGGATATCGGGGACCCGACGGGGCCAATGGCGGGTCTGTGGCCCGCACCGCCCCGTCGGCCCGCGATCACTTCTTCTTGCCGGATGCCCGCCGCTGAGCGCGGTTGCCGGCCTCTGCCGGAGCCTGGACCTGCTGGCCGAACGCGCCGCGCGGGGCGTCCGCGGGGGCTTCCTGCTCGGCCTCGCGCTGACGTGCCTTGCTCGTCGCCGCCTGCTGGACCTGTCCGCGCTCATTGCGGACCTCGACCTCACCGGCGTCGTTCGGAGCGGTGTACTGCAGCTTCTGCGCGTCGATCTCGGGGACAGCGAGTCCCTTCGCCTCGATGTCGCCGCCCTCGGTCTGACGGACCTCGACCTCGAGGTTGAAGAGGAAGCCGACGGACTCCTCCTTGATCTGGTCCATCATCGACTGGAACATCTGGTAGCCCTCGCGCTGGTACTCGATCAGCGGATCGCGCTGAGCCATGGCGCGCAGACCGATGCCGTCCTTGAGGTAATCCATCTCGTAGAGGTGGTCGCGCCACCGGCGATCCAGCACCTGCAGGACGACCCGGCGCTCGAGCTCGCGCATCGCCGGCGCACCCAGCTTCTCCTCGCGGTTGCGGTACGCGATCTTCGCGTCCGAGAGCAGCTCCCGCTTCAGGACCTCGGGGGTCACGCGACCCTTGCTCCCGCTCTCGGCGACGACCTCGTCGATCGTCACGCCGACGGGATACAGGGTGCCGAGCTCCGCCCACATCGCGTCGAAGTCCCAGCTCTCGTTGTGCCCGGAGCCGGTGTGCTGGTCGATGATCGCGCCGATGGTGTCCTCGAGGAAGTGCTCGATGCGCTCCGAGAGATCATCCCCCTCGAGCATGTGACGACGGTCGGCGTAGATCGCCTCGCGCTGACGGTTGAGGACATCGTCGTATTTCAGGACGTTCTTGCGGATCTCGGCGTTGCGGGCCTCGACCTGCGCCTGCGCGCTCTTGATGGCACGGGACACCATCGACGACTCGATCGCGACGTCGTCGGGGAAGTTCGTGCGCGCCAGGATCGCTTCGGCCGCGCCCGACTGGAACAGACGCATGAGATCGTCCGTGAGGGACAGGTAAAAGCGGCTCTCGCCCGGGTCTCCCTGACGTCCGGATCGACCGCGCAGCTGGTTGTCGATGCGCCGCGACTCGTGTCGCTCGGTGCCCAGGACGTACAGACCGCCGGCCTCGACGACGCGATCGGCCTCCTCCTGCACCTTCTCCTTGACGCCGGCGTAGACCTCCTCCCACGCGGCCTCGTACTCGTCGGGCGTCTCCACGGGATCGAGTCCCTTCGCCTTCATCTCCGAGACGGCCAGGAACTCGGCGTTGCCGCCGAGCATGATGTCGGTGCCGCGACCGGCCATGTTGGTGGCGACCGTCACTGCGCCGTGGCGACCGGCGCGGGCGACGATCTCCGCCTCTCGCGCATGGTTCTTCGCGTTGAGGACCTCGTGCTTGATGCCCTTCTTCGCCAGCAGACGCGAGAGGTACTCGCTCTTCTCCACGCTGACGGTGCCGACGAGGACCGGTTGGCCGGAGGCGTGACGTTCGGCGATGTCCTCCACGACCTGGGCGAACTTCGCCTGCTCGTTCTTGTAGACGAGGTCGGACTGGTCCTTGCGGATCATCGGCTTGTTTGTCGGGATCGGGACGACGCCGAGTTTGTACGTCGACATGAATTCCGCCGCCTCGGTCTCGGCGGTACCGGTCATGCCGGCAAGCTTCTCGTAGAGGCGGAAGTAGTTCTGCAAGGTCACGGTGGCGAGGGTCTGGTTCTCGGCCTTGACGGCGACCCCCTCCTTCGCCTCGATCGCCTGGTGGATGCCTTCGTTGTACCGGCGCCCCACGAGGATGCGACCGGTGTGCTCGTCGACGATCATCACCTCGCCGTTCATCACGACGTAGTCGGTGTCGCGCTTGAAGAGGGCCAGAGCCTTGATGGAGTTGTTGAGGAAGGAGATGAGCGGGGTGTTCGCGGACTCGTAGAGGTTGTCGATGCCGAGGTAGTCCTCGACCTTCTCGATACCCGGCTCGAGGACACCGATGGTGCGCTTCTTCTCGTCCACCTCGAAGTCGACGCCCGCCTCGAGCGTGCGCGCGATCTTCGCGAACTCGGTGAACCACCGGTTCGCCTCGCCCGACGAGGGTCCGGAGATGATGAGCGGGGTGCGCGCCTCGTCGATGAGGATCGAGTCCACCTCGTCGACGATGCAGAAGAAGTGGCCGCGCTGGACGAGGTCCTCTCGGCGCCACGCCATGTTGTCGCGCAGGTAGTCGAAGCCGAACTCGTTGTTCGTGCCGTAGGTGATGTCGGCTTCGTACTGCTGGCGGCGCACCTCGGGGTTCTGCCCCGAGACGACTGTGCCGGTCGTCATGCCGAGGGCGCGGTAGACACGGCCCATCAGCTCCGACTGGTACGAGGCGAGGAAGTCGTTGACCGTGATGACGTGGACGCCCTTGCCCGCGATCGCGTTCAGGTAGGCGGGCAGCGCGGCGGTGAGCGTCTTGCCCTCACCCGTCTTCATCTCGGCGATGTTGCCGAGGTGGAGGGCGGCACCACCCATGACCTGCACGTCGTACGGACGCTGGCCGAGGGTGCGGCTCGCGGCCTCGCGCACGGCCGCGAAGGCTTCGGGCATGAGCTTGTCGAGGCTCTCTCCGGCCTCGTATCGGGCGCGCAGTTCGGCGGTCTCGCCGCGCAGCTCCTCGTCGGTGAGGTGCGCATAGTCCTCTTCGAGGGCCGACACGGCCTTCACGACCTGCTGCAGCCTGCGCAGGATGCGGCCTTCACCGGCACGAAGCAGTTTCTCGAGGGGGTTCGCCACGGAGGATCTCCATCTGTCGATTCGCCACCCCGACGTGCGATGTCGGGATGCCGGTGCGCGGGACGCGCAGACATACACCGCCATGTTATCCGCCTGTGACCTACGAGGTTGCTGGGGGCATCCGCCCTCCCCCGCGACGCGAGGACCGGCGGCACCCCTCGGCCCGTAAGATCGGCCCATGGCCGGTTTCTGGGGAAGACGCAAGCGCGAAGAGGCGGAGATCGAGGCACAGGACGCCGAGCTCAGCCGCAAGGCGGGAGCCGCTCTCGTCGCGGCCGATGAGCGCATCCGCGTCACCGACGACGAACTCGCCTACGCCGAGATTGAGCTGGGTCGGGAGGCGACGAAGGATCTGCGGGACGCGCTCGCGGCCGTGCGCCAGCACCTCGGCGAGGCATTCCAGCTGCACCAGCTGAACCACGACGAGATCCCCGACACCCCGGAGGAGCTGCGCACACGCAACGCGCGGATCGTCCAGTTGTGCGACTGGGCCGAGGACCTCCTCGACGACCGCACCGAATCCCTCGCCGAGGCGATCGCCCGTGCGCGGCGGGCTCCCGAGATCATCGCGGGCATCCGCTCGGACGTCGCACGTCTGCGGGAACGTCTGCCCGCACTGAACGCGAGCCTCGAACGGCTCTCGACACGGTATTCGGATGCCGCGATGCGGACGGTCCTCGGCAACGCGGCCGAGGCCGCTCAGCTGCTCGACTTCGCCGAGCACAGCGCGGAGGTCTCGGAGCGACGCCGCGACAGCGGTCAGCGGGAGCAGGCGAACCTGGCGCTCGAGACCGCGATCGAGGCCGCACGCCGCGCCGGCACGCTCGTCGAGGCCGTCGACACGTTCGAGATCGAGGCGCTCCGGGCGGAGTCCACGCTCGCCGCGATCGTGGACGATTCCCGCGACGACCTGATCGTCGCCCAGCCGTTGCGCGGCACTCCGGCCGTCGCCGCGGCGGCGGCTGACCTCGAGGCTGCCCTGGCCTCGCTCACGCCTCCCGGGAGCAAGCCCGACCCCTTCGCCGAACTCACCCGCCTGCGCGCCGCCAACGCCGCTCTCGACACCGCCGTGGCCAAGGCCCAGGAGCGCGCGGCGCGTCCGGTGCCCACCGAGGAGCATGTCCGCCACGCGATCGACGACGCGGACCGGCAGATCGGCGTCGCCCGCAGCGTCATCTCCGGCCATCGGGGCTGGATCGGCGCCGACGCCCGCACCCGACTCGCCGAGGCCGAGCGTATCCGAGGCGACCTGCTCCGCTTCTCGGGGCCGATCGATGAGGACGACCGCGAGGAGGCGATGGGGCTCGCCCGCCGCGCGGCGCACCTGGCCGGTGAAGCCCTCCAGCTCGCACAGCGGGACATCGACTCCTCGCGGCCGGACGACTGGGGCAACGGCGGGTACGGCGGCCGCGGCATGGGCGGCGGCATGGGCGGCGGCAGCCTCGCCGGCGGCCTGCTCGGCGGTCTCGTCATCGGCGGACTGCTCGACGGCATGTTCGACTGATGGGCGCCCTCGAGGACGCCCTCGCCCTGTCGCAGACGTGGGACGTGCCGCACGCATCGGCCGTGGTCGTGACGGCGGACGGCACGTCAGCGGCATCCGCCGGCGATCAGGATCTCGTCTACCGCCTCGCCTCCGTCACTAAGCTGCTCAGCGCCTACGCGACCCTCGTCGCCGTCGAGGAGGGTGCGCTCTCCTTCGACCAGCCCGCCGGGCCACCCGGAGCGACCGTCGCTCACCTGTTGGCGCACACCGCCGGATACGACTTCTCGACGACCACGATCCGCGCAGCTCCCGGAGAGCGCCGTCTCTACTCGAACACCGGCTTCGAGGTGCTGGCCGACCTCTTGGAGTCCGAGACGGGGATCACCTTCGACGCGTACGCGCGCGAGGCGGTGTTCGCCCCGCTCGGGATGACGGCCACGACCATCGGCGGGTCCGCGGCGGCCGGCGGATCGTCGTCCTGCCGCGATCTCGCCCGCTTCGCCGTGGAGCTGCAGCGGCCCCGCCTGCTCGACTCCGAGACGCTGGCGACGGCGACGCGCGTGGCGTTCCCCGGCCTGCGCGGCGTCCTTCCCGGATTCGGCCTGCAGCGGGAGAACGACTGGGGCCTGGGACTCGAGGTGCGCGGCGTGAAGAGCCCGCACTGGACCGGCAGCGCCAACTCGCCCGAGACCTTCGGCCACTTCGGCCAGTCCGGGACGTTCCTCTGGGTCGATCCGCGGGCAGGCGCCGCGCTCATCGCCCTCACCGATCGGCCCTTCGGCGAGTGGGCCGCGCAGGCGTGGCCGCCCTTCAGCGACGCCGTGCTCGCCGCGCTCTGAGTGCAGTCCCGGCGCGACGGAGGGCGGATGCCGTGCGGCATCCGCCCTCCGTGTGACCTCTGTTCGGGTCAGGAGGCGAGCTCCGCGGGTGCCGCGGTGGTCGTCAGCGAGATGACGCCGTAGTCCCAGCCCTTGCGGCGGTAGACGACACTCGGCTGGTCGGTGCGGGCGTCGATGAAGAGGAAGAAGTCGTGACCGACCAGCTCCATGCGATCGACGGCGTCCTCGACAGTCATCCACTCGGGATCGAACCGCTTGGTGCGGATGACGACGGGCGTGTAGTCCTCTTCGTCCTCGGCACCGGTGACGATGGGCACCTCCCCCGTCGCGACGGCCCGGATGACGTCGACGGACGCGGGCTGCACATCGATGCCCTGCAGGGTGCCGGTGCCCTTCTCGAGCTTGGCTCCCCGCGGGTGGTTGCGCGAGTCGACGCGCTTCTCCTTCGCGCGACGGATCTGTTCGGCGAGTTTGGTCATCGCGAGGTCGAGGGCCGCGAACTTGTCGGCGTCCACCGCCTCGGCGCGGACGACCGGCCCCTTCCCGGTCAGGGTGACCTCGACGGTCTCGTCCTCGCGCCCGCCGTTGTGGTACGTGCGATGCGTGACCTTGATGTCGAGCCGTTGAGCTCGTGGGGCAAGGTGCTCGATGCGGGCGGACTTCTCCTCGACCACTGTGCGGAAACGATCGCTGACGCTCACGCCCACACCGACGATGTTGATCTCCATCCCTGACCTCCTTGTTCCGGTCCGCCCGGTCAAGGGCGGACCTCGGTTCGCCTTGTGTCCCCCCACCGTAGTGCCGCTCCCCGGTTGTGTCACGGCCCGATCACGATGAATCCTCTGAGCGACGCCGGCGGGGTGTGGCCGCGACGGTGACGGCGCCGTGCACCGTGATCCCGGCCGCACGGAGGGCGCGCGCCGCCTCTTCGAGGGTGGCCCCGGTCGTCACGACGTCGTCGACGAGGACGACGGGGAGACCTCCCGAACGACGGTGCGCCCCGGGTCTCACCGCCATCGCCCCGGCCAGGTTCGCGGCCCGTTCGTCCTTGGCGAGCATCCGCTGGTCGGCGGTATGGCGGGTGACGCGCAGCAGCCGATGCGGGCGCCAGCCCGCGCGTCGGGACACGAGCTCCACGGGCGCGTAACCTCGGCGCCGCAGCGACGGACCGCTCGCTGGCACCGGGACCGGGACGGCGTCGATCCCGACCGGCCAAGCCGCCTCCAGGGCCACGGCCAGCGGACGGGCGAGGGACGTGCGCCCGTCCTCCTTGAAGGCTCGGAGGACACGCGCGGCCTCCCCCTCGAAGAGCAGGCCACTCCGCACCTCGAGACCGCTCGGCAGCCGTCGCATCGTCGGCGCGGGGATCAGGGTCTGGCGGCAGGACTCGCACAGGTCGCGATCCGGCACGTCGCACCCGGCGCAGGACACCGGGAACACGACGGCGAGCGCGTCGAGCACCGCACGATGGACCGACGCGGACAGGGCGGACGGATGCGGCATCCGCTCAGTGTCCGGGCCGCACCTCACCCACGCTCCGCACGCCGGCCCAGGCCGGGAGAACGTCCGACCCCCGAGGAGTGTGGAGGAGGCCTCAGCCCGGGAGCCCCTGCTGCACGGCGAGCGCGGTCACCTCGGAGGCGATGACCTGCCACGAGC
The DNA here is from genome assembly GCF_040702445.1 of Microbacterium sp. NPDC080005. Classification (NCBI taxonomy): domain Bacteria; kingdom Bacillati; phylum Actinomycetota; class Actinomycetes; order Micrococcales; family Microbacteriaceae; genus Microbacterium; species Microbacterium sp. NPDC080005. The sequence goes on along the minus strand of NZ_JBFBLD010000001.1, from coordinate 221,695 downwards.
CGCGCTGCACGTACAGACTGCCGTCCGAGGTGAGGAGTCGCACGCTGCCGCTCTGATTCCCGGCGGCGATCGCGACGACCTCGTCCGGCGCACGCACCTCGCTGCCCTGTCCGCCGATGGTCTGCTCGCGCACCACCCGCTGATCGCCGTCCACGAAGACCAGGGCGAGGGTCGCCCCGTCGATCCAGGCGAGGTCGATCCCGCGGCCGGCGAGGCTCGTCACCAGCAGCGGTTCGCCCAGCGACACCGGCGCACCGTTCTCGTCGCGGACGATCCCCGCCACCCAGACCGCCGAGCGCCCGCCGCTGCGCACGAGTGCGGCGATCCGCGCGCCGTCGCGCGAGACCCGCATCGCCGTCACTTCGCTCGCTCCCACCCACCCGGAGGGGATCGTCTGCGCGCTGCCGTCGGGCCCGTAGGCGACGACCTCCTCGGGCTGGTCACGGGGCACGGTCCAGATGTAGCCCTCCGCGTCGATGGACGGCTTGGTCATGCCCTCGCGGGTGTCGAGCTCGGTGGGCTCGCCCTGGGCCGAGACCCGGAAGATGGCTCCGGAGGCCGTTCGGACGGCCGCCGTCGTGCGCGCGGCATCCGTCTCGATGGCCCGCGCATCGACACTCTGAAGCGACCCGCCCAGCCCGTCGACCACGTCGAGGTCGCTCCCCGACAGGAAGCCGAGCCGGCCGTCCTGCAGGACGAGCGGCCGGGCATCGACGGCGGTCGACCGGGTCGGGGCTGCGGTCACATCCAGCGGCTCGTCCCCGACGAGCATCTGCACGTCGAGGATCCCGGCGTCGGCGAGGCTGGCGTCCAGCTGCGTCTTCATGCGCGCGAGCGTCTCGCGGCCGAGGTCGCGGATCGCCGGGTCGAAGGAGATGCGCGCGACACCCGCCTCGACGGGCACCGCCGGCTGCGCGAGACCCACCTCACCCGTGAACGCGGATCGCACCGACTCCGTCAGCCAGGGACTGGGCGTCCCCGAGACGAGCGCGGCGGTGATGCGGGTGGCGGGGTTGGTCGACGGGAACCACCGGACGTCGGGGATGACGGTGTCCCAGGTGCGGTCGAAGTAGGCGAGGTCGTAGCTCTGGAAGACCGAGGTGAAGCGGTTGGCGTCGAGCACGATGCCGTCGGGCGCCTGCGAGATGCGCCACTGGCCGTCCTCCTGCGCGAGCGAGAAGGTGAAGGGGATGCGTCCCTGATCGGCGGGCTCGTACGCACCGGTCGCGTCGACCCGGGCGACGGGGTCGACCGTGAAGACGATCTCGTTCTCGGACGGCGACTCGATCGAGCTCTCACCCGGACGGTAGACGGTGACGTTAGCCTGCGGCTGCCACTGCTGACGGAACTGCGCCGTGAGGAACTCCTGTGCGACCTCCCAGTTGCCGCGGGGACCCGAGCCCGCCGCGATGAAGCCTTCGACGATCTGCTGCGGCGTGGCATCCATCACGGGCCCGTCGGGGACGTAGGAGAAGTCGGGCGGACCCTCCACCTCGTCGATCGCCTTGCCGACGTGGACCGGTCCGCCGAGGGGCAGCCCGGCGCAGGCCGAGAGGGCGAGGGCGAGGAGCACCGCGACGGCGGCGCCGACTGCGCGACGGACGGTCATGTCGTCTCCTCCCGAGGCGGCAGGGAGATGGGCTGGGTGAGGCCGAGGTCGCCGAGGGCGGCGTCGTCGCGGGGATCGAGCTCGATCGGCGACGCACCGGAGTGATGCTCACCGGCCTGACGCGGCAGGGTGAGGACGAAGTGACTGCCGCCGCCCAGCTCAGACCACACCTCGAGGGTGCCCCCGTGCAGACGCGCGTCGCCGAGCGCGATCGACAGTCCGAGTCCCGTCCCGCCGATCGTGCGTCGACGCGACGGGTCGGCGCGCCAGAACCGGTCGAAGACCCGTTCGGCGTCGGCCTCGCTCATTCCCAGGCCGAAGTCCCGCACCCCCAGCGCCACAGCGCGCTGATCGCTGTCGACGGTCACCACGATCGGCCTGCCCTCGCCGTGCTCGATGGCGTTCCCGAGGAGGTTGCGGACGATCCGACGGATACGGCGCGGATCCATGTCGACCGGCGAATATCCACCCGGCGCGACCAGGCGCACGTCACTGCCGTGCTGTTCCGCGAGCTGCGCCATCGACTCGATGACGTCCTCCGCGAGGTGCGCGAGGCTGGTCGGCTCCAGCTCGAGCTGCACCGAGCCGGCGTCGTACCTGCTGATCTCCAACAGGTCGGCGAGCAGCACCTCGAACCGCTGGACCTGCGCGTGCAGGAGCTCCGCGGCGCGTGCGGTGGACGGGTCGAACTCCTCGCGCTGGTCGTTGATCATGTCGGACGCGAGGCGGATGGTCGTCAGAGGGGTTCGCAGCTCATGCGAGACGTCCGACACGAAACGCTGCTGCACGAGGGAGAGCTCGGCGAGCTCCTTGATCTGCCCCTCGATGCTGTCCGCCATCGCGTTGAACGAACGGCCCAGCGTGGCGAACTCGTCCTCACCGCGCACCGGCAGTCGGACCCCGAGATCCCCGGCGGCGAGCTTGGCGCTGGTCTCGGCGGCCTGAGCGATCGGGACGGTCACCGAACGGAGGACGAACAGCGAGATCCCGCCGATGAGAACGAGCAGCGCCAGACCGACGACCCACAGGGTCACCTGGACGAACTGCAGCGTCTGCGCCTCGGAGCCGAGGTCGTAGGCGAAGTACACCTCGTAGGCGCCCGCCTCGGGCAGGACCAACTGCTGGCCGACGATGATGCCGGGGGTCTCTCCCCCGTCACCTTCGGGCAGCCCGATCGACTGCCACCACTGCCGGTCGCCGGTGAGCCGCACGCTCTCGCGCAGTTCGGGCGAGATCATCGCCTCCTCGAGGCCGCCCGCCTCGAAGTTCTGCGGAGCGATCGCCGAGGGCTCGTCGTCGATGCGGAAGACCGCCAGCATCGACGTGCCCGCCTGGCGCGACAGGATCTCGCGTCGCACCTCGTCCATGAGCACCTGCAGGGCGACCTCGTCGCTGTCGACGACCGCCGCGTCGAAGGTGCTCTGCGCGGCCTGCGTGGCGCGCTGAGCAGCATCCTGCACCTGCTCGGCGCGCGACTCGTAGAGATCGGTGAGGATCGCCAGGGACATCCAGACGAGCGCGACGAGGATCGTGAGCGCGGTGAGGGTCAACGTCACCGACAGGGTGCGGAAGCGCAGCGAGCTCCGCCATGCGAATCGCACGCGGCGCTGCCACGACCCCCAGTCGCGCCACGCCGGGACGACGGTGTGCGTGCCGGTCCGGGCGGTCACCGACACGAGACGAGGCTCCGGACGGTCACACCGCGGCGCCGGCGCGGTATCCCACACCACGCACGGTCGTCACGATCTGCGGGTTGTCGGGGTCGCGCTCGACCTTGGCGCGCAGGCGCTGCACGTGGACGTTCACCAGCCGGGTGTCGGCCTTGTAGTGGTAGCCCCAGACCTGCTCGAGCAGCATCTCCCGGGTGAAGACCTGCTGCGGCTTGGAGGCGAGGGCGACGAGCAGCTCGAACTCGAGCGGCGTGAGGGCGATGGCGGCGTCCCCGCGGCGCACCTCGTGCGCGGCGACGTCGACGGTCAGGTCGCCGATGCGCAGGCTCTCGGAACGGGCCTCGGTCGTGGGCCGCAGACGCGTCTTGATGCGCGCGACGAGCTCCTTCGGGTTGAAGGGCTTGACGATGTAGTCGTCCGCTCCGGATTCGAGACCGCGGACGACGTCGGCGGTGTCGGTGCGGGCGGTCAGCATGATGATCGGCACGCCGGACTCGGCACGCACACGCGTGCACACCTCGATCCCGTCCATCCCCGGAAGCATGAGGTCGAGCAGGATGAGGTCGGGGCGTTCGTCCCGCCAGGCGTCGACTGCGGCGTCGCCGTCGGCGCAGAAGGCGACGTCGAAGCCCTCGGTGCGCAGGACGATGCCGATCATCTCTGCCAGGGCGGTGTCGTCGTCGACAACCAGGATGCGCGATGTCATAGGGTCCTTCAGGGTCAGCGGATGCCGGTGCTCCGCCCACGGGTGAGTCCACAGTAACCGAACCGTGACCTGCCCGGCAGAACGGCGCACGGCCCGCCCCCGGAGGGACGGGCCGTGCATCGATCCTGCAGTGTCAGGCGTGGAGGTCGAACCGGTCGAGCTCGGTCACCTTCGTCCATGCGGCGACGAAGTCGCGCACGAACTTCTCCGACGCGTCATCGGAGGCGTACACCTCGGCGAGGGCGCGCAGCTCGGAGTTCGCACTGAAGACGAGGTCGACGCGCGTCCCGATACCGATCTCGGAACCGTCGGCCGCCGCGCCGCGGAACGCGTGCGATCCGGGGTCGAGCGGCTTCCAGGTGGCCCCGAGGTCCAGCAGCTTCACGAACACGTCGTTCGTGAGGACGCCGGCCCGGTCGGTGAACACTCCGTACGGCGAGCCGTCCCAGTTGGCGCCGAGCGCCCGGAGGCCGCCGACGAGGACGGTGGTCTCCGGGGCACTGAGCGTCAGCAGGTTCGCCTTGTCGATGAGGTGGTGCTCGGCGGGCAGGAAGGCGTTCGGTCCGTAGTAGTTGCGGAAGCCGTCGGCCGCCGGCTCGAGGTAGCCGAACGACAGCTCATCGGTCTGCTCCTGCGAAGCGTCGGTGCGGCCCGGGTGGAAGGGCACGGTGATCTCGACCCCGGCATCCTTCGCCGCCTTCTCGACACCGGCGTTGCCCGCCAGCACGATGAGGTCGGCCAGGGAGACCTTCGTGCCGTCCTGCTGCTCGGCGTCGAACGCGGCCTTGACGCCCTCGAGCGCGGTCAGGACGGTCTGCAGCTGTGCGGGGTTGTTGACCTCCCAGTCCTTCTGCGGAGCGAGACGGATGCGGGCGCCGTTGACGCCGCCGCGCTTGTCGCTGCCGCGGAAGGTGGATGCCGCCGCCCAGGTCGTCGACACGAGCTGAGACACGGTGAGGCCCGTCGCGAGGATGCGCTCCTTTAGGGCGGTGGCGGCCGCCTCGTCGATGAGCGGGTGGTCGACCGCCGGGACCGGGTCCTGCCAGATGAGCTCTTCCTGCGGCACCTCGGGCCCGAGGTAGCGCGCCACGGGGCCCATGTCGCGGTGGGTCAGCTTGAACCAGGCGCGGGCGAAGGCATCGCCGAAGGCGACCGGGTCGTCCTTGAACCGACGCGACACGGCATCGTAGGCCGGGTCGGTGCGGAGGGCGAGGTCGCTCGTGAGCATGCGGGGCTCACGGCGGCCGTCGGAGTGAGCGAGAGGCACCATGTCGGCGCCCGCGCCGTTCGTGGGACGCCACTGGTGGCCGCCGCCGGGGCTGCGCATGAGCTCCCAGTCGTAGGCGTAGAGGATATGGAAGAACTCGTTGTCCCAGCGGGTCGGGTGGTAGGTCCAGGTGACCTCGAGGCCCGACGTGATGGTGTCGTCGCCCTTTCCGGTGCCGTGGTTATTCTTCCAGCCGAGACCCTGCTCCTCGATGCCGGCCGCCTCGGGGTTCGCCTCGACGTTCGTGTCGGGTGCGGCGCCGTGGGTCTTCCCGAAGGTGTGGCCGCCGGCGATGAGGGCGACCGTCTCTTCGTCGTCCATGCCCATGCGACCGAAGGTCTCGCGGATGTCGCGGGCCGACTTCATCGGGTCGGGCTCGCCGTTCGGACCCTCGGGGTTCACGTAGATGAGCCCCATCTGGACGGCCGCGAGCGGCTTCTCGAGATTGCGGTCGCCGCTGTAGCGCTCGTCGGCGAGCCACGTGGTCTCCGGACCCCAGTAGACGTCGTCGTCCGGCTCCCACACGTCGGGTCGCCCGCCGCCGAAGCCGAAGGTCTCGAAGCCCATCGTCTCGAGCGCGACATTGCCGGCGAGGATCATCAGGTCGCCCCAGGAGAGGGACTGCCCGTACTTCTTCTTGACCGGCCACAGCAGGCGACGCGCCTTGTCCAGGTTGACGTTGTCGGGCCAGCTGTTCAGCGGCGCGAAGCGCTGCTGGCCGGTGCCGCCGCCGCCGCGACCGTCGGTCGCTCGGTAGGTGCCGGCGGAGTGCCAGGCCATGCGGATCATGAGGGGGCCGTAGTTGCCGAAGTCGGCGGGCCACCAGTCCTGCGACGTGGTGAGCACCTCGGCGATGTCCGACTTCACAGCGGCGAGATCCAGGCTCTCGAACGCGGCTCTGTAGTCGAAATCCTCGCCGACGGGGTTGCCGACGGCGGGGTTCTTCTTGAGGATGCGGAGGTTCAGCTGGTTCGGCCACCAGACCTGGTTCGCGGAGCCGACGGTCGGGTGGGGCTGGGCACCGTGGTTCGCACGGTCGGCCCCCGGTGCACCGTGGAAGACCGGGCATCCGTCGGTCTCGTTGGAGCGCGGTCGGTCCTCGCCGTCGGCGCGCTCGTCGACGGGGGTGTCGATGGGGGTGACGGCCTGGTCGACGTCGGTGGCCTCGGCGCCGAGGGGCTCGGCCTGGGGGTCACGATCGGTCATGGTGGTCCTTCCGTTCGGGGTGTGGGAGAGGGGATGATCAGGCGGCGGTCTCCGCGGCGCAATCGCCGCAGAGACCCCAGTAGGTGACCTCGGCGACCGCGATCCGGAAGCCGTGGTGGTCCGACGGATGCAGACAGGGCGCCGCGCCGACGGCGCAGTCGACGTCCTCGACACGACCGCAGGACGTGCAGACGAGGTGGTGGTGGTTGTCGTCGACGCGCAACTCGAAGAGCATGGGCTGCCCTGCGGGTTCGATGCGACGGACCAGGGCTGCGTCGGCGAAGTCGTTCAACGCGTTGTAGACGGACTGTCGACTGGCCTTGGGCAACCCGCCCGCCACCTCGGCGTAGACCGCCTCGGCGCTGGCGTGCGGGTGCGAAGCGAGCGCGGCGAACACCGCCAGTCGGGACTCCGTCACCCGCAGGCCGGCATCCCGCAGCGCGGCGGCGGGGTCGGCGGCGAATTCGGTCACACCCTCAGTCTACGCGTTCTTTTGACTCAGTCAAAAGTAGCGCGGATGCGGGTGCGTCCGCGTCAGTACCGGTAGTGATCGAGCTTGTAGGGCCCCTCGACCGGTACCCCGATGTACGCCGCCTGCTCCTCGGTGAGCTGGGTGAGCTGGACCCCGAGTGCCGGAAGGTGCAGTCGCGCGACCTTCTCATCGAGAGCCTTCGGCAGGACGTACACGCCCGTCGGGTATTCCTCGAGCTTCGTGTAGAGCTCGATCTGCGCGAGGACCTGGTTGGTGAAGGAGGCGCTCATGACGAAGGACGGATGCCCGGTCGCGTTGCCGAGGTTCAGCAGTCGCCCCTCGGACAGGACCAGGATGCTGCGCCCCGTCGGCAGCCGGTACTCGTGCACCTGCGGCTTGATCTCGATCTTCTCGACGCCGGGCAGCGACTCGAGCCCGGCCATGTCGATCTCGTCGTCGAAGTGGCCCACGTTGCCGACGATCGCCAGGTGCTTCAGGGAGAGCAGGTGGTCGACGGTCACGACGCGCGTGTTGCCGGTGCCCGTGATCACGATGTCCACCTGGTCGGCGACGTCTTCGAGCCGAGCGACCTGATAGCCGTCCATCGCGGCCTGGAGCGCGCAGATCGGGTCGACCTCGCTCACGATGACGCGCGCACCCTGACCGCGCAGCGCCTCCGCGGCCCCCTTGCCGACGTCACCGTAACCGACGATGAAGGCGACCTTGCCGCCGATGAGCACGTCGGTCGCCCGGTTGATGCCGTCGGGGAGGGAGTGCCGGATGCCGTACTTGTTGTCGAACTTGGACTTCGTGACGGAGTCGTTGACGTTGATCCCGGGGAACAGGAGCTTCCCCGCGGCGTGCAGCTCGTAGAGCCGGTGGACGCCGGTGGTCGTCTCCTCCGTCACACCCAGGAGGCCGGCGGCCATGCGGGTGAAGCGCTGCGGGTCGCGCGCGAGCGAACGGCGCAGCGTCTCGAGGACGATGCGGTATTCGGCGGAATCGGTGGGTCCGGCCTCCGGGACGGCGCCGGCAGCCTCGAACTCCGCGCCCTTGTGGACGAGGAGCGTCGCGTCACCACCGTCGTCGAGGATGAGGTTCGGGCCGTCGAACCCCTCCTCGGACCAGTCGAAGATCCGGTCGGCGAGCTCCCAGTACTGCTCGAGGGACTCGCCCTTGAAGGCGAAGACAGGGACACCCGCGGGGTCGTCGACGGTGCCGGTCGGCCCGACGACGACGGCCGCCGCGGCCTCGTCCTGCGTGGAGAAGATGTTGCAGCTGGCCCACCGGACCTGCGCACCGAGGGCAACGAGCGTCTCGATCAGAACCGCGGTCTGGACCGTCATGTGCAGGGAGCCGGCGATGCGCGCTCCGGCGAGCGGCTGCGACGGACCGTACTCCTCGCGGAGAGCCATGAGACCCGGCATCTCGTTCTCGGCGAGGCGGATCTGATGGCGGCCTGCCTCGGCGAGCGCGAGGTCGGCGACGACGTGTTCGATGGTCTTCACGGGAGTGGGCACGCGCCCATTCTCCCACGAGGACTCAGACCCGGAGGGTCTCGTGACGGACGACGACCCAGCCCTTGGGGACCGACATGCGGCTCGTGTGGATGGCGCACAGGTCGTGCGCGTGCGGGTCGTTCCCGGCCCCGAGCGGACCGAGCACGGCCATCTGGTCGCCGTAGTCGTACGTGAGGGTCGTCACGGCCTCGCGGGCGCAGCCCACCTTGGAGCAGAGTCTGTCGAGCATCGCGCCCACGGTATCGGTCCGCTGCTCTGCGAGCCGGATGCCGCGCCGGGGTCAGCGCACGCCGCGCGCCGTCAGCGCGTCGCCCAGGTCGTCCGCGTGGCGCAGGGCCAGGACGAGGAAGGGGACGACGAACCCCCGGATGCCGCGGGCTCCCCGCGCCCGCTGTGCGCTGCGGACCTCCTGCGCCAGGCGCGCCAGCGTGGGGACCGTCCCGAGCGCGACCACGAGCAGAAGCGCCGCACGATCGGCATCCACCCCCAGGTGGCGAAGCGGCTGCAGCGCACGCTCGACGACGTCGAGGAGAGCGGCGACCGGAGTCGTCAGGGCGAGCAGACCCGCGAGGGCCACGGCGGCCACGATGCGGACCGTGCCGACGAGCGCCGCCTCCGCACCGAGGAAGATGCAGGGGATGCCGAAGGCCACGACGACCAGCCAGCGGAGCGCCCACACCTGCCGCGCGAGTTCACGGACACCGACCCCCGGCGATGCATAACACGCGAGGCAGGCGCCCGCGGCGATGGCAGCCGCGGGCCAGGCGGTGGGGAGCAGGGAGACGGCCAGGACCAGGACGAGCAGGAGGACCGTCTTGGGCGCGGCCGGCATGCGGTGCCACGGTCCCCTGCCGGGCCGGTAGGCGGTCAACATCGCCAGCTCGCCGCGTGCGCGGCGACCACCTCGGCCGCTCCACCCACCGCTGCCACGCGTCCGTCGTGGACGCGCACCGCGACCTCGCAGCGAGCGGCGAGGTCGAGGTCGTGCGTCACGACCACCAGCCGATGACCGGCGTCGGAGAGCAGATGCGCGGCGACGGTGTGGGCGTTGCGTCCGTCGAGGAACGCCGTCGGCTCGTCCGCCACGACGAGCTCCGGCGAGCGTACGAAAGCGCCGCAGAGGGCCAGCAGCTGCTTCTGCCCACCCGACAGCTCGTACGCGGGCCGGTCCGCGAGATCCGTCAGGCCGAACCGGTCGAGGGCGGTGGCGACACGGCGGTCGCGCTCCTCCCGCGGCAGCCGATCCGCTCGCAGCGAGAAGGCGACGTCCTCGGCGACGGTCGGCATGATGATCTGCGCGTCCGGATTGCTGAAGACGACCGCGACGCGGCGTCGGAGGGCCGCAGCATCCCCGACCGCGTCCGATCCCAGCACCTCGACCCGGCCCGACGTCGGACGGACGAGACCTCCGATGAGACGGGCCAGTGTCGATTTGCCGGAGCCGTTGTCGCCGACGACGGCGATCGTCCGCGCCTCGATATCCAGATCGATGCACCGGAGCACGTCGGTGTCGGCCAGCCGCACCGAGGCCTCGGTGAGGCGGAGGGTGCTGGTCACCGGACCGGAGTCTCCTCCCGCGACGCGGTGGCGCGCGGCGCCCAGGTGCGCCGGAAGGCGCGGGGGTACCCCCGCACGAGCGCGCCCACGACGAGGGTCGCGATGACGGCTTTCACGAGATCGCCCGGGACGAACGCGAGGTTCGCGAGGAGGGCCTGATCGGCTCCGATGCGCATGACCAGGCTCTGGATCGGGATGCCGCAGGCGTAGACCACGACGACCCCACCGATCAGGACGCCGAGGAAGGTCCGCCACCACACCGGCCGGCGTCCGCCGACATGCACGATGAGTCCGATCACCACGACGCCGACGAGCCAGCCCAGGAGGTATCCCGCCGTCGGACCCACGAACACGCCCGCTCCCCCGCGCCCGCCGGCGAGCAGGGGCAGCCCCACGGCGACGAGGACGAGAAGCGTCCCGACGGAGACGGCGCCCACGAGCGGGCCGAGAATCGCACCGGCGAGCATCACCCCCAGTGTCTGGGCGGTGATGGGCACGCCGCCGAAGACGGAGAACGATCCTGGCGCGCCGAGGAGCGCGATCACACCGACGAAGACGGCCGCGCGGGCGAGGTCGGTGGTGTCGAGGCGCGGGGGTCGCGCGGGGGTCGGCGGGGTCATCTCTTCCTCCTGAACAGCGTTCACGTGAACACCGTTCAGGTAGGGTAGCCGCGTGACCCCCCGCGATCCAAACCCTCGCGTCGCCCGCCGCTCGAAGGACGACGTCGTCGACGCCGCCGTCGACCTCCTCGATCGGGTCGGGCTCCCCGACCTCTCGATGCGGCGCCTCGCGGAGGAGCTGGGGGTGCAGCCGAGCGCGCTGTACTGGCACGTCGCGAGCAAGCAGGAACTCTTGGCCGCCGTGAGCAGCCGCATCCTCGTCACGGTCGCCCTCCGGGCCGGCGACCCCGACGACCTCGAGGGCGCCGCGGTGGCCCTCGGTCGCCGCCTCCGGGACCGCCTGCTCGCCCACCGCGACGGCGCCGAGGTCGTCTCCAGCTCGCTCGCCCTCGGACTCGTCCCCTCCCCCCTGCACAACGCCCTCCGCGAGGTCGACGACTCCCCCGCCGCCGACGTCGTCGCCGACGCGGTCACGCACTACGTCGTCGGAGTCACGTTCCACGAGCAGCAGCGCCGGAACGCGGATGCCTGGGGGGCCGCCGCATCCGAGGTCGCCCTCTCGCCCGAGTCGGCCGCCCACCCGGCGGAGGACGGCGTCGAGGCCGTCCTCGCACTCATCGCCCGCGGCATCGCGCCGTGGCGCGCGGGGACCCAGCGGGCGCGCGGCGCCTAGGATGGCGTCATGCTGAGCAAGGTGGATCCGTGAGGCGCCGCGCCCGCACGACCGCCCGCCCCGACCGCCACGGACGGCATGGCCGCCTCGACCGCAGCCCCGTCGTCCGTCCGCCTCTCCCCGCGATCGAGACCCGCGCCGAGAAGTTCGACCTGACCGTCACGACCGCCGTCGAGTTCCTGCGGAGCGCCTGGCCCGAACTCCGCGAGGTCCGCTTCGACATCGGGTGGATGCCGGAGGCCGCCGACGACGACGGGATCCCACGGTGGGAGGTCCACAGCGACCAGAAGCGGATCGTGCTGTTCCGGCTGCCGATCGAGCGGCTCGCGCGTCTGCACCGCAACGACGATCTGCACCGACGCATGATGATCGAGAGCTGTGTGTTCCGTGCCGCCGCCGAGTACCTCGACCGCGATCCGTGGGACCTCGGCCCCGACCGTTTCCGGTTCTGATCCTCCGCCGTTGACGGGGCGAAGCCGATCAGCGCGGCCGGACCTCGACCGGCGCGGCAGCGGCATCCGCCGGGACGATCGCGTACCCGGCGATCGCGTCCGATGCGGTGAAGGTCACACTCGCCCGTAGAGTGCCGCCCGCGGGGTCGAGCCGGTAGAGCGCCCCCGCGGCCACGTCCACCGAGACCGAGCCGCCGGCGGGGACGCGGATCTCACGCGGCTCGCCGGCGCCGGCGTCACCCGCGAGGACTGCAGCAACCTCGTCGGCTCCCGGATTGACGAGGGCGAGCTGCGGCCGGGGTCCGTCCGCGACGGCGACGAGCGTCGGGACGCCGATGTCGTCGGCGGTCCCGTACCAGGCGAAGTCGGAACCGGCATCCGCTCCGGTGGAGGCGTGCGCGGCGGCGACGACGGGTGCATCCGCCTGCACCTCGACGCGGTAGCGCCCCTCGGGAAGCGCGTCGAGGTCGACCTCGATCGGCACGCCCGCCGTCAGCGCGAGGTCGGGGAACGACGCCGCCGTCATCGACCCGCCGACGGGTGTCACGGTCACGGACGCCGTCGTGTCATCGGACGGCGCCAGGAGGCGCACGGTGGTGTCCGTCGGCTCATCGCCGCCGCCCACGGCGGAGAACGCCGGGATCGTCTGCGAGGTCTGGGGCAGTCCCGTCGCTCCGCCCTGATCGACGCCGACGGGGACCAGGGTCCGGGTCAGCGTCGACTGCAGGATCGCCTGAACGGGCGCCTGCGTCGCCGACACCAGCACGACGGGACTCGCCTCGCCCAGGGCGAGCGCGGCGAGCGGGATGATCCGCTGCTCGCCCGCAGGCACGAGGATGTTCGCGCCGGCATCCGGAGCGACGCGCCCGTCGACTCCGAACACCGTGAGGTCGACCCGTGCGGCGACGTCGCCCGGGTTCGCGATGACGACGAGGTCGGAGGCCCCGGTGAGCCCGCTGCCCGCAGCGAGCCAGGTCTCCATCGCGGGCGGCGCGCAGGTCGAGGCGGTGAATCCGGCGAGGTCGTCCGCGGAGACACGGGCGGACTGCGCCGCGGCCAGGTCTGCCCGCACCCGGTCGACGGGCTCAGCCGAGAAGGACGGGGTGGGATCGGCTCCCTCGATCGCCGAGGCGATCTCGCCGACGACGGGTTCCGGTGTCCCGGCCGCCGTTCCCGATACGACCTGCGCCCCCGCGGCGACCTGCAGTGCGCCGGGGTCGTCGACGTCGCGCCCGGCCGCCACGATCGGGCCGTCGCAGGAGAGGACGGATGTCGCAGGCTCCGGCCGCGTCGTGATCGACAGCGTGGAGCGCTCCACGCTCTCCCAGGGTGTCGTGACGACGAAGAACGTGCCGGCGACGATCAGGAGGCTCACGACGGCGCCCGCCCCCCGCCGGATGCGTCCCGCCGCGGTCACAGCCGCGCCCCTTCGCCGATGATGCGCGGATGACGGCGCCCGGCGCGCAGGCTGGCACGTGTCGGGACGGCGAGCAGGAGCGCGATGACGATCACGCCGAGCTGCAGGAGGGCGACGCGGGTCGAATGCGGACCGGACGCATCGTCGACGGTGCGCTCGGCGATCGCGCCCGTCACGCTCCACAGTGTCCCCCGCGCCGTGTCGCCCACGCTCACGAGGTCCGCGCGCTGATTGAGCAGATTCTGAGCGCCGAGCCGCGCCGCACGCGCGACGTCGCTCTCGCCCGGCGCCTCCTCGAGCAGGACGTAGGCGATGCCGTGGCGCGCGAGGTCGGAGACGACATCCCCCGTCGCGGTGGAGACCAGGTCAGCGGTCACGTGCGCGAGTTCGCGGTCTCCCGCCGTGAGCTCGGGACGCGTGGACTGCACGGTGGTCTGCCCTCCCAGGGTCTCGCTCGCTCCCCACACGACGGAAGCCGAGTATGCGGCGTCCGCTTGCGCGGTCAGGACGAGGGTCGCCGTCTGTTCGCCGTCGCGCTCCCCCTCGCTCCCAGCGGTCTGGACATAGGCGGGAAGCGTGCTCGCCGGTCCGTCGCTGAGCGCTGCATCGTCGCGGAGCACGGCGGTGAGTGCCGGAACGGCGCCGACGGCGAGGAAGGCGATGACCACCGAGGCAGCGACCGGTACGAGCGCATCGACGCGGCGGAGCCCGTCGAGCCCCGCGACTGCTGCCACCAGGAGCCCCGCCCACGCAAGGGACAGGGCGCTCCCCGGCCAGATCGCGACGGGGCCGGACATGCCGGCCGTGAGTGCGACGCCCGAGGCGAGGACCGCCGACGCGAGACCGAGACCGGCAGCGACGAGTCCGAGCGAGGCCGGCAGGAGCCGACCGAGGACGGGACCGAGCAGGGCGAGGACGAGCACGGGGGCGGTGAACGCCGCGACCCACCAGGCGCGGCCGTCCTCTCCGAGGAACTGCAGCCAGCCGGCGCCGTCGGTCGACGGATAGCCGAAGGCGAAAAGGATCTTCGGCAGGAGCCCGTCCGGGTTCCCCGACACGGCGAGCGGCCTGCCGGGATCGGCGAACACTGCGAGCGGATCGCCCGTCGTCAGGTGGTACCAGACGAGGGGAAGGAAGACGGCGGTCGTCGGGATCACGAGCCAGGCCACCCGACCCGCGCCGCGACCGCGGCGCACGACGAGCACGAGGATGAGGGCCGCGACCCACAGGACGGCCAGTGCGGGAGCGACCGACGGAGCGCAGGCGACCACGATGACGAGGACGATCGACGCCAGGCCTGCGCTGCTCCAGGAGCGTCGTGCCGCGGCGGCGGTGTAGAGGAGCCACGGCAGGGCCAGGTGCAGGATGACGGCGGCGGGACGACCCTCGACGAGCGCGGCGAGGAAGGTGGGCGCCACCGCCCACGCGAACGCCGTCGCACACCGCAGCACAGAACGCTCGGTGACTCGGGTCGCCGCGAACCAGCCGCCGAGCGCGGCCAGCGGCAGCGCGAGCACCCAGAGGATCACCAGCGCCCGTGACGGCGCGAGCGGCGAGAGCGATCCGATGAGCGCGATCACCGCCGCGAAGGGGTCTGCGGGACCGACCGTGTCCCATCCGAGCGCACGCGGGCCGTACGCGGCATCCGTCCAGAGGGCGACGACCCCGCTGCGGAGAGGGGCGAGTCCGCCGCCGCCGAGCACGGGCCAGGCCAGGAGGGCGCTGAAGGAGAGGAGCGACGTGGCGAGGGCGCCGAGCACGACCCACGCCCCACCGCCGCTGAAGAAGCGGAGCTCCTCGCGGGGCGCGGCTGCGGCATCCGCTTCGTCTTCGAGGCGTTCGCGGAGATCCCGTCGACCGATGCGCAGCTGCGCGAGGGACGACCAGGACGTCGTCCGCGTGCGCCGGATCGTCCGCCGTGCACGGATGACCGAGGCGAGCCCGAGGAGGACCGCAACGGATGCCGCCCACTCCGGACCGATCCTGCCCGGATTCTTCGCCACGAGGTGACCCAGGGTGCGCCACAGCGCGAGCGGCAGGAGCGACAGCCAGTGCAGCGGAACGACGGGGGCGGGCGCGTAGACGAGCCTCCGATGAAGCTGCGCCTTGCGCGCGGCGTACAGCCGCCGGCCACGAGCACCCGCGGATCGCCCACCGGGGGTCCCCGCGACGCCGTCGCCGGCGACCGCGACGATCGCCGTCGGCGCGAGCGCGACGCGCCCACCGGCGAGGCGCGCACGGATGCCGAGGTCGAGCCCTTCATCCGCCCCCGAGAGTCCCGGGTCGACGCCGCCGAGGGCCTGCCATACCGGCGTCCGCACGAGTGCACCGCGGATGTCCGCGCCGAGGACGTCCTCACCGGCGTCGTGCTGGCCTTGATCGAGCTCGCCGTCGGCGAGCCCCACGGTGCGGCCGGTCCGGGTCAGTGTGACTCCGAGCGAGACGATCCGGGTCGGGTCGTCCCAGGCCACGAGTTTGGGAGCAGCGAGCGCCACCGACGGAGCGGTCTCGAGGGCACCCGCCAGACGGGCGAGTGCATCGGGCGCCGGCGCGGTGTCCTGCGCGAGCAACCACACGGCATCACCCGAGATCCGACGGCCGGCGAGGCGCAGCGCCTCGGCGAAGCCGGTGTTCCGCCCGGCCACGATGACTGCTTCGGCTCCGGATTCGGATGCGAGGCGGGTGAGGGTCTCATCCGGTCCGCACAGCACGACGGTCAGCACGTCGGCACGGCGCGTCTGCGCGGCGAGCGCACGGAGGGTGCGGCTCAGATGGAGATCCGTGGGGCCTCGTCCGTGGGGGCGGACGACGAGGATCGCGTGTACTCGGGCGGGCATGACCAGGTCAGCCTAGGTCGCGACCTCGCCGATACGCGGAGGCCGGGCGGGGTGGCGCAGATCGGGTCAGGAGGCGCGACGCTTGAGCTTGCGCCGCTCGCGCTCGCTCAGTCCGCCCCAGATACCGAACCGTTCGTCGTTCTGAAGCGCGTATTCGAGGCATTCGCCGCGGACGTCGCACGATGTGCAGATCCGCTTCGCATCGCGCGTCGATCCGCCCTTCTCGGGGAAGAACGCCTCGGGGTCGGTCTGTGCGCAGAGCGCGTCCGCCTGCCACGCGAGCGCGGTGTCCTCATCGGTCTCGACGCGCCGGCGGACACCGGGGACCCCGAGGTTCACCGGGTCGACGAACCAATTCTCGGGAACGCCGGAACGGTAACCCGTCATCTTGCTCTCCCACCTGTAGACACTCGCCGCGGTGCGGCCGATGCCTAATTACACCCGTGTGATTCGCTCCGGTCAAGTCGCAAATCGTAAACCCTCAACCCGAGATTGAATCTTCTTGAGGGTCCCGGCGTGTCGCGGGCTCAGGCGGATCGGCCGGGTTGCGCGAGATAGGCCACGCCGCGGCCCGACAGGGTGACCGACGACTCGTCCTGGGCGTACGCGGCCGTGCCCGGAGAGAGGGTCACGTCGCGCTCCGCGACGGCCACGGACACCTCCCCGGACGCGGCGAGCACGATCGCGGGCCCCTCGAGCGGAACGGTGACGCGGTCGTCGGCGAGTGTGTATCGCAGAAGGAGGAAGTCGGGGACGCCGGCATCGAACACCTCACCGTCGCCCTCTTCCGCCGGGATCAGCAGGGGGGCGGGCCCCGGTTCCGTGTCGACGATGCGGAGGAGCTGCGGTACGTCGATGTGCTTGGGCGTCAGACCTCCACGCAGCACGTTGTCACTGGCCGCCATGAGTTCGACGCCGAGGCCGTCCTGGTAGGCGTGGAGAACCCCGGCGGGCGCGAAGACCGCCTCCCCCGGGCGCAGCACGACGAGGTTCATGAGGAGCGCGACGACGATGCCCGCATCCCCCGGGAAGTCACGGACGATGGCGCGGAGGACATCGAGCTCCTGCTCGAAGCCGGGCACGGTCGCGTCGATCACAGCATCCGACACGTCGCGGACGATGTCCTCGGCACGGCCGCTCAGCACCTCCTCGATGACCCCGCGCAAGGCGGCCGAGGCATCGGTGCCGGCGAGGTCGGCGCGGAGCCGCTCGACGCCGGCCGACGCGCCGAGACCGTCGAGAAGGCGAAGGGTGTCGGCCACGGGGCGCAATCCGACGAGGGCACGGAAGGGATCACTGAGAGCGACGATGACCTCGGGCTTGTGGTTGTCGTCACGGTAGATCCGGTGACCGGCGTCGCGCGGGATGCCGGCCGCCTCCTCCTCTTCGAAGCCCGCTCGCGCCTGCGCGAGGTCGGGGTGCGCCTGGATCGAGAGGGAGGACGATGCGGCGAGGATCTTGAGCAGGAAGGGCAGTGGCGGGTTCCCCGCCTCTGCTCTCGCTTCGGGGAGGGACCGGCCGTCGCCGAGTCGGGCGGGGCTGCCGGGGTGATCCCCGAACCAGACCTCGGCCTCGGGGCCGCCGGTGGGCACACGCCCCTGCAGGTCGGCGATGGCGGACGGGGATCCCCAGGCGTAGTCGCGGGGCTCGTTCGAGAGGGTCTCCAGCACGCGATCAGCCTAGGGCGTGCGGCGGAACGTCCAGAGCCGCGCGATACCCTTCTGTCACCATGGCCGTCCACTCCTCGCACCCGGTCTCGGCGCCGCCGGCCGCCCCGCCGCGCGAGCGGACGAGCCACATCCTGTTGCGCGGATGGTGCATCGTCCTGCTGATCATCACGCTGTCGGGGACGGCGCTGCCTCTCGCGTTCGGCATCGAGGTAGCCGCAGGCATCGGCATCGTCAGCTTCCTCGTCTCGATCGCGCTGTGGGCCGTCATCCGCCCCCGGGTGCAGTGGCCGCGTCTGCCGTGGTACGCCCTCGCCTACCTCGCCTTCGCCGTCCTCTCCCTGTTCTGGTCGCATTGGCCCGACGCGACCCTCGTGACCGTCGCGCTGCTGATCGTGACCACCGTGGGCGCGCTGTTCGTCGGTGCGGTGCTCACCTGGCGCGAGGTCGTGCGAGCCCTGGCATCCGCTCTCAAATGGATGCTGGCACTGTCGATCTTGTTCGAACTGTGGGTCAGTCTCATCTGGGACGGTCAGATCCTGCCGCACTTCGTGCGGCCCGACGGCCCGGTCGACGATCCGATCGTGCTCTGGTCACGCGACAACCTGTTCGACGGTGGACGAATCCAGGGAATCTTCGGCAACGCGAACGCGCTCGCCTACGTCGCTCTTCTCGCGGTCGTGGTCTTCGCCATACGGATCGCGTCCCGCGCCCCCCGTCGGCCCGTGCTCGCGCTCTGGATCGCCCTCGCGCTGTTCCTCTTCGTCCGCGCAGGATCGGCGACAGCCACGGTGTCGGCCATCGCCGTGGTCGTGGTCCTCATCACCGTGCTCATCATGCGGACGACCACCCGCGCCGGTGAGCGCACCCGTTACTACCTCGTCTACGCCGTCGTCGCGATCGGCGGACTCGTCGCGGTCTGGCTGCTGCGCGACACGGTGTTCACGGCGCTGGGGCGGTCGAGCGACCTCACCGGCCGCGAGTCGATCTGGGAGAAGGTCCTCGAACGGGCCGTGGAGCACCCCCTCATCGGCTGGGGATTCTCGACGCCGTGGATCCCCACGGATCCGGCTTTCGACCGCTGGATCGTCGACCACGGCCAGACCGTCATGCAGGCCCACAACATGTGGGTCGACGTGTTCCTCCAGTTGGGTGCCGTCGGCGTCGTGCTCATCGCCGCCGCTTACGTCGCCTTCGTCTGGCGCTCGTGGTTCTTCGCGGTCGACCGGCCACGCTGGGACCTGGTCGCAGACCGCCCCTACACCGCGGTCACGCTCCTCCCGACCCTCACCGGAGCGATCCTCCTCGTGCAGGGCCTCGCCGAATCGACTCCGCTGCTGAACTGGGGATGGTTCCTCCTCATCCTCTTCGCGTTCAAGATCAAGCAGGCACCCCTGGTGGGGCGCGGACCGTCGGAGGAGCGTCTCATCGGCGAACAGGGCGACAGGCCGACCGAGCGATGAGGACCGTGCGCGCGCTCCCCCGGCTGCTCTCCGCGCTGCAGACACCCGACGTCGCCGCCGCCTTCACCCTCGTCACGCTCGGCGCGCTGTTCTCGACGCACGCCCTGCGACAGCTGATGGGGAACGCCGGGTACGGCGCCGTCCTGAGCGGTCTGTGCCTCCTCGGTGCGGGAATCATGGTCGCCCGCCGCGCGGAACTCCGCTTGATCCAGCTGATCCCCACCACTCTCCTGATGCTCCTCGTGTGGCTCATCATCACGGCCGGCTGGTCCGTCTCATCCACGGCGACCTTCACGGGGTGGCTGCAGCTGGGCGCACCGACCTTCCTCGCCGTCGTCGTCGCCCAGTTCCGCGACACCCTGCAGACCGTCCGCGCCACCGGCGACGTCCTGCGAGTGCTCCTGGGGGTCTCGTTGGGACTCGAGATCCTGAGCGGCATCCTCCTCGACCTCCCCATCGCCTTCCTCGGCATCGCGGGCAACCTCGCCGACGGAGGCCCCGTCCAGGGGATCTTCGGCACCCGCACCGTGCTGGGCGTGGTCACGATCATCGCGCTCGTGACCTTCCTCGTCGAGTGGCGGACCCGCTCGGTGAGCTCGGGGGTGGCGATCGGCTCGGTCACGCTCGCCGCGATCCTCGCGGTCTTCACCGCCTCTCCCCTCGTGCTCGGCATGGTGCTGGTGTCGGGGGCGGCGACCGGCGCACTCGCGGTCCTCCGTCGCGTTCCGGCGCGAGTCCGCCCCCTCCTCCAGGGCGTCCTCGCCGCCACCGTGATCGTGGGGCTCGTGCTCGCCTACGTGTTCCGCCGCCCGCTGGTCTACTGGCTCAACGCCGAACCCGACTTCTACACCCGGTCGCGGCTGTGGAACGTCATCCTGGACATGTCGGCACTGCGGCCGGTTCAGGGGTGGGGCTGGGTCGGCACCTGGCCGGACCATCTCTCCCCCTTCACCTACATCCGCCTGGTCGCGGGGCATCCGCATGCGTCGGCGCTCAACGTCTGGATGGACGTGCTGCTGCAGGCAGGGGCCGTCGGGGTCGTGCTGCTCGTGGCGTTCGTCGGGCTGGCGCTGTCCCGGGCGTGGGCGACGGCGAGCGAACGACGCTCGACCGTCTATGTCTGGCCCGCGCTCGTGATCATCGTGCTGCTCACCGACTCGATCGTGACGAGCTCCCCCCTGGGCGGCTTCGGATGGTTCCTGCTCGTCCTCTGCGCGACGCAGGCATCCCTCGTGCGGGGATGGCGGCGGGAACGGCCTCTGCCCGCGGCCGCATCGGAGAGCCCGGACACGTTCGGACTCGGATCACCGGCTTAGAATCGAGCGACATCCGCCACGATCCAGGAGGTTCCACCGTGCGATTGCTTCGCAGGCACCTGCGAGGGAACGCCTTCCTGCAGAGGTGGCGATTCGGTCTGTGGATCGCTCTCTACGCCCTGGCCTCGCGGCTGGTGCGTGTGCAGGACGGGCGGACGCTCTTCCTCTCGGACTCCCGGATGGGCTTCTCGGGCAACATCGCCTTCCTGCGCGACGAGATCCGACGCCAGCGCCCGAACGCTCGAATCGTGGGGATCTTCAAAGCGAGCCTCGCCGATCGGCGTGCGCTCCGGGACTCGTTGCGCCTGCCGTGGGAGCTCGCGCGCGCGCAGACGATCGTCCTCGACGACTACTACCCGATGATCTATCCCCTGCAGCTGCGTCCCGAGACGCGACTCCTGCAGGTCTGGCATGCGGCCGGCGCCTACAAGAAGGTGGGCTGGAGTCGCGCGGGTCTTCCCGGCGGCCCTCTCCCCGGTTCGGTCGCGCACCGCAACTACACGGATGCCACGGTGAGCTCCGAGGCGATCCGCCCCGACTACGCGGAGGCTTTCGACATGGACCTCGCGCGGGTCCACGCCCTCGGTGTGCCGCGCACCGATGTGTTCTTCGACACCGACCTCCTCGAGCGCACCGCCGACGAGGTCCGCACCCGCCTCGGCATCCGACCCGATCAGCGGCTGGCGGTCTTCGCACCCACCTTCCGGGGCAACGGCCAGCTGAGTGCGCACTACGACATCGACTGGGTTCCGTGGCTTCAGCTCATCGAGGAGCTGGGCGAGGAATGGGTGGTCCTCGTGAAGCTGCACCCGTTCGTCGCGCGCGCCACCGCCGGGATCCCGTCGCACGAACGGATCCTCGACGTGTCCGCGGAGCGCGAGCTCAACGACCTCCTCATGGCCGCCGACGTCCTCATCACGGACTACTCGTCGGCGATCTTCGAGTTCTCCCTGCTCGGCCGTCCCATGGTGTTCTTCTGCCCCGACGTCGAGGTGTACGCCGCGGAGCGCTCGTTCTACCACCCGTTCGAGGACTACCTCGCCGGTCCGCTCGTGACGGATGGCGACCACCTCGCCGCGGCGATCCGCGACGCCCGCGCGGGCGAGGATCTGGCCGCGTTCCGGGAGCGCTTCATGTCGGCCTGCGACGGGCGATCCACCGAGCGCATCGTGCGCGAGATGATCCTCACACCCCGCCGGGTCCACGAGCGCCCCGTCTTGCTGGACGATCCGCCCGTGCAGCCGACCCGCATCGACGGTCCGATCGGCCGACACGTCTTCGCCGCGCGCGTCGCACGGACGGTGCTGGGCCTGTGCTACGCCCCCCTCAAGGTGCTGCCGACACGGCGCAAGATCGTCATGATCAGTCGCGAGCACCCGGAGGAGACCGACGACTTCATCGACCTGCGCAACGCGATCACCGCGATCGACCCGTCGGTGACGGTCGTCTCGCTGGTGCGCATGGTCCCGCCCGGCCTCGTGCGCAAGATCGGCTACGCCGCGCACCTGCTCGTGCAGATGTACCACGTCGCCACCGCCCGCGTGCTGATCGTGGACACCTACTCGATGGTCGCCAGCATGCTGCGACACAAGGACGAGCTGAGCATCATCCAGATCTGGCACGCTCTCGGCGCCTTCAAGAAGTTCGGTCTCAGCATCCTGGGAACCGGCGAGGGCCGTGACGAACGCCTCGCGGAGGCCATGCGCATGCACGCGGGCTACGACCTCGTGCTCGCCAGCGGCGAGGCGTGCCGCGCACCGTACGCCGAGGCGTTCGGCACCGACGAGAGTCGGATCGTGGTCGCCCCCCTCCCCCGCGTGGACCGGCTCCGAGACGAGGAGCTCACGCGGCTGACGCGCGAGCGGATCTACGACCGGCATCCGCACCTCCGCGGCGCCCGCGTGGCCGTCTTCGCCCCGACGTTCCGGATCGAGGACACCGCGATGTCCGCCCCCGACGACGTCGTCGCCGCACTCGAGGCCATCGGCGTGCACGTCGTGGTGAAGCTGCATCCCCTCATGACGCTGCGCGGGAGCGCCGTCGACACCGCGGACGGTTTCTCGACGCAGGAGATGCTCACCATCGCCGACGTCTTCATCACCGACTACTCGTCGACGCTGTTCGAGGCCGCCGTGCGCGGCATCCCGACCTACTTCCTCGCCCCCGACCTCGACGAGTACCTGGCGACGCGCGACTTCTACCTGGACTATCGCAGCGACCTGCCCGGCCCCGTCTGCACGTCCGTCGACGAGCTCGCTGCCGCGATCGCCGCGGACACGGCCACGGCGACGGATGCGGCGGCCTTCGCCGCGCGCTGGGTCGCCGAGACGAGCACCAGCACCGGCCGCCCCTGCACCGACCGGATCGCGCGTCTCGTGCTCGACCGCGTGGCCGGCCGAGGGCTCGCAGACCCCCTCGCATAGGATGGTGCGGGCGTGCCAGCGCACGCCCGCATCGACTCACGAGGAGCTCTCGCCGTGACCACAGCCCGTACCGTCGCCGTCGTCCTGGCCGGTGGCATCGGAGTCCGGGTGGGGCTCGGCATCCCCAAGCAGCTCATCAAGATCGCGGGGAAGGCGATCGTCGAGCACACGCTCGAGGCCCTCGAGAACAGCCCGCACATCGATGAGATCGTCATCATGATGAACGCGGCCGCGATCGGTGAGCTCGACCACCTCCTCGACAGCGGCCGGTTCGCGAAGCTCACCCGCATCCTCCCCGGCGGCGAGACACGCAACGACACGACGCAGCTGGCCATCTCCGCCCTCCAGGGCGACGACACGAAGGTGCTGTTCCACGACGCGGTGCGGCCCTTCATCGACGACCGCATCATCGAGGACTGCGTCCGCGCGCTCGACACCTACGAGGCGGTCGACACCGCGATCCCCTCTGCGGACACGATCATCCAGGTCGACGCCGATCGGCTGATCACCGGCATCCCGGACCGTTCGCTTCTCCGCCGCGGACAGACGCCCCAGGCCTTCCGGCTCGCGACGATCCGGAAGGCATACGAGATCGCGGCGACCGACCCGGGATTCCGGGCGACCGACGACTGCGGCGTCGTCTTCGCCTACCTGCCCGACGTGCCCATCTACGTCGTCGACGGCACGGCCGAGAACATGAAGGTGACCGAGCCGATCGACGTCCACATCGCCGACAAGCTCTTCCAGCTGCAATCCGCGAGCCTCTCCCTCGAGAGCATGACGACCGTCCCCGACCTGTCGGGCAGGACGGTCGTCGTCTTCGGCGGCAGCTACGGGATCGGCGAGAGCATCGTCCAGCAGGCGACGGATGCCGGTGCTGTCGTCCACGAGTTCAGCCGCTCCTCGACGGGCACCGACATCCGATCGGCCAAGGCCGTGCGGTCCGCCCTCGCCGAAGCGCACTCCCGCAGCGGCCGCATCGACGTCGTCATCGTGACGGCCGGGGTGCTGCGCATCGCGCCGCTCGTCGAGAGCCGCAAGCGCGACCTGAAGGACACGATCCAGGTCAACCTCATCGCCCCGGCGGTCGTCGCTCGCGAGGCGCACCCCTATCTCGCGGAGACGGCCGGACAGGTCGTGCTGTTCACCTCGAGCTCGTATACGCGCGGACGCGCGGGGTACAGCGCGTACTCCGCGACGAAGGCCGGGGTCGTGAACCTGACCCAGGCGCTCGCCGAGGAGTGGGAGGCATCGCGGGTGCGGATCAACTGCATCAACCCGCAGCGCACCCGCACGCCCATGCGCACGCAGGCGTTCGGCGAGGAGCCGGTCGACAGCCTCCTCGACCCCGCGGACGTCGCCCGTGTGACGCTGAACGTCGCGGCATCCGACCTCACGGGTCAGATCGTGACGGTCAACGTCGCGGCGATGCGGAACGCGGCGGGCTGACCCCGCCGCTCAGCCGCCGATCTGGTTGCGCTCGATCACGTCGAAGAACGCGCGGCAGACGTAGTAGTCCTCCGCGGTCGTGATCTTGATGTTCGAACGAGGTCCCTCCACGCGGTACAGCTCGTGGCCGTACCGTCGCAGAAGGCTGCAGGTGTCGATCGAGTCGTTCTCACCGTCGGCCACCGCCTGGTCGTAGACCCCGAGGACGGTGTCGAGACGGCCGCTCTGCGGGGCCTGTGCGACGTAGAGGTGGTCGCGCGGGATGACCTCGTCGACGGCGCCACTGGCCGACGAGATGATGGTCTCGTTGAACTTGGTGCTGGTGATCGCCGGTCCCTGCGAGCGCACGGTCTCGATGTTGGCCGAGATCACCTCGGCGTTGATGAGCGGGCGCACCCCGTCGTGCAGCAGGACGACGGTGTCGCCGGGTGCCTCGTTGGCGACGGCGCGGAGCGCGCGGTGTCGGGACTCCTGACCGGTGGCACCACCGTCCACGATCCAGTTCACCTTCGTGAGCTCGTACCTCGCGACCAGACGCGCGAAGCGATCGCGCCACTCCGGCAGGATCGAGACGGCGATGCGGTCGATCTCGGGGTGGTCCTGGAAGTGCTGGAGCGTGTGCACGATCAGCGGAGTTCCATGGATCTCGAGGAACTGCTTGGGCAGGGTCGCCGACGTCATGCGGGACCCGATCCCGCCGGCGAAAATGATGGCGATGTTCACGCGATCTCCTCTTCTGGGACGTCCTTCTCACTGGACTCGGCGGTGTTCGCGTCGGAACGCTCGGTCGGGACCGGGCTCTCGGTGATCTTCTCGGTGTCGGGGTTGCCGAGGATCAGCCAGTCGATGACCCGGTCAGCCGCGCCGGTGTCGACGCGGTCGAAGTTGAGGCGACGGAACTCCGCGACCTTCTCCTGCTCGAACTCTCCGGTCCGAAGGGCGTCGATCACGTCCCCGAACGTGTTCGCGACGCGTCCCGGCGCCGTCTCGTCGTAGTCCCGGTGGAAGCCGCGCGTCGCGGCGTAGTTCACCTTGTCGGGAGCGAAGAAGAGCATGGGCCGGTCCAGCAGAGAGAACTCGTAGATGATCGACGAGTAGTCCGTGATGAGGACGTCGGTCGCGTGCAGGAGATTCAGGCCGTCCGGATAGTGCGTGAAGTCGAAGAACCGGTCCTGGTACTGCTCCGGGATCTCGATGGGATTCTTCACGAAGTGGTGCATGCGGAAGAGCACCACCGTGCCCTCGCCGCACACCTCGTACAGGGCGTCGAAGTCGATCTGGCTGTAGTCGTAGAACGCGGTGTAGATCGATCGGCCGCGGAACGTCGGGGCGAAGAGCACGACCTTCTTGCCCGCGATCTGGGGATACTCGGTGGCGAACTTCGCCAGGAACCGGTCGCGGAGCGTCTCGTCGAGGAACCAGTCCACCCGGGGCAATCCGGTCGGGATGACGGCGGCTTCCTCGATGCCGAACGCCTCCGCGTAGACGTGACGCAGGTGCTCGGATCCCGTGATGGCGAAGGTGTACTGGCGATGCGGATGCCACAGCTTGGGCGAACCGAGGTTCCCGAACCGGCTGTACCCGACGGACTTGAACCCGCTGCCGGCGTGCCAGAGCTGGATCACCTTGGTGCGCGGGTCCATCCGCAGGCTCTTGAGGATGCCGAAGTAGTCGTCGAGCAGGACGATCTCGCTCGTCGCGAGCAGGT
Source organism: Microbacterium sp. NPDC080005 (assembly GCF_040702445.1). Classification (NCBI taxonomy): domain Bacteria; kingdom Bacillati; phylum Actinomycetota; class Actinomycetes; order Micrococcales; family Microbacteriaceae; genus Microbacterium; species Microbacterium sp. NPDC080005. The sequence continues at coordinate 195,663 of NZ_JBFBLD010000001.1, read as the reverse complement.
AGATGATCCGGAGCGTCGTCCCCCAGCCGCCCGCGCGCGGCAGACGGAACGAGTACTTCATGTCGAATCGGTCCTGCAGCCCGCGTTCGACGATCCGCTCCTGCACGCGGCGGAGGTTGCCCTCGATGCGGACACGCTGATCGGAGGCGAAGAGGACGCGGCCGGGCTTCACGCCCACCGTCCGGGTGATGGCCTGGTAGATCAGGCCGGCGTAGCGCTGCTTGGCCGGGGCGCCGAGGAAGAATGCCTTGAGGCGCTTGATCGGACGGAACTTCTTCGGCTTGGGACGGGAGCGGAACAGGTGGTAGCTCCGCATGAGGAAGTCGAGGCGCTCGAGGTCCACCGCGTTCTCTGCGATGCCGAACGACACGGTCGTGACGGCGCGGTTCCCGTCGTAGAGGAACACCCGTGAACCCTCGTCGAGTTCGAGCAGCGACCGTCCGTCGAACCGGGCGGGGGCCACGCGCTCCCCGTGGGCGAACATGACGATGCGCCACGTGCCGTTCGGGATCGCCTGGCGGTCACGGAACGTCGGGACGTCGACATGCAGCTCGTACGCACCGGGCCCGATCGCGGTGAAGGGCACCGGGATGCGACGCTTGCCGTCGATCAGGCGGAAGTCCACGGCAGGCGGAGGCACCTCGCCCCATTCGGGGGTGAGCGGGGTCCAGTCCCCCACCTGGGCGACCGACAGTCGGATCGTCAGCTTCGCCCGTTCCCAGGTGAGCGCATCGACGGTGACGTCGAACGGGGGCGCAGGCCGGACGACCTCCGCCTCGCTCACCGGGACGACGGATGCCGGCGGCACGACCGCGTCGGTCATGCGCGGGACCCCGCTTCGCGCTCCTCGTGCCACGCGAGCGTGCGGTCCAGTCCCCGACGCAGGCCGACGTGCGGTGCCCAGCCCAGACCGCGAAGCCGGGCGTCGTCCAGGCCCTGTCCCTTGACGGCGTTGTACCGACTGAGGTCGACACCCTCCGCGAAGCGCACGCTGAGATTCTTCTCCGGTCGCGCCTCGGTGAACGCCTCCGCCAGTTCTCGGATGCTGATGAACCCGTCGCGATCGGAGATGTTGTACGCGGTGTCCTCGCCCAGGAGGATCGCCGCGAACATGCCCGACACGGCATCCGCCAGGTAGGTGTAGGTACGACGGGCGCTGCCGTCGCTGTTGAGAGTGATGTCGTGTCCGCGGAGGACGTCCGCGGTGAAGTCCGCCTGCACGCGACCGTCGTCGAGGGCCATGCCGGGGCCGTAGATGTGACCGAACCGGCCGATCGTGACGGGGACGTCGTACTGCGCGTGATAGCTGACGGCGATGGTCTCGGCGGCACGCTTGCCCTCGGTGTACGACGCACGGGGGTTCAGGATGTCGACAGAGCCGTACTCGTCCTCGGCGACGAGCGAACCGTCCGACACCCGCTGCCCGTACACCTCCGCGGACGACATCATGACGAAGCGAGCACCGCCCGATGCGACGCAGAGATCGAGCAGGCCGAAGGTGCCGGTCACGTTCGCCCGGATGGTGTCCACGGGACTCGCGGCGTGCAGCGCCGGCCGAGCGGGGGACGCGCCATGGATGACGAGGTCCACGGTGCGGTCGAGGTGGATCTCGCCCCGGACGTCGCCCTTCACCAGGACGACGTCGTCGCGATCGGCGACGGGTCCGAGCAGGCGACGCGCCTTGTCGAGGTCGCGCACGAGCGCGAGGACGGTGATCCCGGCATCCCGCACCTCGTTGAGACCCAGCAGTGTGTAGAGGGCGTACGACGGGATCATCCCTGCCGCACCCGTCACGAGCACCGTGGCGCCGTCGAGCTTCTCCCACGGCAGCGGCTGCCCGATGATCTCGGCGATGTCACCGTCGATGACGGCGCTCCCGGTCACGCGGCCCACGGGTGCCGTCGCGGTCGATCCGTCGCCACGGGGTGTGTGTTCAGGCATTTTGCCGATTCTACGGCACCGGCTCGCGAGAGCCCTGAGCGACGGACCCGTCAGCGGATACCGAGTCTGCGCAGGACTCTGCCGACCTTGCGGCGGAGGGTGGGGGCCGCTTCGGCGGGTCGGGCCGGCACACCATCGGTCGACGGGCGCTCGCTGCGCTCCAGGGCACGGCGGTCTCCGTCGGCTCGCACGACCCATGCCCCCGGGCCATCGGGAGCGCGGTCGCCGACGCGCAGCTCCACGGTGTCGCGTCCCACCCCGGGCACGACGAGACGCGCGGCGCCGTCAGCGACCTCGATGCGCGCCGGGACGTCGGAGGGTTTCCCGGCCGCCGACGTCCAGACCGACACGACGGTCCCGATGCTGCCGGCTCCGTCGTGGTGCCCTGCCAGATCGACCACCAGCTCGTCGGACTGGAATGCGGCCCGCGTCGGGATCAGCCGTCGGACCGCCTCGCGCTCACCGCCGGGGATCAGGGTCGCGTTGCCGCCGTCGTTCGGATAGACCAGGTGCAGCTTGCCGGCCGTGACGGTGACGGACGCGGGTACGTCGGACCGGACGGCGCGATCGGTCGAGCTGTTGCCGAAGCGCGCGTGGAGGTGGAGGTCCCAGTGGGTCGCCTCCTCGAGCGGTGCACCCGCGGCGGCCGTCGCCGGGTCGAGCGTGAACCCGGCCGTGGCGGCGACGCTGACGGTACCGTCAGCGTCGTCCGCGACGCTCACGTCGCTGGTCGCGGGAAGCGCCCATGCGACGCGCGACCGCCTCGACCTCACGAGAGGAGAGAGAGTGATCGCCGCCACCTCGTCGGTCATGTCCGTCGCGGCCTCGCTGACGAGCTCGTCGACGGCGGCCGGCAGGACCTTCCGGATGCGACCCCCCTCGCGTCGCAGCCGCGGTCGATTCCCCTTGGAATCGGACCAGGTGACATCGGTCGCGATGTGCAGGACCCCGCCCCGCCACTGCACCGAGGTGGCCCGTGACCAGCCGGGGATGGCAGCGTCGGACAGACAGATCTCCTCCAGCACATCCTGACGGCCGGCTCGCAGCAGCTCGGCCCGCACGCGCTTCGACGAGTTCATCCGGTCCTCGAGACGCTCGTACCCGAACTGCTCCTGAACGTTGCGCGCCTGTTCGAACATGAACTTCCGCTGCGGAGGCGTGCGACTGACGTACTTCATGTCGAAGACCCCGACGACGCGGTTGCTGTACTGGTGGAGTTCCAGCTGCTCCCGCTGCAGACGGTTCTCCTCGCCGGGGAGCTCATCGATGACCGCCTGGCACACCCTCGGCAGCCAGCGCCAGAAGTCCTCACCGTGCTTGACGAAGGTGGTGGATCCGCTTCCGGCCGTCGTCACCCAGTGGTAGTAGGGAACCGAGGTGAGCGTCGAGATGACCTTCGCATGCCTCGCCACGCGGAGATTGAAGAAGATGTCCTCCCACAGCACGCGCTTGCCTTCGACGAAACGGATGTCGTGCTCCTGGAGGAATGCGCGGCGGTACATCTTGTGCGGGTTCATGGGAATCAGCGGATGGACGTCGGGACGCCCGATCGACTGCGGCCGGTCATGGTCGTATGTTCCCAGGGCCCACGACGGGGACGTCGTGCGCGCTTCTTTGCCGTTCACGGCGTCCGCGTGGTTGGCCGCCCCGAATTCGTACGCCGCCCGGAGCGCATCCGGGTAGAGCTCATCGTCGTGGTCCATGAAAGCCACGTACTCGCCTCGGGCCAGGTCGATGCCCACGTTGCGCGGCTTCGAGGGCCACCCGGAGTTCTCGATGGTCTCCACACGCACATGAGGGCGCGTGGCCGCGAGTTCCGTCAAGCGGTCCAGGGTGTCGTCGGGCGATCCGTCGTCGACGAAGATCACCTCGAACTCCGACGCCGACAGCGTCTGCCGGTCCAGCGATCCGATGAGCCGGGCCAGCCCCTCGGGAGGTGTCTTGTAGGTGGGCACGACGACCGAGACCTTGATCACCAGGCCATGTTACGGGCGGGGTCGGCCCTCGCCCAGGATTTCGCGGTGCGGGAGCTCGGCGCTCCTGTGGAACGATGGGTGCCATGAAGGGCATCATTCTCGCGGGGGGCTCGGGAACGCGGCTGCATCCGATCACTCTGGGTGTGTCGAAGCAGCTGATCCCGGTGTTCGACAAGCCGATGATCTACTACCCGCTGTCGACGCTGATGTTGGCGGGCATCCGGGACATCCTGGTCATCACGACGCCGCACGATGCGGAGCATTTCGAGCGTCTCCTGGGTGATGGTTCCCAGTTCGGCATCCGGTTGTCGTTCGCGCAGCAGCCCTCGCCGGACGGGTTGGCGCAGGCGTTCACGATCGGTGCGGATTTCATCGGCGACGACACGGTCGCCCTCGTCCTGGGTGACAACCTGCTCTACGGCCCGGGCCTGGGCTCGCAGCTGGCGCGGTTCCGCGACGTCGACGGCGGTGCGGTGTTCGCGTACTACGTGGGTGAGCCCGAGGCGTACGGTGTGGTCGAGTTCGACGACGCCGGTACGGCGATCTCGTTGGAGGAGAAGCCGGCGCAGCCGAAGTCGAACTATGCGGTGCCCGGTCTTTATTTCTACGACAACGATGTCGTGCGGATCGCCCGCGAGTTGCAGCCCTCACCGCGCGGCGAGTACGAGATCACCGACGTGAACAAGGCGTACCTGGCGGCAGGGAAGCTGCAGGTGCAAGTGCTCCCCCGCGGGACGGCGTGGCTGGACACGGGGACATTCGACCAGATGCTGGATGCCGGTGAGTACGTCCGCACGATCGAGCGTCGCACGGGCCTGAAGATCGGGGTGCCCGAGGAGGTCGCGTGGCGGCAGGGGTTCCTCACCGATGACCAGCTCCGCGAGCGGGCGCAGAAGCTCGTCAAATCCGGGTACGGCACGTACCTGCTCGACATCCTGAACAGGGGTCTGTGACCATGTCCCATCTTCTCGTCACCGGTGGTGCCGGCTTCATCGGGTCGAACTTCGTCCACCACGTGATCGCGCACACCGACCACACCGTGACCGTGCTCGACAAGCTGACCTACGCGGGCAACGAGGCGTCCCTCGCGGGGCTCCCCGAGGACCGTGTCAGCCTCGTCGTGGGCGACATCGCCGACGCCGAGCTCGTCGACGGGCTGTTCGCGGAGGCGGATGCCGTCGTCCACTACGCGGCGGAATCCCACAACGACAACTCGCTGCACGACCCGCGGCCGTTCCTGGACACGAACATCATCGGCACGTACACGCTGCTCGAGGCCGCGCGCCGTCACGACACCCGGCTGCACCACATCTCCACCGACGAGGTGTACGGCGATCTCGAGCTCGACGACCCGGCGCGCTTCACCGAGCACACCCCCTACAACCCGTCCTCCCCGTACTCGTCCACGAAGGCCGGCAGCGACCTGCTCGTGCGCGCGTGGGTGCGCTCATTCGGGGTGCGCGCCACGATCAGCAACTGCTCCAACAACTACGGGCCGTACCAGCACGTCGAGAAGTTCATCCCGCGCCAGATCACCAACGTCATCCGCGGCATCCGCCCCAAGCTGTACGGCAAGGGCGAGAACGTGCGGGACTGGATCCACGCCGACGACCACTCCTCCGCCGTGCTCACCATCCTCGACAAGGGCGAGATCGGCGAGACCTACCTCATCGGCGCCGACGGCGAGAAGGACAACAAGACCGTCGTCGAACTCATCCTCCAGCTCATGGGCCAGTCCCCCGACGCGTACGACCACGTCACCGACCGCGCCGGCCACGACCTGCGTTACGCGATCGACTCCACCAAGCTCCGCACCGAACTCGGCTGGACCCCCACCTACCAGGACTTCGAGGCCGGCCTCGCCGCGACCATCGAGTGGTACCGAGGCAACGAGGCATGGTGGGCACCCGCCAAAGACGGCGTCGAAGCCTTCTACGCCTCGAAGGGCCAGTGAGCGTGACGGAGTTCGGCAAGGCGCTCACGCCCAGCGAGACCGGCATCCCCGGGCTCGTGGTCTGGGACCTGCCCGTGCACGGCGACAGCCGCGGCTGGTTCAAGGAGAACTGGCAGCGGGAGAAGATGACCGCCGCCGGCCTCGCGGACTTCGGTCCGGTGCAGAACAACATCTCGTTCAACGATGCGGTCGGGACGACCCGCGGCATCCACGCCGAACCCTGGGACAAATGGGTGTCGGTCGCGACCGGCCGGATCTTCGGGGCGTGGGTCGATCTGCGGGAGGGACCGAGCTTCGGCGCGATCTTCACTGCGGAGCTCGACCCGTCGCGGGCGATCTTCGTACCGCGCGGCGTCGGCAACTCCTATCAGACGCTGGAGCCCGACACCGCCTACACGTATCTCGTCAACGATCACTGGTCGCCCGATGCCGCCTACTCGTTTCTGAACCTCGCCGACGAGACGGTCGCGATCGAGTGGCCGATCCCCCTCGCCGACGTGGAGATCTCGGCGAAGGACCTCGCGCACCCACGCCTCGCGGACGTCGTGCCGATCCCACCGAAGAAGACGCTCGTCGTCGGTGCGAACGGGCAGCTCGGCCGAGCGCTGCGCGCCGCGTACGCGGATGACGCGGGCGTCGAGTTCGCGGGGCGCGAGGACCTCGATCTGACCGGCGACCTGAGCGGCGCCCGCCGCTGGCGCGACTACGGAACCATCGTCAACGCCGCCGCCTACACGGCCGTCGACGCTGCGGAGACCGACCGGGGCGGCGCGTGGGCGGGGAATGTCACCGCCGTCGCGCAGCTCGCGCGGATCGCGACGGAGAACGGCATCACGCTCGTCCACGTCTCCAGCGACTACGTCTTCGACGGCACGGCCGACACCCCCTACACCGAGGGGCAGCTCGTCGCGCCGCTCGGCGTCTACGGGCAGACCAAGGCGGCGGCCGACGCGATCGTCGCAACCGTCCTCCGGCACTACATCCTCCGCACGTCCTGGGTGATCGGCGAGGGGAAGAACTTCGTCCGGACGATGGCCACCCTCGCCGAACGGGGGATCTCCCCTTCGGTCGTCGACGACCAGATCGGGCGTCTGACCTTCACGGACGACATCGCCGGCGGCATCCGTCACCTGCTCGCCACCGACGCGCCCGCCGGGATCTACAATCTCACGGGATCCGGCGACCCCGCGTCGTGGGCGGAGATCGCCGGCGAGGTGTACGCACTCACCGGGCACGACCGTGACGCGGTCACCGGTGTGTCGACGGACGCGTACTTCGCGAATGCGGACCATCCGGTGGCCCCGCGGCCTCGGTGGTCCGTCCTCGACCTCGGCAAGATCGAGGCGACGGGGTACGCCCCGCGGGACTGGCGCGAATCCCTCCGCGACTACCTGCGCTGACCGAGCAGGGCCTCGCGGGTCTCAGCCCTTCTCGAGCACCCCGAGGGCGTCGTCGATCGGACCGTCGAAGACGACCTTGCCCTTGCGGATGACGACGCCGCGCGAGCACAGGCTCTTCACGATGTTCTTGCTGTGGCTCACGATCATCATCGTGACGCCCTTGTCGGCCAGTTCGCGCAGCTTCGCGTCGCACTTCGCGCGGAACGGCGCATCGCCGACGGAAAGGACCTCGTCGACGAGCAGCACGTCGAGCTCGACGTGGATCGCGACGCTGAACGCGAGACGCATGAACATGCCGGACGAGTAGTGCTTGACCTCCTGGTCGATGAAATCGCCGATGCCGCTGAACTCGACGATCTCGTCGTACCGGGCCTTCGTCTCCTTCTCGGTCATGCCGAGGATGGCCGCGTTCAAGAAGACGTTCTCGCGCCCGGTGAGGTCGGGGTGGAAACCGGCGCCGACCTCGATGAGACCGGCGACACGACCGCGGGTGAAGACGCGCCCCTCGTCCGGCTCGAGGACGCCCGAGACGAGCTTGAGGGTCGTCGACTTGCCGGAGCCGTTAAGCCCCATGATCGCCACCGACTCGCCCTCGGCGATCTGGAACGAGATGTCGTCGAGCGCCTGGAACTGGCGGGACCGGGTGGACTGCCGCTTGATGACGCTGATGAAGGCGTCTTTCAGCGAGCGGGCGGACCGCTTGTTGAACCACTTCGAGACGTGCTCGACGATGATGCGGGGCTGGGTCTCGGTGGTGGTGGGAGTCGACATCACAGATCCTGGGCGAACGTGCGCTCGGCGCGGCGGAAGACGAGCTGGCCGATGACCAGGGTGACGAGGATGACGCCGACGGACGCGGCGACGTGCCACCCGAACTCGGGCGGCCAGCCGAGGTTGGCGGGAGCCGGTGACGCGTCGTTGACGACGGGCAGGGCGCCCCAGAAGGCGTGGTGGAACATCTCCACGGCGACGGCGAGCGGATTCGAGATCCAGACGTGGAAGAGCCACCGGAATCCCTCGGTGCGCTCGTAGACCATCGCCCAGGTGTACAGCACGGGCACCGACCACGTCGCGATCGTCCGGATGATGTCGACCGTGTTGCTGGCGTCGCGGAACCGCACGTTGAGGGCCGCGAAGAAGAGCCCGAGACCCGTGACGAACAGGAGGACCAGCAGCATCCCGAGCAGGACGAACCCGACCGAGGCGAAGCTCGGCAACCAGCCGAACAGCAGACTCACCACGATCAGGACGGCGAGCTGGGGCAGGAAGTGGGTGAACGCGCCGATGATGGCGGCGAGGGGGAACAATTCGCGCGGCAGGTAGATCTTCCGCACGAGGGCGCGGTTGCTGACGATCGACTGCGTCGCCGCGCCCAGCGTCTCGTTGAAGAGGTTCACGAGGACCAGTCCGCTGAACAGGTACAGCGGAAAGGCCGGCACGCTCTTGTGCAGCCCCAGGATCTGTCCGACGACGATGAAGTACACCAGGAACTGCACGGTCGGCCGCACGTAGGACCAGAACCAGCCGAGCACCGAGTTGCGGTATCGCAGGGACGTGCTCTTGCCGATCAGCAGCCGGAGGAGGTAGCGGTACTCGAAGACGTCGAGGATGCCGCGTCCACGTCCAGGCGTGTCGAAGGCGCTGTAATCGATCTGTGTCACGGGTTTCCTTGCGAAGGCGGGTGCCGTTCAGGCCGTCGATCATCCTATCCGACGGTTCCTGAGCGGCCCCCGGCCGGGCTCGTGTCGCGTCAGCGCAGGAAGTCGCTGCTGACCCAGCCGGTCTTGCCCTGGTACGTCGTCTTCCGCCAGATGCCGGACGATGCCGTGACGGTGACCTTCGTGCCCTTCGGAATGACGACGAGCACCTTCCCCGAGGTCGACGGTTGAGCGCGGAGGTTGAGCGCTGCGGTGGTCGTCTTGGCGCTCGTCGCGGGAGCAGTGTCGAGCTTCTTGAGCTCGGAGTCCCGCATCCACCCCTTCGTCGAACCCGCGGTCACCGCGCGCCAGACCCCGAACGTGTCGTGCACGGTGACCTTCGTGCCCGCCTTCAGCGTCGAGAGGACCTTGCCCGAGGCGGATGCCGTCGCCCGCAGCGGCGTGGACGCGACGACCTGCCGGTCCTGACCAGAGATCGCACCGGGGTTCTTCGTCGACAGCTTCGACGAGAACACCCACCCGGTCACCCCGTCGACGGTGATCTGCGTCCGGTCACCTGAGACCGAGAGCGCCTTCACCGTCGTGCCCTTGCGCAGCGTCGCCTGGATCGTCGCCGACGACACCGACGGCGTCATGTTCGTCGTCGTCGCCAGATACATCGTCTTCGCCGTCGAGACCGCCTGCAGCTCGGAGTCCCGCATCCACCCCTTCGTCGAACCCGCGGTCACCGCGCGCCAGACCCCGAACGTGTCGTGCACGGTGACCTTCGCGCCCGCCTTCAGCGTCGAGAGGACCTTGCCCGAGGCGGATGCCGTCGCCCGCAGCGGCGTGGACGCGACGACCTGCCGGTCCTGACCAGAGATCGCACCGGGGTTCTTCGTCGACAGCTTCGACGAGAACACCCACCCGGTCACCCCGTCGACGGTGATCTGCGTCCGGTCACCTGAGACCGAGAGCGCCTTCACCGTCGTGCCCTTGCGGAGCGTCGCCTGGATCGTCGCCGACGACACCGACGGCGTCATGTTCGTCGTCGTCGCCAGATACATCGTCTTCGCCGTCGAGACCGCCTGCAGCTCGGAGTCCCGCATCCACCCCTGTGTCGAGCCCGCGGTGACAGCGCGCCAGATCCCGTAGCCGTCGTGGACCGTGACCTTCGTACCAGCCGTCAGCGTCGTGAGGACCTTTCCGGACGCCGACGCCGTCGCCCGCAGCGGGGTCGATGCGATGCTCTGGCGGTCTTGACCCGCGACAGAGCCGGGATTCTTCGCGACGAGCTTCGCTGTGGTGACCCACCCGGTGATCCCGCCGACGGTGATCTGGGTGCGATTCCCGGACACCGTGGACGCGGTGACCGCCGTCCCCTTGCGCAGGGTCGCCTGGATGGTGGTGGAGGTGGCCGACGACGCGACGTTGTCGGGCGCCGACAGGTACATCGTCTTCGCGATCACCTGCAGCTCGGCGTCCCGCATCCACCCCTTCGTCGAGCCCGCAGTGACCGCGCGCCAGGCCCCGAAGGTGTCGTACACGGTGACCTTCGTGCCCGCCTTGAGCGTCGACAGAACCTTCCCGGAAGCGGATGCCGTCGCCCGCAGCGGCGTCGACGCGACGACCTGCCGGTCCTGACCAGAGATCGCACCGGGGTTCTTCGTCGACAGCTTCGACGAGAACACCCACCCCGTCATCCCGTCGACGGTGATCTGCGTCCGATCCCCCGACACGGCGAGCGTCGTGACCGTCGTGCCCTTGCGGAGCGTCGCCTGGATCGTCGCCGACGACTCCGACGGCGTCATGTTCGTCGTCGTCGCCAGGTACATCGTCTTGGCCGGCGGGACCTCCTTGACCGTCATGTAATCGCTGTGCGACCAGTAGGTCGAGCCGGCCACCTGGATGCGCCACCAGACGCCGTAGATTCCCGTGCGCTGATACTGCTGTCCGGCGGTGATGGTCCGCACACCCGTGCTGCACGCCGTGGACGGCGCCTTGCGTGCGTTGAGGCTCTGCGAGATGACGGTGATCGTGCCGCCGGCCTTCGTGATGCTCGATTCGGTCGGCACGGCGCACGCGTTCCCGGAGGGCGTGCCGCCCGCGATCGAGAGCGCGGACTTCGCGACCCAGAGGGACTTGGAGCCGATCGTCGCCCGCGCCCACGATCCGTACGTGCCGGTGACCGTGAGCTTGGTCGAGGCCGCCACACCGCTCGAGCCCGTAGAGCAGAGCGTGCTCGGTGCCGTGCGCGCGGTCGTGCCGGACGTGACCGTCGCCGCCGCAGACGCCGGGACGACGTCGGCAGCCTTCGGTGCGGTGCACGCGTTGACGCGGGCGGCGGCTCCCGATCCCCAGCGGTTCACCTCCGGGGCGAACCACTGCACGTAGTAGTTGAAGAAGTTCCGGTTGCCGTAGCTCGAGCACGAGTCGCCCGTCGCGTAGCCGGCCGCGAGGGCAGCCAGGTTGGGCCGGTACGGCGTGTAGATGTACAGGTTCGCCGTCGCCTGGTTCTTGATGAGCACCTTCGACGTGCCGCACGCGCTGTTGGGATGCCACTTGACCGTCGCCACCTGACCGGCCCGATACCCGTACTTCGTGGGGTTCTTCGCGTAGACCTGCTGCTGACGGGCACCGAGGTGGACCTGATTGAAGAAGCCGGCGGATGCCGCGCTGCACGGCGCGGTGTCGGGGCAGTTCATGCCCATCGCGGCGCGGTAGCTCCACTCGCTCGGCTTCGTCGAGGTGACCAGACCCTGCTCCTTCTGAAGCATGACGAGGATCACCTTGGGGCTGATGCCACAGGCCTTCCCGACCGTCACGATGATCTCGGAGGCGCGGACGTTCTTCTTACCCGGGATCGCAGCGCAGTAGGCATCCTTCGCCTTCGCGGGCATGTCCGCAGTGAAGTTGCGCAAGCAGGTCGGTCCCGTCGTCGCCTTGCACGAGGGCACCCGCGTCTCGAGGAACTTCTGCGCCTGAGCCGCCGTCATCGATCCGCCGTTGAAGTACTCAGCGTCGCTGATGATGAACCCGCCGTCCTCGATGGTCGAGGGCAGCTTCGGGTCGGCCGCGTTCGCCGTCGACATCGGCGCGACGGCCATCAGCACGCTCAGGGAGAGAACGGTGGCGAGCACCATCGCCAAGCTCCGCAAGGGTCGACGGGATGCGGAGACTGTGAGGCGCATGTGAACAGTGTTACTGAAGTCGCGCTCTGTTACCAGTCGCGTTTGGAGATCACCCGAACGACACGCCGCTCACGCGGCGTTCTCAGTCGGGTCAGAGTTCGGCGTGCAGCTGCCACACCCGCTCCGCCGCGCCGGGCCAGCTGAACGCTCGCCCACGATCGGCGGCGAGGACGGCGAGCCGCTCCGCCGCGGACGTCGAGGCGAGCGTCGCGGCCAGCTCGTCCCCCAGCGAGCCGGCATCGCCCGGGGCGAACGTCGCCCCGTCGAGCAGCAGCTCTCGATGGGTCGCGCTGTCGGCGGCGACGACGGGCACTCCGAGACGGAGCGCATCGAGCGTCCGCCACGGGTAGGTGCGTGCGTCCGACGGCGCAAGGAATGCGACGGCGCCCGCCAGGACGGCGGCGCGATCGGGTGCGTCGAGGTGACCGCGGACGTGCACTCGACGCTCCGGCAGTCCCGCCGCCGCGGCGAGTTCGGCGATCGCCGGCTCTTCACCCTCGGCGGCATCGATCACCACGACCGCCGTATCACGACCCGATGTCGCGAGGGCCTCGAATCCGGTGCGCAGACGAGCGGACGCCGCCGTCGAACCGGAGAGCAGGACGTACCCCTCGGGCACGTCGAGGTCGCGTCGGCGCCCGATCTCGTCGGTCGGCACGCGCAGGGCGGCCTCGGGCGCACCCGCGATCACCCGGATCCGATCTCCGAGAGGCGCCAGGTCCGCCAGGCGGTGGGCGAGCTCGTGCGTCGGGACGACGACGGCGTCGGCGTGCCGGACGGCGCGGCGCAGCATGGCGCGGGCCCAGGCGGCATCCGTCCGGGCCACCTCGTCGGGGTGGTCCCACGGACGCACGTCCCACAGGGTCACGACGGTCTGGTCGTGATCGTGGACGCGATCGTGCCGCACGAGAGGAGCCGCGAGCGTGGCGGAGTGGATGAGGCCGTCGCCGGCGCCGGCACGGAGGCCGCGGCGCCACAGTGCTGCGGCGGCCGCCGATCCGACGGGGAGACGGTCGGCCGCGGTCACGCCCTGCGCTGCGAGCGTGTCCTCCCCCGCGTCGCCGGGGATGATGGCCCGCACCTCGCACCCACTGGGCGCCGTTGCGACGAGGGCCGCCGCGAGTTCCCGCGCGGCGACGGCGAGGTCGGGATCGGTGCCCGGGGCGGACGGGTCGAACACGAATCTCAGCGTCGTCGTCATCGGAGATCCCCCTGCGCCGTCACGGCGCGGTCGTCGGTGTCGGTGTCGGCGGGTGGAGGAGCTGCTGCACCTCGGACTGGATCTTGGTCCAATCGTCCGCCGTCGGGTTCTCCGGGTCGATGTTGACACCCTTCGGCGTCAGTTCCAGGTTCTGGACCTTCTGATCCTTCGCCTTCACCCCGAGGTCGACCAGGTAGGGCAGCAGCGAGTCCGGGATGTCCGTCTGCACCAGGTTCTTGCCCGCCGCGACGACCTCGCTGAAACGCGTCAGGACCGTGGAAGGGGTCGCCTGCGCGAGGATCGCGGTCTGCAGCTCCCGCTGACGCCGCATGCGGTCCCAGTCGCTGGTCGTGTACCGGGATCGCGCGTACCACTGGGCGGTGTCGCCGTCCATGACCTGAGTGCCCTCTTCGATCCAGCCGGTCGCCCACTCGTCGGCCGGCTGCCCCTCGTAACGCGGACCCGGGCCCTCAGGAAGCCGTTCCTTGACGGTGATCTGCACCCCTCCGAGGGCATCGACGAGATCCGCGAACCCGTGCATGTCGATGAAGACGTGGTACGGGATCTCGATGCCGAGGATCCCCTCGGCGGCGTCCCTCGTGGCCTCGACGGCCGGGGTCGTGTTCTTCGCCGCGGCGTCCGGGTACAGGCCCGCTCCGCGATCCTCTCGGCAGACCTCGACGGCGTTGGTGAGCTGATTGATGCCCGACGACCATCCGCACGTCGACGAGGTCTGTCCCTGGAAACCGTCCGGATACAGTTCGCGCATCGGCCCCTCCGAGAAAGGCACATGACGGAGGTCGCGGGGGATGCCGAAGATCGTCACCGCACCCGAGTCGGCGTTCACCGACACGACCGAGATGCTGTCGAAGCGCATGGAGTCGCGGCCCTGGCCGCTGTCGGCACCCAGGAGCAGGAAGTTGTAGTAGCCGTCGGAGGGCGGGACGCTCGGACCGGAGGCGAAGATCGACAGACCCGAGCGCAGCGGGGCGACCACCGACTGAGCCGTGTAGGCGGCAGCCGAGGCCGGCACGAGCGCGAGGATCAGGGCGACGACGGCGACCGCCGCACGGGCACGCCCCGGCACGCGCCGCAGACGAGCCAGTCGGAGGGTGTCGATCGTGAGGACGACCCACAGCAGGGCGTACACCCACAGCAGGACCTGCGCGACGGTGAGCGTCCACCAGGAGGCGACGATCGACGTCAGCATCGAGCGCCACATCAGGGCGAGCGACAGCGTCACGGCGAGCGTCGCCCACATGACGATCGACGCGACGATGCCGAGGCGGCCGAGGCGCCGATTGCCCGCGAGGATCTGCGCGGAGCCGGGAAGCAGGAAGTTCGCGACCACGAGCCACCATGCGCGCCTCGTCATCATCCCCGGAGCCGAGGCGTCGGGATGGCGCAGCGGCCGCTCTTCGACGAGAGCACGGCGGGAGGTCACCCGCGGCGGGCTCAGGACGCTCATGCCCCCTCCCCCCGCCGGCGACCGCTCACAGGGATTCCTTCAGGCGGCGGTTCTTCTCCTCGACCTGCACCTCGAGGTCGGCGGCGTACGCCGCGACACGATCGGCGATCGCGGGATCGGCCGAGCCCAGCAGGCGCACCGCGAGGAGCCCCGCGTTCTTGGCACCGTTGATGGAGACCGTCGCGACCGGGATGCCGGCAGGCATCTGGACGATGCTGAGCAGGGAGTCCACGCCGTCCAGCGTGGACAGCTGCACCGGAACCCCGATGACGGGCAGTGTCGTGACCGATGCCAGCATCCCGGGCAGGTGGGCTGCACCGCCGGCCCCGGCGATGATCGCGCGCAGACCGCGACCTCGCGCCTCGCGCCCGTAGCGCAGCAGCTTGTCCGGAGTGCGATGCGCGGAGACCACCTCGACCTCGTGGGGGATGCCGAAGTCGCTCAGCGCCTGCGACGCGTCGGACATCACACGCCAGTCCGAATCGGATCCCATCACGACGCCGATGAGCGGGGAGTCGGACGAGTGCAGGGGGCTGTTCACTCGACCAAGGCTAGGCGCGTGAGCTTGGAGAACCCCGGAACGGCACGGGTCAATCGAGGAAGAACGCCGCCGCAGCGCGCGCCTCGTACACCACAGCGTCGAGGTCGTCTCCAGCGACGTTGACGTGCCCGACCTTGCGGCCAGGGCGCGGATCCTTGCCGTACGTGTGGACCTTGGCCGAAGGGTGCGCGGCGAGCGCGTCGGGCAGGCGTTCGCCGAGCGAACCCTCCGCCGGTCCTCCCAGGATGTTGACCATCACCGCATGCGGTGCGCGCATCGCCGTGTCCCCGAGCGGCAGGTCGAGGACGGCACGGAGGTGCTGCTCGAACTGACTCGTGATCGCACCGTCCTGCGTCCAGTGACCGCTGTTGTGCGGGCGCATGGCGAGCTCGTTGACGAGGAGCCGCTCGTCCCCGGTCTGGAAGAGTTCGACGGCGAGCATGCCGGTCACGCCCAGGCCCGTCGCGATCGCCTCGCCGATCTCGGCGGCGACGTCCGCGAGACGGCCCGCCGAGTGCGGCGCGGGGGCGATCGCCTCGGCGCACACACCCCCCTGCTGCACGGTCTCGACGACGGGGTAGACCAAGAGCTCACCCGACGGTCGACGCGCGACCTGCTGCGCGAGTTCGCGGGTGAACGGGACGAGTTCCTCTACGAGCAGGGCGGCACCGTCCGCCAGACCGTCGAACCAGTCCGCGGCGTCTGCGGCAGCCGAGACCACGCGGACACCCTTCCCGTCGTATCCCCCGCGCGGGGTCTTCACGACGGCCCGCCCGCCGTGGTCGGCGATGAAGACGTCGAGGGCCGCGGCATCCGTCACGGCAGCCCAGTCCGGCTGAGGCAGCCCCAGCTCGGCGAGCTTCGTGCGCATGTCGATCTTGTCCTGCGCGAATGCGAGAGCATCCGGCCCCGGGTGCACGGCGACCCCCTCGGCCACGAGTCCGCGGAGGACGTCCTGCGGAACGTGCTCGTGGTCGAAGGTGATGACGTCGACGTCCTTCGCGAACGCGAGAACGGTGTCGAGGTCGCGGTAGTCGCCGACGGCCGTCGCGGCCAGCCCGGCGGACATTCCCGGCTCCTCCGCGAGGACCCGGACCCCGAGTCCCAGCTCGACGGCGGGCGCGATCATCATCCGCGCGAGCTGACCGCCTCCGACGATTCCGACCTGCAGTGCCATGCGTCTCCTCCCGACGTCGACATTCTCGCGCATACGGGAGGACGCCCGGGACGGTCAGTCCTCCGAGGCGATGACCGGGACGCTGTGGGAGTCGCGATGAGCGAGGATCTGGCTGACCTCGACCTGATCGGAGAGGGTCTCGTGCACGAGTCGCACGGACGGGACATCCATGAGCCGCACGGGCTCGTCGACGCCGTTGGCGAGGGTGAGCGTGCCGCTGCCCCACACACGCTGGACCGGCCCGCGGCGTTCGGAGATCGTGTAGCCGCGCGCGTGGGGGATGTCGACACGTCGCCGCTGAACGAGGCCGGAGCGCTCGATCACGCGCCGCGTGGTGACGGTGTAGGTGTGCGACAGCCACCGGAGGTACGGCAGCACCACGAGCAGTAGGACCACGACGGCCGCGGCGACCCACAGCATCCAGTCCTCCCACGGCGACGGCAGGTTACCGCTCAGGTACCCCGTCGCACCCGCGACGGCGATCAGGACGATCGCCGACCAGATGAGACGCCGTGCGTGCCGGCGGAAGCGCGCGATCACGAGTTCCGGCGCCGCGGTGCCCGGGGCGGGCGTCCGCGGGCGACCCGGGTAGGCGGTCGGCTGGCTCACGGAACCATCATGACGCGCCGAGAGGAGCACGTCCCGCCGACGCGCCCATCCCTCAGCGGACGTGGACGACGTCGCCCGCCGAGACGACGTGGACGACGCCCGCCGCGTCGACGACGAGTCGACCGTCGTCGTCGATCCCGGTCGCCACGCCGGTGAGGGTGGAGCCGTCGGGGAGCGAGACGGAGACCTGGCCGCCGATGGTGGTGCAGGCGTCCCGCACGGCTTTCGTCGCGAGGCCGGCTGCGGTGCCCCCCACGGCGAGGTCGGCGATGCCGTCACGGAGTCTCGTCAGGTAGTCGGCGAGAAGGCGATCCTCGTCGGCGGTACGGGCGAGTGCCGCGAACGAGGTGGCCGTCGGGACAGGCAGCTGCGCGGCGGTCATCCGCGTGTTGACCCCCGCCCCGACGACGACGGAGTGGGGATCGCCCGGCATGACCTCGGCGAGGATGCCACAGATCTTGAGGCCCCCGACGAGGACGTCGTTCGGCCACTTCAGCCCGACCTCGCGGTCATCCAGTTGCGCGCGGACGGCCGAGGTCATCGCCGCGCCCGCGATGAGGGGTATCCATCCTCGCTGCTCGACCGGGACCGCTTCGACACGCAGCAGGACGGACACGGCGAGAGCGGAATCGGGCGGCGTGACCCAGGTGCGGTCGAGCCGGCCCCGGCCGGCGGTCTGATCACGGGTCACGACGACGGACAGGTGGGGATGTGCTTCGGGGTCGTCGAAGGCATCCTTCAGGAGCTTCTTGTTGGTCGAGTCGACGCTCGGTGCGACGTGGAGGCGGGGGCTGACCGCAGCGGCACGGGGGTATCCGTTCTCAGGAATCGACATGTCGTCACCATAGACGCGCGACCGCACGGCCCGGTCCGGCTTGACAGCCGCGACGCTGAGGGATGCCACAGCGGATACGCCCGTCGATTGTCGCCGGTATCCAACGCCGCGCGGGACGCGCTCGCTAGGGTGGAACGCGTGACCGATCAGCCCGACCTCTTCACGACCGCCGGCAAGATCGCCGACCTCCGTGCCCGCTACGAAGAAGCCGTCGTCTCCGCCGAGGAGACCGCCCGCGCCAAGCAGGCCGCGAAGGGCAAGCTCACCGCCCGTCAGCGCATCGAGCTGCTCGTCGACCCCGGCTCGTTCGTCGAGCTCGACGAGTACGTCCGACACCGCACGACGGCATTCGGCATGGACCGCTCGCGCCCCTACGGCGACTCGGTCGTCACCGGCACGGGCACGATCCACGGCCGCACCGTCGCCGTCTACTCGCAGGACTTCACGACCTTCGGCGGCTCGCTCGGGGAGGTCGCCGGCGAGAAGATCATCAAGGTCATGGAGCTGGCTCTGCGCAGCGGCGTGCCGATCATCGGGATCCTCGACTCGGGTGGGGCGCGCATCCAGGAGGGTGTCGTCGCGCTCGGGAAGTACGGCGAGATCTTCCGCCTGAACACCGCGGCCTCCGGTGTGATCCCGCAGATCTCGCTCATCATGGGGCCCGCCGCCGGCGGCGCGGTCTACTCCCCGGCCCTCACCGACTTCGTGATCATGGTCGACAAGACGAGCCAGATGTTCGTCACCGGCCCCGACGTCATCAAGACGGTCACGGGTGAGGACGTCGGCATGGAGGAGCTCGGCGGAGCGCACACGCACAACACCCGCTCCGGCGTCGCCCACTACCTCGCCGAGGACGAGGACGACGCGATCGACTATGCGCGCACCCTCATCAGCTTCCTCCCCGACAACAACATGTCGGATGCCCCGGGGTACGAGTCCGGGTTCGAGTTCGAGACGACCGATTCGGACCGGGTGCTGAACACGGTGATCCCGGACTCCCCCAACCAGCCCTACGACATCCACGAGGTCATCTCGCACATCGTGGACGCGGGGGACTTCCTCGAGGTCCAGCCGCTGTTCGCGCCCAACATCGTCATCGGCTTCGGGCGCATCGAGGGGCGCACCGTCGGCGTCATCGCGAACCAGCCGTCGCAGATGGCCGGCACGCTGAACATCGACGCCGGCGAGAAGGCCAGCCGCTTCGTGCGGTTCTGCGATGCCTTCTCGATCCCCATCCTCACCCTCGTCGACGTCCCCGGCTACCTCCCCGGCACCGATCAGGAGTGGACGGGTGTCATCCGACGCGGCGCGAAGCTGCTCTACGCCTACGCGGAAGCGACCGTGCCGCTGGTCACCGTCATCCTCCGCAAGGCCTACGGCGGCGCCTACATCGTGATGGGGTCCAAGCAGCTCGGCGCCGACATCAACCTCGCCTGGCCCACCGCCGAGATCGCGGTGATGGGCGGCCAAGGTGCGGTCAACATCCTCTACCGCGGAGAGATCAAGCGTGCGGAGGAAGCCGGCGAGGACGTCGCGGCGGTCCGCACGCGTCTCGCGAACGAGTACACGTACAACGTCGCCTCGCCGTTCCTCGCCGCCGAGCGCGGTGAGCTCGACGGCATCATCGAGCCCGCGCAGACCCGCGTCGCCGTCGCGAAGGCCCTGCGCGCCCTTCGCGGCAAGCGGGCCAGCCAGCCGGCCAAGAAGCACGGGAACATCCCGCTGTGACCGAGCCCGACGACATCCCCGCGGACGCGCCGCACGTCCGCCTGCGGCGCGGCTCGGCGACTCCGGAGGAGCTCGCCGCGGTGATCGCCGTCGTCAGCGAGTCGCTGGTCCACGAAGCCAGCACCGCGGTCGCGGATGAGCCCACCGTCTCAGCCTGGCGCATCTCGGCCCGGGGTGTCGCGAACGACCTGCGCCGCGATGTGCCCTGGGGGCGCTGGGCCGGCTGACGCCGCACATGTCCCCCAAAGTACCTACAGACACTTTTTTCGCGATCAGAGAGACTAATAGCGCTGGAACGCTTCTGCGTTCTGTCGATCCGTATCCCTCAGAGCGCGGATCGGCATGTGCGGGTCGGTTTTCGGGTAACCACTCGCATGGCGAGGGGCGGGCGGCTTCGCCGCCCCTCGCCTCTTCTTCTTCTTCCGGAGCGTTCGATGTCAGGCCGTGGGGCGGTCGACCACCGGCCGCGGGTGGGCGATCTCGTGCCAGAGGTCGACGACCTCCTCACCACCGGGGTCGTCGCGCCGGCGGGACCGACCGACGACGGTGACCGCGACACGCGGGTGCGGCGAGGTCCGGATGTAGATCCGTTCCGAGGACGCGTCCCTCAGAGCGTCGGCGAGCTCGCTCCGGATGCGGTCGAGCGCGGCCGGGCCGGCGGCATCCAACCCGCCCTCATCGAGCACCGTGACGGTGCTGCCGCGCAGCCGGGCCTCCTGCAACCTCGCGCGCACCGCTTCGTCGAGGAGGCGGGGTCCCCGCAGCTCGTCGCGGAGGGATCCTTCCGCGAGACGCGCGCGCTCGCGCTCGTCGGGCTCGAGGTCACCGTCCGACTCGATCGTGCGGATGAGGATCGGGCCCGCCACCGCGAGGGCCTGCTGGACCCGCACACGGCGCTCTCGGCGACGGCCCTCCTGGCTCGCGAGCCATTCGAAGGAACGACGTTGGATGCCGGTCAGCTCAGCGGTGTCGACCGCCGCCCGGTCGACGAGGCGCGTGAGCAGCTGCGCCGCGACGACCCACACGGCGGCGCCGACGAGCCCGAGAGCGAGGGAGTCGAGGATGCCGATCCAGAACGACGACGAGATCCCGAGGAGGATCACGCCGATCCACGCCACCAGGGGACGACGACGGACGGTCACGATGGTCAGGAGCGCGCCGACGCCGCCCAGGCTCCACGTCGCGAACGTGGCGAGGCGAAGGCTCTCATCCACGGCGGCCCAGGTGGCGAAGGGCACCGCGACCGTGGTGCCGAGCACCAGCAGACACAGCCAGAGCGGGAGCGAAGGCCCGCGAGGGAGCCCGTCGGGTTCCGACGCGACCGGAGACGGCGCAGCGCCCGGCGAGCGTGGCACGACGTCCCAGAACACACACAGCCAGGTCGTGACCAGATAGAGCGAGAGCGCGGCGATGAACAGCGCCGGCTGCGCCACCGGTGCCGTCCAGACGAGGCCGCCCACAGCGAGGTAGGCGGTGAAGACGACCGCCACGATCGAGAGGCCGGTCTGTACGCGCACGTTCATCGCGGGTACTCCCATCGCAGCTCGACCGCGGTGCCACGGCGTGAACTGCGAACGAGCGCCTGCCCGCCGACGGCGGCGGTGCGAGCGACGATCGAGCCGCTGATCCCGAGGCGGTCCTCCGGGACAGCGTGGACGTCGAAGCCCTTGCCGGAGTCGACGACCCGGACGACGATCCGTCGATCGTCGGCACCGACCTCGACGTGCAGGCCCACGGCGTCGGCGTGTTCGATGGAGTTGACGATCGCCTGATCGGCCGCCAGCACGAGGGCACGCGCGACGCGACCCGGGAGCGACTGCGCGCGCGGATCGACGGTCACCCGCACATCGAGATCGATGTCGTGCTCACGCGCCGCCTCACGCAGCCCCTCGACGACGAAGGCAGGATCGACCGGCTCGTCCGGCCCTTCCTCCGCCTCACGATCGGCGTTCGCCAGCCGGGTGAGTGCGTCGCGGGCCATCACCACCGCGAGATCGCGCTCACGGGGCGTGGACGCGCGCTCCGCCGCGATCAGAGCGGCCAGGACGCTGTCGTGCATCAGGGCGGCGACCGAGATGCGTTCCTGCTCGACGGCGTCCGCGGCTGCGGCCGCGGCATACGAGCGCACCGCCGCTTCCCGGGTGCGATCGAGCCGTTCGGCGAGCAGACGCAGCATCCACCCGATCATGATCATGACGACCGCCAGGATGATCGCGTAGACGACCTGACGGGAGACGAGGATCACATTCGGCCCGTCCACGCCGATCTGGATGAGCCGTACGACGCCGTAGAGCACCGGGATCGCCGCGCACCACGTGTACTGCAACCACAGGGGGAAGACGAGGGCCGTCGCCACCGTGGCGACATTGAGGAGATACCAGATCCACGGCTCCCCCGCGCCCGCCGTCTCTCGATCCGCCGTCGCCAACGGCCAGACCATCAACACGAGCGGGAAGACGATCGCGAAGACCGCTGCCGGGATGCGGTAGAACCGCCCGCCGACTCCGGCCGCGATCATCAGGCCGAGCGGGCCGAACGTGACGACCGTGAGCACGACGTTCCAGGCCGGCGCCTCCTGCGTGGACCCGAGGGCGTGGAAGAGGGACTGGAAGCCGAGGATCGCACAGCCCACCGAGACGACGAGCGCGAGGATGCGCTCGACCCTCTCCCGCGAGAAGAAGGTCGAGTCGGGCGGGATCGTCAGAGTCCCCGCCGTCGCGGCCTCAGCTGCCACCGGGTTCCTCCGCGACCAGACCGTCCTCCATCGCGCGGCGGAGGAGATCCACCTTGGTGGGTGCCGGACGACCGACCTCGACGTACTTCACCCGCACACGGGTGATGTTCTCCTTCGCGGTCGAGTACGCCACACCGAGGCGCTCGGCGACGGTCTTGAGCGGCAGACCCGCAGCGTACAGCCGCAGGACGTCGCGCTCCCGAGACGAGAGCTGCGCGTCGGCGAACGCACGGTCGCCGTCCACAGCCGACGCCCACTCGACATTGTCGAGTGCGTGCCCCTGCGCGACCGTGTCGATCGCGGAGATGACGTCGTCGATCCGCGACGCCTTGCTCACGACTCCCGCCGCACCGGCCACGAGCGCCTCACGGACGGCCGCAGGCCGATCGGCCACGCTGTGGATGATGACGGGTGAGCCGTCGTGGACGAGGCGGGTCACGTTCTCGGTCACGGTCGCACCGTCGCCGAGCATGAGATCGAGGACCACGACGTCCGCTGGATTCTCCTGAGTGAGGGTGCGCCAGTCGAGGTAGGCCGCGACGCTCTCGCCCGAGAACACGACGCGCATGTGATCCGTACGACTGCACGCGGCCTCGAGGCCGAGCCGCACGGATTCATGGTCGTCGATCAAAGCGACGCGGATCATGCGCTCACCATAGCCGTCACCGGGTCAACACGGCGATCGCCTCGACGTGGTGCGAGTGCGGGAACAGATCGAGGGCGCGCACCGAGGGTGTCGTGTACCCGTGCGCAGAGAAGGTCCCGAGGTCACGGGCGAGGGCGACCGGATCGCAGGCGACGTAGACGATGCGTGCCGGGGAGAGTCCGACGAGACGCTCGACGACGTCGCGACCGGCTCCCGCGCGGGGCGGATCGAGGATCACCGTGCCGCGCGCGAGGCGAGCGCGCTGAGCAGGCGTCGCCGTCTCAGCGAGATTCCCGAGCCAACGATCGACGCGACCGGTCTCGGCTCGTGCGCCGATCCACGCCGCCAGGTTCTCGCCCGCGTGCTCGGTCGCACGCGGGTCCGACTCCACCGAGGTGATCCGGGTGGTGGGGCCGCCGACACCCGCGACGGATGCGGCGAGCAGGCCGACCCCGCCGTAGAGGTCGAGGTGCCAGCCGTCGGGGTCGACGCCGTCGGCGACAGCGTCCGCGACGGCATCGTGGAGGGTGCCCGCGGCCAGACGATGGACCTGCCAGAAGCCGCCCGCGTCGACGCGGAACTCCCGGTCGCCGACGCGCTCGACGACCACTTCGCGGGCGGCCGGATCGACGGGCGCCGGTCGGCGTGAGCGACCGGACTCCGCACGCGGGATGACGCGGACGCGCCCGTCCGCGGGCTGCACGAGATCGAGTCGTCCCGGCGCGCCTCCGCGCCGCCGGCTCGCCGCACGGGCGATACCGGCAGTGGCCAGTGGCAGATCGTCGACGGGGATGACTCGATGGCTCCGGGCTGCGAAGGGGCCGATGCGCCCCTCCTCGTCCACGTGCAGGCTCACGCGCGTCCGCCAGCGCGTGCCGTCCTCGGACTCTTCGACGACGCGGTCGCCGATGGTCTGCGGGAGCGGCGGCTCGATGGTCACGGGAGCAGCGGAGCCGGCGAAGCGGGCGAGCGCGTCGCCGAGGACCTCCGCCTTGAGCTCGCGCTGGTGGGCGAGGGAGATGTGGCCGAAGTCGGCGCCGCCGGGGCGGGACTCCGGAGGCGTACTCACGTCGGCAGGCGCCCACACGTGCGGACGGCGGTGCGGCGACGCGTCCAGCACCTCGACGGTGTCACCGCGCCAGAAAGACTCCTTCCGCGTGTCCGTGAGGGCGACACGCACGCGCTCGCCGGGGATCGCATCGGAGACGAAGACCACCCGGTTCTCGTGCCGGGCGACGAAGACACCCCCGTGCGCGACGGCCGTGATCTCGAGGTCGAGGAGGTCTCCGGGTTGCATCCTTCGATGCTGTCACACCGGGTCGCGCCGAACAGTCATCGACTGCCTCTCGCGCAGCTAGCGTGGACGGTATGCGCGTGTGCCTGGCCTCCACCTCCCCCGCTCGACTCATGCTGCTGCGCCAGGTCGGCATCGAACCGTCGACCCGGGCGCCGCGGGTCGACGAGGAGGCCGTGATCGCCGCCGTCGAGGCGGAAGAGGACCGCATTCTGTCCCCCGAGGAGCACGTGCTGCTGCTCGCACGGCGCAAGGCCGCAGACGTCGCCGCAACGCTCGCCGACGAGGGGTTTGAGGGCATCGTCGTGGGCGGTGACTCCATGTTCGAGCTCGACGGCGAGATCCTGGGCAAGCCGTACACGCCCGAGTCGGCTCGCGCCCGGTGGCAGTCCATGCGGGGTCGCACCGGCATCCTGCACTCCGGCCACAGCGTCTTCCTCGTCCGCCCCGGCGCGGTGCCCGTCGAGGCGCATGCGGTGGCCGCGGCATCCGTGTCCTTCGCCGCCGACGTGACGGATGCCGAGATCGACGCGTACGTGGCCACGGGAGAGCCCCTGCTCGTTGCAGGCGCCTTCACGGTCGACAGTCTCGGCGGCGCGTTCGTCGAGCGGGTGGAGGGCGACCCGTCCACGGTCGTCGGGATGTCGCTGTCGACTCTGAGGCGGTTGGTCCGGGAGCTCGGCGTCGAGTGGACCTCGCTGTGGAACCGGGTGGACGACACGTCCTCTTAGTGGATCCCGCGACACGAAATCCCGATGATCTTGTGCGAGTGATCCAAAGGAGCGGCCCCGCTCCTGGGTAGGCTCGAAGCCATGCCTCAGAGCGTGACCACCGGAATCTCGAAAGTGCTGATCGCCAACCGAGGCGAGATCGCGGTGCGGATCATCCGCGCTGCCCGCGACTCGGGGAAGTCGTCGGTGGCGGTCTACGCCGACCAGGACCGCGACGCCATGCACGCCCGCCTGGCCGATGAGGCGTACGGCCTGGGCGGGTCGACGAGCGCCGAGACGTATCTCTCGATCGAGAAGATCCTGTCCGTGGCGCGCCGCTCCGGTGCCGACGCCGTCCACCCCGGCTACGGCTTCCTCGCCGAGAACGCCGACTTCGCCCGCGCCGTGATCGGTGCGGGTCTGGTCTGGATCGGCCCCTCCCCCGAGGCCATCGAGGCACTCGGTGACAAGGTGACCGCGCGCCACGTCGCCGAGAAGGTCGGCGCGCCGCTGGCCCCTGGGACTCCCGGGCCCGTCGAGGGAGCCGACGAGGTCATCGCGTTCGCGCGCGAGTTCGGCCTGCCCATCGCGATCAAGGCCGCCTACGGCGGCGGCGGGCGCGGGCTGAAGGTCGCCCGCGAGTTCGACGAGGTCGAGGAGCTCTTCGAGTCCGCCACCCGTGAGGCGATCGCGGCGTTCGGTCGCGGCGAGTGCTTCGTCGAGAAGTACCTCGACAAGCCGCGCCATGTCGAGACGCAGTGCCTCGCGGATGCCGCGGGCAACGTCGTCGTGGTCTCGACGCGCGACTGCTCGCTGCAGCGCCGCCACCAGAAGCTCGTCGAGGAGGCGCCCGCCCCCTTCCTGACCGCTGAGCAGAACGAGATCCTGTACGCCGCATCGAAGGCGATCCTGAAGGAGGTCGGATACGTCGGTGCGGGCACGTGCGAGTTCCTCATCGGCGCCGACGGGACGATCTCGTTCCTCGAGGTGAACACCCGCCTGCAGGTCGAGCACCCCGTCTCGGAAGAGGTGACCGGCATCGATCTCGTCCGCGAGCAGTTCCGCATCGCCGAGGGCGGCACGCTGGACTACGGCGACCCGGAGCCGGTCGGCCACTCGTTCGAGTTCCGCATCAACGGCGAGGACCCCGGTCGCGGGTTCCTCCCCGCCCCCGGCGACATCCACGTCTTCAAGACCTTCGGCGGGCCCGGTGTCCGCCTGGACTCCGGTGTGACCGCCGGCGACAGCGTGTCGGGAGCCTTCGATTCGCTCCTGGGCAAGCTGATCGTCACCGGACGCACCCGCGAGGAGGCCCTCGAACGCTCCCGTCGCGCGCTCGACGAGTTCGAGGTCGCCGGGATGCCCACGGTTCTCCCCTTCCACCGCAAGGTCGTCCGCGATCCGGCGTTCACAGCCGAGGACGGCACCTTCGGCGTCTTCACGCGGTGGATCGAGACCGAGTTCCACAACGACATCCCCGCCTGGGACGGCGAAGCCGGACCCGCCGCCGAACCCGAGGGGCGTCACACCGTCGTCGTCGAGGTCGCCGGTAAGCGACTGGAGGTGAGCCTCCCCGATCGGCTGGCGCACGTGCCCGCTGCGGCAGGCCGTCCCGTCGCCGTGCCGCCCTCCCGTCGGTCGCACGCCGCGAGCGGTGTCTCGGGTGCGAGCGGCGACACCGTCGCCTCGCCGATGCAGGCCACCGTCGTCAAGATCGCCGTCGAGGAGGGACAGCAGGTCGTCAAGGGCGACCTGGTCGTCGTCCTCGAGGCGATGAAGATGGAGCAGCCCATCCAGGCGCACAAGGACGGCGTCATCGGCGCCATCAACGCCCAGCCCGGCGCGACGGTCTCGGCGGGGCACCAGCTCCTCACCATCTCCTGACTCCGCCGGGCCTTGCCACCGCCGCGCTCGCGGTCCTGCTGACGGGCATGCGGATCGGGCCCTCGGTCAGAGGGGCGAACGACGTGAGGGCGGACTTCGAGGAGCCTGCCGGGATCGTCGGTGCAGATGCCCGGTGTTTCGGCGGCGACGGCCTGACCGCCACCGTCACGGTGAATCTGATGACGGCGGACGGCGGTCAGATGACCCTGACGCAGGACATCGTCTGCGACACCGAGCCGCATCGGATCGGCGTCGGCGACCCGGCTGCGAAAGCGGTCTCGGCGACCGGCGCTGCGCCGGCGACCACCTTCCTGTACGTGACGACGATCACCGCCCCCTGACCGCGTGGATCAGCTGTAGGTGTCCTCGTCGCGGGCGACCTGGTGCATGGCGCGCGTCGCATCGGTGATGCTGCCGGCGAGCGAGGGGAACACCGCGAACACGCGCGAGAGCTGGTCGACGGTGAGGCGCCGCTCGACCGCGATCGCGATGGGGTAGATCAGCTCCGACGCGCGCGGGGCGACGATGACACCGCCGATCACGGTGCCCGAGCCCTCCCGGGCGATGATCTTCACGAAGCCGTCCTTGACGCCCATCATCTTGGCGCGCGCGTTGGCGGCGAGCGGGAGCTTGTGGACGGTGCCGTTGACCGCACCCGATTCGATGTCCCGCTCCTGACGCCCGACCGTCGCGATCTCGGGCGCGGTGAAGATGTTGGCCGTGACCCGCTGCTTCTCGAGCGGGATGACGGTGTCGCCGAGGGCGTGGAAGACCGCCATGCGACCCTGCATCGCCGCGACCGAGGCGAGGGGCAGGAACGTCGTGCAGTCGCCGGCCGCGTAGATGTTCGGGACCGAGGTGCGCGCGACCCGGTTGACCTGGATGTGTCCCGAGTCGGTGAGCTGGACGCCCGCCTCCTCCAGGCCGATGCCGGCGGTGTTCGGGATGGACCCGACGGCCATCAGACAGTGGCTGCCCTCGACGGTGCGGCCGTCGGACAGCGTCGCGATGACGCCGTCCTTCGTGCGCTCGACCTTCTCGGCGCGGGACTTGGAGAGCACCTCCATGCCGCCGCGGGTGAAGACCTTCTCGATGACGGCGGCCGCATCGGAGTCCTCACCGGGGAGGACCTGGTCGCGGCTGGAGATCAGCGTGACCTTCGAGCCGAGGTTCATGTAGGCGCCGGCGAACTCGGCACCGGTCACGCCCGAGCCGACCACGATCAGGTGCTCCGGCAGCGAGGACATGTTGTAGAGCTGCGTCCATGTGAGGATGCGTTCCCCGTCCGGCTTCGCGCTGTCGAGCTCCCGTGGCGAAGCGCCGACCGAGACGACGAGGGTGTCGGCTTCGATGCGGTCGAAGTCGGTACCGCCGGGGCCGGTGGAGACGACGACGGCGTGCGTGCCATCGAGGCGGCCGTGGCCCGAGATGATGCGGACCCCGGCATCCACCAGCTGCGCGCGCTGGTCGTCGGACTGCTGACGGGCGAGCGAGAGGAGCCGCTTGTTGACCGCCCCCAGGTTGATGGCGATCTCGGGCTTCAGCGGCTTGCCGCTGTCGCCGCGCGCGAACAGCTGCACCCCGAGGTCCGACGCGCCGCGGATGGCCACGGCGGCATCGGCGGTGGCGATGAGGGTCTTGGAGGGGACGACGTCGGTGATGACCGCGGATCCGCCGATGCCGGCTCGTTCGACGAGGGTCACCTCGGCACCCAGCTGGGCCGCTGCGAGAGCCGCCTCGTATCCGCCGGGGCCGCCGCCGATGATCGCGACGCTCTGGGTGGTCTCGAAGCTCACAGACATGCGCACCATTCTTCCAGCCCGCGGGGTCCCCGTGCGCCGCGACGCGATGCGAGCCGTGTGGCCGAGCGCTGCCGCGGTTCCTAGAGTGGGAGCATGCACGAGGAGACCCACCCGCTCGACGACCCCACTGCCGACCCGTTCGAGGTCGCACGGACCGCAGCCGACGACATCGCCCGCCTCACCGGTGTCGACCACCACGACATCGCCCTGACCCTCGGGAGCGGCTGGGGCAAGGCCGCCGAACTCATCGGCGAGACCACGGCGACCCTGGCCGCGACCGATGTCACGGGCTTCAGCAAGCCGGCGCTCGAGGGGCACGTCGGATCGATCCGCAGCATCCTCACCCCGGACGGCAAGCGCGTCCTCGTGATCGGCGCCCGCACCCACTACTACGAGGGGCACGGCGTCCGCCGCGTCGTGCACAGCGTGCGCACGGCCGCCGCGACCGGCGCGAAGACGATGGTGCTCACCAACGGCGCCGGCGGCATCAAGACGTCCTGGACACCCGGACAGCCGGTCCTCATCAGCGACCACATCAACCTCACCGCCGACTCGCCGCTCGAAGGCGCGACCTTCATCGACCTCACCGACCTCTACTCGCGGCGCCTCCGCGATCTCGCCCGCACGGTCGACCCCACGCTCGACGAGGGCGTCTACTGCCAGTTCCGCGGACCGCACTACGAGACGCCCGCCGAGGTGCAGATGGCGAAGGCGATCGGCGGTCACATCGTCGGCATGTCGACGGCGCTCGAGGCGATCGCCGCGCGCCAGGCGGGCATGGAGATCCTCGGGTTCTCCCTCATCACGAACCTCGCTGCCGGTATCCAGACCACCCCGCTAAGCCACCAGGAGGTCATCGAAGCGGGCCGTGAGGCCGAGCCGGTCATCTCCGACCTCCTCGCCCGTGTGATCGGCCTCCTGTGAGCGACGACATCCTGGACGTCGCCCGGCAGTGGCTCGGGCAGGACCCCGACCCGCAGACCGGCGACGAGCTGCGCGCGGTGATCGCACGGGCCGAGGCCGGCGACGCGGCCGCCGTCGCCGATCTGCACGACCGGTTCGACAGCCGGCTCGCCTTCGGCACCGCGGGACTGCGCGGCGCGTTGGGTGCCGGGTCGAACCGCATGAACCGCGTCCTGGTCGGGCAGGCCGCCGCCGGGTTCGCCGCCTACCTCCGCGGGCGCGCGGGTGACGCGACGCCGTCGGTCGTGATCGGCTACGACGGGCGCCGGAACTCGGACGTCTTCGCCCGGGACAGCGCGGAGATCTTCGCGGGCGCGGGGCTGCGCGCGATCCTCCTCCCCCGCCTCCTGCCGACCCCCGTGCTCGCCTTCGCCGTCCGCCACCTCGGTGTGTCCGCGGGAGTGATGGTCACGGCGTCGCACAACCCGCCCGACGACAACGGGTACAAGGTGTACCTCGGTGGCAAGGACGACGGCGCTCAGATCGTCTCGCCGGCGGATGCCGAGATCGCGGCCCACATCGACCGTGTCGCCGCCGCGGCGGACCTCGCGTCGATCCCCCGCTCCGACGATTACGAGACGGCGGGCGAGGAGGTCGTCGACGCCTACGTGCGTGCGACCGCGCTCGTCGCCCCCGCCCCGGCGGGCGCCGCCGGGCTGAACTGGGTCTACACCGCGATGCACGGCGTGGGTCACGAGACGCTCGCCCGCATCCTCGAGACCGCGGGATACCCGGCACCGACGGTCGTGGCCGACCAGATCGCGCCCGACGGGCGGTTCCCGACCGTCGCCTTCCCCAACCCCGAAGAGCCCGGCGCGATGGACCTCGCCTTCGAGACCGCCCGGGTGGCCGGCGCGGAGCTCATCCTCGCGAACGACCCCGACGCCGACCGACTCGCCGTCGCGATCCCGGATGCCGCGGCTCCCGGCGGCTGGCGCCGGCTCACCGGCAACGAGGTCGGCCTCCTCCTCGGCTGGCGGGCCGCGCGGACCGCGACATCCGGCACTTTGGCGTGCTCGCTCGTCTCGTCGCCCGGTCTGCAGACGATCGCCGAGCACTACGGCCTCGACTTCGCGGCCACCCTGACCGGCTTCAAGTGGATCTCGCGCGCGCCGGCTCTCGTCTACGGGTTCGAGGAGGCGCTCGGCTACCTCGTCAACCCCGGCACTGTGCGTGACAAGGACGGCATCTCCGCCGCGATCGCCGTCCTCGGCCTCGTCGCCGAAGCGCGCGAGGAGGGCAGGACCCTCGGCGACCTGCTCGACGAGTCCGCCGCGACGTTCGGCCACTTCGCGAGCGGGCAGGTGTCCCTCCGTGTCGACGACGTCGCCGTGATCGGACGGATCATGGGCGCCCTGCGTGCGGCGCCGCCGGCATCCGTCGGAGCGGTCGCCGTCGATCGCATCAACGACCTCCTCACCGCTCCCGAGGGCTCACCCCGGGGCGACGTGCTGCGAGTGTGGCTGGCCGACGGGTCGCGCGTCATCGTGCGCCCGAGCGGCACCGAACCCAAGCTCAAGGCCTACCTCGACGTGCGCGGCGACTCCGCCGACGACGCCGCTGTGCGCCTGGCCGCGGTGGAGGCGGGCGTGCGGGAGATCCTCGCGGCGGCGCAGACGTGACGGCGACGCCTCTCGCCGAGCCCGTCGTGCTGAGCCGCGGAAGGGTGCAGCTCGTCCCCCTCGACGAGGCGCACGCGGATGAGCTCGCGGAGGCTCGCGAGGGCCTCGGTTACGCGTGGTACACCTCGATCCCGGCATCCGTCCCGGACGAGATCGCCTGGCGGCGCGCCGAACACGCGGCCGGTCGGATGAACCCGTTCGCAGTGATCGTCGACGGACGCGCGTCCGGGATGACGACGTTCTGCGACATCGACAGCGCCAATCGTCGCGTCGAGATCGGCTACACCTGGCTGTCGCCGACCGTGCAGCGCACGGACGTCAACACGACTGCGAAGCTGCTGCTGCTCGGCCACGCCTTCGAGGCGTGCGAGGCGATCGCCGTGGAGTTCCGCACCTCGTGGCACAACCGGCAGTCGCAGGCCGCGATCGAGCGCCTCGGAGCCCGGCGCGACGGCGTGCTGCGCAACCACCGCATCGGGCCGGGCGGGACGATGCGCGACACCGTCGTCTACTCGATCCTCCCCCACGAGTGGCCCGGGGTGCGGATGGGCCTCGAGGCGCGCCTGGCGCGCTGATCACCCGTCGACGACGGCGACCAGCTCATCGAGGAACGCCGGGAACGTCGTGCCGCGGCGGAGGATCCGCTGCACGCTGTCGCGTTCGCTGAACACCTCGACGAGCTGCTCGAACACGGTTTGGAACGCCTCGCGGTCGGATTCCGAGAAGGCGACCATCGTCACGACCTGCACCCGCCCGTCGCCCCACCGGATCGAGGGGTCGGCGAGCCCGACCGCGATCGCGGTGCGCGTCGCGGTCATCCCGATGGCATGCGGGACGGCGAGCGCGTCGGTGAACGCGGTGGAGGAGATCCGCTCGCGTTCGAGCGTGCGACCGACGTAGTCCTCGGTGATGACCCCCTGCGCGGCCAGCAACCCGCCGAGGCCTCGGATGACGGTCTCCTCGTCGGCGTCGGCGGGGAGGCGCGGAACGAAGGCATCGGCCGAGAAGTACCGCTCCAGCTCGGCGCGGAGTCCCGCCAGGCGACGTGCACGGCGGGCGCGCGCGGCCGCGCCCTGGACACGTTCGACATCCTGCTCGGTGAGGAACGGCTGCACCCGAACGACGCGGTCGGACGGGGCGGGGGGCTCGATCGTCGTGAGCACGAGGTCGGTGTCGAGGGCGCCCCAGTCGGGATCGACCCGCGTCTCGACCGCGACGACCTCGATCTCGCGCCCGAGTGCGCGGTCGATGCTCGCCCGCAGCAGCTCGTGCATCTCGTAGTACCCCGGGCACACGAGCGTCGCGGTCAGCAGGCGCGCGGACTGCCGCGAGCGCTCGAGGCGCCCGCCCACGTGCATCGCGATGTACGCGATCTCGTCCTCGTACAGCGGCGCCCCGACGACGTCGCGCAGCTGTTCCGCGATGAAGACCGCCACCTCGAAGATCATCGGATAGCTGGACTTCAGCGAACGGGTCAGGGCGTTGCGCGACCACGCCTGATCCTGGGCGCGCTGCCGCAGGTTCTGCACGTGGAGGGACAGTCGCAGGATGAAGTCGTCGTGATCGATGTCGACGAGGAACTCGGATGCCGCCCGCGTGACGATCGCGCGCACCGCGGCCTCGACGTCCGGATCGAGGCGCCCGCGGATGACGGTATCGGGCTCGGCCGCGCCGGGTGCCACGACCCGGGTCTGCACGAGCGCAGCGAGATGATCCCGATCGCCGTCCCCCAGGCGGACCCCGAGGCGCCCGACGGCGAGACGATCGAGCAGGTCGGCGATCTGCGCACGCGCGGGGGAATCGTCGATGGGTGCGCCGTCGAGGCCGCGGCCGCGACCGACGCGATCGGCGGCGATCGCGATGTGCATCATGACGTCACCGATGCCGAACTCGTTGACGAGGTACCCGAGGTCGCCGAGCCCTGCGACCAGGTCGTCCTTGAACGCACCGAGAGCCGAGGTCTCGGCCGTGCTCTCGCCCAACGCACGGCGGAGCGCGCGCAGATCGAAGGCGCCCTGCTCCATCTCGTCGTGCGCCAGCCGGCTGAGCAGACGCCGCTGCGCCATCTCCGTCCCCGCGAGTCGCACGCGCTCGGCCGACCGCTCGAGGGTCAGCTGGGTCCCGCTCAGCAGGGCTCGCACGCGCCCGAGATCGGCCTCGAGGGTGGCGTCGCTCACGTGGAAGCGCTGCGCCGCTGCATAGACGTCGATGCCGTCGGGAGCGTCGAGGATGTCGCGCACGAGCCGGTGCAGCCGATCGCGCGGCGTCTCCTCCGCAGCGGGCTTCAACGCCGCCGCGGCACCGGCACCCGCTCGGTAGCCTGACGGCCCCGACTCGACGGCATCACCGCCGGGCACGCGCGCGTTGAGGGCCGCGACGTAGGAGCGGATGCTGCGGGGCGTCACCCCGACCAGGTCGGCGAGCTCGCCCGCGGTGCGCCACCCGGCATCCCTCGCCAGGAGCGCCATGACGCGATCCTGTCTCGTCCGACTCACGGATCCAGTCAACCACCTGCCGGGGCACCGGGGTTTCCTCCCCCGCGGAAGAAGCCCTGGTTGTCGCTTCCTGGGAGTCGGATGAAAATTGCGGGGAGACAAGGAGGCGGATCGATGAAGATCCTCGTCGTCTGCGGCGCGGGTGCGTCGAGCACATTCGTCGCTCAGCGTCTGCGGCAGGCCGCACATCGCGAAGGCACGGAGCTGCTCGTCCACGCGGGTGTCCCCGGCATGGTTGCCACGGGGACGGATGCCGGCGACGTGGTGCTCGTGGGTCCGCATCTTGCCTCCGCCCTCCCCGACATCCAGCGGGACGCCGCCACCCGACAGGCGCGCGTCGTGCTGCTGCCGGAGGACGTCTTCGGCGATCGCGACGGAACGCGCACGCTCGCCCTGGTGACGGCCGCGACCGCTGCCGACCGCATCGAAAGGACCCCGCGATGAGCGCACCGGCCAGCCGGACCGTGAGGATCGGCTCCGCCAACGGCCTCCACGCCCGCCCGGCGAAGCTCTTCGCGCAGGCGGCGAAGGATGCCGGCATCCCGGTCACCATCTCGAAGGGGGCGGGCGGCGCCGTCAATGCGGCCAGCATCCTGAGCGTCATCTCGCTCGGCGCAGAGAACGGCGACTACGTCACACTCACGGCCGACGGCGCGAACGCCGACGCGGTGCTCGACACCCTGACCGAACTTCTGACCACCGACCACGACGCCTGAGGGACACATGACTGAGCTTCGAGGAGTAGGAATCGGCCTGGGCGTGAGCCACGGCCCCGTCGCACGGATGGCGGAGCCGCTGCCCGCGCCGAAGGATGAGAAGAGCACGCTCGGCGTCGACGAGGAGAAGGCGCGCGTCGCCGCCGCCATCGAGGCGGTCGCCCGCGAGCTCGAGCAGCGTGGTGCGACCGCAGGCGGCGCCGCACAGGAGGTCCTCGAAGCGCAGGCGATGATGGCCGAGGACCCCGCCCTCGAGGACGAGGTCGCTGCCCGCCTGGCGGACGGCAAGACTGGCGAGTTCGCGGTGTTCGACGCATTCGCCTCGTTCCGCGACTCCCTCGCCGCGATGGGCGGCTACCTCGGCGAGCGCGCCGCCGACCTCGACGACATCGCGCACCGCGTCATCGCGCACCTGCGCGGGGTTCCCGCTCCGGGAGTGCCCGATCCGGGTCATCCGTTCGTCCTCGTCGCGAAGGACCTGGCGCCCGCCGACACCGCGCTCCTCGACCTCGACAAGGTCCTCGCGCTCGTGACCACCGAGGGTGGTCCGACCTCGCACACCGCGATCCTCGCCCGCGAGAAGTCGATCGTCGCCGTCGTCGGCGTGCACAGCGCTGCCGGGCTCACCGACGGCGAGACCGTCGTCGTGGACGCCGCGGCCGGCATCGTGACGACCCAGCCCACCAACGACGAGATCGCGCAGGCCGAGCGCCGCGAGGCCGACCGCGCCGCGGCCGCCGACGCGCCGATCACGCCGGGAGCCCTCGCCGACGGCACCGCCGTGCCGCTGCTCGCCAACCTCGGCAAGCCCGCCGACGCCGCGAAGGCCGTCGAGCTCGGCGCTGAGGGCGTCGGCTTGTTCCGTACCGAGTTCCTCTTCCTCAGCTCGTCGCAGGCACCCACGGTCGAGGAGCAGACGAAGGCCTACACCGAGCTCCTGCAGGCGTTCCCCGGCAAGAAGGTCGTGGTTCGCGCACTGGATGCCGGCGCCGACAAGCCGCTCGCCTTCCTCAATGACGCGCACGAGGAGAACCCGGCGCTCGGACTGCGAGGGCTCCGTGCCCTGCGCGCGAGCGAGGACATCCTGCGCGAGCAGCTGACCGCCCTCGCGAACGCGGATGCCGCCACCGACGCCGACCTGTGGGTCATGGCTCCGATGGTGTCGACGGTCGAGGAGACCGAGTACTTCGTCACCCTCGCCAAGGAGTACAACATCAAGACGGCCGGCGTCATGGTCGAGGTCCCCTCGTCGGCGCTTCTCGCCGACCGGGTCCTCGCTCGCGCCGACTTCGCGTCCATCGGCACCAACGACCTCACCCAGTACACCCTCGCAGCCGACCGGCTGCTCGGCTCCGTCGCCTCGTTCCAAGACCCATGGCACCCCGCCGTCCTTCAGCTCGTGAAGCTGACCGGTGACGGCGGCCGCGCCCACGGCAAGCCGGTCGGCATCTGCGGCGAGGCGGCAGCCGACCCGCTGCTCGCGGTCGTCCTGGTCGGACTCGGCGCCACCACCCTGTCCATGGCACCGACGGCGCTCGCTGATGTGCGCGCCACCCTTCTGCACCACAGCCTCGACGATGCCAAGCGCATCGCCGAAGCAGCCCTCGCCGCATCCGATGCGGCATCCGCCCGAGCAGCGGCCCTGGAAGCCGCCGCACAGCTCACCGCCGCATGACCCGCGGCACAGCAAAGGAGAACCAGCACATGACAACGACGTCTGCACCACAGACACGAGGAGGGGCCCGCGTCGCCGTCCAGCGATTCGGCACCTTCCTCTCGGGCATGATCATGCCGAACATCCCCGCGCTCATCGCGTGGGGCATCTTCACCGCGTTCTTCATCGACGTGGGCTGGACCCCGAACGCCGACCTCGCGACCATCGTCGGTCCGTTCATCCACTACCTGCTGCCGCTGATCATCGCCTACACGGGCGGATACATGATCTACAAGCAGCGCGGTGGCGTCGTCGGCGCGATCGCCACGATGGGCGCCATCGCAGGCTCCGATCTGATCATCAAGAACTTCAACGACGCCCTGCTTGCTGCCAACCCCGACGCGTCGGAGCTCGGCCAGGTTCACATGTTCATCGGCGCGATGATCCTCGGCCCGCTCGCGGCGTGGACCATGAAGAAGCTCGACTCCCTCTGGGAGGGGAAGGTCCGCGCCGGCTTCGAGATGCTCGTGAACATGTTCTCGGCCGGCATCTGGGGCTTCATCATGGCGGTCATCGGGTTCTACCCGATCGCCTGGCTCGTGAACGGCATCATGACCGTGCTGTCGAACGCGGTGAACTTCCTCGTCGACTCGAATCTGCTCCCGCTGACCAGCATCCTGATCGAACCGGCGAAGGTCTTCTTCCTGAACAACGCCATCAACCACGGCGTCCTCACGCCGCTGGGCATCGCTCAGGCGGATGAGTCGGGCAAGTCGATCCTTTTCCTGCTCGAGGCGAACCCCGGTCCCGGGCTCGGCCTGCTGCTGGCGTTCACCTTCTTCGGGCTCGGCGCTGCGCGCGCGTCCGCCCCCGGCGCGGCCGTGATCCAGTTCTTCGGCGGCATTCACGAGGTCTACTTCCCTTACGCACTGATGAAGCCGACGCTCATCCTCGCCCTCATCGCGGGCGGCACGACGGGTGTCACGACCAACATGCTGTTCGGCGCCGGACTCCGCGCACCCGCAGCACCGGGAAGCATCATCGCGGTGCTGCTCCAGACAGCAAACGACAGCTACCTCGGAGTCATCCTCTCGGTGATCCTCTCTGCGACGGTCACGTTCATCGTCGCGGCGATCATTCTGCGGGCCTCCCGCAAGCGTGATCTCGCCGCCGCCGAACTCGGCACGGACTCCTTCTCCGCAGCGGTCTCTCAGACCGAGGCGAACAAGGGCAAGTCGTCCGAGGCCCTGTCGGGGCTGCGCGGTTCCGCGAACGCACCGGCAGCGACGAACGACGCCGCGGTCGCGGCATCCGCTGCCACCGGCACCGCCGTCGCCGACCGCGAGATCTCGAACATCGTGTTCGCGTGCGACGCCGGCATGGGGTCGTCCGCGATGGGTGCGAGCGTCCTGCGCAACAAGTTCAAGAAGGCGGGCGTCGAAGGCGTCACGGTCACCAACAAGGCGATCGCGAACCTCGACCCGTCGGCCGACCTGGTCATCACCCAGGCGCAGTTGACCGATCGTGCTCGCGGGGTCACCCCCGAGTCGGTCCACGTCTCGGTCGACAACTTCATGAACTCGCCGAAGTACGACGAGGTCGTGGAGATGGTGCGCCGCCAGCACGGCGACGCCTGATGCGATCCGCTGCGGGGTCGGAGACAATGGTCCCGGCCCCGCAGCGCTTTTCCCCCACACAGTTCCCAGAAGGAGAAAACCATGGCTCGCGACGTCCTCACCCTCGGCCAGATCCGCATCCACTCCGGCTCCGCCACGCAGGAGCAGGCGATGAAGGAGGCCGCCGACATCCTCGAGGCGTCGGGGGCCGTGACCGGCGCCTACTTCGACGCCATGCAGCAGCGTGAGGTCGCCGTCTCGACCTACATGGGCAACGAACTCGCCATCCCGCACGGCACCAACGAGACGAAGGACGCGATCCTCGAGTCCGCCCTCTCCTTCGTGCGCTACGACGGCGGCGTCGACTGGGCCGGGGAGCCCGTCACCTTCGTCGTCGGCATCGCCGGCAAGGGCGACGAGCACCTCGAGATCCTGTCGCAGATCGCGCTCCTGTTCTCGGAGGACGACGAGGTCGCGAAGCTCAAGGCTGCCCAGACCCCGGAGGAGCTCTACCAGCTGCTCTCCACGGTGAACGACGCATGAAGGCGGTCCACTTCGGCGCCGGCAACATCGGCCGCGGATTCGTCGGCCTTCTGCTCCACGAAGGCGGATACGACCTCGTCTTCTCCGACGTCGCGCCCACCCTCGTCGAGACCATCAACGCGGCATCCGAGTACACCGTCCACGAGGTGGGGCCGGGCGGAGGCGACAAGACCGTGACCGGTTTCCGCGCCCTGAACAGCCAAGCCGACCCCGATGCGGTCGCCGAAGAGATCGCGACCGCAGACGTCGTGACGACCGCGGTCGGACCGAACATCCTGCCGTTCGTCGCGCCCCACATCCTCGAGGGTCTCGCGCGTCGCGACGCGAACGCGAAGCCGCTGCAGGTCATGGCGTGCGAGAACGCGATCGGGGCGACCGACACCCTCCGCGCCGAGATCGAGAAGCTCGCCGGCGATGCGTGGGGAGACCTCTCGGCTCGCGCCGTGTTCGCGAACACCGCGGTCGACCGCATCGTCCCGGGGCAGCCCGACGGCGCAGGCGTCGACGTGACGGTCGAGCCCTTCTTCGAGTGGGCGATCGAGCAGGGACCGTTCGGCGGTGATCTCCCGAACATCCCGGGCGCGCACTTCGTCGACGATCTCGCTCCCTACA
Source organism: Microbacterium sp. NPDC080005 (assembly GCF_040702445.1). NCBI lineage: Bacteria > Bacillati > Actinomycetota > Actinomycetes > Micrococcales > Microbacteriaceae > Microbacterium > Microbacterium sp. NPDC080005. The sequence continues at coordinate 156,714 of NZ_JBFBLD010000001.1, read as the reverse complement.
TCGAGCGGAAGCTGTTCACGGTCAACACGGGCCACGCGGCGACCGCCTACTTCGGCTACGTCGCCGGCATCACCCGGATCTCAGACGCCCTCGCCGACACCGGCATCCGTGCCAAGGTCGAGCAGGCACTCGAGGAGACCTCGGCGTTCCTGTCGGCTGCGCACGGCCTCGACGCCGACGAGCTGGCCGGCTACCGCGCGACGATCCTCGAGCGGTTCTCGAACGCATCCCTCCCCGACACCGTGCAGCGCGTCGGCCGGCAGCCGCTCCGCAAGCTCTCCCGCCACGAGCGCTTCGTCGGCCCCGCGTCGGCCGCCGCCGAGCGCGGACTCTCCGTCGACGGCCTCGTCGCCGCGATGTCGGCCGCGCTCCGTTTCGAGGACGCTGCCGACCCGCAGGCGGTCGAACTGCAGGAGCGTATCCGGACCGAGGATGCCGCAGCCTTCACCGCCTCGGTCACGGGCCTCGAGCCCGGGCATCCGCTCTTCGGACGCGTCCAGGAGGCGGTGGCGCAGCGGCAGACCGAGCTCGGCGTCTACAGCGCGTAGCGTGCGCCGGAGGGTCCGCCGTGACTCCTCCATCTGTGACAGTCGAGGCACCGCAGCGTCCTGACCAGCCACCGACGAGCCGGACTCGAGGAGTCGGCGCCCTCCCGCCCGAGGAGTTTCTGCGCAGCAGGCCGGCCAGGCCCGCGATCCCCCAGCGCCGTCGTCCCACCGAACGGCATGGGTCCTCGACGCACCCTTGACCGGTGCGATCGTGTGGATGCCAGGATCCGAGGTCGTCTTCGCCGGCTCCGGCCGTGAACGAGTCTCGAGCGGCGGCCGGTGCGACAGGATCTGAGGAGTCGGCGTCCGACCGCACGATCCCGACGTCAGGCCGAGAAGCCTTCGCCGATGAGCTCGATGAGCTCCTCGCGCTCCTCGATGGTGAGGAAGGCGGCAGCAGCCGCGTTCAGCTGGAACGCCTCGAGGTCATCCAGCGTGTACTCGAAGGTGTCGGCGAGCAGGGAGAGCTCGCGCGTGAGCGAGGTCCGGCTCATCGTCCGGTTGTCGACGTTCACGGTGACCGCGAACCCGAGCTGGTACAGCAGGTCGAAGGGGTGGTCCTCGAGCTGCGTCCCCCACTTGGCGATGGCCCCGGTCTGCAGGTTCGACGACGGCGAGAGCTCCAGCGGGATCTCGCGGTCGCGCACCCACCGGGCGAGGTCGCCGAAGCGGACCTGCACCTCTTCGCCCTTCTCCGCGACGACGTCGAGGTCCTCGGCGATGCGCACGCCGTGACCCAGCCGCAGCGCGCGTCCGTCGATGAGCGCCGAGCGGATCGAGTCGAGCCCCGCGGCCTCGCCGGCATGGACCGTCGCCGGGAAGAAGGCGGATGCCAGGTAGTCGAACGCCGGCCGCAGGTTCGACGGCGGGAACCCGGCCTCGGGACCCGCGATGTCGAACCCGACCGCGCCGCGTCCGCGGTGGCGGACGGCGAGCTCGGCGATCTCCAACGACCGGTCGGTGTGACGCATCGCGCTGATGAGCTGGCCGACACGGATGTCGCGGCCCGAGGCCTCGACGGCGTCCTCGCCCTCCTCGATGCCCTCCTGAACGGCTTCGACGACCTCATCGAGGCTCAAGCCCCCCTGCAGGTGCTGCTCGGGGGCCCAGCGGACCTCGCCGTAGATGACACCGTCGGCGGCGAGATCCTCGACGAACTCCTTCGCGACACGGCGCAGCCCCTCGCGGGTCTGCATGACGGCGATCGTGAGATCGAAGGTCTTCAGGTACTCGACGAGGGACCCGCTGTCGGACTGGTCCTCAAACCAGTCGGCGAGGTCGTCGGCCGCCGCCTCGGGGACGTCGACCCCGACCTCGTCGGCGATCTCGATGATCGTCTGCGGGCGCAGCCCACCGTCGAGGTGGTCGTGCAGCGAGACCTTGGGGAGCGAGCGGATCGAGACGCCCTCGAGCTTCGCGTCGCCGTGCTGGTCGATGGCCATGGTGGAGTCCTGTCGTGAGGGGGTCAGGCGGTGATGCGCTCGAGGACGAGCGGAGTGGATGCCGGTGCCTCCGCACCGATCTCCCAGGCGCCCTCGAGCGCCTCGGTAGCCCGCGCGAAGCGGTTCTCATCGTCGGCCAGCAGGGTGAACAGCGGCTGTCCAGCAGTGACGGCGTCGCCCGGCTTCACGTGCAGGTCGATGCCGGCGGCGTGGATGACAGGGTCCTGCGCACGCGCGCGGCCCGCGCCGAGGCGCCAGGCGGCGATCCCGAACGGGAGGGCTTCCAGCCTCGTGACGACGCCGGACTCGGTCGCGGTGACGGTGTGGGTCTCGCGCGGGTTCGGGAGCGCGGCATCCGGGTCGCCGTCCTGCGCCTGGATCATCCGGCGCCACGAGTCCATCGCACGACCGTCCCTCAGCGCGGCTTCGACGTCCGCGTCGGGATGACCGGCGAGGGCGAGCATCTCGCGGGCGAGCGCGACGGTCAGCTCGACGACATCCGCGGGGCCGCCGCCGGCGAGAACCTCGACGGACTCGCGGACCTCGTTCGCGTTGCCGATCGCGAGGCCGAGCGGTGTGCTCATGTCCGTGAGCAGAGCTGTGGTGGCGACACCGGAATCCGTGCCGAGGGCGACCATGGTGCGGGCGAGCTCGCGGGCCTTGTCGACGTCCTGCATGAACGCGCCGGACCCGAACTTGACGTCGAGGACGAGAGAGTCGGTGCCCTCGGCGATCTTCTTCGACATGATGCTCGAGGCGATCAGCGGGATCGCCTCGACGGTGCCGGTGACGTCCCGCAGCGCGTAGAGCCGCTTGTCGGCGGGGGCGAGGCCGGATCCGGCGGCGCAGATGACCGCGCCGACGTCCCGCATCTGCGCGACCATCTCGTCGTTGCTGAGCGCCGCGCGCCACCCTGGGATGGCTTCGAGCTTGTCGAGGGTGCCCCCGGTGTGACCCAGGCCGCGACCCGAGAGCTGCGGCACTGCCACACCGAAGGACGCGACGAGCGGCGCGAGCGGAAGAGTGATCTTGTCACCGACGCCGCCGGTGGAGTGCTTGTCGACCGTCGGCTTGCCGAGACCGGCGAAGCTCATCCGCTCGCCCGAGGCGATCATCGCGTCGGTCATGACGCGGATCTCGTCCCGGCTCATCCCGTTGAGGAGAACCGCCATCGCGAAGGCGGCCATCTGCGAGTCTGCGACGTACTCGCGCGTGTAGGCGTCGACCATCCAGCGCAGAGCGTCCTCGGGGACCGCTCCCCCGTCGCGCTTGGTGCGGATGACGTCGACCGCGTCGAAGGGCTCGACCTGGCTCATCGGGCGGCCTCCAGGTCACGCGGGCCGAAGGCGTCCGGGAGGACCTCGTCGATGGTGCGGATGCCGGACACGGTCTCCAGCAGCATCCCGGGGATCGCGAACTCGTTGAGCAGCTGCCGGCACCGTCCGCACGGCATGATCGTCTCGCCGTCGTTGTTGACGCACACGAAGGCGACGAGTTCGCCGCCGCCGGTCATGTGCAGGTTGCCGACGAGCCCGCACTCGGCGCACAGGCCGACGCCGTAGGAAGCGTTCTCGACATTGCAGCCGGTCACGATCCGCCCGTCGCTCACGAGCGCTGCGGCGCCCACGCGGTAACGGGAGTAGGGCGCGTACGCCTTCTCCATGGCCTCGACGGCCGCGGTGCGCAGCTCGTCCCAATCGATGTCGGTCACGACTCTTCCTTCGTAGTTCTGGCGGATGCCGCGGCTCGCGGCATCCCGGTCAGCCCTTGATGTAGGGCTTTCCTGACGCGGCGGGGCCTCGGATCTGACCGGCGAAGCCAGCGACCGCGAGGATGGTCACGACGTAGGGCAGCATCAGCATGAACTCGCTCGGGATCGGCGTGTCCAGGATGGTGAGGAGGTTCTGCAGGTTCGTCGCGAATCCGAAGAGGAGGGCAGCGAGTGTCGCCCGGATGGGATCCCACCGTCCGAAGATGACGGCGGCCAGCGCGATGAAGCCGAGACCTGCGGTCATCTCCTTGCCGAACTGCGGGACGGAGACGAGGGTGAAGTACGCGCCGCCGATGCCGGCGATCGCGCCCGCCAGCGAGACGTTCCAGAACCTCGTCGAGTTGACCTTGATCCCCACGGTGTCCGCCGCCTGCGGGTGCTCACCCACGGCGCGCAGACGAAGGCCCCAACGGGTCCGGTAGAGGCCCCACGCCACGATCGCCACCGTGATGTACATCAGATAGACGATGAAGGTCTGATTGAACAGGACCGGACCGATGACGGGGATCTCGCTGAGCAGCGGGATCTCGATGCGCCCGAACCGCTCGGGACGGTTCAGCTCGGTCTCGTTCGGAACCAGGAGCGCGCCGTAGAGGAAACCGGTGAGCCCCGTCACCAGCACGTTGAGCACGACACCGACGATCACCTGGTCGACGAGGTACTTGATCGCGAACGCGGCCAGGACGAACGAGACCAGCACGCCGCCGATCATGGCGCCGAACAGTCCGACGAACGGGTTGCCGGTGATGCTCGACAGCAGAGCCGCCGAGAACGCGCCGAGGAGCAGCTGCCCCTCGATGGCCACATTCACGACACCCACTCGCTCGCCGATGACGCCGCCGAGCGCACCGAAGACGAGGGGCACCGACAGCGAGACCGCGCCGAACAACAGGCTCGTCACCGGGACCAGCCCGCCGGCAGCCGCCCACACGAGGAACGCGAACACCGCGAGCACGGCGAACAGCGCCGTCAACCAGAGCGGTGTGCGGCGGTAGTTCCAGGCGTTCCACGCGGCGAGACCCGCGAGGAGCACGAGGACGACCACGACACCCCAGCTGGTTGCTCCGGTCGGGACCTCCACGTTGGGGAGCGCGATCGACGACGTCGGGTCGCCCAGGCGGAACGCCGACGTGACGCCGCGCGGGACCACGAGGAACAGCACGGCCAGGAGCAACACGACGGCGCCGAAGACGATCGGCACCTTGAAGTGCCTCTCCTTGACGACGGCCAGCTGGATCGTGCCGTCGGCCTCTACTGCGGGAGCCGGAGCACTCATGCCGCCACCGCCTTCTTCGCGGCCTTGGCTCGCGCCTTGTCGGCCTTTTCGGATTCTGTCTTGGGAAGGAAGAACACCGCACGCAGCAGAGGGGGCGCGGCGATGAACAGCACGATGAGCGACTGCACCACGAGCACGATGTCCACGGGGATGCCCTGCGCCTGCATGGAGAACGATCCCGCCTTGAGGGCGCCGAAGAGGATGCCGGCGGCGAAGGTGCCCCATGCCCGGCTGCGTCCCAGGAGCGCGACCGTGATGGCGTCGAAACCGATGCCGGCGTCGATCGTGGCGGCGAAGCCCGAGGTCACGTTCCCCTGGATCTGGTTCATGGCCGCGAGGCCCGCGAGTCCTCCGGCGAACAGCATCGCGTAGACGTAGATGCGTTCCACATTGATGCCGCCGGCGCGCGCGGCGTGCGGGTTCTCACCGACGGCGCGCATCCGCAGACCGAGGCTGGAGCGCTCGACGAGCCACCAGACGAAGACGGTCGCGACGATGACCAGGATGAAGCCCCAGTCCAGCTGAGGGAAGGTCGGACCGAGGAGATCGGGGAACTGCGCGCTCGCCGGGGTCGGCTGGGACTGCGGCTGGTTGCTCCCCTCCGCCTGCAGGAGGCCCGGCGTCCGCAGCATCCACAGCAGCAGGTAATACGCCACGTAGTTGAGCATGATCGTGAGGATCACCTCGTGCGCCCCGGTCTTGGCTTTGAGCACCCCGACGATACCGCCCCAGATGGCACCGCCGAGGATGCCGGCCAGCAGCGTGATCGGCAGGTGGATCAGCAGCGGCAGGTCGAGGTTGAAGGCGAAGAAGCCCGCGAACAGGGCACCGACGAGCATCTGCCCGCGGGCGCCGATGTTGAACAGTCCCACCCGGAATGCCAGGGCGACGCCCAGACCGGCTGCGATGAGAGGTGCCGCGAAGCCGAGCGAGTTGGTGAGCGGGCGGATCTGCGTGGCGAAGTCGTCGACGCGCGGGTTGAAGACAGCGCCGCGGAACAGCGCTTCGTATCCGTTGTAGACCGAGTTCCACACCGCGACGAGTGTGTCGGTCGGACGCGCGAAGAAGTAGCCGCTCGTGCGCTGGACGTCTTCGTTGGTGACGGCGATGAGGATGCCACCCACGATCATCGCGAGGACGATGGCGAGAACGGTGGTCACGGCGCTGCCGCGCATCAGTTCTCGGAAGAACACGTCCGTCCGTGTGGGGGACGGGGCGTTGTCCCCCGCGAGCGGGCCCTTCGCAGCAGGCAGCTGTTCCACAGGGCGCGCCGCATCTGCGGCGCCGGGCGTCGTGCCGCTCATGCGGCCACCTCCGGGTCGGTTGCGCCGGCCATCATCAGGCCGAGGGTCTCGCGGGGCGTGTCGCCGGGGACGATCCCCACGATGCGACCGCGGTACATGACGGCGATGCGGTCGGCGAGGGCGGTCACCTCGTCGAGCTCGGTCGACACCACGACGACGGGGATGCCGGCGTCGCGGGTCTCGACGATGCGCTTGTGGATGAACTCGATCGATCCGACGTCGACGCCGCGCGTGGGCTGGGCGGCGACGAACAGCTTCAGCTCGCGGCTCATCTCGCGGGCGATCACGACCTTCTGCTGATTGCCGCCGGAGAGGGTGCCCGCAGGAGTCTCCGGCCCGCGGGTGCGGATGTCGTACTCCTCGATGCGCGCACGGGCGAAGGCATCCAACTCGGAGCGACGGATCGTGCCGGCGCGGGAGAACGCGGGATCGGTCGAGCGATCGAGGATGAGGTTCTCGGCGACGGAGAAGCCGCCGACGAGTCCGTCTTCCTTGCGGTCCTCGGGCACGAAGCCCACACCGGCATCGAGGATGCCGCGGACGCTCATCCCGACCAGCTCCGTGCCGTCGAGGCGGATGGAGCCCTCCGTCCGTGCGGCGAGCCCCACGATCGCCTCGACGAGCTCGGTCTGGCCGTTGCCCTGCACGCCCGCCACGGCGAGGATCTCACCCGGCCGGACGTCGAACGACACGTCGTCCACGACGATGGCTCCGGTCGGGGTGAGAACGCGCAGGGCGCGGACCTCGAGTCCGCCTTCTCCCACGCGAGGCGCGTCCTTCTGGACGGTGAGCTCGACGGCTCGGCCGACCATCAGCGAAGCGAGCTCGGCGTTGGTCGCCGTGGGCGACGCCGTGCCCACGATCTTGCCGAGGCGGACGACCGTGATGCGGTCGGCGACTTCGCGGACCTCACGGAGCTTGTGGGTGATGAAGACGATAGAGGTCCCCTCGTCCCGGAGCTGGCGCATGATGCCCATCAGCTCGTCGGTCTCCTGCGGCGTCAGAACGGCGGTGGGCTCGTCGAAGACGAGGACCTTCGCGTCGCGCGACAGGGCCTTGATGATCTCCACGCGCTGCTGGACACCGACGGGGAGGTCCCCCACCAGCGCGTCGGGGTCGATCTGGAAGCCGAACCGGTCGGCGACGGCGCGCACGTGCTCGCGTGCCTGCTGCAGATCGAGGCGGCCGAGACCTCGGGTCTTCTCGTGACCGAGCATCACGTTCTCAGCCACGGTGAAAACGGGGATGAGCATGAAGTGCTGGTGCACCATGCCGATCCCGGCGGCCATGGCATCGCCAGGCCCCCGGAAATTCTGGACCACATCGTCCAGGACGATCTCGCCCTCGTCAGCGCGGTACAAGCCGTAGAGGACGTTCATCAACGTGGACTTGCCGGCGCCGTTCTCGCCGAGGAGAGCATGGATCTCCCCCGGCTGGACCACGAGGTCGATGTGGTCGTTGGCGACGAGGCTGCCGAATCTCTTCGTGATTCCGCGGAGCTCGAGCTTCATACAAGGCACCCTATCCGGCGGGCTTGAGAGGCAGGCCCGCCATCCGATGTTCAGCTAACGGCACTCGGGGCGGGCAGCTGCGCGCTGCCCGCCCCGAGTGCCCGTACGTCAGATCACGGCGAGTTCTTCGACTCCACCGTGATGTCGCCGGCGATGATGCCGTCGCGCAGAGCGGTCAGCTCGTCGGCGAGGCCCTCGGGCAGCTGCGACTCGAAGTCGTGGAACTCGGAGAGCTTCACACCCTCGTTCTCGAGCGTGCCGATGTACGGGGCAGCGTCGAACTCGCCCCCGGCTGCAGCGACGGTCGCGTCGTGGACGGCCACGTCGATCGCCTTCATGATCGAGACCAGCGTGATGTCCGCCACGCTGTCGTCGGCGACGGCGAGGTCGCTGTCGACACCGAGCATCAGGGTGTCCTCACCACTGTCCTTGATGGCTGCTGCGGCGCTCTGGTAGATCGGGCCGCCGACCGGGAGGATGACGTCGACGCCTTGGTCGAGCACGGACTGAGCGGTCTGCTTGGCCGTGTCGTTCGCGTCGAAGCCACCGGTGAAGGCGCCCTTCTGGCCCGCGACATCCCAACCGAAGAGCTGGACGTCAGCGCCCTTGTCCTCGTTGTACTTCTCGACACCCAGCGCGTAGCCGTCCATGAAGACAGCGACCGAGGGGATCTGCAGACCACCGAAGGTGCCGACCTTGTTGACACCCGACTGAGCCGACCATGCAGCGGCCGCGTAGCCACCGAGGTACGCCGCCTCGGCCGTGTTGAATACGAGGGGCTTGATGTTGTCGGCGTCGGTCGCGCCGTCCTGGTCGGTGTCCGCGTAGTCGTCGATGATCGCGAACTGCAGGTCGGGGTTGGCCTTGGCCGCCTCGACGGTCGCGGCAGCGAGCTTGAAGCCGACGGAGACGATCAGGCTGCAGCCCTCGGAGATCGCCGTCGTCATGTTGGGCTCGTAGTCGTTGTCGTTGGTCGACTCGAACTCGAGGGGCTCGACGCCGAGTTCTTCTGCGGCCTGGTCCATGCCGTTCTTGGCCGACTCGTTGAAGGACTTGTCGTTCCAGCCGCCGGCGTCGGAGATCAGGCAGGGCTTGAAGCCCTCGACGACGTCACCGGATGCGCCGGGAGCCGCGGACGAGCCCGGCTCGGGCGCGGTGCCACAGCCCGCGAGGGCCGCGATGAGAAGCGCAGCGCCGGCGATGCCGGCAAGCTTCTTCGGGTTCGAGATGGTCAAAAGTGCCTCCACGGGAAGGGAGCCCGCGGACTTCGCGGGCGTGCGCATCCGAAGTTACCTACTGTGACGTCGAGGACGCAGCGTGATCAGGCCGTACGTCGGAATGGTTACAAAGCCGCAATCATCTCGTCACGGGAGCGGCATCCTGCGCAATTGCGAACGCAGCACGACTCGGATCAGAGGACGTCTCCGCGGCCGGTGACCTTGAGAGCATCGACGACGCTCTTCACGCGCTGCGCGTGCTCCGCGGTGGTGACCAGGAGCGCGTCGTCCGTGTCGACCACGACGATGTCCTTCACCCCGATGATGCTGATGACGCGGCTCGTCTGCGACACCACGATGCCGCTCGCCCGGTCCGACAGCACGCGCGCGTTCTTACCGAGGATCGCCAGGTCGGTGCGCCCTCCCGAGTTGAGCTTCGCGAGACTGGCGAAGTCCCCCACATCGTCCCAGTCGAAGTGACCCGGCACGACGGCGAGCCGGCCTTTCTCGGCGGCGGGCTCGGCGACGACGTAGTCGATGGCGATCTTCTCGAGCGTGGGCCAGATGCGGTCGACGGCCGGTCCTCGCCGGTCGCGGTCGTCCCAGGCCTCCGCGAGCTCGATGAGCCCGGCGTGCAGGGCGGAGTTGTTGGCCTCGATCTCGGCGAGCAGCACGTCTGCCCGCGAGATGAACATGCCCGCGTTCCAGAGGTAGGAGCGATCGGCGACGTAGGTCTTGGCCGTCTCGAGGTCGGGCTTCTCGACGAAGCGCTCCACGAGCGAGGCATCCCGCGCCCCGTCGACGATCAGCTCGCCGCCCCGCTTGATGTACCCGAATCCGACCGCCGGCTCCGTGGGCTGGATGCCGATCGTGCAGATGTACCCCTCGCGGGCGACCTCGACGGCGTCGCGCACCGCGAACTCGAAGACGCGCGACCCGCGGATGACGTGGTCGGCCGCGAAGGAGCCGATGACGACGTCCGGATGCCGACGGTGCAGGATCGCCGCCGCGAGACCGATCGCGGCCGCCGAGTCCCGCGGCTCGGACTCGAGGATGACGTTCTTGTCGGGGATGCCGGGCAGCTGCGCCTCGACCGCCGCGCGATGCGCACGACCGGTGACGACCGCGATGCGGTCGGGACCGGTCAGAGGTTCCAGTCGGTTCCAGGTGTCGCGCAGCAGCGAGTGCCCGGATCCGGTCAGGTCGTGCAGGAATTTCGGCGCGTCCGCGCGCGAGAGCGGCCACAGACGTGAACCGACGCCCCCGGCGGGGATCACGGCGTAGAAGTCCTCGATGTGTTCGACCATGGTCCGAACCCTATCGGCCGGTCGTGACGCCCCCGTTCCGTCCGCGTGACGGGCGCGGTCCCGAGAGGACGGCCGTGATCAATATGTTCTAAGGCTCCCCTTCCTCGCCCGCCACCTTCAGCGCCGCTTAGGATGGTCGGTGCGCCCGCTTGCGACGATGGGCGACATTCCCTGGGGATGCCGTGACCTCGCCGCGCAGCGCGACCCATCTCACCCAAGGGAGGACGACCGTGTCTGCACCAGCACGCGTCACGCCGTCGGTAGCTGAGACCACGTCCAAGACCCCGCGCGGCACGCTGTACCGCGGCAACGAGGGCATGTGGTCGTGGGTGCTGCACCGGATCACCGGCATCGCCATCTTCTTCTTCCTGCTCGTGCATGTGCTCGACACGGCCCTCATCCGGGTCTCCCCCGACGCATACGACGCGGTCATCGGCACGTACAAGAATCCGATCATGGGTCTCGGCGAGGTCGCCCTCGTCGCGGCGATCGTGTACCACGCGTTCAACGGGCTCCGCATCATCGCGGTCGACCTGTGGCCGTGGGCGACGCGTCACCAGCGTCAGCTCTGGTGGGGCGTCCTGGCCGTCTGGGCGGTCACGCTCGTCGGCTTCGCCGCACGCCACCTTCCGAACGTCTTCTCGCACATGGGAGGCGAGCACTGATGACCGCCGATACCCTCGTCCCTCCGCGCACCCCGCAGGGCAAGGCCGCCGTCCGCAAGAAGGGACCGAACCTCGAGAAGTGGGGCTGGGTCTTCATGCGCGTCTCGGGCGTGCTGCTGATCGTCCTCATCTTCGGTCACCTCTTCGTCAACCTGATGGTCGGCGAGGGCATCTCGGCCCTCGACTTCGCGTTCGTCGCCGGCAAGTTCGCCAGCCCGTTCTGGCAGGTGTGGGACGTGCTGATGCTGTGGCTCGCCTTCATCCACGGCACCAACGGCATGCGCACGATCGTCAACGACTACGTCACAAACGCGAAGGTGCGGAAGGTGCTCGTCACGAGCCTGTGGGTGGTCGCCGGATTCATGATCCTGCTCGGCACCCTCGTCGTCTTCACCTTCGACCCCTGCATCCCGAACCTCGACGGCAGCATCGTCGCAGAGGTCTGCAAGGCACAGGGCTGAGCCGGTCCGACCGGCACGCATACGGATAGAACAGAGGCAATCGTCACGTGAGCACTCAGACCGCGGACTCCGTCGTCAAGGACGGCGTCCACTACCACCAGTTCGATGTCGTCATCGTCGGCGCCGGCGGCGCGGGCATGCGCGCCGCGATCGAGGCGGGTCCCGGGGCCAAGACCGCCGTCATCACGAAGCTCTACCCGACGCGCAGCCACACCGGCGCCGCGCAGGGCGGTATGGCGGCGGCGCTCGCGAACGTCGAAGAGGACTCCTGGGAGTGGCACACCTTCGACACCGTCAAGGGCGGCGACTACCTGGTCGACCAGGACGCGGCGGAGATCCTCGCGAAGGAGGCCATCGACGCGGTCATCGACCTCGAGAACATGGGCCTGCCCTTCAACCGCACGCCCGACGGCAAGATCGACCAGCGTCGTTTCGGCGGTCACACCGCCGAGCACGGCAAGAACCCGGTGCGTCGTGCGTGCTACGCCGCCGACCGCACCGGCCACATGATCCTGCAGACGCTGTTCCAGAACTGCGTCAAGCTCGGCATCAACTTCTTCAACGAGTTCTACGCGCTCGACCTCATCACGGTGAAGGATGCCCTGGGTCGCACCGGCATCGCCGGGGTCGTCGCCTACGAGCTCGCCACCGGAGACCTCCACGTCTTCCACGCGAAGGCCGTCATCTTCGCGACGGGCGGCTTCGGCAAGATCTTCAAGACCACCTCGAACGCGCACACCCTCACTGGTGACGGCGTCGGCATCGTGTGGCGCAAGGGCTTGCCGCTCGAGGACATCGAATTCTTCCAGTTCCACCCGACCGGCCTCGCGGGCCTCGGCATCCTCCTGACCGAGGGTGCGCGCGGTGAGGGCGCGATTCTCCGCAACGCCTCGGGCGAGCGGTTCATGGAGCGCTACGCCCCGACCATCAAGGACCTCGCCCCCCGCGACATCGTCGCGCGATGCATGGTCAAGGAGGTCCTCGAGGGCCGCGGCGCCGGTCCGAACAAGGACTACGTCTACCTCGACTGCACGCACCTCGGCGCGGAGGTCCTCGAGACCAAGCTCCCCGACATCACCGAGTTCGCCCGCACCTATCTCGGTGTCGACCCGGTCGTCGAGCCCGTTCCGGTCATGCCGACGGCCCACTACGCGATGGGCGGCATCCCGACCAACACCAAGGGTGAAGTCCTCGCCGACAACGACACCATCGTCCCCGGTCTCTACGCCGCCGGCGAGTGCGCGTGCGTGTCGGTGCACGGCGCGAACCGCCTCGGCACCAACTCGCTGCTGGACATCAACGTCTTCGGCAAGCGCTCGGGCCAGAACGCGGTCGAGTACGTCCAGACCGCCGAGTTCATGCCGCTCCCCGAGGACCCCGCGAAGGAGGTCCGCGAGATGATCGAGGGCCTGCGGAACAACGCCGGCACCGAGCGCATCTCGACCCTCCGCAAGAAGCTGCAGGAGGAGATGGACGCGAACGCCCAGGTGTTCCGCACCGAGGAGACCCTCACCAACGTCATGGGCACCATCAACGATCTGCGCGAGCGGTACAAGAACGTCCACGTCGACGACAAGGGTAAGCGGTACAACACCGACCTGCTCGAAGCCGTCGAGCTGGGCTTCCTGCTCGACATCGCCGAGATCGTCGCCTACGCAGCGCGCAATCGGCGCGAGAGCCGCGGTGGTCACATGCGCGAGGACTACCCCGACCGCAACGACGACAAGTACATGCAGCACACGATGGCCTACCTCACGGGTGACCCGCACTCCGCGAACCCCGAGGACCACATCCGCCTGGATTGGAAGCCGGTCGTGTTCACGAAGAACGAGCAGGGCGAGTACAACTACCCGCCGATGGAGAGGAAGTACTGATGACCATCGTCGATTCCGACGCTCCGACCGGTACGCAGGAGTCCACGGACTCCGGCATCCAGTCGTACCTGGTCACCTTCATCATCCGGCGCTTCGACCCCGAGGTCGACGCCGAGCCGCGCTGGGTCGACTACGACGTCGAGATGTACCCGACCGACCGTGTGCTCGACGCGCTGCACCGCATCAAGTGGGACGTCGACGGCACGCTCAGCTTCCGCCGCTCGTGCGCCCACGGCATCTGCGGCTCGGACGCCATGCGCATCAACGGCCGCAACCGCCTCGCCTGCAAGACGCTGATCAAGGACCTCGACATCTCGAAGCCGATCTACGTCGAGGCGATCAAGGGCCTGCCGCTGGAGAAGGACCTCATCGTCGACATGGACCCGTTCTTCGAGTCCTTCCGCGACGTGCAGCCCTTCCTGCAGGCGAACACCGCGCCGGAGCCGGGCAAGGAGCGCATCCAGTCCATCAAGGACCGCGCCGTCTACGACGACACCACCAAGTGCATCCTCTGCGCCGCATGCACCTCGTCGTGCCCCGTCTTCTGGACCGACGGCCAGTACTTCGGTCCCGCGGCGATCGTGAACGCGCACCGCTTCATCTTCGACTCGCGCGACGACGCCGGCGACGTGCGTCTCGACATCCTCAACGACAAGGAGGGCGTGTGGCGCTGCCGCACGACCTTCAACTGCACCGAGGCGTGCCCCCGCGGCATCGAGATCACGAAGGCCATCGCCGAGGTCAAGCAGGCGGTCCTGCGCGGCTGATCCCGCCCGATAGCCTCGAGGCGTGACCTCGGACGACACGACGCCTCCCCTGCGCGAGCGGTGGGAGGCGTCTCGTCTGCGTGAGCGCCTCGACCAGCCCATCGAGCGGGCCACCCAGCTCACCCGGGCGACGGTCGCGTCGTTCCCGGTGCGGGTGTGGCGGCACTTCCTGCGTCGGAATGGGTTCCTGCTGGCGGCATCCATCAGCTATCAGTCCCTGTTCGCGCTCTTCGCGACCCTCTACGCCGCCTTCGCGGTGGTCGGGCTGTGGCTCGGTGGCTCGCAGGCAGCGATCGACGGGCTGATCCGCGTGGTCGACTCCTACATCCCGGGGTTCATCGGCGACGCGGGGCCTGTGGATCCCGACGACGTGGCGTCGATCGCGCGCGACAGCGGCAGCCTGCTCGCCGTGACCGGATCGATCGCCCTCGCCGTCGCCGTCTGGACCGCCATCGGCTTCGTCACCTTCACCCGGCGGGCTGTGCGCGACATCTTCGGGCTGCCGTTCGATGCCCGCAGCTTCGTCCTGCTCAAGCTCGGAGACCTCGTCGCGGCGATCCTGTTCGGTGCGGCCCTCGTCCTCGGCGCCGGTCTGGGACTGATCGCGGGCGGCGTCCTGACCCAGGTGCTGGCCTGGTTCGAGGTCGACGTGCCCTCCTCCGCCGCGCAACTCGCGAGCCGCATCGGCTCGGTGGTCGTGAGCGTCGTGCTGAACGCCGCCGCCCTGACCTTGCTCATCCGGTTCCTCACCGGAACGTCCCTTCCGTGGCGGTCGATCATCCCTGGCGCGACGGCCGGCGGTGCGGCGCTCGCCCTGCTCCAGCTCGGATTCGGCTTCCTGGCCGCCTACTCCCCCACCAATCCCCTCCTCGCCACCTTCTCCGTCGTCATCGGTCTGCTTCTGTGGTTGCGTCTGGCGGGCATCGTCATGCTCGTCGCGGCATCCTGGATCGGTGTCGCCGCGCGAGACGCCGACATCCCTCTCGCACCCCTGACGGCGCAGGAGCGGCGCGCGGCCGAGCGGGAGGCGCTGCGCCTGGTCGCCGAGGCGGGCGCGCGCGAGGCGCGTGCCGCTCTCGCGGAGGCCCGATGGTGGCAGCGGCCGGCGGCACGCCGAGACCTGCGCCGCGCGGAGGAGCTGCTCGAGCGGACTCGCGGCACGACCGGTGTCGGCGGGCCCGCATAGGCTGGCAGGCGTGCCTCGAACCGTCCGCATCGCCTCCGTCAACGTCAACGGCATCCGCGCCGCCGCCCGGAAGGGCATGCACGCCTGGCTCGAGACGGCGGGCGTCGACATCCTGACCCTGCAGGAGGTGCGAGCCGAGGCATCCGATCTCACCGCGGCCCTGCCCGGCTGGCACATCGTGAACGACGAGGCCCTCGCGAAGGGGCGCGCAGGTGTCGCCATCGCCGCCCGTGAGCCGCTGGACGTGTGGCGCATCGAGCTGGGCGACGAGACGCTCGACTCGAAGGGACGATGGGTCGAGGCGGACGTCGAGGTCGAGGGCGAGACCCTCACCGTCGTCAGCGCCTATGTGTTCACCGGCGAGGCCGGCACCGAGAAGCAGGACGCCAAGTACGCGTTCCTCGACGCGATGGAAGAGCGGATGCCGCACCTCGGCGACCTCGCCCTCATCACGGGCGACCTCAACGTCGGTCACCGCGAGTTCGACATCCGCAACTGGAAGGGCAACGTCAAGAAGGCCGGCTTCCTGCCGCGCGAGCGCGCCTACTTCGACCGCTTCACTGCGCCCGCGGGCGAGACGGTGACGACGGTCGACGGCGAGAGCGGTCGTGGGCTCGGCTGGGTAGACGTGGGGCGCTCGTTCGCCGGCGAGGTGGACGGGCCGTACACGTGGTGGTCGAACCGCGGGAAGGCGTTCGACAACGACACCGGCTGGCGCATCGACTACCACCTCGCGACCGCCGAGCTCGCGACGCGAGCGACCGACTATCGCGTGGTGCGGGCACCCTCCTGGGACACGCGCTGGAGCGACCACGCGCCGGTCGTGGCCGACTACACGCTGGGCGGCTGAGCCGGGCCGCGGGGGCGCGGCATCCGTTCGCGCCTAGGATCGTAGGGTGAGCAAACCCCGCCTGTACTCCGGAATGCAGCCCTCCGCCGACTCTCTTCAGATCGGCAACTACATCGGGGCTCTCATGCAGTGGCGGGACCTGCAGGAGGCTTACGACGCGTTCTTCTCCGTCGTCGACCTCCATGCGCTCACCCAGCCGAACGACCCCGCCGAGCTGCGCGAGAAGACCCGGCGCACCGCGGCGCAGTACATCGCTGCGGGCATCGAGCCGTCGAAGTCGACACTGTACGTGCAGTCGCACGTACGTGCGCACGCCGAGCTCGCCTGGGTGCTCTCGACCGTGACGGGCTTCGGCGAGGCGAACCGGATGACCCAGTTCAAGGACAAGTCGGCACGCTACGGCACCGACGCCACGAACGTCGGCCTGTTCACCTATCCGATCCTCATGGCCGCCGACATCCTGCTCTATCAGACCGACATCGTGCCCGTGGGCGATGACCAGAAGCAGCACGTCGAGCTGACGCGCACGCTCGCGGAGCGGTTCAACGGCCGCTACGGCGAGGCGTTCCGCGTGCCGATGCCCGTGATCCAGAAGGACACGGCGCGCATCTACGACCTCCAGAACCCGACGGCGAAGATGTCGAAGTCCGCCGAGTCGGATGCCGGTGTGCTGTGGCTGCTCGACGATCCGGCGAAGTCCGCGAAGAAGGTCATGCGCGCCGTCACCGACTCGGAGGGCGTCGTGCGCTACGACCGCGAGGCCAAGCCCGGGGTCTCCAACCTGCTCGTGATCTACGCCGCGCTGAGCGGGCGGCAGATCCCCTCCATCGAGGACGAGTACGCCGGCCGCGGATACGGCGACTTCAAGAAGGGTCTCGCCGAGGTCGTGGTGGCGGAGTTCGGTCCGGTGCGCGAACGCGCCCTCGAGCTGCTGGACGACCCGGCCGAGCTCGACCGCGTGCTCGCCGCGAACGCCGCGCGCGCCGACGAGGTCGCCGACCGCACCCTGACCGACGTCTACGACAAGCTCGGGCTGCTGCGACGTGTCTGACGAGCCGCGCCTCGACCCTGCCCCCGAGCTGGTCGCCGCGATCGACGCGGCCGCCGGCCCTTCCATGGCGGCGCCCGACGACCGCGCCGCCCAGGAGCGCCTCTGGCGGGCGGTGTTCGCGCTCGAGAAGTGGCTGTTCATCGCCCGAGGCACGGACGATGCCCCGACTCCCTTCGCCGCCACGACCGAGCAGGGCCCCGCGATCTTCGCGTTCTCGACGGCGCAGCGTGCGCAGGATGCGGCGGCGGGCTTCGGCATCCCCGTCGAGGAGCGCGGCCGCGTGCTCGCCGTCCCCCTCCCCGACGCGGCCGGCTGGGTCGCCTCGTACGCCGAAGCGGGCGTCGAATCGATGGTCTTCGACGCGCCCGTCATCGGCGCCATGGCTCCGCTCGCGAACCTCGCCGCCATGGCGGTCTGGATCCAGCAGCATCCGGACGCCTGACGCGGCGCTGCGGACACGCGGATAGGGTCGGAGGGTGGAACCGGTGACCCTGCGGACGGAGCGACTCGAACTGTCGATGCCGACGGCGGCCGACATCGATGCCATCACGACCGCCGCACAGGACCCCGAGGTGCCGCGCTGGACCACCCTGCCCTCTCCCTACGAGCGACGGCACGCGGAGGAGTTCATCGACAAGGCCGCCTCCTGGTGGGACGAGGAGAGCGAGCTCACCTGGGCGGTGCGCCGCGAGGGTCGCTGGATCGGCATGATCGGGCTGCATCGGGTCGAGAAGCAGGGCTCCGCCGAGATCGGGTTCTGGATGGATGCCGCGGCCCGTGGCCACGGCTACCTCACCGAGGCCGCGACCGCCGTCGTCGACTTCGGCTTCGCGGAACCGCTCGCCCTCGCCCGCATCCAGTGGCGAGCGATCGTCGGCAACGGCGCCTCGGCACGTGTCGCGCAGAAGCTCGGCTTCCGGTACGAGGGGATCCTGCGGCAGGGCCTCAGCGACCCCCGCGGGCGCTACGACGGATGGATCGCGGCGCTCCTCCCCGACGACGACCGCACCCCGGTGCGCTGGCCGGTGATCTGACAACCCCCTCATCACCGTCCGATGCGAGTGGCAGGATGACGGCATGCCGGAGATGCCCGAGGTGCAAGGACTGGTCGACTTCCTGCGCGAGCGCGCGACCGGACTGACCGTCACGAAGGTCTCCGTCGCGAACATCGCCGCCCTGAAGACCTACGATCCCCCGATCGACGCGATGAAGGGCGCGACGGTGACCGGCGCCCAGCGGCACGGGAAGTTCGTCGACCTCGAGACGGATGCCGGTGCCCACCTCGTCTTCCACCTCGCCAAGGCCGGCTGGTTGCGGTGGTACGACCAGCTCCCGGCGACCGTCATCCGTCCGGGAAAGACACCCATCGCGCTGCGGGTCGGGTTCGACGACGGGTCGGGGTTCGACCTCACCGAGGCCGGCACCAAGAAGTCCCTCGCGTACTACGCAGCCCGATCCCCCGCCGATGTCCCCGGGATCGCCCGACTCGGTCCCGACCCCCTCGACCCGTCCTTCACGCGCGACACCCTCGCGGGACTCCTCGCCGGACGGCGGACGCAGATCAAGGGGGTGCTTCGCGACCAGTCGATCATCGCCGGCATCGGCAACGCGTATTCCGACGAGATCCTGCACGCGGCGAAGATGTCGCCCTACGCCCTGGCCGCCACGCTGACGGATGCCGAGATCGATCGGCTCTACGCCGCCATGCAGCAGACGCTCGCCGAGGCCGTCGCCGCGGCATCCGGCAGACCTCCCGCCGATCTCAAGGATGCGAAGCGTCGCGGGATGGCCGTCCACGGCCGGCGGGGAGAGGCATGCCCGGTCTGCGGCGATGAGGTGCGGTCGGTGTTCTTCGCCGACAAGTGACTTTGTCGACAATTTGCCTAGATATTTACATGTCGAACCACATGTGTTTCAATCGAATCAACAACTTCACCTGTGGTGAGTTGCCAGCCAAGCTGAAAGGCGTCGAGGTCGAGTCGTAGACTCCCTCACTTCCAGCACCGCTCGGTCAGAGGCCGAGAGCAATCAATCGCTCTTGACCTACTGACAGGAGGGCTGGCATGGAAAGCCGCCTCAACATCGCGGATCTCTCCCGCGACATCCTCGGTGCGGACCGTGGTTTCAACGTCGCCGCCGACATCCTCACCCGCACCGCGGACGGGGTGAACCTCAACACGCTCTGGAACGAGTTCGTCGCCGACCTCTCTCAGTGGAACGCGACGCGCAACGCGATCGCCGCCCTATTCTCGACCAACACGACCGAATCCTTCGCGCAGCTCCCCAACGGTGGCAGCAATGTCGAGATGGAGAAGGCCTCAGAGTTCGGCGTTCCCAAGGCGGTGCGGGTAAGCCCGAACTACCTCCGCATGGGCTTCCCGCTCGAATGGTCTGACGCCTCGGTCCGATTCACTCGGAAGTTCCTCCGCGACGCGACCGCCGAGCAGGTTCGCGCCCAGCAGGCCGCCGTCCTCGAGGCCGACAACCGTGCAGTGTTCCGCGACACCATGAAGGCGCTCACCACCAAGACCGGCGGTGGCACCCGGGCAGTGAACGAGAACGCCATCACAATCTACGACCTCTGGTCCGGCGTGACCGGCGAGGTTCCTCCGAGCTACGCCGGAAAGACGTTCACTGACTCGCACAGTCACTACCTCGTGTCCGGCGCCGCGACCATTGACGGTGGCGACCTCAAGTCGCTCATCGACACGATCCAGGAGCACGGATACGGATTGCGCGACTCCTCCTCGCCGGATCAGATCATCATCATGGTCAACCCCGCCGAGTCTGATGCGATCTGGTCGTTCCGTCGCGACCCGCTCAACCTGGCCAAGGACCCGTACGACTTCATTCCTGCGCAGGGCGCACCCGCGTACCTGGCGGTGGAGGACATCATCGGTGACAAGCCGCCGGCAGCGTTCCAGGGCGTCGCCATCGAAGGCTCGTACGGTGACGCGTGGATCACCAAGAACCACTTCGTCCCGCAGGGATACGTGATCGCCGTCGCTGTCGGTGCGAACAAGCCGCTGTGGTTCCGTCAGCACCCGGTTGCTTCCAGCCAGGGTCTCCGACTGCTCCCGCAGTTCGAGCGCTACCCGCTCGTTGAGGCGACCTACGAGCACGGCTACGGCATTGGTGTTCGTCACCGTGGCGCTGCCGCAGTCATGCAGATCAAGGCCAGCGGCTCATACGTGAGCCCCACCTGGCCGTAATAGACCGGGCACCGGCTTTCACCTCTTTCACGGTGCCCGCCCTCGGATGTCCCCACCCGTCTCCTTGACGCGTGAGGGCAACCACAGGTGCCGTCGTTCTTCGGAGCAGGCGGCGGCACCGTCCAACCCAGTCGGCTTCCTCCGGCTCGGTGTGCCGCCGCGTTTCGTGGCTGGGGCGCGGCGGCACATTCCCAGCCTCATTCAGCCACACAGCCACCCGTCCAAGGAGGACACAATGTTCCTGGATGCTTCCACCCCCGACGACCTCCGCGCTGCCGTCGCTGCGAAAGCGAACCCGCTGGTTGACCAACTCCTCGCCGAGGCGACGGACATCGAGTCGATTGCCCCGCTAGGTCAGAACCGCAGACTGGTGAAGACCTTTCGACGCGAGGTCGACTTCCTGCTTCGCTCCACTGACATCGAGGACAGTCACGGACCCGTCCCGGTCATCCGGCTGAGCCTTGGCGGCGCGACCGTTCACGCTCGCGATGATGGCCTCAAGGTCGCATCCGAGTCACTGCTGACGGAGTGCAACATGTGCCACACGCAGGTCTCGTCTACGTCGAGCACTGCATTCCTTCTGAACCTCGGATTCGCGGTCGGCCGCCTTGACTTTTGCCGCCATTGCGCCGTCAACGCGATCGACGAGCTTGGTGCGACACCGCACATGGGGATCTGACGATGACCAAAGGCAAGCTGGTCGAAGGCACAGTGCGGTGCTCCGCGACCGCTAAGCACTCCGGCACTCGCTGCAAGAAGGCAGCAATTCCCGGTGGCACCGTTTGCCGACTTCATGGCGGCGCAGCCAAGCAGGTGCAGCGATCGGCACGAGAGCGCTTCAACGACCTCGTAGACCCGATGATCAACATCGCCCACAAGCTGGTCGAGGAGGCCGAGGCGGGAACGCTGTCGGCGTCGGATCGGCTGGGGCTGATGAAGTTCATCGCAGATCGAACCGGGTTCGTCCCCGGCAAAGCTGTGAACATCGAGGGCCCCGCCAGGTGGGAGGGCACCATGACCCACATCATCAAGGAGTTGCCCCCAGACCTCGTCCTCGAAGCCGAGGTCATCGTGGACGAACAGGCCGAGTACGAGCGCGAGAAGGCACGTCAGCGCGAGTCGGACGAACGAGAGTCGCGCGCCCAGGAGCGCGATCGCGCCCGCGCCGCGCTCCCCCAGATCGGGCCGTCTGGCCGCGCCGACCTGCCCCCGACCATTCGCGTTGGCTCAGCCGAACCCCCAGCGCGGCAGTCCTTCGACGTGCAGGAGTGATCATGACCGCCAAGAAGCGCGACCCTCAGGCCGAGACCGAGTTCGCACCCGCCGCCGCGAAGAAGCGGCCGCACCCCAGCCCAACTGACCCGCCGAGCGCCAAGCGGGCCCTAATGCTTTGGCCATACTCTGACGCATCCGAGAATCAGACCCGGAGCGCCCGGTGAACGCGGAAACGTTCGGGCAGCGACTGAGCACCGGCATGGTCGAAGGCGCTACTGGGGAATTCCGAGACCGCATGACTCGCGTCTTGCTTGACTATCACTACGGGCACGGTGCAGAAAGCCGACTTGACCCGCCCCTAACCCGCGCGACGCGGGAAGAGTGGATCGCGCGCTTCCGTGAAATAGTCGGTCCGCGCGGGTATGAATTCGAGGGCAGACCTGAACCCGGCAGTGTCATTCGACTCTGGCGAGGCACCGAGCTCGAAGAGCATCGAGATGGGCTGTCCTGGACACCCCATCGCGAGACAGCGTTAGCTTTTGCGCGACTCTCCAGCGATCCGCGTGGGCAGCTTTGGCGCATCGACAACGTGCCACTTCACGCGATCTTGTACCACCAGCCAGTGTGGGCGCGGTCATTGGCAGTGCCGGAAATCCTTATCGATACGACCGGTCTAAGCATCGAGCGCGAGCCGTTCAGTGGTGCTCAGTCATGACCGCGGAACAAGATGAACGCCTGTCTCAGCTAGCGTATGAGTACCACGTTGCCCGCGACTCAGCCGGGTCCCTGGTGAAGCCTCTTCTCCGAGCCGCCCGAGATGAATGGGTAGGAAGGTTCCGCGAGATCGTTGGACCGGACGGACACAGCTTCAGAGGTCGACCAGAGCCTGGCCACGTGATCCGACTATGGCGGGGCACAGAGCACGAAGATCATCGTCACGGTCTCTCCTGGACCCCCGATCGGACCATGGCGATAGGCCACGCGCCGGAGGGTCAGCTGTGGCGCATCGACAGCGTTCCATTGCAGGCGATCCTCTATTACGACCCGTCTGCACCCAGCACGATCGTTCTCCCAGAAATGCTGATCGACACAATGGGCCTGGACGTCGTGCGAGAACTCACTCCCCGTGCCGCTTTCAGATTCCCTTTCCCTCTGAGCGGACGCGCCTATGGACCGAGTGGTGAAAGCCGGTGGGGAACTCACGGCGCGGCGGGACTCTTGCTGCACGACCCACAACGGGGAGTACTCCTGCAGCAAAGATCGATGCTGGTCGACGATGGAGGCACGTGGTCGATTCCCGGTGGTGCATGCGATGCAGGCGAATCTGCCCTCGACGCGGCCCTGAGAGAAGCGCACGAAGAAGCGGGCATCGTTCCACCCCTCGTGCGCGTCACGGGAACGCACGTACTCGATCTGGGCTGGTGGCGCTACACGACCGTGCTCGCTGAGGCGGCCGTTCCTATCGACTTCGCGCGATCCAATTGGGAGGCAACTCGAACTGAGTGGGTGCCCGTCAGCCAGGTCGCGAGTCGCCGATTGCAGCCCGACTTTGCGCAATCCTGGCCGGACCTCGCTTCGATGCTCACTGAAGGAGCGTTGGTATGAAGGTCTGTTTCGTCTGCTTCGGAAACATCTGTCGATCGCCCACGGCGGAGATCGTGATGCGGGAGAAAGTCGAGAGGGTCGGCCTAGCCGACCGTATAAGCGTCGCGTCGGCGGGCGTCGGCGCGTCCCCGGGCGATCCCCTCGACCCCGGATCTGCGGCAACGCTCCGCAGCCACGGCCACTCTGCACTCGAACACTCGGCAACGACATTTGGGTCTACGGCGTTCAAGGAGTACGACCTGGTCGTAGTAGTCGACCGACTCACGGCCCTCCACGTCCTCTTGTCGGCTGAGGCGAACGAGGACAGGGAGAAGGTCCAATACCTCTCGAAGCGCGGGGAAGTACCGAATCCCTGGCGCGGCACGGAGGCTGACTACGAAGAGGTCTACGACCTCATCGACCGCGCTTGCGACGAACTCCTGGTCGAGCTGGTGGAGCAGCTTTGAGCGACTGGCTCGTCGAGGAACTGCGAGGCTTGTACGTGGTCACCGTCCCCGGCTGCGCCCTCCGCTCACACCCTGAGGTCTCCCCCTGCGATTGCGCCGCATTCGATACGCGCGTCGAGGCCGATGACTACGCCAGGATGAAGGGCTACACGCAACGATCCTCCAGGCGGCGAAGCGTCAGACCGACCAGCGCACACCAAGAGTGGCTCGCCTGGAAGCGTGAGAACAAGGACACTCACCGCTGCGTCGAGTGTGGCATGACCTCGACACTTCGCGGCGTGCGCACGCACCAAGGTCGCAGCGGCCATTACGGGATAGGAGCAATCCGCCCGGTCGCCGGAGAGGCATCCTGAGCGCGACCTAGGCACCTACGTCGCGAGGACGGGTGTCGATATCACCGCGCGATGTCGCGCCCTCTAATGCGAATTCCGTCGAGTGTTTCACTAGGCGATCTACTTGTGTTTCAATCGAATTATCGCGAGGTCACCGCAGAGTGGCACGCACCGCTGGACGGCTGAGTACCGGGATCGCAGATCGATCCGAGGGATACAGCGCGAGGTCACAACGGGATCCGGTATCTGAGACCGGCTAACCCACCGAAGCACCGCGGATAGGTACACCCGAAGGGTTCCTATCATGGCGCTTCCGCGTCGCCGACAGCAGCTCGGCAAGTTCATCCCATTCCACGAACTCACCCATCAGCAGGTCGCTGACGTTCTCGGGTGTTCGCTATCTCGCGTCCGGAACATCATCAACGGGAACGCATTCCCGAGCCCGACTGAGATCCAGCAGTTGGAGAGGCTGTTCGGTCTTCCGGTCGAGGTTCTTCTCGATGCCGAGATGCTGGAGTTCCGCAACGGTCCCTGGCCTCCGCCCCGCGGAACGGCGCTGCTTCTCCAGCGCACGAAGCCCCGCCCCCAGGCGGGTGAGTGACGTGGGTACTCAGCAGCCAACCGCGCCGCCCATCGACGACACAACTGCCGCTCGGATCATCGCTTTCCTGCACAGCCTGGAGGTGAAGAACGATGACTGAGAACGTAGGAGGGGCCGCCCTTACCGAGAGGACGACCCCAAAACAGATCGCAACCGAAGTCGAGCCGGGGCCAGCCAGTCGGGCCTTTGGTGTGAGTACTGTCGATTGGAATTGTACACCTGACCTGGGAGTTTCAACACCGCCGAGCGCGGTTGAGTGGGTTTTCCGGATCGCGACGATCGCCTCTGCCTACGTTGCCGTGGTCTCGTTCATGGTGGCGATCGCCGTTGGGCATTCGTGATGGGCGAACTCAGCTTCATCCCTCTTCGACCCGGCACGAATATCCCTGCTATCCGTGACTGGCCGAGGCGAGCAAGCTCGGACCCTCAGCAGTGGTCAGCCTGGCGAGCCGAAATGCCCGGCTGCAACTTCGGACTGGTGACCGGCAACGGTGTTGGGGTGATCGACCTCGACACGAAGGGCGACCCGGATGGGTTCGGCGGGTACGCGACGTTGGTCGATGTCGAAGAACTGCTGGCCATCGACCTGAGCAACCTGCCCCTGGTCGAGACCTTCAGCGGGGCGCACCTGTACTTCCGGTACGAAGGTCACCTTCGGTCGGCAATCGGATGGGTGCCTCACATCGACGTCATGGCCGACGGTGGGCATCAAGTCGCCGCGCCCGGGAGCGTTCGGCGCGACGACATCGGAGCCGAGCGGACTTACCGCCTCGTTCGCGGCGACCTCCGAGCGATCCCGCACGCCCCTCCCGCGCTGCTCGACGCCATTCGAGGGTGGCGCGTCGGTCGGGCTGGTAGGAGTGGGTCCGCGTCGCCGGGCGCGGATCTGCCCAGCACCGAGCAGGCGATCCAAGACGGTTTGCCGCTCAGCTCGCGGAACGACTTCATGCACCGGCTCGCGTGTCGATGGTGGCTTCGACTGGGCCTCGACGCTGACGCCGAAGTGTGGGCGCTCGCCCACGCGGTATGGGAGGCGACGCCGTGTCAGAGCACCTTCCCGTGGAGCGAAGTCGAGACCGCCGTGCGCAGCGCGTACAAGTTCGTCAGCGCCGAGGACTACAAGCACCGCCAGGTCATCACAGCCTGGCTCGGAGGAACATCATGAGCGAAGCGCTCGACAATAAGCGGATCGCCGAAGCGCTTCGCAAGCTCGGCGACGAACCGCGAGCGTCAGGACGGCGCAAGCTGGTGGCGACCCCTCTGGCCGGTCGCGAGGGCGCAGCAACGGAATGGGCGATCGACCGCATGATCCCGATGGGTGTGGTGTCTGCGCTCGCAGGTCGCGGTGGCATCGCGAAAAGCACGGTGCTGGCTCTCCTCACGGCCTACTGGACGCACGGCGGCCTGCCCGGTGACCTACGTGGCAAGCCGACCGGCGTCATGATCGTGTCCGGTGAGGATGACATCGATCATCAGCTCGTGCCCCGACTGCGGGCCGCTGGTGCCGACCTGAACTACGTGAAGGCGCTCGAAGTGTCGATGGAGAAGGACGGTGAGGACGAAGAGATCCCCACCGTTCTCGACCTCGGCACGGACCTCCGAGACCTCGAGGCGCTGATCGAAGAGACGGGCACGCGCATCCTGATCATCGACCCAATCGTCTCCTTCATCGACGGCAACCCGGATCGCGTCAAAGAGGTTCGCACCGCGCTCGATCCGCTCGCGGCAATGGCTCGTCGGCTCAACATCGCAGTAATCGTGGTCGGTCACTTCCGGAAGTCCGGTGGCGGCCCTGCGGGCGACATGATGAGCGGTTCGCACGCATGGCGTGACATCGTTCGGTCGCTCATGCTCATGGCCGTCGATGCCGAGACGAACGAGCGAATCGTGACGGTGGACAAGCTGAACTACGGTGCAGCCGGCCTGTCATGGCTGTTCGAAGTCGAGACTGCCGACGTGCCGGCAGCAGGAGGGCGAACCACATCAGTCGGCAAGGCCGTCTTGAAAGGCGAGTCCCCGACCAGTGTGCAAGACCTCATGGACCGAGAGCGTGACTCGTCGCGAGTCCGCAACGCGAGGTACAACCTGGCGTGGGGCATCCGGAAGGTCGTCGAAGCAAACGGGACGCCGATCACACTGGAGGCGATTTACGAGGCGTTCTCGGACGAGGAGCAGGGTGCGATCCGCACCAACCTGACCCGACTCGTCAAGAAGGGCGAACTCACCCGAACGACTCAGGGCATGTACGAGAAGTTCCACCTGCCGTTCGAGCCGAGATAGCCCAACGCGTTTTGAGGGCGCGTGCGCGGGATACCCACCCGCGTGCGTGCCCATACGCGTACGCGCGCGCCTGATATGGAATTTATGTAACAACTGTCAACTATCGAGTGAAAGTTGACATTTGTTACATCAAATACACTCCCAGGCGCGTGGGCGAACCGTATGGAAGAAGCCGACCGCATGGTGGCTACTGAGGGCTGTGATTCGCTATTCCACCTCGCAAATGCAGTTCGATTTCGAAGCCTCTATGGGCTCGCAGAATGCCTTCTGATCTGCGGTTTACACGTCAACATGCGGCGAATACTGTCGATATTGAACCCAAACCGTGCGGTTGGGGTAATGGGCACTAGGAGACCGGCATGAAAGTGGTTGCTTACATTCGAGTGAGCACGGCAAAGCAAGACCTGAGCATGGACGCTCAACGCAACCTCATAGAGCGGTACGCGGCCTACCGCGAGCACGAGGTGGTGGCCTTCGTCACGGACCCCGACGTCTCAGGCAAAGTGCCAATTGCTGAGCGCGAAGGTGGGGGCAAGATGCTTGGCCTCCTGCACGATGGCGAGGCTCACGGCGTGATCGTCACCAAGCTGGACAGGCTGAGCCGAGACCTGCCCGACTTCGCGTCCACGCTGGGGCTGTTCCGGAAGCGAGGATGGTCGATCGCTGCCCTCGACCTCGACATCGACACGGCAACAGCCAACGGCGAGATGGTCGCCAACATGCTGATCAACCTGAGTCAGTGGGAGCGTCGCACGATCAGCGAACGCACCAAGACCGCCCTCGCAGAGTTGAAGCGTCAGGGCAAGCCCGTCGGCCGGCCTGCTGTCACCTCGCTCGACAGCGATGTCGTCAACTACATCACCATGCGTCGAGGCGAGGGGGCTCGCGTGTCCGTCATCGCGAGAGAACTCAACGAAGCCGGGCACACGCCGCCCACTGGCAAGCAGTTCTACCCCTCGTCCGTCGCGAAGCTGCTCAAACGCGTCGCAGACGCGGCGCCGCAAGCTGTCTGATCAGAACGGAGCATCGTTCGGATCCTTGTCGTTCCACTGGCTGGGACCGTTCAAGAGGATGTTGCGACTGAAGTACTGCTCGTTCTCGTCGTACCACTCCAGCTGCAGAAGGAACCGGTTGTGATCGTCCGTGTACATGATCTCACCCGTGAACGTGACTTCGCGCTCACCGGAAAGGTCCGCCCATGCAGCCGCGCTCTTGAACTCGAAGTATGCGCCGCTGCGCGGTGCGTTCTCCAAGCGAACTCGGTAAGCCGCGCTGTCAGGGACGAGATTCGTCAGCGTGTAGGTATGGGTGAAGAGCCGATCGCCTTCCTTGTACTCCACTTGCCAACGCGGGGCGAGCATTGGACGCTGGACCTCCGGCGCGCTGGGAGAGACCTCGACTACCGGCCTCGCCGCAACCTGACGCTTCAGCTCAGCTAGGTCAGACTCAAGCTTGCTGACGTCCACACTCGTCTTGACGCCGAGCGCGCCGAGAACATCAGCTATGCCAACAATCCGCTCGTCCGTGTAATCCCGTGAGTCCTCCAGGATCTTGATGCTCCTCCGTTCGGACCGACGGACGCTAACGGGGCGCCAGGACCAGAGCCACCTCAGACCACGACGAAGGTGAGGGCCAACCTTCGGGATTTTCGTGATGACCCACAGCAAGGCAGCGAGGATCAGACCGCCGATAATGGTCGCGGCTAACTGATTCTCGTTCACCCACGTCCAGAAGGTCGTCCACGCATTCACGCTTCGAACCTATCGGCCGCACGCGACACTCATGCGTCACAGCTGAGATCAAGCGCGATGTGATCGCGCACGACGCGCAGACCGCGCTCGCTGAGGCATCCTGAGCGCCCCTGGCGACACAAAAGTTCTCGCGCGATATTCGATATCACCCGAGGACGTCGTGCGCTTGTAGGCGCATCTGGGAAATCAACCCAGACAGAGGCTTTCCACCTCTGAACAGGAGAAAGCATCAGAGAAAGTGACTTCTGTATCACAAAATGATACAGTTGGTAGTGGAGCACACGGGAGTTGAACCCGTCGTAGCGAAGTTATCAGCCCAGCCCGGCGACCTGCGTGCCCCATATTCAGTTGTCGAGAAGCCTTCAGGTGCCAGCCTGAGGGCTTCTCGTCGTTCTACCTCTAAGTGTAGCACAGATCGACGTTTAGTGTCGATGTACCCACATGTGACTACTTGACGGCGTGTCGTGTTGCCCTACACTGGACTCAGGAGGTCAACCATGAGCGACAGCACTGCCGTATCGAAGCGACCCAAAGGTCGGAGCCCGGCTTACCCCGCCGTCTCACTCGAGAAGGCTGTCCAGCGTGTTCGTCAGCTCTATAAGACGGAGCGTCAGTACCCGATCCACGTGCACGCGCTGCCCGAGATCTGGGGGTACACCGCTCTCAACGGGCCAGCCAGCCTCAACCTCTCTGCCCTCAGCAAGTTCGGCCTCGTGGAGGTCGAGGGCGCCCGGGACGACCGCACAGCGCGAGTGACCGACCTCGCCGTGCAGATCCTCGAACATCCCAGCACCGACGCGAGAGATGAAGCGATACGCGAGGCCGCGATGCTGCCGCCTATCCATCAGGAGATGTGGGAGGAGTACGGGCCACGTCTACCTTCCGATGCCAACTTGATGTGGCGCCTGACACGAATCCGAGGCTTCACAGAGACAGGCGCGAAGGAGTTCATTCGCGAGTGGCGCGAGACGATGCAGTTTGCTCAGCTCGACGAACTCACCCCAGTCGGGTCTGCAGAGCCCGAGCAAGAGCCCGACGCGGAGACTGATGTTGACATCGAGGACTCCGACGCGACTGGGATAGAAACCTCGAAGTCTTTTGGAGAGATGACGAGCGCCGAACTACAGGCGCAGCCCGGATACGCGCAGAAGATGGCACGAGGGCGAGAGCTCGTGGAGCAGATGTTCGCCCGTCCCCCGCAGTTCGACGGACCGGCCGTACAGAGTTATCCGATCCCGATCGCGCTGTCGGGGCGTCCTCCAGTCCAGGTGACAGGCGCATTCCCGCTGTCTGAGGTGGAATGGACGCAGTTCATGGCCGTCCTGTCGGCGATGAAGCCCGTACTGGTTGGGGAGATCCCTCCTACACAGCCTGCTGAGGCTCAGCAGCTGTCCGAGTGACGCGAGTAGATCAGGGTTGGCCGATCTCGCGCCAGAACTGATGCGGATCGACTCCTTCGGAGCGAAGCGCGGCTTCGCCCGCCTCGCCGGGCGCAATCCCGCCGTACAGGTCGCCCGTTTCGTGATCCCTCCACCAGATATGAAGGCCGTCCGGGGCCTGGAATCGCTGTACGGTCTCATCGCGGTCGTGCCGCCTGGCCAGACTCATGCCCCGACCCTACGCTTTGCGCCAGACGATCTCCGCGCGTTTTGCCATCGCCTCACGTCGAAGGTCTGCATTCGTCGCGTTCGACGGTATGCCGTCCGGCCAGTCGCCGATGACGACTCGATCGACCAGGAACTTCAGCAGTGTCCGCCGATCACTCGGACTCATGGCAGGCCAGCCCGCAAGGATCGCTTCAGCGCCACCTTGGGCCGCTTCGATAGTGTCTCTCGCGGATGGCGTACCTCGAAGTTCAGCGATCTCGTCTTCGATGCCGCGGATGGCCTGACGGGTGCGGTCGATCAGCTCACGGAGTCGGTCGGTGTCGATCAGGCCGTCGAACGCCTGATCCTCGGCACGCCGGATCTTCGCGAGTTCACCTTCCCGGCGTCGCTCAGCCTCGGCGATCTTGTCAGCGGCCATCGGATCGATGTCGCGCTTGTGCTCGTTCCAGTAGTCGTTGTCGTTGAGCCGCGCGATGAACCTGTCGAAGACATGCGCTTCGAGGGTGCCGTGATCGACGCTCACGCGGCCCTCACTCGTGCCGTCAGGGCGCTTGGGATGATTCTCGTGGTCGCCGTTCTGCATAGCTCGACAGACCAGCTTCGCCGGTTGCCCATCTCGCTTCACAGCCGTGAGGGCTTTGCCGCACCGTCCGCAGACGGTCAGGCCTCCTGCCATCGCATACTTCGAAGACTTCACGCCGAGCGGGTTGGTGCGCCGAGAAGAGTCCGGTTCCAGCTTGTCTCGGAGCGCGAAAAACGTGGGTTCATCGAGAATCGCGTCCCACCCTTTGACTCCCCGCGACGGCGCGACCTTGCCCTCGGTCGGGATGATCGGACGTGTCTCACCGATCAGCGCAGGGTTGGTGAGGGCTGTCCGCAGGACGGAGTGGCGCCAACGATTCCCTCCGCGAGTGAAGCGACCAGCACCATTCCAGTCGCGGACGATCTGATACAGCGAGTCGTTCGCGTCGAGGAGCCGCGTCGCTGCCTCTCGGATCATCTCGGCCTCGCGGTCATCAATGACGGGCACGGACTCCTTCAGCGAGAATCCGAACGGTGCAGCCGCCCCGTGGTAACTCCCGTCCTCCTTGCGCTGGTCGACGGCTTCCTTCACCCGCTCAGAGATGCGCTTTGCTTCGGCGGCGTCCCAGGCGGCGACGGTTCGAGCGACGCCCTGCCCATCGGCGGTCGTGAGGTCGTAAGACGGGCTCACCTTGTAGGCGTACCTCGTCCCGATCTGCTCGGCGAGGTCGATCAAGTCTTCCCATTCGCGAGGACGGCGGGTTAGGCGAGACATCGAGTAGGCGATGATCGTTCCGAATTCTCGTCGCCCCGCGGCTGTGATCATCGCTTCATAGCTGGGTCGGGGCTTCTTGGACGATCGAGATGCGCTGACGTCGTTGTCTGAGTAGACGCCAACGACAGTCAGGCCGAGTTGAGCGGCGACCTCACGGCACGCAGTCTCTTGTCGCTCGACGCCGAGCTTCTTCCCTTCCCTGTCGTTTGAGATGCGCGTATAGATGACTGCATGCCTCGACGACGGAACAACGGGATGCCCCGGAGTGGTGATGGTTCTACCCAAGACGCGCCCTCTCAGACGATGCCGAGCGAGGACGACGGCTGGAGCAGTTTCGAGTACTGCCCGACTTGCCAGACGCACGGCAAGATCCTTGCCGATCGACGTCGCTCACGCCTCGATCGATGAGCGATAAGTCAATTATCGACCATCGGGCAAAAGGACGCACTATCCACAACAGTCTCGAGTACTGCCCCACGTGTCAGACGGGCGGCAAGATCCTCGCCGACCGCCGACTGTCGCGCCTGCTGAAGTAGATCAGACCGTTCCGGCGAGCACGCGCGCGTCGTCGTCGACCCATCCCATGGACTTCTCGACGGCCTTCGCCCACAGACGGCAGCGACGATCCCGCTCGTCGGCGTCCATCTGCGGCTCGAACCGGCGGTCCTCCTGCCAGTACCCTCGGAGCGCGTCGAGCCCCGACCAGACACCGACGGCGAGACCGGCGGCGTACGCGGCTCCGAGCGCCGTCGTCTCGACGACCTTGGGGCGGACGACCGGGATGCCGAGGATGTCGGCCTGGAACTGCATGAGCAGGTCGTTGCGGGTCATCCCGCCGTCGACGCGGAGCTCCTCGAGCCCGCGGTCCGTGTCGGACACCACGGCAGCGATGACGTCGCGCGTCTGGAAGGCCGTCGCCTCGAGCGCAGCCCGCGCGATGTGGGCCTTCGTCACGTATCGGGTGAGGCCGACCAGCGCGCCGCGGGCGTCGGGACGCCAGTAGGGTGCGAACAGACCCGAGAACGCGGGCACGAAGTACGCGCCGCCGTTGTCGTCGACACTGCGGGCGAGGCGTTCCACCTCGGTCGACTCCGAGATGATGCCGAGGTTGTCGCGCAGCCACTGGACGAGCGATCCGGTGACGGCGATCGACCCCTCGAGGGCGTAATGCGGCGGCTCGTCGCCCAGGCGGTAGGCGACCGTGGTGATGAGGCCGGCATCCGATCGCACCAGCTCCGTGCCGGTGCCGACGAGCAGGAAGTTGCCGGTCCCGTAGGTGTTCTTGGACTGTCCGGCGTCGAAAGCCGCCTGGCCGAAGGTCGCGGCCTGCTGGTCGCCGAGAATGCCGGCGATCCGGATGCCACGGGCCACCCGCGGCTGCACGACCTCGCCGTACACCTCGGAGGACGACCGGATCTCGGGCAGCATCTCTCGCGGGATGTCCCACACCTGCAGCATCTCGTCGGACCAGTCGAGGGTCGTCAGATCCATGAGGAGCGTCCGGCTCGCGTTGGTGACGTCGGTGATGTGGATGCCGCCGTCGCTGCCGCCCGTGAGGTTCCACACGACCCAGGTGTCGGGCGTCCCGAACAGGAGATCGCCGCGACGCGCCGCCTCGCGGGCGCCGTCGACGTTGTCGAGGATCCAGGCGATCTTCGACGCGGAGAAGTAGGACGCCAGGGGGAGCCCGGTCACGTCGGCGAAGGCGTCGACACCGTGCGCGGAGATCAGACGGTCGATCGCGGGCTGAGTGCGCGTGTCCTGCCAGACGAGCGCGTTGTGGATCGGCCGACCGGTGCGGCGGTCCCACACGATCGCCGTCTCACGCTGATTCGTGACACCGATCGCTGCGACGTCGGCGGCCGAGAGCCCCACGCGGCCCAGCGCCTTGGCGAGCACCCACTCGGTGTTCGTCCAGATCTCGACGGGGTCGTGCTCGACGCGTCCCGCGCGCGGGAAGATCTGCTCGTGCTCACGCTGGGCGGTGGCGACGAGGTTGCCCTCCCCGTCGAACACGATGGCCCGCGTCGAGGTGGTGCCCTGGTCGATGGCGATCACGTGCTCGGTCACGTCTCGTCTCCTCTTCGAGTACTCGTCGCCGGTGGGCGGCGACGGGATGCCGGCGTCAGACAGCGACGGGATCGGCGGCGTGCACCGCGGCGAGCGCGCGGTCGATCTCGGCGCGCCGCGTCGCGGCATCCCAGCCCATCACATCCGCGATGGCATCGGCCACCTCGTCGAGCACCTCGGGGGTCGCCTCGCCGCGGAAGCCGACGTTGGTCCGGCGAAGGACGATGTCGTCGAGGTGCACGACCGACTCGGTGCGTGCGATGTGGCGGAACTCACCCGAACTGAAGCGGGGCAGCGAGGCGAGGGGCGCATCCTCGTCGTCCTCGCGGAGCGACGCCGCGACGGCGAGCGCGTGCGTGCCGTACCGGTGCAGGAGGCGTGTGCCACGCTCGAGTCCGAAGTCGGCGAGGTGGTGGTGGACCCATTCGTCGCGCTCGGCGTCGGTGCGCGGGAAGCCGACGGCGCCGCCGATCGGCAGTCCCTTGGTCGAGCGGACCCGCGTGCGGCCGATGCGCGTCATGAGCTCGTCGGCGAGGCGTGCGGCGACGGCGCGGAACGTGGTCCACTTTCCTCCGACGAGGCTCAGCACGGGCACGCCGTCGGACCCGGGAAGCGTCGCCTCCTCGATGCGGTAATCCCGCGAGACGAAGCCGGCCGCCACGTCGCCGTGACCCGGGAGGGGGCGGACACCGGAATAGCGGTAGACGATCTGAGACCGCTCGACGGGGATCGTCGGGTAGACGTGACCGATGAGATCGAGGAAGTAGTCGACCTCCTCCTCGGTGCAGACCGCGGGCTCGGACATGTCGTGCTCGAGGTCCGTCGTGCCCACCAGGACCCGGCCGTTCAGCGGGTAGATGAGCACGATGCGCCCGTCCGAGTGCTCGAAGAAGATCTCACGGCCGCCGGTCGCCTTCATCAGCTCGGGGTGGTCCAGGACGATGTGCGACCCCTTCGTGCCGCCCATGTACCGCGTCGCGTCGCCGAGGGCACGGTTGGCGAGGTCGGTCCACGGGCCGGCTGCATTGAGGACGACGGATGCCGAGAAGGGGAACTCCTCACCCGTGACCTCGTCGCGCAGGACGACCCTGCCGCCGTCGACCCCGGCTGCCGAGGTGTAGTTCGCCGCGCGGGCACGGCTCCCGCCGAGGGCGACGCCGTCGCGGACCAGGTCGAGGCCGAGCCGCTCCGGCTCGCGGAGGGACGCATCCCAGTACGTCGCCGTGTACTTCACGTCGGCGTTGAGGTCGGGCAGATCCCGCAGCGAGCGACGCCGACCGTGGAAGGTGTGCCGGGGAACGCGACCGCCGCCGCGCGAGAAGGAGTCGTAGATGATCAGCCCGACCTTGATCAGCAGCGCGCCGCGCTCGGTGGAGGCCGTCTTGCGGTGCAGCAGCATGCGCATCGGCGCGGAGAGCAGACCCGAGAACGTCGAGAAGATCGGCACGGTGGTGCGCAGCGGTCGCACGTAGTGCGCTGCGGTGGTCAGCAAGTCGTTGCGCTCGGTGACCGCCTCGTGGACGAGGCGGAACTCCCCGTTCTCGAGATAGCGGATGCCGCCGTGGATCATGTGGCTGGACGCGGCCGACGCACCGGAGAGGAAGTCGCTGCGCTCGACGAGGGCGACGTCCACACCCTGGAGGGCGAGGTCGCGGAAGGTCGCGACGCCGTTGATGCCCCCACCGATGATGAGCACGTCTGCCTGCGGCCGCTCCCGCAGCGCCGTCGTCGTCCGTCGGATCTCGGTGTCCACGTCACACTCCCACTTCTTCCGGGGCCCTGCCCCGACCGCCTCGGACCGCCACCGAAGTGACGATGGCACCCATGATGGCATCCGTGGACGGGATTGCAGTCCGGTTGCACATACGTGCACACTATGATCCGTGGAAGACACCCTGGACCTGGACGACGTCCGCCGCGCGCTCACCGCGGCGCACCTCTACTACGTCCAGGACCGCACGATGGAGGCGATCGCCCGCGAGCTCGGAACGAGCCGCTCGACCGTCTCCCGGCTCCTGTCCCGCGCCCGGGCGACGGGCATCGTCGACATCCGGATCCGCTCCCCCTTCGCCGCCCCGCAGCTGCTCGAACAGAACCTCGCCGACCGCTACGGGATCACCGCGCACGTCGTGCCCGTCCCCGACGACGCGAGCGAGGTGGAGCGCCTGGAACGTGTCGCCACGGCCGCCGCACACCTGCTGGGCGACCTCGTCGAGGCCGACACGACCGTCGGGGTCGCCTGGGGGTCGACGACCGCCGCCGTGAGCCGTCGGCTCGTCCCCAAGGCGGTGCACGGCACGACCTTCGTGCAGCTGAACGGGTCGGGGAACACCCGCACCACGGGTCTCCTCTATGCGAGCGACATCCTCAGCCGGTTCGCCGTGGCCTACGGGGGCAGCGCGCAGCAGTTCCCCGTGCCCGCGTTCTTCGACGATCCGCGCACGAAGCAGGCGATGTGGCGGGAGCGGAGCACGACCCGCATCCTGACCATGCAGGCAGCGATGGACCTCGTCGTGTTCAGCGTCGGCGCGGCGGACTCGCGTGTGCCCAGCCACGTCTACTCGGGCGGTTACCTCGAACCCGACGAGCTCGCCGCCCTCGACCGCGAGGGCGTCGTGGGCGACGTCGCGACCGTCTTCTACCGGCTCGACGGCTCCACCCGCGGCATCGAATTGAACGACCGCGCGACCGGGCCGCGCTTCGAGGTCCTGCGACGGGTTCCGAGCAGGGTGTGCATCGTCTCGGGGGTCGACAAGCGCGACAGCCTGCGCGGTGCACTCGCCGCGCGCCTGGTCACCGAACTCGTCGTCGACGAGGCGACCGCGCGCGCGTTGGCGGAGTGACCACCCGCGTCAAGAGATGACGGGGAATGAAATGGCCTCACCGCGGTTGAGTACACTTCGAGAGCAAGAAACGTGCTCCGGGGTCGGTGAGAATCCGAACCGGCGGTGACAGTCCGCGAGCGGGATTGCGATCCTGCTGATCCGGTGTGATTCCGGGACCGACGGTGATGCGATGCGAGTCGCTAGTCCGGATGGGAGGCAGCACGGGTGATGCGGCGACGCCGCACCTCCTGCCTGCGCCCGCGCCCCGGAACACCCCATCGTGAGGGATCCGGATGAGTGTCACCGACGCAGAGCGCACGGCGCTCCGTCACGCCTTCACGCTCGCCCGTCGCGGGCCTCGAGGGCTCAATCCGCAGGTCGGGGCGGTCATCCTCTCGCCGACGGGAGAAGTGCTCGCCGAAGGCTGGCACCACGGTGCCGGGACGCCCCATGCCGAGATCGACGCGCTGTCGAAGATCGACGCGGATGCCGCCCGCGGCGCGACCGCCGTCGTCACCCTCGAGCCGTGCAACCACACCGGCCGCACCGGGCCGTGCGCCGTCGCGCTCATCGAGGCGGGCATCGCCCGCGTCGTGTATGCGGTGGACGACCCGGGCGACGTCTCGTCGGGAGGCGCCGAGCGGCTGCGTGCGGCGGGCGTCGAGGTCGAGGGCGGCGTGCTCCGCGAGGACGGTGACGCGCTGATCGCGTCGTGGCTGACGGTCCAACGACTGGGCCGCCCGCACGTGACGCTGAAGTGGGCGCAGTCGCTCGACGGGCGGGCCGCGGCATCCGACGGCACCAGTCAGTGGATCACCGGACCCGCCGCGCGCGCCGATGTCCACCGTCGGCGCTCGCTCGCGGACGCCATCGTCGTCGGCACGGGCACGGTGCTCGCCGACGACCCCGCCCTCACCGCGCGGCGTGAGGACGGCGAGCTGTACGAGGACCAGCCCCGTCCCGTCGTCGTGGGCGTCCGCGCCGTCCCGCAGGGGGCGCGCCTGCGGACGCATCCGCGCCCGTTCATGCAGGACGAGGGCGACGACCTGCCGGACCTGCTCGACCGTCTGCGCGAACTGGGCGCGCAGCGCGTGTTCGTCGAGGGGGGTCCGACCCTGGCGGCATCCTTCCTGCGGCACGGGCTCGTCGACGAGCTCCTCGTCTACATCGCGCCGACCCTCCTCGGCGACGGCCGCGTCGCCGTCGGCGACATCGGCGTCACCACCATCTCCCAGCAGCGGCGCCTCGACATCATGGGCGTCGACCGACTCGGCGACGACATCCTCGTCACCTTGACCCCCCAGGAGGACTGATGTTCACGGGCATCATCGAAGAGCAGGGCGTCATCAGCGCGATCGAGCCGTCCGGTGACGGCGTGCGCCTCTCGGTCCGCGCGCCCCTC
Source organism: Microbacterium sp. NPDC080005 (assembly GCF_040702445.1). Classification (NCBI taxonomy): domain Bacteria; kingdom Bacillati; phylum Actinomycetota; class Actinomycetes; order Micrococcales; family Microbacteriaceae; genus Microbacterium; species Microbacterium sp. NPDC080005. The sequence continues at coordinate 118,841 of NZ_JBFBLD010000001.1, read as the reverse complement.
GCCGTCTCGGACGCGCAGCGCGGCGACTCGATCTCGATCAGCGGCGTCTGTCTGACGGTCACCGACCAGACCACCGACGGGTTCACGGCGGACGTGATGAAGCAGACCCTCGACATGTCGACGCTCGGCACCCTCGCCATCGACTCGCGCGTGAACGTCGAGCGCGCCCTCGCCGCGCACACCCGCCTCGGCGGACACATCGTGCAGGGCCACGTCGACGGCACCGGTGAGGTGCTCGAAGTGCGCCCCGGAGCGCAGTGGCGCGTGCTGCGGGTCTCGCTGCCCGCCGACCTCGCTCCGCTCGTCGCCGACAAGGGATCGATCACCGTGCAGGGCGTCTCGCTGACCGTCTCCGCGGTGTCCGAGCCCGACGCACCGACGCACTGGTTCGAGATCTCCCTCATCCCCGAGACCCTCGAGGTCACCACCCTCGGCGCCCTCACCCCGGGCGACCGGGTGAACCTCGAGACCGACATCCTGGCGCGGCACGTGCAGCGCCTGCTCCGATTCGCCTCGCCCGACGGCATCCCGTCCACAGAAGAAGGAGGCTCCCGATGAGCCTTGCCACCATCCCCGACGCCCTGGCGGCCCTCAAGGAAGGCCGACCGATCCTGGTCGCCGACGACGAGAGCCGCGAGAACGAGGGCGACATCATCCTCTCGGCCGAGCTCGCGTCCCCGGAGTGGCTCGCCTGGACCATCCGGTGGTCCAGCGGATTCCTCTGCGCGCCGATGCCCGCTGACTGGGCAGACCGCCTGGATCTCCCGCCGATGGTGGAGCAGAACCAGGACGCCCGCAGCACCGCGTACACCGTGAGTGTCGACGCTGCCGAGGGTGTCACGACCGGCATCAGCGCGTCGGACCGCGCCCGCACCGTCAACGTCCTCGCGGACCCGGACTCGGTGCCGTCCTCGCTCATCCGCCCGGGCCACGTCCTCCCGCTTCGCGCGGTCGACGGCGGCGTGCGCGAGCGAGCCGGCCACACCGAGGCGGCCGTGGAACTCATGCAGCTCGCCGGCCTCCAGCCGGTCGGTGTCATCGGCGAGGTCGTCGCCGATGACGGGAGCATGATGCGGATGCCGGGGCTCATGGAGATGGGCGAGCGCGAAGGCATCCCCGTCATCACGATTGAGCAGCTCATCGCGCACCTCAACGCGGCCGACGGCGACAGCACGTCGGCCCACACCGACCACCCCGCCAAGCGCCGCGTGAGCCTGCGCGCCGAAGCGACCGTTCCCACCTCGCACGGCCAGTTCCGCTTCCTCGCGTACAAGGACCGGATCACTGGGACCGACCACATCGCGGTCGTCTCCGGCGACCTCACCGAGGAGGCACCGCTCGTGCGTGTGCACTCCGAGTGCCTGACGGGCGAGGCGTTCGGCTCGCTCAAGTGCGAGTGCGGGCCACAGCTCGACGCGGCTCTCGACGCGATCGAGCAGGACGGCGGTGTCGTCATCTACATGCGCGGTCACGAGGGTCGCGGCATCGGTCTCATCAACAAGCTGCGCGCATACAGCCTTCAGGAGCGCGGTCTCGACACCGTCGACGCGAACCTCGCGCTCGGCCTGCCGGCCGACGCCCGGGACTACGCGGCTGCCGCCGGCATCCTGTCGGACCTCGGTGTCAAGCAGATCCGACTGCTCACCAACAACACCGACAAGGTCGCGCAGCTGACGGCGCTCGGCCTGAAGATCGTCGACCAGGTGCCGCTGCTGGTCGGCGTCGGTGCCAACAACCACCAGTACCTGGCGACGAAGGCCGACCGCATGGGTCACATCATCGACGCCGACGAGCTGCGCGAAGCGCTCGCGCACAGTGAGGAGCACACCGCATGAGCGGACACGGAGCACCGAAGACCGAGATCGTCGACGCGAGCGACCTGTCGGTGGTGGTGGTCGCCGGTCAGTGGCACGACGTGATCACGGACGGTCTGATCGCCGGCGCGAAGCGCGTGCTCGACGCCTCCGGCGCGTCGTGGCGACTCGTCCGGGTGCCGGGCTCGTTCGAGCTGCCCGTCGTCGCCAAGGCGGCACTGGAGGCGGGCGCCGACGCCGCCGTGGCCCTGGGCGTCATCATCCGGGGCGGCACACCGCACTTCGACTTCGTCTCGTCCGCCGCGACCGACGGCCTCACCCGCGTCGCCCTCGACACCGGCAAGCCCGTCGGATTCGGCGTGCTGACGCTGGACGACGAGCAGCAGGGACTCGACCGCGCCGGCCTCGACGGCTCGAAAGAGGACAAGGGCGCCGAGGCAGCGGATGCCGCCATCCGCACGGCGCTCGTCCTGCGGGACGTCCGCGCCTGAGCCCGGCGCCCGCGTCGCGGCGCGAGTCAGGCGGCGCGGGATGCGCGTTGCGCCAACCTTCAGCTAGCCTGAGGGCATGGAGATCCTGCGCAGCATCGTCGTCCTCGTCCACCTCATCGGCTTCGCGACGCTGTTCGGAGCATGGGTGGTCGAGCTCGTCGGTCAGCGCCGCGTCACGCGCATCATGCACTGGGGGGTCGGCATCGCGCTCGTCGCGGGTCTCGCCCTGTCAGCGCCGTGGGGTCTCGACCACGACCTGAACTACGTGAAGATCGGCATCAAGCTCGTCGTCCTGGTGATCATCGGCGGTCTGCTCGGTGCCGGCGCGGGACGCCTGCTGAAGTCCGGCTCGGTGCCCGCCGGGATCTTCTGGGCCATCGGCATCCTCACGCTCCTCAACGCCGGACTCGCCGTCATCTGGTGACGACCCCCGCTCGCGGGGACATGCGGGAGTAGGCTTGAGGTTTGGCGCCGACGACTCCGTGGACGCCTCGGTGATCCCAGTGCTGTGATGTCCTCGCGTCACCCCTGCGAGGACGTCCGCCGCCGACGCGTCCCATGAGGACCCACCGCTTCGTTCCGAAGGTCCCCCGCATGTCATCCGCAGCACCCGCGGCATCCGCCGCGCCCGCCAATCCCCGCTCCCGCGTCATCACGGCGAGCCTGATCGGCACGACGATCGAGTTCTACGACTTCTACGTCTACGCGACCGCCGCCGTCCTGGTCTTCCCCATCCTGTTCTTCCCCGCCGGGAACGACACCACCAACTTGCTGCTCTCGTTCAGCATCTTCGGCGCCGCCATGGTCGCCCGTCCCGTCGGCGCCGTGATCTTCGGCCACTTCGGCGACAAGTTCGGCCGCAAGGCGACCCTCGTCGGCTCCCTTCTCACGATGGGTGTCGCGACATTCCTCATCGGACTCCTGCCGACCTTCGACCAGGTCGGCGTGCTCGCCCCGATCCTGCTCCTGGTCCTCCGCCTCGCTCAGGGCTTCGCCCTCGGCGGAGAGTGGTCGGGAGCGGCGCTCGTCGCGACCGAGAACGCCCCGCAGGGCAAGCGCGCCTGGTACGGCACGTTCCCGCAGCTGGGTGCGCCGATCGGCTTCATCATCGCGAACACCGTGTTCTTGGTGATCTACTTCCTGCTGCCGCACCCCGACGGCCCCGCGCAGCGCAGCGAGGAGTTCCTCGCGTGGGGCTGGCGCGTGCCCTTCCTGTTCTCGGCGGTCATGGTCATCGTCGGCCTGTACGTCCGCCTCAAGCTCGTCGAGTCCGAGACGTTCGCGAAGGCTGAGAAGACCGGCGCGATCCGCAAGTTCCCGCTCGGCGAGGTCGTCCGTCGGCACTGGAAGCAGCTCATCCTCGGCACGTTCATCATGCTGGCGACCTACGTGCTCTTCTACCTGATGACGAGCTTCACCCTCGCCTACGGGACGAAGGCCACCACCGAGGGAGCCGCCGCGGCGGCCGAGGCGACGGGGACCGCGTTCGACGCGGCCACCTACGTGCCCGGGCTCGGATTCGGGTACACCGACTTCGTCATCATGCAGATCATCGGCGTCGTGTTCTTCGGCGTGTTCACCCTGCTCTCGGGACCCGTCGCCGACACCCTCGGCCGTCGCCGGCTGCTGCTGTGGATCACGGGGGCGATCGCCGTCTTCGGCCTGCTCTTCAACGTGTTCCTCCTCCCCCAGCTCGACCCCAAGTTCAGCGGCGCGCTCGTGCAGGCGTTCCTCATCTTCGGCTTCATGCTCATGGGGGCGACCTTCGGACCGATGGGCGCGCTCCTCCCCGAGCTCTTCCCGACCAACGTCCGCTACACCGGCTCGGCGATCTCGTACAACGTGTCGTCGATCCTCGGCGCGGCGCTCGCCCCGATCGTCGCGACCGCACTGTGGGCCGCCGCCGGCGGATCGCCGTGGCTCGTCGGCGTCTACCTCTCGGGGTCGGCCGTCCTGACCTTCATCGCCCTCTGGCTGTCGAAGGAGACCAAGGACGTCGAGTACGAGACGAACATCGGCCACGTGGAGCTCGGCGCACGCTGACCTCGTGATCCGACGGATGCCGCGGCCCACCCCATCGGGAGGGTCGCGGCATCCGTCTGTCAAGAGCTCCGCTGCCCGCGGCCGCAGGGCTATCGTCGGCCCCACAGGCACGTGAGGAGTGGACGATGGCCATCAAGAAGGTCTCAGAAGCATCGGTCGTCGAGTACGACGAGACCGGCGGACCCGAGGTTCTGCACCTCGTCACCCGGCCTCTTCCGGAGCCCGGCCCGGGCGAGGTGACCGTCGAGGTGATGACGATGGGCCTCAACCACATCGACGGCTTCGTCCGCTCGGGGGCCGAGAAGGAGTGGGACGACCCCTTCCCCCGCCGCTCGGGCAGCTGCTTCGCCGGCACGGTGATCGCGGCCGGACCCGACACGACGGGCTTCCCTGTCGGCAGCGACGTCGTCGGTCATCTTCGCGCAGGTGCGCAGGCGAGCCACGTGACTGTCTCCGTCGACCGCCTGGTACGGAAGCCCAAGAACATCACGTTCGAGACGGCGGGCGGCCTTTACCTCGCCGGGACGACTGCTCTCGACATCCTCGACGAACTCAAGGTCGAGGCGGGCGACACCGTGGTCATCTCCGCCGCCGCGGGCGGCGTCGGCAGCGTGGAAGCGCAGATCGCCCTGCACCGCGGCGCCCGCGTCATCGGCACGTGCGGCGACCGCAACTTCGATTACCTGCGCCAGCTCGGTGTCAAGCCGGTGCGCTACGGCGACGGCATCGTCGAGCGCATCCGAGCCCTCGCCCCCGACGGCGTGAGCGCGTACATCGACAACTTCGGACAGGACGGACACGACATCGCGGAGGCGCTGGGGGTACCGGCCGGCAAATTCCGCTCGAGCGCGGACCGCCGCGAACGCGAGGTCGCCCTCCTCTCGGACCAGCCGGACGCCGTCGCCCATGGCACCGACCAGCTGCGCAAGGTCGTCGGTCTCGCCGAGAAGCGAGCCGTGAACGTCCTCGTCTCGGGCTTCTATCCGCTCGCCGACGTCGCCGAGGCGTACGACGACCTGCAGAAACTGCATTCCCGCGGCAAGGTCGTGCTCGCCACGCACCCCGTGAACCCCCGCCGCATCCGCAAGGCGCGCGAGGTCATGGAGTCCAGCCGCTGATCTCAGTCAAGGAACAGGGCTCGCAGACGCTTCGTCGTGAAGACCAGCCCGACCGCGATCATCACGACGTAGTACAGGACGTGCCACAGCATGTCGACCGACAGGATGCCGAGGGTCAGGCCGCGGATGAGCTCGACGCCGTGCCACAGCGGCAGCGCCATGACGATCGACTGCACCCACTCGGGGTAGACGGTGATCGGGTAGAACGTGGCGGAGAACAGGAACATCGGCAGAAGGACGAAGTTGATCCAGTCCATGTGCTGGAAGGTCTTCATGTAGCTCGTGATCGCCATGCCGAGGCTCGCGAAGCCGAACGCGATGAGGAGCACCGCGGGGATGGCGAGAATCGCCGTCCAGGCGAGGTTCAGCCCGAGGATCTGCATGACGATCATGAAGCCGGTCGCGTAGAGCAGGCCGCGCAGGAGCGCATAGAGGATCTCGCCGAGGGCCACATCGAGCGGACCGAGCGAGGTCGCGAGCATCCCCTCGTAGAGCTTGCCGTAGTTGAGCTTGAAGAAGACGTTCCAGGTCGAGTCGTAGATCGCGCCGTTCATGGCCGAGACCGCGAGCAGCGCCGGCGCGATGAACGCCTCGTAGGGGACGTCGACGCCCTGCGAGGTCTGGACGGTGCCGATGAGCGCGCCGAGGCCGAGACCCATCGACAGCAGGTAGAAGACCGGCTCGAAGAAGCCCGAGAGGACGACGACCCAGCTCGACGAGCGGGCGGCGATGAGCCCGCGCTGCACGACCGCGCCGGGGTTCCCCGCCCACAGGGCCCGCACTCCCCCGCGGCGGGCGGTGGTGTCGGCGACGACGGCGCTCACTTCGCGAGCCTCTCGATGAAGACCTTCCGGCCCCAGAGGTATCCGACCCCGGCGAAGATCACCAGATACGCGAGGTGGACCGCGATCATGAGCGGCGGGACCGCGGCGCCGTAGGTGGCGAGCCGGCCGAGTTCGGCGCCGTGCCACAGCGGCGAGATCCACCCGATCCACTGCAGCCACACGGGCAGCGTCTCGAGCGGATAGAACGTGCCCGAGAACAGGAACATCGGCATGAAGACGAACCGCTGCACGAGGGCGAACTGCCCCTTGTCGTCCTCGATCGATCCGGCGTACGCCATGAGCGGGATGCCGAAGGCGAGCCCCGCGAGCAGGCCAGCCGGGATCGCGAGCCACCCCGCCTCAGGGTTCGGCACGGTCGTCCATCCGATACCGAGGGCGCCGAGGAGCCAGATGAACAGGTAGTAGGCCGCGACGGCGAAGAGCATCCGCGCCGCGGCGCCGACGATGACGCCGTTCGCGATCTGGGGGCTCGAGAGGGCGGAGGCGTTGAAGCCGAAGAAGTAGCGGCGCCATTTGAAGCCCGCCATGACCGGGTAGGTCATCTCCTCGGACGCGACCGAGATCGCGGCGGTCACGAGAAGGGCCGGCGCGACGAAGACGAGGTAATCGACCTGCACACCGCGGTCCGTGATCGGCGCCTGGATCAAAGCGGCGAGTCCCGCCGCGAGGCCGAGCAGGTAGAGGACCGGCTGCCCGAGCGCGCCGACGACGATCGTCCACCCGTACGCGCGCATCGCACGCACCATGTGCTCGGTGACGTACCAGCTGCCCCGGCGCCGAGGCTTGCGGCCCCGTTCCAGCGCCTCGGCGCGCAGCTCGTCGAGCGTCGGCTGCGCCGCTTGCGTCGTGTCACTCATTCGATCAGCGACCGTCCGGTGAGGCGGAGGAAGACGTCCTCGAGACTGGAGCGGCGGACGAGGCTCGTCATCGGCTGCAGGCCCGACGCCGTGACACGCTCGAGCGCGGCCTCGCCGTCGTGCGCGTAGACAAGGATGCGGTCGGGCAGCACCTCGACGCGGTCGCCGATGCCCTGGAGCTGGGCGGCGACGTGCTCGTTGCGATCCGAGCCGAAGCGCACCTCGAGCACCTCCCGGCTGGAGTGCTCCCGGATGAGGGAGGCGGGGCTCCCCTCGGCCATGATGCGCCCCTTGTCGACGACGATGAGGCGGTCGCACAGCTGCTCCGCCTCGTCCATGTAGTGCGTCGTGAGGACGAGTGTCGTGCCGCGCTCCTTGAGGCGGAACAGTCGGTCCCAGAGGACGTGCCGCGCCTGCGGGTCGAGGCCCGTCGTCGGCTCGTCGAGGAGGAGGATGCGCGGGTCGTTGATGAGCCCGCGGGCGATGGTCAGGCGGCGCTTCATGCCGCCCGAGAGCTGATCGACCTTGTTCTTCGCCTTGTCCTCGAGCTGCGCGAAGGCGAGCAGCTCGTCGGCCTTCTGCGCGCACACCTTGCCCGGCAGACCGAAGTACCGCCCGTAGATGTAGAGGTTCTCGCGGGCGTTCAGCTCTCCGTCGAGGTTGTCCTGCTGCGGCACGACACCGAGTCGCGAGCGGATCTCCGGTCCGTAGCGGTCCGGGTCGAGACCGAGGATGGAGAGATCGCCGCTCGTGCGCGTGGACACGGCGCCGATCATCTTCATCGTCGTCGACTTGCCCGCACCGTTGGGACCGAGCAGGCCGAACGACTCACCCGGGGCGACCTCGAAGGAGAGACCGTCGACGGCGAGGAAGTCGGGCTTGCCCTTGCTCTTGTAGGCCTTCACGAGCTGGTCGGCGCGGATCACGGGTTCTGGCACCGGACCACCCTACCGACGAGATCGGACACCGCTCAGCCGTCGCAGGAGAAGATAGAGGGATGTCCACGCCTCGCCGCGGTCTGCGTCGTCCCTCGAAGGACGACGGGCCCCGCGCCAGCCTTCGTCAGCTCCTCCCCTTCCTCCTTGAGCACAGGGGCGTCCTCGTCGTCGTCGCCGTCCTGAGCGTCCTCGAAGCGGTCGCCACGCTCGTCCAGCCGCTGCTGGTGGGCGATGTCATCGGACGGGTGCAGGCCGGTGATGCCCTCGGCATCCTGGTCTGGGTCCTCGTGGGTCTCGTCGTCCTCTCCTCGCTGATCGGCGGGTTCCAGCACTACCTGCTGCAGCGCACCGGCACCGCCGTCGTGTATTCGAGCCGCCGACGCCTCATCGCGAAGCTCCTCCACCTGCCGGTCCAGGAGTACGACGCCCGGCGCACCGGCGATCTGGTCTCGCGCGTCGGGACCGACACGACCCTGCTCTACGCCGTCCTCACGCAGGGTTTCGCGGATTCCATCGGCAACGCCCTCATCTTCGTGGGCGCGATCATCGCGATGCTCGTGATCGATCCCGTGCTCCTGCTGCTCATCGTCGTCGTCATCGGAGCGTCGGCCGCGGTGGTCGGCGTCCTGAGCGGCCGCATCCGTCGGGCGACGTCCGTGCAGCAGGAGAAGGTCGGCGAGCTCGCCTCGGGGGTGGAGCGGGCGATCGGCTCGATCCGCACCATCCGCGCGTCGGGTGCCGAAGCCCGCGAGCAGGAGAGCATCTCGGCGACCGCGAGCGAGGCGTACGACGCCGGCGTGAGTGTCGCGAAGGCGTCGGCGGTCGTCGTCCCCGTCGCCGGCATCGCACTGCAGGTGTCGCTGCTCGTCGTCCTGGGTGTCGGCGGGTTCCGCGTCGCGTCGGGCGCGATCGAGATCGCCCAGCTCGTCGTCTTCGTGATGTTCCTCTTCTTCCTCGTGCAGCCCCTCGCCTCGTTCTTCGGCGCGATCACGTCGGTCAATCAGGCCCTGGGCGCCCTCGGCCGCATCCAGGAGGTCCTGGACCTGCCGGACGAGACCGCGGCGGATGCGGAGATCGCCGCATCCGCCGTCGCGTCGGAGACCGACGCCGCTGCCGCGATCGAGTTCCGCGACGTGCACTTCTCCTACCCCGACGCGGTGGTGCGCGCCCGGCGGAGCGCGCAGGACGAGGCGCTGAAGGCCCTCGCCGACGCCCGCGCGCCGCTCCCCGAGGAGTCCGAGTTCGAGCCCGCGCCCGAGGCCACGGTCCTGCGCGGGGTCTCGTTCCACGTGCCGCGCGGATCGCGCGTTGCGCTGGTCGGCCCGTCGGGCGCCGGCAAGTCGACCACCCTCGCCCTCATCGAGCGGTTCTACGATCCGACCACCGGCGCCGTGCTCATCGACGGTGTCGACGCCCGCGCCCTCGACCGGCTGTCGCTGCGCGCCCGGCTCGGCTACGTCGAGCAGGATGCCCCGACCCTTGCCGGCACGATCGCCGACAACCTCCGGCTCGCATCACCGGACGCGTCGGACGAGGACTGCGAGCGGGTGCTCGCCGCCGTCAACCTGACGGACGTCCTCGAGCGGTCCCCCCTCCGGCTGCGGGCCCCGGTCGGCGAGGCGGGCGTCATGCTGTCCGGCGGCGAACGCCAGCGCCTCGCGATCGCCCGCGCCCTTCTCGCCGCGCCGCCGATCCTCCTGCTCGACGAGTCCACCTCATCGCTCGACGGCCTCAACGAGCAGCGCATGCGCGAGGCGATCGACGCCGTCGCGGCCGGACGCACCCTCGTCGTCATCGCGCATCGGCTGTCGACGGTCGTGGACAGCGATCTCATCGTGGTCCTCGACCACGGCCGTGTCGTGGGCCAGGGCACCCACGAGGAGCTCATCCGCGACGTGCCGCTCTACCGCGACCTCGCCGCCCGCCAGCTCCTGGTCTGACGCGAGACGTCGCAGATGGACGCCCCCCGGGAGGGAAGGCGACCATCTGCGACGTCCGGACGGTGCGAGGCGGGTCAGACCTCTTGCTGCGTGCGGTGCAGACGGTAGCGCAGCGCGGCGAGCTCGGCGTAGAGCGCAGCGGGCACCGTGCCGCCGAACGTGCGGTAGAACTCCTCGGTGAGGTCCGCCTCGGCGAGCCAGGATGCCGGGTCCACCGCGAACAGCTCGTCGAGATCCTCCTGCGGAACCTCGATACCGGCGAGATTCAGGTCCTCGGTGCGCGGCAGACGCCCCACCGGGCTGTCGACGGCACCGACGGACCCGTCGATGCGACGGATGATCCAGTCGATGACACGGGCGTTGTCGCCGAAGCCGGGCCACAGGAAGCGCCCGTCCGATCCCTTGCGGAACCAGTTGACCTGGAAGATCCGCGGCGCCCGGTCGAAGCGCAGCTTCTGACCGACCTTGAGCCAGTGAGCGAAGTAGTCCGCCATGTTGTAGCCGCAGAAGGGCAGCATCGCGAAGGGGTCGCGCCGCAGCTCGCCGACGAGTCCCTCGGCGGCGGCCGTGCGCTCGGACGAGATGTTCGAGCCCATGAAGACGCCGTGGGTCCAGTCGGTCGCCTCGACCACGAGCGGGACGTTGGTCGCGCGACGGCCGCCGAAGAGGATCGCGTCGAGCGGCACGCCTTCGGGCGCATCCCAGTCGTCGGCGATCTGCGGGCACTGCCCCGCGCTCACTGTGAAGCGGGAGTTCGGGTGGGCGGCGGGACGACCGGATGCCGGGGTCCACGGCTTGCCCTCCCAGTCGGTGAGCTCGGCGGGCGCCTCGTCGGTCAGCCCCTCCCACCACACGTCCCCATCGGGACGGAGCGCGACGTTCGTGAAGATGGTGTTCCCCCAGAGCGTGTCGACCGCCGTCACGTTGGTCGATTCACCGGTGCCGGGGGCGACGCCGAAGAAGCCCGCCTCCGGGTTGATGGCCCACAGGCGGCCGTCCTCCCCCGGACGGAGCCACGCGATGTCGTCACCGAGCGTCTCGACGCGCCAGCCCGGGATCGTCGGGCGCAGCATGGCGAGGTTGGTCTTGCCGCAGGCCGAGGGGAACGCGGCGGCGACGTGGTACGCCTTGCCTGCCGGGTCGATGACGCGGATGAGCAGCATGTGCTCGGCGAGCCAGCCCTCGTCGCGTCCGATGACGGAGGCGATGCGCAAGGCGAAGCACTTCTTGGCGAGGATCGCATTGCCGCCGTAGCCCGAGCCGAACGACCACACCTCGAGCGTCTCGGGGAAGTGGACGATGTACTTCTCGTCGTTGCAGGGCCACGGGACGTCCTCCTGGCCCGGAGCCAGCGGAGCGCCCACCGAGTGCACCGTCTTGACCCAGGGCTTGCCGTCGGCGATCTGCTGCAGCACCTCGACGCCGACACGCGTCATGATGCCGATCGAGGTGACGGCGTAGGCGCTGTCGGTGACCTGCACGCCGATGTGCGACAGGGGACCGCCCACGGCGCCCATCGAGAACGGCACGACGAACATGGTGCGACCGCGCATGCTGCCCTCGAACAGGGGGGTGATGGTGGCGCGGATCTCGTCGGGGGCGATCCAGTTGTTGGTGGGCCCGGCATCCTCTTCGCGCTCCGACGCGATGAAGGTGCGAGCCTCGGTGCGGGCCACATCGCTCGGGTGCGAGCGGGCGAGGTAGGAACCGGGCCGCCACTCCGGGTTCAACTTGATGAGCTTGCCCTCGTCCACCTGCTGACGCAGGAGCGCGTCGTTCTCGGCCGCGGAACCGTCGACCCAGTGGATGCGGGCGGGCTGGGTGAGAGCGGCGATCTCGTCGACCCACGCCTCCAGCGCCGCCATCCCCTGGCCGGTGACGGTGGGACGGATGCCGGTGGGGGCCGCCGTCGCTGCGGGCGCTGCGGGCGCGGAGGCGGTGCGGGTGGGGCGGGTGAACAGGTCTGCGATGGCCATTCGGCGCTCCTCGGTCGGGGTGGTCGTGATCCCACTGTGCGCGCCCCGAGCGCTACTTTCCGAGATTCGGGAGGTAAAAATCTGCGATTCTTTCGCTAAAATCAAGATCATGGCGACCCCCATCCAGCTCTCGACGCTCGGTCACCGCATCCGCCACCATCGACAGGCGCACGGCTACACGCTCGACGAGCTCGGCGCGATCGTCGGCATCGCGGGCAGCCAGCTGAGTCTCATTGAGAACGGCAAGCGCGAGCCGAAACTGTCGGTGCTGCAGGCCATCGCGACCGCGACGGGCACCGATGTCACCGATCTGCTGTCGAATGAACCGCCCAATCGTCGCGCCGCCCTCGAGCTGGAGCTGGAGCGGGCACAGCAGAGCCCGGTCTTCCGCCGCCTGGGCGTGCCCCCGGTCAAGGTCACCAAGACCATGTCCGACGAGACGATCGAGGGGATCCTGGCGCTGCACCGCGAGCTCGAGCGCCGCGAGCGGGAGTCGATCGCGACCCCCGAAGAGGCGCGCCGCGCCAACACCGAACTGCGACTGCGGATGCGGGAGCAGAACAACTACCTCCCCGACATCGAGAAGCTGGCCGAGAAGAAGCTCAAGGCGGCCGGGCACACGACCGGGGCCCTCACGCACCGGACGGTGAGCATCATGGCCGAGCAGCTCGGTTTCGAGCTGATCTACGCGAACGACCTCCCGCACTCGGCACGATCGGTCACGGATCTGGAGAACGGCCGGATCTATCTGCCCCCGGCATCCATTCCCGGCGGACACGGCCTGCGGTCGATGGCCCTGCAGGCCATGGCCCACCGGCTGCTCGGCCACGCCCCGCCCACCGACTACGCCGATTTCCTGCAGCAACGACTGGAGATCAACTACTACGCCGCCTGCTGCCTCATGCCCGAGACGGCGTCGGTCGCCTTCCTGTCCCAGGCGAAGAAGGATCGCAATCTCGCCGTCGAGGACTTCCGCGACGCCTTCGGCGTCACCCACGAGGCGGCGGGGATGCGGCTGACGAACCTCCTGACGCAGCACCTCGACATCCCGCTCCACTTCCTGCGTGTGGACGGGGCGGGAGCAATCAACCGCGTCTACGAGAACGACGGACTCCCCCTGCCGATGGATGTGACCGGCTCGGTGGAGGGCCAGGTCGTCTGCCGGAAGTTCGCCGCGCGGTCGGCGTTCGCCGAGCAGAACCGCACGACCGAGCATTACCAGTACACCGACACCCCCGGCGGCACGTTCTGGTGCTCGAGCCAGACAGGGACGACGACCGAAGGCGAGTTCTCGATCACGGTGGGCGTGCCCTTCGACGACGCCCGGTGGTTCCGTGGGCGTGAGACACAGAAGCGCGCCACGTCGACCTGCCCCGACGAGGCCTGCTGCCGTCGTCCCGACGCGGAGCTCACGGGGCGGTGGCAGGGCAAGGCGTGGCCGAGTGCCCGCGTGCACATGCAGATGTTCTCCCCGCTTCCGCGCGGGATGTTCCCCGGGGTGGACGACGGCGAGGTCTACGCGTTCCTCGACCGTCACGCGTGAGCGCCGTCTTGGAGGGCCGAGCATCTCGGGTGTACGCTCACGCGGTGAGGTTCGCCTAACCTAAGTCGCATCCGCCTCCGGGCGGCTCTGCGGAGGGCTGCGACGGGGCAGCGGGCACCGGCCTCACTTCCGTACACCCGAAGAGAACCCGTGCTCGCCACCTTCCTCATGGGCCTCCGCGAAGGCCTCGAAGCCGCCCTCGTCGTCGGCATCCTCGTCGCCTACCTCACCCGGATCGGCCGTCGCGACGTCCTCCCCCGCCTCTGGGCGGGTGTCGGGCTGGCGGTCGCGCTCGCCCTCGCCATCGGCGCCGTCCTCACCTTCGGCGCGTACGCGCTCACCTTCGAAGCTCAGGAGCTCATCGGGGGCGGCCTGTCGCTCGTGGCCGTCGCGATGGTCACCTGGATGATCTTCTGGATGCTGCGCACCGCGCGGACGATGAAGGCACATCTCGAGGGCGGTGTCGACCGAGCCCTGGCCACGAGCGGTTTCTGGGGCATCGTCGCGATCGGGTTCGTGTCGGTCGCCCGCGAAGGCATCGAGACGACGCTCCTGCTGTGGTCGATGGTGCAGTCCTTCGGCGATGCACCGTCCGCCCTCCTCGGCGCGCTCCTCGGCCTCGCCGTCGCCGCTCTGCTCGGCTGGCTGCTCGCCCGCGGGATGGTACGCCTGAACCTCCGCCGCTTCTTCGCCTGGACGGGCGGCTTCCTCGTGGTCGTCGCCGCCGGGGTGCTCGCCTACGCGTTCCACGACCTGCAGGAGGCGGGCGCCCTCCCCGGTCCCTTCGGCGCCTCGGCGACGATCGACCCCGCGACCGGCGCGGTCGGCGTCGGATGGGCCGGGTTCCCCTTCGGCTGGGCGTTTGACCTGAGCGCTCAGGTCGCCCCCGGAGGCACCCTCGCCGCGATCCTGCAGGCGACCGTCGGCTTCATGCCCGAGATGACCTGGCTGCAGGTGATCGCCTGGGCGCTGTACCTGGCCGTCGTCGGCTCGTTCTTCGTCCGCGGCGTCGGAGGCCGCCGTCGTCCGGAGGCAGCGGCATCCGCCCGCCCCCTCATCCCCGCACCTCAAGGAGCATCATGACCCGCACCCGCCGCGCACCCGCCGTCGCCCTCGCCGCCCTCGCCGCCGTCGTCCTGTCGGGATGCGTGGCCAAAACCGAGGTCGCGAGCGCTGACGCGCTCACCGTCACCTCCACCGACTCGTCGTGCGACATCTCGACGACGACGGCGACCAGCGGCACGCTGACGTTCACCGTCTCGAACAAGAGCTCGCAGGTGACCGAGTTCTACCTGCTCGCCGAGGACGGCCTGCGGATCATCGGCGAGGTGGAGAACATCGCTCCGGGGGCGGAGCGGACGCTCACGGTGGTCGCCCAGCCGGGTGAGTACAAGACCCTCTGCAAGCCGGGGATGGTCGGCGAGGGCATCGGCCGGGCGGACTTCACGGTCACCGGCGATGCGATCGCGGCCACCGGCGACGACGCCGAGCAGAAGACGAAGGCCGTCGACCTCTATGCGGCCTTCGTCAAGGACCAGGTCGAGCAGCTCGTGCCGGCCGTCGACACCTTCGTGACCGCCTACGAGTCCGGCGAGGATGGTGAGGCCCGCGCGCAGTTCCCGGCGGTCCGCGCGTACTACGAGCGCATCGAGCCCGTCGCGGAATCGCTCGGAGACCTCGACCCCCGGATCGATTACCGCGAGGTCGACGCCGTCGCGGAGGGCCTCGACTGGACCGGCTTCCACCGCATCGAGAAGGACCTCTGGGTGCCGGAGAAGGACGCGCTGAACGCCGACGGCGAGACCCCCGCCTGGCAGGACTGGGCCCCCTCGACGGACGCGCAGCGCGCTGCATTCGGCGACCAGCTCATCGCCGACGTGGCCGAGCTGAACGACTACGTGCACTCCGACGCGTTCCAGCAGGCGCTCGACGCACAGGGTGTGGCGGGGATCTCCAACGGAGCCATCGCCCTCTTGGACGAGGTCGCGACCGGCAAGATCACGGGTGAGGAGGACTGGTGGTCGGGCACCGACCTGTCGGACTTCGCGGCCAACGTCGAGGGCTCGAAGATGGCCTTCTCGCTCGTCGAGGAGCTCACTGCCGCCACCGGCTCGGACGGCGCAGCGCTCGCGACGGAGATCACCGGCCGCTACGACGACCTCGAGGCGGCTCTGGCCGAACACGGCTCCCTGACGAAGGGGTTCGTCGCCTATCGCACACTGACCGACGACGACAAGCGCACGCTGACGGACCTTCTCAACGCGCTCGCCGAACCGCTGTCGCGGCTGACCGCCACCGTCCTGCAGTGACCGCAGAGGAGACGGGGTCCGAAGACGCGGTGCGCCCCGGACTCAGCCGCCGAGGGCTGTTCGGCCTCGCCGCGGGCGTCGGCGCTGCGGGCCTCGCCCTGGGCGCCGGCGGCGGAGCGTGGGCCGCGAACTCGATCGCGCGCGCCGGCGCAGCCGGAGGTCCTGTCCACCCCTTCTTCGGGGAGCATCAGGCCGGCATCACGACCCCCGTGCAGGATCACCTGCACTTCGCGTCCTTCGACATGATGGAAGGCGCAGATCGAGCCGACCTGCAGTCCCTGCTGCAGGACTGGAGCTACGCGGCGGCCCGGATGACGCAGGGACTCGAGGTCAGCGCGACCGGGGCAGTCGGCGGATCCCCCGAGGCGCCGCCCGATGACACCGGCGAGGCGCTGGGGCTGCCCGCATCCGCTCTCACCATCACCTTCGGATTCGGCCCCACCCTCTTCGAGGCCGCGGACGGGACCGACCGGTACGGCCTCGCGTCGCTGCGCCCGACGGGGCTCGCGAAGCTGCCCGCGTTCCTCGGCGACGACCTGGACCCGGCGCGGTCGAACGGCGACCTGTGTGTCCAGGCGTGCGCCGACGATCCGCAGGTCGCCGTCCACGCGGTCCGGAACCTCAGTCGCATCGCGTTCGGCCGCGCCCGCCTGCGTTGGTCGCAGCTGGGGTTCGGCAAGACGTCGAAGACGACCGCTGCGCAGACGACACCGCGGAACCTCTTCGGGTTCAAGGACGGCACCGCGAACATCCTCGCGGACGACACGGAGGCTCTCGCCGAGCACGTCTGGGTCGGAGACCAGGACGAACCCGCCTGGCTCGCCGGTGGGTCGTATCTCGTGGCGCGGAAGATCGCGATGCTCATCGAGACGTGGGACCGCGTGCGCCTCTCGGAGCAGCAGCGGATCATCGGGCGCGACAAGTCCGAGGGGGCCCCGCTCTCCGGCGGCACCGAGACGACGGCGCCCGACTTCAGAAAGCGGGATGCCGCCGGCTCCCCCGCCATCGACGCGACATCCCACGTGCGCCTTGCGCATCCGGATATGAACGGCGGCGTCCGGATCCTGCGGCGAGGCTACAACTACGTCGACGGCGACACCGACCTCGGCCGGTTGGACGCGGGGCTCTTCTTCCTGTCGTACCAGCGCTCCCCGGAGCAGTTCATCGCACTGCAGCGGGCACTGTCGACGGATCTCATGAACGAGTACGTGCGTCACGTCGCATCGGGGGTCTGGGCGATCCCCCGCGGCGTGGGCGCGGGGTCATACGCCGGTGCGGAGCTGTTCGCCTGATCAAGGAGAACAGCTCCGCACACGGTAGGGCGAGGAGCACACCCCCACGTGCTCCCCGCAGACTCGCGCTGCCCGAATCGCGCGAGGCTGGTGAAGGTCAGTCCTTCTTGAAGGCGTCCTTCACGTTCTCTCCGGCCTTCTTGGCGTCGGCCTTCGTCTGGTCGGCCTTGCCCTCCGCAACGAGCTTGTCGTTGTCAGTGGCCTTGCCGATGGCTTCCTTCGCCTTGCCGGCGATGTCCTGAGCCGCGTTCTTGATCTTGTCGTCGAGTCCCATGAGGGTCTCCTTTCTGTGTGGGTGGGTGAACCGGTGCCTGGTTCGAGGTGTGGATGGGTCAGCTGACCCGAGGTGCGTCCGAGGCGAGCCTGCTGCGCAGACCGCCGTGAACGGAGACGAAGGCGGGGGTGTCAGTGCCCGTGACGGCGGCGAGGCCATCGACGAGACGGTCGACGTGGTCGACGATGCGGCGGGGGTCGGCGCCCTGACGCGCGGTGACGCTCACGTGGAGGACGGGTTCGTCCTTGACCGTGTGCGCCGTGACCGACGCAGCCACCACGTCGTCCTGCCGGCTCAGCGAGTTCGTCACCGCGTCGGCGGCGAACGACTCGGTGACCGTCACCCGGCCGAGCGGGTTCTGCGCCCCGCTCGAGCGGAGCACCGTCTTCGAGCGGCGGCTGATGAGGGTGGTCATCGCGGCGATCAAAATCACCGCGACGAGCACGGCGACTGCGGTCGCGCCGATGACCGCCCAGCTGAGGGTCGTCCCGCCGATCGCGGTCGCGTCGCCCGACGAGCGCAACGCATCGGCCACGGTGGAGCCGGACGATGTCCAGACCTCGCCGACTGCGGGAATCGCGGCGGCGGTGGCCGCAGCACCCCCGGCGATGAGGAGCACGAGCCCGACGAGGAAGAGCAGGGTGCGGTTCAGCGCACGATTGGTGTCGTTCATGCCGACTTCTCCTCTTCGTCGGAGCGTTCGATGCGAACGCGGGTGCGGACGGGACGGGCGAGCTTCACCGCGGCGATCTCCGCTGCGGTGACCGACTCCAGGTGGCCCTTGTCGATCGGGATGCCGGCTCCCGGCCGGACGGTGACGTCGATGCTGCGGTGGGCCACGCCGACCGTCACGCGGTCGCGGGCGAGGCCGGTCTCGTCGCTCACCCGCTTGGCGAGCGAGGACGCGAGCACACCGTTGTCGATGACCGCGGCACGGCCCCCGGCATCCACTTCGTGCTTGGACAGTCGTCCCGGTGCGAGAGCGAGGACGAGCAGCCACACACCCAGCGCGGCGACGACCAGTCCGCCTGCCACGGCGGCAGCGACGGGGACGTCGGTCGGCACGGCGGCGACCCATTCCAGCGCCACCATGGGCCGGACCAGGAGGGGCGGCAGCGCGGCGAGCGCGAGGATCAGTTCGACCGCGACGTACAGGGACGCCAGGACGGCCAGCAGGACGACGAGTGCGAAGGCGACGCTGCGCGGCGAGTGGGTCTCGCGGCGTACGACGCGACGCAGCACAGGAGTGGTCATCGCACACGCTTCCTTTCCGGTGTCAGGGCACCTGTCACGGTGATGTCCACCCGGGCGATGTCACGCCCGAGGAGGTGGGTCAGTCGGTCGCGCAGCTGCTCCTGCATCTGCGCGGCGCGCTCGAGGACGGGGACGGTGCTGCGCACCGCGTCGACGTCATCGAGGTCGGGGACCGGCAGCGGACTCGAGACCTTCAGAGCCATGCCGTCCCGTCGATCGGCGACACCCACGGAAACCTTGCCCCGCGGGACGCCGATGACATCGGCGGACACCGCCCGCGCGATGCCGACGAGCACACGCTCGGCGACATCTGTACGGCCGGCGACGCCGGGCTCCGCGGCAGCGGGTCGCGAGGACCCGCCGACCGCGGTTCCGTCGGTGTCGATGCGCATCAGGACGTACGCCGTCCCGTGAAGGCGTCCGTCACGGCCCGCAGATCGAGCTGGCCGGACGCGACGCGTCCGATCACAGCGCCGATCGCCATGAACAGGCCCACGAGCAGGAAGCCCCAGAACCCGAAAACGAGAGCGGCGACAGCGAGTACGGCGCCCAGGACGGCGCCCTTCATCGTGGCACTCATGAGACGCGGGACTCCTCGTGCTCCTCGTCCTCGTCACCCGGGATGTGGACGTCGTCGACGGTCACGTTGACCTCGACGACCTCGAGTCCGACGAGGCGGGTGATGGCGCCGGCGACCGCGTCGCGGACCTGAGCGGCGACCTGGTGGACCGGCGTCGGGTACTCCACGACGATGGTGAGGTCGACGGCCGCCTGCGTCTCGCCGACCTCCACCTTCACGCCCTGACCGAGGTCGGTCGCGTTGATGGCGTTGCGGATCGCGCCGATCGCACGGGCTCCGCCGCCGCCGAGGGCGTGGACTCCGGGGATCTCACGGGCGGCGATGCCGGCGACCTTGGCGACGACGCCGTCGGCGATGACCGTGGTGCCGTTCGTGGCGGACGAGGTTTCGTCGAGCGCGGGCGTCGTGCGGTCCACACGACCGGCACCCGGGGTGACGGGAGCGGTGGTCTTGGTGGTCTCGGTGGCCATGATTCTCCTCTTTCTCAAACGATCGGGTGACGCCCTCGCGGTGCGTCGTGGGCCGCTGTCGTCGGCCTCGTACATAAGAGGGCCGGGCGTCCCGATTCGTCACAAAAAAGTTCGGAGAATCTTCGAACGGGTTCCGAGGTCAGTGGATACGGGCGATCTGGATGCTGATGCGGGCGTCGTCGGGAGTGTTCGCCAGGAGCGCGTCCGCGACCCGACGGGCGGCGTCGGGGGTGCTGTCCTGAGACGCGGTCGCGATGCGTGCGGCGACCAGCGGCACCCCGTCGCGGACCGTCACCGCGACCTCCGCCATCCGGTCGTCGGCTCTGCCTGCCGCGGCGGCGATGAGGCCCGGAATGCGGCCGACCGCAGATCGCGGCGAGTAGACATCGGTCACGCCGTCGACCGCACGGACGCGGGCGACGAGGTCGGGCTGGTCGGCGAGCGGCTCGGACATGCTCACTCCTCCCCTTCTGTGCCGTGGAGCTCCTCGACGGCGACGTTGACAGCGGTGACGTTGAGCTCGGTGTGCTCGGCGAGCACGCGGTAGACGAGTTCGCGGAGCGAAGCGGTCAGCTCGGGGATCGACCGCCCCCACGCCACGGACGCGGTCAGGTCGATCCGGACGGGTGCGCCTGGCGTCTCGGCATCCCCGATGATCTCCGTGCGCCCGAGGTAGATCCCGTCGAGGGAGTCCGCACGTGAACGCACGAGGGAGCGCACGGCACCCTCGGTCACGGTGATCGTCACGCGCGGGTCCGGGTGGTGGATCGGGAAGCTCCGGCCGGCCCGCAGCTCGGAGTGGATGACGGAGAGGATGCCTTCGAACCAGCTCTCGGGCGGCCGCGGCATCCGTTCGGCATCGTCGGCGACGAGGTCGCGCGAGAGCTGTCCCACGCGCTCGAGCGCTTCGACGGCGTTGAGGCAGTCCGGGCAGGACTCGATGTGCGGATCACGCGGCGTGCGGCCGGCTTCGACGTAGCTGCTGAGCTCGTCGATGGTGCGACCGCAGTCGAGGGTCGAGGGGTCGTCGTCGCTCATCGCCACCCCTCCATCTCGATCGCGATGCTCGCCCGCGCACGTGCGAGCAGTCCTCGGACGGTGCTGTCGGTCATGTTCATCTCTTCTGCGATCTCGGCGTAGCTGAGCTCCGCCACTTCACGGAGCAACCAGCATCGCCGTTGATCCTCCTTGAGTCGATCCAGCGCGCGGGACAGCGCAGCGAGTCGATCGTTCTGGATGGCTGCGCGCTCCGGCTGCGCCTGTGACGACGGGGGCAAGGTCGCCTCGTCGAGAGCATCCTCTCGCGACCTGCGGGTCGCGAGGGCGAGCGCCTCGCGCCCGGCGATCCGCATCAGCCACGACTTCACGGCGGACGGGTCGCGGAGAGTGGGGAGCTGCTTCCAGGCCGTCACGAAGGCGTCCTGGACGACGTCATCGGTGTCGGCCACGGACTTCACGATGCGGTAGACGTACGCACGCACCAGCGACGCGTGCCGTCGCAGGATCTCACCGAACGCAGCGGTGTCTCCGTCGACCGCACGTTGGACGAGGATGCGGTCGGGGACGTCGTGCAGCGGAGAGACCATGACGCGCTCCCTCCGGATGCGGCCTCTTCGAGAGGGCCGCGTGAGGAGAAACTAACCGGGCGCGTATCACCGCAAGAACTTCTTGCGCATCCGTTCACGACTCGCTACACGAAGGCGAAGAATCCCTGGGCCCGGGCGAGAGCGGTGTCGACGCCGCGGCGCGACTCGCCGGGGAACAGCACCGCCTCCGCCTCCCCGGTGGACCCCTTCGCCAGCGAGAGCCGCCACGTGCCGATGGCGACGCCCTCGCGCAGGAGGACGGCGCGCATCATGCCGTTCGCCGTCGGACCGACGCTCACCCGGTCTCCCGCGCCCAGAGCGATGGAGCGATCGGCGTAGGACAGCGTGTACTCGTCGAACGCGGGAAGGGCCAGGGTCTCCGAACCCGCTGCGAAGCGCGACCCGGGGGTGTCATCCGGCGCGGCGAGGAGGCCGCCGCCGACGGCGGCCACCCGGTGACCGGCGCGCTCGACGGCGGCGCGGGCTGCTCCGGCAGGGATCCCGGCCCACCAGGCGAAGTCGGTCGACGACGCCGGCCCGTGCCCGCGCAGATAGGAGAGGAGGAGGTCGACGGCCGGGTCCTCCCCCACGGCGCCACCGACGGGGAGCAGCACGAGGTACTGCTCGCGGGTGACACCGTCCTCGCGCGGGACGACGGGCCCGAGTGCCAGCACACCGCGGAAGGACAGGGCGAGCAGGATGCCGTTCGCCTGCCTCGCAGACCCCGAGAGGCCTTCGCGCTCGAGCGCGGCCGCGAACTCCGCTCGCGTCACTCGGCCCTCGACGGCCACCGCGGCTCGGAAGACCCGCTCGGCCTTCTCGACGAGAGCGGCGTCCGCACCGAGCGCTCGCAGCTGCCGCTCGCCGGTGACGGCGAGGATGCCGGGAACCGACGACGGCGCGACGATGTGCAGGGTGCCGCGCTGGGTCCAGGCGCGGACGATCTCGCCGTCGTCGAACGCACGGTCGACATCACCGACGGTGAGATCGCCTGCGGTCCGGATGCCGAGAGCCCAGCGCCCTGCGCCGAGGTCCTGCGCCTGCACCGCGTGCAGATGCCGCACCACGTCGCCGACGTGGGCGGCCGGAGACGCGAGCAGGTGCGACCGGAGGCGGCGCGCCCGCACCTCTGCGATGTCCGTGGGCCCCGGCATCCGCTCGTCAGACCGTCTCGTACGGTTCGAGGGCGTCGACCACGGTCGATGCGAAGTCGGCGCTCGCGCCCCAGTCGAAGCGGAAGAGCGCGCCCTCTCCTCCCCCGGAGCCGCGGAAGACCGCGGTCGTCGGACCCGCGAGGTTCTCGATCGCGACGGTCAGCGACGCGCGACTGCTGGTGCGCATGTAGTACTTCTCGAAGATCAGCAGCGCCATCTGATGACCCGCCTCGGTCGCCGTCGCATGCTGTCCGACGCACTCGACCGTCATCCCCGACGACTGCACGTGGTCGAGGACGATGCGTGCCGCGTCGAAGGGAGCGAGGCTGATCGTCATCGTCTGCAGCATGTCCGCAGTGTGACACGCTGGCGTGCGTGGCGCACGCGTCGTGACTACACTGAGTGCCGTCCAGTGCCGAGACAGGCCCTGGTGCTCGGAAAAGGGGCACGCAGCCACCCGCGACGCCGCGGGAGCGAGACACATACGGCATCCGTCGTCATCGTCTCCAGGAGCTCCCATGCCCACCGTCGCCGCCCACGTCGCCTCCGCGCTCGCCGCCCACATCGACCACGTCTTCGGCGTGATGGGCAACGGCAACGCCCTCGTCCTCGACGCGCTCGAGCGTCGCGAGGACGTCACGTTCACCGCCGTCCGTCACGAGGCCGGCGGGGTCGTCGCCGCCGACGCCCATCACCGCGCCGGGGGCGGACTGGCCGCCGCGACGGCGACGTACGGCGCGGGCTTCACGAACACCCTCACCGCGCTCGCGGAGGCCGCGCAGGCGCGTGTGCCGCTCGTCCTCGTCGTCGGCGACGAACCGACGTCGGGCCCCCGACCGTGGGACGTCGACCAGCTCTCGCTGGCGTCGGCTGTGGGCGTGCGCACGTACACGGTGGGGCGCACGGATGCTGCGGCCACCACGGTCATCGCGATCGAGCACGCGCTCTCGTTCCGCGTGCCGGTCGTCCTCGCGATCCCGTACGACGTCGGCGGCCGGGACGCCGGCGGGATTCCGGCGACGCCTGATCCCGTGCTGCCGGCGCCCCTCGCCCCCACCGGGGCACACGCCGAGGCGACCGTCCGCGCGATCGCCCGCGTACTGACCGGGGCCGAACGTCCGCTGCTGCTCGCCGGGCGGGGTGCATGGGCCGCGGGGGCCGGCGACGAGCTCGGGGGTCTCGCCGACGCGGCCGGCGCGCTCACGGCATCGACCGCTCTCGGCCGGGGAATCTTCCCGCGCGCCGAGTTCGACCTCGGGGTCACCGGCGGCTTCGGCGCCGAGGCGGCCATGGCGACGATCCGCGAGGCCGATGTCGCGGTCGTCTTCGGTGCGTCGCTCAACCAGTTCACGATGCGCTTCGGCAGCCTCTTCGCCCCCGACACGATGATCGTGCAGGTCGACGTGGCACCCGCGGCGACGCACCCGCAAGTCGGTCGGTACCTGCGGGCGGATGCCGCGCTCGCCGCCCGTGCGATCGCCGACGAGCTCGAACGGCTCGGCCGCACCGCGTCACGCTGGCGCGACCGGGTGGACGTCGCTGCGCTGCGGGGGCGGGAGGAGGGCGACGGGCTCGCTCCGGACGGGCGGCTCGATCCGCGCAGCGCCGCGGCGGCGATCGCGCAGCTGCTGCCCGAGGACCGCGTCGTGGTGTCGGACGGCGGACACTTCATCGGATGGGCGAACATGTTCTGGCCGGTCGCCTCACCCGACCGGATGATGATGGTCGGCACGGCGTACCAATCCATCGGCCTCGGTTTCCCCTCGGTCCCCGGGGCGGCGATGGCCCGGCCGGAGTCCACGATCGTCCTCACGACCGGCGACGGGGGTGGGCTCATGGCGATCGCCGATCTCGAGTCCGCCGTGCGGGTCGCGCGCGGGCGGGGACTGGCGATCGTGTGGAATGACGGAGCGTACGGAGCCGAGGTGCATCTCTACGGCGTCATGGGGCTCGCGCGCGGTCCGATGGAGATCCCCGAGGTCGACTTCGCCGGTCTGGCCCGCGCCGTCGGCGCGGAGGGCGTCGTCGTGCGCACGCTCGACGACCTCGACGCGCTCGCGCGGTGGCGAGACCGCCCGGCGGAGGACCGTCCGTTCCTGCTGCTCGACCTGCGCATCTCCGGCGCCGTGCGCGCCCCGTACCAGGAGGAGATCCTGCAGGTGAACCTGCGCCGCTGAGGGGCGCGGACCGTCAGAGGCGGGATTCGTTCCGGCCTGCGAGGCCGGCGCGCCGCCCGACCGCGAGCCACGCGACGGGGCCGAGGACCGGGACGAACAGGATCACGATCGCCCAGGCGAGCGCCTGCACCGATGTGAGGCCGCGCGCGGAGCGGGCGAGCGACACGAGTGCGACGACGGCGAGCCCGATCACGATCAGCGCAACGAGCGACCAGACCACGTCGTACAGGCTCGGCAGCAGCGGGTTGACGATCACGTCCCCGAACCTACGCGATCCGGTCACCGCGCAGCATCCCACCACTGGAGGACGCGGAGGGCGAGGAACGTGAGCCATCGCGACGGTTGCCCCTCGGGAGCGTCGAGGTCGAACCAGCGCCGTCCCTCGAGCACGCGTCCCTGGTGCCACGTGCCGTCCGGCTGTTGCGCTGCGCGGACAATCTCGACGGCGTCGGCGAGCCGCTCGTCGGGCACGACGTCGTCGTTCAGCGACGCGTCACGGAAATGGTCGAGGGCGGCGAGCGCGCTGTAGCGGTGCCGGTTGGGATAGACGAACTCGGTGACGAACGGACCGACGAGTTCGCCCGTCGACAGGCGGTACGCGAGGCGGCGTTCGAGCAGGTACTCCTGCCCGCGCAGGCGGCTCTCACGGAGGGTGGTGTCCCCTGTGAACCGCTCGTACGCGAGCATGCCCCGAACAGCGTTGAGCGTGGAGTGGAACGAGGAGCGCACGGAGTCGCCCTCCTCGGCCTCGCAGTTCCATCCGCCGTCGGCGAGCTGATGCTCGGGGAACCACCTCGCCAGCCGGGAGACGTCGGCCCCCAGCCACGCCCCGGTTCCGAGGGTGAACGCGTTGATGCAGACGTCGACCTCGCCGCCCCAGTAGGGCAGGTCGTCGTACTCCCACCGGCTGTTGCGGTCGAGCCTCTCGGCGGTGTCCCCGAGAGCGGATGCCGGGACGCCCCACTCGCGCAGGTCCTTCAGCGTCCATGTCGTCGCCGTCCACGGCTGCCCGGGCATCTCGGATTCCGGGCTGCCGAAGAAGCCGACGGGGAAGTACGCGCCGCCCTCCCACTGCCCGTCCTGGCCCTGCTGCGCGAGCAGCGCCGCACCGAACCCCTCGGTCGCCACGCGCGCGCGCGTCGCCCGCCACACGTCCGCGGGCTCACCCGCGAGGTCGCGCTCGACCTGCCATCGCAGCGACGGGTCGGAGTCGCGCAGCCAGTCCAGGATCCGGGGTTCGACGCTCATGCGGTCATCCTGCCGCGCGCCGCCGACACGCACCAGGATCAGGCCGACCCCGCGAGCATCTCGCCGTAGCCCTCCTCGAACGTCGGGTACTCGAGCGAGCCGACGACCGACCGCAGCAGCGCACCGTCCAGCACCGTGCCGCGCCGATCGCCCGGCTCGCCGCGCGGCGGCACCGGCACCCCGAGACGCCCGGCGAGGAAGGTCACGACCTCGCCGAGCGTGGCGGGTCGTTCGTCGGAGCCGTGCAGCACGCGGGGCGGAACGGCTGCGTCGAGGAGCGCGAGAATCGCTCGCGCGACGTCGGTCTCGTGGATGCGGTTGGTCCGACGCGCATGGTCGACCGGAGTGCCGGCCCGCACCTGTCGGATGAGGCGGTCACGGCCGGGCCCGTAGATGCCGGCCGGTCGCAGGATGACGGACTCCAGCAACTCGACTGCGCGCACCTCGCCGTCGACCAGCTGCTGCGCACGCGCGCTCGCGGGACGCGGCTCATCGGCTTCCGTCAGCGGTCGCTCATCGCCGTACCCCTCGAACACGCGCGTCGACGATACCCACACCGTCCGCGCGGGCACCCCGGGCAGCGCGGCCGCGAGGTGCGCCGCCGCGTCCGCCAGGAACGCAGCATCCTCCCCCGGCGGCAGTGTGACGACGACCGCGTCCACGGCGGGAAGCGGGCGGGCCAGCGGCTGGGAGAGATCCGCCGCGATGCGGTGATCGTCGGGCTCGGATGCCGGGGACCGCCGCAGCGTCCAGACCTCACCGCCGGCACCGCGCAGCGCCGCTGCGACCCGAGTGCCGATCCGACCGGAACCGACCACGAGCGTGCGAGAGGGAGTCATCCCGTCATCCTCTCAAGCGAACGACGATGACGGGCGTGTAACAAAGCGACGCCGCATGGCCTGCGGCATCCCTCCTCGCGCGAGAATGAGGGTCGGCACCCGCCCGATCGCGCGCGGAGCGCCACCCGAACCCCTTCACCGAGCCTGCTCGGCGCCTCCGGAGGCCCTCATGTCCCGTCGTCCCGCCCTGCGCACCGCACTCGCCGCGTCCGCCGCCGCCCTCGCCCTGCTCCTCGGAGGCTGCGCGACCAGCGCCGCACCGAGCGTGTCGTCGTCCTCGGATGCCGGCCCCTCCCCCGACGACTACGTCACCCCCGGCAAGCTCACGATCGCGACCGGCGAGACCGCCTACGAGCCCTACGTCATCGACGACGACCCGGAGTCCGGCGAGGGCTTCGAGGCCGCAGTGGCCTACGCCGTCGCCGACAAGCTCGGATTCGCGAAGGACGACGTCGAGTGGGTCCGGACCAGCTTCGACGCGGCGATCGCCCCGGGGCCGAAGAGCTTCGACTTCAACGTGCAGCAGTACACGATCACCGACGAGCGCAAGCAGGGCGTCGATTTCTCGTCGCCCTACTACGCCGCGAGCCAGTCCCTCATCGCTCTCAAGGGCGGTAAGGCCGACGGCGTCACCGACCTGGCGGGCCTGAAGGACATCACGATCGGTGCCATGGCGAACTCGACGAGCGCTCTCACCCTCGACGCGCTCGACCTCGGGCTCGAGCCGAAGCTCTACAACTCCAACGAGGACGCCACCGCGGCTCTGAGCGCAGGACAGGTCGACGCCGTCGTCCTCGACACCCCGACCGCCTACGTCGCCGTGAACTTCTACATCGAGAACTCGTTCTTCGTCGGCGAGCTGCCCCAGTCGGGCATCGAGGACCAGTGGGGCCTGCTGCTCGCGAAGGACTCGCCGCTGACCCCGGCCGTCAGTGCCGCCGTCGACGAGCTCCGCGAGGACGGCACCCTCGCCGACCTCGAGGAGAAATGGCTCTCGGGTCTGACCGAGGGCGTCACCGAGCTCCAGTGAGGGCGCGCTAGCGTCGATCCGTGACCACCCGCATCCCGAGCGAGCTCGAGCTCGACCGTCGCGCCTACCGGCGCGGCCGCGAGCGGCGATCCGTCCTGATCGCGATCGCGTCGACCCTCGTCTTCGCCGTCGTGGTATGGGCGACGGTGATCAACACCGAGGGCTGGTCGAAGGTCCAGCAGAGCTTCTTCGACCCGGCCATCGCCCTGCAGGCGCTGCCGAAGGTGTGGGACGGCTTCCTCGTCAACCTCACCGTGCTCGGGATCGCGGTCTTCACCGTCGGCGGTGTCGCACTGCTCGTCGCCCTGCTGCGGACGCTGCGGGGCCCGGTCTTCTTCCCCGTGCGGATGCTGGCCGCGGGCTACACGGATCTCTTCCGCGGGCTGCCGTTCATCATCGTGCTCTACCTCGTCGGGTTCGGGCTGCCGACGATCGTCGGCGAACGGATCGACGAGCTCTTCCTCGGCGTGCTCGCCGTGACGCTGACCTACTCGTCGTACGTCGCGGAGGTCATCCGCGCGGGCATCGAGTCCGTCCATCCGTCGCAGCGTCTCGCGGCCCGCGCACTCGGGCTCAGCCACGTCCAGACGCTCCGACGCGTCGTCCTGCCGCAGGCCCTGCGGAAGATGACCCCGGCGCTCATGAACGACTTCATCTCGATGCAGAAGGACGTCGGGCTCATCTCCATCATCGCGGGCATCGACGCGATCGCCGCCGCTCGCTCGGTGACGGCCACGACGTACAACTTCACGCCGTACGTCGTCGCCGGCATCCTCTTCATCCTGCTCGCGATCCCCACCATCCGCCTCACGGACTGGTACACGGCGCGGCTCCGCGAGCGCGAGCAGACGGGATCGGTGCTGTGAGCGACGTGCTGCGGGCCACCGGCATCCACAAGTCCTTCGGGGACCGGGAGGTGCTGCGCGGGGTCGACGTCTCGCTCGCCGCGCACGAGGTCGTCGCGCTCATCGGCGCGAGCGGCTCGGGCAAATCGACCCTGCTGCGCTGCCTGGGACTGCTCGAGCCGATCGACGACGGACAGATCTTCCTCGGCGACGAGGACATCTCCGATCCCCGCGTCGACGGCAACCGCATCCGTGCGCGGCTGGGCGCGGTGTTCCAGAGCTTCAACCTCTTCCCGCACCTGTCCGTGCTCGACAACGTGACGCTCGCGTCCCGCGTGGTCCACCGGATGCCGCGCCGCGAGGCCGAAGCCCGCGCGGTCGACCTGCTGGCCCGGGTCGGGCTCGCCGACAAGGCGAAGGATCACCCCGACCGCCTCTCGGGCGGTCAGCAGCAGCGTGTCGCCATCGCACGTGCCATCGCGACCGACCCCGAGGTGCTGCTGCTGGACGAGATCACGTCCGCCCTCGATCCGGAGCTGGTCGGCGAGGTACTGGAACTCGTCCGCGACCTGGCGTCCGAGGGCGCGACCATCCTGATGGCCACGCACGAGATGGCGTTCGCGCGCGACGTCGCCGACCGGGTCGTGTTCCTCGACGCCGGCACGATCGTCGAGCAGGGCCCGCCGTCGGAGGTGCTGCGGCATCCGCGCGAGGAGCGCACCCGCGCCTTCCTCGCCCGCTTCACCGCCTGACGCCGGCGCCCGAGCGCCGGCGCGCGGCGGCTCTCGGTCGTCCGTTCACGGATGCAACGGATGCCGGGCGACACCCGGCATCCGCGTGCGCCTCACCGGCGTGTCGCGGACGATCTGTCGCATCCGTGAACGGGCGGCGCGTCAGTCGCGCAGACCCGCGGCGCGCTCGGCGACCTCGACGACGTTCGTCATCAGCAGGGCGACGGTCATGGGACCGACGCCGCCGGGGTTCGGCGAGAGCCAGCCCGCGACCTGCGCGACGTCGGGATGAACGTCGCCGTAGACGCGGCTCTTGCCGGTCTCGGGGTCGTCCTCGCGGGTGACGCCCACGTCGAGCACCGCGGCGCCGGGCTTGACGTGCTCGGCGGTGACGATGTGCTTCACCCCCGCCGCGGCGACGATGACGTCGGCCTCGCGCAGGTGCGCGCCGAGGTCGGTCGTCCCGGTGTGGGTGAGCGTCACGGTCGCGTTGTACTCGCGGCGCGTGAGCAGCAGACCGATCGAGCGGCCGATCGTGACGCCGCGGCCGACGACGACGACGTGCGTGCCGTTCAGGTCGTAGCCGTTGCGGATGAGCAGCTCGATGACGCCGCGCGGCGTGCACGGCAGCGGCGACGTGATCGGCGTGTTGACGTTGAGCACCAGGCGACCGAGGTTCGTCGGGTGGAGGCCGTCGGCATCCTTCTCCGGGTCGATCCGCTCGAGGATGCGATCGGTGTCGAGGTGCTTCGGCAACGGCAGCTGGACGATGTAGCCGTGGCACGCCGGGTCGGCGTTGAGCTCGTCGATCAGCGCCTCGACCTGCTCCTGCGTCGCATCGGCGGGCAGCTCGCGCTGGATCGAGTTCATCCCGATCGCCTCGGACTGCCGGTGCTTCATACCGACGTAGAGCTGGGATGCCGGGTCGGCCCCCACGAGCACGGTGGCAATGCCGGGCGTCACGCCGCGCTTCTTGAGGGCGGCCACCCGCTCCGCGAGCTCGGTCTTGATCGCGGCCGACGCCGCCTTGCCGTCGAGGATCTGTGCGGTCACGATGTCTCCTGTCGTCGCCCCTCGACCGCGAGACTGCACGGGGAGCTCGAGACTGCGGTCCAAGACCGCTGTCTCGGGGCGTGAGCGCAGTCTCGCGATCGGAAGAGGGGGCGGATGCCGCGGCTCACTGCTGGAGGCCGGGGTACAGCGGGAACGCGTCGGCGAGGGTCGCGACGCGCGCGCGGAGCGCCTCGAGGTCGGCGCCGGGCTGCAGCGCGAGTGCGATGACGTCGGCCACCTCGGTGAACTCGGCGTCGCCGAAGCCGCGGGTCGCGAGCGCGGGGGTGCCGATGCGCAGGCCCGAGGTCACCATCGGGGGGCGCGGGTCGTTCGGCACCGCGTTGCGGTTGACCGTGATCCGGATCTCGTGCAGCAGGTCCTCGGCCTGCTTGCCGTCGATCGCCGCGTCGCGCAGGTCGACCAGGACGAGGTGCACGTCGGTGCCGCCGGAGCGGACCGAGATGCCGGCGTCCTTCACGTCCTGCTGCGAGAGCCGGTCGGCGAGGATGGCCGCGCCCGAGACGGTGCGCTGCTGGCGCTCCTTGAAGTCATCGGATGCCGCGAGCTTGAACGCGGTCGCCTTGGCGGCGATCACGTGCATGAGCGGGCCGCCCTGCTGACCCGGGAAGACCGCCGAATTGATCTTCTTCGCGATGTCGGCGTCGTTGGTGAGGATGAAGCCCGAACGGGGGCCGCCGATCGTCTTGTGCACCGTCGAGCTGACGACGTGCGCGTGCGGCACGGGAGAGGGGTGCAGGCCCGCCGCGACGAGACCGGCGAAGTGCGCCATGTCGACCCAGAGGAGCGCGCCGACCTCGTCGGCGATCGCGCGGAAGGCGGCGAAGTCGAGCTGGCGCGGGTAGGCCGACCAGCCCGCGATGATGACCTTCGGCTTGTGCTCGACGGCGAGGCGGCGGACCTCGTCCATGTCGACGAGCGAGGTCTCGGCGTCGACCCCGTAGGCGACGATGTTGTACAGGCGGCCCGAGAAGTTGATCTTCATGCCGTGCGTCAGGTGACCGCCGTGGTCGAGTGACAGGCCGAGCAGCGTGTCGCCGGGACGGGCGATGGCGTGCAGGACGGCGGCGTTGGCGGATGCGCCGGAGTGGGGCTGAACGTTGGCGAACTCGGCGCCGAACAGCGACTTGGCGCGCTCGATGGCGAGCTCTTCGGCGACGTCGACGACCTCGCAGCCGCCGTAGTACCGGCGGCCGGGGTAGCCCTCGGCGTACTTGTTGGTGAGGACGGAGCCCTGCGACTGCAGCACCGAGACGGGAACGAAGTTCTCGGAGGCGATCATCTCGAGAAACCCGCGCTGACGGTCGAGCTCGCGCTCGAGCACATCGGCGATCTCGGGATCGACCTCGGACAGCGGGGCGTTGAACAGCGAATCGGTCATGCGATCTCCTGACGACGGCTTTCGGGATGGGTTATCTCGCATCGGCCCAGGCGCGCGGTCGAATGCCGTGTCAATCGCTCCCCGGTGGTAGCCCACCTCAACGCCAGTCGCGACACTGCGAGCATAACGGATGCCGCCGCTGATAGGCTGGCCCGATCGGTTTTGTTAGGATGCCTTACAGAACGGTGGTGGCGGTTGCTCCCCCTCCCCCTCGTGCCCTTTCCCGCAGACGTCGCCCGCACCGGCGACGCGCCCTTCGCGCTGGACGGCGCAACCGTGACGGGTGATCCGGATGCCGCCGAGCACCTGCGCGCGCTCGTCCGGACCCGCACCGGCGTCGACCTCGGCACGGGCGGCGGCATCGCACTGACGGTCGACGGCGCGGGCCCGGCCGAGTCGTACCGACTCGAGGTGTCGGCCACCGGCATCCGGATCGCGGGAGCGGATGCCGCGGGCCTCTTCTACGGGGTGCAGACGCTCGGCCAGCTCGTCCACCGCGACGGCGACGCATGGGTCGTGCCGTCGCTGCGCATCTCCGACGCCCCGCGATTCGCGTATCGCGGCGTGATGCTCGACGTCGCGCGCCACTTCCACGACGTCGCCACAGTGCGGACGTACATCGACCGGGCGGCATCCCTCAAGCTCAACGTCCTGCACCTGCACCTGTCGGACGACCAGGGCTGGCGCCTCGAGCTGCGCTCGCGCCCCGAGCTCACCGCGAAGGCATCGGCCACGGCCGTCGACGGCGCGGCGGGCGGCTTCTACGCGCAGGACGAGTACCAACAGATCGTCGCCTACGCCGCCTCCCGCCACATGACGGTCGTGCCCGAGTTCGACATGCCCGGCCACACGCACGCGGTGGGGCTGGCGTATCCCGAGATCGCCGCGGCGCCGGTCGTCGAGGTCATCACGGAGGGCTCGGTCCCCGTCGCCGGCGAGCCCTACACCGGGATCGGCGTGGGGTTCTCATCCCTCCGCATCGGCGACGAGGCGACGGACGCCTTCGTGCGCGACGTCTTCACCGAACTCGCGGAACTCACCCCCGGCCCGTGGCTGCACTTCGGCGGGGACGAGTCGCTGGGCACCGACCCCGAGGACTTCGCGCGCTTCGTCGCGCAGACGAGCGCCGTCATCACCGCCCTCGGGAAGACCCCCGTCGCCTGGCACGAGGCCGGCGCCGCGGCGGACCTCGCCCCCGGCACGATCGGCCAGTTCTGGGGCTTCGTCTCGCCGACGGATGCCGCCGCCCGCCATGCGCGCGCCTTCGCCGAGCGCGGCGGCCGGCTCGTCCTCTCGCCCGCGGACGCGGTCTACCTCGACATGAAGCCGACCGCGGACTCCCCCCTCGGACTCACCTGGGCCAACGGCCCGACCAGCCTCGCCCGGGCCTACGGCTGGGAGCCGACTGGCGTCGTCGAGGGAATCGGCGAGGAGGCCATCCTGGGTGTCGAGGCGCCGCTGTGGACCGAGACCGTCGCGACCCTCGAGGACATCGACGCCCTCGCCTTCCCTCGCATCGCCGCCGCGGCCGAGATCGCCTGGTCGCCCGCGAGCGGGGCTGAGCGGTCGTGGGAGTCGTTCCGTGGCCGCGTCGGCGGCCTCGGTCCGCTGTGGACGACCCTCGGCATCCGCTTCCCCGCCCTCGGGGAGGTGCCGTGGACGGCGTGAGCCGCATCATCCACTCGGCACGGCTCGTCGACGGGGGCACCGAGACCCCGGGCGCGTGGATCCGCTCCGAGAGGGGTCGCGTCACGGCGTCCGGCGCGGGTGACGAGTGGCGCGCGCTCCCTGCGGACGAGATCGTCGACGCCCAGGAGGTCGCCGGCGAGGGCGCCCTGCTGACGCCCGGCTTCATCGATCTGCACGGGCACGGCGGCGGCGGACGGGCACACGAAGAGGGAGCGGACGCGATCCGCGCAGCGCGCGCCCTGCACCTCGCCCACGGCACGACGCGCGCGGTCATCTCCCTCGTCGCCGGGTCCCTGACGGATCTGCAGGCACGCCTCGGCATCATCGCCGACCTGACGCAAGCGGATGCCTCGATCCTCGGCGCGCATCTGGAGGGCCCCTTCCTCGACCGGGGGCACCACGGCGCCCACGACCCCGACCTCCTGATCGCCCCGACGCCCGACGCCGTGGACGCCCTGATCGCCGCCGCCCGAGGGGCGCTCGTGCAGGTCACGCTCGCGCCCGAACTGCCCGGTGCGATCGAGGCGATCACGCGCATGACGCGCGCCGGGGTGGTCGTCGCCGTGGGACACACCTCCGCCGATGCCGATCTCACCCGCGAGGCGTTCGACGCCGGCGCCACCCTGCTCACGCACGCGTTCAACGCGATGCCCGGCCTGCACCATCGCGCCCCCGGCCCGGTGGGAGCGGCGACCGGCGACCCGCGGGTCACGGTCGAGGTCATCGCGGACGGTGTCCACGTGCACCGCGACGTCATCCGCATCCTCTTCGCCGCGGCGCCCGGCCGCGTTGCCCTCGTGACCGACGCGATGGCCGCCGCAGGCGCGGCCGACGGGACCTACCGTCTCGGGTCCCTCGCCGTCACGGTGGAGGCCGGCGTGGCGCGCCTGGCAGACGGCACGATCGCCGGGTCGACGCTCACGCAGGATGCGGCCCTGCGCACCGCCGTCGCGGCGGGCGTCGCGCTTCCGGCTGCGGTCCGGGCCCTGACCTCCACGCCCGCGCGCACGATCGGCCGGCCGGAGCTCGGCTCGCTCGCCGTCGGCGCCGTGGCCGACGCGGTGCTGCTCGACGCCGATCTGCAGGTGCGACAGGTGTTCACCGGGACGGTCTGACGCGGCATCCGCCCCATGGTGCGGCGCGGCGCGCCCTCCGCCCCCGGGGGACGCGCCGTCGTCCCGGGTCAGACGACCACGGGCCGTTTCGACGGTGAGGGGCCCGCAGAGACCGAATCCGGAACGCCCGGCCCGTCTCAGACCCCGGTCACCGCAGTCGCACCCGCCAGCAGCGCCGCACCCAGCGCGCCGACCGGCGCTCCCCGGGGCGTCGGCACCACGCGATCGGCCAGCTCCAGCGAGCCGAGGAAGGCCGACTCGGATGCCGCTGCCGCCAGGGCCGCACGCACCGGCTCACGCAGCCGCTCGCCGAGGTGCGACACCCCGCCGCCCAGCACGACGAGGTCCACGTCGGCGGTCAGCACGAGCAGGTGGACGGCCGCGGCGACGCCGCGCACGACGTCCGCGCGCAGGGCGGCGGCGAGCGGATCGCCCGCGTCCGCGGCGTCGAACACGTCGGCCACAGGCAGGGTGGCGGGTCTCGCCCATCGGGCGGCGACCGCCGCGCCGCCCGCGAGCGCCTCGATGCATCCGCGCTGCCCGCAGGTGCAGGCGGCGCCGGCGGGGTCCACGCTGATGTGACCGATCTCTCCGGCGGCACCGCGGGCGCCGCGCCACGGCATCCCGTCCCGGACGATGCCGGCGGCGATGCCGGTACCGAGGTTCAGGTAGGCGATCGACCCCGCTCCCGGAAGAAGGGATGCCGCGCCCACGGCGCCCGCGCGCACGTCGTTCTCGACGAGGGGACGGACCCCGACCCCGGCGCTCACCGCCTCCGCGAGATCCAGGGTGTCGATACCGAGGTTGAGCGCGTGGCGGACGACTCCTCCGGCTGAGACCTGTCCCGGCAGGCCGACGCCGAGCGCGTCCGGTCGGACGCCGTGCGAGACCGCTGCGACGACCGCGACGATCCCGTCGACGACCGCGCGGCCGCCCCAGCCCGTCGGCCGTCGCTCCTCGGCGACGACGCGACCGGTGTCGTCCACGGCGACGGCGAGGGTCTTCGTGCCACCGACATCCACTCCGATGCGCACGTCAGCCCTTCACGGCGCCGGAGACGAGCCCGCCCGACATCCGGCCCTGAACGATGAGGAAGAAGACCACGACCGGGATCGAGATGAGGGTGGATGCCGCCATCACCGCACCCCAGTTCGTCGCCTCGGTCGCGGACTGGAACGACAGCAGCCACGGCGGCAGGGTCAGGTTCTGTCCGCGCAGCAGGAGGAGCGCCATCGTGAACTCGTTCCACGACTGGATGAAGGCGAAGACGCCGGTGGCGACGAGTCCGGGCGCCAGCAGAGGGAAGGTCACCTTCCAGAACGCCTGCGACCGCGTGCAGCCGTCGATCATGGCCGCTTCCTCGAGGTCGACCGGCACGCCGCCGACGAATCCGCGGAGGGTCCAGATCGTGAAGGGGACGACGGCCGCGACGTAGACGATGCCGAGACCGACGAGGGTGTTCATGAGTCGCCAGTCGTCGATCATCCCGTAGATCGTGAACATCATCGCCTCGCCGGGGATCATCTGCACGATGAGGACCGCGACGATGAACGATCGCCGACCCCGGAAGCGGATGCGCGCGACCGCGATCGAGGCGAGGAACGCGACGAGCAGCGTGACGATGAGCACCCCGACGGTCACCCCCGCCGAACTGAGCAGTCCGTGGACGAAGTCGGTCTGCCCCGGCGCCGCCGGACGGTTCCACGCCGTCTCGTAATTGCGGAGCGTGAAGTCCAGCGGAAGGAAGCTCGGGGTGCGGCTGATGATCGACTCGCCGCTCGTGAACGACATGTTCAGCATCCAGTAGACCGGGAATACCGAGCAGACGAACACGACCAGGGCGGCGAGGTTCAGGAGCAGACGCCCGAGCGGCGAGCGCCGCCGACGACGGACGGCGAGCGATCCCGGGACGGGCGTCTTCGCGTGACCGACGGGCCCGGCGACCTCGTCGACGCCGACGGTCGCCAGCTGAGCGGCAGGCGTGATCTGCGTGCTCACAGCTCCTCCTCCTTAAGGGTCGTGCGGACGTAGCCCCAGGACAGGGCGAGCAGGAGGATGACGGTCAGCACGCCGATCGCGCTCGTGACGCCGAACTCCCCCACCCCCTGCCGGAAGATGTAGGTGCCGAGGACGTTCGTCTCGGACACGAGACCGCCGCGCTGCTGCAGCGTGTACACCTGAGTGAAGATGCGCAGGTTCCAGATGACCTGGAGGACGACGACGACGGTGACGACGTTGCGGAGGTACGGGTAGACGACCAGACGGAACCGCTGGAAACCGGTCGCCCCGTCGAGCGAGGCCGCTTCGAGCACCTCGCCGGGCACCTGTCCGAGCGCGGCGTAGAGCGTGAAGGCGGCGAAGGGCACGCCCTGCCAGACGACGATGATCGTCAGCACGACGAAGAACGACCACGGATCGAGCAGCCACGAATGGTTCGTGAAGTCCGAGGAGCCGGTGACGGTGTTGAACAGCCAGTTCACGAGTCCGTACTGGGCGTCGAAGATCCACCCCCAGACCGTGGTCGCCGCCAGGGGCGGCATCGCCCAGGCCAGGAGCAGCCCGATCGAGACGAGGAGCCGCCACCCCCGGGCCAGACGGGTCATCAGGACGGCGACGAGCGCACCCAAGCCCACGATGAGCACCGTCATCACGAGCATGAGCCCGAGGCTGCGCACGAGGACGGCCGGGAAGTCCGAGGCCGTGAACACCTCGAGGTAGTTCGCGAACCCGACCACGTCCGGCAGAGTGCCCTGCACCTTGTTGCGGATCGAGTAGTCGGTGAACGACTGGACGACCATGAGGACGGCCGGATAGCCGACCATCACGGCGAGGATCACGAGGGAGGGGCCGAGCAGCGTCAGCGCCGCCGCACCGTCCTTCCGGCGACGCGCCCGATCGCGCGCGGCGACGGCGAGAGGGTCGCGAGGGGCCCGCGCGGGTGCGGGCCGGGTCAGGGTGTCGGTCATCGGCATCCTCCGAAGACGGGGCGCAGGGGGCGTCGCCGCCCCCTGCGCCTGAGGGTCAGGAGTTGAGGATCGACTCGATCTGGCCGTCGAGCTCGGTCGCGACCTGCGTGACGTCGCCACCCTGGGCAATCTTCACGAGCGCGTCCTTGATGATGCCGGCGGACTCGACCTCGGCCCACTTCGGGCTGGCCGGAACCGCCTTGGAGGATGCTGCGGCCTTCGCCGCCTCGGCGGTGATCTCATCGTCGGGCAGGTACTGCGCGAACGCTGTGCGCGCCGGGATGAGCCCGTTCTCGGCGAGGATCTTCTGGTAGCCCTCGGAGAGGATGATCTCGAGCGCCGCCTGCGCCTTCTCCTGCGCGTCCGACTTCGCGGCGATCGCCACGTTCGACCCACCGGCGAACACGGGCGCGACCTCACCAGCGGTCATGCCGGGCAGCGCGAAGGCGGCGAGGTCCTTGCCGGCACCGTCCGGGCATCCGGGTGCTTCGGCGTCTGCCGCTGCGAGAATCGACCACTTCACCCACGCGGGAGCGGAGAGGAACCCGACCTCGTCGGCGCAGAAGGGGACCTGAGGGTCGGCCTCGTCGGCGTCGGCGGGAGCGATCGTCGCGTTCTCGTAGACGTCCTGCAGCATCGTCAGACCGGCAACGCCGCCCTCGCTGGAGAAGCCGCCGACCCACTTGTCGCCCTCGAGCGTGGCGATCTCGCCACCGTTCGCCCAGACATAGGGCAGTGCGTTGTACCAGTCCTTGCCCGGCGCGTAGATGCCGGACTTCGTGGCGGTGGTGGCCGCGACACCGTCCTTGACGTAGTCCTCGAGGGTGGCGGGGACCTCGCCCGAGTAGGTCGACGGCGAGTAGAACACGACGCGCGACCCGGCGTAGTAGGGCGCGGCGTAGAGCGTGCCGTCCTCCGAGCCGAGGTCGACGAAGCTCTGCAGCATGTCGTCGCCGCCGAGGTCGTCCTGGATGCCGGAGAGGTCGGCGAACAGGCCCTGCGAGATGAAGCCGGGCGCCTGCGTGTTGCCGACCTCGACGATGTCGGGCGCGTCGTTGGACGACAGGGCCGCGACATACCCCTCGGCGGTGTCGGCCCAGGTCTTCTCCTCGATCGTGAGGGTCCACCCGTCGTTCTGCTCCTCGAAGGTCTTCTTGAGGTAGTCGCGGGCGTCCTGGGGCGTGTCGGTGCCGACGAGCCAGACGGTCAGGTCACCGGTCTCGGCGCTGCCGGCGGCAGGTGTGGCGGATCCGGCGCAGCCGGACAGGACGAGGGCTGACGCGCCGAGGAGCGACAGTGCCCCGAGGGTCTTCTTCATAGCGGTTCCTTCACTGTGTGGGATGCGGCGGCCCGGGCGGGTCGCCGCGGAGGGCGGGTGGTGCGGGGTCAGGACACGCCGAGGCGGCCGGACAGGACCATGACGGCCGCACCGCGGAGGACGATGTCCTCGCTGTGGGCCGACATGCGCACCTGGAGCCCGTCGTGGAACGTGGCGAGGGTCCGGGTGCGTACCGTCTCGGCGGCAGCCTCGGCGAGGGTGCCACCGAGCAGGTCGGCGGGGCCGGAGAGGGTGATCTCCGACAGGTCGAGGGCGCCGACGATGGGCGCGAGGGCGATGCCGAGACGCTCGCCGGCGTCGCGGAGCACGCCCTGCGGGTCGGCGGCGGCGGCGAGGCGCTCGGTCAGAGCGGGGACGGCGAGCCACGCTTCGAGGCATCCGATCTTCCCGCAGGCGCAGGCGGGACCACCGTCGGTCCCGACGGTGACGTGGCCGATCTCACCCGCGGCGAAGCGAGCGCCGGCGAGGGGCTCGCCGCCGGTGAGCAGTCCCGCACCGACACCTCGACCGACACGGATGAGGATGACGTCATCGCCGGCGCCCCCGAAGGTGTGCTCAGCGAGGACGGCCGCGTTCGCGTCGTTCGCGACGAGCACGGGGAGGTCGAGCTCGGCCTCGAGACGCCCGGCCAGATCGACCTCGGTCCACCCGAATCCGGGCGCCGCGAGGACGACGCCCCGATCGTCCACGACCCCGGGGGTTCCGACGCCGAGGCCGAGGACCGGCGCGTGCGCGTCGGCGATGACGGCTCGCGCGAGCTCCGCGATCGCGTCGAAGACGTCGCGACGATCGGTGGGGACGGGGACGCTGTGGCGCGCGACGATCTCACCGTCGAGGGTGAGGACGGCGCCGACGAAGCTCTCGCTCCCCGAGAGGTCGAGTCCGGCGATGCGGTGACCGCCGCGGTCGATGTCGACGAGGATCGCGGGCTTGCCGGGTCCGGAGGCTTCGCGCACCCCCTGCTCCACCACGTAGCCGTCGTCGATGAGACCGCCGACGAGGTCGGAGATGGTGACACGGGTGAGCCCTGTCTCGCGGGCGAGATCAGCACGACTCATGGCCCCCTGCGAGAACAAGGACTGCAGCACGAGCGCCCGGTTGTGAGCACGGGCGTGCTCGGGGAGGATCTTGCCCGCGGTGCGGCGGCTGCGGGTCGCGGGAGCGGGTCTCGTCGGGGTCGACATGTTTGTTAGTAGACCTTACGAATAGGAGCGGCACAAGCGTTCCCTTGCGTTTGCAAGCACTCTTAACAAACTCGTTACACTTCCCGTCCCGCGTAGGATCGAGGCATGTCCGAGCTCCCCCACGTCCGTCCCGAACGACCCGCGGAGCCCGCCACCGCCGAGACCGCCCCGGTGCGGCTGTCGGCGCTCGACCTGCTCAGCTTCCTCTGCGCGATGTTCGCCGTCGTGACGCTCGCGATCTGGGGATTCACGGCGTGGGACGCTCCGTGGAACGTCATCCTCGGCATCGCGACGCCCCTCGCCACACTCGTGGTCTGGGGCCTGTTCGCGTCGCCTCGCGCGGTCGTCCGGGTCCACCCCTTCGTGCGCGGACTCGTGGAACTGCTCATCTACCTCTCCGCGACGATCGCCTGGTGGAGCGCCGGACAGACGTGGATCGGCCTCGGCTTCGCGGTCGTCGCCGTCGTGGTCGGCGTGCTGGCGGGTCGCCGACGCCTGTCGTGAGCGACGTCGTCGCTCACCTCCGCGATGCGCTCGGCGAGCGCGTCGACACGGACGAGGCCGCCCTCGAAGCGGTCCGTGCCGACAAATCGGGACACCGCGCTGCGGGGCGACCGCTCGCCGTCGTGCGGGCGGCATCCGTCTCAGATGTGCAGACCACCATGCGGATCGCGTCCGCCACGGGCACCCCCGTCGTCACCCGCGGCGCCGGCACCGGCCTCGCCGGCGGGGCGAACACCGGCACGGGTGAGATCTCGCTCTCGGTGCGCGGCATGGACCGGATCCTCGAGGTGCGCCCCGACGACCTGCTCGCGGTCGTCGAGCCCGGCATCCTCAACGCGGACCTCGGCCGCGCGCTCGCCCCGCATGGACTGTGGTGGGCGCCCGACCCCGCCAGCCGGGAGATCTCCACCGTCGGCGGCAACATCGCCACCGGTGCGGGCGGTCTCCTGTGCGCGAAGTACGGCGTCGTCCGGGACGCCGTGCTCGCCCTCGACGT
The DNA here is from genome assembly GCF_040702445.1 of Microbacterium sp. NPDC080005. Lineage (NCBI taxonomy): Bacteria > Bacillati > Actinomycetota > Actinomycetes > Micrococcales > Microbacteriaceae > Microbacterium > Microbacterium sp. NPDC080005. The sequence continues at coordinate 77,742 of NZ_JBFBLD010000001.1, read as the reverse complement.
CGTCCTCGCCGACGGACGACTGATCAGCACCGGCCACCGCAGCGTCAAGGGCGTGACCGGCTACGACCTGACCGCCCTCATGATCGGCTCGGAGGGGACGCTCGGCGTCGTGGTCGGCGCGACCCTCAAGCTCCGGCGCCTGGTGCCGGGGTCGACGCGGACGCTCACGGCGCAGTTCGCCGACGTTCGCGCAGCCGCCGCCGGGGCTGCCGCGGTCACCGCCGCCGGGGTGCAGCCGTCGATCATGGAGCTCATGGATGCCGTGAGCCTGGCGGCCGCGCACGCACTGCTCGGACTGCCGAGCCCCACACCGGGCGCGACCCAGCTCACCGTGCAGACCGATGGAGTCGCCGCCGCCGCGGAGCAGGCCGATGTCGCCGAAATCCTGACGGGGGCGGGCGGGTCCGTGCGGCTGGCCGCCGACGACGCCGAGGCCGCGCAGCTGTGGGCGGTGCGGCGGGCGATGCATCCGGCGATGGAGAGCCTGGGCACCGCGCTCATCGAGGATGTCTCGGTCCCTCGCAGCGCTCTTCCTGCGATGTTCGACGAGATCGCGCGCATCGAGGCGGAGTTCGGGCTGACGATCCCCACCGTCTGCCATGCCGGCGACGGCAACCTGCACCCCAATTTCATCTTCGACGGCGACGAGGTCCCCGACCGCGTGTGGAGCGCCGCCGATGCGCTCTTCCGGGCGGCGATCGCCCTCGGCGGAACGCTCACCGGCGAGCACGGCATCGGTGTGCTCAAGAGCCGCTGGCTGGCCGACGAGCTCGGCCCCGATCAGTGGTCGCTGCAGCGCGGTATCAAGGGCGTGTTCGACCCGGCCGGCATCCTCAACCCGGGGAAGGTGTTCGCGGCTCAGCCCTGACGGACGGCGGCCCCCGCCGGCGCCGTCGTGACCCGGGGCGACGCCGGTCGCGTCGTCACCGCGAGCACCATGGAGACGATCCCCACGACGCCGGGAATGGTCGCGGGCAGGACTCCGACCGGACCGCCCGAACCGGGCGCGACGACCGGGACGACGGCGAACATCACCGCGAGCAGGAGTCCGAGCACGAGCGCGGCGAGGGGGATCCGGCTCCACGGCCGAGGGATGACGCCGACCCGCTGGATCGCGACGGCGCCCCCGATCGCCAGGACGAAGCTCACGACGTCGCCGAGCGCCGCAGTGGGCCCGGCGCCGGCACCGGCCGCGTAACCGGTGGGACCGGCCCACCACACGGCGTGCGCGACCACGAAGGCGGCCAGGACCAGGAGGACCGCCACACCGGCGGGCCGACGTGCCACGACGCTCTCCTCCGGCCGCAGCCCGAACGCATAGACCGCGCAGGTCGCCGCCACCAGGAGGGCGGCCAGGAGCTCGATCGGCACCGACACCGGGTCCCCTGCGCTCACGGCGAGCGCCGCCAGGACCGCGAGGACGCTGTGGATCACGAGGAGGAGACCGCCGATGAGCCACGACCACACCGTTGTGCGCTGCATGGCCTCACCATACGGGTGGGGCTGCGGTGGTGTCATCCGGCGGACAGACCCTCTCCAACGTTCCTCAGGACGAGCGTGGCAGTCTCGAACGGTACCGAGCCCCGAGGAGGTCCGCCGTGCCCGCATCCCGCCGTCTCCGCGTGACCGTGTCCCTGGGCCTCGCCGGGGTCATCGCCGCGCTCGGCGCCGCGTGTTCCGCGCAGCCCGATGAGGTCGCCGACGGGCAGACTGTGACCGCCGCGTGCGCGGTCCTCGCCGATGCGGTCGACGCGGCGATGGCGGCCTTCGCGGAGGCGGATGCCGCCGATCCGTCCACCACCGCGGCAGCGACCGCTGACGTGCGGGACCACCTCGAGGAGGTCGCCGCCACGCTCGACAACGTCCGCGTCGAGGAGGTCGCCGCCGATCTGAGGGCTGGTTTCGACGTCCTCGCCGACGCGACGGAGGCGGCCGCAGAGGGAGACATCTCGGGCGCCATGGGTCTAGCCGACGCCGCCGACCGCATCCGGACGGGCGTCGCCGAGTATCACGATCTGTGCAGCGGATGACCGGCGATACGCCCTCGTCACGTACCATTTCCTGAAGCGACATTCGCCTGACGACGAGACCCCGCATCCCCGTGGCGTCCGGAACGCCGGGCCGCAGCTCGGGGGAGACCGATGTCGGAGACCATCACACGCCAGGACGCCGGCGACGCGCCCGCTTCGGGCGAGCACCTCGACATCCGCTGGGCACCGGCCGAGCCGGCACCACGTCCGCGCCGCCTCTGGCTGAAGATCGGGCTGCCCGTCGCGGCGGTCGTGACGGCCACGACGGTGTGCTCGCTCATCCTGATCGCGCCGGGGACGACCGCCGCCGGCGTGCCCGTCGGAGGCCAGACCACCGGCATGGCCGCGGATTCGATCTCCTCGCGCCTCTCCTCCATCCAGGTCAGTCTCGGCGAGGGCGGGCCCACGGTGTCCGCCGCTGACCTGGGCGCCACCGTCGACGCATCCGCTCTGGCTGACGAAGCCTTCGCGGGCAGCCCCCTGTGGAACGTGACCTCCTGGTTCGCCGAATACGGCGAACCGACGGTCGGTCTGAACACCGAGCGCGCCGCGACGACGCTGCGCGCCGCTCTGCCCGAGGCGTACGTCGACCCGACCCCCGCGACCGTGACGTTCCAGGACGGCGCCTACGTGAGCACCCCGGCCGTCGACGGCTCGGGCATCTCGCTCGACGCTGTCAGCTCCGCCCTCGCGTCGGCCCTCGTCGCCGGCGAATCGACGGTGACCGTGCCGGCGACGCCGGAAGCGGTGCCGGCCACCGTCACGACCGCGGCCGCGGAGGCGGCAGTCGAGAGCCTCAACGGGATGATCGCCGAGGCCGGTTTCTACGCCGGTGACGACCGCGCCGTCCCGATCCCCGCATCCGAGCTGGCGTCCTGGATGACCGTCCAGCCGGACGCCTCCGGTGCCTTCACGATGACCGCGGATGCGGCAGCGATCCAGCTCGCCGTCGACAAGCTGCCGGAGGTCGTCAACCAGGATCCGGCGACGGCCGAGGTCCTGACGAGCGAGGCCGGCGAGGTCCTGAAGACGATCGTCGAAGGGCAGGACGGCCGCGTCCTCGGCGACACCTCCGGTGTCGCGCGCGACTTCGCCGATCAGCTCGCCACGGGCGACGCGTCGTACGCCCTCCCGGTCGACGTGACACCGCGCGAGACGGTCAGCACGGTGCGCCTGGCGGAGGTCGACCTCAGCGAGCAGCGGCTGTATCTCAAGGAGAACGGCAAGGTCGTCGACACCTGGCTCATCTCGAGCGGTCGCGACGGCGCTGTGACCTTCACCGGTCGGTACTCCATCGGGTGGCGCACGCCGCTGCAGGACATGACCGGAACCTCGCGCGACACCGGGACGAAGTACACGCAGCCCGACGTCCCGTGGGTGATGTACTTCAACGGCAACCAGGCCTTCCACGGCGCCTACTGGCACAACAACTTCGGCAACCAGATGAGCGCCGGCTGCGTGAACATGCCGCCCGCCCTCGCCAAGCAGCTGTACGACTGGATGCCGAACGGCGGCGACGTCTGGATCCACTCCTGAACGTCATCTGACACCCGGCATCCGTCGTCCAAGTGCGACGGGCACGGATCACCGTTAGCCTGTGCTCATGGCTGACCTCCGCGTGGAAGAACTGTCGGCGTCGACGATCGTCGCCGTGAACACCCTCTCGCTCAAGCCGGGCCAAGAACGCTTCATCGCCCCCGAGAGCTATGCGATCGCCGCGACCGTCGTCGACCCTGCCACCTCGTGGCAGCGCGTGATCCTCGACGGTGACGAGGTGGTCGGCTTCGTCAGCGCCGGCTTCGACGCCGACGCCCCGCATGATCACTTCCGCTCGGTGCTGTGGCGGATCAACGTGGATGCCGACGATCAGGGTCGCGGTGTCGGACGCTACGCGGTCGAACAGCTCACGACCGAGGCACGCGCGCGAGGGTTCGACCACGTCAACGTCATCTACGAGGCCGGCGAGGGCGGCCCGGACGCATTCTTCCGTCGCGTCGGTTTCACCCCCGTCGACGAGACCGAGTACGGCGAGGTCGTCGCACAGATCCGGGTCTGACGCTCCCCCGAACGCACGGATGCCCCGGCCCGCTCATGCGGCCGGGGCATCCGTCTGCGCGGATCAGAGTCCGTCGATGATGCCGTTCAGCGTCGCCGACGGGCGCATGACCTTCTCGACCAGAGCGGGGTCGGGGCGGTAGTAGCCACCGATCTCGGCGGGCGAACCCTGCACGGCGACCAGCTCGGCGACGATGGCCTCCTCGTTCGCACGCAGCGCCTCGGCGACGGGCGCGAACGCGGCCGCCAGCTCCGGGTCGACGCTCTGGCCGGCCAGTTCCTGCGCCCAGTAGGTGGCGAGGTAGAAGTGGCTGCCGCGGTTGTCGATCGTGCCGAGGGCACGACCGGGCGACTTGTCCTCCTCGAGGAAGGTCCCAGTCGCTGCATCCAGCGTGTCGGCCAAGACCTTGGCGTGGGGGTTGCCGGTGTAGTCGGCGAGGTGTTCGAACGAGGCGGCGAGAGCGAAGAACTCGCCCAGCGAGTCCCAGCGGAGGTAGTTCTCCGCGACGAGCTGCTGCACGTGCTTGGGGGCCGAACCGCCCGCGCCGGTCTCGAACAGTCCGCCACCGGCGAGCAGCGGGACGATCGAGAGCATCTTGGCGCTCGTGCCGACCTCGAGGATCGGGAACAGGTCCGTGAGATAGTCGCGCAGCACGTTGCCGGTGACCGAGATGGTGTCCTCGCCGCGGCGGATGCGCTCGAGCGAGTAGCGCGTCGCGTCGGCCGGAGCGAGGATCTCGATCGTGAGGCCGTCCGTGTCGTGGTCGGCGAGGTAGGTCTTCACCTTCGCGATGAGGTTCGCGTCGTGGGCGCGGTCCTCGTCGAGCCAGAAGACGGCCGGCACAGCCGTCGCACGGGCGCGCGTGACGGCGAGCTTCACCCAGTCGCGGATCGCGATGTCCTTGGTCTGCGTGGCACGCCAGATGTCGCCCGGCTGCACGTCGTGCGAGAGGAGGGTCTCCCCCGCCGAGTTCACCACCTCGACCGTGCCGGCCGCGGCGATCTCGAACGTCTTGTCGTGCGAGCCGTACTCCTCGGCGGCCTGCGCCATGAGGCCGACGTTCGGCACCGAGCCGATCGTGGCGGGGTCGAGCGGGCCGTGGGCGATGACGTCGTCGATCGTGGCCTGGTAGACCCCCGCGTAGGACGAGTCGGGGATGACGGCGATCGTGTCGTCCTCGCCGCCGTCGGCACCCCACAGCTTGCCGCCGTTGCGGATGAGAGCCGGCATCGAGGCGTCCACGATCACGTCGGAGGGGACGTGCAGGTTCGTGATGCCCTTGTCGGAGTTGACGTACGACAGGCGCGGGCCGTTCGCGATGGCCGCCTCGAACGCGGAGCGGATCTCGTCGCCGCCCTCGACGCCGCCGAGACCGGCGAGGATCGCGCCGAGGCCGTCGTTTGGGGTGAGACCGGCCGCGGCGAGCTGGTCGCCGAAGCGGGAGAAGACGTCGGCGAAGAACGCGCGCACGACGTGGCCGAAGATGATCGGGTCGCTGACCTTCATCATCGTGGCCTTCAGGTGCACGGAGTAGAGCACGTCGTCGGCCGCAGCCTGCGCGATCGTGTCGGCGAGGAAGGCGTCGAGGGCCTTCGCCGAGAGGAACGTCGCGTCGACGACCTCGCCGGGCAGGACCTTCAGGCCCGACTTCAGCTCGGTCACGGTGCCGTCCTCGCCCGTGAAGCGGATGGTCAGGACGTCGTCGTTCTCGATGACCGTCGAGGTCTCATTGGATTTGAAGTCGTCGTGACCGAGCGTGGCGACGCGGGTCTTCGAGCCGTCCGCGAACGCCTTGTTGCGGTGCGGGTGCTTGCGCGCGTAGTTCTTGACCGACAGCGGCGCACGGCGGTCGCTGTTGCCCTCACGGAGGACCGGGTTCACCGCGGACCCCTTGATGCGGTCGTAGCGGGCGCGGACGTCCTTCTCGGCGACGTCCTTCGGCTCGTCCGGATAGTCCGGGATGTCGCAGCCCGCGGCCTGGAGCTCGGCGATGGCCGCCTTGAGCTGCGGAATGGATGCCGAGATGTTCGGCAGCTTGATGATGTTCGCCTCGGGGAGGGTCGCGAGACCGCCGAGCTCGGCCAGCGCGTCGCCCACCTGCTGCTCGGGCGTCAGGTTCTGCGGGAAGGCCGCCAGGATGCGGCCGGCGAGCGAGATGTCGCGCGTCTCGATGCCGACGCCCGCCTTGCCTGCGAACGCTTCGACGATCGGCAGGAAGGACGCCGTCGCCAGCGCCGGCGCCTCGTCGGTGTAGGTGTAGATGATGGTGGAATCGGGCACGTGTCGTCTCCAAGAAAAGGGCGTCGCGGATCGGTCTCAGCGTATCGCACCACCTCCGTTTCTCTCGATGTCGAGATATCTTTGCGAGGCTGACCACCACCCTGCGGCGTCGGGCCGAGGACCGCTAGGGTGAGCGCGTGCCGCGCTTCGATCTCGCCCTGCCCGACCTTCGCGACTACCGCCCGGAGGTCCGCGTCCCTGCCGACTTCGACGACTTCTGGTCGACGACCGTCGCGGGCGCCCGCGACGCAGGCGGCGCACCCGTCGTCACGCCCGTGTCAACGCCCCTGCGCGGCATCGAGGCGTTCGACATCACCTTCCCCGGCTTCGCCGGCGACCCGGTGAAAGGCTGGCTGCTGCTCCCGACCCACCGTGAAGGCGTCCTCCCCGCCGTCGTCGAGTTCAACGGGTACGGCGGCGGTCGCGGTCTTCCCGTGGAGCGGCTCGGGTGGGCGGCATCCGGGTACGCGCACTTCTTCATGGACACCCGCGGCCAGGGCAGCGCCTGGGGCTCGGGCGGCGCGACCCCCGATCCGCACGGATCGGGACCCGCCTTCCCCGGCTTCATGACGCGCGGTATCGACGACCCCGAGACCTACTACTACCGGCGTGTGTTCACCGACGCGGTGCGCGCGGTCGACGCGGTCCGGTCGCTGCCCGCGGTGGATGCCGCGCAGGTCGCCGTGACCGGCGGCAGCCAGGGCGGCGGGATCGCGATCGCCGCCGCAGCCCTCAGCGACGGCCTTGTGGCCGCCATGCCCGACGTGCCGTTCCTCTGCCACTTCGAGCGCGCCGTCGGCATGACCGGACGCGACCCCTACGAGGAGATCGCGCGATACCTCGCCGTGCACCGCGGCGCCGAGGAGCGCGTGTTCGAGACGCTGTCGTACTTCGACGGCGTGAGCTTCGCGGCCCGGGCGGATGCGGCATCCCTCTTCTCCGTCGCCCTGCTCGACCCGATCTGCCCGCCGTCGACCGTCTTCGCCGCCTTCAACGCCTGGGCGGGTACCGACAAGCAGATCGAGGTGTTCCCCTTCAACGAGCACGAGGGCGGGCAGGCTCATCAGTGGCTGCGACAGGCGGAGTTCCTCGCGGCGCGGGTCGGCGGCCGGTGAGCCGCGTCCTCGCGATCGATGCCGGTCAGAGCGGCATCAAGGTGCGCTCCGGCGACGGCATCGCTGATCTGACGTTCCCCGGCATTCAGACCGGCAGGGCGCTCCTCCCCCAACTCGCCGAGGTCGTCCGCGCGAGTGTCGCCGTCCAGGCCGTCGACGTCGTCGCGGCAGGAGTGTCGGGGCTGACCGACGACAACGCCGACGCCGACGCGCTGCTCGATCTGCTCGACGGGACCGGTGTGTCCACCGTCATCCTCGCGCACGACTCCACGACGTCGTTCCTCGGGGCTCTCGGCGAGGGGTCCGGGGTGGTCGTCGCCGCGGGGACGGGAGTCGTCACGCTCGCCGTGGGCCCGACCCGCACCGCGCGTGTCGACGGGTGGGGCTGGATCATGGGCGATGCCGGCAGCGGCTACTGGCTCGGCCGCGCGGCGTTGGACGCCGTCATGCGCGCCGTCGACGGCCGCGGCCCGGTGACGACGCTCACCGACGTCGTGCAGGGACGCTGGCCGGACCTGACGCAGGCCTACATGCTGCTGCAGGCCGACCCCGATCGCGTGCGGATCGTCGCCTCGTTCGCCCGGGCCGTGGCGGAAGCCGCCGACGCCGGAGACGCCGTCGCACGGGACATCTCCGAACGCGCGGCGCGTGAACTCGCGCACAGCGTCCGCACCGGAGCGGACCGCGTGCGGGACGAGGCCGGAGTACTGCCGGTGTGCGCGATCGGCGGCGTGTTCGCGTCGTCGACGCTGCGCGAGGCGTTCACCGTCGCACTCGCCGACGACCGCGCTCTCACCCTGGTGCCTCCGCGCGGCGCCGGGATCGACGGCGCTCTCGCCCTCGCCGACCTGTCTGCGACGCATCCGCTCAGTCCCGCCCTGCACCGCTCCTCACCGCGCTGACCCACGCCGCCCGCCAGGCACGCTGTCCGGATGGCCCCCCACGCTTTCATCGAGTCCCGCGACGGCTCGCGCCGGAACGACGGATGCCGGGACCCGAAGGCCCCGGCATCCGTCACGTCGTCGGCGGTCAGACGAGCGACTCCCGCCATGCGCGGTGCAGCTGGGCGAACTTGCCCGTGCCCGCGATGAGGGCATCGGGGGTGTCGTCCTCGATGATGCGGCCGTGCTCCATGACGAGCACCCGGTCGGCGATCGCCACCGTCGACAGACGGTGCGCGATGATGATCGCCGTCCGATCGGCGAGCAGGGTGCTGAGGGCCTCCTGGATCTGCCGCTCGCTCGGGATGTCGAGCGACGCCGTCGCCTCGTCGAGGATCAGCACCGCGGGGTCGGCCAGGAAGGCGCGCGCGAACGAGATCAGCTGACGCTGACCGGCCGAGACGCGCCCGCCGCGCTTGTTCACGTCGGTGTCGTAGCCGTCAGGCAGCTTCTCGATGAAGCCGTCCGCACCGACGGCGCGCGCCGCGGCGCGGATCTCGTCCATCGTCGCGTCAGGTTTGCCGAGGGCGATGTTGTCGGCGACCGTCCCGCTGAACAGGTAGGCCTCCTGCGTCACCATCACGATCGCGCGACGCAGATCCTTGGGGTGCAGCTCCCGCAGATCGACGCCATCGAGGGTCACGGCACCCTTCGTGGGGTCGTAGAACCGCGCGACGAGCTTGGCGAGCGTGGACTTGCCGGCACCGGTGGTGCCCACGAGGGCGATCGTCTGGCCCGCCGGGATGTCGAGCTGGAAGTGCGGCAGGATCGTCTTGGACTCCGAGTATCCGAACGTCACGTCCTCGAAGCGCAGATGGCCCGTCGCCTGACGGAGGTCGACCGGCTTCGTCGGGTCGGGGACCGTCGGGTCCTCTTCCAGCACGCCCGACACCTTCTCCAGCGCGGCCGTGGCCGACTGGTAGGAGTTCAGGAAGAACGCGACCTCCTGCATGGGCGCGAAGAAGTTGCGCACGTACAGGACGGCCGACAGCAGGAAGCCGAGCTCCAGCGCGCCGCTGACGACGCGGAGACCGCCCCACAGGACGACCGCGGCCAGCGCGAACGACGCGAGCGCCATCATCGCGGGCTCGAAGGTCCCGAACAGGCGGATCGAGCGCATGTTGATGTCGCGGTAGTCGCTCGCGAGACCACCGAACTCGCCGTCGTTGGCCGGCTCCTTGCGGAACGCCTTGACGGCACGGATACCGGTCATCGTCTCGACGAACTTGACGATCACCTTCGCGCTCACGACGCGGGACTCGCGGTAGACGACCTGCGAGCGCAGATAGAACCACCGCATGAGGAAGAACAGCGGGATGCCCATGAACGCGAGCAGGAGGCCGGACTGCCAGTCGAGCAGGATCAGTGCGACGAGGGTGAAACCGCCGTAGAGCAGGCCCGAGACGAGCTCGTTGAGTCCGCCGTCGAGGAGCTCGCGGATCGTGTCGAGGTCGCTCGTCTGCCGCGAGATGATGCGCCCCGACGTGTACGACTCGTGGAACTCGAGGCTGAGCTTCTGCGTGTGCAGGAAGATCCGCTTGCGGAGGTCGAGCATCACCGCCTGCGTCAGCCGGGCCACCACGACGGCGTACCAGCCGATGAGCGCGGCACCGCCGACCGCCGAGACGAGGAAGACCGCCACGACGGCGATCGTCGGCATCCAGTCGGCTTCCTTCTGGACGGCGGGCAGGGCGTTGGCGATGCCCCAGCCGACCAGCGCGGGACCCGCGACACGCAGGACCGTCGAGACGACGAGCACGATCCCCGCGAGGACGAGCTGCATCTTCAGCGGTGTGACCAGCGACCCGAGCAGTCGCAGCGAGCGGCGCCGGATCTGCCGACTCTCCTCGCGGGTGTAATCGGAGCGGTCTTCGCCGCTGGTGCCCGTGACGGTGCTCACAGGGACACCTCCCTCTCGTGCTGACGTTCCTGCTCGTCCTCGAGACTCGAGATGACGTGCCGGTAGTGCTCGCTGGTGCGCAGGAGCTCGGAGTGCGTGCCGACGGCGGTGATGCGCCCCTCCTCGAGGAGTGCGACGCGGTCGGCGAGCGTGACGGTGGAGGGCCGGTGAGCGACGACGAGTGCCGTGGTCTCGGCGAGGACGACACGCAATGCGTCCTCGACGAGCGCCTCGGTGTCGACGTCGAGCGCCGACAGCGGATCGTCGAGCACCAGCACGGCGGGCCGCGCGGCGACCGCGCGAGCGAGCGCGAGACGCTGACGCTGGCCACCTGAGAGGCTGAGCCCCTCCTCGCCGATGACGGTGTCGACACCGTCGGGCAGGTCGTCGACGAATGCCGCCTGCGCGACCTGCAGGGCCTCGCGCAGGACGCGCTCGCCCTCGGCGCTGCGCGGATCGAGGTCCTCACGGCCGAGCAGCACGTTCTCGCGGACGGTCTGCGAGAACAGCGTCGCATCCTCGAAGGCCATGCCGACGTGACGGCGCAGTTCCGTGAGCGACAGATCGCGCACGTCGACGCCGTCGAGCAGGACGCGCCCGCCGGTGACGTCGTACAGACGTCCCGGCAGCGTGGTGAGTGTCGTCTTCCCCGACCCGGTCAGACCGACGAGCGCCATGGTCTCCCCCGGCTGCAGCGACAGGTCGATGCCGTCGAGCAGGTCGCGCTCGGTGGCCGCCGCATCCTGATACCGGAAGCGCGCCCCCTCGAAGACCAGCTCCCCTCGGGGTTCGCTGATCGTCGCCGGGTTCTCCGGATCGACGATCGTGTTCTGCTCGTCGAAGACCTCGAAGATGCGGTCGGTCGCGGTGCGGGCATCGACGAGGAAGGAGAACAGGAAGCCGATCGACTCGACGGGCCAGCGCAGAATGGTCGCCATCGCGAAGAACGCGATGAGCGCGGCGGTGTCGATCTGCCCGGTCGAGACCAGGTAGATGCCCGCGCCCAGGCACAGCGCGAAGGCGATGTCGGGCAGCAGCACGAGCCAGAACCAGATCCAGCCGACCGCCTTCGCCTTGCTGATCTCGGTCTGACGGAGCGTCTCGGCCTGCCGGGTGAACTTGCGCAGGGCGTGACTGCCACGGCCGAAGGCCTTGAGGACGCGGATGCCGTGGACCGACTCCTCGACGGCGGTGGCCAGGTCGCCCGCCTGGTCCTGGCTCTGGCGGGAGAGGATGCCGTAGCGATTCTCGAAGACGTAGCCTGCGACCCACAGCGGCGCGGAGACCACGACGAAGATCGTCCCCAGCAGCCAGTGCCAGCTGAACAGGATCGCCGAGCCGACGACGATCGTGATCATGTTCACGACGAGCAGGACGACACCGAATGCCATCCAGCGTCGGATGAGGCCGATGTCCTGCATCATCCGGCTGAGCAGCTGGCCCGATTGCCAGCGGTCGTGGAAGGCGACCGGCAGTCGCTGCAACCGCGCGTAGAAGTCGGTGCGCAGCTCGTACTCGACGGCGGTCGCGGGTGAGAGGACGAACCACCGACGCGCCCACACCATGAGGGCCTCGAGCAGGCCGAGCAGCAGCACGGCGCCGCCGCCGAGGGCGATGAGCCACGGGTCACCGGAGGCGATGGGGCCGTTCGTGCCGACGATCTGTTCGAGGACGAGCGGGATGGTCAGACCCAGCAGGCTCGCGATGAGCGCGCTGAGGGCACCGAGTCCCAGACGCGGCAGCACGGGCTTCGCGAAGGGGATCAGGCGGGCGAGGGAGCGGGCGGTGGACAAGCGGGGATGCGTCGAGGAGGTCATGATCCTGCACAGGTGAGGAGCGGATGCCGAAGCGGCGAGGAGCGCACAGGGGCGCGGACGATCAGGGGCGCGGTGACCCGTCGAGGGAGAACGATGAGGGGCGCGGGAAGCTTCCGCGCGAGGTCAGACCTCGGTCGTCATCCCCGACGGACAGGGCGTCCGGCGACGAGGAAGGCGGCGGACTTCGTGTAGACGATCTCCGTGGACATGGCTTCCTCCTTGATGGGGCCGGACAGGGCCCCCGCGGCGTGCGGGAGCCCTCCAGGATATCCCTGTCAATTCGCTGTAAGCAAGCGCTTACTCGGATCGATCGATCATTCCGCCGCCTCGCGCTGCAGCAGGCTCCTCTTCACGTCCAGTCCCCACGCGAATCCGCCGAGCGCTCCCCCGGTGCGCAGGACGCGGTGGCACGGCACGAACAGCGCCGCCGCGTTGCGCGCGCAGATGGATGCCGCGGCTCGGACTGCGCTAGGCGATCCGAGGTGCACCGCGAACTCGCTGTAGGTCAGCGGACGACCGGCGGGGATGCGGCGCAGAGCTTCCCACCCCGACGACTGCATCGCCGTGCCGTACTGCGCGACGGGGACGGCGTCGATGGCATGCAGGTCGCCCTCGTAGTAGGCCGTGACATGCTCCGCCGACGCTGCGCGCCCGGATGCCACATCCGGCGGCACCCGGTCCGAGCGGAGACGACCGAGGATGCGCTCCGGGTCGTCCGTCCATCCCGAAGCGAGGACACGCCCGTCCTCCTCGAGGATCGTGAACGGCCCGTCGGGGGTGTCGAGGGTCTGCAGGATCGCGGTCATGACGCGGCCTTCCGGGATGAGGGGTCGATGTCTGCGGCACGCCAGGCCTGCGTGACCGGGGCGGCGTACCAAAGGTGAGCCATGAGGTAGCTGCGCCAGGGCGCCGTCCGCGTCGCCCACGCCGTGAGCCCGGCCGCGTCCGAGGGGACGCCGGCGGCCGCTGCTCCCGCGCGCGCGGCGACGTCGCCGGGGAGCAGCACGTCCGGGTCGCCGAGCACCCGCATCCGGACGTAGTCCGCGGTCCATGGCCCCACCCCGGGGAGGGCGAGCAGGGCGGCGCGCTGCTCGAGGGTGTCGTCCCCCGGTCCCAACCGGAGCGCCCCGTCCGCGAGGGCTCCCGCGGCGTGGACGATCGCACGGATCCGCGCCCCCGGCCCCCGGAGGACTTCGACGCCGCGTTCGGCGACGACCTCGGGGGTCGGGAACAGCAGCGCCGGCCCCCGCGGCGTCTCGATGGACTCGCCGAGGGCGGCCGCGAGGCGTCCCATCATGGTGCGTGCCGACGCCACGCTGATCTGCTGTCCGATCATCGCGCGGATGAGCATCTCGTCGGCGTCGATCGCGGCCGGCAGCCGGACACCGGGGACGCGCGCGACCAACGGTCGCAGCTCGGCGTGCTCGGCCAGAGCGGAGTCGACCGCGACCGGGTCCGCGTCGAGGTCGAACAATCGGCGGACGCGGGAGATCAGAGGGGCGAGATCGCGGAGCGAGGCGAGCTCGGCGCGCAGCCGCATCCGTCCCGCGCCGTCCTGTCGCACCTCGAACCAGGCCGGCCCGCCGTCGAGCCGGATGGTGCGCGAGAACGCCTCCGCCTCACCGACCTCGACACCCGGGATCGCGTGCGCGCGCATCCACCCGAAAAGGCCCACGGCGTCGAACGGCTCGCGCACGGGCAGGACGAGGTCGATGCGTCCGCCCGCGGTCGACGACGCGCTCCGTCGGCGTGCGCGCAACTCGGACGGCGACAGGGCGAAGACCTCCGTCATCGTGTCGTTGAACTGGCGGATGCTGCCGAAGCCCGCCGCGAATGCGACATCGGCCATCGGCAGGTCGGTGTCCACGAGCAGGGTCCGGGCGGTGTGTGCGCGATGGGCTCGCGCGAGGGCGAGAGGTCCGGCACCCAGCTCGCTCGCGAGGAGGCGTGTGAGGTGCCGCTCCGAGTAGCCGAGGCGCCGCGCGAGACCCGGCACGCCCTCGCGGTCGACGACACCGTCGGCGATCAGCCGCATGGCGCGCCCCGCGGCGTCGCCGCGGAGGTTCCACTGCGGCGAGCCGGGCGTCGCCTCGGGGAGGCAGCGCTTGCACGCCCGGAAGCCGGCCTCGTGCGCGGCAGCACTCGTCGGGAAGAAGCTGACGTTCGCGGCCTTCGGCGTGCGGGCGGGGCAGCTCGGCCGGCAGTAGATCCCGGTCGAGTGGACCGCGGTCACGAACTGCCCGTCGAAGCGCACGTCCCTCGCGTCGATGGCGCGGTAACGCTCGTCGAAGGTCATCGGCGCGATCGTCATGACCCCAGCCTGACATGCTCCGCAGACACCGGCTCGCGGAAATCGGACACGGCGGTGGGCCGCGTCCGCGCCGCCTCCCCGCAGGGTCGGACGGGCTCAGACCGCGGCCGGCTCCAGCTGCCAGGTGAGCGACGAGACGCACAGGTCCAGCAGCGTCTTCATCATCACGTTGGGACGATCATCGGCGGGCGCGTCGTCGGGGCGGATGACCGCACCCGTCAACTGCAGGCCGCGACGACGCCCGGTCCCGGGGATCGGCGTGAGGTAGACGATCTGCGTGACCCGCACGGACGCGTCCTGGAACTCCTGACGCGTCTCGCGCTCGAGGCGGAGGAAGCGCTTGTCCCCGAGCAGCGGCGTCGCCCCCTCCTGTCGGATGAGCGCCTGCACGAGCGGGTCGAGTGTGTCCCCCGGACTCGTGGGCGTGCGTACCGAGGCCACCAGCGACGCAGGAATCGCCAGCGCGTCGTCGTCCCCTGCGGCGGGCGCGAAGAACGCGAGGACCGATGCGTCGGCCATCCGGGCGAAGGCGTCGGAGAGGAGGGGCCGGATGGTCGCGTAGAGGTCCGGGCGGTGCGCGTCGCGCAGCCGCGTCCTCACCTGATCGTCGAGCGCCTCTCGCTCCGCCTCGTTCGCCTCCCGCCGCACCCACCCTGTCGGGAGGGCGAGCGTGAAGCCCGGGTCGGCCGACGCGCCGAGCAGCGAACGCAGGCTCACCCGCTCCGATCGCGCCTGCAGTCCGTCCTGGCCGGTCATCGGGCACCTCCGGTCGTGTCATCCAGCAGATACAGCGTGCCGAGCTCCTGGGCGAGCGCGCGCTCCAGCGTGGTCTCGTCGACCAGTCCCCGCGAATGGAGGATCTCGAGGGCGTCGTCACGGTCGGCGCGGATCGCATCCCGCTCCGTCGCCGGCAGACGATCGACGGCCGCGCGCACGGCGCGCGGATCCGCGGCTTCGACGGGCTCGTCTGCGACATCGACGGGCTCGTCGCGCACCCGGAAGCGCACGAAGACCGCGACGGTGGCGATGAGCGACACGGCGAACGCGACGACGACGGCGGGGTACCAGGGCTGCCATTGCGTGAAGCCGTCCACCGCCGAGATGTTGGGCACCGCGACCAATCCGAAGCCCGAGAAGATCACGGCGATCAGGACGACGGCGGCGATCACACCGTCCCAGCGCGCTCCGCGCACGACCCAGAACACCAGGACCGCGATCTGCGCGACCACCGTGATGCCGTAGAAGACGGATGCGACGGGGACCGAGGTCTCGGCGTCGATGCGGAAGAAGTCGAACCGGTCGCCGCTGATGACCGCGATCGCCGCGATCGGAGCCAGCGCCCCGACGATCGCGAGCACCACCGTCACCCAGAACAGCGCCCGCCTGCCCGCTGTCGGCGCCGGTCGCTGCGTCCGTGACGCCGTCGCCGCGCCGTCCGCGCCGAAGGCGCCGTAGATCTCGGGATGCCGCTGGAACGCCATCGTCTCGAGGCGCCCGAACCTCACATCGGCCGCCGCGGAGTGGTCCGTCGCCCACTCACGCGCGTTCTCGTGCAGGAAGGTCACGGTGCACTCGCCCCCTCGGCCCAGTCCTCGTCTGTGCGGGCCGCCGGGAGGTCGGCCGGAACGGATGCCACGACCGGCAGCCCCTCGGGGTCGAGGAATTCGAGGGTGTGCACGAAGGCGTGGAACTGGCCGACCAGCATCCCGAACAGCTCCGCGACCGTGGGTTCGAACCGCACGACCACGAGAGTCTCCTCACCGAAGAAGGAGAGCTCCCATCCGACGAGGGTCGCCCCCGTCACCGGGTCGTCCACGGTCCGCACGAGCGCGACGCCCGCACCGAGACCGTCTGCGACGTAGCGGTCGCCGGCCGCCAGTTCCTCGGGGAGCACGGCAGGCCGTTCGCCGAAGAACACGCTGACCTGAGCGAGAAGCGGCGCAGGGACCGGCCAGATCTGGAAGGCGAGCGCGGCCTCCGCGGGCCGTGCGTCGAGCCCCGCGCTCAGCAGCGCCGGGACGGTCTCGTGCCACCGGTCGTCCCAGTGCTCCCCCCACGCCGCGCGGATCTCGTCCGCGCGGCCGGCGACCCACTCGTCGCGGTTGCCGGGGTCGGCCGGGATGAGAAGCCATCCGGGCACCTCGCTGTGACCGGTGATCCGCCAGGAACCGGCACCCCAGCCCTCCGGCATCCGCTCGTCGTCACCGACGACGGGGCTCAACGTGTCGGTCACAGGAAGGCTCCCACCCACGGGTACTGCGAACTGATCCTGCGGTCGGGGTTGCCGGTCCAGCCGGCGATGTTGTCGACCGCTCGACGCGCACCGCGGACGGTGGTGTACGCCATCTCCCATCCCGCGGCGAAGACCGTGGAGTTGCACCACCCGTTCGCCCCTCCGGCGACCGACTCGGCCAGTTCGGTGAGCTGGGTGGTGTTCTTGCCGAACATGAAGCGGGTCATGATGTCGCCGATGCCCGTCGGGTTCTGGAGCCGGAACGCGCCGGCGAGACCGGAGCGGATGCCGAGCCATCCTCCCCCGGCCAGGCGGTACACGGTCCCGATGTTGCCGAGCTGACCCGCGGCGGCCGACCAGGAGGAGGGACGGAAGGCGGTGACCATCTCCGCGCCGAACGAGAGGAGGCCGGGTCTGCCCCGGAAGAGGAGCCCGATCTTGCCGATCGGGATCACGCCGATGATGGCGATGACGAGTTTCTCCATGCCCGCATCGCCGCGGAGCACCTGGTACGCGGTCAGCAGCAGCGTCGCCACCCCGATGACGGCACCGATGAGGGCGAAGAGCGGACCACCGATGATGATCCCGGCGATCGCGACGATGATCGAGACGACCGTGAGCACCTGGAGGACGACCTCGACGGCCCCGTCGACGTTGTCCCAGAAGCTGTCCCTGATGGCGCCGTCGAGGATGTCGCCGATCCCGTCGACGGCAGCGTCGAACGCGTCCTCCCAGGTGTCGACCTCGGCATCGAAGGTGCGGGCCTGCAGGAGGAACTCGTCGTACAGCTGACGCTTCTGCTCGTCGTCCTCGGCCTGCTGCTCCGCGACCTCCTCGACGGGCGACGGCATGAACCGCTCGAACCGCTGGCCGGGTGCTGCGGAGTACCGCGCCCAGGCGTCCTCGCAGGCGTCGACAGCGGTGCGGATGCGGGGCTTGGCGTCCGCGACCGCGGAGCCGTAACGCACGAGCACGGGTCCCGTCGGCTGATACATGGTGCCGGCACGGCGGAGCTCGGTGTGCGTGTCGCCGACGATCTCGCGGATCTTCTCGATCGCCTCACCGCGTTGGTCATCACCCTCGCCGACCAGCTGCTCGAGGACGTTCGCGCTCGCGATCATCTGCCCGCCGATGGATTCGATGCGACGTCCGCGCCGCGTGATGGTCTCCGGGTCGCCCTCGAGGTTCTCGATCGAGCGGCCCGCCGGTGAGTGTTCCACTGTCGTCCCTCCGTCTCAGGCGGCACTCGGCCGGGTCGCGTCGGTCGTGCCGGACGCGTCGATGTCCATCTGGGATGCGGTCTCCGCGTCCCACTCCGAGAAGCCGTCGAGCACACCCTGGACGTGCTCCTGGATCTTCGTGACGTCGCGGATCAGGTCTCGGCGCCGGTCATCCCACCGGGATTCGAAGTCGCCGACCTTGTTCGCGAGGGCGTTCTTCCCGTAGGGCCGGCCGACGGCAGAGGCGAGCTCTTCGGCCAGGTCCCCGGCGTCCTCGAGCTCGCCGACGATGTTCCGCAGTCGTTCACTCGTCCGCTGCAGCGTCGAGAAGTTGATCCAGACCGCATCCGTCATCTTCATCCCTCCCCTGTCGCGCCCGGAGACGCTCCGTGTCGATGCCAGGTGTCACGCTATCCGGCCCCCGCGGATCGGTCGATGGAGAGGACTCCCCACTTGACAACCGGGTCCGGGCCGGTCATCGCGGCATCTGTCCGATGTCCGCACGAACGACGACGAGTGGACGCCGGATCGGCGCCCACTCGTCGGAAGAAAGGATGCGGTTCAGCCGCCGGCGAGCTGCTGGTCGAGGTCCTGGATCGCGCGCATCATGCCGAGCAGAGCCTCGGACATGTCGTTGATACCGTCGACCGCGTTCTTCAGACCGGTCGTCAGCTCCCCGTACCCCTCACCGAACTTGCCCGACGCGTGCTGCGTCTTGAAGTCCTCACCCAGCAGGTTGTCCACCTGGGACTTCAGCGAGTCCAGCTGACCCTGGATGTCATCACGAGCCTGCGACAGCGACGACGCCACCTGCTCCATCTCCGCATAAGACGCACCGAAATCGGCCATCGTCCACACCTCCACAAGAATCCGGAAACCGACCCGACCGGGCCGACGAGAAGAGTCAACCAAAGCCCAACGGATAGGCCAATGGGGAGGACTCCCCTCTTGACAACCCCACCCGCCATCCCGTCAGATCAGGCGCTCGAGGCGGAGTCCGCGCCCTTGCCGCCGCCGGGGGTGATGTCTTCCCGCGGCGCCATCGAAATGCCCAGGAGTCCGATGCGCACCTCGCGGGCCCGCTCCCACTCGGCGGTGCTGATGAGTCCGCGCTCCGCCAGGACTTCCAGAGCTCCCTGCACATCGGCGTACACCCGCGCGCGCTCCTGCGGCGACATGCCCTCGACCGCCTGTTCCAGCCTCAGGAGGTTGCGTCGCCAGCGGTCACTGCCGGTATGCGCCGGGCCGCGGAAGAGGACGAAGTGGAGGATGCCGACGACGACATCGGCGATGAGGCCGGCGATCCCGAGAGGCGCCGCCGCAGCGCCGTCGGCGATCGCCAGTCCGGCGACAGCCGTCGCCGCGGCCGAGGGCACGAGGTGCAGCGCGCCCAGGAGTCGGTGGATGGAGGGATCGTTGCCGAGGGATTCCCGGATCTCGGTCAGCAGACCGTTGCCCCCGATGACGGCGGCCACGCCGGCCAGGATTCCGGCTGTGCCCACCGGAGCGGTCCCCTCGCGATCACCTATCCACGGAACCAGCAAGAACGCTGCGATCACGGGCAGGACGAAGCTCGCGATGTGCGAGAGCGTGAGGAGGCATCCCCATGCGGGTGCGGCGTTCTTGGCGAGGTCCTTCCACGCCGCCGGCGGGGCGAAGACCGCGAGAGCGCGCCGGAGAGCGGGCAGGTGGTGCAGCGCACGCGCCTCGAGCTTCCACCAGTCCAGCGGCTCCCACGTACGGGCCGCCCGAGCGTACGCCGTCGCCGGAGGAGGAGTCAGATCCGCCACAACGACTCCGGTTCGACACCGGACCGCGAGAGGGCGTCGGGGTCGAAGTGGTCCGAGGGCGCCCAGGGAGCGCCGCCGATCTGAACGGTGTCCAGGAGGATCTCGACCCGTGCGGCGACCATGGCCAGCAGTGCGGGAGCCACCGGTCCCAGCGTCGCGAAGAACGACTTCCCGGTTGTCGCGAACAGCCACCGCACCTGTGCGACGCGGTCGTCCACGAGCACTGTCGACGAGCACCCCGTTCCGAGACTGCGGCTTCGGGCGACGCGGATGCGGGGCGCCAGGATCGACGCCGGCCACAGGAAGCTCCGCTGGGCGACGGCATCCGGCTCGCCGTCGGCGAGCGTGAGACGCAACGGCACCCAGGCCCCGGTCGCCGGCTCCCGTAGCAGGAGATTGGTCGACGGATCGCTCGCCGCCGAGCGCTGCGCGCGAGCCAGCGCGCGGGCGAGCGTCCGGGTGGAAGTGTCGTCGAGATCGTTGAGCGCGGCCATGCGTGCAGCGGCTCCGTCAGCCCACTCCTCGGCGACGTCGGAGGCCAGCCCCGGCCCCGGCAGGGGGATCGCCGTGGCCTCGTCGTAGTCGAACGCCACCCGGCTCATCGTCCGGTCCAGGCGAAGGTCAGCACCTGCGCGTCGAGGAGGGTGAGCCACCGGCTCATCGCCTCGTCGGCCTCCGGGTCGACATCCGTGGGATGGAGGAGGGTCGCCGTCAGCTGCAGAGCCTTCGATCGACGCGAGCCGGGGACAGGCGTCAGGTAGACGACGGTGTACGCGCCCACCTTCTCGCCCGAGAGCTCCACGCTCCTCCGGTCGACCCACCGCAGGAACTGCTTGCTGCCCTCGAGCGCGCGCGCACCGCGGCGTTCGACCGCGTCAGCCACCATCACATCGAGCGACGATCCGGGCGCGCCCTCGGTGAGGGAACCGAGGATGCTGACCGGCACGGTGGACCATTGCGGAGCGTTCTCGCCGGGGATGATCATGAAGAACGCTCCGCGGTTCCTCGCCGCCTTCACCGCTCCCGTGACATGCGCCTCGAGCGAGGCGTACACGTCGGGCCGGTGCGCCTCGCGCAGCTTCGTCTTCGCGTTCGCCAACAGCTCGGACTCCGTCGCGGCCGAGGTGTCCAGCATCGTCCAGCCTTCGGGCAGAGCCATCCGGAACTCGGGAACCCCGGGCAGCGTGGCCCCCAGTTCCGCCCGCAGAGAGTTCATGAGCACCAGCCTTCCACAGTCCGTCGGCTCACCACGTGGGGTAGACGATTCGGTCGAGGCCGGTGCCGAACTCCCAGCTGCCCTGGATCCCACCCGCGATCGTGGCCCAGTTGTTCAGGTTGGTGCCGGCAGAACCCATCGCATAGACGAACTGCTGCGGCATCGTGCCCAGCTCGCCGATGACCTCCCACATGAACGGGTCCTGGCCCGACACCGCGGTGCTGATGATGTCGTCGAAGGAGTTGGCCACGTACCCAGCCTCGGGTGCGAGGCCGCGCATGTCCGACACCCACTGCGCAGGGTTGCGCGCCGTGAGGTTGAGACCCCATCGCGTGAAGTCGTCGCCGAGCGAGAGGCCGCCGCGGGGGAAGCCCGCCCAGGCCCTCATGCCCGCGCCGAAGCCGCCGCTGGCGAACTCCCCGATCGCACCGAAGGGGATCACGCCCAGGACCGCGAGGGCGACGTCCCATCCGTTCGCATCTCCGCGGCTGTACTGCCACAGGGTGCCGGCAAGGGTCAGGACACCCACCGCGAGCGCCAGGAGGCCCACGATCGGGCCGCCCACGACCATCGCCAGGACGGCCAGGACGATGCCTGCGACGGCGAGGACGTCGAGCGCGAAGTCGACGAAGCCGTCGAGGTTGTCGCGCCAGTCGTCCTCGATCGCGTCGGCGGTCGACGAGCGGATACCGGCGACCGCCTCATCGAACGCCGTCTCCCAGAGGTCGTACTGGTGGTCGAAGTCGTCCGCCGCGTCCTTCCACAGTGCGTACGCGGCATCCTTGTCGCCCTCGGCAGTCGAGACGGCGTCCTCGTGAGCGGTCTGGGCCGCCTGCGCGTCGCCGTCATCGTCGCCGCTCGTCTCCGGCACCGGCGCCATGCGCGCGCTCTGCCACTCCGACAGCGCGTGCTGATAGCTGAGCCAGTGGGAATCCGCGTCGGGAACGATCGTGTTCATGCGCGACTTCACCGACGCGAGCGTGGAGCCGTAGGAGCGGACGTACGGGCCGACCGCCTGGTACAGCTCTGCTGCCTTGCGGAGCTCGACGTTCACCTCCCCGCTCACCTCGCGGAGCTTGTCGACAGCCTGCCCCTCCATCTCGGCACCGTCGTCGACCAGACGCGTCAGGAGTGATTCGGCGTCACCCATCGCCGCGCCGAGGTTGATGATCTGCTGCCCGCGGTCGCGGACGTCGTCGCCGTTTCCCGAGACGATCTCGACCGGCCGGCCCTTCGGGGAGTCATGCGTCGCCACGGTCAGTCCACCTCCTGCATCTGAGCGGCCATCTCCGCAGCCATCTCGGTGTCGAAGTCGCCGAAGCCCTCCAGCACGGCCTTGGCCTGCTCGGTCACGGCTTTGAGTCCCTCGTTGAGCTTGTTGCGACGGTCATCCCATCGCGATTCGAAGTTCTCCGTCCTCTCACGGAGCTCACCTCGCCCATAGGGCGTGCCGATGTCGCTGCTGAGGTCGCTGCGGCGCTGCGAGGCGGACTCGAACTCGGTCTGCGTCGCCAGGAGGTTCGTGTAGAGAGCACCGAGCTCGTCATACGAGATCTTCACGGACATGACGGTCATTCCTATCGGGACGGCGGAAGGAGAACGACGACACGTGGGGAGCGATCGGCTCCCCACGTGTCAGAAGAGCGGATTCAGCCGCCGGCGAGCTGCTGGTCGAGGTCCTGGATCGCGCGCATCATGCCGAGCAGAGCCTCGGACATGTCGTTGATACCGTCGACCGCGTTCTTCAGACCGGTCGTCAGCTCCCCGTACCCCTCACCGAACTTGCCCGACGCGTGCTGCGTCTTGAAGTCCTCACCCAGCAGGTTGTCCACCTGGGACTTCAGCGAGTCCAGCTGACCCTGGATGTCATCACGAGCCTGCGACAGCGACGACGCCACCTGCTCCATCTCCGCATAAGACGCACCGAAATCGGCCATCGTCCACACCTCCACAAGAATCCGGAAACCGACCCGACCGGGCCGACGAGAAGAGTCAACCAAAGCCCAACGGATAGGCCAATGGGGAGGACTCCCCTCTTGACAACCCCACCCGCCATCCCGTCAGATCAGGCGCGGGCCGGCTCGCCCGCAGGCAGCGACGCCGTCTCGACGAACGGCATCTGCACCACGACCGCACGACCCGCCTGGACGAACATTCCGCGTCCGGCCGGGAAGTCGGAGCGCTTGATCTTCGGGAACGGCACCTTGAAGATCGAGTCCCCGTCGAACGCGTCGGGCTTGAGGATGATGCCCTTGCGACCGCCCTTGAAGTCACCGATGAGACCGAAGCCGCTCGTCACCTGGTTGACGTCGGCGTCGCCGATCAGCAGGTGGTCGCTGCGGTTGACAGCCTGCAGGAGCGCCTTCAGCGGCCGCTCTGCCGGCGAGTCGGCGAACTGCGGCAGGTCCTCGATGACGATCATCAGCCGCTGCGTGAGCGACTCGTCCACGACGAGCTCCGCGAGCTCGGTGGCGAGCTCCTTGGCATCGTCCGGTGTCGTGGCGCTGCGCATCCAGGGTGCGAACTCCTTGAGCTGCGATCGGCGGCCGCCGAAGTGGAACAACTTCACCGACGGGTCCAGACGCGTCATCGACAGGACGAGCGCCTTCATCGTCGTCGTCTTTCCGGATTGCGGCGGCCCCGCCACCACGAACGTGCCCACCGGGTCGAACTCGCGCGGGGTGAGGGTGTCCTCGGCGACACCGATGACGGGGAACTCGCCGAGGCGATCCGGCATCTCGGCGGCGTCCAACCGCGTCGGCAGCGAACCGATCTCGGGCACGTCCCGCGCCCCGCGGGATCGCAGCTCGGCGGCGAGCTGCTCGAGCAGCTTCGTCTGTTCGGCGACGTTCGGCGTACCTCCGAGAACCGCGATCTGCGTCTCGAGCCCGTCCACGATGGCGCGGCCAGGAGCCGAGCGTTCGTCGAGCACGTCCTTGGGCGCATTCAGCAGGGCGTACGCATTCGCATCGGAGAGGCGGAGCACGACGCGACGCGACACGTTCGAACTCACCGCGGTGGGGACGGAACCGGACCGGTCCGCTGTGGCGACCGCGTGCACGCCGAGCGGGCGACCTTCGCCCAGGATGCGCATGAACGCCTGGTAGAACGGCATCCTCGCCGTGGTCGACTCCCAGTCCGCGCGGAACTGCGGCAGACCGTCGAGGAGGAGGATGATCCGCGCCTCGTCACGACCGGTGATCTCGCGATACTCTTCGATGCTCGACGCGTTCGCTGCGCTGAACTTCTTGCCGCGCTCATCGAGCACGGAGCCCAGGGAACGCATGATCCGCTGCACGCGCTCACTGTCGTCACCCGGGATGACGGAGCCGACGTGAGGCAGTGCTTCCAAGCTTTTGAGCGAGCCCGACCCGAAGTCGAGGCCGTACACCTCGACGTTCTCGGTCCGCCGTCCCATCGCGGCCGCGATCGCGATCGTGCGCAGGACGGTCGACTTGCCCGATCCGCTCGTGCCGTAGACGAGCAGCGACCCGTCGCGGTCCGGCTCGAAGTAGACCGGCTCCTGCAGCTGACGCTCGGGGATGTCGGCCTTGCCGAGCAGGATCGCCCCCCGCTTGCCGCCGGCGAGCTCGCGGATGTCCACCGTGAGGGGGAGATCGTCGAGCCACGGGCGGCGCGGCGCGGGGATCCGTGCCTGCTCGGCCGCCGCGATGAGGGTCGAGACGACACGCTTCTGGTCGTTGGGGCCGGGATCGGCGTCGTGCGCATCGCTCTCGGCGGCGTCGTCGAGCTCCCACTTGCGGATCGAACCGAATCGCAGCTCCGCGATCGAGATGTCGGCCGCCACCACCTCGTCGCTGCTCCAGCCGCCCGCGTAGGCCGATTGGAACGGGATGAGGCGGCCGGGGCCCGTCTTCGCGATCCCCCGGCCCGGGATCGAGGGCGGGAAGGATGCCGCGACCGGATCGTCCACCACGTCCTTCGAGTCCGACTCGTCCGCCATGCGCAGCGCGACACGGAGGTTCGTGTTCGCCCGGAGGTTGTCCTTGATCACGCCGGCGGGTCGTTGGGTGGCCATGATGAGGTGGATGCCGAGCGAACGCCCTCGCTGGGCGATGTCGACGACGCCGTCCACGAACTCGGGAACCTCGCCGGCCAGCGCGGCGAACTCGTCGATGACGAGGACCAGAGCGGGCGGCGTGTCGGGGTCGCGGCGCTTCTCGAGCTCGAGCAGGTCCTTGGCCTTCTTGCGGTTGAACAGGTGCTCGCGGTAGTGCAGCTCCGCCCGGAGGCTGGTGAGCGCGCGCCGCACGAGATGCGGGCTGAGGTCGGTGACCAGGCCTACGCAGTGCGGCAGCTCCACGCAGTCGGCGAAGGCGGAGCCGCCCTTGTAGTCGACGAACAGGAAGGTGACGCGGTCGGGGCTGTGGGCCGCCGCCATCCCGAGCACCCACGCCTGCAGGAACTCGGACTTGCCGGCACCGGTGGTGCCGCCGACGAGGGCGTGCGGACCCTGGGTGCGCAGGTCCAGCGTCATCGCGTCCGCCGCCCCCTGGCCGACGATCGCGCGCAGATTGCCGGCCTTCTTCAGACGCGGGAGCGTCGCACCCGATCGGTCGATGATGGTGTTGTTCTCGCGCCAGCGTTCGATGGCGAAGCCGGGGTCGGACGCGGTCTCACTCCCGACGAGGGACAGGAACATGACCGAGTTCGGGATGTCGGAGGAGTCCTCGATCACGGTGCTCGAGTCGACGACCGGGGCGAGCCGCTTGGCGAACACGGTCATGAGCTCGTTCGAGACTCCCTCGACCTGCGCAGGCGTGTAGTCCTCGCCGCTGCGGACCACCCCGACGTGGGCGTCGTCGAGCCCGCGTGAGACATCGACGAAGCTCCGGCAGACAGCGGGGAGTGCTTCGACGACGGGCGCGACGAACAGTCCGTAGACGCCGACGTCTGCGCCCCGCTCGAGGACCTGCGTGAGGCGTGCCCGGTCCACGGGCGCATCCGCGGTGACGATGACCACGACGGCGGTCTGGCCGGGGAACGTCGCATCCTCGGCCGCGCGTCGCACATCGGTCCCGAAACGCATCGGGTCCCAGTCGTCGTCGTACGGGAGCCGCGGCGCACTCGACGCGCGCGACCGGCGCATGACGAGCTCCTCCAGACCCGACAGCAGCGCGTTGCCCGTGGACGCGGAGTCCGACAGCGGCATGTCCCGGAACGGGCTGCGCTCGCTCGAGGTGTGCGGGAGCCACGTCAGCCAGTCGAGCTGCTTCGCCCATTCAGGCTCGGTCAGCGCCACCGCGACGAGCTCGTTCGGCGAGTGCAGCCCGAACAGCTGCGTGCAGATGCCGCGGAGGGCGTCCGCCGCTTCACGCTCGGGGCCCGCGACACCGATCACGCCCACGCTCTGCAGCGACTCGAGGACCGGGACGCCGTCGATCATGCGGTACCGCTCGCGAAGCCGATCGACGCGCTCGACGTACTCGGGGAGTGCCTCCGGAACGTCCGACCGCTTGATGCTCGTACGCGAGGGGGCCTCGCACGTCCCGAGGCGGACCGCGAGGAAGTTCCAGTGCTCGGGTCGGCGGGTCCACAGCATCCGCCCGAGGCTCATCGCCTCCTCGAACACGACCGCGACCGGCGGCACCTCGGCGTTGCGGACCTCGCGTTCGCGCGGCCGCTCGCGGAACAGTGTCTCCTCGAGCTCCTCGAAGGAGCGCTCGAAGACCTCCCCCTCCTTCTTCGACCGTTGGCCGACCTGCGTCCGCTGCGAGACGAAGTTGCCGAGGAGCATCAGCGGCGTCATAGCCACCACGATGAGAGCCTGCGGGCGGTCGAAGACGAAGTACATCGTCACGCCGAGGAGGATCGGTGCGACCAGCATCGGCCACGGGAACAGCCGCGTGACCGGTTCCTTCGGCATCCGCGGTTCGGGCAGTTCCTCGCCCACGTACCGCGGCTCGACGCGGGGGCTGCGGTTGAAGAGCAGTGCCCCGCCGCGCTCGAGGACCGGATCCTTCTCGACGGGCGCGAAGTCCGGCACCAGGTGCACCACGATGTCGGTGTCGCCGAGGGTGAAGCGCTGCCCCGGGATGACGTGCAGCCGGGGCACCATCCCGCCGTCGACGACGATCCCGTTGGCGGAGTTCAGGTCGACGAGCTCGACCCCGCCCGCGCCCACCTCGATCCGGGCATGGCGCTTCGAGACGAGTGGCTCGTCGAGCACGATGTCGGCCGCCGCCGAGCGACCGATCGTGAAGTGACCCCGGGGTAACGGGATCTCGCGGCCGGCGAGCGGTCCGCCGACGACCTGCAGGACGGCGGCCGCCGGCCCACCCCCACCACGGTTGGCGACGTAGTCGGGCCCGAGGTTGACGACGGAGGCGATGAAGCCCGACCCCACGGGGGCATCGCTGATGAGCAGGGAGGGATCGAGGAGCGCGTGATCGTCCGATGTGGGCGGCGCGACCGCCAGCGTCAGCACGTCGTCGGGTCCGGCGAGCATCTCGCGTGCGGGGTCCGTGTCGACGATCCGCCGCGCGACGTCCTGCACCGTCGCCGTCGTGTCCGCCGTGACCACGATGTCGAGGGTGCGGGCGTCACGCCGCTGCAGGGTGAGTTTCAGTCTCATCGCGAGGTCCTCGTCATCCGGGCATCAGGGGAGGCGGACCGACGCGTGCCGGTCGCCGAAGCGGAGGGTGTCGCCGGAGCGGAGCTCAGCCGGCGAGCCGGGGGCGAGATCGATCTCGCGGCCGTCGCGGATGATCGCGCTCCCGTTCGTCGAGCCGAGGTCGACGGCCGCCAACGCGCCCTCGACCCAGCGGAGGGCGAGGTGCGTCTTCGAGATCGACTTCGTCGGATCGACGATCGGCACCGCGAGGGCGCCGGCGTCGGCTCCGGTGGTCGACGGGGCACGACCGAGGACGGCCCCGCCCGCCGGGATCGTCAGTTCATCGCCGGAATCGAGCTGCAGCGAGCCCGACCGATCCGGCGCCGTCATGAGCTCGGGCGGCGACCACACGCCGCGGGCGGCGGGGAGAAGCGTCTCCGCGGAAGCGGGCGCACTCGGCGCCGCCGACGGGCGGGGGGATGCCGCGTCGGCCACGACGACGGGCTCCCGTGATGGCGCAGCTGCCTCGGCGGGCGACTCGACCGCGAAGGGCGCACCCTGGATGGGGGCGGCACGATGGTCGTCCGCGGCATCGGCCGCGCCCGCCGGACGCCGGTCCTTGGGGGCACCCACGACTCCCCCGCTCTTGCGGGCGACGGGGATGTAGACATCGGTCGCCGGTCCGCTGGCCGGCGTCGCGAGCGACGGCAGCGACGTCTTCTCGTCGCGGAGGTCCGTCGCGACGGTCTTCCGCGCGATGCGCATCCGCTTCGCGTCGTAGGGGTTGAGTCCCCGGCGGATGTCGACCAGGTAGGTCGCCGCGGCGCGATCCGGCCAGCCCCGCCGACGCCTCTGCGAATCGAACAGCGGCGACAGGGCGACCACGAGGAGGGGTCCCAGGAGCGGGAGCGCGAAGCTCGCGACCTGGATGAGGTACCGGACGACGGCACCCCGCCAGAACGTCGGGCGCTCGAGGGTCTTGACGTTGACCATGCGGATGCCGACGAAGGCCTTGCCGAGGGTCACACCACGTCGTCCCAGCAGGATGAGCTGCACGAGGAGGAAGACCGTGGTCGCCGCGTACGGGACGACCAGCGAGGCGATCACCCAGCCGACGCCGGGACGGGCGAGGAACGCAGCGACCGGGTCGGGCTGTCCCACGGCGGACAGGATGGCGGGCAGGGCGAAGATCAGCATCGGCAGCTGCAGGAGACCCACCGCCAGCGCCTCGATCACGGTCGCGAGCATCCGCCGCCCGATCGGCGCGGGGACGAGTCCGAGTGCCGCGGCGTACTCCGGGCGTGGCCGACCTCTGTGGTCGAGACCTTCGATGACGCGCGGGCCGTCCTCGATCTCCCAGATCACTGCCTGAACCTCCTCGGATTCCCCGCAACGACCCTAGCCGGTGTCACGGATGCCGCCGAGGAGAGAACTCCCCCTTGACCGCCCCGCGCGCGCCGGTGGAGACTGATCGCCCCTCGCCGCTCGTCCCGCTCAGTGGAAGAAGTGGCGCTCCCCCGTGAAGTACATCGTGACGCCTGCGGCCTGCGCGGCATCGATGACCTCCTGGTCTCGCACGGACCCGCCGGGCTGGATGATCGTCGTGATGCCGGCATCCAGCAGGACCTGCGGTCCGTCCGCGAAGGGGAAGAACGCATCGGATGCCGCGACCGAACCGGCAGCGCGGTCGCCGGCGCGCTCGACGGCCAGGCGGCACGAGTCCACGCGGTTGACCTGGCCCATGCCGATCCCGACCGTCGCGGAGTTCTTCGCCAGGACGATCGCGTTCGACTTCACCGCGCGGCAGCTCTTCCACGCGAACGAGAGGTTCTCGAGCTGGTCGTCGGCGGGCCGCTCCCCCGACACGAGCTGCCATGAGTCGACGAGCGACTCGATCTCGTTCGGGAACCGGTCGGCGTCCTGCAGCAGCAGGCCGCCCGATACGAGGCGCACGTCCATGGACTCCTGCCGCCAGTCGGCGGGCAGCTGGAGAACCCGCAGGTTCTTCTTCAGCTTGAAGACCTCGAGGGCCTCGGGTTCGAAGTCGGGGGCGACGATCACCTCGGTGAAGATGTCGCGCAGGTTCTCGGCCATCTTGAGCGTCACCGTCCGGTTCGCGGCGATGACGCCACCGAAGGCCGACACGGGGTCGCACTCGTGCGCGCGCAGGTGCGCCGAGGCGATCGGGTCCAGAGCCTGCGGAGCGCCGATCGCGATCCCGCAGGGGTTCGCGTGCTTGATGATCGCGACCGCCGGCTTGACGAGGTCGAACGCGGCCCGGAGGGCGGCATCCGCATCGACGTAGTTGTTGTACGACATCTCCTTGCCCTGCAGCTGCGTCGCCTGGGCGATGCCGTGGCCGCCGACACGGGTGTAGATCGCTGCGCGCTGGTGCGAGTTCTCGCCGTAGCGCAGGGTGGCGAGACGCTCCGCCTTGATGGTGAGGTGCTGCGGCAGGTCGCCCTCGCCCTCGAGCGTCTCCTCCGCGAACCACGTCGCGACGGCTCGGTCGTACGCAGCGGTGTGCGCGAATGCGCGCGCGGCGAGCTCGCGGCGCTGCGCGAGGGTCGTGCCGCCCTGACGGAGCGCGTCGACGATGGCGGGGTAGGACTCCGGCGAGACGGCGATCGCGACGTTGGCGAAGTTCTTCGCGGACGCGCGGACCATCGCAGGTCCTCCGATGTCGATCTGCTCCACGACGGCATCGCCCTGTGCGCCTGAGGCGACGGTCTCGACGAACGGGTAGAGGTTCACGACGACGAGCTCGAAGGGCAGGATGCCGAGCTCGCTCAGCTGCACCTCGTGGTCCTCGAGGCGCAGGTCAGCGAGGAGGCCGGCGTGGACGCTCGGATGCAACGTCTTCACGCGCCCGCCGAGCGACTCGGGGAAGCCGGTGATCTCGGACACGTCCTTCACCGCGATGCCGTTCTCACGCAGGAGGGCGGCGGAGCCGCCGGTCGAGACGATCTCGACGTCGGCCGCGACGAGCGCGTGCGCGAGCTCGAGGAGGCCGGTCTTCTCGCTCACCGAGACGAGCGCCCGGCGCACCGGCACGACGTCGCGGTCGCGGTAGAGGGAGGGATCGATCTGCGGTCCGGCCATGCGGGAACTCCTCGGGTCGGGGGCGTTCGGGGGCGATTCAGGTGGTCAGGTCGAGCTCGCCCGTCGCGATGCGGCGGACGACATCGATGAGCAGCCGGCGCTCGACCGGCTTGATGCGCTCGTGGAGGGAGTGCTCCGTGTCACCGGGAAGCACGGGAATGCGTTCCTGCGCGAGGATCGGGCCGGTGTCGACGCCGTCATCGACGACGATGACGCTCGCGCCGGTCTGCGTGACGCCGGCCGCCAGCGCGTCACGGACACCGTGCGCTCCGGGGAACTCGGGCAGATAGGCGGGATGAGTGTTGATGAGGCGCGGCGCCCACGCGGCGACGACCGCCGCCGGCAGCAGGCGCATGAGCCCGCTCAGCACGACGAGATCGGGGCTCCAGACGTCGAGCTGAGCGAGGAGCTCGTCGCCCCAGGCCTCGCGGCTGTCGAACTCCTGGTACGGGACCATGAAGGTCGGGATGCCGTACGCCTCGGCGTGAGCGAATCCGTCGGCCTGCCGGTCCGCCCCCACGACGATGATCCGGGCCGGGAACTCCGGCTCGCTCGCGGCGTCGAGGAGCGCACGCAGATTGGATCCCGTGCCCGAGATGAGGACGGCGACCGTGAGCACCGGATCAGTCTAGCGGGGCGGTCGGGAACTCATCAGGCGAGGCGGCGGGCGGGGTCGCTCGGGCGGGCTCGACGTTCGGCGCCGGCGCGGGCGCCTCCCGCACGAGCGGCGGCTGCGGGCGGGACGGGTCGTCCTCGCCGCGCGGGGAGAGCAGGACGACGGCCGCACCCACGGCGACCTCCGCCGCCGCCACGAGGGCGACCAGCCACGGTTCCGGGCCCACCTGCGTGAGTCGACCCGGGCCGATCGACCCCTGCGCGGCCCACGAGAGGACGGCGACGACCACCCCGGTCCCGGCGGTGAGGACCGCGAGGGAGACGAGGCGCGGGCGGAGCGGTTCAGCATCCGTCTTCGAACCCACCAGCAGAGCGCCGCGCGTCGAGGCGCCCGCCAGCGCACCGAAGCCGATCACGATGAGGCCGAGCAGCAGGAGCCAGCCCGATGTCGAATCGGGGATGACACCGAAGACGGGGATGCCGGGGACCACCCCCAGGCTCGTCGCCGCCGGTGACACGGCGGTGCCGGTGCCGACCGCGAAGCCCGGCCCGACCGCGAAGCCGGCGAACCACATCACGAGGGTCGGCAGGTAGAGGATGCTGCCGAGTGCGAGGACGACGACCCCCAGCAGGTCGGCCTGCGCCGCCTGCGTCAAGGCGATGACCTCGCCCCCTCGGACGAAGGAGAGGACGGCGAGGATGACGGCTCCGACAGCCACGATGCCGGCGACGCAGATCGCGACGGCGCGGGCGCCCGCATCCACCGCCTCCTGGACGTCGTCGGGAAGGCGTTCGGAGAGGGCGTCGATGATGCCGTCGTCGCCGTCGTTCCAGGCGCGGACGACGGCGCCCACGAGCGCCGGGACGGCGAAGACGAGTGTGGGGCCGGCGACGGCTGCCAGCAGGTCGACCGATGCGACCGAGGCGCGCCCGGTCAGGGCGATCACGGCCGAGACGACGGCGACAGTGACGGTGCCGCCGACGACACCGGTCACCCAGGCGCCGGCGCGGGCGGCGCGCGACCCCGATCGCCATGCCGAGACCGCGGTGAACAGTGCCAGAGCAGTAGGCGCGAGCGACAGCGTGAACTGCGCGCCGTTCGAAGGCAGGCCGCCGAGGACGACGAGCTCGGCCGGGAGCGAGACCGCGACCGGCGCGAAGTGCCCGAGCTGCCAGATCGTCGCGGCAGCGGGCCAGAGAGCGGACCAGTCCGCGTCGCCGCCGACCCCGAAGATCCAGACGAGGGTGACGGGCGCGAGCACCACGCCGACGCCGACCGCGACGGCCAGGAGGGCGTCGACGGCGGCGAGGAGGGAGACGAGCAGGCGATTCACAACAGACCGACCCTACCCGCGGCGACGCCTCCCGCCCGGCTCCCGCACCGGGCGCGCACGGCTCCTCTGCCCGCGGTCCGTGACCGACTACCCTCGGAGGGTGAACAGCACCACCCCCCGCACGTCCCGCGGTGCCGCAGCCCCGGCATCCGCTTCGTTCCTCGATCGCTACTTCGAGATCAGCCGACGAGGCTCCACGATCGGAACCGAGATCCGCGGCGGACTCGTGACCTTCGTGACGATGGCCTACATCGTCATCCTGAACCCGGCCATTCTGTCGACGCCCGACGTCGAGGGCCTCACCCTCGAGCCGTCCGCCGTCGCCGCTTCCACCGCCCTCACCGCGGGCGTCATGACGATCCTGTTCGGTCTCGTCACGCGGCTCCCGTTCGCCTTCGCCGCCGGTCTCGGCATCAACGCGTTCGTCGCCTTCTCGGTCGTCGGCCAGGTGTCGTGGGGCGAGGCGATGGCGCTCGTCGTCATCAACGGTCTGATCATCGTGCTGCTCGCGGCGACGGGTCTGCGGAAGCTCATCTTCGATGCGGTGCCGGTGCAGCTGAAGCTCGCGATCACCGTGGGCATCGGCCTCTTCATCGCCTTCATCGGCTTCGTCAATGCCGGTTTCGTCAACCCCGCCGAGGGAACGCCGCTCGAGCTCGGCGTCGGCGGCTCGATCACCTCGCCCGCGACCCTGCTGTTCATCGCGACTCTGCTGATCGGCGGCATCCTCATGGCCCTGCGCGTGAAGGGCGCGATCCTCATCGCCCTCGTCGCGGGCACGATCCTCGCCGCGATCGTGAACATCTTCACGCCGGTCGCGGACTTCGGCCTGTCCGGCAGCATCGTCGCCGCGCCGAACCTCAGCCTCGTGGGCGCCATCGACTTCGGCTTCGACTGGGGCCGCGTCGGGTTCGTCGCCCTCATCATGTTCGTGTTCACCCTGGTCTTCACGAACTTCTTCGACGCGATGGGCACGATGACGGGCCTCGCCCGTGAGGCGGGGCTGGCCGACGAGCGAGGCAACTTCCCGCGCATCAAGTCGGCACTGATCGTCGAGGGCGTCGGCGCCGTCGTCGGCGGTGGCACGTCGTCGTCGTCGGCGACCGTCTTCGTGGAGTCCGGCTCGGGCATCGGCGAGGGCGCCCGGACAGGCCTCGCGAACGTCGTCACCGGTGTGCTCTTCCTGCTGGCGATGTTCGTCACCCCCGTGACGGGCCTCGTTCCCGGCTTCGTGGCCGCCGCGGCCCTCGTCCTCGTCGGCGCGCTGATGCTGACGCAGATCAAGAACATCGACCTGTCGGACTTCAACGTCCTGCTGCCGGTGTTCCTCACCGCGACGGTCATGCCGCTGACCTACTCGATCGCCAACGGCATCGGCGCCGGCTTCATCAGCTGGGTCGTGCTGAACACCTTCTCGGGCAAGGCGAAGCAGGTCCACTGGCTGCTCTGGATCGTCGCCGCCGGCTTCGTCCTGTACTTCGCCCGCGGCCCCATCGAGGCGGCCTTCGGGGTCTGACCCCGGGAACGACGAAGGGGCGGATGCCGCAGCATCCGCCCCTTCGTCGTCAGATCAGAGCGACTCGATGATGGCGCGCATCAGGTCGGCGGTCTCGGACGGGGTCTTCCCGACCTTGACGCCGGCGGCCTCGAGAGCCTCCTTCTTGGCCTGCGCGGTGCCCGCCGAGCCCGAGACGATGGCGCCGGCGTGGCCCATGGTCTTGCCCTCGGGAGCGGTGAAGCCGGCGACGTAGCCGACGACCGGCTTCGTCACGTTCGCCTTGATGTAGTCGGCCGCGCGCTCCTCGGCGTCGCCGCCGATCTCGCCGATCATGACGATGGCCTTGGTCTCGGGGTCGGCCTCGAACGCCTCGAGGGCGTCGATGTGCGTCGTGCCGATGACCGGGTCGCCGCCGATGCCGATGGCGGTCGAGAAGCCGAGGTCGCGGAGCTCGAACATCATCTGGTAGGTCAGCGTGCCCGACTTCGAGACGAGGCCGATCGGGCCCTTGCCGGTGATGTTCGCGGGGGTGATGCCGACGAGCGCCTCCCCGGGGGTGATGATGCCGGGGCAGTTCGGCCCGATGATGCGGGTCTTGTTGCCCTTGCTCTTCGCGTAGGCCCACGCCTCGGCGGTGTCGCCGACGGGCACACCCTCGGTGATGACGACGAGCAGCGGGATCTCGGCGTCGATCGCCTCGATCATCGCGTCCTTCGTGAAGGCCGGCGGCACGAACGCGATGGAGACGTCGGCGCCGGTCTTCTCGATGGCTTCGGCCACGGACCCGAACACGGGGAGGTCGACCTCGCCCTCGTGCGGCTTCTCGTGCGTGACGGTCGTGCCGGCCTTGCGGGCGTTGACGCCGCCGACGACGTTCGTCCCGGCCTTCAGCATGAGGGCGGTGTGCTTGGTGCCCTCACCGCCGGTGATGCCCTGGACGATGACCTTGGAGTCCTTGTTCAGATAGATAGACATGTCTGTGGTCCCTGTATCTCAGTAGTCTCGGCGCGTCTCAGGCGTTCGCCAGCTCGGCGGCCTTGTCGGCGCCCTCGTCCATACCGGCGGCGAGCGTCACGAGCGGGTGGTTCGCCTCGGCGAGGATCGCGCGACCCTCATCGACCTGGTTGCCGTCGAGGCGGACGACGAGCGGCTTCGTGGCCGCGTCACCGAGGATCTCGAGGGCCTTCACGATGCCCTCCGCGACGGCGACGCAGGAGGTGATGCCGCCGAAGACGTTGACGAAGACGCTCTTGACCTGCTCGTCACCGAGGATCACGTCGAGGCCCGAGGCCATGACCTGGGCGTTCGCGCCGCCGCCGATGTCGAGGAAGTTGGCGGGCTTCACGCCGCCGTGGTTCTCACCGGCGTAGGCGACGACGTCGAGGGTCGACATGACCAGGCCCGCGCCGTTGCCGATGATGCCGACCTGACCGTCGAGCTTGACGTAGTTGAGGCCGGATGCCTTCGCCTTCGCCTCGAGCGGGTCGGCGGCACCCTTGTCCTCGAGCTCTTCGTGCTCGGGGTGACGCACCTCGCTGGCGTTGTCGTCGAGCGACACCTTGCCGTCGAGGGCGACGATGTCGCCGGCGCCCGTACGGACGAGCGGGTTGACCTCGACGAGGGTGGCACCCTCGCCCTTGTAGACGTCGTAGAGCTTGACGAACACGTCCGAGACCTTCTCGACGAGGTCCTCGGGGAAGTTCGCGGCCTTCGCGATATCGACGGCCTTCGCCTTGTCGATGCCCTGCAGCGGGTCGACCTCGATGCGCGCGAGCGCCTCGGGGCGCTCGACGGCGAGCTCCTCGATCTCCATGCCGCCCTCGACCGAGCAGAGGCTCAGGTACGAGCGGTTCGAG
The DNA here is from genome assembly GCF_040702445.1 of Microbacterium sp. NPDC080005. Taxonomy (NCBI): domain Bacteria; kingdom Bacillati; phylum Actinomycetota; class Actinomycetes; order Micrococcales; family Microbacteriaceae; genus Microbacterium; species Microbacterium sp. NPDC080005. The sequence continues at coordinate 41,854 of NZ_JBFBLD010000001.1, read as the reverse complement.
CGATCGAGCAGCACGGAGAAGTAGAACTCCTCCGCGATGTCGGCGCCCTGCGCGACCATGACGCGCTGGACGACGTGGCCCTTGATGTCGAGCCCGAGGATGGCCTCGGCGGCCGCGTAGGCCTCATCGGGCGTCTTGGCGACCTTGACGCCGCCGGCCTTGCCGCGACCTCCGGTCTTGACCTGAGCCTTGACGACGACCACACCGCCGATCTTCTCGGCAGCCGCCTTCGCCTCCTCAGGGGTGTCGGCGATGATGCCGGCGAGCACCGGCACCTCGTACTTCTCGAACAGGTCTCGTGCCTGGTACTCGTAAAGGTCCACTGCAATCCTTCGCTGGGCGACGGTGGGGGTGACGGGCGCGGAACTATCTCGATGTCGAGAGATCGCCCGGTCGAAGAGCCTACTACTTGCGCCTGAGTGCCCCGCGCGAGGTCCCCTCGATCGGCAGGGGTGATCAGCCCTCGAGCGCGGCGGTCCAGACCCGCCGGTGCTGCTCGACGTAGACCTCGACGTGCCGCCAGTGCTCGCCGTGTCCGTGCACGAACATCGACGACCACGGCTCGACGCCGATGTCGTGCGATCTCCGGAGGAGGTCGTGCATCGCGGCGGTGCGCTGCACCATCGCCTCCGGCAGTGCGCGCCGAAGCTCGACGTCGGCGCCGTATCCGTCGACGAACGCCGCGAGGGATGTCGCCGCGACGTGCGGGGCGACCGAGGTGTCGTTGAGCGTGAAGGCCTGGGTGGCGTAGGCGAGGTCCCACAGACGCGTGCTGGGCGCGGCGGCATCCCAGTCGATGAACACCCACCGGTCGTCGCCGATGACGAGGTTCCACGGCGCCAGATCGTTGTGGCAGACGAGCTCCGCCCCGGGTGCGGCGATCGCCGTCTCCCACACCGCATCGGAGGGCGCGGTGTACGCCGCACTCGCATCGTGGATCGCCCTCACCATCGCGCCGACCCGTCGCAGCTCGCTCGCCGCCATCCGACCGCGCTCGATCGCGAGCTCCCCGGGCACGTACTCGAGGACTTGCCGCCCGGACTCGTCGCACCCGAGGGGCTCGGGCAGATCGACGCCGGCGGCGCGCAGGGCGTGGACGAAAGCGACGACGCTCGACGTCGACGCGGCCCACGGCTTCCGCACGGTGTCGCCGATGCGGACGACGGTGCCGCTCGCGTTACCGCCGGCAAGGGGTTCCTCGCGCGGCATCCGTCAGATCCAGCCGCGTTCGCGGGCCGTGATCGCGGCCTGCTGACGGGTGGCGAGGCCGAGCTTGCCGAGGATGGATGACACGTGGTTGCGGACGGTGCCGGCCGACAGGTGGAGGGATGCCGCGATGTCGGCGATCGTCTCGCCGCGGGCACCGGCGCGCAGCACGTCGAGCTCGCGGTCGGTCAGCGGCGAGCGCTCATCGCTGAGCGCGTCGGCGGCGATCTCGGGGTCGACGTACCGGCGACCTGCAGCGACCTCGCGGATCACCGCGGCGACGTCCCCCGCGGGCCGCGACTTGGGCACGAAGCCGTCGACGCCGGCGCCGAGTGCGCGTCGCAGCACCCCGGGACGCGCATGGCGGGTGACGACGACGCACCGGGTGGGGATGCGCTGACGGATGCGGGCCGCCGCCTCGACGCCGTCGATGCCGGGCATCTCGAGATCGAGCAGGCACACATCGGGCCGCAGCTCGAGCGCGCGGGCGACGGCGCTCTCGCCGTCGGCGCACTCCGCGACCACCTCGAGGTCGTCCTCGAGGGCGAGCAGGGCGGCGAGCGCCGTGCGGATCATGTCCTCGTCGTCGGCGATGAGCACACGGATCATGCGGTACCTCCTGCGGCGGGAACGGTCACGACGAGCTCGAAGCGGTCCTCCGCCCGGTGAGTGACGACGTCTCCGCCGACCACGCCGACTCGATGGGTGATGCCCTCGAGTCCCGCACCCGCGCCGATCGTCGAACCCGGCCCGGGGTCGTTCGCGGCGGTGAGTCGCCACAGATCTCCCGCGCGCTCGAGGCCGAGCCGTGCCCAGCGGCCGCCACCGTGTTTGAGCACGTTGGTCGTGCATTCGCGGACGACCGGCCCCAGAAGGTCGGCGGGGGCGGATGCCGCATCCGCCGCGACGTCGAGCGCGACCTCCAGCCCCGCGGCCCGCAGCAGGTCCGCCGCGTTGGCGAGCTCGTCGGGCAGCGGTACCCCGCGGAACCGTCCCGCGAGCGAGCGGGTGCCCTCGCGCGCCTCGTCCACGGAGGCCCGCGCCAGCGCGATCTGGTGGGCGGCGGCATCCGGATCGCGTCCGATCATCCGCTCGGCCAGCTCGAGCTGCAGCGCGATCACCTGCAGATGATGACCCTGCAGGTCGTGCAGCTCGCCCGCGAGACGCAGGCGTTCCTGCACGGCGGCCAGGCGCGCCTCGGTCCGCCTCGCGCGGTCGAGTTCCAGGACGACGTCCCACGACCAGAGCGAGAGGGCCTGCATCGCCGGCAGGCTGAGTGCGAAGAAGGCGGGGAGGAACGCGTCGCTCGCCCCGATCGGGCGGCTGAACTCCACGATCCACAGCACGACGAGGGCGACCTCGAGGAGGACGACGCCCCGCCACCGGATGCCCGGGCCCCAGCGGACGAGGCAGAGGACGGTGCCGGCGAGCGCCGCCCCCAGCAACGCCGATGCCGAGACGACGCCGACACCTGCCGAGGCGAGAACCCCCGCGACCGCCGGCACCGAGAGGAACCGGCGACGTGCCGACGGGCGGTCGCGGTCATCGAGGTCGCCGTCGCGGCGGTAACGGGCGAGCAGCACGGTCGTCGTCACCACGACGACCATCGACGGACCGACGAAGAGGAGGAGCGTGACGGGGTCGCGCCAGCCCCCACGGGCGACCAGCACGACGACACCCCAGACCATCAGCGCGCCGATGAGGAAGAACACCATCGACGACGCGATGTACCACCCGGTGGCCGTCACCCCACGGGCGAGCGAGACGGCGGTGCGCGTCGGGGTCGGGTCGGGGCTCGTCACACCGCCACAGTACGACCATGACGAATGTCACCCCTCGGGTCATCGGACCTCCCGGTGAGAGGTGACGCCGCGGCACTGCCGTCGCCGCGGGTTCCTCGATGGGATGGGATCACGGCGATACGAGATCCGGTCGCCGCATCCGAGAGGACATCATGTCGAACCCCGTCTCCGACCTCGTCGCCGGTTTCCAGGACCTCGTTGCGCAGGTGCCCGACCTCGTTCAGCCGCTCATCGTGGCGCTCGCGGGAGCCGTCCCCTTCATCGAGGGCGAGGGCGCAGCCGCGATCGGCATCATCGGCGGCATCCACCCGGTCGCGGCCGCGGTCGCCGGCGCCGCCGGCAACTTCCTCTGCGTCGCGATCGTCGTGCTCGTCACCGCCCGGGTGCGCACCGCCGTCACGACGCGCGGGGGCGGCGCCGAGAAGCCCGCGTCGGCGCGATCCGAGAAGTTCCAGAAGGCGTACCACCGCTACGGCACGCCCGGGGTGAGCCTCCTCGGGCCCCTCATCCTGCCGACCCAGTTCACCGCCGCAGCGCTGAAGGGCACCGGCGTCCCGACCCGCACCGTCCTGTTCTGGCAGGGCACGGCCATCGTGCTGTGGACCACCCTCGTCACCCTGATCATCACCGGGGTGATCGCCGCGGCCGGCTGAGTCAGTCGACCCGTCGGAGGCCTCGCGATGCGGGGCCTTCGATGCGTTCGCCCTCGGCCGTGAACCGCGAGGCGTGCAGCGGGCAGTCCCAGGTGCACTCGAGGTCGTTCCACTCGAGGACACCGCCGAGGTGCGGGCACACCGCGCTCACCGCACGGGTCTGTCCGCCGGTGGTCGAGATCCCGACCGGGCGACCGGCGCGCTGCGCCACGACGCCCTCCCCCTCGGCCGGCTGCGGCACCGGAACAGCCTCGGCCTCGGCGCCGGCCCACCCCTTCGCCGCTGCGAGCCCCACCTTCGCGTTCTCGACCGCGCCCTGAGCGAGGTCGGCGGGCATGGTCAGACGCGTGCCGATCTGCGTCATCCACCGCGGCCGCTCGCGCAGGCTCTCGCCACGCAGCTCGCTCACGATGCGCAGTGCCGCGGCGGGCGCGTTCGTCAGCCCCCACTTCGCGTAGCCGGTCGCGAAGCGCACACGGCCGAGCGACCGGGGCATCGCACCGATGAACGGGATCCGGTTGTGCGAGGTGTAGTCCTGCGCCGACCACCGATGGGTCTCCTCCCCCACCGGCAGCGTCCGCTGCGCCCACAGCGACAGTTCGTCGAGCATCGCCCGCTCCGAATCGGCGCGCCCGACGGGGTGACCGGCGCCGCCGACCACGATCTGCGCGACCTCCGACGGTCCGTCGCCGGGCAGGATCGTGCGCACGGAGCGCGTCGGTTCGTCGGCGGAGAGGTACATGCCGTCCGGCAGGGGTGCGGTGAGGGTGAACGAGACGCACGCCGACCGCATCCCGCTGACCTTCGCCCAGTACAGACCGCGATCGAGGATCGGGATGCCGGTGGCCACCACGACCTGCGAGGCGAAGAGCGGGCCCAGGTCGGTCTCCACCCGCGGCTCCGGGAAGACCTTGACCCCGCGGACGTGGACGCCGAGGTGCAGGGTGCCGCCCGCCGCGACCAACGCGTCCGCGAGAGCCGCGAGCATCTGCATCGGATCGATCGCCCGCTGGTCGTCGAGCGCGACGGCCGCCACCATCGGGACGGCGGCCTCGCGGAGCTCGGCGTCGTCCGCGAGCCGGACGGGGAGACCCGCCTCTCGAGCGGCGTCGTACTCCTTCACGATCGCGCGTCGTCCCTCGTCCCCTTGGGCGTAGGTGTAGGCGGTGCGCGACGTGAGCGGCACTCCGAGCTGCTCGGCGGTGCCCGTCATCCACGCAAGACCGTCGCGGTTCGCGTCGACGTAGGCGCGGACGAGGGATGCCGGGTGCCCGGAACGCAGCGACGACAGCGTCGTGCCCTGCAGCAAGGACACCTTGCCGGTGTTCGACCCCGAGGCGAGTTCGCCGATCCCGCCGCGCTCGACGAGGGCGACGTCGACACCCGACTGCGCGAGCTCGTAGGCGGTCGCGAGACCGGTGAGCCCCGCCCCGACGACGACGACCTCGTGCCGGCTGCCGGGGGCGAAGGGGGTGCCGGAGGACTCGGACGGATGCTGCTTCCACAGGGACGACATGCGCCGAGTCAACGGTGTCGCACCGCCGAGGGCACAGGCCTTGACAGAAGTCCGTCGCACTAGGCTTCCGTCCATGGCCGACGACCTCCGTCCCACGGGCAGCACAGTGGTGGCCGCCGCGCTCGCCCTGTTCGCCGAGCACGGCTACGAGCAGACCTCGGTCGAGCAGATCGCCCAGTCGGCCGGCGTCTCGCGGTCGACCTTCTTCCGCCAGTTCGGTGGCAAGGACGACGTCGTCTTCGCCGACCACGAGGTCCTGCTCGAGAAGCTGCGAACCTATCTCGCTGATCCCCATCAGAATCCGTGGGCGGCTGTGTGCGAGGCGTCCGTGCAGGTGTTCCGCCACTTCGCCGACGACCCCGAGGTCGCGCGCCGTCGCTACGCCGTCGTCCGCCAGGTCCCCTCGCTCCGCGATCGCGAGATCGTCACCGTGTTCCGGTACGAGCGGCTCTTCGACGATTACCTGCGGCGGTCCGTCCCCGGGCTCGACCCCGTCGATGCGGTGGCGTTCGCCGCTGCGGTGACGGCGGTGCACAACCACGTCCTGCGGCGCTTGCTCCGCGGCTCGACGCACGTGCCCGCCGCGGTCCTCGAGTCCGCGTACGACGAGCTGCTGCGCCGGTTCGGCGTCCACCCGGACCCCGAACCGCCGTCCGGCGACGACATCGTCGTGGCGACGTTCCCCCGACGGATGCCCCCTGCCGAGGTGGCCAGACGGCTGGGGTCTCTGCGCTGACTCCGTGCCACTGAAACGCCGTTCCACTTCAAGTGGAACTGAATCTCAACCGGGCGTATCCTGGCGCGATGACCACTCCCCTGCCCGGTGGCGCCTCCGGCCGGTACGACGTGCTCGGCCGTCTCGACACGGACTACTACGCCGTCTTCGCCGACATCCCGGCCGCCGACCGTGAGGTCTGGCAGCGGGCGCAGCGCTTCGTCGACGAGATCGGCGACCGGATGCGGGAGGCCTGGGACACCGCCGAGTACCCACTCGACGTCGCCCGGCGCTTCGGTGAGCTCGATCTGCTCAACGACGGCATCGACCACCCTCGGCTCGCGCGCTTCTCGCCACTGGCCGCGGGGCTCGTGAACATGGAGGTCTCGCGCGGCGACGGATCGCTGGGCACCGTGCTCGCCGTGCAGGGTGGACTCGCCCTTCGGACGCTGACCCTGTTCGGCAGCGAGGCCCAGCAGGAGCGCTGGCTGACGGCGATCGCGCGTTTCGAAGTGCCCGCTGCCTTCGCCCTCACCGAACCCGATCACGGATCCGATTCGGTGTCGCTCGAGACGACAGCGCGGCGGGAGGGCGACGAGTGGGTGATCCGCGGCGCGAAGAAGTGGATCGGCAATGGCGCGTCGGGCGGGGTCACCTTCGTCTGGGCCCGCGTCGACGCCGAGGGCGACGAGCACCACGGGGCCGTCCGTTGCTTCCTCGTCGAGCAGGACCGCGTCGGCTACACCGGCACCGTCATTCCCGGCAAAGCGTCGCTGCGCGGCATCCACCAGGCCCTCATCGCTCTCGATGACGTGCGGGTGCCCGTCGACGCGGTCCTACCCGGGACGCGGACCTTCAAAGATGCGTCGACGGTCCTGTACGCGACCCGCTCGGGCGTCGCCTGGTCGGCTCTCGGCCACGCCACTGCCTGCTACGAGATCGCACTTCAGTACGCCCAGCAGCGTGTGCAGTTCGGCAAGCCGCTCGCCCGCTTCCAGATGGTGCAGGAGCGCCTCACCCACATGCTGGAAGACCTCACGGCGATGCAGCTCTACTGTCGACGCCTCGCGGAACTCGAGACCGCGGGCGGCCTCCGGCCCACGCAGGCGTCCCTCGCGAAGTTCCACAACACGCGTGCCGCACGCCGGGTCGCCGCGACCGCTCGGGACCTGCTGGGCGGCAACGGCATCCTGCTCGAGAACGGCGTGATGCAGCACATGGCCGACATCGAGGCGATCCACACGTACGAGGGCACCGAGTCGGTGCAGGCGCTCCTGCTGGGTCGTGACATCACCGGCGTGAGCGCGTTCGCCTGACCCGTTCCCCCCAGCCAGGAGGGCGGGCAGGATGAGGGGATGTACGAGATCCCCGCGCCGATGCTCGCGAAGTCCGTCCCCGGCATCCCCGACCCGGCGAAGACCGCCGGGGGCCTGCTTTACGAGCCGAAGTGGGACGGGTTCCGGGCCCTCATCGGCTGGGACGGGTCCGAGGTCGAGATCGGCTCGCGCGGGTCGAAGCCGCTGACGCGCTACTTCCCCGAGCTGGTCGACGCCGTCTCGCGTCTCGTGCCGCAGCCATGCCTGCTCGACGGCGAGATCGTCGTCGCCGACGGCGAGCGGGGTTCGCAGCGACTGCAGTGGGAGCAGCTGTCGCAGCGCATCCACCCCGCCGCCTCCCGCGTCGCGATGCTCAGCGAGACCACCCCCGCCATGTTCGTCGCGTTCGACCTGCTCGCCCGCGGCGACCGCGACCTGCGGGACGCACCGTTCTCCGAGCGCCGCGCACAGCTCGAAGACCTGCTGGGCGGTGTGCCGCATCCGATCCACCTCACCCGGACGACCACCGACGCGTCGCTCGCCGAACGCTGGCTCGCCGAGTTCGAGGGCGCGGGTCTCGACGGCGTCGTCGCGAAACCTCTCGCCCTTCCCTACGCACCCGGCAAGCGCACGATGTTCAAGATCAAGCACGCCCGGACGGCCGACGTCGTCGCGGTGGGCTACCGCATCCACAAGAGCGGTCAGGGAGTGGGCTCGCTGCTCGTCGGGCTCTATGACGGCGACGGGCACCTGCATCAGGTGGGTGGCGTGGCGGCGTGGAGCAACGCCCGCAGGCTCGAACTGATCGACGAGCTCGCACCGCTGGTCGTCCGCGACGAGGCCGGTGACGCGGTGACCGGCCAGTCCGACCGATCCCGCTTGACCGCCTCGAAGGACACCTCATTCGTGCGTCTGCGACCCGAGCGGGTGCTCGAAGTGGCCTACGACCAGCTCGAGGGCGACCGCTTCCGCCACACCGTGCAGTTCCAGCGGTGGCGTCCCGACCGCGACTCCCGCTCGTGCACGTTCGACCAGCTCGAGACCGTGACCGCGTACGACCTGGCCGACGTCCTCAGCTGAGTCAAGGGCCCTCACCGGAGACAGCGGGTCGATAGGGTCGCTGCATGGGCCTGTTCTTCTCCTCCTCCCGCACGGTGCGACCCGATGAGAACAAGCCGTTGCTGGTGACCTCAGCCGGCAAGCCCGGCAGCATGTGGTCCGACGGCTTCGGCACCCTCGCGACCCGGTCGCTGCAGGTGATCATCGTCGGCGTGATCGCGACGGCGCTCATCCTCGGGATGCTGCAGCTCACCGTGGTGGTCATCCCGGTGCTCCTGGCACTGATCATCGCCTCGGCAGCCGCGCCCCTCATGGGGTGGCTGCGACGGCACGGCATCCCCTCGGTGTTCGCGACCATCCTGACGCTGCTGGCGTTCGTCGTCGTTCTCGGAGGAATCGGCTGGCTCGTGGTCGATGCCGTCCGCCACCAGTTCGATGAATTGTCGAGCAAAGCGCAGGACGGATTCCAGAGCGTCCTCGCCTGGGCCGAGACGCTGCCGTTCGACATCGACCAGAAGCAGATCGACGAATGGGTCGGCACGGCCACCGACTTCCTCACGAGCGCGCAGTTCGGCTCCGGAGCTCTCGCCGGCGTCAGCGCGGTCGCCAACTTCCTCACCGGGCTCGTCCTGATGATCGTGACGCTGTTCTTCTTCCTGAAGGACGGCCCGCAGCTCTGGGAGTTCCTCATCCGCCCCTTCCGCGGATCGGACTACCAGCGCGCCGTACGAGTCGGCCACAAGGCCGTGCAGACCTTCGGCGCCTACCTCCGGGGAACGGCGGCCGTTGCGGCGGTGGACGCGATCGGCATCACGATCGGTCTCCTGGTCCTGCAGATCCCGCTCGCCCTCCCGCTCGGCGCACTCGTGTTCGTCCTCGCGTTCATTCCCATCGTCGGAGCGACGGTCGCCGGGATCCTGGCGGCGCTGGTCGCCCTCGTGACGAACGGCCTCGTCGCAGCGATCTGGGTCGTCGTCATCGTCGTGGCGGTGAACCAGCTCGAAGGCAACTTCCTGCAGCCGTTCCTCATGGGCCGATCGATGAAGCTCCACGCTTTCGCGGTCCTCATCGCCCTCACCATCGGCACCGTGCTCGGCGGCATCGTGGGCGCGATCCTCGCGGTTCCGCTCACCGCTGCCGCGTGGGGCATCATCCAGGTCTGGGACGGGCCGAACACGCCCGCCCGGTGGGCGCGACGGAAGCAGCCCATAGAGGAGAAGGCTGACACGGTCACGGCGGGCACGCCGCGCACCGCAGGCTGAGCGTCAGTCCTTCTTCGCGCGGGACGGCTGCACGCGCGGCGGCTCCCCCGGCATCTTGGGGAACTCGGGCGGGAAGGGCAGTTCGCCGAGACCCGCCTCGAGATCGCGCTGCCACCATTCGAGCAGCGTGTCGATCCGGCCGGGCGCGTCCTGCAACCCCTCCCAGGGGTCACCGGTCGCGGCCAGACGGTCGGGCACGGTCCGCACGGTGAACGCCGCGGGATCCACACCGTCGGCGAGCTCCTCCCACGTGATCGGTGTCGCCACGGTCGCCCCCGGCAGGGCGCGCGGGCTGTACGCCCCCGCCATCGTGCGATCGCGGTTCGCTTGGTTGAAGTCGACGAAGATGCGCTCTCCGCGCTCCTCCTTCCACCAGTTGGTCGTGACACGATCCGGCATCCGCCGTTCGAGTTCGCGCCCCGCTGCGATCACCGCATGGCGCACGTCGAGGAACTCGTGCGTCGGTTCAATGGGACAGAAGACGTGGATGCCGCGGTTGCCGCTCGTCTTGAGCCACGGCTCGAGCCCGGCCTCGCGAAGCACCTCGCGCAGCACCGGCGCGACCGCCGCGGCATCCGAGAAGTCCGTTCCGGGCTGCGGGTCGAGGTCGATGCGCAGCTCGACGGGATTGTCCGTGTCGGCGGCGAGCGAGGCCCAGGGATGGAAGACGACCGTGTTCATCTGCACCGCCCACACGGCCGCGGCGATCTCGCCGACAACGACCTGCGGATGCCGACGCCCGCTGTTGTAGGTGCACATCACCTGATCGACGTAGTCGGGCGTGCCCTTGGGCGGGTTCTTCGAGAAGAAGCTGTCGCCGTCGACGGTGTCGGGGAACCGCTCCAGCGAGACCGGGCGGTGCCCGTTCGCGCGCAGGAACGGCGCCTCGACAGCCAGGACGTACTCGACCAGCTCGTGCTTCGTGATCCCCGGTTCGGGGAAGACGATCCGGTTCGGGCTGGAGAGCGAGAGCTCCCTGCCTCCGGGCAGCTGCAGGGTGATCCGCTCCGACGCCATGCGCCCACCCTAGGCGCGGACTCCGGGTGGGGACAGGGGCTTGCTAGTCCTGGTCGGTGTCAGCCGCGGCGTCGACGGTCTCGGCCGCGTCGGCGATCGTGATGAGCACGTCGAGCTCGGAGCGTTCGATCCGGATCCACGGTCCCGCGGGATCGATGAGGAAGCCGTCGAGGCCGGGCTCGCTCTTGAGCGCGGCACCCAGCTGCGCCGCCGTGAGCGGCATGGGCTGGTCCTCACGACGCAGCGTCAGCACTTCGAGCGGGTGCGAGAAGACCTGCAGGTAGCGCCCGCCCTCGGCCGAGCGCGCCTCGGCGACGCCCATGCCCTGACCGTCCGGCCTGGGTCCTGCCGCGATCCAGGCGCCCCGCGCGACCAGCGCGTCGACGACGGCCCGGGCGGTGTCCGCGGTCCGCGGTCCGGCGAGCAGGTTCTTGATCGTGAACTCCGGGTCGCCCTGGTCGAGGCTGCGCTGGATGAGGCCCGTCGGCAGGACGATGCGGCGACCGGGTCCTGCGTGGTCGAAGACGATGCCGTCGTAGCCCGCGTCGATGACGTTGCGCAGCACACGCTGTGCGGGCTGGCCCAGGATCGAGGTGCTCTGGGCCTCATCGCCGAGACCGGCCTGCAGCGCGGCCGCACCGGTGTAGGCGAGGAGGAACTTCTTGTCACCCACGATGGAGATCGCCAGTCGCAGCGGCTCGCCGGCGGCCGCTTGCGCGCGGGCGTCGCCGAGGATGCGCAGGTACAGGGTGCCCTGCAGGGCCTGCCGCATGACGGAGAGGATCGCGGCGTTGTCGACCTCCTCGGGGACCTCCGACAGCACAGCGGCGAGCAGCGTGTTGTCGGGCATGCCCGGACGGCTCTCGCTCGCAGCGGGCGCCGTCTCGGGGGTCTTCGGCAGAGGCTGAGGCTCGGGGGCGGGTCGCGGAACCGGCTTCCCGTAGGTCGAGACCGAGATGGGCACGTGCGGTACGGGCTCGGCATCCGCCTCATCGGCCTGCTCGGCAGCGACCGCCGCACTCACGTCCTGCTGGACCTCGTCGACGTCGGCCTGCGCGTCGACGGGAACCTCCCCCTGGGGGTCGGAGTCCTTCTTCGGGCGGCGGGAGAACAGAGCCATTGCTTCAGGGTACGCGGGATGCAGGTCGCGGGTCGCGCCTCACAGCTTGGTGATGGGCGCGACCTTGATGAGGAGCTTCTTCGGACCGGCGCTGTCGAACCGCACGTGTGCGACGCGCTTCGCTCCCTCGCCGGTCACCATGTCGACCTTTCCCTCGCCGAAGTCATCGTGACGGATGCGGTCGCCCGCCGAGAGCTCCATGTCGCCGTTGTCGCGGATCTTCGCCGGGATGCGGTTCGCGAACTTCGCGAGCGAGTCCGACTTCTCGCGGGGCGGCAGCGGTACGAGGTCGTCGCCGTAGCGGTTCGAGCCGCCGAATCGCGAGCCGGAGCGACCGTTGAGGGCGCGCGACTGCGTGCCACCGCGGGAGTTGACGTCACCCGGGGACTGTCGCCAGTCGATGAGCTCGTGCGGGATCTCCTGCAGGAAACGGCTCGGCATCGCTGCAGACACCTCGCCGAACTGGGCACGGGTCATCGCGAGCGACAGGTGCAGCCGTTTGCGGGCGCGGGTGAGCGCGACATAGAAGAGCCGCCGCTCCTCCTGCGGTCCGCCCGGCTCCCCCGCCGAGATGCGGTGCGGGATGAGGTCCTCCTCGACACCGGTGACGAACACGGCGTCGAACTCGAGGCCCTTCGCGGTGTGCATCGTCATGAGCGAGACAGAACCGCTCGCGTCGTCGAGGTCGTCGGCATCCGACACCAGCGTCACCTCGGTGAGGAAGTCCAGGAGTGTGCCGTCGGGGTTGTTGCGGGCGAACTCCCGCGTGACCGCGACGAGCTCGTCGAGGTTCTCGACGCGCGCCTCGTCCTGCGGGTCCTTCGACATGCGGAGCGCGTCGTAGTACCCCGACCTGTTCAGCAGGACGCGCAAGCCCTCGGTCACCGAGGTGGACGGCGCGATTTCTCCGGAGCTCGGCAGCATGATCTCGGACGCCTCGGCCAGCACGGCGTCGAGCTCGGCGATGGCCTTCTGCACCTTGGCGCCGACGCCGAGAGCTGAAGAGTTCGCGAGCGCGTCGCGGAAGGTGATCCCCTCCGATGCCGCATAGCGGGCGATCGCGGTCTCGGTGACGTCGCCGATGCCGCGGCGGGGTTTGTTCAGGATGCGGCGCACCGCCATCTCGTCGGCGGGGTTCGCGACCGAGACGAGGTAGGCGAGGGCGTCCTTGATCTCCGCGCGCTCGTAGAACTTGGTGCCGCCCATGATCTTGTAGGGCACGGCCGAGCGGATGAAGATCTCCTCGAGCGCACGGGACTGCGAGTTGGTGCGGTAGAAGACCGCCATCTGCGCGTAGTCGACGCCCTTGCGGTGCAGGGCCTCGATCTCGTCCGCGACGAACTGCGCCTCGTCGTGCTGCGAGTACCCGGTGAAGCCGACGATGGGATCGCCGTCGCCGACGTCGGTCCACAGCTTCTTGTCCTTGCGGTCGAAGTTGTGGCCGATGACCGCGTTGGCGGCCGACAGGATGTTCTGCGTCGACCGGTAGTTCTGCTCGAGCAGCACGACCTTCGCGCCCGGGAAGTCGCGCTCGAACTCGCTGATGTTGCGGATGTCTGCGCCGCGGAAGGCGTAGATCGACTGGTCGGAGTCGCCGACGACGGTGAGCGATGCACCCTCGATCTCGGGCGCCTCGTCGGGCTCGAAGATCATCATGCCGCCGCTGGAGAACGCGTCACCGGCCTTGCCGACGACGGGCCGGGTCAGCTCGTGGATGAGCGCGTACTGGGCGTGGTTGGTGTCCTGGTACTCGTCCACCAGGATGTGGCGGAACCGCTTGCGATAGACGTCGGCGACGTGCGGGAACGCACGAAACAGGTAGACGGTCTGCGCGATGAGGTCGTCGAAGTCGAACGCGTTCGCCCGCTGCAGCGACCGCTGGTAGTCGGCGAAGATGTCGACGAAGACCCGTTCGGCGGGATCGCTCATGTTCGCCTGGCGGGCGTAGGACTCGGCATCCGCCAGTTCGTTCTTGAGCTTCGAGATGCGCCCCTGGACGGCGGCCGGGGTGAACCCGAACGAGTCGCCCTCGTGCTCCTTGACGAGGCGCTTGATGAGAGCCCGCGAGTCGCCGGAGTCATAGATCGTGAAGCTCTTGGTGAAGCCGAATTGGTCGGCCTCGCGCCGCAGGATGCGCACGCAGGCCGAGTGGAAGGTCGAGATCCACATGCCCTGCGCGCTCTCTCCGACGAGCTGCCGCACCCGCTCGCGCATCTCGCCCGCAGCCTTGTTCGTGAAGGTGATGGCGAGGATCTGACTCGGGTACGCCTCACGGGTACGCAGCAGCGAGGCGATGCGCCGGGTGAGCACACTCGTCTTGCCCGAACCCGCGCCGGCGATGATCAGCAGGGCGGAGCCCCGATGGGTGACGGCCTCGCGCTGCGGCGGGTTGAGACCCGCCAGCAGGTCTTCGTCGGGTCGGGAATCGCCGGCGGGACGGGACGCTCCGGCGCCGACGATCACGGGCTTGATGGAGTCGCTCATGTCCCTTCGAGTCTACGTTCGCCCACGGACATCCATCCCGCTCAGTCGGCGCCGGGCGAGCGCCTCTCCCGCCGGAGGACCCAGACATTGCCGTCGTCGGCCTCGTGGCGCAGCTCGTCGAGCGCGGCGAGCGCGAGCGCCAGCCCCCGTCCGGACTCGGCATCCGCGTCCGGCATGCTCACCCGGTCGAGCCGGATCAGCGCGGGGTCGGCGTCGTCGGACATGACGGCGACGAGTTCGTCCGCAGCAACGGAGAGCCGGATCGAGACGGTCGCCTCCTGCTCGCCGGTCGCGTGCTCGACGACGTTCGTGGCGATCTCGCTGACGGCGAGAGCGAACAGCATCCGATCCTCGTCCGAGACGTCGGGCACCGCTTCCCACATGTCGTCGAGCGCCTCGTGCACGGCATCGACGAGCGACAGGTCGGCGGGCCCGGACACCTCGCGGACGACCGTCTCAGCGCCCATCGAACGCGGCTTCCGCGTCCGGGTACGCCCGCAGGACGCGGTCGAGATTCGTGAGGGTCAGGACGCGCGCGACCGCCTCGGGGACGGCCGCGATGCGCAGGTCCCCGTCCGCGAGCCGCGCCGCCTTCAACCCGCCGATCAGCGCGCCGATCCCCGACGAGTCGATGAACGCGGTGCCGGAGAGGTCGACGACGACGCGCGCGCCGGCGGCGGCGATCGCGTCATCCACGGCGGCGCGGAAGCGCGCGACGCCCGGGGCGGTGAGTCGTCCGGCGACGGCGACGACCGCGTATCCGGTCGCAGGTGTCACGGTGAGGTCCACGGGGGCTCCTTCTGATCGGCGGATGGGGTGGATGCGGCGAGGGGCGGGTCGTGCTCCTGGAACCCCCGATAACGCGCGGCCTGGATGATGACGCTGAGCACGACGAGGTCGTACCCGACCCAGAGTGTGTTGACGAGGGTGCCGGTGCCGTCCGCGGTGCCGACGATGACGCGGCCGATCCCGACCACGACGGCGATGGCGAGCAGCACCATGGCCGTCAGCTGCGGCCAGATCTGGCGCCAGGGAGGTCCGCCCGCGGCGCGCCCGTCTTTGCGCGTGACGACGAAGTCGAGCGATTTGCCGAGGACGACATTGGCGAACGCCGTGACGCACGCCGCGATCCACACGGGGAACAGCGCGAGCGAGTACTGCTGACCGCGCCACGTCTTGATCCCCTTGGCGACCACCACGAAGAGGATCTGGTTGACGATGAAGTAGGGCAGGAAGCGCGCGAAGAAGTCGACGGACCATGCCGTCACGGGCAGGACCCCCAGCAGCAGGTAGATGATGGGCGCGGCGAGGTAGATGACCGCGGCGAACCCGCTCAGGTAGCTCCACATCGTGCCGAAGTACATGAGCCTCTGGCCGACCGAGAGGCCTTTCTTGCGCAGTGGGTTGTCGCGCAGCAGGACCTGCATCGTGCCCTGCGCCCACCGCAGTCGCTGCTTCAGCATCGTGCGCAGATCCTCGGGTGCGAGGCCGTGCGCGAGGATCTCGTGGTGGTAGACGCTCTTCCACCCCAGCGCGTGAAGCTGCATCGCCGTGGCCATGTCCTCCGTGACCGAGATCGTCGCGAGCGGCTGGATGGGCTGCGCCTCGCCCGGCCGGTCCACCCGGACCGCTTCGACGAGCGCGTCGACGGCGGCGATCGTCCCGAGCGGAGAGAGCTCCCGCACCGACAGCGACTCGAGGGCACGGTCGTCCACGACGAACGCGTCGAGCTCGGCGTCGCGCTGCACGGCGAGGGAGGCCAGTTCTGCGACATCGGCCCGGATGCCGGCGAGATCCGTCTCGACGAGGCGACCGGATGCCTCCTGTATCTCCCCGTGCACCGCCGCGGTGATCTCCGCGATGGGAGCACCGAGCGCGAGCTCGGCGCGCGCCCGCTGCACCGCCTCGCCCAGGCGGCCGACCTCGGCGGCGACGTCGGGGGTGAGCGACCGATCGGATGCGGCGCGTCGCAGCATCCGCTGGGAGGTCTTCAGCGCCGTCGAGACCGAGTCCTCGAGGTCACGCACGTAGCCGACGATGCCGAGCTGCATGAGCGCATCGCGTCGGAGGATCGCGTTGGAACCGCAGAAGAAGGCCGCGTTCCAGCCGTCCTTCCCCTGCTGGATGGGCCCGTAGAACAGGGGCGCCTGACTTCCGAGCGGGTCGGCCTCGCCGACGTTGACGAACCACTGCGGGGTCTGCACGAGGGCGACCTGCGGATCGTCGGCGAAGTATCCGAGGGTGTTCTCGAGGATGAGCGGATCCGGGACCTGGTCCGCATCGAGGATGAGGAGGAACTCGCCGTCGGTCTGCAGGAGGGCGTTGTTCAGGTTGCCGGCCTTCGCGTGCCGGGGCTTGTCCGCCCAATCCGCCGATCGGGTGAGGTACCCGATGCCGGCCGCCTCCGCGGCGCGAGCAAGCTCGTCGCGCGCGCCGTCGTCGAGGATCCAGGTGTGGTGCGGGTAGGTGATGCGCTTCGCGGCGAGGGCCGTGGCCATCACCATCTCTATCGGCTCGTTGTAGGTCGTGATGAAGACGTCGACCGTCCCCTGCGGCGGCGAGCTGGGCCGCGGGCGCTCCTTCGCCCGCCACATGGTCGCGGCGAACAGAACCGTGTCGACGAGACTGTAGGTCTCCGCGACGACCAGTGGCACGGCGATCCACCACGCGTCCCAGTTGACGGAGGCCAGCCACCGCCAGACGACGTAGTTGAGTCCGAGCAGGACCGAGAGCAGCGCCAGGATGCGGATGGCGAGGAAGCGTCCGGTCACGCATCCCTCCGTACGATCATCAGGGTCACATCGTCCGGCGCTTTCCGCTCCCGAGCCAGGGCGATCCCCTCCGCAACGGCGCCCGCCGGACCGCGCTCACGGAGGGCGCGCAGCACCTGACCGAAGGGGTCGTCGACGTCGAGGATGTCGAGGACACCGTCGCTGCAGCACAGCAGCGCATCCCCTGGCTCCAGCCGCAGCCGAGCGGACGCGCGGGAGTCATCGATGCCCATACCCAGCGGCAGCCCCGTCGACCGCACCGGCTCCCACGTGTCGTCGGCGCGGACGACGAACGACAGCGAGTGCCCGGCATCGACGAGCTCGACGTCACCGGTCTCACCGTCGACGTCGGCCACCACCGCGGTCACGAACATGTGGAGGTCCGCGAGGTCCTCCGAGACCTGGCGGTCGAGGTCTTCGACCGCACTGACGAGCGGACGGTCGCGCGCCGTGCGCAAGGACGCGCGCACACCCGCGGCGATCAGGCCGGCACCGATCCCCTTGCCCATCACGTCGGCCAGCGTGAGGCGCAGACGGCCCTGGTGCAGGTACCAGTCGTAAAGGTCGCCCATCACCGAGCCCGACGCGACGGCGTCAGCCGCGAGGGTGAATCCTGCCAGCTCGGGGGTCCGCTTGGGCAGGAGTGCGCGCTGGACCTCACCCGCCCGATCGAACTCGTGCTCCCGCGCGATCTCGGACTGCACCCACAGCGCCATCTCGCGCAGCAGCTCGCGTTGCGGCTCAGTGAGTGTGCGCGGCTTCGTGTCGAGGATGCACAGAGTTCCGATGTGCTCGCCGCCCGGGGCTTCCAGCGGCTGCCCTGCGTAGAAGCGCAGGTGGGGATCACCGACGACGAACGGGCTGGTCCGGAAGGACTCGTCGGATGCCGCATCCTCGACGACGAGCAGCGATCCGCGCTCGACGGTCGCACCGCAGAAGGACCCCTCTCGGGGCGCCTCGCGCTCGCCGCCGAAGCCCTGCTCCGACAGGCGCCACTGCCGGTCGTCGTCCAGGAGGGTGACACTGACCATCGGCACACCGAACACCTCGCGGGCAAGCCTGGTCACCCGATCGACCCGCTCGTCCGTCGGCTGGTCGAGGATGTCGAGTTCCTCGAGCGCACGCTGTCGCGCCGCCTCGCGCGCGGCCGCGTCCCCCTCCACCATGGTCATGCCCCTACTCTCATATGAGTCTCCTGTGCATCGCAACCTCGCTCAGACCAGCGCGGCCGAGACCCGCCGCGAGACGTCGGTCATGCGTCCGAGCGTGGCCGCGAGCCACAATCCCGGCTGATCGTGCTCGTCGGCGGCCTCGTGCGCTGCGGGGAGAGACGCCGCGTACTCATCGATGGCGCGCCAAGCGGCATCAGTCCTCGCCGTGGTCTCGGCATCGCCCGGGGGTGTCGCGAGCTGCTCGGCGACGGACCTCATCGCCGCGGCGAGCAGCTCCGGGTCGCCGTGCCGCTCGTCGAGACAGTCCTGCTGCCCGAGGACGTCGAGCATGTCGCGGGCGAGATACGTCGCTCGTTCGAGTCCCCACCATCGATGGGAGTTCTCGTCGTGCACGCCGCCGACGCCACGCGCGCGGATGTTCGCCCGCTCGGAACGCGACGCCTCGTCGACATCGGCGGACACCTCTATGGACAGTTCGGCGAGCGCCTCGCCGTCCTCGATCAGGGCGCCTCTGTCGGGCTCACCCTTCGCCACCGCATCCGCCGCCCGATCGAGGGCCGTGACCACCGCGGCCCGGAGCTCCGACAGCCGGTCCCGCGCGGATTGGAGGTACAGCGGCGGCACGAGGACGTAGTTCGCGACGACACCCACCAGGACGCCGAACGCCATCGTCGCCAGATAGGACGACGAGAACCCGTCGGGGTCGTTCTTGCTCAGCAGCAGCACGAACAGCCCCGCCAAAGCGACCCAGTCGCGCCCCACCCCGAGGGCGCGGATACCGCCGACCGCCACACCGGCAAGCACCACAACCCCGACGGCGACGACTCCCGGCGCCCCCGAGGCCACGATCGCAAGACCGCCGAAGCCCACCGCGATGCCGCACGCCAGACCGATGAGCGACTGGATGCCGGCTCGCGCCGAGTCGGCGACGGTCGGATACATGCTGACGAGGACGCCGAGGGGCGCGTAATAGGAGTAGTCCGCGTCGGCGAACGGGACGAGCGGCGCGAAGAACCAGGCGACCGCCGCCGCGACGGCAGTCTTGAGCGCGAGGATCAGCCGTCGCGCCGTGAAGACGTCACCGCCGGCGCGACGCACGCGGAGCGCGATCTGGGCCGCGGTCCGACGAGGGAGGGACGAGGGCATGCGGGCACCGTAACCGCGCGGGCGCCGCTGCGATGCCCCCCTTGCGCCCGCGTGCGCGTCGTCGTATCCGTCTATCGCGTGAGCGTCCGCGGAGGACCGAGGGTGGCTGCGGCCTCGGTGCTGCGCCGCCGCGCGTCGCCCCGCCCTCGGGGACGGCGCGGAGCGAGGGGCGCCTCGATGCGGGCGGGCACCCGGCCGCTGATCATCCCCGAAGCGAACACCGCGGCCACGACCGCGGGCATGACCGGCCCCGCGGCCGACAGGGCCGAACCGGAGGCAGCGACGGCGCCCAGGACGAGAAGCGGGACGAGCACGAGCTCATCTCGCAGCACCGTGCTCACTCCTCGGCGCGACGGTGTTTTGGGTGTCACCCAGAAGGTCGCCCGTCGTCCGAGGCCCGTCCGGATCACGGCGGCGAGCACGACGAACGTCGTCGAGGCGTAGAGCAGACCGGCGGCGAGACCGAAGACCGCTCCGGCCGCGATGCGCTGGGTGCGCGCGCGACGCAGCGCCTCTGGCAGCAGAGGCATCGCGGCGGCGACGGCGGAAACGAAGATCCCCCACACCGGCGGAGGCGTGTCGAGCCCGACGAGAGCCGCGCCGGTGAGCAGTATCACCGCGCCGGCCAGCGCGGTCACCGGAACGAGCGCCGTCTCGAGTGACAGGTCGATGGCCTCCCGCAGTCGAAGCCCTCGCATCCGTCCGGGATGCCGCAGGAACTCGACGGCACCTTCGGCCGTCTTCCGCAGCTGCACACGGAACGCCGCATAGTCGATCGGGTAGTCCTCCGCGAAGGCGACATCGGCGTCGACGATCCGCCAGCCCCGACGACGAAGCTGGACGGTCATCGCAAGATCCTCAGCGACAGCCTCGGGGAAGCCGCCCACGTCGGCAATCGCGGCGGCTCGTACGAGCGCACCGCGGCCGAGGAAAGCGGTCACCCCGTGCGCACCGCGTCCGCGACGTGTGACGCCGAGATGCGTGGCGAGCAGCGGACCGAAATAGCGGGCGAATGGACTGCTTCCGGGGGATGCCGCCGGCGAGGCCTGCGCGACGGCCACTGCCGGGTCCGCCAACGCCGCGCTGCACACCCGCGCAACACTCGCCTCCAGGACGACGTCGCTGTCGCAGATGAGGTACGCGTCGTAGCGTCCGCGCAACGCCGCGATCCCCGCGTTAAGGTTGCCCGCCTTGAAGCCGGATCGTTCGGCCCGCCGGAGGACGACCCACCCTCGCGCAGCTGCCAGCGCGTCGACCCGAGCCGCCCTATCCGGGTCGCGGGAGTCGTCGAGCAGCACGACATCGACCGGGATGTCCTGCTGGGCGCTGTGGACCACTGCCGAGGTGTCCAGGTCGTCGCAGACGCAGACCAGCAGCGCGATGCGGTAGGGCTGCGCGCCGTGTCCGACCGGCGCAACCCGCTGCGGCGCCGAGGCACGCAACCACAGCGCAAGGGCCCTCCCGCCCGCAACCCACGTGAGCGCGCTCGCCGCGGCGAACGCGATCGCGAGCGGTGATCCGAGCGCAGCGGCCCAGGTGATGAGCGGGACGACGAGGGCGGCCCACAAGGCGACCACGAGCACCGTCGAGGCATGTGCCGTCCGGAAACTCACGAGAGACGCCGCTCGGACGCCCTCGCCGTCAGCACGAGTCGAGACGACGACTGCACCTTCCGCAGATCCGACGAGACGCCGGCCCGGCCGTCGTGACCGAGATCCAGGCCACCGCGTCTTCGGCCACGGTCGGGTGCACACCCACGAGCCACGCGACCGCCGCGCCGACGGCGGGACGCGCGGATCAGCCGTCGTGCCCTGGAGATGTCCCCGCTCGCACGGCGGAGACGGGGCGGGGCCTGGGCCGCGGGGCGCAGCGGCGCGAAGGATGGCATGGCGGCACCGTAACCGCGCCCACGCTGACCGAACGCACCCCTTGCGCTCGGGGCGGCGTGGTCGTAATCGCTCAGCGCGCCGCATGCACCAATCAGCACCGGAGTCAAGCCGCCAGACCTGATTCGTTCGAGGTCTTACGGTCGGACTGTCGCACCGCAGGCGACATCCCGACGGGCCCGCCGCAGCCCGAAGCATCCCGCAGGAGTGGCCGTGACCGAACCGCCCGTCGAACCGGTCACCGCGGGCATGCTCGACGGGCGTTACGTTCTCGGTGCGTGCGTCGGTCAGGGCGGCATGGCGCGGGTCTACCGTGCGGACGACGTCATCCTGGGACGCACGGTGGCGATCAAGATCATGCGTACCGAAGCGGAGCATCCCGCCATCCCGCCCCGCGCGCGCACGGAGATGTCGCTGCTGGCCTCCCTGAATCACCCGTCGCTCGTGACGCTGTTCGACGCGAAGATCGTGCCGGGCCAGCCGGAGTACCTCGTCATGGAGTTCGTCGAGGGGCAGTCCCTGGCCGTTGCGCTGTACGACGGACCGTTGGATGCCGCCGAGACGGCCGGCATCGCGATCGAACTCGCTGCGGGACTCGACACCGTCCACCGCGCCGGGATCGTCCACCGCGACGTGAAACCGTCGAACGTGCTTCTGGCCGCCGCCACGACGCCGGGACGCCGGTACTGGCCCAAGCTCGCGGACTTCGGCGTCGCCTACCTGGCCGACAGCACGAGGCACACGAGCCCGGGCACGGTCATCGGTACGGCCGCCTACCTCGCTCCCGAGCAGGTGCGAGGCGAGCCCGCGGGGCCTGCCGCGGATGTCTACGCGCTCGGTCTGCTGCTGCTTGAGACGATCACGGGCGACCGCGCCTTCCCTGAGGCGTCGGGAATCGGTCGCGTCATGGCGCGGCTCGTGGAGACGCCCGAGATCCCGGCGTGGCTCGGTCCCGATTGGTCGGAGCTCCTCTCGTCGATGATCGCGCGCGACCCCGCTGATCGCCCCACCGCGGCGGAGGTGGCAGCACGCGCGCGGTCGCTCCCGCGCGACATCGTCCGTCCCGAACGGCCCGCCGCCGCAACCCTCGATCAGGAGACGCAGGCGCTCGACGTCCCCGCCGCCGCCTCGATCGAGCCGATCTCGTCCGTCCCTGACGCCGACACCGACACCGACATGACGGTCCCGCAGCACGATCTCGTCCGGTCGCGCAGGGGGTTGCGCTCGGGGCGGCGCCTGCGGCGCGCGCGGGTGTGGATCCTGACCGGCGCGGCGAGCGTGGTCGCCGTCGGCCTCATCCTCGTGGGGGCGCTGTGGGCCGGCGGCGCACCGGGCACCGGCCCAGCGCCGGCGGAGACGTTGACCGGCCCCACGACGCCCGCTCCCGCGGACCTCGTCGCCGATGAGGACCCCGCCCCTGCCGTCGTGACGGTCGATCAGCCGGCAGAGGGCACGTCTGACGCGGACACCTCTGCCGATGTCGATGCTCCAGCGGAACCCTCGGAACCCGCGGCACCCGCATCCGACGACAGCGCAGGCGACACGTCCGCGAGCGATGACGACCCCGGTCAGAAGGCCCGATCGAACGCGAATCAGAACGCCAAGGGGCATGCCCCCGACAACTCCGCCGTCTCCGGCGAGAAGAAGAAGTCCGGCAAGGGCAACAGCAACGGCAACTCGGCCAAGAGCGGAAAGGACAAGACCGCCAAGGGCTGAGCGCGTCACAGGATGACACAGGTCGTCATCCCGGGTCATCGGTCGACCGAAGGTCGGAACTCCGGGTTAGCGTGGGCGCATCGCGGCGGTCCGGGTGGTCCCGGGCACCGGGTCATACCGGATGTGCAGCGGGTTCGACTCCCGCCGTCGCGTCGAGACGCTCGATGAAGATGAATCAGCCTGCCCGGACGAGGTCCGGAGCGATGCCCTCCGCGTCGAGCTCTGCCCAGAAGTCGTCCGGGATCTCCGCCGTCCGCCGTTCGATGCTGCTGTCCACGTGGGCGACGCTGCGCATGCCGATGACGGCGGAGACGACAGCGGGATGCCGCAGGGGATACTGGACCGCGGCAGCGGGCAGGTCGACGCCGTGGCCACGGCAGATCTCAGCGAGTCGCTGCGCGCGGGCGAGGATGCCCGCCGACGCGGGCGCGTAGTCGAAGTGGGCATCGGCCCGGATCTCCGACGAGCTGAGGAGCCCGGAGTTGTAGACGCCCGCGGCCACGATGGCGACGCCGCGTTCGAGCGCGACCGGGAGCAGGTCGACCAGTCCCGACTGGTCCAACAGGGTCAGACGACCCGCGAGCATCACGACGTCGAGGTCGTGCGCGTCGATGAAGCGGGCCGGCATGGCCGACTGGTTCATCCCCGCGCCGATCGCGCGCACCACGCCCTGCTCGCGCAGGTCGATGAGGGCGGGGAGCGCCTCGCGAATGGCCTGGTCCTCGTGATCATCGGGATCGTGCAGATAGACGATGTCGATACGGTCGGTGCCCAGACGGTTGAGGCTTTCCTCGATGGAACGCTTCACGCCGTCGGCCGAGAAGTCCCACTCGCGGCGAACGGATGCCGGCACGATGAAGCCCTGGTCATCCTGACGACCCGCCGTCTCAGGGCTGTCGACGAGCAGGCGACCGACCTTCGTCGACAGCACGATGTCGTCCCGCGTGACGCCCGTCAGTGCTCGTCCCAGTCGCCGTTCGGAGAGCCCGAGCCCGTAGTGCGGGGCGGTGTCGAAATACGACACCCCTGCCGCCAACGCGGCACGGACCGCGGAGGTCGACTCCTCGTCCGTCGTCGTGCGGTTGAGATTGCCCAGCTGAGCCGCGCCGAAGCCGACATCGCTCACGGTGACTGCGCCTCGAATGGATGCAGTGGCGAGTTCAGAGGCGGTCATCGGCGTCACCGGTTCTTCCATGGGAGGGGGCGGGGCGGCGTGCAGCCGGCTCCCCCAACGTATCGGAGAACCTCACCGGCGTTTGCTGCGGACATGCGCAGTCACCCACCCGTGTAACGCTCGCCGACGGGGACCTCGACGGCGAGCACATTCCCTGGCTGCGCGAGCGGGCATGCCCACGCGGGGTCGTACGCGCACGACGGGTTGTAGGCGAAGTTGAGATCGAGCACTATCGTGCCTGCCACGGCATCCGTCCCCAGATCGGCGCCCTTGATCGTGTCGATCAGGTAGCGACCGCCCCCGTAGGTCCCTCCGGGCGAGCCGGCGAGCGCGTCACGGAGCGGGATGAAGACTCCCCCGCCGTAGGTCGTGAGCCGCCAGACGTCGAGGGTGCCGACATCCGGCAGGTCGACGACCGCGATGCGCTCGAAGGGAACGACGCCGTCCGTTCCCGTCGGGAATTCGAAGCCGCCCGGCTCGGCCTCTCGGAGCGGCACCTCGAAGCGCCAGTCCGGGTCGTACGGCGCGACGGGCAACCCCGCGAAGGCCTCGCGATCCTCGGGCAGCAACGGACTGGCGGCATGCCGCGCGAAGAGGTCGTCGCGCGCCGCTCGCCACTGCGCATGGGCATCCCGAGGATCCTCGTCGGCACGAACAGCGGCGTAGAGGGCGAAGACCCGGCGGCGCCAGTCGGCGACCTCCAGGGCGGTGCGGCCAGGGGTGACGCTCATGGCTTCAGGCTATGCGTCCGGGCCTCCCCCGGGGCCCTCGATCGGCGTAACGTCGCAGGCAGGAGGCCTCATGCGCGCACCACGCCCCGTTCTCGTCGCTGCGACACTGCTCGCGGCGCTCACGCTCACAGCCTGCGCGACGGAAGGAACGTCCATGCCCGCGTCCCCGGGAGACAGCACATCGTCCCTCCGTCCCCCCTTCCGGACGGCGAGTCCCGCACCACTCGGCCCGACCGGTTCTCCCGCCGAGCTTCCACCCGCGAAGTGGGCGGCGATCATGGCCGATCTGACCGGTCGCGGCGTCGACGGGGACCCGACCCTCGTGTCGTCGGAGCGGGTCGAGTTCTCCGACGGATCCCTGGGCTGTCCCGCACCGGGCATGTCCTACACGCAGGCGGTCGTCGACGGCTACCGCGTCATCGTCCGGGCTGACGGCCGGACCTTCGATTACCGCTTCGGGACGGGCGACGAACCCCGCCTCTGCGAACGCTGACGGCGGATGCCGAAGGGGCGGCGCGTCCGCTGACGCACCGCCCCTCCGCCTGACCGGTTCTCTTTCCCCGGTCCTCCTTCCCTGACTCGTTCTACTTCACAGGGACGAGCAGCGCCTCGTCGGCGCCCGACTCGTTGTCGACGACCACCACCATCGCACCCAGCGGCTCCTGAGATGCGTACGCGGAGGCATCGGTCCGGACGGTCACGGAGGCGTCACCGCCCTTGGGCACGATCTCGTACTGCCCGTTGGTGATCGCAGGATCGTTCGGGTTGTACGTCGCCGTCCCCGTGAACGCGTCGCTGCCGTCGGTCGTGAGGCTGAATGACTGCACCGTGTAGTCGAACGGCCCGGTGATCTTCAGATCGGCGAGGTTCACCGGCAGCAGAATGGTGCTGCTGTCGGTGGGAGCCTGCGCGAGGTACCCGCTCGGCGCGAGCGCGCCGGTCTTCACGTTCTGCACGAACACCTCGGCGACACCGTCGACCGAGCCGGTCCTGATGGCGCCGGAGTCATACGAGAACACCACCCAGTCCGGCGTGCCGTCACGGTTCGAGTCGATGACGACGTCGAACTCGTTGCTGGCGGCGTTGGACCACCGGGAATGCGTGTTGACGGCGAAGACCGCCAGCTTGCCGCCATTCGCGGTCGCGAACGACTGCACACCCGCAGCACGCAGGTCGTACCCGGTGTCGGCGATGGCCTTGGGGGCATCCTTCTTGTCCGTCAGCCCCCAGGTGTACACATCGGCCGCGGCATCCAGAGCGCCCTTCCGGTTGCGCAGCTCCAGCGTGTGCTCAGCGTCGACGACACGGCCACGCGTGGTGAGCTTGCCCTTCGCAGTGACGTCGCTGTTGGAGCGCGGGACGAGCAGGTACGGCACCCGCAGCGTCGACCCGGGCGCGGTGAAGACGACGTCACCCGAGATCTCGGAGAACGAGAACTGGTCGTCCGCGCTGAGCGACCCCGGTACCGACGACGCGGGAGCCGAGATCGAGACCCAGACGCTCGCGGTGCGACCCGGGCGGACCGTCACCTTCTTCGTGTCCGTCGTCACCTTCGCCTTCAGCGACTGCGACGACGCCTGCGTGGAAACCGTGAAGGTGACGCTCTTCTTGCCGTCGTTGCGGACCGTGACCTTCTTCTTGCCGCCGAGGGATTTCGTCGACTCGTCGAATCCGAAGCTCAGCGCCGCTTCACGCACGCGACCGCTGTCGGTGCGGAAGCTGTCGCCGGTGGCGGTCACCGTCGTGTTCACCGCCTGTGCGGTGTCGACGAGTCCCACACCGCCACGGGTCGGGTCGACGTCGGCGAGACCGTCCGGATCGGCGGTGGACACGATCGCCGCGGCGATCCTCTCGGTGTCCCAGGTGGGGTGCGCCTGCACGGTCAGCGCGGCCACGCCGGCGACGTGCGGAGCGGCCATCGAGGTTCCCGAGAGCACCGACGAGTCACTGCCGGTACCGACCGCGACCGACGAGATGGACACGCCAGGCGCCGCGACGTCGGGGCTGATCGAGCTGTCGCCGCTGCGCGGACCCGACGAGCTGAACGAGGCGTAGTCGCGGAACGCCGGGTTGGCGATCTCGGCTGCCTGCACGGTGACGGGGGCGCCGTTCGTGAAGGCTGCGCCGTCCGAGAGGCGGACCCCGAAGAACGGGATGGTCACCTCGAACGGCGTGCCGTCATCGGGGTTCTCCGTGATGACGCCCTCGTACGGGGGCAGGTCGTTCGTGGAGTTCACCATGACGACCGCCGCGGCGCCGGCCTGCTGGCCGAAGATCGGCTTCGCCGCCCGCGCGCACGTGCCGCGCTGGACGACGGCGATCTGCCCGCCGCCCTCGGTGATGCCGACGCGGGTGTAATCGGATGCCGCGCATCCAAGCGCCTCGTTGGCGGTCGTGGCGGGGTCGTCGGTCAGCCGTACGGCGGTCAGCTCGCCGACGTCGTCGAGGGCGGCGCCGTTGGCGTTGATCGCTTCGACCTTCTTGCCCCCGACCGTGAGGTTGGCGCCGGGGAAGGACGCGGTGCTGTCGACGGCCGAGACCGCGATCACCCCGTCACCGCTGCCCGGCGAGCCGGTCAGGTAGGGGCTCGGCCCGGAGTTGCCGGCCGACGCCACGACGACGACGCCCGCGCCGACGGCGTTGGCCGCGGCGACGGCGCTCGGGTCGTCACCGCGACCGAAGGAGGAGCCGAGCGACATGTTGATGACGTCCATGCCGTTGTCCACGGCCCAGTCGATGGCCTGGATGGTCACGTCCGTCGAGCCGTCGCAGCCGAACACGCGCACGGCGTACAGGTCCGCCTCCGGGGCGACACCCGGCCCGACGCGGAAGTCGGCGGACGGCGTCGTCTCGTCGTACGGCCCGGTGTAGGTCTTGCCGTCCGCGGTCACACCCGACCCGCCGGTCGTCCCGGCGACGTGGGATCCGTGACCCTCGCAGTCGAGGGGGTTCGCATCGGGCTTCGGGATCAGCGCATCGCCGGTGCCGCCCGCGTCGTACGCGTCACCGACGAGGTCGATGCCGCCCTTGACGCGCGGAGCGTTCGGCCCGAAGAGCTTCGGGTCGGCGGGCTGAGCGGATGTCGCCGCCGCCTTCTCGTAGGCCTCGACCGTTCCGGGGCCGCCGAAGCCGGCGTGGGTGTAGTCGATACCCGTGTCGATGATCGCGACCTTGACGTTCTCGCCGGTGTACCCGGTGCTCTGCCACACCGACGGCACGCCGAGGAAGGGCACCGAGACGGAGTTGTCGAGCTCGTGGGTCACCACGGGGTGGACTGCGACGACGCCCGGGAGTGCCGCGACGTCGTCGAGCTGCCCGGCCGGCACCGTGGCCTGGATGCCGTTGTATGCGGACTGCATCTGCGCGCGGATCTTTCCGCCGCGCTGGGTGATGCCGCCGCGGATCGCGTCCTGTGCCGCCTTCAGGTCCTTCTTGACCCCGGTTCGTTCGGACTTGCTGAGCGAACGTCCTTCCTCGGCCTCGACGACGGCGACGGGGTCGCCCTCCATCTCGATGACGACCGAGACCTGCCGGTCGGGGTCGATCGATGCCGCCGAGATGGCGCTGTCGAGAGCACCGGTCGACGTGCTGCGCTCGAATCGCGCAGCAGGATCGCCGTCCGGCGCGGCGGCGAGAGCCGCGGTCGTGGGCAGCGAGAGCGCGAGGACGCCCGCAACCGCCAGGATGCGTCGGTGCAAGGGGGACCGCCTTTCCTTCTGGGAAGAGCGCTCGGCTGGCTTGGGCGGAACCCGATCGGATGCCGCAGCCGAGGCTGATAGGAGGCTATGCACCCCCTGACGGTTCCCCAAGAGGAAGATGCGCAGATGAGAGGATCCTCACCTGCGGCGGCTCAGGCGACCCGGGTTCCCGCGGGAAGCCGGCGGGCCGGTGTACGGGTCCGGACGCCGCCCCACCACAGCAGGAGGCCTGCGGCGAGGACTTGAACACCGAGCCCCACGAACCAGCTCGGCACGGTCGATGCGATGATCTCTTCGGGATTCGGGGCGTCGTCCTGCACGACGCAGTCGCTGTAGGAGCTGACGGGCTCGGGGGTTGTCTGCGCCTGGCGGACCGTGTACTTCGTCCACCCGAAGAGGTCGTCCGGGTTTCCATAGCGATCGAAGGTCGTCGGCGTCGCGTCGGCGAGGATGACGAAGGGGTTCGCCGCCAGGATCCACCAGAAGTAGTCGAAGCGCGGCTGCTCCGAGAAGGTGGACTCCCAATCGCCGCAGACCCACTCCTCGGGGTCGTTCGCGCAGGTCGAGGACCCGTCCTCGCAGAGAGGCGCTCCGGTCTCGTCGTACTGAGCCGACTGGTAACGGTCCTCCCGCTCCGTCCGGACGCTCGACCCGAGCAGTCCGAAGGCGATGAGGGTCCCGATCGTCAGCGCAGCCACCACGAGATAGGTCGTCGCGACGGAGAAGAGCGGCCGGGCGAGGATGCCGCTGAACGCGGTGCCGAGCGCCGCCACGACCCCCGCCTCCACCACGAGTACGGCGGCGGAGACGAGGACGGCGAGGGGGTTGATGCCGCCGCCGAAGGTCGCGATGACGAGGAAGGGGACGGCCACGACCGCGAAGGCGAGTCCCGTGAGCCATGCGGCGAGGAACTTGCCGAGGACGATCTCCCGGGTCGTCGCCTGGGTGACCTGCAACGGGGCGAGGGTCGCGGCATCCCGATCACCGTTGATGGAGTTGCCGCTGAGGGTCGGTGACACGAGGACGACCAGGAGGAGTGTCACGAAGACGACGACCGAGTAGACGCCCGGGCCGGAATCCTCCTGACCCGAGAACGAGAGGAACGCGAGCGCCGTCGTCCCGACCAGGAGGAGCGCGAAGACGCCGAGGAGGACGTACCAGGAGATCGTCCGTACCCGCTGGGTCAGGTCGAGGCGGGCGATGGTCCACAAGCGCGAGAGGCTCACCGCGCACCTCCTTCGAGGTCGAGGAAGGTGTGTTCCAGGATGCCGCTGGCCGCCGAGAACTCCGCGACCGGAAGGCCGGCGGACACGAGCGCTGCGAGCCCCTCGGCCGCCGCCGCATCGCCGGCGAAGCTCACGAGGAGGTCGCGTCGGTCTATCGGGAGGGTCGCGACGTCGAGCCCGAGGGCCTGTGCGACGGGCAGCGCAGCGGACGTCGCATCCCGATCCGCGAGGCGTATGCGCCACGTCCTGGCGCGACCGGCGGCCGCGGCGACGCGCTCGGAGCTGACCGTCTCGCCCCGCATCATGAAGACGGCGTCGTCGACCACCTCCTCCAGCTCCGAGAGGATGTGACTCGAGACGAGCACGGTGCGGCCTTCGGAGGCGAGCGAGCGCAGGAGCAGACGCAGATCGATGCGGGCCTGCGGGTCGAGACCGGAGGCCGGCTCGTCGAGCAGGAGCACCCGGGGGTCGTGCACCAGGGCTCGGGCGAGCCCGAGCCGTTGCTTCTGCCCGCGTGAGAGCACCCTCGCGGGGGCGTCGCCGAGAGTCTCGAGACCGACCGTGGTGAGCAGTTCCGATGCCCGCGTGGCGGCGGCTGCCCGGTCGAGACCGGAGAGCCGGCCGGTGACCGTGATCGTCTCGCGGGCGGACAGCGACGGCCACGCTCCGAGACTGTCGGGCATCCACCCCAGCTTGGCGCGCGCCGCGCCGGGGTCGACCACGGGGTCGATCCCGGCGATCCGGATGGTGCCGGCGTCGGGCGCCAGGAGAGAGGCGAGCATCAGCAGCAGCGTCGTCTTGCCTGCGCCGTTCGGCCCCACGAGACCCGTGACCGCACCCTCGGGCGCGCGGAAGGTGACGCCGCGGACAGCGTGGACGTCCCCGAAGGACCGTCGCACCCCCTCGGCGACGATGCCGGCATCAGTCATACCGCTCACCTTAGGGGGCCGAGGTGTCCTCCCGAGGAACCCGTCGACCGACCCGGACGTTGAGCAGGCCGAAGGTCAGCAGGAGCACGACGGCCGCGATCGGCGCCCACAACGCCACGGCGGCACCGGCGGACTCGGCGAGCGCACCGACCACCATGCTCGCCAACGCCTGACCGACGACGACGGCTGAGCCGAGCACCGCCATGACCGTGGCCTCCCGGCCGCGAGGCGACCGCGCGGCAGCGAGGGCGTAGATCGTCGCGAGCGTCGGACCGATACCGCAGCCCGCGAGCGCGAGGGCCCAGCCCATCGACACCGCCCCCGTCGCGCCCACGGCGAGGATCGCGCCGGCCAGGACCACGGTGGTGAATCCGATCCAGCGCCAGGGCAGGGCGAATCGTCGCGGCAGCAGGCCCACCCCCAGCGCGAGGAGCGCCGACCCGATGCCCATGATCCCGTAGAGGATGCCGGTCTGCTCCGGGAACCCGCTCTCCTCCGCGAAGGCGGTGAGCGAGGTGAGCATGGCTCCGAAGAACAGCCCCGTCGCGAACGTACCCGCCGCGGCGACGAGGATGCCCGGCCGCGCGACCGCCCGCGCGGGCTCCCGCTCGGCGACGTGGCCGGCGAGACCGGCCGTGCGCGCCGTGGGGTGCAACGCGAATGCGGTCACGAACACGAGAGTCAGTCCGGCTGCGGCGAGGACGGGTGCGGCGGGGGTCGCGGCGATGGCGATGACGCCGACGAGGACCGGGCCGAAGACGAAGACGGTCTCGTCGACGGCCGACTCGTACCCCATCGTCGATTCCTGGAGGCGGCCGCGAGCACCCGCCTCGAGCCGCATCCGATCGATCGCACCGACCAGGCGGGCGCGCGACATGGGTGAGACCTGCGGCGCGGTCGCGCCGGCGAGCGCCGAGACCGCGAGCAGCATGCCGTCGGCGGTGCCGCCGTACGCGACCGCGACGAGGGAGATGAGCACGGCGCTCTGGACGAGCGTTGCGAGCAGGAGGACGGGTCGCTGACCGTACCGGTCTGCGGCCGCCCCGATGAGCGGGCCCGTCGCGATCGTCCCCAGACCCACCATGGCCGAGGTGAGGCCTCCGACGGCGAGGGATCCCCGGGCGTCGACGACCATCGTGAGGACGCCGACCACGATCATCGCGTACGGCAGTCGGGCGATCAGGGCGATCGCGAAGTAGCCGATGCCGACGGTGGCCGCGAGGGTGCGGATCGGGCTGTCGGACGTGGCCGGTCGCACCGGCGTCGAGTCGGTGAGGGGCATGTGTGAGGACCTCCGTGCAGACGAGGCGTCGTGCCGCCTTGACTCTCCACGGATCAGGTAGTTACACGGGGTGCTGACGCACCGGCATCCATTCTACCGCGGGGCATCTGGGAGCCCGGAGAAGAAGGGCACGCCGAGGTCGGGGTGGTCGACGAAGACGCCGTCGACGCCGGTGTCCGCGATCCGCCGCCACTCCCCTGCCCAATCGCCGAAGGCGGCGTCCTCGCCCGCGCTGCGGAACGCCGGGTCGAGGAACAGGTTCTCCGGCCGGCAGGTCCAGACGTAGACCTCGAGCCCTCTCCGGTGCGCATCTGCCACGACCGCCGGATCGTCGAGGACGATCCGCTTGTCCAGGCTGATCCCGGCGACCTCACGTGCGAGTCTGTCGAGCCCAGCGGGACGGAGCTGCTCCGCGTAGGTGAGCGCGTTCTCACCGTCGAGGGCGGCCAGGTCGAAGGGGCTGCCCTCCGCCTCGAGCAGATAGACGTATCGGGCCCGGATGCCGCGGTCCCGCAGATCCTGCAGGATGCGCTGCTCGAAGGACTCGACGACGAGCGGCCGCGCACCCGCATCCCATCCCGCGCTTTTCAGCTCAGCAGTCAGGAGGTCGGCCACGTCGTAGCCGATGGACGCGAAGTACGTCGCGTGCTTCACTTCGAGGACGATGCCGGCCCGGCTCGACTCGGAGGTGGCGACGAGGTCGAGAAGGTCCCTCAGACGCAGGATCGGCTGCGCATCGTCGTGCTCCGCGCTCGCCGGCCGGAGCCCCGGCAGCCGTTCACGACACCGCAGCGTCGCGAGTTCCGCCCAGGTGAAATCCTCGGTGAACCACCCGGTCAGAGGGGAGCCGTCGACGAGCTTCGTGGTGCGACGTTCGCTGAATTCGGGATGGTCGGCCACGTCGGTGGTCGACCCGATCTCGTTCTCGTGCCGGATCACCGCGATGCGGTCGGCGGTGAACACCACGTCGGGTTCGACGGCGTCGACACCGGCAGCGAGCGCGAACTCGTAGGACGCACGAGAGTGCTCGGGGAAGTGTCCCGGCGCTCCGCGGTGACCGATGACGAGCGGACGGTTCGAGCGCATGGGGTCAGGGTACCCAGCGAGCGTGACGCGATCGGCCGGATGAGCCGCGGCAGGGGCCTCATAGTCCTCTCACAGCGGATGCCCGCACCCGCGGAAACACGGTCCGATACGCTGGATCGACAGCACAGCGCTGTGAGTCGACTTTTGGAGTGAGACACACAATGGCAGCGTCCGGCAATTTCGCCTTCAACAATCCGGTGTTCCAGGAGGATCAGCGCCGTCCCGGCCTGACTCCCCCTGCCGCCCCGACGAACTACTCGGCCGCCTCGCACCAGGCTGCCGATCTCGCCGCGAGCGCTCAGCTCGAGGGCATGTACGCGGCTCCCACCGCCTCGTCCGCCGACACCGGCCGGATGACGGTCGAGGACACCGTCGTCAAGACGGCCGGCCTCTTCGGCATCCTCCTCGTCACCGCTCTGGTGGGCTGGTTCTGGACCCTCGGCGGTTCGCTCATGCCCACCCAGGTGGAACCCGCCGACCTCACGATCATGCCGTGGATCATCGGCGCGCTGGTCGGGTTCGTCCTGGCCATGGTCATCACCTTCACGTCCCGGAAGAAGGTCCGCCCGGCCCTCATCTGGGCGTACGCGGCCGCCGAGGGTCTGTTCGTGGGTGGCATCTCCGCCTACTTCGAGTTCATCTGGCCGGGTGTCGTCCTGCAGGCGACCATCGCGACCCTCGTCGTCGTCGGTGTGACCCTCGCACTCTTCGCGAGCGGCAAGGTCCGCGTGAGCAAGAAGGCCAACAAGATCTTCATGATCGCGATGGTCAGCTACCTGGTGTTCGGCCTGGTCAACCTCGTCCTGATGTGGACGGGCGTCACGCAGGGGACCTTCGGTCTCTACAGCCAGGAGATCTTCGGCATCCCCCTCGGCCTCATCATCGGCCTGCTGGTCGTGCTCATGGCGTCGTACTCGCTGGTGCAGGACTTCGACCTCGTGCAGCAGGGCGCCCGCAACGGTGCCCCCCGTGAGTTCGGCTGGATCGGCGCCTTCGGCATCATGGTCACCGTCGTCTGGCTCTACGTCGAGATCCTGCGCATCATCGCGATCCTGCGCGGCAACGACTGACACGCACGCGACACGAAGGCCGTCCGGGAGACCGGGCGGCCTTCGTCGTTGTGGCGGCGGAGCGTCAGGACGGCAGGCGGAGGACGGCGACCGTGCCGCGTGGAGCGTGAGCCTCGAGGGAGACAGTGGCACCGTAGGCCTCCGCCAGCGATGCGGCGTTGGACAGCCCGATGCCGGTCCCGGGGATCGCCGCGTCGTGCGCGTAGGGCGCCCGGTAGAAGCGATCGAACGCGTGTGCGCGCTCCTGCTCCGTCATCCCTACCCCCTCGTCCGCGATCGTCACGACGATCTCGCGCCCCTCTTCGTAGGCGGAGACGACGACAGCGCCACCGCCCGTAGGGGTGAACTCGACTGCGTTGCGCAGCAGCTCCTCCAGGATCGAGGCGAGGTCGCGGACGGCGATGCGCGCCGCGCGCTCCGGCATCGGGCCGAGCTGGATGTGGATGCGGCGGTCACGCGCACGGGCGGCGACCTCCGAGATCGCGTGTTTGACGACCGGGCCGACGTGCGAGGCCCCGGAACGCGCCTCCACATCGCGCGTCGTCTGACCGGCGGCGATGAGGCGTTCGACGAGCCGCAACAAGCGCTCGGCGGACCGCTCGACCGCCTCCCAGCGTTCCGTCTCCGCCGATCCGTTCATGAGGGCGATGTCGGTGTGGCCGAGGATCACCGTGAGCGGGGTGCGGAACTCGTGACCGACGGTGCTGAGGAACCGATCGCGGACCTCGACCGCGTTCACGAGCTCGGTGACGTCCTGACCGACGATGACGATGCCGACTTCCTCACCACCCGCCACGACCGGGCGCACGATGACCTGCAGGACGCGGCGGGGATCACCGCCGAACTCGACGGTCCGCGGGGCGGCGAAATCCCCCGAGCGGACGCGCTCGACGAAATCGGCCGAGGTGGCTTCGGCGGGCATCGATGCATCGGCGCGCCAGATGACCGAGAGGAAGCCGTCGCGATCGACCTCCTCGATGCCGGAGCGCCCGCTGATCTCGGCGGCGACGGCGTTCAGCAGGATCGGACGCCCGTCGGGACCGAAGACCGCGACGGCGTTGTCGGTGGCGTCGAGGGTGGCGCGGAGCATGGCGGTGTCGCGGCCCGACAGGCGCAGCGCGTGGTCGAGTTCATCCGACACGGCATCCGTGTGCGCTCGCATCCTCGCGAGGTCGCGCGCGATGAAGCTGACGGTCGCGGCGATGAGCCCCGCGATGATCGGGAGCGCGATCACCGACACGATGTCGGCCGCGTCCCGGAATCCACCGTCCCTGATCACCTGTATCAGTGGCCCGAGAGCGGTCAGGACGACGCCGGCGACGACCGTCGCCGGCGGGAACGCGAACGCGAGCCAGCCGAGGGGGAAGATCACCAGGAGGCCCGCCGCGGGGAGGGTCTCCACGCCGGCGTCGCGCAGCGGGACGCAGGCGAGGATCTGGGCAAGAGGGATGGCGGCCAGCCACGCGGTGTGGCGCGTCGGCTGAACGAGCCAGACCGCCGTCATCGCTGCGGTGCTGAGGACGATCACCCCGAAGCCGGTGAGGAGAAGGGGCGTGATGCGGCTGCTGTCGATCGTGCCCAGGATGAGCACGACGATCAGGGCCGAGACGGCCAGCACGAACTGCGCGTACGGCTGTGTACGCGGACGCTCGATCAACGCCTCACCCCCTCCTCAAACGGCGGTGCAGTAAGGGGCAGAGGCCCGGCCTCACTCTGGACGCGGCGGAGCCGCTGTGTCAAGAGCTGGCTCCGCACCCGGTCACGGGGATGTCCCCCGTGACTCACTCCCATTCGATGGTCCCCGGGGGCTTCGACGTGACGTCGAGCACCACCCGGTTGACCTCGCGCACCTCGTTCGTGATGCGGTTGCTGATCTTCGAGAGCACGTCGTACGGCAGACGGGTCCAGTCCGCCGTCATGGCGTCCTCGCTCGAGACGGGTCGGAGGACGATCGGATGCCCGTAGGTCCGCCCGTCTCCCTGGACACCGACCGAGCGGACATCAGCGAGGAGCACGACGGGGCACTGCCAGATCTCGCCGTCGAGCCCCGCCTTCGTCAGCTCCGCGCGGGCGATGGCGTCGGCGTCACGCAGGATCTCGAGGCGATCAGCGGTGACCTCACCCACGATGCGGATGCCGAGGCCGGGCCCCGGAAAGGGCTGCCGTCCGACGATGGCTTCCGGGAGCCCGAGCTCACGGCCGATCGCGCGGACCTCGTCTTTGAACAAGGTGCGCAGCGGCTCGACGAGCTCGAACTGCAGGTCTTCGGGGAGTCCTCCGACGTTGTGGTGGCTCTTGATGTTCGCCGTGCCGGCACCACCGCCGGACTCGACGACGTCGGGGTACAGCGTCCCCTGCACGAGGAACCCGATCGGGTCGCCGTCGGCCGCTGCCTCGGCGATGAGATCCGACTGCACCTTCTCGAAGGCGCGGATGAACTCGCGGCCGATGATCTTGCGCTTCTGCTCGGGGTCACTGACACCGGCGAGGGCGTCGAGGAAGGTCTCGCGCGCGTCCACGGTGATCAGGCGCACGCCGGTCGACGCGACATAGTCGTTCTCGACCTGCTCGCGCTCGCCCTTGCGGAGCAGTCCGTGATCGATGAAGACGGCGGTCAGCTGGTCACCGACCGCCTTGTGGACGAGGGCCGTGGAGACGGCGGAGTCGACCCCGCCGGAGAGCGCGGAGATGACGCGACCGGAACCCACCTGCGCCCGGATCTTCTCGACCTGCTCGGCGATGACGTTGTCGCTGTTCCAGTCCGCGGGCAGCCCTGCCGCCTTGTGGAGGAAGTTCTCCAGCACGCGCTGGCCGTGGTCGGAGTGCTTCACCTCGGGGTGCCATTGCACGCCGTACAGCTTGCGTGCGTCGTTCGCGAAGGCCGCGACAGGGGTCGCCGCGGTGCGGGCGAGGACCTCGAAGCCATCGGGAGCGGCGCTGACCTGGTCGCCGTGGCTCATCCAGACGTTCTGATCGACGGGCT
Organism: Microbacterium sp. NPDC080005; assembly: GCF_040702445.1. Classification (NCBI taxonomy): domain Bacteria; kingdom Bacillati; phylum Actinomycetota; class Actinomycetes; order Micrococcales; family Microbacteriaceae; genus Microbacterium; species Microbacterium sp. NPDC080005. Next base: position 4,834 of record NZ_JBFBLD010000001.1, on the reverse strand, counting down.
GCCCGTCGAGCAGGACGTTCTCGGTGACGATCGTGGCATCCGTTGCGCCGTACTCCCGGAGGCCGGTGTTCGCGACCTCGCCGCCGAGGGTCTTCGCCATGACCTGGAAGCCGTAGCAGATGCCGAGGGTCGGGACCCCGAGGTCGAAGACGGCGGAGTCCAGCTGCGGGGCGCCCTCCTCGTAGACCGAGGACGGCCCGCCGGAGAGGATGATCCCCACCGGATTCTTCTCGGCGATCTCCGCGGCGGTGGCGGTGTGCGGCACCAGCTCGCTGTAGACGCCGGCCTCGCGGACGCGGCGGGCGATCAGCTGCGCGTACTGGGCGCCGAAGTCGACGACCAGCACAGGGCGCTGGGAGGTTTCGGTCTGCTCTGTCACCGGGTCTCCGAGGGGGTTTCGAGGGGGGCGGATGCGGCGGCTTCTCGCGCGGCCAGGTACTGCCTGACCTCGCGAGCGACCTTCGCCTCCATGAAAAAGGACAGGAGGGGCACGATGCCGCCGAGGGCCAGCACGATGAAACGCGGGAAGCGCCAGCGCATGAGGCTCCAGACGCGGAAGCATGCGAAGAGGTACACGACGTAGAACCAGCCGTGCACGACGAGGATCGCCAGTGAGATGTTGACGCCGTCGCCGGTCGACACGATGTCGCACTCGTTGGTCATCGGAACGAACAGCGAATACCACTGGCAGTCGGGGCTCGGGATCGCGGTCGCGAACCAGAGCAGCCCGCCGGACCCACCGGCGAAGAGCTCGACGTGGATGGGCGTGTACTTCAGGACCATCTCGGCGACCAGCAGGAGCAGGCCGACACCCGTGATGATCGACGCGATCTGATAGAACCGCAGGGCGCCGCGGATCGCCGGGAAAGAGGCGAGTTTGGGCTGAACGGGCATGGCTTCCAGTCTACGGGCGCGCCGGGGGCTGCTCTGCGCCGTCGGGGTCCTCGGTGAGGGCCTCGACTTCCTTCTCCCACGCGTCCCGCGCGAGTCGGTACCACATGTAGAAGGCGAAGCCGGCGAACACCGCCCACTCGATGGCGTAGAAGATGTTGAGCCAGTTGACCGAGGAGAGCTCGGTGGGCGCGGGTGCGTGGATCCGCTGCAGGCCGCCGAACGGGTCGGCGGAGACGAGGTACGGGCGGTAGACGTCGAGGCCCTCGATGTCGCTCCACTGCGAGAGGAGCGCCGCAGGCGACATGGCGGCGATCTCGAACGGGTCGGCATCGCGGGGCGGTTCCTTCGCACCCTCGTCGGAGATGAGGCGACCGGTGAGCGTCACATCCTGGGGTGGTGCGTCGCTCAGCGCGGATGCCGCGGCATCCGCCGCATCCCGATCCGGCGTGAACCCGACGGCCACCGCGAGCGAGGTCGGGCCGTCGACCCCGGTGGTCGTCGAGTCGACGCGGAACTGCCCGGCCACCCAGTATCCGGGGGTGCCGTCGTCGTAGCGGGAGGTGACGACACGGAAGTCCCCCGCCACGAAGGAGCCGCTCACGTCGACGCGCTGGCCGACGAGCGGTTCGGCGAGATAGGCGCCCGGTGCCACGACATCACCCAGCGGGCGCACCTCTTCCGTCATCCCGGCGGGCGGCGGGTCGGTGTCGATCGCGTTTCCCAGCTGCCACTGGCCGAGCCAGGCGAAGACCCCCGCCACCAGCAGGGCGAGGCCCAGCATCCCGATCCAGAAGGGGCGCGTCATGACCTCCCGCAGCGTCGGCGGGAAGACGTCGGGGAGGTCGTCGACGGCGGGGGTGGAGGTCATCAGTGCGACGAGGCGTAGGGCGCGACGACGACCTCGACGCGCTGGAACTCCTTGAGATCCGAGTACCCGGTGGTAGCCATGGACTTGCGCAGCGCGCCGATGAGGTTCGCCGTACCGTCCGCGACAGGCGCGGGACCGTAGAGGATCTCCTCGAGCGGCGAGACCTGACCCACCTCGACGCGGGTGCCGCGCGGCAGCTTGGCGTGGTGCGCCTCGGGACCCCAGTGGAAGCCTCGCCCGGGGGCGTCGGTCGCCCGAGCGAGCGCGACGCCGAGCATGACGGCGTCGGCACCCATCGCGAGCGCCTTGACGATGTCGCCCGACGTGCCGACGCCGCCGTCGGCGATGACGTGGACATAGCGGCCGCCCGACTCGTCGAGGTAGTCGCGGCGGGCGCCGGCGACGTCGGCGACGGCGGTCGCCATCGGTGCGTGGAGACCGAGCGTGGCACGGGTGGTGGAGGCTGCACCCCCGCCGAAACCGACGAGGACGCCGGCAGCCCCCGTGCGCATGAGGTGGAGGGCGGCCGTGTAGGTCGCCGCGCCCCCGACGATGACGGGGACATCGAGGTCGTAGATGAACTTCTTGAGGTTCAGCGGCTCGTCAACGCTCGACACGTGCTCGGCCGAAACGGTCGTGCCGCGGATGACGAACAGGTCGACGCCGGCGGCGACGACGGTCTCGTACAGGTCCTGCGTGCGCTGCGGCGTGAGGGCTCCGGCAACGGTGACACCCGCCGCGCGGATCTCCGCGAGCCGATCGCGCACGAGCTCGGGCTTGATGGGCGCGGAGTACAACTCCTGCATGCGACGCGTGGCCCCGTCGGAGGGGAGCGCGGCGATCTCGGCGAGGAGCGGCTCGGGGTCGTCGTACCGGGTCCACAGGCCTTCGAGGTCGAGGACCCCGAGGCCGCCCAGCTGGCCGAGCATGATCGCCGTGCGCGGGCTCATGACGGAGTCCATCGGCGCGCCGAGGACGGGGATGCCGAAGCTGTAGGCATCGATCGACCAGGCGGTCGAGACGTCCTCCGGGTTGCGCGTGCGCCGCGAGGGCACGACGGCGATGTCGTCGAAGGCGTACGCCCGGCGTGCGCGCTTGGCGCGGCCGAGCTCGATTTCCATGGTCACCGTCCCAGCCTACCGTCGGGGCCTGATCACTGCCCCGCCTGCTCACCGGGTGCGGACGACACGCTGCTCATCCCACACGGGGTCATCGGACTCGTAGACGTTCCCGTCCTCGCCGAACACGAGGAATCGGTCGAACGACCGCGCGAACCAGCGATCGTGCGTGACGGCGAGGACCGTCCCGGAGAACGCTGCCAGTGCCCTCTCGAGTGCCTCCGCCGAGACGAGGTCGAGGTTGTCGGTCGGCTCGTCGAGCAGCAACAGGGTGGCGCCCGAGAGCTCCAGCAGCAGGATCTGGAACCGGGCCTGCTGACCTCCGGAAAGACTCCCGAAGTCCTGCTCGGCCTGGCCGACGAGTCCGTAGCGGTCGAGCGCCGAACTGGCGGCATCCCGCGGCATCCCGTGACGCCTGTCATCACCACGGTGCAGGATGTCGAGCAGTGAGCGTCCGGCGAACTCCGGGTGCTGATGGGTCTGCGCGAACCACCCGGGCACCACGCGCGCCCCGAGAGTGACGACGCCGGCGTGCGCGACGTGCTCGAGCGCCGCACCTGCGGAGGTCACGTGACCGAGAAGCGCGTCAGGATCCGAACCGCCCGCAGCGAGCAGGCGCAGGAAGTGCGACTTGCCCGAGCCGTTCGAACCGAGGACGGCGACGCGGTCACCGAACCAGACCTCGAGGTCGAAGGGCCGCATGAGCCCCGTCAGCTCGAGTGCGTCGGCGACGACGGCCCGCTTTCCGGTTCGCGCGCCCCGCAACCGCAGGTCGAGCTTCTGTTCGGCGGGACGCTCCTCCGGCGGACCCGCTTCCTCGAACCGACGGAGTCGGGTCTGCGCGGCGCGGTATCGTGACGCGAACTCGTCGCTGGCCGCCGCCTTCGCCTTCATGTCGGCGACGAACTTCTTCAGCTTCACGTGCTCCTCGTCCCACCGTCGGCGGAGCTCGTCCAGGCGGGACATCCGGTCTTCGCGCGCTCGGTGATAGGTCGCGAACCCGCCGCCATGGACCCACGCGGTGCTGCCGGCGGCGCCGGCCTCGAGGGTCACGATGCGGTCGGCTGCGCGTGCCAGCAGCTCCCGATCGTGCGAGATGAGCAGCACGGTCTTTGCAGTCTCTTGCAGTCGCGCCTCGAGCCATCGCTTGCCGGGGACGTCGAGATAGTTGTCGGGCTCGTCGAGCAGCAGGACGTCGTCCGTCCCGCGCAGCAGCGCTTCGAGGGCGAGCCGCTTCTGCTCACCGCCGGACAGTGTGATCAGCTCCCGGTATCGAGCACGTTCGAAGGGGATGCCGAGGGCCTGGACCGTGCAGGTGTCCCACACGGTCTCGTATTCGTATCCGCCGGCATCCGCGTAATCCGCGATCGCCGCCGCGTACCGCATCTGAGCATCGAGGTCGTCCGCCTCGATGAGGGCGTTCTCGGCGTCCTCGAGCTCTCGTGCTGCGCTGCTGATTCGCCGCGGCGCGACGCTGATGAGGAGGTCGTGCACAGTCTGGCCAGGCTCACCGTGCCCAACGAACTGATCCATCACGCCGAGCGACCCGTCGATCGTGACCGCCCCGCTGCGCGGGCGCAACTCGCTGCGAATGATGCGGAGCAGCGTCGTCTTGCCGGCGCCGTTCTGCCCGATGAGTGCGGTCGTCGATCCCGATGGGACACGGAACCCGACCTCGTCGAGAAGGGGGCTCCCGTCAGGGAGCGTGAAAGAAACGCTCTGCACGTCGATGTGGGCCACGATGACCGGTCCTTCCGCTCCGAGAGCGGAGCCGACCAGTCTATCGGAGAGGGGCCGCGATCGACGATCGCGCGCATAAACCACGAAAGCCCCGACCAGCATTGGTCGGGGCTTTCGATCGAAAGAAGTCCGGCGGTGTCCTACTCTCCCACAGGGTCCCCCCTGCAGTACCATCGGCGCTGTGAGGCTTAGCTTCCGGGTTCGGAATGTGACC